>NZ_JALNTR010000001.1:0-1262159 GCF_023161755.1 Vibrio sp. 1CM23M
TGGAGGCGCCTCCCGGAGTCGAACCGAGGTCCACGGATTTGCAATCCGCTGCATAGCCACTCTGCCAAGGCGCCTTTTTAATTCAACACTTTAGGGACTTAAGTAAGCCGCACCGCTGTGTTCGGGTGCCTACTTTACGGATTGAGGGGAGATAGTCAAACAAAAAAGTGAATTTAAATTCCGTTTGCTGACATTTAAATCAAATTGCTGCATGTTCGATCTCTTCAATCAAAAAACACACAGCAAAATCGAGTTAAACAAAATGTTCTAACGCTACCACTTCTTCATGAAACGACCGACAAGACTCGGATGATACGCCCAGCAGTGGTCAAACATCGTCATAAGTTGAGGGTTACCATACTTAGAAAGACTAACCGCATGAAAACGGTTTTTGTGTTCTTTCAACTTTTCAACCTGAGCAATCATTTCGTCAGATTGTTTCGGTGCAATAAAGTCTGAAAGTACGATTAAATCGGCATTCTTGTATTTATCACCCGTCATCAAGTCAATCGACTTCATGAGAACAGGTTCTAAATCCGTACCGCCGTGGAATGAGTAACTTAGGAAGTCGCTAGCTTCACGTAGGCCATCTTGCCTTGTTAACTCATAGGTAATCTGCTCAGAAGAGAACAGAATCACGTAGCAGTCTCTCTCTTCTGCAAGAGCAATTTGCATTAAGGCATAAGCCATTGCTTTAGCAGACTGCTCAGGGAAACCACTCATAGAGCCCGAAGCGTCGACACAGACGATAAACGGGCCCTTTTCAATATCAATGTTCTTGCTATCTGGTTTTTGCGCTTTCACTTTCCGTAACGTGCGTGATTTACCTTGCGAGCGATAGCTAAGTAAGCGCTTGTCGGCCAAATGCTTGTAAAAGATAACCTCAAGTTCAGGATAAGCTAAGAACATGGTTTCGTTTGGCAGCATCTTGTTGAGGTCATCACTTTCATGAATCCCGACAATATCATCGACCGCTTCATCGCTTTTCTCTTCAACCATCTGCAATTCTTCTACAGGGGCTTTGTGTAGCGAAGGATCATCTTCCTCACCAGCCATACGGCCTAGCTTTTCAGCGATCTCTTGCAAGCCCTTGTGCTTATTCAAGAACTCAGCATGACGCTTCATGATGGTAAGGTCTGTTTTGCTTAATTTGGCAGAAGCCATGTCCCACAAGCGCCCTACACTGCCTTCATCACCCGACTCAGTCACTTTGTCCATGTTTTTCATAGTTTCCATGCGCTGATAAAGATCGGCTAAGACTTTTTCTTTACTTGTTTCAAGTTCGGTTACTTGAGCTTGCTTAATCGCATCAGAAAGTGATTGGTACCATTGGTCGCAAAAGTAGTGTGGAAACATCGCGTTATAAACGCCCTTGTTGTTCTCCATAAGGCGTCGAGCTTGTAGATAAAACGCGGAATGCCACTCCAGCTTTTTGATAACGCTGTCAATCTCATCAAAGAACTGAGGTTCATCCCAGTAAATCACTTCTTGATAAAGGGCGATTTCCTCTTGGAATCGATCAGTTTCACACACCTTGGTGACGCGTTTTTTTACTTTACCGCGCCATTTGACTAAGTGGTTTTTCACGGATGTTTTCACACCTTTGTTCTCTGCAGCCATCATGACTTGAGAACGAGCGATGAGATCATTCATCGCGGTATCAATGATTCCGGAATCAGCTACCATCAAAGCGAGGTTTAAGCCGTCTGCTCCTAACATATGCTCTCCTCTTACTCGAAGTACTGGCTCATAAACTTAATACGCTGAGCGATCTTGGCACTCTTCACTTTCGTGGTTTCAAGATCTTGCGTTACCGATTGCAAACTTGCTTCCATCGCTTTTGGTAAATCAGGGTCAATATAGTTATGAGGTAATGCATCATGGAATTCAGTACGAACGCGTTTTAACTTGAATTCAGCTTCAGTTAACTGTTCTAAGGCTTTCTCAGCGCCACTCAACCACTTGTTGTACAGTTCTTGGTCTAAACCGTCAGTAGTAACCACACTCACCAATACAGAGCGATTGGCGATGTCTTTAATCACTAATTGGTTTGATGCATCCAAGTCGAGTTTTAAACGGCATAGGTTTTTATTTTCGTTTACGTAACCGTAAATATCACCGTGACCTTCTTTAAGCACACGATCAAAATCGTCTTTGGCTACGTATACCCAACGGCTATCGCCTTTCTCAGATTCAGACACCGACATGTTGCTTTGCAGCATAACCAGTTTCACTAGATTGTAAGCACTGCCCACGCTGTACATTTTCGCGTTCTTAATATCATTCTGGTAAACGTCTTTACGCAACAAGCCACTGGTTGACTCCATAGAAAGCGATACCGACAACGTTGATTCAACATCGTCTTGAATCTCTTCTAACTCTTCACGAGACATTTCAATTTGAGCTTTCGACTCTTGTTGATCAAACGCTCGGTTCAATGCAAAGTCTTTCACCACGCTACGAACCACATCACGTGATTCTGGGCTATGCCACAAACAATCTTGCAGAAGCATGATATCTAGCGGGTTCACGCTATCGCGACCACTAAAGAACGCACTCGCTTTCAATAGTTTAACGGCCTTCTTCCAGCGTCTGTCTGATACATACAATTCTGACTCTGAGGCAGAGCCTTGCTTCTTAACCGTCTCTTCAAGCATGGTTTTTAGTTCAAACAACTTATCAAACGAATTGTCTGTCAGTTCCAGCTTATCGAGCTCTTTCTGCCATTGATGGTATTCAATGTCCGTAATCGCCAAACCTTTTGGAATTGCCGCTTCTTGAGAAGTACCCGTCGTCAGCATCGATTTGAAGTTTTGTTTGTTTTGAATACGGTTCACGAACACGCGTACCAACATACGGTCATAAAGTGCTTCCAAGCCGCTGTCTTCATCTGGAAGTTCGTTGGATGCCGACACGAGTAGACGCATCGGTACACGTTCAATATCGCTGCCGTTTTTGAAAGTCTTTTCGTTAACGACAGTAAGCAGCGTGTTTAGGATTGCAGGGCCGGCTTTCCAGATCTCATCAAGAAATACGACTTGTGCGGTTGGTAGGTAACCCTCGGTCAGTCTTACGTAACGACCGTTGTCTTTTAATTCTTGGATACTTAGTGGGCCGAACACTTCCTCGGGAGTAGAGAAACGAGTCATCAAATATTCAAAGTAACTACTGTTGTCAAAAGCCTGAATGAGACGTTTAGCGATAAGGCTTTTTGCGATGCCCGGAGGGCCTAATAGAAACACACTTTCACCAGCCAAAGCAGCCAGTAAACAAAGTTTAATCGTGTCTTCTCTTTCATAGACACCATCAGAGAGAGCATGCGCTAATTTATTGATTCTTTCAGAGAGTAGCGCCTTGTCAGCATGTGAAGAAATAGAAGGGTTCATGCGTTACTCCGAAAATCTTTGAACAGTTGAGAGTGTAGAATTGTTTTTATACATTTGTTAGCACTTTGTTACA
Source organism: Vibrio sp. 1CM23M (assembly GCF_023161755.1). NCBI lineage: Bacteria > Pseudomonadati > Pseudomonadota > Gammaproteobacteria > Vibrionales > Vibrionaceae > Vibrio > Vibrio sp. 1CM23M. The sequence goes on from NZ_JALNTR010000001.1 coordinate 3,460, forward strand.
AGTGTATTTTATTATTGAGTTGCATTTATATCAGATGGTTACGTCGGTAATTTTGGCGCAATCATAGATTCCAATTATGAGAGTAACATCACGAACGGCGTGAAACTAAATCTAATGCGAAACCTAATTTTTCTTTTATTTTCGACACCATAGACGTTATGGTGGTGCACGTCTTCCGTTATACGAAAAATTGGCAAGGAATGTGGCCAGACTGCATGAGTAAAGTTATCCATAAATGGAAAAGCATTTCTCTCATAGAAGAGAACGTGACGCTCCCTACGAACGTCGTGGTAAAACATACAACAATCAACCACCCTGGCGCGGCAGTTATTCTTCCTATCACTTCGTCTGGAAAAATCATCCTCATAAACCAGTTTCGCCCTTCTCTTAAAAAATGGCTTTTAGAACTACCCGCAGGCACGATGGAAATAGATGAGACACCTCTTCAATGTGCCCAACGAGAGCTAGAAGAAGAAACAGGTTACAGTGCAACTTCTTTTCAAAGCTTAGGGCAAGTCACCCCTTTAGCTGGCTTCTGTGATGAGATACAACATCTGTTTGTCGCGAAAGACTTAAGCCTCACTACCCGCTTTGAATGCGATGAAGATGAAGTAATAGAAGTGATCGAACTGAGTTTAGAAGAACTGCACGATAAAATACGACACGATCAAATCACCGATACCAAAACTATCGCTTGTTTAAGCAAAGCCCAATTATGTGGCCATCTATAGCCAATTATATGGCTACCTAAAGTACTCTAGGAGAGAAACATGGACTTTCGTTCTGATACCGTAACTAAACCTTCGCAAGCTATGCGTGACGCAATGGTAAACGCAGAAGTGGGCGATGATGTTTATGGCGATGACCCAACCGTCAACGAGCTAGAACAGTGGACAGCAAATGAAACGGGCTTTGAAGCGGCAATGTTCACCTCTTCAGGTACGCAAGCCAACCTACTTGGTTTGATGGCGCACTGTGAGCGTGGTGATGAGTACCTATGTGGCCAACAGGCGCACAACTATAAGTACGAAGCTGGCGGAGCTGCGGTACTTGGTTCAATCCAACCTCAACCAATCGAGAACAACCCAGACGGGACTTTAGACTTTAAAAAGCTTGCCGCTGCGATTAAGCCCGACGACAGCCACTTTGCTCGTACCAAGCTTCTTAGTTTAGAAAACACGATCAATGGTAAAGTCCTGCCAATGTCTTATCTAGCGGAAGCACGTGAGTTCGTAAACCAACACGGACTTCAAATGCACCTAGATGGCGCGCGCGTCTATAACGCCGCAGTCGCATTAGACGTGCACATCAAAGAGATCGCACAACACTTCGACTCTATGACGATTTGTTTATCAAAAGGTTTAGGCGCTCCAATCGGCTCACTACTTCTTGGCAGCAAAGAATACATCGCCAAAGCACGTCGACTGCGTAAAATGGTCGGCGGTGGTATGCGCCAAGCAGGTATTCTTGCCGCTGCAGGTAAAATGGCGCTGACGGAGAACGTTACTCAACTTAAAGCGGACCATGAGAACGCAAAAAACCTAGCGATTGGTTTAAGCAAACTAGAAGGTTTTTCGGTTAACCCTGATTTCATTCAAACCAACATTGTATTTGCGAAGTTAGATGAGTCCGTGGATATCAACCGAATCGCTCGCGAGCTGAGCGAACAAGGCTTTACGATGTCACCAGGGAACCCAGTGCGCTTTGTTACCCATAGAGACATCAGTTCAGAAGACATCGCGACTTTCCTAACTAAGTTGGAAAATGCGCTTTAACTCTTTTAATGAGATTAACCTCTACCGTAATTAAGACTAAAGCTTCCTGTGAGAAGCTTTAGTCTTTCAAAAAATTCATTCAACAATTCCACAGTAAATCATCTTCTCGACACAGACGAGTTTTCTAATAAGCACACTAAATTGACTGGAACAGAACGCGATCTCGTTTTGGCCTATATGAATACCTTCTAAGAATCATTCCCCACATTTCAGCATTCTATTACCGCTCAAGTTTGACTTGCATTAATGAAATAGAACATTGAATGGTCGCTGAAGATAAATAATTCAGCTCCAACAGTTAATTTTTTAATCAACACGCATGCGGTAATTAGAAACAGATTACATCATTCCTAATTATACTTCTGTAAACATCTAATTTTAATTGATAAATTGCCACCAGCTTAGGTAATCACTCTCCGTTAATAAAATTTTCAATTACACATTCATATTAAAATCAAATTACAAAATCCTTATTTACTTAATAATACTGTCAATTTTAAGACACCAAAAACAGTGGCTCATCGGAAAGTTCAATACAAATCATCATCGGTAGACCATAACCCTAATTTTATCAATTAAATAAAAAGCCCTCGTAAACCAGAATCTTCAACGGAAAACACCTATCTAATTGAATGTAATATTATTATCTAATTCTTCAGCCTCTACTCCTCAAGTTAAAATCATACTAAAACTCATACTTCTCTTAAATAATAAACTTTTTTTACTACTTCACCATTTTTTAAAGCACATATAGTTTTCAAAGTTAAGCAACAAGTTACATTCAATCGCTGAGAGGTGAAATTATGGTTAGAGTATTTAGGACCCTTCATAACTTCATCGTCTACATGTTTATTTTTAGTATGTCATTCTCATTATATGTTGGTGCTAATAGCTTAACGTTAGGAATTAGCGGTCAGATCAAAGATCGATGCGAAATAAACTTTTTTTCTGGCAATATTATGAATTTTACAGAACACCGTGATGCGCAATCGTTGCCTTTTAATATCTATTGTAACCGTCCGTTGGGTATAACGATCAACTCAAAACATGGAGGCTTAAAATATCAACATCAAGGGGTTGATATTATTGAGAGTTACAATTTGTCATTACAAATAGACGAAATTCGTCTTTATGAAAATAGGCACAGCAGCCAACTTACTTCACCAGTAATGATAGACAGTTCTGGTGTTATTCCGTTCTCTCAACATGGGAGTCTTAGGGTAGCACTCGAAAATAGCTTGCGTTTCGCAGGTTATTATCAAGACGTTATTGAGATCGAAGTTTACCCTTCGATTCATAGCGTGACAAAGTGAAAACTCTGCAATGTATCTGCAGAACAACATACGCTCAGCAGTATTCGAGCCAATCATTTAAGATAAAGGAATTTCTAATGAAAAAGCTAACACTCTACGCAGCAACAGTCACAGCTATTTTTGGTGCTCAAGTCCAAGCCGCTCCTGGTGATGTCCAGTTAGTTGGATTTGTTTCACCTGTATGTGAGGTTACTGGTCTTTCAACGCAACTGATGGACTTTGGTAACGTATCTCAAATTCAAAACCTTTCTGTTAGTGGCCTTAACATGAAGTGTAATGACGTCGATGGTGCAACGGTAACACTGACAAGTGCTGAAGGTGGTCTAGAGTCAGACGATAGCGAAGACTACGCTCTTACATATGATGCAACATTCAACCCGTCAGGCTTAGCTCCTTTCACGCTTAATGCACCAGGGGGCCCAGGTCTAAATGACGTTTCAGTCAGTAACTCTTATGGTGGTTCTGGGGCATTAGCTACTGGTGTTGCCGCAAGCATTGATATTGTTACAACAGAAACCTCGCCGTGGGCAGGTGGTTACTCAGATACATTAACCGTAAATATCACCTCGAATTAGAGGCTAACAAGTCGGGGGCTTTTGTTCAGCCTCCGACTTAATCTCAGTCTCAACGACATAAGTTTAATTTGGAGCTCTTCGCTATGTATAAATGGATCATGCATAAATGGATCGTTCTTTTCCTATTGTCATTCACTTGTTTGTCCGCTCATGCGTTCAAAGTAGAACCGATGTCTATGGAAATGACACCGCTTGGCAAAAGAGCTCAAATGACCATGAGGGTTGAGAACTCATCTCAAGAACCACTCACGGTTGAGCTTTCTCCGGTCTACATGACAATGGACAATTATGGCAAAGAGACCACCACTCCTGCGGATGACGAGTTACTAGTGATTCCAGTGACCGCAATAATAGAACCTGGACGATCGCAATCCATTATGGTGCGGTATTTGGGCGATCCTTCAATCACAGAATCTAAAGCGTATCGCATTGCTGTTAAGCAAGTAAAAGTTCAAAGAGCGAGCAGTAATCAAGGGCAAGTAAGCCTTTTGCTACAGTTTAATACGCTTATCAACGTGCGACCTCAGAACACAACTTCCCAGCTTGAAATTAAAAGCATCGAGCAAAATGACAAAAAGAACAAATGGGTTCTTGAAGTACTTAACAGTGGTAATAGTTATGGTCGATTAACCAATACAACATGGAAGGTATCTGATGGTAAAAATTCAACCTATTTAAAAGGCGTAGAAATCGCTAAACGTATTCCGGGTACTTTGGTCCTTCCCTACTCCACGCGTTTTTTTGAAATGCAGCCTCTTAAAAATTATGACGTAAACACCCTATCGATTGAAATAGAGCAGGATCAATAGTAATGAGACGTTATATTTGGGGAGCGCTCATTTCTTGCTTTCTGTGCACACAAGCGTTTGGCATAACACTGTTTCCAACCGTCATTGAGCTCAATACCGATCACAGGGCAGCATCTCAACTGGTTGTGACTAACAACTCAACACAAGCTCTCCCACTTGAAGCTAACGTTCGTCGTTTGAACTTCTTATCAGATGGCACGTTCGAGACATCTGATCTAGCGAGTGAAGAGATGTTTGTGTTTCCACCAGCCGCGATGTTAGCACCCGGAGAACGTCAAGTATTCCGTATACAATGGTTGGGAAACAGAACACTCGAAACCTCTCAAAGTTATTTCATTCGTTTCAGTACCGTGAATATTGGACAGAACAACGCGAGAATAGATAAGCCCATCGGTTTAACCACCGGTATCAATTTGCAAGTTCACTACAATGCGTTGTTGCACATTCACTCATCCTCGTTAGAACCTGACGTGAAATTGCACGTAGATAAACAAGGCAAGCTAACACTTACTAATTCAGGGTCACGATTTACCTATACATCGTTACTTCATTTTACGGGGCTCGAATCTCAGAGCCAAAAAGTACATGCGGCTTTAGGTGAGCAATTTATTCCACCACACTCCACTATTACTTTTCCTTCTTCTTTAAATTACTTACCAATGGGCACTTACCATGGGCATGAAAACTGAAACCCATCACAAGATGTGGCGAGTTTTGTATGTCTTGGGATTAGTACTTCTATATTGTGCCGCCTTAAGCCCTGCAGCTTGGGGCCAGGAAATGGTCTTGAATCCAACAGGGCGAGATATTCAACTTACCTCTTTACTGAGGATAAGTGACACCATACTGGGGGAAGCGGACATTATCATTACCGCAAACAACGAGATCTTGTTACCGAAGGAAAGTACGCTTTCTCTCCTTTCTTCCGTCGTAACTCATGAAGGTATTGCGAGACTCAATGACACGACAGACGATGAGATGCTGTCTCAGCATCATTTTGAGAGCGTAGGATTAGATCTGAGTTTCGATTTCTCATCATTAGAATGCATCGTGACGGTACCACCTGAATTTAGCTTAACCCAACAACTGTCTATGAACGGCGCAGATGATTTTTATAACTATGCCGAACCAAGTTTATTAAGTGGGTACGTTAACTTTGCCCTTTCGGCCAATGAGACCCAATATGTGAACCAGAATTCGTCAAGGCAAGATCTCTATCGCGGTCAATTCGACTCCGCACTTAACATTGGTTTTCTAAACTTTGAGTACGAATCCTATTTAGAAAACAGCTCGTCACAAGATTCGCGATACGTAAGAGAAGGATCTCGTCTTAATATTGACTTTGCAGAACAAGGCACACGACTTGTCCTCGGCGATATGTACAACAGTGGTCAATCTTTTCAGGACAGTACCGACATACTTGGTATTGGGTTAACGCGAGATTTCACACTCATTCCAACCAGAAATGCACGACCACGAGCCAATCAATCATTCACCCTTCAAAGGGCATCAAATGTCGATGTCTATATAGATGGGATCGCAGTCCAACGATTAACCCTCGGCGCTGGTAGCTATAACCTTAGTGATATCCCCCTGGCGCAAGGTAGCAATGATATTGCACTCGTCATCACCGACCGCTCCGGGAATGAAGAACGTATCGAGTTTTCTATTGCAACCGGTAACGACTTGCTCAATAGCGGTGAGTTTGAATATAGCATCATGTATGGAGCGCCTTCTGAATTACAAAATGGACAACTAGAGTACCTAACCGACGAGCGTATTTTCCATGGTTATATTGATGTGGGTATTAGCCCTTGGTTAACGTTGGGTACGAACTTTCAAACCCGTGAAGATCTTTATCAATATGGTGCCACCGCGTTACTCGCTTCTATATGGGGCGTCACTGAACTCACTGCCTCTCGTAGCGAACACCCTACATTTGGAACTGGCTACGCTTACAAATTTGCATTCGACGCGGAGTTTTCCAATACCAACACTCTGTCCCCACAACTGAGTTTTAGTTATGAATATCTGGCCAACAATTTTACTGGGGTCTCAGGGTTTGATGCTTCCGATATCGATATCAACTTAACCACTCATTATGTGTCTGCATTCAGCTCCATTTACCTTGGTCAGTCTTTACGTGCCGCCATGACCCTCAATTACCGATCAGGAATAGACAAAGAGAACGATTATTGGCTGATTAGCCCGAGTTTATCGGACGGACTGTTTGATACTCCCGCTACCTGGAGTGCACGCGTTAACTATCGACATAACGCAAGCGAAGACGATGACATCAGCACGACTGTCACCATAAGTTGGCCTCTTAGTCGACAAACTCGTGTTGTCGGTCGTTACACCACAGAGCTCAATGAAGCCGCCTTAGATTACAGCTATCAGAATAATATTGGTAACACAGGAGGGGTGTCGGCGTTTGCGAGTGTTATTACTAACGAAGAGACGGATGCCGATATGGATGCTGGGATTAACTACACGGCCAACCGTTATGAATTGAATGCGACCCACGCTTCGCGGCTTGAAGAAATTAGTGGTGAAACACGAAACCACAGTACCGACGTAACTGTTACTAGTTCACTTGCTTTTGCAGGTTCATCTGTGGCAGTCGGCAGACCAGTACGCGAAGCGTTTGCGATTGTCACTAAACATAAGAGTCTGAAAGAGAATGACGTGGCTATCGATCCCACAAGGGACGGTGAGTACGCACGCGTTTATCTTAAAGGAGATGCAAGTGCTATGGTCCCAGACCTTGTTGCTTACAATGGCCAAGTAATCAGTTACGAGGTCGATAACTTGCCGCCAGGGTATGACTTAGGTGATGGCGCTTTTTGGATTAAGCCGGGTTATAAACGGGGCTTCCAACTCCAGATTGGATCTGATGCTGTATTAACCGTTATTGGCAAGCTATTCGATCGTCAAAGTAACAACCCTATTTCACTTGTCGCTGGTGTAGCACATTACCTTGGTGAGGCAAAACAGTTGCCCATTGACTTCTTTACCAATCGTAACGGCATATTTGCAATCTCTGGATTAAAGCCAGGTAAATATCAATTGGTACTAGACACTAAAGAACAAGAGTCAGTCATCATTTCCCTTAGTGAACGCAGTGACAACTTGATAAGACTTGGAGATGTGTATGTTGAATAAACAAGTACTTTTGGGATCCCTGTTCCTCATCGCCATAAACCATCTACCTTATGCATTTGCGTGTGAAGCTAATGCGTTGACTATTCAACCCGTCTCATCTAAATCGCAATATGATGTTTTTAGCGCAGGCTCATTCGCAACAATTAACACTTACCGAATAGATGCGAACATAATTGGCGAACCATGCGAGTTAAGCTTAATTTTGCAGCTTAACGATACCAGTCGATCGTTAAAAGGGTCGAGCCAAGACAAACTCAACTTTGAGTGGTCAGGGCAGATTGGCATGCCGGTGGCTAATCAATGGCACTTATCATTAACCGATAGCCACCCTTCAGCAACGATACAAATGCGATTTCCGAGCAAGCAATGGTTAGCGTCAGGAACCTACCGAGGGCTTTTAGAAGTTTCGCCTTCTTATACCTCTAATAGTAAACAAGTAGAAATTAGCCCTAGCTCCATCCCGGTATCGGTTAACGTTCCGCCTGCTGCGAAAATTCATTTTTATGGATTAACCCAACAACATTATGACCTTGATCTAGGGACATTATATTCAAACAAGATTATTCGCTCTGCACCTAACCTATGGGTTCAAAGCAATACAGCTTATACCATCGTATTCGAATCATCCCATCAAGGAGTGCTACGTCATGAATCTAATGAGACTAAGTGGGATATTCCATACCAACTTTCCCTCGATAGCGACAGAATAAACCTTGAGCAACTGGATGCGAGAATTCAACGTCTTTCCGCTACGATTGGTCAACCTATTCCTTTGAATTTTGTCATTGGTGAAACAGAGAACAAACCAGGAGGGAAATATGACGATATATTACAAATTTCTATTGAACCTCGACTTTCACAGCAACCATAATTATGCAATTATGTAAAAATTAAGCCGCAGAGCTCAATTTTATAAAGCACAACGTCATAGAATCAAAACTTGATTTACCAGGCTCGGGATAAGTTATGCATAGAAATAATTTAAAGCACATGCTCCTAATTGGTGACAACGGTATTAACAACCAGTTTATTCAGCGCGAAATAGAAAAATACAGTGATTTTTCTTTTAGCAGAGAATGCATGACAAGCATTGAGCGTTCGAGTAACCATAAGACTTTCGATGTCGTCCTTATTAGCTACTTACTATTGGTAAATATCGAAGATATCAACATCATTTTATCAAAAATAGAATCAAATAAATGGGTAGTCTACGATGTTCCTGCTGACATTACCGGACAAAGTATTACCGTAATGCAACTATTCAACTTGTTTAATATAAAAGGAATCATCTATCAGGACGCTCCTATTGATCACCTTACCCGTTGTTTAAAAACAGTGTGTGACGACGATTTGTGGCTACCGAGAAAGTTAATGTCACATATTCTATCTAATAGACACGATTACACTTTCAAGTCGAAAGTAATACTATCTAGCCTTACGAAAAGAGAGGTTCAAATATTTAAGCGCGTGATTAGAGGCGATTCAAATTTAGAAATTTCAAACGAACTATTTATTTCAGAAAGTACGGTAAAGACGCACGTATACAATATATATAAAAAAATAAATGTCACAAACCGCAAAGAAGCGATAAGAAAAGCATATTTTATCAATAGTTTAGAGACTATTATACAACCTGATATGAAGCTCAAAGTATAAACACAATACAAAGATAATAGTAAATTAGAGTTACCAACAAGCACTATGGCAGTTGAGGAAAGTCCCCTTTCAAAGCTTGGTCCAAATTACCCGCTAACAAGTTTCTGCTCTGAGATCGAACATCTGAGCATCACAAAAACTTAAGTCTCACGACACATTTCGACTCTATGACTCACAGCTTTCAAAAAGCTTAGCTGCTCCCATTTGCGCACGACTCTCCTAGTAAGCTGCAAAAATTCACTCTAAACCATATGTAATTGCTCATCTATAGCAAATAGAACTTGAGCTTCCCCTTAAGGTAAGCTTTATAATCATGTTTTTACCGGAGCAAAAACGTGCATTACCCATCCTTAGCTTTAATATTACTCGCTTTTTCCTCTAGCCTTCATGCCTCTGATTTTGGCGACCCTGAACTAGGTAAAGTGAAATCACCAAGCTGCGTTTTTTGTCATAACCCCAACAGCCCTTCGACTGACAACTCCTATCCCAAGCTTTCTGGTCAAGATCCAACCTATCTCTTTAATGCAATGAAATCGTATCAAAACGGGGAAAGACAAGGCGACTACGCAGATATGATGCGAGCACAACTAAGTAAGCTCAATGATCAAGACTTGAGAGATATAGCGGCTTTTTACGCTTCACAAGATTAGTGGCTCCCACCTTCAATAGGTCAATCATCAGCTAAATAAACATCACCAAGTCGCCTATACTTCAAGCAAACTCACTGAGCTCATTGAAGGTCGGGATAGATATACCTTTACACGTATCATCCAACCCTTACAATGTGCAGCAAATATATTTATCAAGGTTTATCTCTATGTCTATTCAATGGTTTCCGGGACTACTGAATTAAACAATCACCCCGACTCATCAAGACCAAACATACCATTTAAAACAACAGCTTATACAAATAATTCAATTCACACCCTCTCATACCAACTCACCACTCCTCATGTTCTTTGTACCCCATTATGTACCCCAAACAATGACTAGTGTAGAATATGTAACAACTTATTGGGGAGTTCATATGCCAAAGAAAACCACTAGTTTGTCTGACAAACAAATCAAAGCAGCCGAGATCAAAACGAAGGAATATATTCTGTCTGACGGAAATGGGCTTAACCTCCGCATTAGACCGAATGGCACCAAATCATGGCAGTATCGTTACACCAATCGTGTAACTGGCAAAGTTAAGAAGCTATCGCTAGGTTCATACCCGACGTTAAAGCTTGCTGATGCAAGGAAGATTGCTCAAGATCACCGAAATCAACTTGCCAACGGCGTTGACCCGCGCGAGCACATTGAGGCACTAAAGCAGGACACCATTCGTAGAGAATCTAATACTTTCATTTGCGTTGCCGAGCAATGGTTCAAAAGGAAGAAAAAAACAATTAGCAAGGATCATGCTGAGCGTGTTTGGAGAACTCTACAAATATACATATTCCCCAAATTTCAAAATGTTCCCATAGAGTCTATTACGCGTAGAGATGCCATTCAGCTCCTACGTCCTCTCGAAGAAGCCCAGAAACTTTCGACGATTAAACGAATCTGTCAGTCCCTGAATCAGATCATGGAGTATGCGGTTGATAGTGATGTAATTGATGTCAATCCATTGACTAGAATGATCAACGCGTTTGAACATCATAATGTTAAACATATGCCAACAATCCGCCCAGAAATACTTCGAGATTTCCTTTACAAGCTTAATGAAAACAACACGCTACAAGATAAAACCAAATACGTCATTCTTTGGCAACTTCACACAATGTTAAGGCCTAAAGAGGCTGCTAGAACTCGCTGGAGTTATATTGATATTCACAAAAGATGTTTGACAATGCCGCCTGAAGAAATGAAAGGCCAAAGAGCACATAAAGTTCCTTTGACTGATGAGATGATAGAGATACTAGACAAAATACGCCCTCTAAGTGAAGGTAAAGAGTTTGTCTTCCCTGGTGAGCGCAACTCTAATACCCACATAGGCGAATCCACAGCTAACGCTGCAATCAAACGCAGTCTTGGTTATAAAGGTGAGCTTGTGGCACATGGCTTACGGTCTATTGCGTCTACAGCCCTACACGAACAGGAGTTTGATTCACTGCATATTGAAGCCTGTTTGTCGCACGCTGATAGAAATACAACTAGAGCAAGCTATAATCGAACCGATTTTTTCGAGCAAAGAAAAGACATTATGGCTTGGTGGAGTGAGTTTATTATGTCGTCATCTTCATAGTATGAGGTCATTCTTAAACCCACAAGTTTAGGTTTGCGAGGCACATTTTGATTGCTTCTTCTGCGTTGGTATTTAGGGTGTTCAACAGGGGCGATGTAGCCCCCTTTAGTTACGAAACATAAAGGTCTACATAGCCCACTATGGCTAACTCATCAAATCGCCATTTCGTCCGAAAGGACGGTGTGTGAGATGTACATAACCCAAGGCACTTATAAAAATTTAGCTAACTGTGATAATAGCTTATCGATAGCATTAGCTACCTGAGCTAGTATTTTGACCTTATCTTCTGCTTTCTTTAAAGCTACTTTAGCTCCTTTAGCTTGATTAATAAGCTCTTTAACACTTCCTTGTCCTTTAGCTAGTGTGACCGAATTCTTTTTTAGTATGGCCGCATTGTAAGCATAAATTTGATCGCCCAGCTGTTCGCATTGTAGTAACAACGGTTCATCTTCTGGATCTAACATGACAGAGTCAAGGTAGCTTTGAAGTTCGTCATACATACTTTTCAATTCATCGTAAGCAATCTTGTGGTTATGATCCATTTGTTAGTCCTCTAGGCTATCGCGAAACTCTTTGATCGCATCGATCTGAGTCTTCGTTGATTTGAGCGCTTTCTTGGCGGCGTCTTTTGTTAAATCGTCATCATTTTTTAAGGATATGATTATCGATTGGTTCAACTCTTGAAGATTAACTAGAGCACTTGCAAGTTTTGTAAACTTCACATCTAGCTCGTTGATGCGGACTCGGATCTTATAAGCTTTCTTGTAAGCATCAGCTCGTTCTTCAAGTGAATGATAGAACGTCACACAACGCTTGCTATCACTGGTCTCACAACGATTAGGGTTATTAAGTAAATACAAACGAATACGTAATTCTTTTTCCAAAGAAACCCTTGTCGCTTCCTGCCAGGAATCCAACTCACCTTCTAATGATTTAAGTGCGCTTTGAACTATGCTTTCCGAATCAATGACTATTTCCTTTAAAAGCTCATAACGCATTTTCTCCGTATAAGCTCTCGCTATTGCATTCACGCTAGTTGAAAGTAACTCAACATCCTTTACATCAATCTCTCCCATTTGGGGCATCTGGGATAAAGATACCAGCGATGAATTGAGCTTCTCCGAGTATTTATCTAGGTCTTCGCTTCTATCGTCTGTCGCAAGAAGATAAATACTTTGGGAAAATGTGTTCAAGTTCTTTAGTAAGGTATCTTGGCCTTCATTGTCGATGGTAGAAATATCTAGATCAGCCCCAGTAGCCCCGTCCCTTGTTGCTTTCATAAGTTCGGCGTTAATACGCACTTCATCTGTATATTCATATACAGCAATTAGCTCATTTTGAACCTCTGTAGATTGCTTGGCGTATTCTCCTACCATTGAAACCGACTCATTAGATGCACAGCCACTAAGGCCTATCACTACCAACGAAGCGGTCGCAATAAGCTTTAACCTTGGAGCAGTGGATACTTCAAACCATCCAGTCATGGATTTACCCTTTTTACTATTGAGGAGGGGATGCACTAAGCGATACAAATTCCGTACTTAGGCAGTACATCTCTGATCACTTCTATTCGATAGGTTTTTAGCGCGTCATGGAAGAGTTTCCAGTCAGAATTTAGAAAGGATGGCGAGTATCGATAGACCAGTTGACCATCTTGCATAAAACCTTGTCCCCTCGCCCGTTGTTTCCAACTGTTATCTCCAATCTTGTCAAATGACAAATCGACCGCAGTAAAGCCAAACCTTCCATCTCGCAACCACTTAAGCCACTCGGCATGGCGAATTTCCCCATCTTCTTCATCTATGGTTGTTAGAGCATGTTCTATTAAAGTTCGCTGTTGCGAGCTCAAACCTGGTTGATTATCAATATCGACCTCAACGTCACCTTGTTTCCAACATTGCAGTGCTTTGCACATCGCATCCGCAGCTTGTAGAAATATAGAGGTATTGTCTCTTACAACGCTGTCTCCCTCACCATTTCGATAAGTCCAAGAAGCATAAGGTCTATCAGGAAAAGATAGGGCCGCACCATGCCCAAGAGGAGAAGAAGCGGATACCCCACCGCTCAACAAGTCATCTTTAATTCGTTGTAACAAAGAGCTCGCGGTCGATTCTAGACTATCTACTTTATTGTAATCGTGGATCACCCCTGCAAAACCTTGATGAGCAAAAGTATCTGCATAAACATGCATTGCAATCCCCATAAGGTGGGCACCGTAAGGCTTGTTCCAATGTGTTGCCACCATTCTCAGCATATCTCTTGCAACAGCGCTGTCTGGTTTACAAACTAAACGATGTATGAACCGTCCGTCAGGTTCAACATTTGAAGGGAAGCCCTGATTGCCAGGAAGAAAGTGGAATGGAATCCATACCTGATGATTTGCAAGCTCTTGCATATTTCGATAGTCGAGCATTTTGTGAGCGGACACAATGCGGTCATACATCGCACCATTATCAAAATGGATTGGCTTATCATTTGTTGCCTCATCTACATATTGAGCAGAATACGCAACTTTTTCAGCGTCATGATGCTCAATACCCGCATATCGAGCGATAACGTAAGTGAGAGTATGATGTCCATCTATTTGCATTCGAGCCTCCCAGGCATGATTGTCAACATTGAGCACGCAGCAACAAATAAAGTGACTGCCCCGAATGCCTAAACAGCAGAAATTTCGGCTGGCTTGCACTTCTTGAATAAACTATTTTTATCACCGCATATAGAATATGAAACGTAGGAAATATAACAGACAATGATGCTGAACTCATATGGAGCATGGATACGTAAAAGGTATGGGTCACAAATATTTATACAAATTAGTTAAATACTTGATCTAAGTAGGATATCGCTGGAAAAGAATATGCCAATGCCTCCAGAACCTAACCGTAATAAAGATATGTTTAATAGACAACGTTCTGGAGTATCTGAGGTGCGGCTATTAGCTATCAAGAACAACGCAGGAGTCCTTCGCTACCTTACACACACCTTCAGCGATATCTAGCCCTTGGACAAAGCCTGTCACCGTGTTCTTTCAGCTCAAACTGACTCACGCGGACGTTGTTAGGAAGTAAGCAGCACTCCATACAACTATATTGTATTTTCGTGTTGCCCCCCCTGAATCCCTCTTAAAGCGTTTTGTTATAAATTGGGGGGCGGTGTACTGACAAACGCTAAAAACTCTTGAGCAATGGCTGTCGTTAGTCTCTTTTTATCACCGTTTGCATTACCAAGTTGCTCAAACTCTCTTTCAATCACTAGCTGCTCTCTATAGAGCTCATCCCAAACGATACTTGCATATTTTAAGTTCCCTTGTAGGTCTGGGAATTCTGAAATCAATATAGCTTTAAAGCCTTTGTCTCTCCCCTTTTGCTTTAAGAAGCCATCCATAAACCAATTTCTGTCTTGGTTGGCAACTTTTAGCATTACAAGATGCAAAACTGAAAAACGCTCGATCATGTTCATGAAAATTGTTTTCTTCCATTCAAACAATTCGGCATCACGAGCTGAGTTTACGACAGCATTTTTTAACATCTCTCTTTTATCTAAACTGTGCTGCCTTACAGCCGATTGACTTGCTTGCAACAATGTTGTGATAAAAACATCATTGTTAACTAACTTCTCAATAGAATGTTCATGATCAACTAAATGCACGTTGATTGCATCCGTAACCTCAATCATCCATTGTATTTTTCGTGATTCCATAGGTGACTCTACTATGGAGTTAAAAACTTCTGCCGCAACACCTCCTACACCAGGAATTGATGCAAAACAACTTTTCACTATTCTATGAAGTTTATCTTCCGCAGGTTCAATTAGCGGGTCTATCAGCTCTTTGTTTATATACAATTTATTTTCTCTACTAGACGCATGATGTCACACAAATGCATAACGTTTATTAGCCGACAAATTGTCGTTTTTTACTCTACACAATGCACTCTTAGTCACATTGCTTCAATTAGTATTCAATTGGTTAAAGCTCTAAAAGGGATACTAGGCTGCAAAATGTCGCCTAAAAACGGGAACGCTAAGTTATCAACCCAAGCAGCTAGATTTGATTAGGTTCATTTCAGATTAATTGATATGAATTAGTAAAAGAGCTAACAAGGACAGTGGACAAGTAAGCTAGAGACTTTGCTCTAGCTCTATTGGTTATGATTAGGAAAAGCATCAGAAATTTCAACAAATAATCTTCATTGCTGTATTTTCAAAGGGGCCTGTTTTAGACGTTATGTACTGTGGACTTCTCTAAAGAGTTACGTAGCTTATCTAGAATGAAGCTCATGTTAGGTGATTTCAGCCTACAGACTCCTGACTTAGTAAGCTCGCCTTTCACCACTAAGTTCTCAAATTCAGCCTCAAACTTTATGCTATCAACTAAATAACGTTTATCTGCAACCATCGATGAGAAAGCCTCTCTAACGTCTTTAGTTCCAGCTACTAAAATTTTAGCTGCTGAGCTTTGCGATGTACGAATACCATAAGATGATATCTGAAGGATTCTTATGGAGTCAGCACAATCCTCAATTAAACCTAACCATCGTTCAGGAGCAACGTTAACCTCAGACAAGACCAACCCCAAGCCAGTTAAGCAGTGCAACTTGTTAGAAAACTTTCTCAAGGAACGTGGAGGTTCAGATATATACATATAGTTAGACTCGGAACTCCAGTTGAATTGACAGGTGTAGTAACTAATCGATTCAATTTCGGAAACCCCTCCAAAAGGGTCTTCAACTAAAGTTTTCTGAACAATCTTTTCGATGTATTTACCAGCTAACTTAGAGGCTGACGAAGTTGAAAGCAAAAAGCCTGTACCAGAACTTTCAGTATATTGATGCTCTTTCATCAATTTTGAAAGCTGACAGAGGGGCACAGGAAGTTCTGAATATAGCCATTTTGCTTTTATCATTTGTCACTCTCCGTATTCACTTATTGCTACCTGTAAGGCTTTCTCCGACGCATCCCTGAGCTTTACATTGTATTTATCATTCTCATAAGGTGTTGCAGATTTTCGAGTTACATTATAATCCAATGTACGACTATTGTATGGGTACACACCTCTTACCGTATACATAAACTCAGTACATAAATCTGGCTTACCGAACCGAGCTTCAAATTCTACCTTAGCCCCCTCAAAAGAAGTATCTTTAGCAGTCCATACAATTTTATATATGTAGAATCCTCGTTTATGAAGTTGTTTGAACTCTGTTGATTCTAGAACCCCTTCTCCCGCCAAGGCAGCTTTGTTGATGTACGATGCCAGTCTAGCCTCTGCACCATCATCATCTTCAAATTCATCACGCTGTTCTTGTTCGAAATGATAAACATCAACGCTGGATACGTTATCGAACTCAAAACCAGGAACGTTTCTAATTAGATAGTCAAAGAACTTGCTTCGAATTGTTGCATCAGCTAAGGATTCCAAAGAAATCGAAAACTCTTCAAGTTCTTCACCACTATCTTGAATCACCTGAGCTTTCAAAACAGCCTTGAACTGTTCAGAAACCTCTTTCGCTTTCTTTGTAGATGGCAGCTTCATAACCACTCCCTCGCCACCCTGTTCTATCTGAATTTCACAGGTTTTGATAGTACGTTGACGCAATTCAGTCTTGGTGAAATCGTGGTCAACATAAGTAACTGTTAGTGTTGTTTTGTCACCAGACTTAGTGACCTTTACAGAATCATCCCCTGAAGCAGTAAGTTGTGCTTTAACTGTCGCACAAGCATTAGTTATCTGTTTAACGTTTATGTCACCCTTTAACTTTGAATGGGTCGTTTTATCTTTACGGTTAGGGTTCTCTAAGAGTTTTCCAATCCAATTGAAGTCAGTATAACTTAACGTCAATGAGCTAATTTTTTCCGTCAGCCCCTGCTTTGAAACATTATTTGAGACCAGTACGCCTCTCTTACGCAGAAATGACACTAGTTCATTTTGGGTAACTTTCTTATGTTGAAGTGCATCAAATATATTCTTGTCAGTAGGGATATATATTGATGGGCCAGCATTAACTTTAGCCATCGTCTCGCATTCCTATTTCCATTGGATTGTAGCTCTTAGTAAAATTAGTGATGCGTTCAACCTCTATATTTGCCATTTGCTTTTTACGACCTTCATCATTTCCCCACATCTTCAGGTACTCATGTTTGGCCTTCTCAAAGCTTGTATTAGCTGTATTGGAAGCCTTCGTGAAACGAACCCTTATCGAGTAATCACCGCTGAACATCTGATAATGAGACATTGCATCGATCAGATAAATAAACTCATCTACCGTTTCACCTGACTCGTGATAATAGATTACGAATCCACTCTTAAACTCTTCGCCACTACGGTGTTTAATAATCAACCAAGGTGATGTCAGTACTTCTATTGTCGCTGGTTTATTCCATTCATCACCACACCTGCGAGCACGAATTAGATCTGGATAAAAGAATGTGTAATCCTTAGGATTTGGAAACAGGATATTGCCGTCATCACTTCTCAGCATTTTCATATCACTGACAACATCACATAGTCGCTGAATCAAGTCGGGCCCCATAACCACTAACTCATTATTATCAGCAACAGGAATCTCTTTAAAATCAACTTTCTCAAACTCACCGTGGAAGTCCTTGTCGTAAGCATTGTCATGGTTGTAGATAAAAAGCATCCCTGACACATCGCCAAAACCTACATCATCCAGGAGAAACTTACTTTGCCAACTATCACTAATATTCGCGCATTCCACAGACATCGCGAGGCTTTTGAGAGCTTTGGTTAAACTACTTTTAGTTATACTTCCAGCAGCATAACTCTTTAAATCTGTATTCAGATACTTGGTGTCACCTGAATAAGGGTCATTGTAGTAAAACACTACATCTGAAGGGTGGGTTCTCTTACTATGATGATCTGACTCACAACCCCAATCTTCATCCTTAGGCAGACAAGTATTCCATTTAAACCACTTAAAAATGTCTTTCGAGACTATTTTCGCAAGTTTTTCTATATTTCCTGTTTCCGACATTTTCCTTCCTTTTAGGTCAATATGAACCATCACACCTAAAAACTAGTTGAGTAACCTCTAATCTTATTCCAGCCCAAAGACTTAGACAATCGATAAAATACAAGTTATTGACGTAGATAAGTATTTTCAATTGAAGCAACCTCACAATCATAATCACCAAATGGCATATAAGAAGCAATTTCTGCCTTTAGCCATCGCATCAACACATATAAGGCCAAGATAAATTAATCAAATGTGGATAAATTTTAACTCTAATGAGGAAACTGGACGCAAACGTTTTTGAGATTTTGCACCTAAGCCATGTGATCACCAAGCAATCTTGTCACACAGTTAATCCTAAAGTCGAAGGTCGAAATTGTGAAAAACGTCAGAATAAAACGGCCAATTAGGAAAAACGCCAGAATAAGGAAGCTCACAAGGAAAGCAAAATGAAACGAAATGGAATATATCCGTGTCAGAGATGTTCACCCACTCTACTTCTACCGTTTTGATAGTTATGCTAAGTTTGGGTCGAAGCTCATCTAAAGGAATGATAATGAAATCATGGATAGCAATTACAGTGTTAGCCTCAGGGGTTTTGAGTGCTGCCGAATTTCGGACACCAAACTGCCCAATTGGCTGCCCTAGCCTTGAAATTGACGGTAATGTTGTCATCTTCGAACGTTTGTACGCGCTCTCTCAAAATAAGAAAACACAGTTTGCTGATTGGGTCGCATATGAAGTCGATATTCTTAACTTTGGAACAACAACTAATCGGACTTGGAAAAATAACCCTCTACTTGTTGAAGCTGAACGATTAGAGAAAGGTGATTATACTGGGGCTTCAAGTAAGCTCGATGTTGACCGTGGGCACCAGGCTCCCTTAGCCAGTTTTGTCGGCAGTCGCTATTGGCCTACTCTTAACTATCTATCGAATATCACTCCCCAATCAAAAGACTTAAACCAAGGCGCATGGAAAAACTTGGAAGAAGCAGTTAGGGATGCCGTTGGGTTTCGAGAGAACCTGTACGTTATTACTGGGACTCTCTATCGTAACGACATGGATGCTTTGCCAAAAGCTGATGAACCTCATGCAATACCTTCAGATTACTACAAAATTGTGTACGATGAGAAAGGCAATTCTGTAGCCTTTCTCATGAACCAGCACACAAGTCGAGATACTAATTACTGCACTAAAAAGCTGGCAGTAGCAGAGTTGAGATCAATCGTCCCATATACTCTGCCAACTGGTTTAACTGATAGTAATCAAATATTGGAACGTTTAGGTTGTTGATCTGTGGGGTTATTTTGGCTCGAATTCATCAGCTCCGAGCATGCTAGAGGTTGTAGCTATGCCGCGCTTCCATTTGAATATCCGACTTCCAACATGCTGTGTAACTACGAATAACTAATTAAGCTATTTAGTCCTCTACATCAAGAATTAGTCCTCTACATCAAGAACAAGAGATCTTCATAGGATTGAGATACTTAACTTACCTAGAAACAACCATGAGCTGCGCTCATGAACTCATCGAGATCTTTCAAAGCGTAGCTTTGGGATATCTTCATGAGGGTCACTTTTACTCTATATATAATATTAAGGTGAAAGTGACCCTATACACATAGACCATTTCAAATTAGCAATCCAGTGATAGAACTAACAGGTTATATTGATGACTGTACCAATGAACTGTCCAGGCGACTGCATTGTCCAACATCAAGCAACAAATCTAGTGAAGTGGATGACTTTCAAAGTTCATTACGTGAGTGACAGCGGTCGCAAGTACGATCTCGTCATACTGAGTAGTTAAATCAATATCGGTTAAGACGATCAGCAGCAACAGGTCGGGATCCGATACATCGTTCATCAAATGCAAAGCTATGTCGTCAGAATCGACCTTCATCACAGCTTGAGTCATCAATGCAAACAACTGGTTTAAACAGCTATCGCAATGAGTATTTGCGCGATGGATATACTCTAGAAAAATTGATTTAGTATTCATACGTACAGAATAATAAAAACACTCACAGTTAAAGTATTGGAATAGACTACCACCATGTGAAGAAAATCACGATTCAGTCGCTCGCGTAACGGATTGGTTCAAACAAGCTCAACTTTTAAAAGTGAGCTTTGTTAACTCGAACATCGGTTAATTAAACCGCACTTGGTTTTACAGACATTGACGGCTTCAGAATCTATACTGTATATTCATACAGTATAGATTCTGAGGTCGTAAATATGCACATTCTACCGCTTTCCCCATCCAGTATTTCTTGCTCACTCACCTCATGGGAATCACCAGCGGCTGAGTATGTTGAGCTTGGTGTTTCCCTGGATTCTGTCTTGGTAAATAACCCCAATGCCACATATCTTGCTTATGCTAATGGCGATTCCATGGAACGAATTGGCATCTTCAACGGCGACTTGTTAGTCATCGATAGAAAGCCACAAGCTCAGCATTTTGATACCGTTATTGTCAGCTTAAATGGTGCATTTATGTGCAAGATCCTTGATGTGCATAACAGGCTTTTGCTGTCAGCAAATCCTCATCATTTACCTATTGAGATCCATCCAGAAGATGCCTTTGCGATTGAAGGGGTTGTGATACGTTCTATTCGTCTACATAAACCACTGCCTGAGTTCATGTAATGTTTGCTCTTATTGATTGCAACGCTATGTATGTCGCTTGTGAACAAGTATTTCGACCTGATTTACGACACCTGCCCTGTATTGTCTTATCAAACAATGATGGTGCCGTTGTAGCAGCAAATAGGTTGGCAAATGAAGCTGGAGTTAAGAAATTTGAGCCCTATTTCAAACAAAAGACACTCATTGAAAAGCGTGGTGTGAACGTTTTTTCATCAAACTATGCTTTATATGCTGATCTGTCTGCCAAAATGATGGCCACAATTACTGCTTTCTCACCGAGGAGCCACATTTACTCAATAGACGAATGCTTTTTAGATATAAGCCATTTTTCACATGTTGAGTCAAACTTGACCTCTTTCGGTCAACGAATTCGTCAAACCGTCTGGAAAGAATGTCGACTGCCCGTTTGCTTTGGTGCTGGTGATACTTTGACACTATCCAAAATGGCCAACAGAGTTGCAAAAGTTGACAAAGAATTGAACGGTGTCTGCATCATAGATTCTGAAGACAAACGCCAACAATATTTGGCATCACAACCTGTATCTGAAGTTTGGGGCGTTGGAAGAAGATTGACACAACGTATGAAGTTAATGGGGATTGAAACGGCTCTAGATCTAGCGAATTTAAGTCCTGAACAAGCAAGGTGCTCTTTCAATGTAGAAATTGAACGAACCGTTCGTGAGTTAAATGGCCATCCTTGCAAAGCTTGGGACGAATGCAGAGCGGACAAACAACAGATATTTAGCACTCGTAGTGTCGGTAACCGAATAACGTCACTTGAAGAGCTAAAGCAAGCCCTCGCCTTTCACGCAGCCACAGTGGCAAGAAAAGCACGCAACCAAAAGAGTTCATGCGCTATTCTCATGGCTTTTGCCAACACCTCGCCTTTCGATGATTTACCACAAAATTTCAAAGACACCTGCACATTTGAATTTCCAACTAATGATACAAGTAAGTTGACTAAAGCAGTGACGTTGATGGCAACTAGACTGTTTAAACCAGGTGTCAGCTATTACAAGATTGGCGTAGGTGCGATGAACCTAGTATCAGATCGGCAGCGCCAACAAGACTTATTTTCGGAGCCTGATAACCCTTCGTTAATGAAAGCCATAGATAAACTCAATAACAAGTTGGGGCGAGATTCGATCTTCCTAGCCGCTCAAGGAACTACGCATGACTGGGCTATGAAGCGTAACTTTTTATCCCCTCAATACACTACAAAGTTAAAAGATCTACCGAGAGTGCTCTGTTAATTGAGACCCTGAAGAGTCGAGACCTGTTCTTATCAAGCTTTTGGACAAAAGCACGTTAGAGTATAGATTCTAAAGTGCCAAAATTGGATAAGATGAAGTATCTTGAAGCCTTAAAGATTTGTTAGGTTTATTTTCGGCCATAGTTTATTTGTACTATGTTGTCCATTGGCACTTCAACTACCCGACTTTCAGCATCTCTTAAGATGAGTGCTTTTGAGGTGCGCATCAATAGCTCATATTCGTGTAGCTCGTCACTTGATTTCAAAGTTAGGAGCACATCGATACCACCACCATAACGTAAATCTTGCAAGATATGTGCATAATTACTTGTATTGAACAACGCATAAGGCACCGTTACCACAGTTAGCAAGGACATTAAGAGAGCAAAGCAGACTAACATTCGTTTGTTCCATATTAGGACTAGCAGTAACACCCCTAGGAAAACTGATCTTAATAATCGCCAAACATCAAAAGAGAAGGAATCCCGATACAACTCTGCAATAGAAAAAGCACCCCACAAGCTGAAACCTAAACCAGTGCCAATTAGAAAGATCGCCCAAATAGGAAGCTCTCTTACTTTTGAGTGATAACTTAAAAAGCCACCCTTTACATCAGTTCCTAACTGCTGTAAGAGCACCGAAAAAATGACTGCATAGTAAGTAAAGAAAAGCCCCATTAAATAAACTAGCGCGAAGACAACTGCAAATACTATGAATAGAAAGAAACTGATCGTGGAAATCGTCATTGCGAGATATGGGATGCCCTCAGCTGGAATACGAAAACCACTTTGCCATGCAAAATAATAGGATGCGAACTCACTAATGATTCCTACATAACCTGCGCCAAACATTGCACTTAGTACACTCAAGATTAGGTAGCGAGCTACAGCATGAAGCGCTAAGAAACTTGTGACTATTTTCTTTATTACCTTAAACACTGAACTTCCTTTAAAACCTAACGCCAAGCGTTGCGAATCACTCTAAAATGCTTTGCTAGCACACTAATTTTGTTCGACACTGCAACGTAAGATTCTGATGTATATCGAAAAGCTCTGTCGCTTTTTGATTTAGTAACTTGATGTCCTCTTCGTATTCTTTGGGGATATTATATGCCCTGAGGTACTCCTCTGTGAGAACACTTTGACGTCCACTTCTAAGTGGCCCCGTCTTTCTACCAATTAAAATACTCAATTCACGACTTTTAGCCCAAAAATCCATTTTGATAGTTTCTAGTGACTCATCTAGAAATCTTTTTTCTGGGCAATCCCAATCATATACAAATTGGTCAATTGGGTGAAAACGACTTAAATCAAATGTGTTGCCAAAGTCATGTTGTTCCAAAAACTGAGCTGCACCAGATGTAGATGGTAACAAAGCTATAAACTCATTAAATAGCTTTCGGTCTACTTCCTTTTCTTTTTCTGAATCCATATGAGTCTGAATACTTTCTTGCAACACTAACCATTTACAAAACACATTGTGTACCAACGCAATTGCAATCAAAGAGAAACCCAGCCAATAGTCAGCAGAGCTGCTCCCTAACTCAGCCAATGTAAGCTTTTCACCACTATTTAAATTAAAAGACTCAATTAGGAAATTTAAGATAATTTGCTTTAACGGCATTGGGGCAAGGATAACAGAAGCTCCGAGCGTCACTACAAACCAAGTGACCTTATTGGCAAAATCTGGAAAAAACCATTTTCGCCCTAACTTAATGAGAAAAGTTTTTACTTCTTGTTTACTAAACATACTATCTAATAACCTGAACCATAGTGTGTGCTAACGCCCTTAAATTACTTGTTATGTGAATTTTTCCATTGAATTAGCTATAAACTCATTCTTTTCGTCTATTAGAAATCGATAATTTCCAGCTTTTAGATTTTCTTCATTGAACTCTCCATTGGGACAAGTGACCTTACCCAGATAATCAGAGACTTTTGAATATAAAACCCTACCAAATTCTTCTTTTGTAAAAGGCTCCATATCCATAGTCTCTGGTAATTCAGTATGAATACTCAGTGATTGTGTTGCTCGGTCGAATTTAGTGAAAAACCTAGGTCTGTACTTGAGCTTGTCATTAATTAGTGTCACATGAGCCAAGATTTCACGCAACTGAAGCGGAGAACAAGATCCTGTTATTTTTTCAAGAATTGGGGCAAGAAAGTACGCACTAGCACATGAATCATCTAGCACCGAAACTATAGCGACGTCACCAATACGAAGCATGATCGTATTGCTTGCGTAAGTATCACAGAAATCGAACTGGGAGTAGTTTGAACTTACAGTAGCAGGCAAAATAATCATTGAACCAAAACAACGTTCATCAAACTCAACACCTGTTTTTAGAGTCCGTATTAAACAATGTATATGGTGCATGAAACTCCAATCATAATCGCTGGCAATAGTCTCTTCCCCCTTACGCATATCCAAGTGCTTTCTTAAGAAAGAGTCTTTCAAATGAGTTTTAAAGAAAATTAGCGCAAGCCATAGAAACAACTTTTGCGTGCCATTCTGGTATATATACTTATTTAACGAATCATGACCATTATCAAATGCACATTTGATCTCAGCCTCAACCGTTTCTCCAAGAAAGGAATTACAACTCGTACAACAAGGAACAACATATCGTCCATATGGTATTTGTGCTTTATTTGGTAACGTGATTTTCTCTTTATATAAGTCTAGCTTTCTCAGAACCCACTTGGGAATGACATGTTCGTCATTAAATGAAGTATTAGTTGGCGAAGCACCACACATAAAGCAATGTTCACCCAGACAAATGTCAGACACAAATCGGTCTAAGCCGAAACTTAAAACGTTACCCTCGGAGTCTTCGACCGTACCATCTTGATATCTAACAACAATCTTCATTCCTTTCTCCATTCACATAACGCTTATTAGTCGATAAACTGTCGTCTTTTTCTTCTATATGATGCACTCTTAATCATATTAATTCAATTAACAATCAATAAGTTAAAGTAAGGCAAGGGATACTAAGCTGCAAAATGTCGCCTAAAAAGGGGGACGCTAACTTCTCGATTCAAGTGGATAAGTTTAAGTAGGCCAAACTCAGATTAACAAGATATGAATGAGTAAAAGATCTAACACTAAATGGGGCATTTTTGTGTTAAAAAGTGCCACGGGTAAAAATTCAACCTATAAAGGTTCTGGAGAGGAGTTAAGGTCTTAATACTGACTATCCAAGAAAAGATCTGTAACGGGGAGCCAAAAGCATCAGAGCAAAAGGCCTGGCCCCACCCTTATCAAGTACGATGGCAATCAAATGTGCTTTTGCTCATTCCGTCTTTGATGACTCAAGTATGTATGCCGTTAATCTACTGACTTATTGGTGCTAATTAGCGCATCATTTAGTTCAGCAAGTACACGTAAGACAAATTCCTTATCCTTGGGTGAATCAAAGCGGTATTCGAAGTAGTCATCTAAATCGTTTACTGCCTTTACATAAGCTTCAATAACTTGAGCCTTGTTGATCATGCCGTTAGCATTTATTGCGGTCATAACACTCACTACCCTGTAACTTTATTAATAACTAAGCTTCGAAAGTCTTGCTGCTCTTTAGAGTTTGCTCTCGGATGAGCTATCCTGTAGCAATCCATACCATTACTAGTAAATCTCCAGTACTTTTTGCTCTCCAGTTCCTTCGTTTCATACCCTCCAAAATACTTGTTCATGACAAGTTTAATTGTCTCATCGTTTTTACGATTACATCCAACTGCGAACACAATACTATCGGGCTTACAAAATTTGATCGTCTCAACCAAAAGCTCTGCGGATAACTTTTGAATAACCGAGAACTCTTCTTTACCGCGCCGTTGTGGCGATACCCCGTTATAATCCCAAGCATACAAGTTGGCATAAATAAGTTGTTGAGGGCTGAGAGAAAGCTCTTGAGCAAGCTTGGAGTAGAATCGTTTAAAGTGAGAACGATGAGAAGCTTTTAACTCTCCGCCTTTCTTGTCCAATAAATGCCAAGAATATCGTTCAAACGCTTCATCAATGATAGATCGTAGGTTTTTAGTATCATTATGCTTAACAATGCGACTTATCGTATTTTTATTGTTGAGCGTATTCCATCTAGCAGTTTCCCTTCCTACTATCATTACGCGCCTATTGGCAGAACTAAACTCCTCAAACGGATAAGGTAGAAAAACTCCTGAATACCTGTCTTCACCATTGATAAAGTCAGTACTATTAAGATCTTTTAGTACCGATTCATAGTTAGATTTTAGTAAGTTTAAGTCCATTTTTTTACCGTAATACTTTGTTTTTCAAGGTATAGAGTATAACTTACCCATACTCATCAAACATTGAACCTTGTCAAAGCCACTGATATACATAAGGCCACGCTATGCAAAATATTTGCGAAGGACTTTTAAAAATTTGTCCTGAACTAAAGTATGTAAATGGATACATTATCTTTGGTTCGCTTTCAGACCTACCACCATACAACCAGTCGTATTACATAAATTGGCGAACAGATAGTGATGACTACTCAGAAGTGGATACAAAGGCCAAAGATATTGAAGAGTACATTACAGATATTTTGAAGCAATACACGTCCCCTAGCAAATCTCCTCATGGGTACTTCAAGATTAAATCTA
Organism: Vibrio sp. 1CM23M; assembly: GCF_023161755.1. Taxonomy (NCBI): domain Bacteria; kingdom Pseudomonadati; phylum Pseudomonadota; class Gammaproteobacteria; order Vibrionales; family Vibrionaceae; genus Vibrio; species Vibrio sp. 1CM23M. The sequence continues at coordinate 30,484 of NZ_JALNTR010000001.1, forward strand.
GAATCATAGAATTTCAGCTAACAACACAAGATATCGTAGACACAATCTTGGATAACATAGATAAGGTAAATCAGCTGAAGGATTTTCGTATATAAAAACCTATACTCTTCCCTGTATAAAGAAAGTGTCTAACATCCAACTAGACTTACCATTAAGCCTAGTTGGATAACGAACGATGTAAAACGCCGTCCAACTCGCAAAATTCAAGGCCAAATATTCACCTAGTTTGCCACCATGACAATGCCCTATTTTTGTTTCTTTGACCGCTTTTTGTCTCTCACCCACAGTACAGAACCGTTCGTTTTTTTCATTTCAAATAGATCAATTGCCACAAACAGATCGCTTAGTTTTTTGAACCCGTAATTCCGTTGGTCAAATGAAGCATGATTAGATATATGGTTGCCAATTGGCCCCAAACTAGCCCATCCATTTTCCTCTTCAGTTGCCTCTACTGCTTGGCGCAGTAGATTCATTAAACGTGTATCTCTATGTAGCTGCTTGTCTTTTACTACTGGATGACGAGCCTCTCTGGGGTCATCATCCAGATACAAGAACTTAGAACAACTATTAACAAATGGCGACGGAGCCTTTCTTTCTCCAAAACCAATAACGGTTTTACCATCAGCCAAGGTTCGAGTTACTAAGGGCGTAAAGTCGCAATCAGATGAAACTAAGCAAATTACATCAATATCTTTTGTATATAGGACATCCATTACATCGATCACTAATGCCATGTCAGTCGCATTTTTACCTCTTGTTAGATCAAATTGCTGAATTGGCTGTATCGCATGTTCATGCAGAACATCCTCCCATGCCTTAAGGTTCTGGTTTTTCCAGTTGCCATATGCCTTCCGAATATTAACAACTCCATAACGAGCGAGCTCCGACAGGATTTTATCTATCTTTTTAGCTGGAGCGTTATCGGCATCGATGAAAAGGCCAATTTTTTCTTTTTCTTCTTTCATTTTATTATCCTAGCTTTCTGAAGTTATATAACCCTTTGCTCATCCTACACTTGGTTATTAAACCAGCACGTAAGCTCCTGGAATATGCCCTCCAGCTTTAGCTATGTTTTGCTTAAGTTCGTAGAGGTTATCTTGCTCTAAACCTTGCCATTTCCTAAGTTCTTCTATCTGTCTAAACAAATCCAAAGTATTAACATTCTTAATCACTGCTATTCGATCACGTTCGCCAACGGCGGCATCGTAGTTGCACCATTCGAAACCCTCGGGGATAGTAGATTCATGAGAAAGGTCTGATGGCTCTAAGTTACCGTGAGACATGTGGATCAATAGGTGATAGTTCATGTTCTCACTCAAATACACCTCTACACGTATAGTGTTCCAATTATCCAATTTTGGTAGGTCACGTATGGATGGAAGGTAGTCACTAATTAGCCTGATTAACTCTTTCTCTACCAGTTCGTTCGCTGGCCCATCATGCATTGAATGTTCTGGCATAAATGCAGCTATTCGCTTTCCAGTTAGAACAATAGGTGTTTTTGGTACAATAAGGTCAAGTCCATGATTGGTTTCACAACCAAATTGAAACTCGTCAAGCGCCTCGTTGAGTGACCACAATTGCCTAAAAACATGAAACGTCCCTTTGTCTGAAATCTGAAAACCATGTGACTTAGTAATCGAAGAAAGTTGCTCAATGGAGGAACTCGTTACTATTCTATTGAATTCAATATCTTTACAAACTTTCGCAAATTCATCGGACTTTAATAGTAGGTTTACACTTCTAATCTGGTCATCTCTAGATGACGATTCAAAAAAACACATATTAAGAACCTCATCAATAACGCGGGTGGTAGACATGTATTGATAAACGTCACGCTGAAATCGATTCAAAGTTACAGGTATGTACTGCTCAAAGAACGACTCTAAGCTATCGTACAACTCTGCGAGCTCAAATCGACCAGGATCTCTTTTAGGTGACCCACACAAATCAATAATCTGCCTTATTTGGTTAGGCGTAACTTTAAGTGGTTTCTGTAAATTTTTGAGTTCGCTCAACCTTGATTCTGGAATACCAAAATCTTGCGCGAGATCTTTCTGCTTCTTACCCAAATTTTCGTAAAATGCAATAGCATGATTAATCCACCTAATGGACTCTTCTTTAGTCATGTTCATATTTAGACTTCCTCTTCATTCGTTGTAAGCAGACTATCACCAACAACAAAAGCTGTAATTACATAATTTATGTAATTATCCGTAATTTGTTACACGGAAAGGTATTCCCATTAAGCACAAACAGATCAGATAGAAGCCTATGCCTGCTATTAGAGAACTAGCCCACAGAAAAATTAACGTCAGCATTACTGAGAATCAAACTATTCTTAGACATCTTGCATCCCTCTTCTTGAACTCGACTCTTAATTTTGTCCGCTAATTTTCCAGTGTTTGTACGTCTACATAATTCATTTAACTAATTTTGTTTATTTCAAATAAAAATCTTGTGGAAAATGACTAACTTTTGTTAGTTGTTTATAAATAAAATTTGGTTATATTTAATTAAAAACAAACACACTTGAGAATATGTTTACCTTAATAAATATGGTTTTTAGAACATCAAAAGGCGTAATATTAAAATAAATTTAAAAACATAACAATTAAAAATTTCAATGTCAGTTGATTAATAAATAATTAAACTTTATTATATAAGAATGAATGCAAATAAACGGTTATTCATAGATCTTTAAAAACTTAGTAATTAACTAATTCAAGAAAAACACCTTATCTAAAATTAGTAAACATATAATTCAGCGCACACGCGCACTGCAAAACAATTAAGAATAAAGCTTTTTAGCTACCCTAAATTCAAATAGTAAGCTTGTTCTTATTTTTCATATATTTAAATAATTAGCAAGCTGGAGTTTCAGAGGATACGTAACTTCGTTACTACCTCTTCAACTGCTTGAACTCCGTTGGCTCTTTAAAATTCGCTTCGCAATTTTCGCTAGCTTGGCCGTTAAACGGCCAAAATGGCACCTCTGGTGCCAAAATCGACTTTATTTGGGTTTCGCATCCCTAGCTTGGCAACACTGATGCCTCAAATGGCAACAACAGTGCCAAACACCAAAAATTAACTCACTACCAAAAAAAAATAATAATAAAAATGGTACTACTATGAAAAACAATAACGATTATAAAGAAAGCAAAAACAAAGGTGGCGCACCTAAAAAAGAAGCTCACCTTAAACAAAGTAAAGATCTACGATGCAAAATCACTAATGCTCAAAACGACGCTATAGTGAGAGCATACAAAGATGCTGGGTATAAGTATAAGTCAGACTATGTTCGAGACTGCGTCTTTAGCGCAATTAAGCCTAAAGCAATAATCACTAAAACATCGCTAGAATTTCTTAAAAGCTCACGAAGTTATTTCAGCAACTTCAATCAACTGATGCACTCTTTACATCGGGGAGAACAGCTGAATGGGCACATGAAAGTATTCGTTGAAGACACAGTAAGTCTTCGAGATGAAATCAGGGGGCTTCGCGAGGAAATTAAAGGCGACATAAGCACCGACACCATCATCTCACTCGCCATCAATAATCTATCACTTGATGAAGTTAAAGAAGTAGTGAATGGCTATAAGCTTAAGAACAGCAAAGCGAGAGGTGATGCATGATTGGATTTGAATGCAAGCCTAAAGAAACTGTCCAGACTGCAAAAGACGTCGTCCAAATGATGCGTTATGTGTCTAGATCGGGTAAAGGCGGCATGGAAGCCGCCGTCCCTCTTGAGGTCATCGATGACACCGAACTAAACGCAGAACAAATGCTTCTATATAGCGCGAACACAAAAGAAGGCAGTGTGAGCGAGTTCATCACTTCAAATGAGATGCTCTCAGCAGACGAGATGATATTTAGACCCAACGCGACCGTTGAAAATTGGGATGATGTGATCGAAGAGCTGATTGAAGTTAGTAGCAGAAACGATAGATGCCAACGTCCTTTGAAGCACTGGGTGCTCTCAAACCCCGAAGGCGAAGATATGGCAAATCACCAATGGGCCAAGGTTGCAGAACAATTCATGACAGGCCTTGGATACGAAAACTGTAAATGGATCTGCTTCAAGCATGCAAAAGAGTCCAACCCACATGTCCATCTTATTATCAGTCGAATTGACACGCTTACTAACAAAGTCATTCCCGACTGGAAAGAACACGAGCGCTCCTTCCCTATCATTAGAAAGATAGAGCTAGACTTTGGCCTAACCCGTCTAGCAAGCCCAGGCGACTTGATGAAGCCAGAAAAGCAGGAGAATGGCGACTATATAATGGTGCCAAACAACTCTGAGCAGGGCGACAGAAGAAAACCTCATGTAAATGACATCATCAGGCGCTTAAACGTTGTGCATGACCAACTCCTCACGGAAACCCAATTAAAACCCTCTCTGTCTGAGTGGATGCTGGCACTACGAGAAGCCAGTATCGGCGTTCAGTTTACATACACTAAAGATGGCGCAATCAAAGGCATCTCATACAGAATCAAAGCTCAAAGCGGTGAGAACTTTATCTGTTCAGCCTCAAAACTAGGAAAGCAAAGCAAGTTTGGATTCAAAAAAATCAAGGACAGACTGTCTCATATCACCGATGAGCAACTTGGTATTGCGAAAGAAATATCAGCTCGTGAAACCAGGATGAGAGATGATGAAGAAAAGGACATCATCGCATTCAAGAAGCTTGATGACATAAGATTGTTGGGCAAAAAAGTTTACGATGTTCAAGTCAAAATGGACGAACTTCATTTCTCCAAACATATTCTCAAAATGCTGCGTAAGAAACGAAACTTTAGAGCTCATCGAAAAGATGGAGTTTTTATTGTCAGTCGTCGATTTGCAGTCAAAAATCTCGAAGAAACACCGAGAATGACAGGCCCCGAGTATCGTGCTTATCTTGAGCTAAAATGGGCCGAGATGTTTATCGATATGATTCTAGAATTTTTTGGATTTGACACTCGGGAAGTGCGCCCACCATCGACAGATATAAAGTTTGCAGAAGTACTTCTCGATAGTGACTACCAAAATCTCTTCGGCTTTACTGAGAATCAAGAATATCATCATGATGGCCGCAAAAACGAAGTCATTGATACTATCGACCTCGAAATGCACATTAAAGGCAAACAAGACTCAGGAGACGGGACAAAGAGCACTGCTAGAGCACGAACTATCGCAAATGACCTATCCCCTTCCCTATAAACGAAAAACGCCCCTGTGAGTAGGGGCGATGAATCTCCAGATTACCTTTTTATACGCTTTTCGCAGTCGCTCTGCATTATCTTCTCCCGAAGCATCTTGCGATGGCAGCGCGGGTGGAGGGGCTTTTTCAATCCGACTAATCCCTCTCTTACCTTAGATTTAGTGTAGCTGAAATAGCTTATGCGAACAAGCCTTGCCGTTTGGAAGAGTCCGTCAATATACCTACAATAAACCTGCGAACTTTAAATTATTGATAATTCGTTATTTATATTTAAATTTCATAACTTTGTTTGTTGATTATTAATTATTACCTTATATTTTTTGTTTATAATAATTACTCGCACTAAATTTATTTAAATAGAGAAAACCTCAACTAGATGAATATTAACTTTAATACAACAATAGGAAAGTAAATTGTTAAGCCTTACTAATTGGTAATATTTATTTGTCAACTATTAATAAGAATCATTGCTATATTTATTCATTCCAATTAATATATCTAAATACCAATAAAAATAATAAAAATGGTTAGAAGCATGAATAATAAAGAGCGAATAATCGAACTTGAATACAAATTAAAAAATGACATTAAAATGCAGGGTAGTGATAATTTAACTGTACATTACCAAATTCAAAAGCCAGATTTCCAGCACATTGATGAGCTTCAAACGAATGATAAAAAACAAGTTTCATTACACATTCGAGCCACAGTGAAAAAGGACGGAAAGAAAGTTAAAGACGAGAGCGGCGTGATATTGAGCGCTAAGCTGCATTTAGCAACGAAAAAGCCAGTTTCAAAAAAAGAAGCTTTCGAGATGTTTGGTACTGAGCTATACCAACCTGAAATCATGCAACTGAAGGATACTCATTTCAGTGCACTCCAGGATTATTGCCAGGTTGCTGCATACAAAAATAATATTAGAAAGCAAAGAGAAGTCCAAAAAGGTCGAGACAAAGTAGAATTACAACATGGAATTACCACACATAGTCTCGCTGCCCCAATCCATCATGTTTGCGAGCAAATTGGTGAAATTGAATCTGTCGATCGAGTTACGGCATTTGAAGCAGAATCTTTACTGCAAGCAGTCTTCAGACTTGAAGAAATTCTTAGAGCTAAAGGCATGGACGAGAAGGCTCTTCACAAACCTCTATCGGACTTCTCGATGCTGAACGACACTATCGCATCGCAAGTGCACGTAAAATATCAAGTCGCAAACAAGTCAAGAAAGAATCAGATCGAAGCCGATATTTTTGGAAGTCTGACAGACGAAGATGTACTTAGCATTCAAGAGATGACTCACAAAGATCACTCCTATCCTAGACAAGGACTAGAGAAAAGGAAGAAAAACATATTGGCAACTTCGCCGCAGGCGGTATTTTAAAATGTAAACACATCGCAACATTGATAAAGCAGTTAATAATTGGAATTCTTAAAATTTCTTTCGTTTTTTAAGAATTCTTAATTCGCTTAAGAATTGCTAAGAATTAACAATAATCGCTCCGAGTACTCACAGCTAAACATCCAGATCAAACCTCCGTCTGAGATTGGCCGTTCAATGTAAGTTCTCCTCTCGCTAACTAACTTATGCCCCCAAATGAGTTTGGATAGGAGGCAAATGCAATTTTAATCAGCCTGTTTTATCAAGCTGTCAAATTGGGAAACAACCTGTTTCCTAAATTATTCCTGCCCCAAAATGAGCCAGATAGGGATTGAACTCAGGTTCAAACTCAGGAACTTGCCTTACTTTTCCTCATGCCTAAAGTTCTAACTTTGTCCCCAAATTTCTAACCCACTAGACCACTAAAGACTGATCTTCAAACACAGCTACGCACGAATACGTTGTTTAAGTGTCTCTAAGCTATTGAATAGTCGATAACTAAATGGAAGTTCTTCAGTGATAACGTGCCTTGGATAGGAAGCAATGTGTGTTTGCACGGTTTGCACCTAAAAAATCGTATTTGTACTGTATTATATTCTTATTTTTCATTTGGTTAAGTGATGGGGTTGGGATATGCTGAAAGTGTGAATTCGTGCTTGCACGATATTAAAATGTAAGGCTTTCAGGAGGCATTGTGATTCGTAATGCAGTGAGTAAGGATGCTACTTCAATTGCTGAAATATATAATCATTATATTTCAGATACTGTTGTTACATTCGAAACAGAAATTATATCTGCTGAAGATATTCTTAATCGTATATCTAAAGTTCAATCAGATGATTTACCGTGGTTAATTGCCGAAGATTCTTCGGGTGCCTTAATTGGTTATGCTTATGCTACCAAATGGAGAGAGCGTTTTGCTTATCGTTTTTCAGTCGAGGTTACTGTTTATTTATCGCCAAAATGTATCGGTAACGGCGTAGGTTCACAACTCTATGATGCTTTATTCTCAGAGTTAAAATCTCGTTCTATCCATTCTGTGATTGGTGGCATTACATTGCCTAATCCTGCTAGCGTCGCTCTCCATGAGAAATTTGGCTTAGAAAAAGTTGCACATTTCAAACAGGTTGGTTTTAAATTTGAACAATGGAAAGATGTTGGTTACTGGCAAGGTGTATTAAAAGCCTAACAAGAAATTAAACAAGGACAAAAAACAGTTGGTTTTTGCTCCTTCGTCGCTTATTTTAACCAACTATTTTTTGCCTGTTAATTAGGCGTTATATGCACACAAGGTTTATCACAATATGCATAAGAATACATTTTTAGTCGTTATTTTATTATCATTTTTTTTGAAAAATGCTCATTCCACAGAAGAAAATATTTTCTATGAAAATGCCACTAGAATGGTCGGTGACTATTCTAGTGTTGTACTGATAGCGCTCAATAGTAGCTTAAACAATACAGATAATAAGAAATATCATATATTTAAAAATAGTAAAAAACCTACGATCAATACTCTTGATTCTATAAATCGCAAGTTTTTAATACTTTCAAATAATAGAGATGTAAATGCTGTAACTAGTGTTCACTTGTTGAAAGATGGAAAAAATAAAGAGTGTGTCATTGTTTACAAAAAAGGGATTAGCTTAAACACTCTAAAACATGAAACTGGGCATTGTTTCACTCCGATCAGGTATAAAGTTTCTGGTTTCGTAAAGCAGAATAGCTCTGACGATTATGACGATTATTTAAATGAATTATCAGCAGATTTAGTCGCTTCCATAATATCCTTAAAATTAGAAAACGAACCTACCTATATTAGACTGCGCACAGAGAATATAGAAAATAAGGGAGCAAGTGCTGTAAACTATAAGTTAGTTGCTAAAGCTTTTCCTGGACTAAAAGTAATTTTAAGTGATTATAGATTCACGGGAAAGAGTCATGAAGAAGCCGTAAAAGAAATTCTTGGTCTCATGTCTCAAAGATATCCCCCACTTACAGAACATGAATATTGGGAAGATGTAAAAGCATATAACAAGTTGCTTAAACGGAACTAAAACAGTGGGTTACGTTTCGCTTCGCTACACATTATAACCCACAATTTTAGTCCGCTTAGCAAGGCGTTATAACACAAGCGGAATTACAGCATATAGCAAGGATAGATTATGGAAGAATACTGGAATCCTATGGTTCCCGAATTATCGGTAAGCAATTTTGAAGCGTCGTTATCATTTTACGTCGATGTGCTTGGCTTCTCTGTACGTATTAAGCGAGAAAATCCTGACTTTGTATACCTTGAACAAGAACAGGTTCAGATCATGCTCGAACAAATCACGGATTCAGGGTGGATTACAGGTGAGTTAGTTACTCCATTAGGACGTGGAGTAAACTTCCAAATAGAGCTTTCAGACTTAGAGCCGCTAGTTGAAAGACTGAAGAAAGCTAACGTACGTTTTTTTCGTGATTTAAAGGAAACATGGTATGACACTGGTGAAAAGCTATCAGGTGAACGAGAGTTTCTAATACAAGATCTAGATGGTTATTTACTAAGGTTTACCCAGCACCTTGGAGAGAAAGCGAAACCGTCAGAGTAGTGTTATAACAAGGCGTTTAACAGTGACCAAAAACGCTTGGTATTTTCACTTCGTGAGAGTATATGCCATGGTTTTTGGCTCGTTGACTTAGCGTTACCTCAGCTAATCCGAAATCTAACAAGCTCCTAATCTCGCCAACTCGCCTTTGTCCAGAGGCTTCATAAGCCTGAAGTTTTACTCGTGGCACTTTTCTTTCAAAGTGCCTGCTAGCTAAGAACAGCCCCTTTTTTGAGTTAGAAATCCATTTCGCAGTGTGCGAATCGCAACCTGCGAAATGAACTTATATTTGCCCCATTCCTTGTTTCGACCGATTTAACACAGATATCACCAAAGCCTCATTTAACTTGTTTTTTCTAATCTAACTGCGTGACCAAACTCAGTGTGCCACTACATTTCTATGGGGTTTAATCTGCTATCGATTTTTGCAAATCATTGGGTACAAAATCACAGGGTGAATATCTGAAAATCAGTTCGCTTGTATTTCTTCATAACTTTGTGACATATATGAACCGTCTGTTGCCACTATCCAGTCTCAATAGATTCTAGATAGTGGCTGGTTACCCTTTACCGAAATGACCACTCAGTGATCGCAAAGTCCACGATTTTGTTATGCCGTTTATCTATTGCTTCACAATCCCACACTGGGTTCTCGCTATCTTTAACGAAAGAAGCAATCTCAGCCTGTTGATTGAGAATGGGGTTCTTTCTGTAAGACATTAACTTATCGGCAAATGGTTTGTTTCCGATGGACGCATTGTGCGACCCTGATATGAGCATTAGGTTACCAAGACAATTGAGGTATTCAGAGCTAAAGTCTTCGGAATACTCACCCTGCTCATTGAGTTCATATCCTGTTTCGAGAGGACTTCCATCAGTAGGCGTACGCGGTGCTATATGTTCAATTTGTTGGTTAGTAATCTTGAACCCTTCGACTGAATATCCCGCTCTCTGAAGATAACTCTCGTAGCTCCAAAGCAGGTAGCTTAGTACATTATTTCCGTACATCCCGCCATGTAGATAGTTCTTCGTATTTGTATCACTCCAATACCATGTATCGTTGAGCTTACTTGTTATTTTTTCTGATAAGACAACATTGTTACCATCGTAGGAGAGCAGAATTTCATTGAGACGCTCTTGGATATTTGCCCGACTATTGATGAGCTTAGCCCTAAAGGTTATCACTTCAAGAATGCGGAAAAGAGCTGGGAGATCTGAAGAGTTATAACGGTAGCCCCTAATAATGAATGGGTAAATGTATGCGGGGATCCCAAGTTTAAACAGCCTTTTCGCATACAGACTCTCTTCATGTTGTAACTTATCTATGGCCACGAATGAATCGTTTAAACTTCGAACGTACTCTTTTATCCAGGTAACTTTGTCATCTTTATTACGGAAAGCTTCCTTCAAGTCATCCAAAGTGCGGTAAGCGTACCCCTTGATATACGCATTGTTGTGGTAAATCAGCACACTATCTTCATTGATCCGCTCTATGTTGTTGATTACCTGATAAATGCGTTTAAATATGTTCGATACAAATTCGATATTGTTATCAACATCGTCAGCAGGGCTATTCACATACATCTGATACATGAAATACGATTTGACCTTTTCCATATTGGTCAATTCTTTGCCTCTATTATTTTCCAGTTCAAACATCAAAGCCGCATCCTTCTTACCCTCCAACTCGATGATGGTAAGGTCGGTATTTTCAAGCTTCTCTTGGATACTGACAAGGCGTGCGGTATCAAGCTTAGAGAGTTGTTTAGTGAAGTAGGCTTTCGCTTCAAGTAGTTTCTTTTGTGATGGAGAATAGGCATCAAACTGATCGTAATTTTCAACAATTAGGCAGTCATAACAACTTCGATCATATTCAACTGGGCGGAGTTTAATATTTTTATCTCTGATGAAAGCTTCTTCAGTGTCATCAATGTCAAAATCATGCTCTGACAGGTCATTTCGTGTCTTTAATACATTGAGTAGAGAGCGAACAAATATAGTAATGGTAGTGACCCTTTGCTGGCCGTCAATGATTTCGTATAACTTGTTCTTTTCAACGCATTCAAGAAGAATATTCCCGAAAAAATAGTTGTTTTCCCCATCTACTTGCTCATAAAGATCTGACAAGAATTCATGCCAGTTGTTCTCTCCCCAAGCATAAGCCCGCTGGTATACAGGGATCTCGTAACTAACCTTGGAGGGCTCAAAGAAAGCCAATACTGTGGTTTGATTAAAGTTCATTTCACTAAACATCACAAAGCGTTTAATATCAATAGGTTAATTATATCAGATGCAGTAAAAGGAAACTGTGAATAATGCAGTATTTTTGATTCATTACATTAGAACCCATATTTGAGCTTGTAGTGGTTCACTAAAACTGGCCACTGATATGGAGTTTTCCCATATTTTTATTTATGCGAACAAGGCAGACACTGATGGCATTCGTAGCTCATAATTGTCCACTTTCGCGTCAGAATGATTTTTAGCCTCTTACACTTTCTACCTCAGAAGCCTAACCCGTACTTTTAGACCAAAGGAAGTTGACTATTTAACACGACTTAATCGTTGGGTCGTATACTCACATTCCCATTGAACAGTTCATTTGATTTAAATAGGTCACCACCATTTCACACTCAGAGATATTATAACTTAAATAATTGAATTATAAGAAGTTATTGACAAACACCGACAGTCTGGCACTCTTGAGTCCTGAAGTTATTAAGGAGCTCTAGATATGAATGATGTAAAAACAACAGTTGAGAAAATTGTTAAAAACTTCTCAATGTCGGCATATCCACGCGAGGCGTTTAATTATATCGATGACTCAATCGAACTTATAATCAGAAGCCCACTTAAAATGCCAAGAGAGCTATTAGAGGTTGGAGAATCTGAACTTTTTGATTCATCAATACCTGGAGCCATATTAGCTCTTCAGAAATCTTGCCCTGCAATCGAACGTATTGAAATTCTTGACTTAGAAATGCGAAACAAAGGGTTGTTCAATCTACTTGTAAAAAAGCTATTGATGCTCGATACAGTCAACTATGTTTGTGTCTGTGGAGTTACTAATCAATTGTTTCGTCAGTCTTTGAGGAACAATGACAAGTGGGCACACTTAATTACAAGTGAAAGCATAGATCAGAGAGCTATAATGAAAAGTGTTCCATTTTTTAGACGAAATAAGGTGGAATATAAGAAATTTATTTATGCTCTGGATCAATACTCAAACTCGACAAATCACATGTCGAAATGGTGTAAAGACGCAAAAAAGCAATTAATTGAATTGGTTGAAAGTGAAACATCAGATGACGAGTTTTTAGCTTCTAATATGAGAGGCGCTGGTGTATTCGAAGGTCTTCGTGATAGTTTTATAGAAGCTTTTCGAGAGAGAGACGTGGATCACTACACGTTTATAGCGACAGGTTATCACAACAATTTTTATACGACGTGCGACTTGTTTTTTGACAACAAGGATCATTAGTTGTATCAGTTCCGACTAGATCTGACACTTCATTTTGAAAAGAAGAGAGTTACCCACTTTGATTAAAGGTACTTAATCACTAATCAAAGACAATAGAGGTAACTCTCATGCTTCATACTAGCAATCCAATCATCAAACACAAAGCTGGGCTTCTCAATCTTGCAAGGTTATGGGTGTCTCTCGAGACACGTTTTATCACTTGAAACTGGCGGTATTGATGCTCTGATTAATCAGAGCAGAAGAACACCAAACTTAAAGAACCGAGTCGATAGTGAAACTGAACAAGCCGTCCTAAAATATGCCATCGACTACCCTGCCAGATAGCGAAAGCAACGAACTGCGTAAACTGGGGGTCTTTATCTCTCCAAGTGGCGTGCGCTCAATCTGGCTTCACAACGACCTAGAAAACTTCAAAAAACGCCTCATTGCCTTAGAAAAGCAAGTTGCTGAGAACGGTATCATTCTAACGGAAGAGCAAGTCGCTGCTCTAGAACGCAGAAGCATGATGATGAAGCTTGTGGTGAGATAGAAACAGCACACCCAGGCTCTCAAGACACATTCTATGTTGGCAACCTTAAAGGTGTTGGGCGTATCTATCAGCAGACGTTCGTTGATACCTACAGCAAAATAGCGTTCGCAAAGCTCTACACGACAAAAACACCAATCACGGCAGCAGATATGTTGAGTGACAAGGTTCTGCCGTTCTTCGAGAATCATAAGCTGCCAATGTTGAGAATCTTGACTGACCGAGGCACTGAATACTGTGGTCGTGTTGATCAGCATGTCTACCAGCTCTATCTAGCCATCAATGATATCGACCACACGAAAACGAAAGCGATGTCACCGTAGACAAATGGTATCTGCGAACGCTTCCACAAGACCATATTGAATGAGTTCTACCAAGTCACATTCAGAAAGAAACTGTATGGTTCGATGGAAGAGTTACAGAAAGATCTGGACGAATGGATGGACTACTACAACAATCATCGTACCCATCAAGGAAAAATGTGCTGTGGCAGAACGCCAATAGAGACATTAGAGGATGGTAAATCAATCTGGGCTGAAAAGAATTTAGCCCAGATATAATCTGACAGGCACCGAGTCTAAAAGTGGGTAACTGTCAGATCAGGTCTGAATTACTACAGCTAATCCCAAACCTATTTTCTGAATGAATTGATTTTCACCCCCTCATCCGACAATCTTATTGAAGATAATAATTCGTACTCTATGCAAACCATCAACAATGCGTAAACAGTAGGGTTATAAGGGTAAAAGTTAACACTAAGGGGCCATTCAGAACCAAGTGCTTGTTCGGCTAAACTATCAATTTTGCCTTTGTGGTGAGGTACTTGACCAATAATCAGGTTAAGCTTTTCATTTAGAGTAACTTTCTCACTTTCAAGAAACTTTACGATTTGACTCTCATTTAGCTTAATTACATTTTTAATCCCAATTTCAGCTAAATGTCGTGTTAAGTCTTTTCCATTTTTTTTCTTTATAAGGCCTGTAAATGGAGCTTTTACCACAACTTCTTGTGCAAACATTGGAAACCAATACTCAGATGGAATCGAGGCGTTCAAGTAATCAGTCCAGCCTGATAGCAAAACCTTCCTATGTTCCAACTCTACTCTAGGAAGCAAAGCACAAAAATCATCTTCATCTATTTCAAAACTTTTTTGCTCAATTAGTTCTGGGTACTTCTCAATCAAAAAATAGGCGCTATCAACATCACTTTGCTGCAAGAGTTCGAAAAGCTCTAATGATGGTTCTATCATTTCATTATGTACAAAAGACTTAAGCTTAGATGGTGTTAGTTCAACTAGCTCTTCATTAGAAAAACTCAAATTAAGAAGACTGGCATAATAAGTAAAGGTTTCTGAGTCTTTGGTATACTCGATAAGAAAGGCTTTTATTATTTGATTTTGCTCATATGAGCAGTTAGAGGTGTCATTTGCTAGCTTTTCCTTAACTTCTTTTTCGGCTAAGAGTTCTGATAACCAGTTTGAATCAATTTGATTCTCCTCTTCTGTCACTTTAATCAGAGTTTCTACTACGTACCAATTAATCTGTAACTTATGGCTTTCTATTAATGGTACCCAATACTGTTGAGGAACTTTGTCTAAGGTCACCAACTCAAATTCGATACGCTTCAATGAACTAAGCGTTACCTCCTCACTTAGCTCTGATTGTAGAACTTTTAAAATAAAAGTATCGGGGCATTTAATAATCTTTCCTGTGCTAGCCAGCTCCACTTCCTTTGTGAAATCGCTATCAACAAATGACCTAACTTGTTCGAACTTACTTATTAACTTGTAGGATGCTGGTAAGCTAATATGTTTTTCTGAATAAGCAGAAAGCGCCGACTGTAGCGTTGTTGAGTTTAGCTCGACAATACCAAATTCAATAGAACTTCTAACTAATGATCTAAGATGAGGAGCTTCATCCAAGCTACTGATCACTATTTGTTTATTCTTAAATGATTCAATAGTTTTTTGGGGATTAGAGTGCCTACTTATCGCCTCTAGTAATAATGGCTCTTCTTTAAGTTGAAGTTGCACAAGGGATTTCTCCTCGGTAGAGAGATCTTCCACATGATTAACTAAGTCAGAGAGCAACTCAATACCATCGACTTTTGGTAGATTTTTTATGCTAAATAAAAGATCTGAGATGACAGTTGGCCATAAAAGTTTGTTCCATTCAGGTAGAACACCTCGAAGTTTGTATAAGCGCTCAGCACATGATTCGTGCTCAATGAACTGAATATGCATAATTTTATTCCGTAATACTGAATGCTCTTCAGAACTAGAAAGGAATCGCAACAATCCATAATTTTGAGCCGCTGGTGAGTAAGCATCATTGTCAGATAGGTATGACAATACTTCGTTGTAATTGCTAGACTCAAACATCAAATCAAACTCTTGACGATCTCGCAACGCTTGTAAAAATGCAAAGTCTCTATCTGTAAGCCTCCCTTCAAGGACATGATTAAGGTACAAACCGTAATGCTCATCAATTAAACCATCCCGAAGTAACATCTTTAATACAGGCATATCATGAGGAACCCATTCTTCATCTGGCATCAGTTCCATTGCTTCAGATAAAGGCCAAGTCATAGATCTAGTCTCTAATAACATTTGTTTAATTTTAGATAATTCGCGCTGCCTTTTCTCAGCTAGTTCCGTGTTTTTGCCACGAATATTACTCAGTCTTTTTTGCACTAATTCTGGGTCTAAAGCAGGGACTCTTAACTGCTTTGACTGATAATTATTAGTTTGATGGTTCCCGTTAACAATGACAGTCAGCTGCTTAAAATGCGGTGAGTCAGAGTGGATAAGGTTAACAAGTTCCTCTGTTTCCATCTGCTTAGTTTCAATCCCTGAAATTAGCCTTATTGCGTCCACATTCAAAGCTCTTGATAGCTGCCCCAATAATACCCAAAAATACTCTTGTTCATCCTGCAAAAGTTCCAGAGAAGAGTTTTTATCTTGTTGAAGTAACTGGTTATATTGCTCAGCTAAGTTTTTTTCTTGCTGTTGGCGGATCTTCTCTTTAACGTTAACGGCTTGATCAATCGCACTGGTATCATTTGTATATAACTTGGCAAAGTCATGGCTATAAAGGTTTTTGTATACAATAAATGACAGCAATCGGGCATAATTGTTTTGACAGTTCTGTGTCTTCAAAATTTTTCTATATGAGTTGAACTCATTCACTGTATTCCTTAACACACGCATATCAGGTACTGCTACAGATACTCTTCTTAAGACAGGTTCTAACTGAGTTGCTATTGCGGGATCTGCAAACAATTGTTTGAATCTTTCATATGAGTTGAATGGCGACATAATAGGGATAAGCGGAACTATTGCATCGAAAAACTTTGCTCTACCGCTCCCTTGAAAGATATCATCACGAACAGCATATACAAACCGCACAGGGCTTAATACTTGGTCGCTTTTGTTTACGATATTGTTTAATTCTTTCAGACTTTCAAAAACCTCAGGAATTTCATATCTATCTAGATCCTCAATCACTACTACATCAGTCTTTGTAGCAATAAAAAACCTCAAAAGCTCTTCAAGGTGTAAACTAAATGACGTCCCCTCTTTTGCTGTAGGTTGAAAATCGAAACTACCTTCTTTTGGGTTAATACTAGACAGTCTATTTTTAGACAAGTACTTATACACATCGGCCAGAAGGCAAATCGGAACAGCGAAAAAGAAACTAATCCCCCACACCTTCATGTTAACCCAGTCTGCATTCAGCAAAACATTGTATAGCAAGTTTAATGACGTCTTTAACCCCAATGAAATACCATACCCAGCCAATACACCCCAACAAATCAGAACGGCTGCTTGCATATATGCAGATAGCTTTTTTCCTTTTTTATAAATAGGAAAACTAAACCTTGAGCCGATTTCATCTAGTCCGCTATATTGATAAAGTAACTGTCGAGCAATTGCCTTTTCTAAGTCTTCTACTTTTTTTTCATCTTTAGAAGGCAAGTAAGTCCCTAAAGATACAAACTTAGTTTTCAAGCTAGGTCGCTTACTAAAGTAGGTTCTTAATAGTGTTGATTTTCCGCTACCATAGGGCCCAGTCAGAGCTATTTCCTGTACATTACTTGAGCACTCATTAATGAAGTAATCTAGCTGATGGAAGTAATAGTCGTAATCATTTGGAGTCTCAACTATCGTAGGTGCCAGGTAAAGCATCTCACTGTTATTACCATCTGAGGTATCGGTAATTGATTTAATTCTACGTATAGCCCAGCGTAAAACAGATATAGCTTTTAACAAAAGATAACTCTTTAACTGCCACATGATTAAATTCTCTAAAATAGTTCTATTTACTGATATATTATGCACTTACATATATCAAGTGACAATCATATAGAGAGATTCATACTACATCTCAACACTTCTATTGCTACTACTAACATGGACAGCCTACTAGTTATTCTCAAAGTAAACTCAATCAAAAAACTCAAATTCAAATGTTCAATGTATAGAGAGTACGCAAGCAAAGGCTAAATCTGAGTTGTACTAGTTTGAAAACTCTGTGAATCAGTTTTTCCACGAACAAGTCAAAGAAGTAATCAACGATTTTTGTTTACCAAAGCAATCTTATAGATCCTTAATTCCCGCTCTATTTAGCAAGTAAGAAAACTATGAGTTGAAGGGCTCGCATGCGCAGTAGTATTTCCTCATTAGGATTTTAGCAGCGTATGTAACTTTCTAGACTTAATAAGATTGTTTTCAAACCCGTCTTCATGTGGGTATCCGACTTGGTTTGAAACCTGTCTTACGCCCTCAACAATTCGATCAAAATTATCGTGAGTGTGTCCACTAACCATAACAGTTACTCCAAGACTAGCTAACTCTCTGATTAACTCATTGTCGTCAGAGCAGAAATAACACGTTAAAAGGTCAACTGGATAGCCTGAATGTTTCAGTTCAAAGCTCTGTGGAAAGTGTGAAACAACCAGCTTGTTATTTTTTAGAGAGTTAGACATAGATTCAATACAAGAACTCCTAAACTTAGCATTCAACTCCCTCATTTTTGTTGGTGTCAAAGTTTGATTATTCACGGTTATGTACTTGAAATCATTGATTCTCATCTGTAGAGAAAGTGTGTTGACGTCATTTAGCCCACTGAGGTTTGTCCAACCAACCCCTCCAAATATCTCAAGATCATACTTATCAATAACTACCGACGTGTTTTCGAGAAAGTGCAAGTTGCAACTTAATTGATTCCAAAGAGGCAAACAGCTCAAATAATCAAGATAATCGAAACCTTGAGGATAAAACTCATGGTTACCAGCAATCACGATAAATTCAATGTCAGGGTTTGATTTAGCAGCTTGAAAAGCGAGTTCTGCTAGCCCTACCCCATGCGTAATGTCCCCACCTAGTATCACAATATCAGCGTCAGGGTTAACCAATTGTTTAATAGTGGTTCCACTAAACTCTTCATGCAAATCTGAAATCACTTGAAACAACGTATCCACTGGCAATCCCTTAAAAAATGACTGTTATAACAGGATAATAGTAGCTCAAACCGATGTCCAACAAGTCATGTACGACTCCATTGATACGTCAGATTAATTGGCGATATAACCCTTATAGAGCACCACCAAAGCGGTGCTTTGAATAAATCGACAGGTTCTTGAGCGAAGCTCATGGGAAAATTCTTACCGATTCTTAATCCATTTAAGAATTCTTAAATTTGGGTTGGGATGTTAAGAATTTTTAAAGTTGAAATGACTCAATAATAATGTACCTCATCACGTATTAACTGATACCCCACTAAAATTAGGTCTGTTGTGTAATGTCCTTATAATGATAAGAAGATAACACCATAAAACCAGAACTGGTTTCCCGTATGAGGCCCCCCGATGCTCTCTGACATCCACTATGATCAGTATTGATTTCTGTACAATCTCAGAGTAGCCATAATGAAGTTATTCAATCAGAAGTATTGGTTTACTATCTAGGTCAAGCCAGTCATTTGTAGCAGATAATGAGCTCATGACTTTCATCAAATCAATTGGAAATTGATGATCAGAGTGACGATTCATCATTTCCTGGTCGTATGTATATCGCGCATGAGGGTGCTGCGTTTCATATTCAAAATAAATATAAATGGCTTCCGCCCTATCAAGCCCTGAGAGACCTTTAGCTGCCTTTCTAGCCGCACGAATATGTTTTCTGTAGAAAAAATCTATGTCTTTTACAGGCATATACTTATACCTCCGTAGACACGTTAGTATTAAGTGAGCTCTGGCTTGATTTTGGTACAAATGTTTCAAATTGCTGATTCATTCGCTCAACAGTCCAGTCTGGAACACCGTGTATATTTTGATACTTCCCTTCAGCTTCAATAACCTCAACCTCCAACTCAATATCAAGGCTCTGCGTAGCATTGATGTAACTTTGAAGCTCCCAGCCTTTAATAAAAGTATTGGCTACGACAACATCATATCCAGCTCTTAGAAGACGTTTCATCTCAAGTCGACACCATGCATGAGCATCTTTAATGTACTGCGGGCAATGGCTGTACTTACCATCTTTATCTACAAAAAACATATCTGCTTCGACCAAACGGGCATCAAGTTTTGAAGCCATTGTTGTTTTTCCTGACCCAGGAATGCCTCTAATTAGTGTGAGCTTTTGTTTCTTCATATTATTTACCTCAAATTGATTAATGGTAGAGGAGCCCCCCTACTTTCGTAGTAAATAATACTAAAATTGACTGCTTTATCAATTAGCAGTAATGGATATTAATCTTTTAAATCAGTAACTTAATCTAGTTTATTAAATCTAATAATACTAAAATTTAGATTGAGTATGAACTTATACATCTAACTCAATCAGTTAGCTTGCTTCATAACTTTCTTAATGAAAATAGTATCTAGTTTCTATGAGGTTTTAATATTTAGACTCAGATCACATAAATTAATCTATACGTTATTCAAAGGATGTAACTACAAAATCATGCCTAGGGCATCATTTACAGAAAAAATTTCCATGAGCAATGCTCATGAACATATCGATTTAGTTTACAGCTAAGCTTTGGCGAACTTTAAAACAGGGGGCACTTTGAACTTATTTTATACATACAGAAGAAAGTGGCCCTTTAAGAAGCAAGACATGTGAACCATCTTGAAAAAATACAATCCGTAACATATTGATTAACAATAACAACGTTTAAAAACCACCTAAGCCATTGATTTTATAAGTAGTAGTATATGGTGTCAGAACCGTATCTACGTTAAGGTTTGACCAAATCAACGGTAAACCACCATGAACAAACTTATCTATAGAAGAGCCTTAAAACAAAACTCAAACTCAAACTCAAACCGCAACATAAAAGCTTTGAAAACTCTTAGTGCATTAAAAGGCCTTCCTTTTCTTGTCGAATGCTCAAAATATAAGCATCTCGAGCAATTCAAAACGAAGTTTTGGAAAACTGCTCATAGGGACACTTTCCCTTATTTATATATAAACACTTCAAAGTGCCCCCTTTTACTAAAGGCAACGCTTTGCTGATAAATGTCAGTAGTAAACCCTCCAAAGAGTCCCTCTTTGAATCTATCGATTATGGTTCATTCTAAAGGGCCAATTTTAAACAATTTCCACCACGTAAAAACGAAAATAACTATAAAAAGGTAAATATGAAAATTACTAATAAATCAACAACATCAGAACACATTGTCATGACTGGTCATGCATTCGATAAAGTCACGATTCTCGTATCAAATGGTGTTGAGTATTCTTCATCAGATAGAAGGATCGTGGCACCAATATATGGTCAAAAAAACATTATGGAAATTTACCGATCATATAAACAAGCAGGATTAAAAGACATACGGTTTGCAATCGATTCTCAGTCACTTCCAGAGGCTTCCTCGACTCTAATGCTTGAAAACTTCAAAGCCGACAAAAAGCATATTATTGATGTAGTAACGGGCGTTGACTACTCTAGCTACCATTCATTTCAGTACTTATTTGAAGCTTACAAGATACATCCAAGTGAAGATTTGGCATCATTCCTTTCTAGGTACTTAATTCAGCAAATCCCGCTTCGGTTTGACTCAGCCGAGGCTTGCCTAAATCACTTTGTTCCAGGTAGCTCCGATGATAGTTACAGAAAGCTTCTCTCCAAGTTACAGGAACTTGAAGCGTCGCACGAAAGCGAACTCATAGAGGCAACTAGAGTCTCCAACTTTGACGATATTGTTGAAGTCGAAACTTTTGCGGATGTGGGCCACTACATTAACTCTGAAAAGTACAACACATATGCACTCTTAGGTAGAGCAGGAACAGGGAAAACTAAAAATGTACTGCAACCTATCTCGAAGTCTGCTCATAACAAAAAGCGTATCGTGTATCTTTCATATCTCATTCCACTAGTTGAACAGTTCTGTGAAATGACTGATGCAATTTCCTATAAAAAAGCGCCCTTATATGAGATAGAAAATGCAGATGCACTTGGAGTTGTAGTTAACAGTAGCTACAAAGATCACATAGCGTCTTTCGTACTTAGTTGCGACGTACTTATTATCGATGAATTTGAAAAAGTCACTTCGACTGTTTGCTCAAACAGCAACAATACAATGCCGCGAGAAGAAGTCTTTGAAATCTTGAGCAAAGCAATTAAGAGGGCTCCCAAGGTTGTTGTTGCTGACGCTGATATTACTGACACAACTCTACGTTGGCTGAAAAAACTAGGCAAAAACATTCAGGTTATCAAAGCAACACATAATCCATACAAAAATGTGAACGTCACAATTGCAGACAAGCTCCATGTTTTCACAAATACAAGAAAACAGTTTAAAAATGAAAAGGTCATTTTATTTGACACTCTCAAATCACTCAGACTTGTAATGATAGATTTGGGATTGAAAGATAGCTCTGGGCAACCATGCGAAAAAGTAGCTTTACGTAAGAAAACACTTGTTATTACAGGTGCTAACAAAGGCTCATCAGAACAAGCCAAATTTCTAGAAAACCCTTCTAAGGAATGCTTGAAATACGACAAGATTTTCGCATCTCCATGTCTAGCTTCAGGTTATTCGATAGAAAGTGACTATACAGACAATGTGAACGTCGTGAGTGATCTCACGCTGGGTGTGAAAGAACTGATTAATTTTTCAAAGAGGTTCAGAACTAGCACGAAAATAACGTTCTATTTAACATCAAATTTTATGTACGACTATCAGCCAATACAAAACAATTTTCTTGATTCAGATTGTGACCTATTGAATCTAGAATTTGTTAACAAGCGGAAACTGTTCAATAGCAACCAACCATTAAGTATGAGATGGGCGCTAAAACAACTTGGATTCAATGTTCAAATATTAACAACCACCCATGAGTTATTGGAGAAGGGACAAAATCAGCTCAATGTATTGAATGGATTGGACAAAGAGAGTCGAATACAAGCAATCTTGGATGCGCCTCTAACCACGCAAACAGAAGTAGACAGGCTCATGGCAACAAACCAAGTAGGTTTTAAAGAGCAAGCGATGATAAAGAGATTCGAGATCATGCGTGACTATCAGATTAGTTCAGTAAAAGAAGAAGATGTTCTTTTTGATATGTCTTTTACGAATAAACAGCTTTTCAAACACGTCTGGACTAGTCAACTGGACAAAAGCACAAAACACCTCGTTGAACCTGCCAAGATTCTGAATTCAATGATCTTTGAGAGTTCTGAATATAGTAATCGGGATGAAAAACTTAGACTTTCACGTCCACAGGTTCTTGAAATATCGCGAAAAATTTATGACAACCATGAATATTTTCATGAGGTACTTCCAAGAGTAAAGTTTTATGAGGAATGTACACAGGCCCGAGCAACCAAACTCTTAAAATCCCTATTAACCTCATTGGGGTATATATGGCCAAAGCATGGATACAATGGCAACAAAAACTTAGTGAGAATTAAACTTGATGATAGAGCTTTAGCTTTTAGAAACACCATCAGCTAGGATTCAGATCGAAGCCCCCTAAATGCCACTACACACGCGGCATTTAGGGGGTTATATGATTTAACTTTATCGTATTAATCATTTAACTATATAAACCAACAACTTGAATCGCTTACACATTAAACAAAAAGCACCACTAAGCGTGAGGTTAATCACAAATAATTGCATGTGCAAATGTTTGACCTTTACCAAGCAAATAAGTAGCAGTTAACATATTCACCTCGTAAAGCTGTCCTCACAGTTTACTTTGTATTCAACTTGAAGGAGTTACTAACAATATAGAGCCTTGTTTGCTGGCGATAAATTATGCAAACGATTATTCCCTTGGCACATTATGCCACTTAGTTCTCATAAACATTTGAAAACCATCCACTCATTTCACTGATTTGAACAGTGACATATAGGTTTTTTATGAGCATTAAATTCAAGATCGAACGTAAAAAAGACGTTTTAGCACGCATCCCATTTTCGATGGCAACACTTCATCGCAAAATTAATGATGGAACTTTCCCACCTTCAATATCTCTTGGCGCGAACTCGGTTGGATTTCTTTCTCATGAGATTGATAGCATAATTGCTGCAATGGTCTTGGGCAAAGACCTCAAGGTTGTGGTATCAGAGCTAGTCGAAAAACGTCAGTACTTTCTTGATGATAGCTATTTAGCATTAGCCGCATAACTCTTGCTTTAGGCTTACCATGATAAGTGGGATTTTCACTTCGATATGTAAACGCAAAATTCCACTTTACAATTAATTGCTATAGAGCACTGTTATCCCGCAACATGATGAGTTAAGCGCATTTCTTTACGTAGAATTTGACTCACCCATACACAGTAGCGTTGTGTTACTTCAGAACCTCTTCATTTTAAAAACTACCTCCTTGATATACGCACCTCTCCAATCACTAGAACCAAATTAAGATATAGCTAAGAACAGGAGCTCCATCGCTTTCTATCTGCTTTATCCATCGCAATCATCCCTAGAAATTTATTTTAAATACTCTCTACGCCTTCACACCTGTTATTCGATTCACGCTACCCTTATAAAGTGTTAAGATCTCTTTATCAAAGTTTATTGTGGCGACGAAACAGTACATGTATTGTGATTTCCTTATCAAATCTTATGTACCCCACTTTGTACCCCACATTAAACAACTAAAATTTAAAGGTAATAGTTTCAAATGGTTAACAGTAGTATTCAATGGTTTCCGGGTCACATGCACAAAGCCCGCAAAGAAATCGAAGAAGTTATCCCACAAGTTGATGTGATCATCGAAGTACTGGACGCTCGTATCCCGTTCAGTAGTGAAAACCCAATGATCTCTTCACTGCGCGGCGATAAGCCTTGTGTAAAAGTGCTGAACAAGCGTGACCTTGCAGATCCAGAACTGACTCAACGTTGGATTGAGCACTTCGAGAAAGAGCAAGGCGTTAAAGCGATTGCGATTACGACTAGCGTAAAAGAAGAAGTTAATCACGTTATGGAGCTAGTACGCAAACTGGCACCGCACCGTGAACAGATGGGCAAAAACATTCGTACAATGATCATGGGCATCCCGAACGTGGGTAAATCGACCATCATCAACTGCTTGGCTGGACGTACGATTGCGGTTACTGGTAACCAACCTGCGGTAACTCGTCGCCAACAACGTATCAATCTGCAAAATGGCGTGATCCTTTCAGATACTCCAGGAATCCTTTGGCCTAAAGTAGAAAACCCACACAGTGGCTTCCGCTTGGCTGCAACAGGTGCTGTAAAAGATACAGCAATGGAATACGATGAAGTGGCATTTTACACAGTAGAGTACCTAGCAAAACAGTACCCTAACCTTTTGCAAGAGCGCTACCAAATTGAAGAGCTGCCTGAGTCTGACATCGAACTGATGGAAGCGATTGGCCGTAAGCGTGGTGCACTTCGTGCCGGTGGTCATATCGACATTCACAAATGTTCAGAAATCCTGCTTCACGAATTGCGTAATGGCACTTTAGGTAAGGTAACGCTTGAGTTGCCAGAAATGATCACACAAGAGCTGATCGAAGTTGAAGAAGCGGCTGCGCTGAAAGCCGAACAACAGATCAAGAAAAAAGAAGAGCGTCGTAAGCGTTATTTGAAGAACAAGCGTTAATCGCGATTAGTTTTTATAATCTGCTTTAATTTCTGTTTACCACTCTTACACCAGCCTCTAGATATTCACGCTCTATCGATAATAGAGCGTGAATATTGCCCGCTACCGTTTGTTGATCTAGCTAACATACTGACAAAT
The DNA here is from genome assembly GCF_023161755.1 of Vibrio sp. 1CM23M. Lineage (NCBI taxonomy): Bacteria > Pseudomonadati > Pseudomonadota > Gammaproteobacteria > Vibrionales > Vibrionaceae > Vibrio > Vibrio sp. 1CM23M. The sequence goes on from NZ_JALNTR010000001.1 coordinate 55,896, forward strand.
CTATAGAAATGCTCGTTTACAATCATCAAGACTGTGACATACTACGCAAATTATTGTGTATCAATCTCGGCTAATTTCTCAATGCGTTCTTATTCTGGGTTCAAGAATCAAAGATTTAAAACCTATTTCGATAATGAAATTTATTTGCCGTACATAAATTTCATCTACATCCCTATCTCAATATTCTGTGCTTTTATCGTCACCGATTACATCCACTTTGGTAGCGAGTGCATTACGCCTATCATTTTCCGAGTCATACTTTTTTTATTGATGATGGCCGCCGCCAGATACTGTATTACAAACAAACCCAACGTTTTGGAACTCGTAGAAAGTGCCTTCCTTGTAATTAGCTCACTTTTCTTGGTCTATGTCGGTCGACTAGCCATCGAGCTGAACAACTTCGATTACCAAGGTGGCATCATTTTAGTGATGATCTACATTGGTACGTTTTCAAGATTGTCAGCCAGATACAGTATATCTACGCTGTCGTTTATCTTTTTGGCTTATCTCATCGGCCTTGCGCCACTGCTTTATGAAGTGGAGCCAGAGCATGAAATAGAAACAATTTCCGTTTATATTTCGGCTTACATCCTGATCTCAGCGGCTTGTATAAGACGTGACTTGGAAGTACACAAGCGTTTCGCTCAATCCGAGCAACTGCGCAAACAAGCGATTCAGCTTCGCAAGCAATCTAATATGTTCGAGGCCCTTTCCTATCAAGACGCACTAACGGGCTGCTACAACCGCCTTTATCTTCATCAGGTGATAGAACCGAGCATAGACCGTCAGCGATCCATTACATCGATCATGATAGATATTGATCATTTCAAATCGATTAACGACACCTACGGCCATCAAATGGGTGACATGGTGATTAAAGAACTGGCCGATGAAATTCAAAAACGACTACCGACTAGCAGTAACTGCTTTCGATACGGCGGTGAAGAATTTTTGGTGCTGGTCCAAGGAGAAACCGAGGCTTCAATTGAATCGCTGGTTAATGCCCTTTTAGAATCCCCTACTCGCCTTAGATTAGAAGTAACAATTTCAATCGGTGTGAAACATGCCCTTCAAGCCCTTGGTTCTGTCGAGCAGCTTATCGACGACGCTGACCAAGCACTCTACATTTCGAAAAAAGGCGGTAGGAATAAGATCACATGGTGTGATTAATCGCCCAATATTTCACGTATCTTTGCGAATCATTAAAACGACCACTAATTCAATCAAAAAAGCCCCGAGCAACTTAATACTCGGGGCTTTTGTCTTTGTTCTTCTGCTTTAAAATAGCTTCGTTAAGAACCTGCTACTCAGCAAAAAACCAGTATTCAACAAGAATCGACTAAGAATACACAACGCTCGCTGTTTTCTGTTCAAGTTCAACGGGAGAGCTCCAAGAAATCACTTTTTCATTCACTTGGCTGCCACATGGTGCGCTCCAAACTTGCTCGAGCTCTTCTTTGCCACCAATCGCCTGATAAAAAGCAATCGCTTGGTGGTTCTCAGACATCACCTCTAGGTAAAGCCCTGAGTCCGAATAGTATTGCTGCAACCACTTCGACAATTCAGACAACAGACGCTTGCCTACACCTCGACCACGATAATTATTGTCTACGTGTAGCGCATCAATGAACGTGCCACGTTCAAAGTTGTGATTACCAAACGCGCAGACGAAACCAACCAGTAAACCACCTTCTTCAAGCAATAAAACATGTTGGTTGAAAGGAGGATTAATCAAACGAGTCTGCCAAATAACAGATCTGTCCTCCAAAACATCATTTTCTAAGTAATCATCAGCAAGAATGCCACGGTAATATAGCTTCCAGCTATCCGCGTGTAATTGGGCAATCCGCTCATAATCTTTATATTCAGCTACCTTAATTTCCATTTATTAGCCCTTAGTACTTCCATTTATGACTTGCTACTACATTTCACACTACCTTTATACAATATTTAAGCAAAACATACTAATACACGTTTACACTTTCAATATTGACTTACACGTGTACGCTGATATTCTAGCGCACAGATGTAAGCCCAATGGAAATTTGCTAATGAATAGTGCCGACAAACAATCTACAAAAAAGCCGCCATTAATCTGGCTCAATATTTTTGTGTTCTCTTTTAGTATGCTGCTTGCTGTTGTTGCGGCTCCCGTTTATGGCTACTTTTTTGGCTATGGCATGGAGCACTGGATATGGCTAGCAATCTGCTTTACGTTCTGTAACCTTTCAATCACGACGGGTTATCACCGCTTATGGTCACATAAAGCGTTTGAAGCGCATTCAAGCCTAAGATTCCTGTTTGCATTAGGTGGTGCATTTGCCCTGCAGAACAGCGCGCTACACTGGTCTTCTGATCACCGTGTGCATCACAAGCATGTCGATAACAACGACAAAGACCCATATTCTGCAAAACGTGGATTTTGGTACTCACACATTGGCTGGATGATTCGTAATTACAGCACCTCAATGTACGAAAACTACGAAAACTGCCGTGACCTTAAAAAAGATAAGATTGTTATGTGGCAGCACAAGCACTATGTTCTGTTAGCATTACTAATGAACTTCGGTGTTCCTATCGCTTTAGGTGTTATTTACGGTGACGTACTTGGCATGTTGTTAATCGTAGGCGCTGTTCGTTTGGTACTTAACCACCACACAACATTCTTCATTAACTCTCTTGCTCACATCTGGGGTAGCCAACCTTTTACCGACAAAAACACGGCCCGCGATAACGGTGTGTTGGCGGTTCTAACTTTTGGCGAAGGCTACCATAACTTCCACCACATTTTTGAGAACGACTACCGTAACGGAGTCTACTGGTGGCAATACGATCCAACAAAATGGCTGATCAAGAGTGCTTCGTTGATGGGACTGGCAAGTAAGCTTAAGAAAACCCCTCAAGCTCGTATTGAGAAAGCTGAAGCGTCAATGTTACTTAAACGCACCCAGCAAAAAATCATGCATCGTGCCGACAAGCAACAAATCGCAGAGAAGCTTCAACAAGAGTTTGATGCTCTAGTATCAAACATGAACGAGTATTACGAAGTTAAAAAGCAGCTACTTGAAAGCAAGCGCGAAGACGTTGTGAAGAAGTACGAACACTCAGTTCTTAAGGTTCGTTATCAGCAAATCAAGATGAATTTCGAACAGCAGAAGAAAAATTGGGCAATGACGGTTGAGCAATACGCTTAAGGTAAAACAGTACGCTTAACACCCCAGTAACAACACAGTTTAATTCTTATTCAAAAGCCCTCATATTGCTATGAGGGCTTTTTTAATAAGCGTAACCGATTACCACTAGCTCTATGCTCTCGAGTTTGAATTGTGGATGCTAAGAACCATAGTTATTGGATTTCAGAACTCTTTCTTCATTCTGAATTTATACTTATATTACTTGAACTTATCGAGTTTAAAGCGAAGGAATTGAAAATGAGCAAACTGACTATTATTGCAACGATCGTCTCTAAAGAAGACAAAACTGAGCTTGTAAAAGCTGAGATGATTAAATTGATCGATAAAACCCGTGTTGAAGACGGCTGTATTAACTACGATCTGCACCAAGACAACAGTAACCCTGCTCACTTCGTTTTTCATGAGAACTGGGAGTCTGAAGCTCATCTAGAGAAACACTTAGCGAACCAACACATCGCTGACTACATGGCTGCAACTGAAGGTTGTATTGAAACCTTTGTGCTTAATAAAATGACGCACATTGCTTAACCAGTCACTCAGTACTGATTCAATAAAAACCCTGCTCTGATCGCAGGGTTTGTCTTTTCAACAGGCTTATATTTGTTCATTCTAACAATGAAAAAACCCGCCAGAGTAGCGGGTATGGTCAATAATCATGACTGTCAAAGACAGATAGGTAACAACCATTAATCCAATATTGAGTACCACTTTACAGTGGCACTCTGACATTTCTTTTGCTGATCGCTAGCACGGGGGCACTAGTTAAAAGCACGAGCCAAAATGCCATTCCCTTGATATTGGTAAACACTTGAATTACTACTTACAAAGACCGATTCTCCGGGCTTAAGAGAAACTGACCGTCCCTCTGAAATGACGGTCGCCTCTCCTTCTACACAGAACAAGATCTCCGCGCTACGTAGATACTGTGACTTGCTCTCATCAGTCGCAGACAAGATATCAAAGCCAAAATCATCCACTGGAATCGGATAGCTCATCTTGCCTTCTTTCAATACAGGCTTAAGACGAATATCTTCTGGCTTAATCGGCTCAAAAATCGTGTTGTCGATAAGCTCAGGGACATCGATATATTTGGGTGTGAGACCGGCACGCAGCACATTGTCGGAGTTTGCCATGATCTCCAAGCCTGTGCCCTGAACATAAGCATGTGGGGTTTCTGCGAACAGGAACATCGCTTCACCCGGCGCCAACTCAACCGTGTTAAGCATCAATGGGGCAAACAAACCAATATCACCCGGATAGTGCTGTTTGAATTCAATGCTGTATTGCAAAGCTTCACGTCCCATGACCGTTTTTGCTGGTCGCGCATGTGCAGCATAAAGCCCATTAAGCGCAGACGCTTTGCGGTCACCTTCAAGAGACATAATTGCGCTAAAGAAAGACTTCAGAGAATCACTGTCGGCATTGGCTTTAAGTACATTAAGTTCAATCGCTAACGAAGGAATATCCGCTTCTTCAAACAAAGCAATAATATCGTCGATTGGACGAAAGCCATTCATCGCTTTGTAAAAGGTCAACGCATAAACCAACTCAGGTTTATGGTTTGGATCTTTGTAGTTACGATTAGACGCATTTAAAGGGATACCAAGTGCATTCTCTCGCTCAAAACCTAATTCTGATTTTCGCTTGTTCGGGTGAACCTGAATCGACAACGGTGTTTCAGCAGCCAACACCTTAAACAAGAAAGGTAATTCACCGAAACGTGCCGCCGTGTACCCGCCTAAGACATCGATTTTGTTTTCATCAATCATGTGAGAAAGCGATTCACCGGTATCGCCTACCTTTGAGCAACCATTTGGATGAGCACCCATCCAAATTTCTGCTTGAGGTTCTTGGTTTGGGTTCACAATACCAAAAAGTTGGTTGATGGAGTCTTTGCTTCCCCATGCGTAATTTTGAATAACGTTGTCGAGTTTAAATAGAGACATAATTACTTCTCATTAAAAATCTGGCTGCCAAGCTTGAGCGTGGCGGCGATATTACGGGCAGTGCGAGTCAGGTTTTGATTCGCTTCTGATAAAACTTGGTCTAAGGACTGAGGAGAACGTACAGTTCCAAACAGGCTAGACATTGAGTCGTAAAGCTTTTCAACGTCTGTACCCAAAGAGCCAGCGATACCAATGGTCGGAATATTCAGTTTTTGAGCACGCTGGGCGATACCAAATGGAGTCTTACCTTGCAGGGTTTGGTTATCCATCTGCCCTTCACCCGTCACAACCAATGAAGCGCCTTCAAGCACCTTATCCGCATCCAACGCATCCAGTACCATCTCGATACCCGCTTTAATTTGGATATTGAACGCTAGGCTTAGTCCTAACGGCGTGCCACCAGCAGCACCAAAGCCCTCGCTGTCGCGATGATTAGTACCTGTGTGAGCCTGAGCGATATCGGCAAAGTGCCCAATGGCAGCATCAAGTTGTTGAACGTGAGTTTGTGATGCGCCTTTTTGCGGACCAAACACGGCGCTTGCTCCGCTTTCGCCACACAGTGGATTATTCACATCACATGCGACCACGAACGTCACTTCTTTGCATCTAGGGTGCAGTCCATCAAGATCGATGCTTGCTAACTTGCTTAATTCGGCGCCGCCACCAGATAGCTCGTTGCCTTGCTTGTCTAATAACTTGCCTCCCAACGCTTGTAAGATGCCAGCACCTGCGTCATTGGTGGCACTACCGCCCAGACCAATGATGATTTGTTCTACGCCTTTATCTAGCGCATCTCTAATCAGCAACCCTGTGCCGTAAGATGATGCTGTAAGAGGTGATCTTTCTTCTACGGTTAATCGATCTAAACCCGATGCTTGAGCAAACTCAACCAAGGCAGTTTTTACCTTTTTTCCATCAACAGTCTGTTCTAACGATGCCCAATAAGCCGTACATTCACGTCCGATTGGATCCGTCGTGTGCAGCCGTTGCTTCTTACCATTGAGCGCCTCTAGCAACACGTCTACTGTGCCTTCTCCGCCATCGGCGAGTGGCATTTTCACAAACTCTGCATGAAGGAAAACGTCAGCAAATCCACGCTCAATACAAGACGCAACTTGATGAGCGTCGAGTGATTCTTTAAATGAATCAGGGGCAATTACAATTTTCATTGTCGTTCACCATTCCCGCCCACCAAGGTGAGCGGGTGATTGAAATTAGAATTTGATTTGGAATGTTTTTGCTTGGCAAGATGCGAGCTCGCCGAAGGTTTCAGTTGCCACATCACCTTCACGAACGCGCTCGTCCATGCTTGCTTCTTTCCAGCTTGAAACTGCTTGAGTGAAAGAGATTGAATCTGATACTGAACCTGTTTCTGCTGGGTTGTAGACACGCATGATCAGTGCATCTGCGTCTTCCGCTTTCTTCAGTACACTCAACACAGCGCCTGATTGTTGCTTAGACAGAAGGCTAAAACTCATAGGTAGGTTCTGCTCACCCACGTTTAGCTTCATCGCGTTGTAAGGGATCTTGTTGTAGCATTCAATTTGAGTGACATTGTCACGTGCTTGCGCCATGATGTTCGCATCAATGTGGTTACCAGAGAAACCACACAGCGTGAATTCACACACTAACTTGCCGCGCACTTGTGAATCTGGGGTCGTGATCTTAATCCCTGAAGGACGACCCGGACGAAGCAATAGCTCTTCTTTACCCAACACGCCGATACCACGGAATAGTGTCAGTGCGAAGGTATCTCGGTTTTCGTCACCTTGAGATGCAATCACTTCAAATTCACGCAGACCATTCGACATGATCGCCATACCCGCTTTGCCGTTTTCTAACGCTGCAAAGTTCATTAACTGATACACAGGAACTGGCGCTTCTTTCCACTTCTCTTCTTCCCAAACCGCCATTGCTGGGTCATTGGTTGGTCGAGTAATACAACCGAACTGGTTATCTGCAACCACAGTTTCAGAAACGAATGGCGTTGGCACTAGCACACGTACACGGTGGTCGTCGGCTTGATTGTCTAGTTCCATGCGTACTTCAATACGGCGAGAACCTTGCTTCAATACCACTTGGCATTGCGCTTCAATGAACCCATTTTGACCCGTGCGTTCTTCACGCTCTGTAAGGTTTGCAGGCACCTTCATGCGGAAAGCGATGTTCGCTACCGATTGGAAGCCTTGGTGATTGATCGAAGTTTCCACTGGGAATTCATCCGAGTACAACAGCCACTCTTGACGAGATGGAGAGTAATCGTACTCATCGCCGTCATCAGAACCGTCTTCTAAACGAAGGACTTGGTCGAATACTTGCTCTGTCTCTTTATCGAAAATAGTCAGAGTTCCGTTGTCGTTTACATTGATTCGGTAGTATTCGTTTTCTAATAGGTAGTCCTTCTGCTCAGCAACTTTAACTGCGCCCTTCTCGTTACCTTGGATGTGTAACGTAGTGAAACCCATCGCTGGAACAGTACGTTTGATTTGAATATCAAACTCCATAAACGGGTCGTAGTTACCGTAGTGAACGATTTGACGGTCTACTTTGCCTGGGTCAATTTGGCGCTTGTCTTGGATGAAGTACTCAACTGGGTTTTCGTTTTCATCAAAGATAGAGAACTCTTGAGCACGGATAGTGATAGTGGTGTTAACCACTTCTTCACGCTCGTATGGTGAGAGGTTGAACATCGCCAGTTTGTCGTAACCTTCGCGATCTGGCATGTGGTCAACAATCTTACGCTTATAGAAATGAATCAGGTTGGTCGCCATGTCGTCCGCAAGGATGTAGCGGTTTAGGATCTCAGCGTGAACCTTGTCTGAACAACAGCAACCAATCGAGTCATGAGCGTGGTTCTTCATGCTCTCTTTCCACATTTTCTCAATCAAACCGTGGTGGTATTCAAAGCCTAATGTCCAAGCGATAGACGCTAGCGGTTCTAAGATGTTTACAATCTTGTTTTCGATTTCTGCGTGGATCAGTTTGATGTCCATACGCGTAGAAGAGATCGTACGGTGAACACGCATGTATTTGCCGTCGTTGAACTCGCCTTTGATTGTGTCGAGTTGGTCGCGCGCCGCTTCTACTTTCTCGAACACTTCTTCGTAACGGCTCATTGAGAATTCACGATCTGGGTAGATTTCGCGAAGCTTGTCCATTACTTCAAAGATGTCTTTTTGAATCGGCATTTGGTCGTGGCCGTTCGGTAGCAAGATATCTTTAGTCACCGATGGCTTTTCTAGCACTGGGAAGTACTTATCTAAACGAGCACGCAAGCCTTCTTCGTCTTGTGGAAGGTATTTACCAATCGCGTAACCCAGCGGAAGCACTTGTGCCGTCACTTCACTGCCGTCATTAGACTGCCATAAGAATTCTGTTTTGTTGGTGCCATGACGCTCTGAACAACCACGCCAGAACATTGCACGCGTGATGTCGAAGCCGTTGTAGATCATTGGCAGCTGTGAGCTCATGCTGAATGAATCTGGTAGGTAACCAATCTTCATTGCATCGCCAAACTTCATACAGTCACGAATGCCATACATCATGTTGCGTACAATTGACTCACCAGAAACTTGCATTGTGTCGGTTTGAGAATACCAAGGGCCAATAATTAACTTGCCCGCTTCAACCAATGCTTTTACGCGCTCTGTGTTTTCTGGTTTGATTGCGAAGTAGTCTTCTAAAACGGCGGTTTGACCATCTAGAACGTAGTATTTGTATTCTGGATCGCTCTCCAGACGGTTCATGATTTCTTCCATGTTGTTCACAAGAAGAATACGAGACTCTTCTGTTGTGAAATACCATTCACGATCCCAGTGCATGTGAGGAGTAATATGTACGCGTGATGTAGTCATAATCATTTACCTAAATGTGTCGCTTCGAGTAAATCTTAAATTCAAACTCAAATACGACTAAATTAAAGTTTTTCAAGGGGTTAAAATTGGCTGCCACTAAATTTAGGGTGCAGAAAACCACGCCCAGAATCTGTGTGAATAAAACCGTTAGGAGCACAGGTATTTAGGACAGCCAGTTGTTTGTTATTTTTTATATATTGATTTCGCAGTGAGTTAGGAGCTAACTCAAAATTCAGTTAGTTCTGTGTTGCAGTACTTGCTTCAAACTTACCCTTTTTTACAGCGTGACCACGCCACATCAGAAGAGTAATGGTTGAAATCACTGTGCCGACAATCGCAGCACCGAACCAGATTGCAGCAGCAGAGAATGCGCCCAAACCAGAATCGTGTAACAAGAAGATAGAGAAGATACCTGCGCCCGGAGTCGATAGACCAATACCTGCCGCACCAACCATTGCACCTGTAACCACAGAGCCTAGTAAGAATGAGCCGATTACACGGATTGGATCTTCAATCGCCATTGGGATTGCACCTTCAGTAATACCCGCTAGGCCAAGTAGCCAAGTTGATTTACCCGTTTCAATCTCAAAGTCTTTGAATAAGCGTGGAGCAATCATGGTTGAAGCCGTTACGGTGAACGCCGATACCATTTTTACCGAGCCGAAGATTGCGTATGGGCCATAAACACCGTTTGCCATTGCACCTAAACAGAATGCGTAAGCGGCTTTGTTTACCGGACCACCCAAGTCGAATGATACAAACAAGCCAAGAATCGCACCTAGAAGCAGAGCGTTAGTGCCTGACATACCGTTCAACCAATCCGTCAGACCTTGGTTTAGGAATGCAACAGGTTTACCGATAACAAACAGCATCAAGCTACCTGCGACCAAAGTACCAATCACAGGGTAAAGGTAGAAAGTAAGGAAGCCGTTAAATGCAGGGCCCAAGCGAACATGCTCTTTCACCCAGCGCATCACGTAACCCGCGATCAAACCACCAACAACACCACCAAGGAAACCTGAACCAATGATGTTTGCTGCAATACCTGCGGCAAAGCCAGGACCGAGTGCCGGTTTGTCGGCTAATGAGTAAGCTGTGTAAGCGGCTAGCACCGGAACCATCAATGTACCCAGTAGGCCGCCACCTAGTTTGCGATACATCCATAGCCAAGAATCTTTTGTTGCGTATAGCTCTTGCAAGTCAAAAATTTGTGCGATAAGAACAGCAACCGCAAGAACAGTACCACCAGCAACGATAAGAGGAACCGCATAAGAAATACCAGAAAGCAGTGCTTGTTTGAGCTCTGTTTTCAGTGGCACTTTTTTAGGTTTATCATCAGTAGCAACTTTACGCTCTGCACCGTTGCCTTTTTTCGACTCTTCAATTGCTTCGTTTAGAATGCGTTCACCGTGTTTAATCGGTTCTGCAACTGGCGTTTCAATACGAGGAATGCCGTTAAAGCGCTCAGATTCTTTAATCGCCACTTCAGCAGCAAATACACAAGCCACTGCATTGTTTAACTGCTCAGCCGTTAAGCGATCTTCAATACCGTTTGCGCCCTGTTTTTCAACATGCACGTTATAGCCAAGCTTTTTGCCCGCCTTTTCAAGATATTCTGCCGCCATATAAGTATGAGCAATGCCTGCAGGGCACGCCGTCACACATACAATTGTCGGTGCATTTGTATCTAAGTTGTCTTGTTTTTCATCTGGTTGATTGTCGCCATCAAGAAGCGCGAAGATTTCTTCAGCGGTTGTTGCTTTTAATACTGCTTCGCGAACATCGTCGTCAACCAATGTAGTTGTCAGTGCAGTAAGCAGATGCATGTGGGTAGAACCCGCTTCCGCATTTGGAATCGCAATTAGGAAGATTAGATTTACATCTTCGTCTTCATCCAAGCCTTTCCATTTCATGTCTTCTTTAAGCGTTGCTACAGCGAAACCAGCTTCTTTAACCGCGTCAGTCTTGCCGTGCGGTACTGCTAGGCCTTCGCCAAGCGCTGTCGGGCCTTGCTCTTCACGAGCAAATACTGCATCAAGGTACTCTTGCTTGTTATACAGTTTGCCTTGCTGATCCAGTTGGTCAGCAAGTGCGTAAATCGCTTCTTCTCGACTGCTAAACGTAGTTTGCAGATTTACGAGCGACTTATTCGTTAGAGTAGTAAGTTTCATAACCTTTGTCCCATAGTCACGGATTAGTACGACAGTCGTCCCTGCCGACGAGAAGAATAATACAACTTCAAGACATTTAATCCGTGATCACGATCTCACCAATACATATTTGTATTTAATTTGTATTTAAATCGTATTGGTAAATCCTTTAAGAAAGCTTGTTATGTATCGTTTAATTTGTATTATATGTACTACAAAACGCCGATACGATGCTCACACTAACCTTTAAAGCAAGGCTTATATAGAGCAAATTTACGTATTTAAGGTACAGGTTCTTAATCAAAGTCTAGTTGTCCTAGCGCACAAATGAGGCAAAAATGGCAAGACTCCCTATGTATCGCCAAATCGCCGATGCAATAAGAGAAAAGATCAGTTCTGGAGAATATAAAGTTGGAGAAGCACTCCCAACGGAAGCGCAATTGCGTGAAGTATTCTCGGTAAGCCGTGTAACGGTTAGGCAAGCGCTGAAACTACTGATCGAAAACGATGAGCTTGAAAGCGTTCAAGGTAGCGGTACTTACGTCAAAGAGAACAAGATCAATTACGACATCTACAAACAGTCGAGCTTTCAAGAAAAGTGGGCGCATTTAGATGTGGTTACACACAGTGAAGTTCTGGCCTTCGAAATGAAGCCGTGTTCTTTGGCGATGTCTGAACATTTAGATATCAAAGAAGGCGAATTGGTTTTCTACGTAAAACGTGTTCGTTTCATAGACAACAATCCAATCACGGTTGAAGAAACTTGGTTACCTGTTGCCCTATTCCCAGATCTCACCTATCAAGTGATGCAGACATCAAAGTACGACTTTATTGAAAACACCAAAGGCATGGTGATTGATCGAAGTGAGCAGGAATTGGTACCGATTCTTCCGCCTGAAGACGTTGCTAAACAGTTAGGTATTGACCCAGCTCAGCCTATCATTGAAAAACGTACTCGCGGTTACCTCGCCAATAACACGGTATTTGAATACAGCCGAAACTACTTCACGTCTAACGATTACCGATTCACTTTGGTCGCAAGACGCCAGAGATAATGCTCATCAACGAGTTTCTATAATAACAAAATGACCAACACAGAGAGCGCCTTGCTCTCTGTGTTTCTATGCTGTTAACTCAATCATAAACCCAACTTTCCTCCCCAAATATTCCTAAACCAATATCAAGTAACCTCACGAAAGATCATTCACATTCATTTAAATACTGTTCTGGCGCTTTGACCATAAACTAAGCGCCAAATTACAAGAACAACAGTCGACAGGAATGTAGATGAATACCAAACAACTTGAGGACGCTGTAAGTGAAGTGAGCTTATTCAATCAGCACCTCCACTTAATCCAATCCGTGCATACCATTCCGACCCCAAAAATGAATTGGGAGTCGATTGCGATGGAACCTGCACCGACAATGCCAACGGTTCGATTCGATCATAAAGTCAAAGCCATGGAGGCACTCGATGAGTACAAGCCTAACTGGCTAGATATGCTGCTAGGAAACAAGTCGAAGCTTTATACCCTCACCAACAATATCGAGCGTGCCGCCGAACAAGACATAGAGCAATACAAGACAGAGTTTGTGCATTGGGTTCAAAACTACAGCTACTGGGCCAAGGGCAATCAATTATCGAAAGGTATTTTAAACAACGATAGTGAAGCAAAACTATCAGCCCTTTCCGAAGCTCAACAGAACTCGATTAACGCCGCGGTAGTCGACACTAAGCTGATTAACCATAACTTCAATACCTATAAGAATGGTCACCTGCTAGAAATCAATATTCAGGTTAATAAGCACAACGTGATCCCTAAAGAAAAAAAGGTATTGTGCCAAGGCGAAGTGAAGCTTGAAACGATGTCTCTTTCTAAAAGTAATGCCTTATATCGAGAGTATGTCTGCAGCTGTATTCTTAAGTGCGCGCAAGATGCTTTCAATGTGTTACCCGAGACGAGCGTTGTGATCAATGTTGAACAGATTTCAGCAGATCAATCGAGCGAAACCATCGTTTCATGCCATGTCGAACAAGGGCTACTCGAGTTCTTGTTAATCGAAGACGATAAACCCTCTGAGATACTTGAATTCTTTGTCCACATTGAAGATTTCAATCCTCATCGAGGTAACGGATTCTCAGCGATAAAAACGATTTTTTCGCCTTTGCCTATGGCGTCATAACTCACTCGCATTTTCGATTCAATCATTGACTACTATTCACGACTAACCTTACGTTCGTCGTGTAAAATCACTTTATAAACCAAACCATTATGTCGACACACACTACCTCACAAACAGCGCGCCCATTAACAAGCACAGTTTCATACACACGATCCCGAGCAAAACTGCCTTTATTTCTCATCGCGTTCTCTATGCCTATATTTGGAAAAGAGGCTGGAGAAGAGGTTGAAGAAGTGGTACTCGAGGACGACGTCGTATTAAGCGAAACTTCTGAGTTAAAAGAAGAAGCTGAAGAATCCCCTTTTACGACCCTGACCAAGCTCGGGTTTATCTACTCGCAAAACACCAGCTCATCTTTGTCGATAAACTCTGGAATCTCTGTTGGATACAAAAAAGAGAACTGGGGCCAACGAGTTCAGTTTGATACCTACTATACCGATGCTGAAAACGATGAAGACGGCACCAATCGCTATACCACCAACTATGGCATCAGCTATGACTTGAACGAAGTCACCTATTTGGTCGCGACAACACGCTTTGAACACGACCACTTTGGTACTTATCGTAAGCAATTCATCACGGCTACAGGATTAGGTCGCCACTTTTATGATACTGAAAGAATCAAACTTCAAGGCTCTGCTGGCCCGGGTTACCGAATCAGTCAACGCCAATCCTCCGATGAAGAGTTCCCGAACAAAGAGAACTATGAGCTGATCGTCAATGCCAGTGTTGATGGCTCTCTGACGCTCACCGAAACGTTTTCTATGGGGGCAACCGCTAACATGGCTTACGGTGAAGAGAACACCAATTACAACCTCAAAGGCTATCTAAAGAACATCTTGATGGGCAATTTGGCGCTGACTTTTGATACCGAATACATCTACAACACCACTGTCGCATCAGACCAAAGTAACGCCGAAATCTACAGCTCAATGAATCTAAACTACGACTTCTAAATAACGCTTCCCCCATCGAACATGCAAAAGGATTTGCATGATCGTCTAAGCTTCTCCATCACTCCGTAATTTGTTCGTCACTAACTATTCCTGACGCTTATTTACTTAAGCAGAACCGCTAAGCCGCTATTTGATTATATTGAAAAGGTTAATTCTGTTTTGCCCAGCACCCCGTTTATCTACCAACCTTGGTGTAATAGATTGTTCGCAAGCAAACAAAAGGAGCGAACACATTATGTTATCTAATCAACTAGAGCGCGCACGCGCCATCGATTTACCGACACGAGAAGCGATGCTTCAACGAGTTCCTTCTGTACAACAGTTTTGGGACAACAATAAGGGCTTGTTCAGCGAAGCCTGGAAAGAATGGGAAACAAGTGCGGAAGGCAGCCAATTGGATTTCGATGATTCGCTGTTAGATGCCCGCCTTCGTGACGCTGTTAGAGAAGCTTGGCAAGATCCAACGAAAGAAATCGCGGTAAAAGATTTACTCGAAGAGATCTCTCCTGGGGTGTTTAAGTTTCAGTTCTTTGATGCTGAACGTCTCGCTGAGTTGCGTGATTACTTGGAAGCGGTCTCTAACGCTCAAATCCCGCTGCGCCCACCATATGGCATAGTGCTTAACCGTGGTGGAGCAATGTTAGACAGCCGATCTGAAGGGTATTTAGCCGCGCCAAGTTTCCAAGCGTTTTACCGAGATTTACTCGACAGTTACATGCGCCCTATCGCTCGCTTATTGTTCCCTGAAATCATGGGTTACGACACGCAAACTTTTGGGTTCTCGATTCAGTATCAAGCGAACAAAGATACGTCTTTACGCCTGCATACTGATGCGTCTTCGGTCACGCTCAACATTAACGTAAATATGCCAGATGAAGAGTTTTCAGGCTCAGAACTTAACTTTTATGACCCTGCTACGGGTAAGATGAATGAAACGACATTCACGCCCGGTGTCGCTATGATTCATCGAGGAAACGTTGCCCATGCGGCGCTGCCGATAACAAGTGGTGAACGTTCAAACTTGGTATTGTGGTTGTATGGCGACCGTGGACAAATACCACACCACAACTCGGTACTAGAGCCTATAGATGCGCATCAACGCTGGACAGTACCAACAGTGGTACATGACAATTTTGCTCCGTTCTAGGCAATTGAGATAATAAATACAAAACGCGCCTACCATGGTTCATGGTAGGCGCGTTTTAGTTTTCACTTCAATTGACTGGTCAATCTATATGGCGAGTTATGCGGGTTTCGTTCTCAACCGAGTCAATATATCCATCTGTTTTAGATTCGCCATGCCAACGTAAGCCACTGGCACTAAGAACAATGAAAAGAAGGTTCCGGCTGTCAAACCGCCGACTAATACCAAACCAATATTGATTCGACCTAATGAACCTGGGCCATCCGCCAGTGCCAATGGCAATGAACCGAGGATCATCGTCAGTGAGGTCATCAAGATTGGACGCAGCCTTGAACGTGCACTGCTGATCGCCGCTTCTTTGGCACTAGCGCCAGATTTGCGTTTCTCGTTGGCAAACTCCACCAGCAAAATACCGTGTTTGGTCACAAGACCAACCAGTGTCAGCAATCCTATCTTCGAGTAAATATTCAGGCTTTGACCAAATACCGAAAGCGTCAATATTGCGCCCACAATACACAGTGGAACCGTCAGTAAGATGATCATCGGGTCGACAAAGCTTTCAAACTGCGCCGCCAAGATCAAGAAGATAAAAATCAACGCCAACACGAACAGCACTTGTGCGCCCGCGGTTGAATCAACTAGGTCTTTAACTATGCCATTAAACTCGTAGCTCTGAGCAGGTTTCAACAGGTTTGGTACCGTGTCATCAATGTATGCCTTTACGTCGCTCGCCGTATATCCGGGCATCAAGTCCGCGGTAATTTCAGCGCTGTCTTTACCCATGAACGTCTTGAAGTTAGATTCCGATGTCACTTGTTTGATGGATACAAACTGAGACAAAGGAAGCCTCTGACCCGACTGTGAATCCACATACAGCTTATCGAGCACCTTGAAATCACCAAGGTCATTTCGGTTCACTTGAACTTGAATTGGGTATGTATAACCGTCGTCCGCTTGCAAATCTGCGGCTTTAACAGAACCAAGGAATGTCGATAACGCATTAGTTACGTTACCGTAATCAACACCAGACAATACAATCGCATTGCGATCAATCGACAAGTCGTAACGTAATTGGTCACGCAACATTGAGTTCTTAATGTTGGTCACGCCCTCGTAATCTTCAAGCGCCTTAACGACTTCGCTCGCGGTTTCAGACAGCACAGTGGTATCACGGTTAACTGTGGTCAGTTCAAGGATCATATTGGTAGCAATGTTCAAGTTATCTGCTGAGCGCACCTTGAAAGACATGCCGTAAGCAGAGACTGAACTTTGTGCTTTAGCGATAAATTCGTTTACCAATTCATCAGCGGACTGGTCACGTTCGCCCCATGGCTTCAATAGAACGTGATTGGTCGGTGTGCCTTCAATGTAAGATAAGTTCGCTTCTACTGAACTATCACCTTTGAACACATTGTTAAGTTGCTCATTGTTATCTAGATGATACTGACGACCAACACCTGTTGGTGGTGTAGACGTCACCTCAACAAAACCGGTATCTTCGGTTGGAAGCAACACTTGAGGCATTTTCCAAACCGCTAAGGCAGACAAAGCAATCAGCACTAAAGCAATACCACTCATCAGAGCCTTACGATCAAACCATTTGCCTAGCTCTTTGGTGTATAAATCCGATAACACATTCAGTTTCGCATCAACCTTTTGATACCACTTCGCCGGGGTTGATACTGGCTTCATTAAATAAGCACTCATCATTGGTGAGAGCGTTAACGCCACAAATCCAGAGATAATCACCGCTGCCGCAAGTGTGAACGCGAACTGCCTAAATAGATCAGCGGTTAAACCAGCCATCAAACCAATTGGTAAGTAAACAACCGCCAAAGTTAGCGTCATCGCAATCACAGGAAAGACGATCTCTCGACACCCTTTAATTGCAGCATTGAACGGCGTTTCACCCTCTTCGATATGACGGTAACAGTTTTCAGCCACAACAATCGCATCATCAACCACCAAACCAATGGCGAGAATGATAGCGAGAATCGTCAGTACGTTGATGCTAAAACCAAGTAAATGCATGACGGCAAATACGCCTATTACGCACACAGGAATGGTGATGATCGGAATTGAAGCAACTCGAAAGGAGCCAAGGAACAGAACCACAACTGCTGAAACCAGAACAATCGCTTCAACTAAAGTCATGAAGCCTTCATCAATTGCGGTTTTAATGAAATCCGCTTGGTTGTAGACCATCTTCATCTCAATGCCTTCTGGCAACTGAGGCTGAATCAGATCAATTTGTTTCTTAACTTTATTCGCAACTGTGACTGGGTTTTCACTTTTCAGTGGCAACACCTGAATCGACATTGCTAGGTTGTCATCAACACGAAGAATACTCGGCGTAAGGCTCTCCTCACCCATTTTGACTTCAGCAATATCACCTATACGAATGATCTTGCCATTATCAACACGAACCACTAAGTCTCGTACATCATCAACGCTGGTTACTTGGTTGACTGGGTTGATGGAGAAATCTCGCACCTGGCCCTTGATGGTACCTGCGGTAAACGTTGCATTGTATGAGCTCAATGTTCCAACAACATCGGATGCACTCATATTGAGCGCCATCATGCGATCCGGTTGCAACCAAACACGCACCGCTTTCTCGCTGCCACCATACGGCCCCCAAATACCACCCACACCTTGGATGTGCTTAAATTGAGGCACGACTTGCTGGCTAATGTAGTCGTACATGTCTTGCTTAGACATCTTGCCAGTATTCACAAACGTGATGATGTTACTCGGCATACTGGTGTCAGAAGAATCATCCGTGACCGTTGGCTTATCCGTCATACTCGGCGGGAAATCACCAATCGCTTCGACGCTGCTGCGCAGGTTGTTCATCAAGCTGGTGTATTCGACGTCATTAATGTCATCTTCAAAGATGATTTTTAGATTACACGTGCCTTCCTGACAGTCCGTCGTCATGGTTTTCACGCTGTCGAGGCCCGTTGCAGCGGTAATGAGCTTATCTGCCACATTGCGCGACATAAACTCAGCACTTGCGCCATTGATCGCAGCCGTTACCGTTGCTGACGGTGTTTTATGTTCTGGAAAGTATTGGATTGAGAGCTTTTGAAACGACAAAAGCCCAAGCAAAACAATGGTAATGCTCAGAACAGACGCAAACACGGGGTGCTTGATACAAACCTCAGGAAGCTTCATTCAGATTCTCCTTCGTTACCGCTTCCTTGCTTAGTGTTTCCTTACTGTGAGTTTCCTTGCTTTGAGTTTCGCTTGATGAATCCTCAACAGTCGCGCTAGTCTCTGCTTGCTCGCTGTTTTCGTTGATCGCTTCATCTACACCTTTCGATGCTTCCGTCCAATCAACCGAAGGTTCAATTGGATGTGCTTCGTCCACCTGTGTTACGGTCTTTTCTACTTTAGGCTCAGCGGTCTGTTGAGTGTTATCTTTGCTTGTCGGTTCCGTGATTAGCTCAACAGTTTTCTGTTCAGCATTTGGGTTCATGACCTTAACTAACGACGCTTTCTTAAGGTTCTGTTGTCCCGTCACAACGACGTTATCGCCGAGCTTCAAGCCTTTCTCTACAACAACGTAACCATCGTTAGTATTCACGCCTAATTCGACAATGCGTTGCTCGATTTTTTCACCATTCACGACCCAAACAAAACGCTCTGTATCTTTGGCTTGAACGGAGTTTTGAGAAACCACCATCTGCGTTGAATCTTCGCTGGTCATCTGACTTACTTTGGCAAACATACCCGGAACTAAGCGATGTTCTGGATTAGTCACGTGCGCGTGTACTTCTACACGGCCTGAGCTTTCGTCCACCGCTGGCGCAATGTAATCCACCACGCCAGAAAACGCTTCATCGACAAATGCATCAACTTGGATGGAAACATTCTGCCCAAGCTTTGCGTTGCCTAAGTCCGATTGCCCAATTGAATACTGCACTTCAACTGGATCAAGTTTGATCAAACTAACCAAGGCCGTTGAACTATCAATTTTGCTACCCACAGAGTGGTTGAAGTTCGTTAGCTGGCCATCAAAAGGCGCCACCAATAGATAGTCATTCATTAGTGCCTCTTTCTGACGGAAGTCAGCGGCCGCAAGATTCGCTTGTTCTTTTAGCTCTTCAACATCTTGCTGAGACATTGAATCAGGTTGCTTTTTCAGTAGCTCTTGTACTCGCTTTAATTTTGATTTTGCTAACGCTAACGAGCTTCTAGCTTTGTCTAAATCGGCTTTCGCTTTTGTGTTATCTAGTTGAGCAATCAGCTCACCTTTCTTAACCGAATCTCCATCTTTGAAATGGATTTCGAGAATTTTGTCGGAAGCGCTAAAGGTCAATGCAGCAGAATCTGTTGCTCTAATTTTGCCAACTTCGTTGATTGAAGAAGTGAATGCTTGTTTGTGAGCCTTTTCTATGGTCACTGGAATCAGGGGCGAATCTTCGGCAAATGTGGGAGTGATATGTAAGGCAAACAGAGCCAAACAGATTGTTTTACTAAGCTTTGTAAATTTCATTTTTAATAACCATAACCGTCAAATTCATCTGAATTAAACGTTTTTCTAAGCAGCTATTTTTTACTTAATGAGCTTCCAGCTATTTAAATAATGCTAAAACAGCTAATAATGAGAATTGGGCTCAACTCACTGTCGAGCCCAGCAATGTTTATATGATTCCTAAAGTTTTCGTTCTAAACTCCAAAGTAAAAGTTAAAAACGATGTTGATATTGAACACCAAGTAAAACAGCGTCAGCGCTCACATCAGCAGTTATATTGGAACTCGTTCCTGGAATCGTCGTCAGGCTTTCGTCAATATTTTGTGATTCTCCGATAATAAAACCGATACCTACATCCACAGAGTTGTCTTCAGTGAAGTGGTATGTTCCGCCAACAGTCACCCAGTGGCGGTTTACATCAGGTATCGATAAAGAGGTTAACTCGTCGGTTGGAGAGATGTCGTACATGTAACCCGCTCGTAGAACGATGTCTTTCGACATGGTGTACGTACCACCAACAGAAACATGCCCTGCGTCTTTCCATTGATACTCTTTAATTGAGTCGTCATAAGAGTCAGATGTTAGCGAATCAAATTCAGACCAGTTCACCCACTGCAGGCTGTAGTGAAAAGCCCACTGTTCGTTGAGCTGGTGCCAACCGGAAAACTCTAGAGTGTCTGGTAACGGAACATTCATCTTGTCGGCAGGGACACCGCCTTTGGTAATGTCACCTTCCACTTCAATATCAGGGCTGTAACGATAGGAAATACCAAATCTGTTACTCTCGTTAACTTGATAGGTAGCACCAATATTGGCGCCCAATCCAAAACCATCAGCATCAACATCTAGAAGGTTTTTCCTGTGAATTTCGCCTTCCCCGTAGATGACATCAAGCCCAGCACCTAAATTGATTTTCTCAGACAGCTCATAGGCAACCGCAAAACCTACATTAATACTCGATAACGCTGTTTTCCCACCAAACTCATCCGCTTCGAACGACTCGTCAAACTCAACATCAGTACCGAAATTGGAATGGACTGTTGCGCCCAGAGTGAACTTAGAACCTTCGATAGGATGCACATAATGAATGTTCGGAACTAATGTCCCTGCGTCTAATGATTGGTCATCTAACATTTCAGTATCACCAATCATTGGTGTGTAGCTAACACTAGACACATCAATACCACTATCGATATAGATAGCGCCGACAGAGAGTGTTGGTTGCTCGATGTAAGCCATCGCAGCACTGTTCTTAGCAACAATCGCAGCGCTATCTGCCATCACAGCATCACCGGCGAATGCACGGCCTAAGCCTGTTGCAGACTGCGCGTTAAGTTGAAATCCAGCCGCATTAGTCAGGCAAGGAACAAGAGCAGCGGCAGTGCCCAATAAAAGTTTATTCTTCATCTTGAGGCACCTCTGTTTCGATATGATCTTCGTTATTAATGACGACTACTGCGCCGTCACTCATTACCATAGAAGCAACGGCAATTTGTTGAGTGCCCACCGCTTCACGAACGTCTGACATGTTTTCACCTGGTGTGCCCGGCAAGCCATTTTCATCAACGGGACCTTCATAGGGGAACAAATACGTACCATGCCCGCCCGTTGTGGTTCTTACCGCTCCACGCTTTTCATCAATATGTTCTGATGTACCTGTAATTGGGTCTAAGCCAAGCGCAGTAATCAGTGGTTCAGTACCAGTACGAATGTTATCTGGCGCGGTGTTTGGAATTACGCTATCTGGGACATAGTCGACGCCAACGTCACAAGTCTCCCCGCAATCTCCAACGGCAGCCAACAAAAGAGTTGGTTGCTCAGCAGCGACTTGACGAGAGATAAAGCTAGCAGGGTCTGCACTATCAATTGTGGCTTGGACCCCTTGTTTAAGGTCGGTAACAACTAAATCGAAGATGTCATTCTCTAGCTGACTAACAAGCAGCGCGTTATCAGATGAAAGCTCTACAAACTCACGAAGCGCTTCAATGCACTGCTGATTTGTTGCTTCTGTTGTACATGTATCTGGTATGACAGTTTCAGCAATGCCGCGCTGAACATCTGGAGACTTCTTAACACCTTCAGACATTTCAGGGCCTAAGGTTTGAGAAGATAGAACCAAGTTGGTTAGCCCCTGCCCCGGAACAACAAAGTTCACCGTATTGAAAGCAAAGTCTGAATTAGCCGTAAGTTCTCGAGACGCTTGACTGAATTCACTTACCATTACCGACATGATTCCACCCAACGATTGTCCAATTAAGTGGACATCATCTTTTTTTACCCACGCTTCTTTACTCAACGCATAGCGAAGACCAAGAAAGTCTGAAACAGACTGCTGGAGGTTCGAACGAAGTGCTAAAGGAGAGTCAATATTGATGAAGAACGCTTTGTTCGCTCGAGCACTAATTTCAACGCCTGTTATTTTGTCATCGTTAGGGTCAGTGTCAGTGTTGTCATAACGCATTCGTTCCCCGTGATATGGCATATCGATAGCAACAACGGCATAGCCTTTTTTTGTGTACTCGGCCGCCATCAAAGAAGCAGTGCCGCGCTCTGCAGTAACACCGTGGATAAATATCGCAGTCGGGAACCCAATAGAGGTATCTTTCGGCCTAGGCGTATCAGCATAATCAGGTAGATAGATGTCAGCAGTTATATCGAGAAATTCTATTACCTTTGGTTCTGGCATTGCTGCGGTCGGGAAACCACCTTCTTGATTAGTTATCCATTCATATAAAGGAGGACAATTTTCTTTTGGATCAAACTCATCAACAAGGCACTCGGATTCTCGAGCCTGAGTAAAAGGTAGATAAGATGGTATTCTTAACTTCTTAGAATACTGATTGTAATCCCCATTAAACTCGCGAACCGTGTCATAACCATCTAAGAATCTAGTATTAAACTTGACGTGGTTATTCCTCATTGCGTCTAGTGACGAATAAGAACTCTGAGTTTTAAATTGAGCTGCATATACAGGAATACCGTTATCTGGATATAACGCATAATATGAATCAATAGCGCTCAATACTTGCTCTTGAAGGACTTCTTCTTTTTCGCTATTTAATGGAACTTCTGAATAAATCAAATCATCAAAGCTAGCATCTGCTTTTAAAGGCTCATTAAATTCAGTTTTTACCCCATCCGTTACTACAATCGAATAAGTACGACTCTCAGCTAAGCCTGATTCACATTGAATTTTAATATTGGAACCATCAGCGGATATTTGAGTGATAACTTCTTCGCCTGTTAGGTCATCAATTAATACAACATTCCCGGCTAAGGTTTCGTTATTGAGTGGATAACGTTTGTCCGAATTAACACTTTGAAGCGGAATTAAAATCGGTTCTGCACAAAGTCCCCAACCGTCTAGGGCTGCGTATGAATTGTTGTAGTCCTGATAATAAGCATCATTGGTCGATGACATTGCGGCAGCGTCTTCACCGACACCGGATATTGTTCCATCGTCGTCATACCCATACCCATCGTTTGGTTTTGGTAGTTCATTAATGTTGTAGGGAACCAATACCGAAACGGCCTCTTGAGTCGAGTCTTCAGACTGACAGCCGAGTAAGGCAAGCGTAATTAGTCCACATATATATGGCTTATTGAAATCTTTCAAAACAGCTCCTTCGTAGCTTTCGCATTTAACTGGTGTGGTCATGCGATTTATCGTTATTTGAGTTGCCGATGGAGTCGGAGGTAAGCTCGACTTTTTATTCGTAGAGAGCAAGGCAACACAGAGTTGGAATGACACGTTGATAAAACTACGTAAGAAATTTGAGCAATTAACCCACACCCACTAAATCAGCGTCACCCGTTAATGATCCAATAGCTACTAACGGCAAGCACCTGAAACCGCATTAAACAACCTCAAAAAGGTATATAAGGAAATCTAATCAGGTTAATAATCAACATAAATTCAGATACTTAAATATCAAAGACGATGAAATCAGTAAGTTTATGTTTGTTGTAAGATTTGTTATATTTAGGTTAGAACGCTTATAACAATGAGAACCCAGATGTCTGCTGAATTTATTATCAATGATGATATACAGGTCAATTTAGAAGAGAGTGAAATCCATCACTTTAAGACGGGCCGTACCTACCCAATAGGTTCTAATGAATCAGAGCTACTTAAGTTTTTTATCTCGAGACCTAATGAGGTGATCACTCGCCAAGTTCTTATTGAACAGGTGTGGGTGTCTAAAGGTATATACGTTGAAGATGGCAGCCTAATGCAAACCATCTCGATTTGCCGAAAAGCGTTAGAAGATAAGAGTGGGATGATCATCGTCACTGAGCGCGGTAAAGGTTACCGATTTGCAGGACAAGTGACACAAGACAAAGAACGCGCGCTGCGTCAAATTCAATCGCAACCAAAGCAAGAACCGACACAACCTGAAAGCAACACAGCGCCTGAAAGCTCAACAACCAAGACAACGGCCGCTACGAAAAAAACAAACAGTCTATTAGCACTGGTTGCATTATTTGTAGTGGCTGCAGGTTTATCCCATTATTTGTTTTCTTATTTAGATAGAAATAGCCTAGGCGAAGATCTCGTGGGTCAGCATTTTATCTCATGTAAAATCGAATCCGATGAATTCACATTTAATGAGTTATTCAACGTAACGCTATATGAATATAAGGGACGAAAAATCATCATCGATAATTCAGGAAAATCTCTGAGCTTCCCTGCCGGATTTAAAGGAGTGACTTGTGAATAATAAAACGAATACAGCAATTTTTGTGGTACTTCTTGGCGTATTAGTCGGCTGGGTTTCTACCTTTATTCCCAAGTCACATCTTGAAGGGCATTATTTAGCCAATACAGCGTCGATTATTAACCCGTCCAATAATATGATTCATAACCAGTCTGCTATAAACATCGAATTTAAGAAGAATGACAGTTATGACCTATTGTACGTATCGACTAAGCAAGTCGGCTTTACGTCATCGGGATCTTACTCTGTCACTCAACACGACATCTCACTGGATGAGAACCAACACCAACAAATCATCCCTAATCGCGAGTTGTCGTTTTACGAAAAGGTGATGATAAGTGAAGGGTCTACCCTATCGTCTGATGCCATGCCTTACATTCCATTGAATAGAGAAGAGTTTTTACTCATTACTCGCTATGGGATGATTCATTTTTGTAAGAAGGTTATCTGTTCTGAGCTGCCAACGTATTCAAATGACACTCCTGACGTTGATATAAACTAAACTCGCTCGCTATTTTTAAACCTAATTATATTTGAGTGCCAACTTGTGTTTTAGCGCTTACTTATGGGAAATAAGTAGGCGTTAAACATAAGTAACCTTTAAATGTAAGTAAGCTTAAAAGCTAAGATTCTCACCTCTTTACTCCGATAAATACCCAGTTCGTTACACGTTCCCTTCCAAAGTACAAAAAACACTCACGATTTATAAAACAACACCACTATATGCAACTAGAACAATTAAAGGTGATCCAAGTTATATTCTAACAAGCCACAAAATTTGTTTATTAACATCTAAACAACAGTAGTTAATCACGATTTACAACCACAATTAACATCGAAAAAAATGTTTGTCTTAGATCATATCAACCTCAACTATGCCTCGTGCCACAGTGCAGTTTTCTGTACATTCATTGTCATATTCTGAAACACTTTCTTATATTTTTTAAACTTTGTGGAGATTTCTATGTTAGAGCTCTTGATCGGATTAGTGATTACTATTGCTGTTGGTTACTTTATTGTAAAAGGCTATAAAGCGGCGGGTGTATTACTAACTGCTGGCCTTGCCCTACTTCTTATCACCGGCCTTATTGGTCACACAGTCTTACCAGCTAAAATCGCTTCAACAGGTAACATGGTTACCGACTCACTAGAATTTGTTAAGTACATGCTTCAATACCGCGGGGGCGGCCTAGGCATGCAAATCATGCTTCTTTGTGGTTTTGCTTCTTACATGACGCACATTGGCGCTAACAACGTGGTAGTGAAGCAGTTCTCTAAACCACTTGCTGCGATCAAATCTCCCTATGTACTTCTTGTTGCGGCTTACATCGTAGCGTGTCTGATGTCTCTAGCAGTAAGTTCTGCAACGGGTCTTGGTGTGCTATTGATGGCAACCCTATTCCCAATGATGACGGCAATGGGTATTTCTCGCCCAGCGGCAGTTGCAGTTTGTGCATCACCTGCAGCCATCATTCTTTCACCAACCTCTGGTGATGTGGTTATCGCGGCAGAAAAGTCAGGCATGTCCCTTGATGTGTTTGCTGTTCAAACGGTACTACCTGTTTCTATCTGTGCAATCATCGTAATGGCGGGTGCGGCTTTCTTCTGGAACAAATACCTAGATAAGAAAGAAAACACACCAATGGAGAAAGTAGACGTTTCTGAAATTGAAACGACCGCACCGGCTTTCTACGCTGCACTTCCATTCTTACCTATCATCGGCGTTTTTCTATTCAACGGACGCACTATCCCTGGGCTTTCACTTGATATCTATACCATTGTGGTAGGTTCTATCTTCGTGGGTGCAGTTATTGATTACGTTGTTAAGAAGTTTGACGGCGAGAAAACACTAGAAGACCTAGATTCTTGCTACCAAGGTATGGCTGACGCGTTTAAAGGCGTGGTAATGCTGTTGGTTGCGGCAGGCGTATTTGCTCAAGGTCTAATGTCTATTGGTGCGATTGATAACTTAATTGGTCTTGCTGAATCGGCAGGCGCAGGCGGTATCGCATTGATGCTTATCCTGACGGGTCTAACGGTTGCTGCAGCTATCGCAACAGGTTCTGGTAACGCGCCTTTCTATGCATTCGTAGAACTGGCTCCATCATTAGCGGCGAAAATGGGCTTGAACCCAGCATTCTTAATCATCCCAATGCTTCAAGCATCTAACTTAGGCCGTACTATTTCACCAGTATCTGGTGTAATTGTAGCGACATCTGGTATGGGTAAAATCAGCCCATTTGAAGTCGTAAAACGTACTTCTGTACCGGTAATCTGTGGTCTTATTACCGTTATCTTCGGCACGCTTGTATTGGTTCCAATGGCAGCGTAAGCCTTAAGTTTCTAATCTCAAAGAACGAAGAACAAACGAACACCAATACTGATATAAAATGCGTAAACAAAAAGGCGCTGAACCTAATAAGTTCAGCGCCTTTTTTTAATATCATTTTCTCAACATCGTTAAAACTATCGAGACATGTATAAACAGTAAGGCTTGAAATAGTGTTATCTCAAAGGACCAAGCCCTACTTCATTTCACCATAGCGTTCTAGATACAGAACCGTGGCAGCGGTACGGGAAGGCACTTGTAGCTTTTTCAGTAGACTCTTCATATGTACCTTAACTGTCGATTCAGAAATAAACAGGTGATCAGCGATCTGCTTATTACGGTAACCTTTCGCGACTTCTTGAAGGATCTGCATTTCGCGTTCAGTCAGTTGGTCGAAGATATCATTGCGGCTACCAGCATCATTTAGGTAACGAGCAACCACACTGCTGTAAGCCTTGTCACCGCTGTGTGCTTGCTTAAGAAGTTCAATTAACTCATCGGGTTCTGTGTCTTTCAACAAGTAGCCATCAGCGCCCGCTTTTACAATCGCTTCAATGTCTGCAGGACTATCAGAAACCGTTAGAATAACGATATTAGCGCTTGAGCCATCAGTACGAAGTGCTTTCAGCGTATCAAGTCCAGACATGCCTTTCATATTAAGATCCAAAAGGATCAAGTCAGGTTCTTCTTCATGGGCAAGAGCGACTGCTTCAGTACCATTACTTGCTTCTGCAATCACTTCGAATTCATCTTCAAAGCTCAGTAATTGGCTTATACCTCTGCGCATCAATGGATGATCATCAACCAGCATTACTTTACAAATCGTCAACTTTAACTTCCTTCAAACTTTTATATTTCAATATGACTGTACAGCCTTCACCTTGAGCCGCTTCAATCGTTAAGTCGCCATTCAGTCTTGCCGCACGCTCCTGCATAATGCTCATCCCGTAGTGGTTCGTCTTGGAACTACTTGAGTCAAAGCCATCTCCATTATCTTTAATCACGACTAATACTTCACCGTCCTCATCGATACAGCATACATCTATCAAGTCGGCATTGGCGTGTTTTATTGCGTTTATTGTTGCTTCACGAATCAATTGAAGCAAGTGAACCTGACTGTGTGCATCAAGCTCTATGGATGAAAGATTATTGGTTAGGTTAATCTTTGCATCTGTTCTTTCACTGAGCTCTTCAAGCATGGTACTTAGAGCCTCGCCGAAGTTGCCCTCTTTTATTGTCAACCTAAAGGTTGTGAGCAACTCTCGTAATTGAGTATAGGCATCAGCTAAACCGTTGCCGATTTCCGACGCTATTTGTTCAGATTGCTCTCGATGCTGTTGTTCTGGCAACTTGCCAATCACGCGCTTCAACAACGTCACTTGGATTTTCAGATACGACAGTGATTGAGCCAATGAATCATGTAGTTCACGTGCAATTGTTGCACGCTCTTCCATAATAATAAGCTGTTCTGCTTTCTTCTGCGCACGATTATAATAGATCGCCCGTGATAACAGTTGGATAAAGCTCTCAATCAGCGTCTTGGTTGAATGGCCATGATGATATGAACAATATAAATAGCCTAAGATAAGCTCATTATCATCCAACTTCATTTCAAACTTTTCATAATCCAAGTTCGAATCATACCCTTCGTCCATAATCAATGAACGGCCCGAACTATCCGCTATCTCAAGCCTTAACGACTCTATTCCTTCCAGACTGACTAGGTGTTGCAGAATAGCTCGGAAGTTTTCTGGCGCGATACGTGTAACCGTAAGTTCTTGTGAAGAGTGATAAAGCGCCTGTAAAGATTGGTTGGCGTTTTGCAACTCAACTGTCTTAGCATCTACAACTGACTCAAGGTTTCGATAGAGCACGCCCAAATCTTTGGCCATCGAGTTAAACGTTTTAGTCAGAATGCCCAGTTCGTTGTTATTGGTAACCTTTAACTCTACCTCAAAGTCACTGTTTTTTATCCGCTGACTGGCTCCAACGAGCGCATGCAATGGCTTAACAACTTGTTTACGTACAAAATGAACAACAAAAAGAGATATGACCAAAATTCCACCGAGACCGATACCACCAGCCCACGCTAGCTTTATTAACTTGTCCTCAGAGAACTCTTGCAGCTTATAAACGAAGCCATCGATTTCAGCCACAAAGTTTTCAACCAATACGAGGTAGTGATCTCGATCTTCGCTATTCAAGACCTGCTTTAGTTCATGCCAACGGCCAATAATTAAATAGTAATCTTCAGTGATGTCTGTCGGAACATTCCAACTGACCAAATTGGTCATAGATGGCGAGTAAAGAGAACTTTCGAATTCACGAATATGAGATCCGTAATCAACGGATTCTATTTGAATATCATGGGCTAAACGGTAGCTTTGCATTCGCATTGAACCCGCCACGTTAACCGCTTCCGCATCATTCAAGCTTGAAGCCAAAGTAAAGATGGCAAAGCCAGTCGTAGCAACCGACAACAGCAGTATAGAGAGCAAGGATTTTGCTATCGTACTTGTTACAGATGAAACCGGTTTTATAAGCAAAAGTGCCTTCCTATTGATAAATGACTTGCCAGCAATGTCGTATTGTCACACATCAAAAATCATAGCTCCATTCAATATGTGATCACTCGCTCCGTAATTTATTGATCTAAGACAATATATGCCCCCAATTAGCCCTTAGGGGGTATTTATACAATTGTTTCTAAAACTACACTACTTATGAGGACAAATTACAAGATATTAATGGAATATTGACCTACAATTACAACATCTTAGCAACATCTATAGGTATTAAGTGGTAGATCTATCAAAACGCCGTCTGTTCTCTAGAAGAAAAGTTGACTCAAGCCAGATTCGTTTGCCTTGGATTAACAACCTAGAAAGCTTTACAGATGACTGTACTCGCTGCGGTAAATGCATCGAGAATTGTGAGACTAAGATAATCATTGTAGGCGATGGTGGTTTTCCCACTGTCGATTTCTCTATTGATGAGTGTACGTTCTGCTATCAATGTGCAAATGTTTGTCCTGAACCCATTTTTAAGCCAAAGCAAGGAGAGCCTTGGCAAGCAAAAGCACATATCTCTGATAAGTGTTTAGCGCAACAAAATGTTGAATGCCGAAGCTGTGGTGACATGTGTGAACCTATGGCCATTCAATTTCAACTTAGAGCAGGCAGTGTTGCTCTACCAAAAATCAAGTTAGATGAGTGTAGCGGTTGTGGAGCCTGCGTAGCAGTTTGCCCTACTTCAGCTATTCTTGTGAGTAATGCATAAAACAAAAATAACGAGAGCAATTTATGGCACTAAATGAAGTGCATATATCAAGTTTAGTCGTGCATGTGAGCCCAGAGCATCTAGACGAGATCAAAGCACAAATCGAGCAGTTCGATAATGCAGAGATTTACGGCAGTAGCCCTGAAGGCAAAATCATAGTGGTCCTAGAAACCGAAAACCAAGGTTTTGTAACGGATACCATCGAAGAAATTAATAATATTACGAACGTTTTAGGGACAGCTTTGGTTTATCACCAAATCGAAACTGGACTGGACGAAACGGATTTAGAAACTGGAAGCAACAATTCTCAACTTGAGGGTGAAGTATGAAAATGACAAGACGTGCGTTTGTGAAAGCAAACGCAGCTGCATCAGCGGCAGCCGTTGCAGGTGTAACTCTACCGGCAACAGCAACCAACCTGATTGCTAGCTCTGATCAAACAAAAATCACGTGGGATAAAGCGCCTTGTCGTTTTTGTGGTACGGGCTGTTCGGTACTGGTAGGTACTCAAAATGGTAAAGTGGTTGCGACTCAAGGCGACCCAGAAGCACCGGTAAACAAAGGCCTTAACTGTATCAAAGGCTACTTCCTTTCAAAAATCATGTACGGTAAAGACCGTCTTGAGACTCCTCTACTTCGTATGAAAGACGGTGAGTTCCATAAAGATGGTGATTTCGCACCCGTATCTTGGGACAAAGCGTTCGACGTGATGGCAGAGAAATGGAAAGCATCTCTTAAGAAGAACGGTCCAACAGGTGTTGGTATGTTCGGTTCAGGCCAGTGGACAGTAATGGAAGGCTACGCAGCCGTTAAGATGATGAAAGCGGGTTTCCGTTCTAACAACATCGATCCAAACGCTCGTCACTGTATGGCTTCAGCGGTAGGCGCATTCATGCGTACTTTCGGTATCGATGAGCCAATGGGTTGTTACGATGACTTTGAACACGCAGACGCATTCGTACTGTGGGGTTCAAACATGGCAGAAATGCACCCAGTACTATGGACTCGTATTACAGACCGTCGTCTAAGCCACCCACACGTTAAAGTAAACGTACTGTCTACTTACTACCACCGTTCTTTCGAGCTTGCAGACACGGGTTACATCTTCGAACCTCAATCAGATCTAGCAATTGCTAACTTCATTGCTAACTACATCATTCAAAACGATGCAGTTAACTGGGACTTCGTGAACAAGCACACGAACTTCAAGCAAGCAACAACAGACATCGGTTACGGCCTTCGTGACGATGACCCACTACAGAAAGCTGCCGCGAACCCTAACTCAGGCGCAATGACTGACATTAGCTTTGAAGATTACAAAGCGTCTGTTGCTGAATACACCGTAGAGAAAGCGTCTGAAATGTCAGGTGTATCTCAAGACGATCTGATCAAGCTAGCTAAGCAATACGCAGATCCAAACATCAAAGTAATGTCACTTTGGACTATGGGTATGAACCAACATACTCGTGGCGTTTGGATGAACAGCCTTGTGTACAACATCCACCTTCTTACAGGTAAGATTTCTACTCCAGGTAACAGCCCGTTCTCGTTAACTGGACAACCATCTGCGTGTGGTACAGCTCGTGAAGTTGGTACGTTCTCTCACCGTCTACCTGCAGATATGGTGGTGGCTAACCCTAAACACCGTCAGATCTCAGAAAAAATCTGGAAACTTCCAGAAGGCACTCTAAATGGCAAGCCTGGTGCTCACGCCGTTGTTCAAGACCGTATGCTTAAAGACGGTAAGATCAACGCTTACTGGGTAATGTGTAACAACAACATGCAAGCGGGTCCAAACATCAACACTGAACGTCTGCCAGGTTACCGTAATCCTGACAACTTCATTGTTGTTTCAGACCCATACCCTACCGCGACAGCACAAGCAGCAGACCTTATCCTTCCAACAGCAATGTGGATCGAAAAAGAGGGTGCTTACGGTAACGCTGAGCGTCGTACGCAAGCATGGTACCAACAAGTTAAAACCGTTGGTGATGCTAAGTCTGATTTATGGCAAATCATGGAATTCTCTAAACGCTTCACAGTTGAAGAAGTTTGGGGCGAAGAGCTTCTGGCTAAAGCGCCTGAGTACCGTGGTAAAACCATGTACGATGTGCTTTACAAAAACGGTAACGTTGATGCATTCCCACTGTCTGAAGCTCAAGAGCTTAACGACGATGCACAAGCACAAGGTTTCTACGTACAAAAAGGTCTATTCGAAGAATACGCAGCCTTTGGTCGCGGCCACGGTCACGATTTGGCACCATATGACACTTACCACAAAGTACGCGGTCTACGTTGGCCTGTTGTTGATGGTAAAGAAACGCTATGGCGCTTTAAAGAAGGTTCAGATCCATACGCTAAGAAAGGTTCTGACTGGGACTTCTACGGCAAGCCAGATGGTAAAGCACTGATCATTAATGCTCCATACGAAGCGCCACCAGAAGTACCAAACGATGAGTACGATATGTGGCTATGTACAGGTCGTGTTCTTGAGCACTGGCACACAGGTACTATGACTCGTCGTGTACCAGAACTTTACAAAGCAGTACCGGATGCACTTTGTTACATCCACCCTGCTGATGCTAAAGCTCGTGGCCTTCGCCGTGGTGATGAAGTTCTTATCGAAAACAAACGTGGTGAAGTACGCGTTCGTGTTGAAACTCGTGGTCGTAACCGTCCACCACAAGGCTTGGTATTCGTACCATTCTTTGATGCAAGAATTCTGATCAACAAGTTGATCTTGGATGCAACTGATCCTCTGTCTAAGCAGACGGATTACAAGAAGTGTCCAGTTAAGATCACTAAGGTTTCTTAAGCGCCAGGTGCTTTTAGAACCTAGATACAAGATCTAACGTATTTAATATTGCGACTACTTTTTTCGTTACTTTTTGAAAGAAGTAGTCCACTCAAAGAATTAGCCTTTAGGCGGAGAAATTAACCATGAAAAAACTGATTACTGCCCTACTATCAGCTGGTCTTTTGCTAGCTGGTGCAGTTCAAGCTGAAGCTGAACTGGATAACCCAGGCGGCATTGGTGGCGTAGAATCTCTACGTGGTGCAAGTGAACTTGAAGCAACTCGCGCAGCAGATGACTTCAAAAAGTTCCCTCGTGACCAAGTACTTGAGAGTGACTACGTATACCAACCACCTCTAGTGCCTCATACTATTCGTAGCTATGAAGTTTCTCTTAACGCTAACAAGTGTCTTTCTTGCCACAGCTGGAAAAACGCAAAAGAAATGGGTGCTACTAAAGTGAGCGTAACTCACTACATGAACCGTGAAGATGCGGTACTTGCAGACGTATCACCTCGTCGTTACTTCTGTCTACAGTGTCACGTACCTCAAGCTAATGCTAAGCCACTAGTTGAGAACGAGTTCAAACCTGTAGATTCACTGCGTTAATCGTAGCCGGACTGTAAGAGAGGCTATATATGATAAAATTACTTAAAGCGTTTTGGAAAAGACTCGCGACACCAAGTAAAGCAGCCGTAGGCGTTGTTTTATTCTTGGGTTTCTCGGGTGGTCTTTTGTTCTGGGGTGCATTCAACACGGGTATGGAGGCAACCAACACGGAAGAATTCTGTTCTGGCTGTCACGCACCTATCGTTGCTGAAATCCAAGAGACAATTCACTACTCTAACCGTTCTGGTGTTCGTGCTATCTGTTCAGACTGTCACGTACCTCATGAATGGACTGATAAAATTGTTCGTAAGGTTCAAGCATCTAAAGAGCTATACGCACACTTTATTGCGAAAACCATCAATACTGAAGAAAAGTTCAAAGCACGTCGTGCTCACCTAGCGGAACGCGAATGGGCTCGATTGAAAAAGAACGATTCACTTGAGTGTCGTAACTGTCACCAGTTCGATTACATGGACTTCTCAGAGCAGAGCCCTCGTAGTGCGAAACAACACTCGACTGCGCTAGCTTCTGGTGAAAAAACGTGTGTAGACTGTCACAAAGGTATTGCACACAAACTACCAGACATGCACGGCGTTGAAGGCTGGCAATAAGGAGCGATTGAATGAGTACTTTAGAAAGCGTAATTTGGCACATCCTAGGTTACAGCGCTATGCCAGTTATCATTCTTGGTGGCTTTGCAGGTGTTGCAGCCGTATCTCTTTGGCTTTTATCTATGACTAAAGACAAAGAAATCGATTAACAATCGAGATTACATCAACTTCTACCAGATAATGCTGATATGAGTTGATACGAAAAAGCCACTGAATTCAGTGGCTTTTTTATTATCTGACGTTGTGTATCTTTATTTTTGAATGTGACTTAACGCCCTAAGCTTCGTTTTCTGGCGCTTCTTTCTCTACGGTCTCTTTATCAACCTGCTCTTGATCGACAATCGGCAGCACCTGTTTTACATAGTTGCCTGGCGCTTTGCCTATCACAGGGTTAAGCTCTGAGCCTTGATTGAAAGGTTCGATTTTTTCGTCAGTTTCAAAACCTTGGAGCCACTGATTCCAGTGTGTCCACCAAGACCCCTCATTATGAGTCGCATTAGTTAGCCACTCATCCGCCGAGTCGTCTAGGTTGTCATTCAGCCAGAACCCGTACTTCTTCTTGTCTGGGTGATTAACAATACCCGCAATATGACCAGATTCACCAAGAACGAACGTCTTGTTGCCACCGGTATTCAAGGCACCACGGTAAGTCCCCTGCCACAACGCGATATGATCTTCCTTGGCTGAAATGAAGTAGCTTGGTATTTTTATCTTATTCAGATCAATCCAAACACCGCCCACTTTCACGCCTTTGTCTTGAACCAGTTTGTTTTCAAGATAAAGCTCTCGCAACAAGAAGTTATGACACTTGGCCGCCACGTTTGTGCTGTCACTGTTCCAGTACAGAAGATCAAACTCCATCGGGCTGCTGCCTTTGAGGTAGTTATCAATGTAGTAGTTCCAGTACAGACTGTTTTCACGAAGCAAACTGAACGTCACGCTCAATGAGCGACCATCCATATAGCCTTTGCCATCGTTCTGCTTCTCAATCGCCTTGATGATTGTCTCATTGATATACGCGCCAACCTCTCCTGGCTGCGAGAAATCCAACAAGGTGGTAAAGAAGGTCGTGGTTTTAATACGTTTCTTCATGCGTTTCGCAGCGTAGTAAGCCACCGTAGAAGCCAACACCGTGCCGCCAATACAGTAACCGGCCGCGTTGATTTGCTCTTTACCTGTGATATCTTCAATTGCAGCAACGGCTTTAACCACGCCTTCCGTGACATAGTCACCGAATTCTTGATCTTTCTGCGCCTCGCCCGGATTACGCCAAGACATCATGAACACGCTGTGCCCTTGCTCAAGCAACCAGCGTACCATCGAGTTCTTCTCACGAAGGTCGAGAATGTAGTACTTGTTGATAAACGGCGGAACAATCAGCAAAGGCGTCGCATTGACCTGCGGTGTCTTTGGATAGTATTGAATGAGTTCAAACAGCTCGTTTTGAAAGACAACATCACCCTCGGTATTCGCAACATCCACACCCAATCGGAAGGCGTTATTGTTGGTCATGCGGATCTTGAGGATATCAGCACTCGCTTCAACATCTGCTTGTAACTGCTCTAACCCATCGAGAAGGTTTTCACCATTTCGCTCAAGCGTCAGTTTCATCAACTCTGGATTCGTTGCAATAAAGTTACTTGGAGAAAGTGCATTGATTGCCTGACGAGAAAAGAACGCCACTCGCTCTTTGGTTTTTTCGTCAATACCTTCGATCGAGTTGATGGTATCGATATAGCTTTTACTGAACAACAAATAGGATTGTTTGATAAAGCTGTAGAACGGGTCGTTTTTCCACGCTTCATCAATAAAGCGCTTGTCGCTGCGGTCTTCTGAGATAACACTCTCGGTGTTGCCCATCAGCGCGGCATTCTGCCAGATCTTAAGTTGCTGTTCCCACCATTGAGATTGCAACTGAAGCAGAACGGCAGGTTGGTTGGCGGCTTGCTCGAAGATTTTTGATGCATCATCAAAGTTCAATTCTTGCATCGCTTGGTTTAGGGGAGATTGCGCGGCTTCCTTGTTTTGTTCAAAGCTTTCCCACCATTGCTGGTTCGTTTGTTGAAGTTTAACAAGGTAGTCCGAAAAGAAGTGTTGAAACATAACATGACTCCAATAATCGGAAAATCGCCACCGAACCTCACAGTAAACACTGCGCTAACTCGATGGCGATTAAATTTATGCAGGTGTAACTGTTTTCAAGTTTTCAGTTGTTAGTGTTTCAACATCTTCTTTGAACTCTTTTGCAGCAGCTTGCATTTTTGAGCTATCACTCATCATCTGTTGAGACAGTTGAGTTAGCGCTGCTAGTTGCTGGCTGTTGAACGCCGTTAGGCTAGTCACGTCTTTGATTTCAGTCACTGCTTTCATTTGTGCAAGACCCATGTCCGTGTAAGTCTGCATTGCATTCATTTGCAGTTCAGTCATCGTTTGGACGTTCTTTGCAACCAACTTGTTGAACTTTAAGTACGGTTCAAATTGCTTTTCAGTTTGGTCAGTAATTGTTTTGAAAATATCCGTGTACATAAGTAACTCCTGATGAATACATAGTTTAATAAATTTGTGTCACTATCGTTTCAGCCAACGCTCATCGATTAACTCACGATGCTTTGAAAAGCTGATCCGATATTTAAGCTTGCTACCGATATATCAGGATCTAACCTTCAATACCTTTTAGCAAAACAGCGGTTCCCATTCCTCCACCCACACAGAGTGAAGCAACGCCATAAGTCGTTTTCTGTTCAAGCATTTCATGGATGAGTGAAACAATAATTCGATTGCCTGACGCACCTAAAGGATGGCCAAGTGCGATTGCACCACCATTCACATTGACCTTTGGCTTGAACTCATCAAGCGGTAAGTCATGCTGCTCTGACAATTGGTACATTACGCCAAGAGCTTGTGCTGCAAACGCTTCATTCAATTCAAACAAATCTACTTCTTCTAGAGTGAGATTTGCCTTATCAAGCGTTTTAGAAACGGCTTCTACTGGGCCTAAACCCATGATCTTTGGATCTAATCCAGACTGTGCGTAGCTCGTTAGCTCTACCAGTGGTGTCAGTCCGTATTTCGCTACTGCACTCTCTGATGCCAAGATAATTGCGCTCGCGCCGTCGTTGATTCCTGATGCGTTGCCCGCCGTTACGGTTCCTTCACGGTCGAATGCCGGACGAAGCTTTTGTAGGCCTTCGAATGTTGCGTCAGATTTCGGATACTCATCAGTATCAAAAGTGACAGTCTGTCTGCGTTGCTTCACTTCGACTGGCACGATTTGCTCTGTGAATTTGCCAGCTTCGATAGCCGCGACCGCTTTCTGTTGGCTCTCTAACGCATAGTTATCTTGAGCGAGGCGTGAAATGTTCAATGCATTCGCGATGTTTTCAGCCGTCATGCCCATGTGGTAATTGTTAAACGCATCCGTTAAACCATCACCTACCAACAGATCTTTCATCGAAATGTCGCCCATCTTGTGTCCGTTACGAATACTTGGCGGAACCACAAAAGGGATTTGAGACATCACTTCAACACCGGCAGCAACCACCACTTCAGCGTCTTGCGCTTTAATGTGCGCCGCCGCATCCATCACTGACTTCATGCCACTGCCACAAATCATGTTGACGCCGTACGCTGGCGTTTCTTCTGCAAGCCCTGCGTAGATTGAAGCTTGACGCGCTACACCCATGCCTTGCCCAGCAGAAATAACGTTACCGACGATCACTTCATCAACCGCATCTAGCGGAAGGTCTGCAGCTTCTAGTGCACCTTTAATCGCGACCCCAGCTAATTCGCCTGCTGACACGTTCTTTAGCGAACCTGTAAATGCGCCAATGGGTGT
This sequence comes from Vibrio sp. 1CM23M, assembly GCF_023161755.1. Classification (NCBI taxonomy): domain Bacteria; kingdom Pseudomonadati; phylum Pseudomonadota; class Gammaproteobacteria; order Vibrionales; family Vibrionaceae; genus Vibrio; species Vibrio sp. 1CM23M. The sequence continues at coordinate 93,978 of NZ_JALNTR010000001.1, forward strand.
ACGCTTTGCTGCAACAATAATTACTTTTTCCATCATTCCATTCCCTTGAAGTTCACCGATTAGTGCATGTACAAGCCGCCATTCACAGACAGAGTCTCGCCTGTAATGTAAGCACCTGAATCACTCGCTAAAAAGCCCACTGCATCTGCAATCTCAACAGGTGTAGCCAAGCGTTTCATTGGGATTTGATTCTTGATTGAATCCAGTACTTCAGGCTTCATTTGCTCAACCATAGGTGTTGCAGTGTAGCCAGGGGCAATCACGTTCACTGTTACGCCGCTACGAGCGCCTTCTGCAGCCAAGGCTTTAGAGAAACCAATCATTCCCGCTTTAGCCGCGGAGTAGTTGGTTTGTCCGAATTGACCTTTAAGACCGTTCACTGAAGAAATGTTGATGACTCGGCAGTTGCCCTTTTCGCACATAGGCGCGAACAGAGGCTGTGTTACATTGAAAAGACTGTTGAGGTTAGTCTCAATCACTTCTTTCCATGCTTCCGCGTCCATCTTTTTAAAGACGCTGTCACGCGTAATACCTGCATTGTTTACCAACACATCAACCGTGCCTTCTTCTTCCAACAACTTGCTTAAGCTCAGTGCACATTCAGCGGTGTTAGTTACATCTAATTCAAACAGTCTCACTTGATCTTCAGTGAATTGTTTTTCATTAAACCAATCTAATGCACATTGATAATTCCCAGTAAAATAGGTCGCGATCACACGATATCCATCCGCGACTAATTTAGAAGATATTGCTGATCCGATACCGCCTTTTGACCCTGTAATCAAAGCAAGCTTTTTCATTAATGGTTCCATCCCTTACAAGCAATTAAATAACAATGGTGTTAATAAGATAATGTCTTATTTGATAATTAAACTTTACGTTTTGCTTTAATTAAACCCTACATCTCAAAATCAAAAAGTATTATTACAAATACAAAATATTTTGATGTTATGACTCAAAACTTGACTTACATCTCAAAAGCCATGAAATGTTATGAGCATGTAAACAGTGGTAAGCCACTGATATTAAGTGACTTTATTTAATTTCAATTATATCACTAAGCCGATAAGCTATTGTTTACCATAAATAAAATGATGTTCTCTAACTTATTTCAAGAATAATGCAACATTGGAAAATTAAATAGTTGATGGTGCAAATAATAATCAAACCATTATTTCTTATTAATAAATCTATCGAAGTTAACCTATATCGATTTCAATATAATTTAGTGCTTAAATTCATAGTAACTAACCGTTTGATTAGGGTAAAAAAACAAATGGGCAATAAAAAAGCCCACTCTCACAGAGAGTAGGCTTTCGGTCTAAATCAATAAATATAAAGGTTAATCGCTATTAATACATCTAATATTAATAACGGAGTGGATCTTACTTAGTAAATATTTCATTTGTATTTACATCCAAATAAATTTTATTTTCAAGAGATAAACCACCGCAATAGATAAAATAGACATCTCGGTCACTGTACTTCACCGATTTCACCCAACCGCCTAATTCTTCGAAATCACTTGGCGCACATTCGCCATCAGAGATCAGCTTCGCGACCGTATTACGAAACTTCTCTTGATGGATCTTAAGGTCATCGGATTTAACCAAGTAAGAGTCCAGTATTTCTTTATTTTCTTTCTCAGAAATGAGCACTTCGTCATTCGACAAGCCAGACATCGAAACCCATTCAGCAGTCTGTGGACCACCTTCTTTTAAGACGATGTAATCTGAGATACGAGCCCATTCGCCTTGTTTCTCTAATACTTCGACTTTTTCACCTTTGTAGAGATAATCTGTTATCAGCCCATCAATTTCAGGTTGCTCTACCACTTCAAGCTTTCTATCCAAAACGTAAAATTCCGTCTGTTCTGGTTCAGGCTGAAGATCCATAATGGGTACAAGGTCAGATTCTGACTGCTGAGTAACTTCTACAGCTGGCTCTTCCATTTTCTCTGGTGGAATTGGGTCTTTATTCATGACCAAGAAGTAATACGCAGCTCCTCCTCCGCCCAATATTAACAACACAAGTAAAGCGATCAGCGCTTTTTTCATCAAATCCACCAGCTCTTCCGTTTTAGGTATCTTTCAAGTGTACATCAACTCATGCTGCTGCTCATCTATACTCTCTACAGAGAACGCGGTAAGTAGAGGAAAGTCATGAGTTTTTGGGTGAAGGTTATCATTGTGTGTGTACCTTTGAGTGCTAATGTCGTGCTAGCAAACCAATGTAGCAGTGAAAACTGGCAATTACTGCTGGATCGCCAGCTCTCATTTGAAGGACGTTACAACCAATACACCAAAGAATTCAACCAAGTTCTCTCAACCTACAAATCACAAACGCTGTTATCCAAACATTTCACCAAAAAGCAGATCATTGAGCTTTGGGCAAAGTACGAACAAAGATTTAATGTACAGCTCAATAGTCATATGAATACTGCTTACGATGTCTCTGAGGTTCTATTAAAACAGGCATACGTTGTGTCTACCGAGTTAGATGGGGCTGAGTCTCTCACACATTCTTGGCAAGCCGTCGCTAAACATTGTGCTAGAGCAAAACTACCGAGACAAACAGAAAGTGCGCAAGTGCACGTACAAAGCTCACAATCACTCTCCCGAGATCTCCATACACTCAGTGAAAAATTCCGTCAGCTGTCTTCAAAATACCGCAGAGAAGCGACGATGATTGATGAAGCGCGCCACATAAACCAACCGGTAAACGATGCATCAAACTGAAATCACCATTAGATTCTCTCACTCGTTCGACTGGACTTTTCCGATAAATATGCCCAATCCCATTCATAATATTCTAAGAACTCGTTAATCAAAGCTTTATCAATAGGTTGTAAAAGTAATGTGCTATCTATCAACAATGAAGTTCAATTTCCGACCAATGCAAGCGAGTATGTGAGATATTCATCACAAAATAGATTTACAAACGCCAGAAAATTGTTATCATGAATCTTCATATAACTTAATAACAAGAAACATTTTGGCTAGGTAATATGCAAAAGACTATGGCTTTCAACTGCTTGAGTAACACGGAATGGACTGCAGAGATAAGAGGTAAACTTTTATCTGTAGCTAAACACATGGAAGAGTTCGGTTCAGTAAGTGAGCTAGAGCTATGTAAGATATTTGGAGAGACAATTTGGAATGACGGCGTGGATTATCATTCACATGCTTTTTCATTCAGAATTAATACACAAACTGGGGATTGTTCGATCTCTAACTTTAAGTATCACTAAGTTTTGCACCTATCATATACGGAGTACCTTTCACGAGGTGCTCCGTTTTTTATTGCCTGAAGCCTGACACTTAATGGATGATTTTTGATATTGACCGCGCTTCTACTTCAGGAGCAAACCATTTCGTTTTCAGCTCATTCTGCCTTCGTGTTACTGCTCAGAGTTTGGCTTAATCGGTATAAATTGGCAGTGGTGCATTGCCTTTTACTTGTCTTATCGCAAGGTGAGTATGAATATCTTTCACGTTAGAGAGCCTTTGAAGTTTTCTTGTAAATGCCTCGTAGGCCATCAAGTTCGGGCTAACCACTTCTAGCAAATAGTCATAAGCCCCAGATACAACGTGGCAACTGATCACCTCTTCCATCTCTACAACAGCCGCTTCAAACTTATCTATCGACACTTCTTGGTGGTTGTTTAGGCTCACCTCAACAAACACACTCATTGCGATGCCGACTTGTTCTCGTGACAAGCTCACACGATAACCGTCAATAATGCCCTTTTCTTCTAGCCTTTTGACTCGTCTTGCACAAGGCGAAGGTGATAAACCCACTTCATCAGCAAGTTCAGCCGTGGTTAACCTGCCATCTTTTTGTAGCAGTTCGAGAAGATGTCTATCAATTCTATCCATAGTAAATGCCAAACATTAGTTAAATCCGTTAATTATTTGGCAAATGTTAGCAGAAATCATCAACGATAGTTCAAGTTAGGCCAAAACTTGCCAACCTGTGGCACAACAACTATTCCATAATGAGTCATCACTCACTTTCCTTCAATATTATGAATCTTGGCTACTTATCTATTACTGTCACCCTACTCATTTGGGCGAGCTTTTTCCTGTCTCTTAAAGGCGGCGCAAATTCAGATTTAACACCTGCCGATATCGCTCTCACAAGATTTCTCATACCGGCTGTGGTGTTATTGCCTTTGATGTGGAAAGCACGCAGCACGATTGTTCAAGTCCCTAAACGATATCTAACGGGTATGTTGGTGGGTAGCGGGTTGCCTTATCTGCTTGTTGCAGGAACGGCGATGCAGTTTGTTCCGGTATCACATGGCAGTGCTCTTGTTCCGGGCACGCTTCCTCTGTTCGTCACAGGAATTGCGGTACTCTTTTTTAAGCAGCCACTCAGCCGACATCGTGTTGTTGGTTTAGGTTTGGTTTTGCTCGGCATACTGTTGTTTTTAGGGAGTAGCTTAAGCAGCTTCAACTTCGAATACACCAAAGGTCATTTGTTGTTTTTATGCGGAAGCTTAATGTGGGCGATGTTCACCATCTCAGCCCGTGTCGCTAATCTTAATGCGTTAGTCAGTGCCGGTTTTATTTCTCTCTGTTCTACTTTGCTTTTACTCGTCCTAATCCTTACTGGAACCCTCCCAAGCCACCTAATGGACACACCAATCGCTAATTGGCCCTTCACAGAGCTTGCCATTCATTCAGCAGTACAAGGCGTTGGGGCGGGTTTAATCGCGGCGTTCACTTACCTTTATGCGGTTAATACCTTAGGGGCTGAACGCTCTGCCGCTTTTGGCAGTGCAACACCCGCAGTGGCGACCTTGTTGGCGATCCCACTATTCAACGAGATTCCTGATGCGATGACTTGGCTCGCCCTTGGTTCTATTTGCATCGGCAGTTTGGTCGCGAGCAACATATTCATGAGAAACGACCAGTCGATGCAGTACCAACCGCCAAGCCATAGCAAAGCCTGATACTGGGTTCAAACCTAAATACAGTTCCCCTAAGCATCGATTTTAGGGCTTGTAGTACACAGATAAGCCTACAAACGTAGGCTTATCTAAAATCTGCTTTTTCTAAACTCGCTTCTCCATTAAACTGTCCGACCTTTTTGCAGATCCAAGAGAACACCATGCAACGCGACTACACCTTAAATTGCTTAATTACCATGCCTCGCCATGAACTAGAAGAATTTAGTTTAAGAATGATTCATCGCCTTGTTCCTGAAGATGCAATGACGGAATTATTTACGTTCGAGCAAGAAGAAGTCACCAGCGAAGAACGCATGCAATCAGCGAAATTTGACGCAATGCTTCGAATGACCGCTATCGCGCTTGGTGAAGTGAACCTCGCCTTCTCTGAGTCGGATAACTCGCAACAGAACATCGAGCGTATGACTCGCCTACTGCTTTGGCACTTCTACTCAATTTCTTTCAACCTTGAAGAAGCAATCGCAATCGAAGTGCACTGTGAGAAAGTTGAGAAGATCTTAAAGAACGCACCTAAAGATGCGTTTGGCTGGGTTAAAGAATTAACTGAGCTGCTTCACTTCTACGCGAAAGTGAACGAAGGCAACGAAGACAGTAAAGACGCTTAACGTTAGTTCTACGCAAGAACACATCAAGCTAAACGAAGGCAGATAGAGCTATACCGAAGGCAAGTAAAAGCTTTGCTGAAAGGAGTTCTCTGCCTTTGTTGTTTCTAGCACGCTGTGATGTAACATCAGTATCGACTGCGCGATTTTAGTTCCAATACCTAACGATCCGTTTGGCGCTTCTTGTTCAACCTCATTATGAATCACCACCTTCACCCGTTTTGAATTCGCTTCAAAACCAGCCTCTAACGACACCACGGTGCCACTTGGGCTATGCCTCAATGCATTATCTAACAGATTCAAAATCAACCTCTCAAGCAGATCACTGTCACCCACAGCCTTGATTCCATTAGGCATATTAACGTTCAACTCAACATTTTTATGGCGATATTGGCTTTGTATCGTTTCTAAGCATTCGCTCATCAGCCCATTGAAATCGATTGAAGCGTATTGATATGTGGGTACCGGGTTATCATTCTTGGCGCTATCTAACAGCGAATGGAGCTGTTCAGACAACTTGTTGCCGTTACGGTAAGCAACGTCAATTAACGGGTCTGATTGCGGGTTTTGAATCTTCCACGTTTCCAGGTAACCCAACACACTCGACAATGGCGTTTTCAAATCATGACTGAGCTGTAATAAGCTTTGTCTGCGGTGTGATGACTGATATTCAAGTTGCAAAAACTGCTGTTGAATGTGCTTCGCCATCAACTGATACGAGCGTGCAATCGGCACCAATTCTGGTACTTGATGAATGAAGTTCGGATCCAATCGAAAATCTTGCTCTGCTTGCTGCTGTAGCTTGTTGGTTACTGCTTCTATTGGGTTTAACAGGCTACGTTTAACCAATAGATAAGCCCCAACTGCAAAACCTAAGATAGAGATAAGCATGAGCCCCGCGAGCGCAATGTATGGTGTGTCGACCTGCGAATTGGCAATCACGGTGTGACGATTACTGCCAATCAAAACGTACAGATAGCCAACAGTCGAACCTAGCTCTTCAATCGCTGCTACGGAAAACACCTTACGAGCCCCCGGATTGATCGGATCTTCCCCCAGAATGGGATAAGGCTCGTCGTTTAAAAACTGTTGAATAGGTGCTAAGTCTATCTGGTTCGCTAAGACAGTGCCTTCTGGCGCAGCATGAGTCGTAATCTTGCCCTGACTATCGAGGAAATAGATATCGAAATCTGGCCCTATCAACATCAAGGTGTGGAAAATGGATTTGAGCGCTTTAGGGTTGTAGTCGGTACCAATCATCAGAGGATTATCATCGCGCATATGAACCGCGAGCTCTTTGTGTAAGCTCTGTTTAGTTCTCTGCTCTATGGTCTCTTTTTGCCAATGATAGGTGTAAGCAATCACCACACTCACGAGAAGAAACCACAAACTGGTGAACAACACTAAACGCGATTTGAAACTCATGTTCCCTCCTCGATGGCTCGTAGATCTTCCAGGCTTTTAAGTAAGGTTAGGACACTACACATAGGCTTAAGCTTTTGACTCAAACTTATAGCCAACACCCCAAACGGTTTTAATGAAATCATCATCACTATTCGGCATCGCAAGCTTGGTTCTTAGCCGGTTAACTGTGCTACACACGGTATGGTGATAGCCAGAGTGATGAGTATTCCAAACATGATCGAGCAGCTCGTCTTTGCTATACACACGCCCCGGGCGGGTTGCTAAGAAATGAAGTAAGGTAAACTCGGTAGCAGTCAGCGGTACGTCTTGGTTATTGAGTGATACCTGATGTCGTTCGGGTTGAATAGTGAGCCCACCAAAACTCATAATCGATTCTGCTGTCACAACCTCTTGAGTCGCTGATTCGACATGGCTTAAACGGCGAAGCACGTTCCTCACTCTTGCTTGAAACTCGAGAACGCTGAAAGGTTTCGTTATGTAGTCATCAACACCGGCTTCTAAGCCTGACACCTTATCTAGCTCAGCGTCTCTTGCGGTTAGCATGAGTACTGGCGTCCAATCCTCTTGCTGACGCAACATTCGACAGAAATCGAGTCCGTCACCATCTGGTAAACCACGGTCCAGTACGATCAAATCGAAATGACCCTCTTTATAGAGCGCCTGAGCCTTTTCAATCTCATTAGCTCTGATTACGTTATGCCCTTGGAACTTAAGATGCATCTGCACCAGTTCAGCCAAGTCATCATCGTCTTCAACCAACAATATGTTTGCCATCAAATTTACCGCAGCACTATTCATGATCCCTGCTCTATTCTGAGTCTGCCCACCTTTCAATTGACCGGAACAGAGCAGGAATTCTTTCATCGTGCTTTCAACCTGTTACTCAGTTCGAGTAATGGTGATTCTTGCACCGGGGTTAAGGAAACGATGATTTGCACTTAAAGTAGAAGTCGTAAGGCCGTCATCTTGGCTGATTACGCCAGAGTGGAAACTCACCACATCGGTATCGTCTCGTGTGGTATTAAAACCTTCACCACCGCCTGCTGGTCCCGGAATGGTTGCAGCAAGCTCATCGTTCAGCTCAGTTCCCGAATCCCAAACATTCATGTTCATGGTAAAGGTGTCACCTACCGCCAAGGACTTGAGCGATAAACCGGATTCGCCGACAAACGCATCATTGGTATTCACCAACATTGAAGCGACAGATATATACCCTTCTTGATTTGGGTCGACACGAATAGACACCGTGTCTTGCTCACCTGAAAGAATCAGCCCATTACCTGAGATGCCTTGATAAACATTGGCGTCACTGTCACTAAGCGCAAGCAATTGTGCATTACTGCCCCCTTCCGCTAAGTATTCAAGATCGACAGAGGCACTTTGACCAACTTCAAACAGGTCAAAATTCGTATTGTGAGTCAACACCGCGAGTGGTGACATTGGTTGATTAGGGGTGAGGTTAGTAACACTCACATCATAGCGATAGTAATCGTCGTCATCGTCCGGACAACCCGCCAAAACGGCTACTGATGCAGCGATAAATAGAATTCTAGCTTTCATACATCCCCCTTACTTCACAACAATGGTGATAGTTGCAACAGGGTTTAACCAACGATGACTACTGCTATCGAGGTCACTGATGCCGCCCGCCGCGTCACTATCACCAATGTTACCCGGATGAATATGAACCTTAGCGTTTGATACTGCCGTTTCTACACCTGTACCACCAGCGCCAAAGGTAATGAATGGAGGGTTAGGCATGCTGCCCGCCAGCTCATCATTGGCTTCTGTGCCTGCGTCATAACCATTTAGAGTCGCTTTGTAGGTGCCCGCTTGAGTTGGGATTTTCCAGCTATCTAGACCAACAAAGCCGTCGTTTGTCGGCAGCAGCATGGCACCCAATGATAGGTACTCTAAATCGCCAGTACTGATATCAAACGTAGTTGCGACGCCCGGATTGAGGATTCCGGCGGCTGGATTCTCAACCACCACGCCTCCCGCGTTAGCAATGACACCAGATAAACCTGAAATATCGCCACCTTCGGCCATGGACTCTAGTTCCGCAGAAGCCGTTTCACCCGTTCTGAAAATGAACAGGCTTGAGTCATGAGCCGCCGCTAAGATAGGCGTAAAGTAGATCCCTTTCGTTGCATTAGTGACAGTGACTTCAAGCTCAGCAGCCTGAACTTGAGCCGCTCCGAAGGCCAGCATAGCCGAGCTGATCACTAAGCTGATTTGAGTACGTTTATTCATTTTGATTCCATCCTTTATCGAGTCCTATCGTTACCAACAAAACGAATAACAGCGATATACCGTTACTTTTGCCAGAACGAACTGTGGTGTTGTTGACTCTAAGAATGGCGATCAAATCTATCAGCAACTTCATTGAATTCTCATAAAACTCTCACAAGTTTATCCAAACTTATTACTGCCAATAAAAGTAGCGATAAGGTGCTCATATTTAGACAAAAGTTATTGATTAATTATTTACGTAGAATGGATAGAAATGGAGCGAATTAAACGCAAAAAGGCCGAATCGATTTAACGATTCGGCCTTTATTCTGGCGTACTGTTGTTACTCTTTCCTAAGCCGTATTTGGCCTTTCAATCGAGCTAACAACACAACATCAAATTAGAACGCGTAATTTGCGTCAATCAGTTCGCTAACTTCCACTTTGCTTACTTCAGCACGAGCTTCAAGCCATTGTGCAACTTGCAGTTGTTCTGCTTCTGTTACTGAACGGTAGCGCTCAATCGAGCATAAGAAACCTTCAAACAGCTCAAGGCCGCCGCCACCAAAGCACAGACCGATGCTGTCGATGAAATCAATGAACTCGTCAATGAACACATCGTATTGGTCAAAATCAGCAATCGAAGTCTTGCAGCTTACTTCAAAACCCAGAATCGCGAATTCACCTAGGTATAGCTTTTTGCGTAGGCGGCGATTTTTGTTTTCGATTTTATCTAATTTCATAACTGTCTCTCTTTTCGTTTGATAAAGCATTTATACACAGTTCTACCCTAATCCCCAAGAGTTTTGTATTGCACGAGAGTGTTAATGGCAAAATTCGTGCTACAGAAACAAAACCTTAATCAAATCTATAAAAATCTGTCACTTAACTGCTTCACGATTAGTCACACATTGACCAAACTTATTAACTCATTAGTTAGTAACTGGGTTAGTCATGAATAACGAATAATAAAATCAGCCAATAGGAAGCAGTCGAGATGAGCAAGGAAACATTTGATAGCACTCGTTTTAACAAGAGCAACAACAAGCCCTTCGAAGAAGTTTTAGATGCGAACCTTTCAAGAAGAAATGTTCTAAAAGGCGGTTTGGGCATCAGTGCAATGACCGCATTTGGTGCGTTTGGTTTAGCAGGCCACAGCACGGCGCACGCGGCGACAGCGTCATCTAGCGCACCGCAAAAAAGCACTGCTACACTTGCATTCGAATCGGTTAAAGGCTCATTGACAGACAGTGTCGTTGTGCCAAAAGGCTATACAGCACAAGTATTGGTTCCTTGGGGTACTCCACTCAACAAGCAAGGCAATGCTTGGTTAAAAGACGGCACCAACAACGCACAAGATCAAGCAAACTCACTAGGCATGCACCACGACGGCATGCACTTCTTCCCGCTTAATGGTAACAGCAACGACGGTTTGTTGGTGATCAACCACGAATACATCGACCAAAAAGCACTGCACGCTAATGGTCCTACATACGATGAAGGCAACCGCCCTAGCCTTGATGAAGTACGTAAAGAGATCAACGCACACGGCGTCAGTGTGGTTCGTGTAAAACTTGAAGGCAACCAATGGGTGATGGTCGATAACGATCCACTTAACCGCCGCTACACGGGCGCGACCGTAATGGATCTGTCTGGCCCTGTTGCTCACAGTGAATTTACCAAAACCAAATTCTCACAAGATGGCAGCCAAGCTCGTGGCACCTTGAACAACTGTGGTAATGGCTACACGCCATGGGGCACTTACCTAACGTGTGAAGAAAACTGGCCGGGTTATTTCGTTAATAAAGGCGAGACAACGCCAGCGCAAGAACGTATTGGTATCGCTACCGACAAAACACGTTACGGTTGGGACACGCTTTCAAGTAACAAACAAGAACGCTTAGACGAGTTTGCACGCTTTGATGTGACGCCAACAGGTGAGTCAGCAATGGACGATTACCGTAACGAAGCACATGGTCACGGCTACATTGTTGAAATCGACCCATACACAGCAAACTCTCGCGCTAAAAAACGTTCTGCACTGGGTTGTTTCCGTCACGAAGGCTGTACGTTTGGTAAGTTGACCGAAGGCGAGCCAATCGTATTCTACTCTGGTCACGATTCTCGCTTTGAATACCTTTACAAATTCGTTTCTGAAGAGAAATGGGACCCACGTGACGCAGATCCAAGCAATCGTCTAAGTGCGGGTGACAAGTACATGGACAAAGGCACACTGTATGTGGCTAAGTTCAATGATGATGGTTCAGGTACATGGCTACCACTAACGTTGAGCAGCAAGACCACAAACGGCGGCAAGCTAGGTGATTCATTTGATTCTCAAGCGGCGCTTATCATTAATACCGCAGGTGCGGCCGACCTTGTTGGTGCAACGCCAATGGATCGCCCTGAATGGTGCTCTGTTGACCCAATGACAGGTACGGCTTACCTAACGCTGACGAATAACAACAAGCGTAAAGAAGCGAACTCTTCGAACCCTCGCGTAGACAACAAGTTCGGTCATGTTATCCGTTGGGATGAAGGCAAAACGGCAGGCGAGTTCGATTGGGATATCTTCGTATTTGGCTCTCCAGCAGTGGAAGACAAGTCTATTAACCGCTCAGGTCTAACAGACATGAACCAATTCGCGAGCCCTGACGGCTTAGCGTTTGATGCTCGTGGTATTTTATGGATTCAGACAGATAACGGCGCAGATGAAGTAACTGGCTACACCAATGACCAAATGCTGGCAGTGGTTCCATCTCAGTTAACGGATGACAACGGCAACAGCGCGGTGATTGATGCAAACAACCAAGCACAGCTTAAACGCTTCTTTGTGGGTCCAAACGGTTGTGAAGTGACTGGCTTTACCATCAGCCCAGATTTCAAGTCACTGTTTGTGAACATTCAACACCCTGCAAATTGGCCATCGTCTGAAGATGCAACAGCACAAACTCAAGGCAATGTTCGTCCAAGAGCATCTACGGTTGTGATTCGTCGTGAAGACGGCGGTGAAATCGCGGTTTAATACGCAAATCTAGCTAAGATCAGAAACATTTCTGTTACCTAGCCTCTGGTCGCTAGCTAAGTAAAATCAAAAAGAGCGATAAGGCCAAATGCCCTATCGCTCTTTTTATATTCTATGCATTCTTCGGTTTAAGTAAGAATCCGAATTTTCAAAACTCACCGTAATCCTAAATAGTCATCATCCCAAGTACGCGTCATCCTCGAGAAAGAGGAACGACTGAATCGGGGATCTCTAACCGTTATCGCTGTTCGCTGATCGCAATACCGTTAATCACAGTTAACTCACAAACAACCAAACCCCAACGCCCATCATCAATGTACCAGCAATGCGGTTCATCAACTTAACGTTATCCGCCTTGCCGAGCATATGTTTTAAGCTCTTACCGCCAGTCGCGTAAAGAGTCATGCAAACAAATTCAGAAACAAGAATAATCGACACGAGAATGAACAACTGCGGTGCTAAGTCTTTATTGCTGTTAATAAAAGGAGGCAGTAGAGAAATCATAAACGCCCAGCCTTTCGGATTAGCAATTGCAGTGACAAAACCTTGAACCACCAAGTCCCAATCATTGCTGACTTTTGTTGTTTGGTTGTCAGTACTGATCGCCAGCTTGCCTCTCGAACGCCACATCTGAACGCCCAAATAGAACAAGTAACCTGCGCCCACAAACTTAAAGCCTGTAAATAGCCATGGGTAGTTCAACATGATAGAAGCGATACCCAATACCGCTGCAATAGAAACCACAGCGACACCAGCCAATTCACCGATCATCATCCATAATGTACGCTTGTATCCAACACTCATGCCTAGCGTCAACGCCAAGGTCATACACATACCGGGCGTGATTGACACGAAGAAAAACGTGGGAATAAAAGCCCAAAGTAGTGCGCTATCCATATTATTACCTTATCGACTTATTTTTATTTAATAGTTCTTGTTTCTTGATCGGGCTTGAAATGAAGCGAGGTTGAAACGAAGCAGTAATGACAATAAACAATATTGCGATCAATACAAACAAAAAGAGCCACATAACAGTGGCTCTTTTTCATTACCAACCGTAATTTTACTTACGACGGTTTTTAATTCGCTTCATCATAGTCAAACGACGTTCAGCGCTTGCTTGATCTTGTGGCTCTTCGTTCGCGTTGTTCTTACGACCCTGACGGTTTTTGTAAGCCGATTTAGTGTTAAGCTTCTCGATGTAAGCATCACGTTTCTTCGGTTCATAACCCGGTTGTTCAACACGACGAATACGTTGTTGAATCAGTTTTTCAACTTGAACAACAGTCAGCTCTTCTTCGCGGTTAACGAAGGAGATTGCGTGACCTTGTTTACCAGCACGACCTGTACGGCCAATACGGTGAACGTAATCTTCCGCTAGGAAAGGCATGTCGTAGTTAATTACGTGTGGTAAGTCTTCGATATCAAGACCACGAGCCGCAACGTCGGTTGCTACCATCACACGCGCTCTACCTTCTTTGAAATCATCCAAAGCACGACGACGAGCGCTTTGCGCTTTATCACCGTGACAAAGTACCGCTTTAATACCGTCAAGCTTAAGCTCTTTAACCACATCGTTCGCTGTTTCTTTGTAGTTCACGAACACAAGCACTTGGCGCCAGTTTTTACGGCCAATAAGCTCAGAAAGCAGTTCCGTTTTACGTTCTTGATCCACCGGGTAAACCACGTGACCGACAGTAGCAGCCGTTGAGTTTTCGCGCTCAACACTAATACGTTTTGGTTTACGTAGAATATCAACCGACAGTTGGTTTAACTGAGTAGAAGTCGTTGCAGAGAACATCATGATTTGCGGTGATGTTTCTACATCCAACATTATCTTACGAACGGCATTGATAAAGCCCATATCAAGGATACGGTCAGCTTCATCGAATACTAGAAACTCTAGGTTTGCGATAGACACGTTACCCGCTTCTAAGTGCTCTTCTAAACGGCCAGGGGTTGCAACCAAAATATCCACACCCAGCTCTAGTTGACGAACTTGTGAAGACATCTTGTTACCACCGTAAACCGCAGAAACGCTTAGATCCGTGTATTTAACGTAGTCTTTAATATTTTGAGCGATCTGCGCAGCAAGCTCACGAGTTGGAGCAAGAATAAGGCCGCGAGCCGTTCCTCTAGACGCTTTTTTACCGCTGTTCAAAAGGTGTTGGATAACAGGCAATGAAAATGCCGCTGTTTTACCCGTACCGGTTTGAGCAGTAGCAAAAATATCATGGCCTTTACGAGCCATTGGAATCGCTTTTTGTTGAATTGGAGTGAGTTTTTCATAACCACACTCAGTCAACGCTTTGACTAATTCAGGAGCAAAACCTTGAGAGGAAAATGACATTGTTACGGGTTCCTTAAGCAGACAGCCTACATTCTTATTTCAGCCGAGCACTATAAAGTAATTAGAGTGATTTATCTCACATTTATCGTGATATAACGCAAACTTTCTCATTTAATCTGGTGTTTATCCCACCTTAAACGAAGTAAACACCAAGATCCTTGGTTAAAACAGCAAAAACAGGGCTATTTGATACCACACAGCTTGAGTAGAATCTGCTCGAGATCGGCCCATGGCATGAGCTGCGAGTCGATCACTTCAAGACGAGACTCAAAGCCATCAAGTGTAATTTCGTTCACAGACACGACTTGATTCGCGACATTGAATGCGTAGCAACCTTGATCTGTGTTCACTACGGCTTTTACACGTTCAGCCGTTAGATCCGACAACATAGAGAATAGCGCATCGAAGTCGAACTTATGCTCTGCGCCAAACAACCAACCGCAACTGAAATAGCCCTGACCTTTATTCTCTTTACGTATGAAAGCTTCACCAGGAGGAAGTTGGAATTGAGGCTCTTGTTCAGCATGATCATGATGATGCGCTTCAAGATTAGATGAAGCACTGCCGTATACTCTTTCAATGTCCAACACTTCCAATGGCACTTCACCATCGTGAATTAGCTTGTGGAAGACTTTCGCTGGCGTTTGATCCGTCACCCAATCATTAAACACATCGATGTCTTCAGAATGAACAAGATCAACTTTAGTACCAATAATCACATCTGCACTGTTTAATTGATCATTAAAATTCTGATTCGAGGTGTACTTTTCATTAGATAGATTTCGTGGGTCAACCAAACCAAGCGTCGCTTTTAAATCAACATAAGGTGTGTACTGATCGGAAGTCAATGTCGCAATCACTTGTTTGGGGTGACCAAGCCCTGTCGGCTCAATCAATAAACGGTCTGGCTTTTGGCGAAGTAAGGCATTAATGCCTACCGACATAGGCACACCAGCAGTACAACACATGCAACCACCCGGCACTTCTTTAATCAATGCGCCTTGATCTGTCATCAAAGCACCGTCAATACCGATTTCCCCGAACTCATTAACCAGAACAGCCCAGTTTTCATTCTCAGGTTTATTTTTTAGCAGGTTCAAGATGGCTGTCGTTTTACCAACACCCAAGAAACCCGTAATGATGTTTGTAGGAACTTTTTTAGTCATATCAGTTCTCCTTTTTAAGGGAGTATATACTCAATCACCAAAAAGTTGACCCCAATCGATTGTTTACACTGAGATTCGTTAATAGAGGTTGGCGCGAAAATAATCAGAAGAGATAAAGCAGTAGAAGCGGAATGTGGAAATGGGATGCTCCAGACGAACTAAAGGCGTACTTACTCAGTACGCCTCACCCTCGTTACTCAATCGTGAGTTCGCGAATCAGGAAGCCTTAAATATCGACCTGAACATTTAACGAGGAACTAAAACTTTGTTTCTGAATCCATCCAAATTGTGTGTAAAACCTCACTTCTCCTTGCGGTTCGTTATGTTGCTTTACGATTTAACTATGGTTCATTTTTGGGGATATTCAAGCCGCCGCCAGAGAATCGATCAAAATTGTGACGGTGATTCCACTATTGGCCATAGATTCCATTTATGTAACACGTACATTCCATAAATGAAATTCAACTTTTCAACTTTGTTGCTATAGGATATGCAGAGGAAGCGTATAATTTAATGCAACCCCGCCTTAACTCATTCAGGAAACTTATTTCTATGACCAGAAGAGAGAAAATTAAGCAGTCCTTACTAGCAAAAATGCCAAGGGGTGCTATTAATCAATTTCTCTCAAGAGATAAGACCCCAGCTTCCGTTCTCTTTCTTTCTTGTATTGTGGGTGTACTTGCAGGTGTAGTGGGTACCTATTTCGAAGTTGCGGTTCATTTCATCACAGAAACTCGTACCGATTGGCTGAAAGATGAAATCGGTAGCCATTTACCACTGTGGCTTGCTGCTTTCCTTATTAGTGCGGCATTCGCCTTTATTGGTTATTTTCTCGTTCACCGTTTTGCTCCAGAAGCTGCCGGTTCAGGTATCCCTGAAATCGAAGGTGCAATGGACGGCATGCGCCCTGTTCGATGGTGGAGAGTATTACCCGTAAAATTCTTTGGCGGCATGGGCGCGTTAGGCTCTGGTATGGTTTTAGGCCGTGAAGGGCCAACCGTTCAAATGGGCGGCAGTATCGGTCGTATGGTCACTGATATCTTTCGAGTCAAAGACGATGACACTCGCCACTCACTGTTGGCTTCAGGTGCCGCTGGTGGCTTAGCCGCCGCATTTAACGCACCACTGGCAGGAATCATGTTTGTGGTTGAGGAGATGAGACCACAGTTTCGCTACTCACTCATATCAATCAAAGCTGTCATCATCTCAGCAGTTTCAGCCAACATTGTATTTCGTTCTATCAATGGCCAATCTGCCGTTATCACAATGCCTCAGTACCAGCCGCCTGAACTCGACGCACTTTGGTTGTTCTTATTGTTAGGTGTGTTATTCGGCTTGTTTGGTGTGATTTTCAATAAGCTGATTACGCTTTCCCAAGACCTGTTTGTGGCGATCCACAAGAATGACCGTAAACGCTACTTGATGACAGGCACCCTACTTGGCGGTTGTTTTGGCTTGTTGCTACTTTATATACCTGAACTAACTGGTGGTGGTATTGGTATCATTCCGAACATCACGAATGGCAGCTACAGCGCCAATGTGTTGTTATTGATTTTCTTAGGCCGAGTCCTCACTACCCTGCTTTGTTTCGGCTCTGGTGCGCCAGGCGGTATCTTTGCACCAATGCTTGCGCTAGGAACACTCTTTGGTTATGCGTTCGGGCTTATCGCGGCGGCATTCTTTCCGGAACTGAATATTGAACCGGGTATGTTTGCCATTGCTGGCATGGGAGCCTTATTTGCTGCCACTGTTCGAGCACCTATCACAGGCATACTGTTGGTTATTGAAATGACCAATAACTACTACCTGATCCTGCCGTTAATCATCACCTGCTTAGGCGCGGTAATCATTGCTCAAATGTTAGGTGGGCAGCCAATTTACAGTCAACTGCTTAACCGTACGCTGAAAAACGAGAAACTAAGACAACAAGATCTCCCTCAACAAGAGGAAGTGCGTTAATTACAAATGACTCATGAAACAAAAGCACACATTCAACGTGCTTAATCTCCCGATTCCGTATCAAAATCAAAAAAGCAAACGTTAAACTTGGTATCATCCACTCAAAATTAGTTGAGTGCCCTCAAAATCTATTGATGGAAGACCTACACACTCTAACTAAGGCAAATAGTCCAATATTCTGTAATTAACTAAGTCGGAGCAAGTCGTTGAACTGGAGAAGATTAACCCAAGTAAAAAATGTACCGCCATCTCAGGCGTCTTTAGCACTTGGCGTTATTGGTTTAGGACAAGCTTGGGCGTTATATATCCCGGGCATTGGTGAGATAATTCGTCCCTACCTAGCTGCATTCGGCGCGCTATTATTGCTGCCTGTTTTACTACGCTATTTAACGAGCTTTAATACCTTCCTTAATGATATTCGCCACCCGTTAAGTGGAAGCTTGATGGCACCAATGAGCATGGCTTTACTGATTCTGTGCGACTATTTAGCCGAGATATCGCCCGCCATAGCTTACCCAGTTTGGTTCTGCGCGTTATTGCTGCACTTTACCATGATGGTGTTGTTCTTCAGTTTTCAGATCATCAACTTCAAAATGTCGAACATTGTACCGAGTTGGTTTCTGTATCCGGTCGGTTTGATCAGCAGCTCCTTAGCTGGCACACAGTTCGGGCACACTGTATTTTCAGAAACACTTGCGGTGACTTGTATTGGTATCTATTTCCTTATGTTACCAGTGGTGTTGTACCGCTTGGTGTTCGAAGGCAATCTTCCTCGCCGAGCAAGACCAACACTCGCTATCATGGCAGCTCCGGTTAACTTATCTTTAGCTGCTTACTTGGTTAACTTCGACAACCCAGACCCGATTCTAACAGGCGCATTGTCTGGTATCGCCATCACCATGACACTATTGATTTACTTGTGTTACATCCGCCTAATGCGTCTGAAATTCCAACCTTCAATTGCTGCCGTCACCTTCCCATCCGTGATCAGCGCTATTGCCATGCATCGTCTAACCACATTTTTCGGCACGGAATACCCACAATGGTATTGGCTGCACAAGTTCGGTTTCTTTGAGCTAACCATCGCCACCATCCTAGTAATTTGGGTTGCAGGTGGTTACGTGAAAATGTACTGGCCTGAGTTTTTGATTCCGACTACATGTCCAAGAAGGTGAAACGTTCTTAGGTCGAAGCGAAAAGCTCTTAGCTGAACCATCGTGCTCTGCAGTAGGTGATGATGTTAGACAGAGCAAACCAAAAAAGGCCTCACAATGTGAGACCTTTTGAATAGACAAGGTTTTTAATAGATCAGGCGAGTGTTAATAGAACTCTCGGGAACTATTAGAAGTTAGCGTGAGGGCCGAATACTTCGTAGTGTACACGTGAACGATCAACTTTAAGTGCGTCTAGTTGCTCCACGATGTTCTTCATGAAACCAACAGGACCACAGATGTAGAAATCGCTCTCTTCAAAGCCTTTAGTATCAGAGATAGACGCTAGATCCATTTGCCCTTGGTGCGTGTTTTCACATGCAGATCCGTCTTTGTTCATGTACCACGTTTTCGCTTCCCAACCTTTGTCGGCAACAATATCTTTAACGCGAGTCGTGAACGAGTGTTGGCCTACGTTCTCACAAGCGTGTAGGTAAAGCACTGGCTCGTTTTTATCTTCCGTGTTTAGGAACTCAAGCATAGACTGCATTGGCGTAACACCCACACCTGCAGAGATAAGCGTTACTGGCTTGCTGCGCTCTTGATACATGAAGTCACCCGCTGGTGCGTATAGGCTAACCTCATCACCAACAGCAACCGTATCGTGTAGGTGGTTAGATACAACGCCTTGTGTCTCTTGGCCTTGTCCTTCACGTTTAACTGAGATACGGTATTGCTTGCCGTTTGGCTTATCAGACAGTGAGTATTGACGAATCTCGCTGTATTGAGAGCCTTCAGGTTTCACTTCGATACCGATGTATTGACCTGGCGTGTAATCCAGAACTTCACCGCCATCTTTTGGCTGTAAGATAAAACTTGTTACAAGTGCTGATTCTTCGATCTTGTCTGCGATTACAAACGCACGTGCAGCTTCCCAACCACCAACCGCTTGCTTACGTTGTAGGTAAAGTTCAGCTTCACGATCGATGAATACTTGCGCCAAGAATAGGTAAGCGGCTGTCCATGCTTCTTCCACTTCAGGAGTAAACGCGTCAGCAGCCAGTTCACGTAGTGTTTCAATCAGGTGTAAACCAACAATTTGGTAGTGCTCTGGTTGAATGTTAAAGCTTGTGTGTTTCTGTGCAATGCGCTCAACCGCTGTGGTTAACGCTGCTAGATTTTCAATGTTCTTTGCATAAGCCGCGATAGCTTCAAACAGTGCTACGCCTTGGCGACCTGTTCTTTGGTGAGTCATATTGAAGATATCTTTCAACTCAGGGTTATGTGTGAACATACGTTGATAGAAGTGTTGAGTTAAAGCAGGGCCTGCGCTTTCTAAAAGAGGAATCGTCGATTTGATGATGTTGATATGTAGATTGTTTAGCATTGATTTACTCCGAACACATAGTCTTTTGACCATTCATGTCAAATTGACTAGTTTATTTAAAGATGACTTTATAGCAATTCTTTCTCAGTGAGCTCTTTGGCTACTATTTTTATGAGAATTACGTGGACTGATAAATTCGCATTAATTGATTCAAATCAATGATAGGTCAGTTATTCAGTCATATAGACAACACGCAATGGACACACTGCACAAACGGTGCCAACATGCGAAAGCTAGCTGTGTCTAGCATCCTTTCAAAAACCCACTTCAAAATTTAGTCAAAAAGACCTTTTTTTTGTGTCATAAAGACTCTACCATGTATAAAAATACAAACAGTATGAGCCTTTTATGCAAGATATTTCAGCATCCACTCTCATGGAAATGACCATTGGTTTAGCCAGCGGTGTAAACGATCAAGACCGTTTCAATCGCCTAATCGATGCCATTCGTAAAACCATAACGTGTGATTGCGTTGCGCTTTTAAGCCTTCAAGGCGACACGCTAGTACCCATCGCAATGCAAGGGCTCAGTCGAGATACATTCGGGCGCCGCTTTATCATTTCGGAACACCCGCGCTTTGATGAGATTTGCGCATCGCGCTCTCCTGTTCGTTTTGATGCTGATAGCCCATTGCCAGATCCTTTCGATGGCTTACTGATCGACCACGACGGCGATTTACCGATGCACGCCTGCATGGGTTTACCTCTGCTGTTTGGTGACAAATTGTTAGGAGTGCTAACCCTAGACAGCCTAAAACCTGATGTCTTTGCGAATATTCCTGCCCGTAACCTTGAGGTGCTGGCAGCTATTGCAGCGTCAACTATGCAGATGGCACTGACCTTCTCGCAACTTGAACATCAAGCAAAACAGTCAAAGCAATTACTGGAAGAATTGAACGTAGAAGCGTGGGAACGTGACGGCGGCGAGTTGATTGGTAACAGTGACACCATGGTCGCGCTCAAGAACGACATCGCGGTTGTCGCACCGTCTGAGTTTAATATCCTGATTCATGGGGATACTGGTGTTGGTAAAGAGCTCGTGGCTCGTACCCTGCACCACCAATCTCAACGCAAGCGTAATCCGCTGGTCTATGTTAACTGTGCTGCTATTCCTGAGAACTTGGTAGAGAGTGAACTGTTTGGTCACGTTCGTGGTGCGTTTACTGGCGCAGACAAAAACCGCTTAGGTAAGTTTGCTCTAGCCGATGGTGGCACACTGTTCTTAGATGAAATTGGTGAATTACCCTTAGCTGCGCAAAGTAAGTTACTGCGTGCGCTGCAAAACAACGAAATCCAACCTGTTGGCCAAGACAATATCCAAACCATTGATGTTCGTGTTCTGGCTGCAACCAACCGAGACTTAAAGCAAGAAGTTGAAGACGGTCGATTCAGAGCCGATTTATACCATCGACTGAGTGTGTACCCTATCGCGGTGCCTGCACTGAAAGATCGTGGTGACGACATCAGCCTATTAGCTGGTTTCTTCTTAGAACAAGCGCGTCGTAAGCTTGGTATCAACCAAGTTAAGTTCCGCTCTGACGTTCTTTCGTTCCTAAACCGTTATGGTTGGCCAGGTAACGTGCGTGAACTTGAGCATGTGATCAGTCGTTCCGCATTGAAAGCGTTAGCACGCAGCACCAATAAAAACCTAGTGACAATCACCAAAGAAGATTGTGGTCCACTCGACCAAGATCAGCCTATTGCCACGACACAGGTGAAAAACACACCATTATCGACACCAACGATCGACCTTTCTGCAGGGCTACGTGGTGCAACGGACGATTTTCAACGCAGTATCATTACTGAGGTGTTGGAAGATGCCAACTTTAACTGGGCACAAGCAGGACGAGTTCTGAAAACAGACCGAGCAAACCTGACTCGACTGTCTAAGCGTTTAGGGCTAAATGTGGCTAAGTCTCACACGATCGAACGGACAAAATAGATATTAGCGGTTTGTTGCGAGCATCTGACAAAACTTGTGTATATAATGCTGCAAATTGTAACGCTAATTTTAAATATGTAGAGAGAGTTATGAAGTTTATCCGTTGGTTCTTAGGTCGTGTCATCTTGTTATTGAATTTTGTTTTCAGCCCACGTGGTGTGAAGCGTTCTCAAGAAGAACAAAGCAAAGTAAATGAGCAAGCAAAAATGCACACGTTATACCAATTCGAAGCGTGCCCATTTTGTGTGAAAGTGCGCCGCGCGATGAAACGTCAGTCGGTTCAATTCGAACTTCGTGATGCAAAAAACAACGAACAACACCGTGCAGAGCTTGAAGCTGGCGGCGGTCGTGTGAAAGTGCCTTGTCTACGTATCGAAAAAGACGGCAAAACTGAGTGGATGTACGAATCTTCAGATATCGTAACTTACTTAGAAAAGCAGTTTGCATAAGCAATAAAGCGACAAAATCTAGATACAAAAAATCCCTCTAATGTGAGGGATTTTTTATGTCTGTTATTTGGCGTTAATCGCGTCAAATTGGGAGCGAAAATTCAACCACTACTTAGCTACAATCAGCATCAATTCCACACGGCGGTTACACGCCTTGCCTTGCGCAGAAGCGTTGGTGCAAGCTGGTACGTATTCGCCAAATCCACGAGTATAAATGGAGCGACTAGAAACATAGTTACTCTCTAATCGAGCCTTCACTTCTTTTGCTCGCTGCTCTGAAAGCGGATCATTGATTCGATCTGTGCCCGTATTATCGGTGTGCCCTTCAATCACCACATCAATATCTTGGCGTTGAGCAAGGTAGCTGCCTAGCGTATCTAGCCATTGATTATAAGCTGGCTCGGGGAATGCTGAACCTGTTTTAAAGTTCACGTGCTGCTCAAGCTTTACCATCACATGGTTGCCCGGCAACACTTCAAAATCGATACGGTTTTGTCTTAAAAAGACTTCCAGTGGATCGTTAGTCGAAACGCCACGTCCGTAGTTGGTCGTGATGGTTCTTTGTTGATGAGTGCTGCTCTGAATCGAGTAGCCACGATTACTTGCTACATGAGTCGTTTGAACCACACCCCATTCAGGATGCATCAAGTCGTAATCGGTTTGCGGCGCAGTTTCTAGCATGTCACCGCCAAGTAAATCAGTTGGTGACGTGGCTTCACACCCCGCCAAAGCTATGCTTAACATTATCGCTAAATATCTCATTACTTCACCAACCACTCATGCAGATAAACCATTCACTAATGTCTATATCGGCACCGAGGGAAAAACTTTAGACGAAAAGAAAGCATAACCCAAAAAAGTGCTGTTGATCACAGTTAACCGTCTACTAGCCTGTCTTCAGCCGCTAGTTCGAACTGTTTGCATTTATTTACCTTATAATTGTTTTCCAATTCGTACTAAATAGTTAGAATCTCACGACTTCTCAACGCTAGAGCAAACATTATGTTTAAACCATTTACTAAATTCATCACAGCACTCGCTGCTGTACTTATTATTGCGGGTTGTAGTGAAACAGACGAGCCACAAAAAGGCGTTCAATACGAAGCGCTTCCAACTGCTCTAACAGAATTTAACTTGTCTCCGATCACTGAAATCTTCTCTCTTAACTGTGGTCACTGCCGTCAAATGGAAAGTGCCATTCCAGAGATTGAATCTTTAACAGACCAAACTATTGGTAAGATGCACGTGACGTTCAACGAAAGCGCTCAAATTAGCGCAATGATCTACTACACAGCAGTGATGCAGCTTGATGCGACGCCTGACCACGCATTCATGGACGACCTATTTGGTGCGGTTCAAATGGGTGCAGATGCAACACCTGAGCAGCGTCAACAAGCACTAGAGACAGCGTTTACTTCTCGTGGTTTGGTGAGCCCATACCAGCTGAACAAAGAACAGCAAGTCGCTCTTTTCGACTACGTTAAGAAAGCAGAAGAGATCTCAGTAAAAGGTCAGATCAACTCAGTACCAACCTTTATCATCAACGGTAAATACCAAGTACTAACAGCAGGTCATCAAGACGTTGCTGGCATTGCAAAAACGATCAACTACCTTTTGACTCAACCATAATCACGGCTTTAGTCAACTGATTAACACATTCTGTATTAACTACGAAATTCAGCACTCAATATAAATAGGTTTTACTATGTCTAAATTTGTCATCCCGGTCATTGTCTTTCTTTTGGCGGGTTTCATGATTTACCGTACTTGGACGAATCATAAGTCTGGTGCAGAGAACTTCGAACAAGGTCAACAGTTCCTTATCGAGAACGGCGCTAAAGAAGGTGTTGTAACGACTGAAAGCGGCCTACAGTATCTTGTACTTGAAGAAGGCACAGGTACAGAGCACCCAACAAAGAACAGCAAAGTAACAGTTCACTACCACGGCACTTTGATTGACGGCACGGTTTTCGATAGCTCTGTTGAGCGCGGCGAGCCAATCTCATTTGCTCTTAAGCAAGTAATTAAAGGCTGGCAAGAAGGTTTGACTTACATGGTTGAAGGTCAAAAAGTTCGTCTATTCATTCCAAGCACTCTAGCTTACGGTAAAGGCGGTTCAGGCCCTATCCCACCATCATCGACTCTGATTTTTGATGTAGAACTCATCTCTATCAAATAATCGAAGTGATTGATTTAAGCCCCAACATACGCGCTATGTTGGGGCTTTTTTATATCTGAACATTTGATAGCACTTTGGCTATTTAGCTACTTAACTACCTAGCTACTGTAACAACGACCAAATATACCCTCAAAACTCGACCACTAGACGACTGGTCTAATTTAACTTATAGTACCGCCCATGAACGAAAAAACGAATGACACACGCCTGCATGTTTTAGATGTTGGCTATCAACTAATAGTAAACAACGGCTTTAACGGCGTTGGCCTATCGCAATTGCTTAAAGAAGCGGACGTACCGAAAGGGTCGTTTTACCACTACTTTAAATCTAAAGAGCAATTTGGCGAGGCGTTGATTCAGCACTATTTTGAAAACTACATCACTAAGATTGAAGCAATTTTAGTACACGGTGAAGGTAATCATTATCAGCGAATCTTGAGCTATTTCTCGCTATGGGCGAAGACCGAAAACGGTACCTGTAATGCTCATAAATGCTTGGTCGTTAAACTCAGCGCGGAAGTTTCTGATCTTTCTGATCCTATGCGCCAAGCGCTACTAAAGGGTGCTGAGAAAGTGACGAATACCATCGAGCAGTGCATTGTTGGTGGTATTGTAGATGGCTCTATAAAGGTTGAAGACAGCCAAGAAGCCGCTCAGAACCTATACTCAATGTGGTTAGGCGCAAGCTTATTAAGCAAACTGAGCCAGAGTTCACATAGCTTACAGTCAGCTTTGAGCCTTACCGAACGAATTTTAAAAGGTGAAAGCTAATAACGCGCAGCGCGCTTTATAGGCTTTGACTTAAAAGAAATCACCCGCCCTCTTATCAACTTGATGACGGCGGGATTTTTAGACAACAAGACTAGACGACTGGTCTAATTCTAAATATATAAAACATAGATTAAGGATATCCAATGACTCAACAAGACAATCGCCGCATCGTATTGGCTTCTCGCCCAGTTGGCGCACCAACTCAAGACAACTTCCGTTTAGAGACAGTAGCTGCGCCAAGCATCAAAGACGGCGAGATGTTACTTCGCTCAGTTTTCCTTTCTCTAGACCCCTACATGCGTGGTCGTATGAGCGATGCTAAATCCTACGCAGATCCAGTTGCGATTGATGAAGTGATGGTAGGCGCAACCGTATGTCAGGTTGAAGAATCAAACCACGCTGATTACGAAGTTGGCGAATGGGTTCTGGCTTACACAGGTTGGCAAGATCTTGGTGTGTCTAACGGTGAAGGCCTAATCAAACTCGGCAAAGAACCAACGCACCCTTCTTACGCGCTTGGCATCATGGGTATGCCTGGTTTTACTGCTTACATGGGCTTGCTTGATATCGGCCAACCTAAAGAAGGCGACACGCTAGTCGTTGCAGCAGCAACAGGTGCTGTAGGCGCAACCGTTGGACAAATCGGCAAACTAAAAGGCTGTCGTGTTATCGGCGTTGCAGGCGGTCAAGAGAAGTGCCAATACGCAAAAGAGGTTCTTGGCTTTGATGAATGTATCGACCACAAAGCTGACGACTTCGCAGAGCAACTGGCTAAAGCGTGTGACAACGGCATTGACGTTTACTTTGAAAACGTTGGTGGCAAGGTATTCGATGCAGTAATGCCTTTACTTAATACAGGTGCTCGTATTCCTGTGTGTGGTCTTATTTCTCAATACAATGCGACATCACTTCCTGAAGGCCCAGATCGTATGTCTAGCCTGATGGGTATGCTGCTTGTTAAAAGAATTAAGATGCAAGGTTTCATCATCTTTGATGACTACGCGCACCGTTACAACGAGTTTGCTGTTCAAATGACAGAATGGCTATCTCAAGGCAAGATGCACTATCGTGAGCACCTGGTTGAAGGTCTAGAGAATGCGCCACAAGCATTCATGGGCCTTTTGGAAGGTCAGAACTTCGGTAAGCTTGTTATCAAAACGAACGAAGCTAAATAAATTCAATAAACTGAACCCGTTAACTAGGTAGAATCATGATTACTTTGCATCACCTAAATAAATCGCGCTCAAAGCGTATCATCTGGCTGTTGGAAGAGCTTGGGGTAGATTACCAAATCAAACCCTACCAACGCGACAGTGTCACTTTTCTTGCACCACCAGAACTCAAATCCATTCATCCATTGGGTAAATCTCCTGTCATTGAAGACAATGGCGTCGTGATCACTGAATCTGGTGCTATCACGGAATACCTAATCGACAAATACGGTCAGGGTAAGTTCGCACCTACACGCGGCACCGCAGACTACGTGCAATATTCGCAATGGCTTCACTTCGCTGAGAGTTCAGGTATTTTGCCAATGCTACTTAAGATCTTTGTAATGAAAGACGGCTGTGAAACTAACTTCCTAGGCGGTTATGCAGACGATGAAAACCAAAAGATCTTAACTTACGTGAATAATGCACTTGAAGGTAAAACCTACTTGGTTGCAGACACACTAACAGGTGCAGATTTTATGATGTCTTTCATCGTAGAAATCGTTGGGAACTTTGGTGCAACTGCGCTCTACCCAAACATTGCTAAATACGGTGAACTTTTAACAAGCCACCCTGCTTACCAAAAAGCAGAGCAAGTAGAGCTAGAACACTCGAACTGATCGAGTTTCACTCAAACACGTGCTTGCTAGGGTAAACACAAGAAACTAAATGAAGCCAAAGCCTATTTATCTTCTGCTTTGGCTTCTCATTTGTCTTCATTTCGACAACAATACCGAACTCTAACTGAACAGCCATAGAGTTTGATCTTAATGCCAGTAAACCTCGCTCAATACACACCTCTGCACCTAGCAAACACGAATGTCGATTTAGCGCTACCGACTCGCTTTACGTTCCCGTATTACTATACGCCGCACCCTGTGTGTGAACTCGCTATGTTGCAGCTTCAACAGTCACTTATCGACTGTGGTGTGAATGAAACCTCGCAAGGTAATCTCTACGCTGTGCTTCTTGTGCAGAATCCAACAACACAAGAGTTAGGCTACCTTTCTGCGTTTTCAGGCTTGCAGTTAGATCCGGCTTTGGTCTCTCAGTTAAACAACATTCACTTTGTTCCACCAACCTTCGATTCAGAAAAGTTTCAATCTCAGAACAGTGCGAACCTTGTTCGCCAGTTGCAACTCGCGGACGACATTGAAAAGCTGCAACAGTCGCACAATCTAGACGCATTATTGGCCGAGCTTGAAGGGTTAAAAATCGAATCAACACAAGCTATCGAAGCCTTTCAGTTAGCAATGGCCGCGAACAAAGCTCAGCGTAACGAACTCAGAGAGCAAGCAAACCAAGAAAAAGCATTAGGGAATCTAGAGTCGGCGACGAATTTGCTCAAACAACTGGGTAATCAAAGTAGCCAAGAGAAACGTGACCTAAAAGCACTTCGTATTGAGTGGAAACAGAAGATCGCAGAGCGCCAATCATACGTTGATTTGATTGAAAGCGAACTGAAAAACCGTAAGCAAGATCACCAAGCAGTTTCACAGCAGTTGGAAACTCAACGTCTCTCTCACTATCGCTTTATCAATCAAGCCAAGCAATCTAAGAGTTTACTCGAGTTGCTCGATGGTAAAGACGCACTTGAAGGCTCTGGTGACTGCTGCCTACCTAAGCTGCTTAACTTCGCCTTTGAACACGGGTTCAAGCCGTTAGCTTTGTCTGAATTTTGGTGGGGATTACCGCCTACAGACATCATTCGACAACACGCAAACCTCTACCCGGTTTGTCAAAGTAAAAGCTTTGAGATCCTCGACCACCAGCTGAGTGATATTGAACTAGAAGATAACCCACTTATCGTGAACCCTGCTGTAGGCAAGTCTTTTGATATTGTTTATGAAGACGACGAGATCGTGGTCGTCAATAAGCCTGAAGAGTTCTTGTCGGTTCCCGGTAAGTTCATTGAAGATTCTGTTTATACTCGCATAAAAGCGCGTTACCCAGATGCGACTGGTCCTTTGATTATCCATAGATTGGATATGTCGACGTCAGGTTTGTTGATCTTGGCGCTCACGGCAGAGTCAAACAAGCACATTCAGAAGCAGTTTATTGATAGAACCGTAGAGAAACGCTACACCGCGCTACTTGATGGCGAAATTACGGGCGAATCCGGCGATATCAGCCTTCCTTTACGCGGCGACATCACAGACCGACCAAGACAACTGGTTTGCCATCAACACGGCCGAAATGCAGAGACCCATTGGCAAGCGGTGAGCACTCATAATGGCAAAACCAAGGTTCATCTGTACCCTAAAACAGGGCGAACCCACCAGCTGCGAGTACACTGCGCTCACCCATTAGGGCTTGGTGTGCCTATTCGTGGTGACGACTTATACGGATACAAACGCGAGCGCTTACACCTGCACGCTGGCTACCTGAAACTGATTCACCCGACAACCGGTGAATGGATGGAGTTTGAAGTTCCTTCTGAGTTCTGAACCATTTCCATTTGGTAGGGCTTCGTGCCCTACTCTTATTTCCTTTGCCCCCCATTGCTATCGCTACATGTCGAATAAACTTAGTACGATGCAATGATCAAGAAGCCAGACCCCAACAGTGTCACCATCGCGGGAATACCATCCTTCCACGTATCGAATCTCAAATGAAAGTAAATAGCCCCTAGTGAAGTACTCGCTAATATCAAACCTCCCATCATTTGCGTATGTTCAGGTGCTAAACCAACCAAAGCACAGAGCAACAATACAGCTCCAGTAAACTCAACCATGCCAACTAGAAACATGGTCACTCGGTTTAATCCATAGCTTTTAAAAAAACCAAGTTGGATTTCAAACACTTTACGCTGCCAAGCAAGTGTCTTGATTGAGCTTGCCAATAAAAAGAACACCACCAGTAATACACTCACCACTGAAATCATATCGCCACCTTTCTTAAGAGTTATTAACGTCAGTGGGATTATTTAACCATTCATAAATCGAGCGATAAATGCTAATTTTATGATAGTAAAGATTCCAATTTGGAATGATTAAGTTTAGATAGCAGACATAAGGCAAGTAGAATGGATAAAATTGAGTGTATTCGTATCTTCGTGGAAACTGCACAGCTGAACAGTTTTACTGCTACTGCCAATAAGCTCGATATGACACAAAGTGCTGTCAGTAAAAAGATTGCGTGGTTAGAAAGTGATTTAGGAATGACGTTGTTTCAGCGAAACAGTCGCAAAATATCCCTAACCCATGCAGGTAAAGACTACCTCACTTATTGTGTCCGCTTCCTAGAAGAAATGTCCGCAATAGAAAGTCAGCTCAAGCGAGAAACTGAGTCCGTAGAAGGTGAATTGAAAATATCCGCTCCAAGTGCCTTTTCAACCATGTTACTCAGTGAACCGCTTCAAGCATTCATTGAACAACATCCGGGGATACGGATTAATCTCAGTGTTGACGACCGTATCGTTAATCTCAATGAACACAATATTAATGTCGCCATCCGCGCATCACAGCTGAAAGACTCAGGGCTAAAAGCACGCTTGCTGTTTAATAACAAAGTTCACTACTTCGCATCACCCGCATACCTAGAGAAACACGGAGCACCGCAACAGCCACAAGAACTGAGCAAACACCACTGCTTAACCTATTCACTGATGACGCCTGCAAATGAGTGGCGTTTTACCGACAAGAGCCACAAAGCCAGCAGTATTAAAGTAAATCAAATATTCACTTCAGACAGCCCAGAAATGCTGCTTAAGATGTCTCGTCAAGGTTTAGGTATTGTCGCTTTGCCGAATTGGATGGGTAAAGAGTTTGTAGAGAAAGGGGAATTAATACGGTTGTTGGCAGATTGGAGTAATGACCAGTTACCAATGTATGCGGTGTATCATGCGAGCGACTATTTGCCCCAACGAATCCGAGTATTTATCGATTTTCTTGCGGAGTATTTGAGTTCAAGAAATAGTTAAAGCTCTAAGAACAGCTAGAGCTCAACTGAAATCGATAGCTAAAATAAAATCTTAGCCCATTACATCCTTGCGCTGATCAACGCATTCATAAGAGCCCATTTCGAACTCACGACAGATCCATGGTCGGTTTTCGTAGATAGTACACATCAGTGTTTCTCTATCTACCGCAGAACACCACCCGTCATCTAAGCGCTTCATGGTTTCACCGCCCCATTCATCGTAAGCGATGTGCTCTTCAGGTACGCCCGTATCTGTGATGATCATAACCTCTAAACGACAACAGCATGCCTGACAATTGGCACAAGTTACTTCAGGTTCGGTGATGTTCTTTATCTCTATGGTCATAAGTGACTACACTGCTAAATTTTGCGTATAGTAATCGAAACCGCTCGCTACGGCTAATAAAGAAAGCTGCCAATACTGTTTTCATACAGGCAAGAATAGAAACGGGCGTTGTGATTGACTCACAACGCCCGTTAGATTTTTCGTTTAATTAACTAGAAGCGCTATCTAGAATAGACTCGCGAAGAACAGCTTAACGTAGTCCATTAAACGTTTGAACAAACCGCCCTGTTCAACCGCTTCAAGCGCGATCAAAGGCTGAGTTTGAACATCTTCACCATCAACAGTGTAATGAACCACACCTAGAGTTTGACCTTCTGCAATCGGCGCTTTCAGTTCAGAGTTAAGCTCGATAGATGCAGTCAGCTTTTTACTATCCGACTTAGGCAACGTAATGAACGTGTCTTCTGCCACACCTAGTTTCAATGTGTCTTGCTCACCAAACCATACCTTCTCTTCAGCCACTTGATCGCCGCCTTTGTGCGGGTTTAGTGTATCGAAGAAACGGAAACCATAGCTCAATAGCTGTTTGCTGTCTGATTCACGGCTCTTAACGCTTGATGCGCCCATCACAACCGCGATAAGTCTCATCTCACCTTGTGTCGCTGAACTCGCCAAACTGTAGCCAGCACCGGAGGTGTAGCCCGTTTTCATGCCATCAACGGTTAAGCTTCTATCACGCAACAAGCCATTACGGTTGTGCTGTGTGATGCCGTTGTAACTGAAAGAGCGTTCGCTGTATAAGCCATACACATCCGGTAAATCACGAATAATGGCACGACCGAGTAGCGCGATATCATAAGGAGTCGAATAGAGATCGTCAGCGTCTAAACCATGTGCATTGGCAAAATGGGTGTTTTCTAGCTTCAGAGAGGTCGCCCAAGAGTTCATCAGGTCAACGAATGCATCTTGCGAGCCCGCAACGTGTTCCGCAATAGCAACACTTGCATCGTTACCGGATTGAATAATCAAACCACGGTAAAGATCCATCATTGCTACATCGGTGTTTACTTCGATGAACATTTTTGAGGAGTCTGGGAAGTTCTTCGCCCACGCATTTTCGCTGATTCGTACCTGATCATCAGCAGAGATATTGCCTCGCTTCATCTCTTGACCTGCCACATAGCTGGTCATCAGTTTGGTCAAGCTTGCTGGGTTTAACTTCGTGTGTGCGTTTTTTTCTACCAGCACATCACCAGAATTAAAATCAATTAACACATACCCTTTTGCGCCTAGGCTAGGTGGGCTTGGTACTATAGAAGGTGCTGCGATAGCTGAATTACTTACCATCGCTGCGTTACTTACAATGAATATACTTAATAGAGGGAGAGAGTATTTGGAAAACAGTTTCATTGAATCAAACCTAAGTTAACGTTTTGAGCAGTATAGACAAATGCTAGCAAAAGAAGCGCGAACTTTACGTTGCTTTACGTATTTGTACCATTCGTTACAAATAAAAAAGTATAATCTGCGATCTGACCATATTTTCCACAACTAATATTGACCCAATGAATGCATTCAACATCTAATACTATCGCTCAGGCATGCGTCTAAATAACATTTCCACAAAGCCAGTAATGCGCTGTTTGCTCTCGCTTGGCTCTAAATCAGGTTGAATGCCAGACTGTGCTAATGCTTGCCATTGTACGACCTCTGAGTTAGGTACGAAAAACGCAATGTACAACGACCCTTTCTCCACAACTTTACCTTCACCATCGTAAAATGGCACACCAGTAGATAGCTTAATCGCATCGAAGATAGACTCATCGTTCAGTTCCGATTCTTCCGCTAATCCAAAGCCTACAACAACATCGCCGACACCATTCTGCTTTAACTGGTAACCTTTACTTGAGAGTTGTTCTTGAATCGAGTCCCGCACTAAGTCGGTCACCACGGTTTCATCATATTTTTGAGAAAGGTAAACCTTTTCAGATTCAGGGTGCCAGGAGTACGTCATCACGCCGTGTTTCATGAAATCAAAGTCACCGCTAGTGACCACACCATAATTGTGTGTGGGTGGTATTTCTTGCGAAGTGCATGCAATCACCCCAATAGCCATCAAAGCCAACAGTACTACTTTTTTTATGCTTTTTGTTGCACAAATGGATCGTTTTATCATTCGAGGCTTCCTTACCTATATAAGAATAACTATCAATTCAACCTCCAACATAAATAGTAATTATGTTAATAGAAAGGTCATTAAACGTTTGCGTAATCGCTAACCTTCACTTCTGTCCGTTTTGGGGGTTTAATCACAAAAACAGAGTTGGTATAGTTCACCCCGTTAAACAAAACCAGACCATTCGAGGCACGGAGCTTCCTCAATCATCTCATGAAGAGAAGAATTGGTACCGACAAAGTATCGGCAAATTTAAGAGGGTCAAACAATGGAATTCAATATGGTTGAAATTTTAGGTTACGCTGCGTCTATTATGGTCGCAATTTCATTAACAATGAAAGATATCGTTCGTCTGCGTGTCCTTAACTTTATTGGCTGTGCACTCTTCACAGCATACGGCATCATGATTGACGCATGGCCAGTTGCAGCCACCAACGGCTTTATCGCTTGTGTAAACATCTACTTCCTTGCAAAAATGCAAAAGGAAAAAAAAACGGAAGCGATGAAAGCAGCGAAAGCTTAAATTAGCGATTAGCCTTTCAAATAATTCTGAAAAAGCCCAAATAGAGCGATCTATTTGGGCTTTTTTGTGTCTGTCGTTCTCAAGAACTCGATTTGTGTGCACAAAACTTTTCAATCCAACGAGTCTTTCAACCAATCACATGTAAGCAACGTGATATTCGTTCTCTCGATACGCTTGAGTGTTGTTACGTCCACTCTCTTTTGCTTGATAAAGCGCTTTGTCGGCTTTATCGATAGCGGTTTCAATGTCAGTCAGTGCTTGTGTATGGCAACACCCAGCGCTGATAGTCACTGGCGACACCAAGCCTTGAAGTTGCTCAACACATAGCCGTAACGCCTCTGATAATTCGAATAACTCATGTTCATCACAATCAAACGTCACCAAAATAAACTCTTCACCGCCATAGCGTGCAATCAAACGACGACGGTTAACAAATCTCTTAAGTGACTTTGCGACCGCACAGATAACTCGATCGCCTTGAGCGTGACCATATTGATCGTTGACCCGTTTGAAATGGTCAATATCAAGCAAGATGACGCCGACATTCGTTATCGGATAAGGTGAATTCTGAGTAATTTTCAGTTTTAGCTGCTCGATAAAACTCCGTCGACTAGGAAGCCCAGTAAGGTAATCTAGGCTTGCCACATCCAAGATTTTGAGATGACGATGCCGCAGGTAAAGAACCAACACGACAATAATGCTCAACAAACTTACAACCAAAGCCATCAAACTAATAAACAACAGGCTATGATTTCGATTAAGCTCTTGCTCTAAGATACCTGCAGAAATGACCCAATTAAGATAAGGGTAAAACTTATAGAAGATTTTTTTGTTGGTCGTGCCACTATCACTGGAAATCGAGTAACTGAATTGACCTTCTGGTTTGGTGGCGATTCGATCAATAAGCAGTTCAGACGAGTAGCCTATTAAGGATTTCAATGATTTATGTTCATAATCCGGATGAAGCACTAAGTTACCTTGCAGATCGACAATGTATACATATCCGCTATCACCAAACGCGTACTTTCTAAGTTTGTCTTTTAAACCTTCAAGATCGACCAAATACATCAGTTCTTCTTTATAGGTCGTCGCAACCAAAGTGTTGCCACTCGGGAGCCTCATCGAATAAGCGACTTTGGCTCTACGGCTTATTTCATGAGGATTAGCGTGAAAGTACTCGATCATGCCAGAGTCAATAGTGAGCTGTTTTTGGATATGAGTAAGATGTCCGCGCTTCTGACCTTGCAAGAATGGATGATAAAGGTGGACGCCTTGGGGTGACATCAAATAGATATAACCCGATTGTCCAATATGCAATTCACGGGCAATTTGGCTTACCTGTTCAACTTCTTGTTCTGGCGTGGTATGCCATACATGAGACGCAACGGTATCCGTAATTCCTTTAAGATATGTCTTTATCGCCTCATTCACTGTGGTGTCGACAATATCGTAACTCGCGTTCACAATCGTACGAAAAAACAGTTGGTTAGATTCCAACAATGACCTTTCAGTTCGATTAAATTGAAAGGCAGAAAGAATCATCGACACGACGGCGAGCGCAATTGAAAAATTAAGAATGTATTTACGTCTGACTTTCAAGATTACCCCGTAGATTTATAATTTCAGGTAACGCTGTGACTTCTCTTATATACAGACTGTTTTATATCATGTTTTTATTTTTTACTGAACGAGTGTCGATATTTTCAAGGGTTTCTATACGCAATCTGTGACTTATGACAAAAACGCCGAACTGGATTCAGTTCGGCGTTTTAATTTTACGTTTAAATTGATGACTTAATTTATACTAACATCCTGATAAATAGACTTAAAAGCATTCGCATTTATTACCTATTACTACGCTCTATTGTCTATAAAGAGATTACTTAGCATTAAATTAAGAACAAACTTGAGTCCAGCTACCGTCGCTACCCGGTTCAGAACTTGTCCACCAGTTTGCTTGATAAACACTACCGTTATGAACCACTTGGTCGCCTGTGTTTGCGTGGCTTGGGTTACCCGCCCAATCTTTCTGAGGTAAGTCTGGGTAAACCGCTAAACCTGCTGTATCACATGTACCTGGGTTGGTGCCACCATCGCCAGGGTTACCGCCACCTGAACTGATATCACCTAATGGTAGATCTGGCTGCTCAAAGCTAAACGCGTAATCAACGCCACCGACATTCACCGCGTAGTTAGCAGGGCCAGAAATTGGCAAGTAATACACCATGTCTAACTCATACACACCGCCAGCAGGAAGCTCTTCCCATGTAGGTAAAGTAAATGCCACTCGGTGCATGGTTCCATCTAACCCACCGATGTTATCCGCACGAGTATGACCTGAAGCAATCACGGTCAAACCACCACCCGATTGATCTTTCGCGTTATCAGGTGCAGATACTGGGATATCGAATTGGAACTCAGTTCCACCCGGAAGAGCTTGCCCTGTGTTGTTCGTGAACGTGATCTTAGGGTTAATTGGGTAGTTTTGGTCACCCACTTTGAAGCCACCAACCGATACCGAAATATCTAATGCTTCTGTTGGAATAGCACCCGTCGCTACTTTGTTTCCGTATGGAGTCGCAGACTTAAACTTATCGTAGATAGCTTTCGTCATGGTGTTACCCATGTGGAACTCACCGTTACCACTATTACACGCTTGCTCAGTCGTATCGATAGAGGTTCGGTTGCCATTCGCATCGAGTACATAACAGTTGTAATCCCCTGCTAGTTCCCAGAACATGATGCCGCCGATCTCTTTGTCGATAACGTAGTCCGCTTTCACGTCGATAGACTGTTTATCTTCCGTTGAAAGGAATACGCCCTTCTCTGCGTTCCACAACCAAGGCGCAACCGCCACGCTGTCATAGTTTCTCGTGTAAGTGCCAGTTAGAACATCTGAAGGATCATTCACTGGATCAAGCTTGTAAGCTTCAGCGTAAGAACCCCAAATACCTTTCTCTAGGTTCTTCGCATGCCACATTGGGTTAGAACCCGCGCCCATTTCGTTGCCTTTTGGATCGGTATCGTGCCACATGTTATCGATACCAATAGCGCCATGGCCACAGTTGTTTTTCTCGCCTTCCCCAGTGCCCGCTGAACATTCAGATTGGTTTGGCAGTGCTGCTCGGCCCCAAAGACCATTCTCACCACCCGTTACGCCTTGCCAACCACGAGTGTAGTAAGGCACACCGATGTTAATACGGCCTGCTGGCATAGAACCACGGAAGTAATGGTAAGCCCAATCCGTGTTCAGATAACCAATACCACCGTAAGCCGCCGTGCCGTAAACGTTCCATTGCGCTAGCTCTGAATCTTTACCTGTATCAAACAAGGCTGCGTTATGACCTACGTGATCGTTCCACGCACCGTGAAGGTCGTAAGACATGATGTTCACGTAATCGAGGTACTTGGTTACATCGAATGTTTCCATACCGCGTAACAGGTAACCAGAAGAAGGCGCCGCGATCGTTAACATGTAGTGATTGCCATCTTGCGCAGAGGCTGCATCAAGCTTCTCACGTAGCACTTTCATCAACACTTGGTACGAAGCCCATAGGTATTGACGACGCGGCTCCATGAAGTCTTTGTCGTATGGATTACCGGCACCTGCCATTGAGGTTGGGTATTCGTAATCGATATCCAGACCATCGAACTGGTATTTACGCAACATTTCAACCGCGGAAGTGGCGAATGTTTCGATACCTTGATGATTGATAGAGCCATCGGCATTGGTTGTCATTGTGTAGAAACCGCCATCAGCCACTCGACTGCCGTCAGTCGCGAAGTGACCACCGGTTTCTGCCCAACCACCGATTGAGATTAGCGTTTTCACGCCATGTTTTTTCTTCGCTGTCGCTAATGCACCAAAGTGACCTTTGAAGCCTAATGCAGGATCAACTTCCACACCCGGCCACTCTTTGCCAACCGCTGCGTTTTCAGGATCATTCACATCACCGACGTTTACTTTGCCATCTGAGCCGATGCTCACAAAAGCGTAGTTAATGTGTGTGAGTTGTTCCCAAGGGATGTCATTTACTAAGTAAGCCGCTTGTGGGTCATCCCCTGCACGCCAACTTGTGAAGTAACCAATAACACGACGTGGGTGATCCGCGCCCATTTTCTCACGACCTTCATCATCGTAAATCGTACAGTAAGGAACATCGACACCTTGAGTTTGATATAAGCCATCAGGGCGACATGTGCTCACTGTTGGAGCGCCATTCACAGTCAACGATGCCAACGCAGAATCTGCAGTCGCACCTTGGTCGTCTGTTGCTTTTGCGTAAACCGCTAAAGAACCCGCTTGAGTCGTTGTGTAATCTAACGTGTAAGGGCTCGTTGCTGCTGTACCCACAAGAGCACCCGCTACGTAGAAATCAACCTTATCAACCGTGCCATCGCTATCTGCTGCCGTTGCTGTCAGTGTGACTACACCACCAACATCAACAGATGTCACTGAAAGTGCAACTGAAACTGTCGGTGCTTCATTCCCTGGTTGTGCTGAATCAACAGAGACAGAAACCGCACTTGCAACACTTGCTGCGCCTTCATTATCCGTTGCAACAACAGAAACCTGATGATTACCCGACGTTGCAGCCCAAGTCGCTTCGAAAGGTGCCGCTGTGACTACCGCAACTGATGTGCCATCAACAAAGAACTCAACCGAAGCCACACTGCCATCAGAATCTAGTGCTGTTGCACTCAATACAACATTATCGCCTTCAGTAATCACGTCAGAAGCAGAGGGTGCCGTTAATGAAGCCGTTGGTACTTCATTTGGCGTACCGCCACCTCCGTCGCCGCTACACACATCGACTTTCTTCCATTGTGCGTAGTCGCCTTCAAATTGGCTTGGGTTGTTATTTTGATTCCAGTAATTTGCCGTATAAGCACTGCCGTCATGTGAAACCTGATCACCACCTGTGTATACAGTGGCAGAGTCCCACGTTTCTAACGTTGAGCAATCCACAGCCGCATAGCTGTTGAACGCCATTAAGCATGACGCGGTGAGCGTACTGAGTGTAAAAACCTTCTTGGCCACTCTTCCTTGATTTAGGTGCATGTTAGCTATCCCTTAAGTTGTTGTTTCAAGATGTTTAATTTAAATGGGACTTTCCTCGCCACTTAAATCTCTTCGCAAAACAACTGTAGGTAACAGCGCCAATTTAACACCTAAAATATTCAGTATTTATAAAATGACTCGCATTAATTTGTTTATAGCATGCAATGAGTCGACACTTATTTTGCACCAACAACTAATATTAATTTATTTCGGAAAGCTAAAAAATAACGTCTCAAAAATCAGAAATGTGATTTGGATTCGAGAAAAAAATTCGTATCAAAACTAGCCAAAAAGTAGTGATTTAAAGGCGATTTGGGATTCTTTTGGGAATTCGCCCACTTTTTGATAACAAATGTGTTAGTATCGGCGGCTTTTTTGACGAACCTCACATTTCTATGCAAGTGTGGGAGAAATACATAGGCTTGAAAGAGCCAAATATAGCGAAGAAATAATGTCCAACTTGACGCAAGTCGCCAACGAAAACATCAACGCAGAATCTACTTCTATCGATTTCAATAAAGCTCAATCTTTGGGTGAAAAACTGGAACTCGGAAACCCAGTCTTTTGGCTTAGTGGCAGTTTTTTAACCCTCTTTGTCATCCTAGCCTTCACCAACACCTCCGTGTTGTCCGAACTTGTAAACATCGGCTTTAGTTATTCAACTAAATGGTTCGGTGCTTTCTGGCAAGTCCTACTACTTCTCAACTTCATTATCGGTTTAGTGCTTGCACTAGGTCGCACCGGCCACGTTCGCTTAGGAACGCTTGCTCTACCTGAAATGACCACCTTTAAATGGATGTCTATCGTCCTATGTACGTTGCTAGCCGGCGGTGGTGTGTTCTGGGCAGCCGCAGAGCCTATCGCTCACTTTGTTTCAGCTCCGCCACTGTATGGCAACGCAGATCCTCAAGCGATGGCGTTCAATGCTCTATCACAATCTTTCATGCACTGGGGTTTCCTTGCATGGGCAATCTTAGGTGGCTTGTCTTCCATCGTGTTAATGCACCTGCATTACGACAAAGGTCTTCCTCTTAAGCCACGCACGCTGCTTTACCCAGTACTTGGTGACAAAGCGATTAACAGCTGGGTTGGTAACGTTGTCGACGCATGCAGCATCGTGGCTGTAGCCGCAGGTACTATCGGCCCTATTGGCTTCCTCGGCCTACAAATAAGCTACGCGCTAAGCGAGCTGTTTGGCATTTCAGACAGCTTTGCAACACAAAGTGTCGTTATTATCTTTGCTATCGCAATGTACACACTTTCTGCTTTGAGTGGTGTGAACAAAGGTATCCAACTAGTAAGCCGTTACAACATCATCTTGTCTGTGTGTCTAATCGGCTACATCCTTCTTGTTGGCCCAACGAGCTTCATCGTTGATGGTTACCTGCAAGGTATGGGCGAAATGGTTGATAACTTCATCCCAATGGCGCTATACCGCCAAGATACAGCGTGGCTAGGTGGCTGGACGGTATTCTTCTGGGGTTGGTTCTTAGGCTATGGCCCAATGATGGCTATCTTCATTGCTCGTATTTCACGAGGCCGTACTATTCGCCAAATGATCGTTTCTATCAGCATCGTTGCACCGCTTGTAACGTGTTTCTGGTTCAGCATCGTTGGTGGTAGTGGTCTAGCGTTTGAATTAGAGAACCCAGGTGTGATTTCTAGTGCGTTCGAAGGCTTCAACCTTCCTGCGGTTCTTCTAGCAATTACCGCGCAACTGCCGTTCCCAACTCTGATTGCAATTCTGTTCCTGATCCTGACGACCACGTTCATCGTGACAACAGGTGACTCAATGACTTACACCATCAGTGTAGTAATGACGGGCACGACAGAGCCGAACGCAGCGGTACGTACCTTCTGGGGTATCATCATGGGTGCGGTAGCGATCGCACTTATCTCAATGGGCTCTGGCGGCATTTCTGCCCTACAGTCGTTCATTGTAATCACTGCGGTTCCTGTTTCGTTCATCTTACTGCCATGCTTATGGCACGCTCCGAAGATCGCGAAACAGATGGCAAGAGATCAAGGTCTCGCTTAATACCTAATCCGATTTAGTTTCGGATAATCTAGAACACTAAAAAGCCACTCAAGTGATTCACCTGAGTGGCTTTGTTTTATCTGTTCGTTACTTGTATCGACGAATGCTTATTTCTACCGATAATTCAGCTTATTGAAACTTTTCACCCGCAGCAACCATGAATGACATCTCAACCAATAGTTCAGGATTAGCAAGTTCTGCTTTCACGCATGCACGGCTTGGCGCACAACCTTCAGGGAACCACGCTTCCCAAACTTCATTCAGTGCATCAAAGTTAGCGAAATCCGTTAGGTAAATAGTTACCGACAATACGCGAGATTTATCACTGTCTACCAAACTCATCATTTCTTCAGCTTGTTCGAAGATTTGCTGAACCTGACTCTTAATTCCTGCTGTTGTATCCGTCTCTGCCACTTCCACAAAGCTTGCGATACCGTTAAAAACAGTCACATCAGACCAACGCTTGGTCGGGTTAATTCTATGGATTTTCACTGGTTATACTCTTCTTATAATTAGGGTGAACATCAGCGTAATCTAATCCAAATCATGAATATTGAAAACAAAAATTGGAAAACTCGCGGCACCTTTTGAACAGCACTATCGCCTACACACTCTTTAGGTTCTCAACGTCACTAGCCTTTGAGTTCCTATCGAGACAATAAGTCGTTACCTATTAAGTTTTTAGATAAATATATTAAGTATTATTCACAGCGCGAAATTTAATCTGAGCTATTGCGGTCATATTCAGGGATTTTATTAAATGGAGTACTTTTATGCATGTTCAAACCTATGATTTAAAACAGAGTAACGTCGGATACAACCTAGGCGTGATTGGCGTAGCATTGGTGTTAGCTTGGATTGGTATTTATAAGTTTACGCCAACCGAAGCGATGCTCATTGAACCGCTAATCGCAAATCATCCAGCAATGAACTGGCTTTACAATCTGTTCTCAGTGCAAGCTGTGTCTAACATGGTGGGTGGCGCGGAGATCGTTGTTGCGATTGGACTGATCGTTGGATTTAAGAAACCGACAATTGCTTTCTATTCAGGCATTGCGGCAGCGGCTATCTTTGCTGTGACACTTAGCTTCCTGATTACAACGCCAAACGCTTGGAAAGTATCGGATGGCATCTTAGTCACTAACTTCTTTTTAGTGAAAGACATCCTGTTTTTAGCGATCGCAATTAGCGTAATCGAACGGAATAAACCTCAGAAATAACTGTAAATCTAGAAGTGGCCAAAACCTAGAAGTAACCTTAAACCTTGAAATAAAAAGGCTCGAAGCTGGCTAGAAGGACGCTGCCAGCTTCTAATGTATAAAGATTTACTTTGCACTAGTATCGTGATTAAAGCGCTGTCTCGTTACCAATCCCCATTTTTCGTCTTGGTATTGATCTTCTACGTAATTATCTGAGGTGTAGTCGCTAACAACCTCTCTCCAGAACTTAACTGCATGCTCTGCGCCCAGTACTTGCTTGATCTCCCAACTGCCTTGGAGATGTTCAAACAACTCACAGATAAACTGCTTGCCGACTTTATTTTTTCTAAAATAAGGCACCACATAGAAGTCGCAAATCTCAAACTCATTTGGGGCTTTAGTTTCAATGGCTGTTAACGCAGCTGGAACACCGTCGATGTAAAGTAAATAGCCCGTTACGGTATCGCCAAGCGTCGGATAAATCTCAAACAAGCCATACTCGTCTGGCTTATCGCCGATGATCTTTGAAAACTCGGCCGCATAGCCCTGATACAAATTCGCATATACCTGCTGATTACCACTATAGACTGTCACAATGTTCATAAACTGATCTCTGTATTGTTTCACACCACAATTGGTGTTAGCTCATCTTGTCTAAATCTATTATCTCATTGATCATAGGACAAATAATAAATATCAAACAGTTACATCGTTACTTAAGTAGATATCGACTTACGATAATAGTTGGCATCTTGATGTTCTCCTTTGAACACCGCGTAGTTCTCAACATGCTCGACCAATTCAAAACCTGTATTGGATAAGATTTTGTTAGAACCGACATTGCCCACTAACGCATAGGCATCAACATATTTAAGGTTGGTCTGCTGCGTCAAATAGTCTAGAAACTGCTTTACTGCGTTAGACGCAATGCCTTTTGAAGCAAAGGAATGACCAACTCGATAGCCTAGCTCTCCACTGTCAGAGCTTTGGTCGATATCGTGAATGTTGATTCTTCCACATACAGTGCCATTGATGTCTTTGATCAACATAGGGATCATCTCACCGTTCTCATATTCAGTGAGAAAGCTCGTGATTTGCTCGGCAACACCCTCATAGGAATAGAAACGGTCTTCCCTAGCTGGGACAAATTGCTCAAACCACTCTCTATTTTCGACCTCAAAATCCAAGAGCGCACTTGCGTCATTCAGTTGAAGTAAGTGTAAAAATACATCCATGACAAATACTCTAATGTTTCCCTAAAAAGCCGCACCTTATGATTCATGAACCACGGCTTATTAATTCGGATTACGGTAAGTCTCTTAATTTCTTGGCAGGGTTGCCAGCGTAGATACCTTTTTCGGTGATGTCTTTGGTTACCACACTGCCCGCTCCGATTACTGCACCTTCACAAATGCTCACAGACAGAACCGTGGCGTTAGAACCGATCGTGACGTTATCAGCTATCAAGGTACGACCCCAGCTTTCAGGATTAGGATCTGGCCTGCCCTCTTTGAATAAGTCGTTGGCAAACATGACTCCGTGACCAACAAAGCAGTCACTTCCAATGGTCACATACTCACAGATAAAGGTGTGAGATTGAATCTTACTTCTCGCACCTATCACGGTGTTCTTTTGAATCTCAACAAAGGGCCCAACGAACACATCATCTTTAAGTTCACAACCATAAACGTTACTTGGTTCGATGATAGTGACATTCTCGCCACAGGTAATATCAGTAATCTGCGACTTTAATACTCTTGGACTTGCCATACTTCACTTCCTCTCGACATTAGCGTCACAATTCAACCTAAGCGATTGTGCCGTATGCATTAAAGTGCATCAAATAGATGTGTTGAGAGTTGGCAATGGATCAAAGATTCTGCATAAATTAAAACAGTCCTACCAATACAACTGACAACAGCACCCCACCGATAAAACTTGGGGCGTGGAATGGCTGAGCTTTAGCTCTAACGTACTCTTTTTGAAGGTCTTCTTGGTAAGTTTTAATGGCGAGTTCTTTTACGTAGTTATTTTGCATAATAAGCTCCTTCTTAATCAGTAAGAGAAGCTTAAGACTTGAAGTTAGGTTGAGGTAAAGCAAAAAATCAGATTAATTGATCACTTTATTTTTGTTACTCGAGGATTACTCTGAACACATCGTTATTCACGCCGCCAACATCGACTAACTC
Organism: Vibrio sp. 1CM23M; assembly: GCF_023161755.1. Lineage (NCBI taxonomy): Bacteria > Pseudomonadati > Pseudomonadota > Gammaproteobacteria > Vibrionales > Vibrionaceae > Vibrio > Vibrio sp. 1CM23M. The sequence goes on from NZ_JALNTR010000001.1 coordinate 138,194, forward strand.
TCCCGGTTTCATTAGAAGCGAGGTGTTAAGCTGTCGTGTTGAACGTGGCTCTTTTGTTTCTCGAATCACTAACATATCGACAAAGTAGCCAGAGTCTTTCTTTGATATTGAGCCCGAAAACGTAACGCTTTCAACCCTATCGGCGAGGACTGAATTGAATGTTTTATCCTCTAAAACACCCGCAGAGATGGATGTATCACCATAAAATAGCGTAATGGTTGTTGGGTCGGGTACCAACTCTTGATTGGACGTACACCCTATTAGGGTAAGACATAGCAGTAAAATGGCTCGAAATTGCATAAACGGGTTTCTTTATTACGTTAAGCGTCTGTTTTTCATATTAAAACACTTCAACCTTATAAATACCATATTTACGGGATAAGCTTAGGTGTGTCGCTTCGATGGACTTGAGTAATGAGGTGAACGGATCAGATCACGGCCTGTTGAATTTGCTCCCTGTTTGGAAGTTAAAGCCGAGATCTGATCGATATTATCGAGAGGGGTTTAATTGATTTAAGCAACAACGTCTTGTGGAGGTGTCCCTTCACAGTTAGAAACGACAGCATCAATTTGTACTAAAGCATTCATTGGGATTTCTGAAACCCCGACTACCGTTCTTGCAGGTAGCTCAGCATTAAAGAATGTGGTGTAGATTTCGTTTACCGCATCAATATCTGAAATATCCTTAAGTTGAATATTAATTTTCACCGTATCGTCCATGCTATGGTCAACGCTTTCAATTATCGCCTTAATATTATTTAAGCATTGTTCAGCTTGTTCTTTTACACCACCAGCAACAATTTCATTTGTTTTCGGATCTAAAGGTAATTGTCCTGAAATATGATTGTAGTGAGAGAAAGCTACTGTGTGCGAATAAGGCATAAATGGTGCAGCATCGGTATTATTGGCTTCTATGACCAGTAAACGAGTGTCTTCAGGTAATTGTGGCGGTGTACCGTCGCCATGTGAAACGGATGTATCAATTTGAATTAAAGCACCCATTGGTAATTCAGCGGCATTAACAACGGTACGAGCAGGAACATAGCTTGGGAAGAATTTAGCACATACTTCATTTACCACTTCCGCGTCTGCGATATTTTTTAGGTAGATAGTCGTTTTAACCACATCATTCATGACATGACCGATACTTTCTAAAATAGCTTTGATGTTTGATAGACATTGTGCTGTTTGCGATTCGATACCACCATCAACCAACTCACCTGTGGTTACATCTATAGGCAACTGAGCTGAAAGATTGTTGTAGTGAGAAAAGGCTGCAGTCTGCGTGGACACAGTACTTTGAGGTGCATTATCCGTATTTCTTGATACCTTAACTAGTGCGCAAGGTGCTTGTGGTTTAGTGCCTTCACCGTTAGAAATGAGAGCATCCATTTGAACCAGCGCATCGCTGTTTGGCAGTGCAGCGACACCCACGACATTGCGTGTTGGCAGGCTGTTGTGGAAGAAGCTTTTGTAAACTTCATCAATAGCATCGATATCAGAAATATTCTTAACGAAAACATTAATCTTCACGACATCATCCATAACATGGTCGATGCTTTCAACAATCGATTTAATATTATTCAAACATTGTTCGGCTTGATCTTTAATATCACCGACGACTATTTCACCCGTTTTAGGGTCAATCGGAAGTTGAGCAGAAAAGTTATTATAATGAGAAAAAGCGACCGTTTGTGTAGATACAGAATTAATTGGTGCGTTTTCAGTGTTTCTTGAAATTTTAATGATATCGCTACTCATCGGTATTATCCTTTTAATAAAATAGGTATACGTATTTATATTTAACAATCGTATTTTGAAGAATGATTAAAGTAGCGCCATGTTAGTTTAATTGTTTTAGGAGAAACGTGATAACCGTCAGGCTATCACTTAACTATAAATCAGCACGTTACAGAATAATTAGTCACAACACGACTAATTATCCGCAATATGAACGCTAACCGAGTAATAAATTCTTTCTATTTTCAGATATATTCAACAATCATGAATACTATCTCAGACAGACTGAGGAATAATTTTAGTAATTTAGAAAGAATTTGATAGGTCGTTCACACTAAAGTTCTTAGAAACCGCTTACTGACTGTATTGTTTGATTTTTATTCTTATATACGTGCATAAAGTCTTAACCTAAATAACTAATTATTTTAGAGCGCTTTGACTATATAAATACATTAATAATAAATTAGAAATTCAAATACCAACATACTGAAGTTACCTACAATTCAATACATTTGCTCATCTTGATTAACAAGGGAGTGATGTTCTCATAAGTTGTCCCTTTTCTAAGCCCGCTCTCTCCACAACAGCCTGAGTAAATAGCTCATAGCTGAAACATGTTATGCATCAGACAAATAACTCTTATGTTTCAAGGTCATTATCCAACATATGCCCACCAAGATAGTATGCACGCAACATGAAGATCACTTATCGCTTCATTACGTTTAAATCTATTTGTCGACCTCGAAGAGAGTTCAATATCAATGATTAAACGAATGTGTTTAATCAACTTGAGGATTAGAAAGTGAACAAAAGAACAAAACTGTTAGGCCTGAGCCTAGTCATGACCTCCCTCTCTGCTCTTGCTAATGGTGGCTACATCACAGACCCAACCACTCACATTTCATTCAATTACGACAACGTGACCCTTGAGGTTGCTCAGCAAGAACTTGCAACATGCCAAGGTGTTGCTGAGTCAACGCTGACAGCACCTACAGACACCAAGAAAGGAAGCGGCGTAAAAGGCGCAGCGAAAGGGGCGGCGGCTGGCGCGGCGGCTGGCGCTATCTCTGGTGGCTCTGGCTCTGACGCAGCCAAGACTGGCGCGGCGATTGGTGTGGTATCCGGCAGAGTTAGCGGCCGACGAGCAGGGGCTCAGGCCGAAGAAGATAACAAAGCCATGTATGCGACGGTGTTGAGAAACTGCATGATTGATAAGAAATACAACGCCCTGAACTAAGGAGATTCGGCAATGACAAAGCGCCTTAAAACAAGAGTGTTAGCTGCTCTATTGGCAGGGTTTTCCGCTCCCTCTATGGCTGATATTGCGTTCGGCTTGGGGTATCAGGAGGGTGATAAACTCTCATCTCAATACGTCGACCTGATGTTTCGTGGTGACATATTTGAGATTGGTGGTGAGTACCAGCACAGAAATCGCGATGACATGCTGGAAGACATTAACGAAGACGCGATCAGTGACGGCATGGCGTTTGTAAAGGTCGGCGCAGGTTACAGCTTCCCGCTTAAACGCATCACGGTTCGCCCTTATTATAATTTCGGCATAGGTGGCGCTCAGCTCAGCGATAGGGCTGATGATGCGGCCAACCCTGACGCAACCTATTTCAACGCCCTCGGTGTATCGACTAAATGGAAATTTGCAGAGCTCAAAATGGAATGGAGAAACTATCAAGTGGACAGCGGGGAAGTGAACGGCGAGCCGCTAAAGTTCGACATTGATGAGGATACGTTTAACGTGTCTATTGGTATGGCATTCTAGCGATTGATTTTATGGGGCTAAACAAACTCGTTAGTGCAGTGAAGCCTTCTACTTTCTCCGGCCAATCAACAATATAACGAACTAAACCGCTCTTGGAGTCGTATTGAAGTGGCGCTTAAATTCGCGACTGAATTGGGATGGGCTCGAATAGCCGACTCGACGTGCAGCATCGCTGATTCTCAGGCCTTCTAGTTGAATCAGCTCTTTGGCTTTATTAAGTCTAACCTTCTTCAAGTATTGAAGAGGTGATTCAAAGGTGACATTACGGAATGCATTGTGGAAGGCAGACACACTCATGTTGGCTTCGTCGGCAAGCGATTGAACAGTGATGGTTTGGTCGTACTCTTCATGCACTTTAGAAAGCGCTTTGGCGACACGTGCGTAATGGCCATCATGATGAGCTAAATCAAACAGCACGCGCCCTTCTGAGCCAGTTAATGCGCGGTAGACAATCTCTGTCACCATGGCATCACCCAATATATTGGCTTCAATGTCACAATGCAGCGTTTTCACCAATCGGGTAAAGCTCTCTAGCATTTGCTCTTCCATTGGCGTCGATTCTAAGCCACTCGAGTTCTGTTTGTGCTTGTTGCAGTAGCTCTCTAGAAAGCCCTGGTCTTCGAGCTTTTTGACTAAGCTATGCAAGCGTTGAGAATCAATGCTAATCGACAAGCCAAGCAATGGCTCACCATTAACAGGCAAGGCTTCGCACTCTAGCGGCATTGGCACACCCACCACAAGATAATCACCCGCAGCGTAAGTCACTGGCCTTTCGCCAATGTAGATGTTCTTTTTGCCCTGTCCGAGCATGATAATGCCAGACTGGTAAGTAAATGGCTGACGCTGATTCCCGCCACTGCTTCTATACAACCACACACCGCTAATTTCAGTTTCTCTGATCCCTTCGAGATCATCCCAACCTTTATGTTCTACATAAGACTGTAATAAATGTGCGAGTGTTTTCATAAGTGGCGACTTTCCATTCCAAGTGCTAAGAGTAAGTAAGCTAAAGCAGAGGAAGAATATCAAGTTTGTAGAAATAGGCAATTTATTTGGAGGAACAGCTCTTCATTGACCTAGATTACTGTACTAATATGCAAATATAGAAATTGAGCAATAAACCAAAATAACAAATTTCGCTTTACACAAGGAATCTCTGATGCAATTTACTTACGTTAACCCTACTGTTATCCATTTCGGCCAAGGCCAAATCAACGCTATCAGCCAAGCGGTTGATACTTCAAAGAAAGTACTGGTCATCTACGGTGGCGGTTCGATCAAGAGCAACGGTGTTTACGACCAAGTTGTAGAATCTTTAAAAGATCACTCTTGGATTGAGTTCTCTGGCGTTGAAGCAAACCCAACCAAAGAGACGCTAGACAAAGCAGTCGCTCTTGTTAAAGAAGAAAACGTAGAGTTCATTATCGCTGTTGGCGGTGGTTCAGTAATCGACGGTTCTAAGTACGTTGCTGCAGCGGCTAAATACGACGGCGACGGTTGGGACATTCTAACGGGCCAACACCAAGTAACCGAAGCGACGCCAATCGGTGCGGTACTGACACTTCCTGCGACGGGTTCTGAATCTAACATGGGTGCGGTAATCACGCGTAAAGCGACTCAGGAGAAGCTTGCTTTCCTTAACCCTGCAGTACAGCCTAAGTTTGCGGTTATGGACCCAGACGTAATGAAGTCTCTGCCTGAACGCCAACTTATCAATGGTTTAGTTGATGCGTGGGTTCACGTATGTGAGCAATACATCACGATGCCAACAGACGCGATGGTTCAAGACGGTTACGCGGAAACACTGCTTAAGAACCTACTTGTACTGGGTAAGCAATACGACGAGCGTGACAACGATGCATGGCGTGCAAACCTAATGTGGACAGCAAACCAAGCGCTTAACGGCCTGATTGGTACGGGTGTTCCTCAAGATTGGGCAACTCACATGATTGGCCACGAATTCACTGCACTATGGCACGTAGACCACGCACGCTCACTTGCGATTGTTCAACCTTCACTACTTCGTAACCAAATCGAAGTGAAGCGCGGCAAGCTAGAGCAAATGGGTCGTAACGTATTTGGCCTAGAAGCGGGTGCTGATTTAGCAGAACGCACAATCGCTGCAATCGAAGCGTTCTACCACAGCCTAGACGTAGCAACCATGTTCGACGGCTACGAAACAAACAAAGCAACGGCGATTGACAACGTTGTCGCTCAACTTGAATCACACGGTTACCTGCAACTTGGCGAAAACCAAGCAATCACACCTGAGAAAACACGTGAGATTCTAGAGTCTGCGATTCACTAAGAATCGGGGAAATAGAGAGAAAGTAAAGATAGTGGTCATACAAAGATGAATATTCACATCTGACTGAACCCATTACTTTTTTCTTTCGTACAACAGAAGCAGCGTTCATTTTGGGCGCTGCTTTTTAATTTGCCCTACAAGATGCTATTAAATTCTCATAAGTCCCTAATTTTATGTGCAATCATATTTCTATATTGTTAAGGTAAACCTGTCTCTTTACTAGGTATGAACAACGATTTGAACAATCTCAAGGAAATGGTTAAGTTTAAGTCACTTAACAAGTGGTATGGTGATTTTCATGCCCTAAAGGATATCGATTTAAGTATTGAACAAGGAGAGATAGTGGTGATTTGCGGGCCGTCTGGTTCGGGGAAATCAACCTTGATCCGTTGCATCAATCAGCTAGAACCTTTCGAAAGTGGCGAACTTTCCGTGCTAGAACAAGTACTCCCGAGTAAGTTCAGCACACCAGGCCAAGTCGGAATGGTGTTTCAGCACTTTCATTTATTCCCCCACCTTACCGTGCTTGAGAACCTAACTCTTTCTCCAATACGTACACTTAAAAAAAGCAAACAAGAAGCCGAGAAGATAGCAATGCACTATCTCGAGCGTGTGCACATTGCAGAACAAGCCAACAAATATCCAGTGCAACTTTCTGGCGGCCAGCAACAACGCGTGGCTATCGCCCGTTCCCTGTGTATGAAGCCGGAATTACTCTTGTTTGACGAACCCACTTCAGCGCTTGATCCGGAGATGATCAACGAAGTGCTCGATGTGATGGTTGAACTGGCGAGCGAAGGCATCACCATGGTGTGTGTCACCCACGAAATGGGCTTTGCGAAACAAGTGGCCGACCGCGTTATCTTCATGGATGAAGGACAAATTGTGGAATCGAATACTCCACAATCGCTCTTTGAAAACCCTCAACATGAACGTACTCAAGCGTTCCTAAATCAGATCCTGACATATTGATGTTGATTCGAATTATTAAACCCGCCCTTTCCGCTCTAGTACAAATTGTTGTACTAGTGGCTGCTGTTGTTTGGATTCTCGATTCTGGCGCACAAACCATGGGATACAGCTGGCAATGGGAGCGCGTGCCGGACTATATTGCTTTCTATGAAGATGGCGAATGGTGGCCTGCAGAGTTAGTTGAAGGGCTACTGGTTACCATCAATATCTCTCTGATTTCTTTGGTCGCGACACTGATCATCGGCTTAACGACGGCGCTATTGAGAAACTCAAATTCTGTAGTTGGACGCACCTTAGCCACCAGCTATGTTGAGTTAATTCGTAACACGCCGTTATTAGTACAAATTTATTTGCTCTATTTTGTGTTTGGCCCCGTTTTAGGGCTGGATCGTTTTAGCACTGCCGTTTTAGCCTTGGCACTTTTCCAAGGCGCTTACACCGCCGAAATCTTCCGTGCTGGTTTAAATGGTATTGCGAGAGGACAATTTGAAGCAGCTCAATCTTTGGGTTTATCAAAGACCTATACTTACTGGGATGTGATTCTTCCTCAGGTAGTGCAACGCACCTTGCCACCTTTGACTAACGAAGTGATCTCTCTTATCAAAAACTCTTCGATTGTGAGTGTCATGGCTATCTTTGACCTAACAACAGAAGCCAGAAACATCGTTTCTGAAACCGCGATGCCATTTGAGATTTGGTTCTCTGTGGCGATCATTTATCTTGCACTTACACTTTCACTTTCTGCCGTTGCAGCTTGGCTTGAGCATAAGCTCGGAGCTAACTGGCGAACACAATAAGGATTTATCAGCATGAAGCTATTTAAAACCGCAATTACAGCCCTACTTGCGCTTGCCGTCAGTTTGCCTGCACTTGCTTCTGAAACGCCTAACCTAGACAAAATCAACGAACGTGGCTCTCTACGCGTTGGTATGTCGACGTTTGTTCCTTGGGCGATGCGTAACAAACAAGGCGATCTTGTTGGCTTTGAAATCGACGTGGCGAAACGCCTTGCCGAAGATTCGGGTTGGAAAGTCGAGTTCGTTCCTACGGCATGGGACGGTATTATCCCTTCTCTATTGTCGAAGAAATTTGATGTGATCATCGGCGGTATGTCTATCACTGAAGCTCGTGCTAAAAGCGTATTGTTCACTGAACCTTACTCGCACTCTGGCGTTCAACTGGCGGCGAATAAAGAGCTAGCGGAAGGCTTTACTCAGATCTCTGATTTTGATTCTCGCCGCGTAAAAATTGCAGCACGTCGTGGAGCATTCACGGTTCAAGTCGCTCGTGAAACCTTCCCTAAAGCGAAAGTTCTGCAGTTCGATGACGATGCTCAAGCATTCCAAGAAGTATTGAACGGTAACGCACACGCGGTTATCGCGTCTAGCCCGAAACCAGAACACGAAACGATCAAAAACGCAGACACGCTATTTATTCCATTTGAAGAGCGTCTATCAAAAGGTAACGAAGCATTTGCAGTTCGCCTAGGTGAAACTGACAAGGCAGAATTCTTCAACGAATGGATCAAAGCACGTACTGAAGACGGTTGGTTGAAAGAGCGTTACGAGTACTGGTTCTCTACTCTAGATTGGCAAGACCAGATTGCTCAAGGTCAGTAATCAAAACTATTGCTAGTGAATCGAGGCAGTGCAGTGTTTGCGCTGCCTTGTTAAAAACAACGAGATAGCTATAACCTCATAGCCACCTCTCACAACACATCAATTATTATCGTTTAAACAGGAATGACGTGAGTAGTACTAGCGCATTAACAACACCTAAGCCCAACGTTCATATGAAGCCTTGGTATCAACGCCTTAACCTTTTAGATGGCTTGTTACTCGCTGTCATTTGTGTGTTTGCAGGCTGGCTTTATTATCGTTCCGCTGTTGGTATTAACTACCAGTGGCGCTGGGAAGATGCGTTTACCCTGATTTTCATTCCACCTTCTCAAGGCAGTATTCCCTACTTTTTCCAAGGCTTGATCGCTACACTGCGCTTGAGTGTCTGGAGCATGGTGTTAGCACTCTCTTTTGGGACATTACTTGGCGTCGCAAGGCACTCCAAAATCGCTTTCTTCAGAACGCCGGCACTGATTTTTATCCAGTTGGTTCGAAATATTCCGCCATTGGTATTTGTCTTCATCTTCTATTTCTTTGTTTCTAACCAACTGATTCCATTACTTGGTTTAGAAAGTATCTTACGTGAACACAATGGCGAGATTAATGCAGTTCAAGGTTTCCTGTTCGGCCCAGCTAACCTTTGGGAAAACTTAGCGTCTGGTGTTATTTGTATTGGCTTGCTCTCTTCTGCTTATATTGCGGAAGTGATTCGAGCTGGTTTAGAAGGTATTCCTAAAGGCCAATGGGAAGCGGCTGACTCGCTCGGCTTATCGGCATTGTCTAAGTATCGATTTGTGGTTGGCCCGCAAGTATTAACAGCCATCACACCACCATTGGCTGGCCAAGCAATCTCCTTGGTTAAAGACACTTCGATTGTGTCTCTGATTTCCATCCAAGAGATGACGTTTGTTGGAACTGAAATGGCAAACTCCTCAGGTTTGATCTTCGAGATCTGGCTGATTGTAGGCTTCGTATATTTTGCTTTATGCTTTGTGCTTTCACGTCTGTTCAAAGTGATTGAGCAACGTTCCAGTGCTTACCTTAACCATCAGTAACGTCATTAATCAGAAGTACCGACTCGCCCAACTATTCATCACCCTTACCCATTTCACCTGATTGGTTTAAGTTATTGACCAATCAGGATTTATTCCTTCATATTTATTCTTAGAAACACAGCAAAATACTCGTCTAATCACTATACTTAACGTATCGAACTACGTTGATTCTTCTCAAGGACATCGCTCAACATGGACAATCATAAAGAAAGAGCTTTTTACGCCGTTGTCGGCGCATTGGTTGGAGACGCCGCTTCAATGGGGCTGCACTGGCTGTATGACCAAGAGAGGATCTTACACGTAGCGGGTTTTGAGCCAGAATTTCGCTCACCGAATCAGTTCGATTATCAAGACAAAGGCTACTTTGCGCACCAAGGTAAAACCGCAGGCGAGCAATCGCAATATGGTGCTCAGTTATTGGCGATGGTCGACAGCTTAGTCGACAACCAACAATACGACGAAGCGAGCTACATCAAACACTTCCGCTTCTGGTTTGATTTTGGCGGCAGTTGGCAAGGCTACATTGATAAAGCGACGCGCATGAGCTTGCTGAACATCCATCAATTAGAACTAGAGGACGCCCCGATTACTGCCTGTGGCGCAGACGATACACAACTTCCCGCAGTCTCAAAGATTATCCCATTGGTGGCGTGTACTTACACCTCTCACACTTTGCCAGCCATGGTAGAGAGTGCGGTGCGAGTCACTAACAATAACGACAAAGCAGTAGAGTGGGCGCAAGCCATCACCCTATTGGTTCAAGCGGCAATTCAAGGCAACTCGCCACTACAATCGGTAGAAATGGTGCGACAAACTTGCAGCAAGTTTATACACGATCAAATCGATGAAGCATTGGCTGAGCCTGAGCTTTCGATTACAGATGCCGCGAAGAAGTTCGGATTGCATTGTGAACTGAGTGCCGCATTTCCCTTGCTGATTCGCATCATTGCGGGTGCTCAGAGCTATAAACAAGGTATTCGAGACAATATCTTATGTGGCGGTGACAGCTGCGGGCGTGCGATTGTGATTGGCGCGGTATTAGCGGCATGTTTCTACGAAGAAGACGGAGCGATTCCAACCGAATGGCTAAAACAAGTCAAACTCAATGGCGGTGTGCTGTCTTTGCCTATTGAGTGATTCCCACAATAACGAACTAGAGTCTGACATAAGACAAGCACACTTCTAGTTCAGCGGTTGTTGTTCCTATAGGCTGGAACACACTGCGATAACTCATTCTTCAGCCAAACCACAAATGGGCTTTCTGGCTCATCGCGCTTGTCATCTTTTGTGAGCAATATGTACTGATGACCGGAAGGCACAAAGCCAAACGGTGCGATTAAGTTGCCTCTATTCAAATCATCAACCACTAATGGATAAGAACCAAGAGCCGCTCCTAGCCCATCAACGGCCGCTTGAAAGCAAAAATAGAAGTGAGCAAAGGTTTGGTTTGAAATAGCTTGCGGCACCATTCGGCGATCAAATCCACTATCTTTGGTGATGGATGCCCAGTGGCTCCAAGCATTTGGTCGCGTGCTGCTGTGCAGTAATTTTACATCGGCTAACTTGTCTTTGACCTGTTGCCAATAATCAGGCGAAAACACAGGGCCAACCCATTCTTCGACTAACGGTATCTGTTTGTAATGCTCGGTTACGTTGAAGTCGTCTCGGCGAATGGCCATATCTAATCCAGTTGCGCCTAATGTCACAGGCCCACCTGCGGTAGACAATCGAACATCAATTCCGGACTCGTTATAGAAATCACCTAGTCGAGGCATTAGCCAACGCATGGTCAATGTGGGTTCGCATGAAACTTCTAACGCTTGATGATTCAGCTGATTAAGCTTATGGACTCCAGTTTCCAATGCTTGGAACGCTTGCTCTGTGTAACCTTTTAGTAATTCCCCTTCTTTGGTGAGACACACATTCCTGCCCTGTTTATAGAACAAAACTTGGGACAAGTGATTTTCCAATACCTTGATCTGCTTACTCACCGCGCCATGTGTGATATTGAGTTTATCCGCCGCTTCACTGTAACTGCTCGAATGCGCTGCTACGTGGAAAATATGGAATGCTTTCAAATGTCTCATGTGTGATTTTTTCTCACAGATAGATAGAATTCATTTCGATTATAGGCAGCAATAAAAAACCATACAATGCTGGCTCATCAAATATAAAGAGTTGGAGTCATTATGGAGTGGTTAAGCCTAGCAGTATTGGGACTATTGATTGTTATTAGTCCAGGAGCTGATTTCGTTTTAGTTTTGAAAAACAGTGTCAATCAAGGAAGACAAGCAGGGATTTGGACTGCAATAGGTGTGAGTTTAGCCATTTGTGTTCACATCAGTTACTCAATGCTTGGGATCAGTTACTTAATCTCACAGAATGAGCAGCTGTTTGATATGATCAGATACGCAGGCGCAGCCTACCTTATTTATCTAGGGCTAAATGGTATCTTGAGTGCGGACAACAAGCTTGCACCTATGGAAGATGCAAAGCAAAGCACCAGTGTTTGGCGCTATTTAGCCCAAGGATTTTTATGTAACGTGCTCAACCCAAAAACCATGTTGTTCTTCTTGAGCATCTTCAGCCAAGTCATCTCACCTGATGCAGAAAACCAGCATGTCGCACTCGGCTATGGGCTTTATATGATCGTTCTTCACGGCTTATGGTTTGGAATTGTCGCTATGCTGTTTACTTCGAATACATTGCAAAAGCATCTATTGAGAGCAAAGAAAAGACTCAATCAAGCATGTGGATTTGGCTTAGTGACTTTCGGAGCACTGTTGGCGATTAAATCGTAAACAAGCGAGTCACAAATAGAAAGCGATTCAAAGGACTGAATCGCACCTAACTGGATCTTGGTAAACCTCTAAACAAGATTCATCGGTCTAATATCGGCACTATCAGGGAAGATAGTGTTGAGTTGTTTCACTTCTACCGATAAATGTTGGTTGAGCACGCCCTTGATAACCGAACGCATATCAGTCGTTGGACTAAGGTCTCGGCCTTCATATAGCTGGCTTTGGCTCAAGCCCGGCCAGTTGGCAATAACCTTACCACCCGCTCCTTTCAACGATGGCAGCGCACCACCCGCAATAAACATAACGTTGCCAGTGCCATGGTCGGTGCCTTTAGTGCCGTTTTCTTTTGCTGTTCGACCAAATTCACTGGCCGCGATGATCACTGTCTTCTGCCAACGACCACCTAGTGAAGCCTTGAGAGCCGCTAACCCAACATCCAAAGTTTTAAGTTGATTACTCAACCGTCCATTTACGCTGCCTTGATTGGCGTGAGTGTCCCATCCACCGAGTTCTAACGCTGCGATGTTTGGTCCGTTATCAGCCGATAAGATATCGCCTGTTTTGCCCATCAGTGATTTAAACTGTTTGCCGACACCTTGGTCTCCCACCAATTGATCTATCTTCATGACACTTTCAAAGTTTGAAGACAGCATTTGATCACTTTGAAACAGCTCTTCCAGCAGTTCTGTTTGTTTATCGCGTGTTTTTAAGCGGTTTGGGTACCAACTTGCCACGGTCGATTCGCCCTGCATGATGAGTGGTAAGCCCGAATCAATCGCTATTCCATCGTATTTTTCTGAGCTCAACGTGAGTAAACGGTTAATCCATCCTACGGTGTTAAACGGGTCGGAAGTGCCGTTCTCTAATATCTTCTGTCCATCAAAATGTGAACGTTCACGATAAGCGGTTGAACAAGCGTGTACAAAGCTGAGTTCGTTACTCTCATACCATTGATGGCACTGCTTTAGAGATGGATGAAGCCCAAAGAAGTTATCTAACTTCAATAGCTGATCGGGTTTCAATCCGATGTTAGGTCTCAAATTAGAGTAATCCGGATCGGCATGCGGCACTACAACATTTAAGCCATCCATCGCGCCACGCAGTGATACCCAAATGAAGATATTGTCTGAACCTGTTTTGGCAAAGCTTGGAAATGGCAACATCGCACTGACGCCAACAGCCGCCGCAATGCCCATGAACTGGCGGCGGTTAATACTATGTGGCGCTTTATTCTGAGAACAATCTTGCTTTTTCATACCCACTCCTAACGATATTGAAACTGCGGGCTTAGCCACAACAGGGAAAGTTGCATTGCAGCGCTGTCGGCTTTGTTCAATACAATTTGGGTGTGTTCATCAATAGCATCGCCATATAAACCCGCGATCACTTTATCCACTACCGCTTTCGGTTTAACTCCCGACGCTTTAGCCGATTTTATTGCAGCAGATGCAAGCCTATTCGCAACTTGCATACGTTGAGTCAACGCCGAAGGGCTATTGTAGTCTCTGTCTTGATCCGACCAGCCTGCTGGTGAACCCGGTTTAAAAGGAGGCTGCCCTAAATTGTTGAGAGCATTGAATGCCTGTTTCTCGTTTAAAGAAATATCGGCACTACGAAGGACGGCAAACAGCCACTCCTTCGGCGGTCTAAAACGATTGGGGTTAGGTTTACTCGCCTCAGCGCTGTTCAATAACAGTCGATAAATAGGCAGTAAATTCCCCTCGCCTTTCAGATATTCAGCAACCAATTGCTCTGAGAGTTCTTTAGGTGTGTCGCCAATGAAATGCTGGCAAAGCTTGCCAACCAAGTGTGTAGCAGTGTCTTTGTGAGTCGCTAAGGTTTGCAGACACGACTCTCCTTGCGAGACGCCTGATTGAGAATAGGACTTGCCAAGCAGTGTGATACTTCCCGGCTCATGCAGGTTATTAGCAAATCGAAAACCAGCATCAGGAGATTTGAATGTAATGCCCCAGCCTGAAATGGCTTTTGCTAAAGCAATAACATCTTGCTGAGTGTAAGAACCATCAACGCCAAGAGTGTGAAGTTCTAAAATCTCACGAGCGAGGTTCTCATTGAGCCCTTTATTACGGCGCTTTCCGACTTTTGAATTGGGACCAATCGAGAGTTGATTATCGAGATACAGAAGCATCGCAGGATGTTTAGAAGAAGCCATCAGCATCTCGCCAAAGTTACCATTCCAATGCTGACGAACCACATCGTTTTCTATACTTGCCGCTAAGGGCATCAGTTTTCGATTATCGACCGAGATGGCGAAGTGATTGCTCCAAAACTGAATGATGCGCTCTTGAAAACCATAAGGGGTATCAACGCTTTGCAGGTGGCGAGCTTGAGCTTGTTGTCGATACTGCGTTCGAAGGAAAGACTGCGCTTCTTTCTTCGTGGCTTGCATCTGTTGTTCGTCACCCTTGGCCTTCATTCGCTGTACACGATTCTCTCCTACTTTAATCAGAGTAGATTCGGTACTCGGTAAGTCTTGTATGGCTTGGTGAACGAATGGCTTTTTATCCAACTGTTCTACAGGAGAATAATAGGTTGTTTGACCTAGTTTCGGCCCAAAACCAAACCTTTGTTCACCCACGATTTTTGAAGTCGGGTAATAATTCATTGCACACTCCCTTACGCTCGATCTTTACTAAGTGTAATCGCTTAGTCATTAAGCATAGGGAGCTTTACAAGGTTTTACGTTAGATGGGTGTCAGGTGCCTATCAAGTTACAGACACGGTGTGATCATTTTGAATGAATGTCTATTTACGCCACATATAGACAAACTGGTCGTTTTGCGAGGTGATTTCAAACCCAAACCTCAAGTACAACTCCCCAACTCGATTACCTTGCAGGTAACAAAGTTCGACTGGTTTATTGAGGCTGTCAGCCTTAGTTAAGCAATCTTTCAATACTTGGCTGCCAATACCCTTTCCATGATACTCAGGCAGTAAGAAGAATCGACAAAAATAGAAATGTTCGCCTTTGTCTTGCAACAATACACTGCCAATCGCTTTGCCTTGATATTCAATGATTTCAGGCCGTTCTTCTGCCCACTCTTCGGCGTGTATATCTCGTTGAACCTGCTCATCCCAGCCAAATACGGCCTTGATAGGTTCAAACTCAGCGGCCTTCTTAAGCTCAAACAGAAATTCATAATCTGATGACTGAGCAGGTCTTGTTGAATACGAAAGAGCAGCTTTAACCATGTCCATATAATGTTGATTCCTGTTACTTTTCTACCGGGTTTAGTTATCAAGCCTAAGATAAGTGCATGGTGTATTCTTGATGTTCTGTGTGCTCATCAGTTTGTTCGCTCACAATAGAGAAACCTTGAGACAAATAGAACTCAATGGTCGCTTGGTTCTCTTTATACACATTCAAAGACAGATTCGGGCATTCAAGCTTCGCGTGTTGGATAAGTTGCTTACCAACACCACAACCTTGATGCTGCGGGCTCACAAAGATCGCAGCTAAAACCCCTTCATAAAGCGAATAAAAGCCACGAACCTCACCGTCTATTTGATACACGTAAGTTGTTGATGCTGGGATGTATATATCGCGCATATTACCCACTTGCGACTCCCAGAACTCAGGAGCCACAAAATCATGCGCCTTGATCGAGGCGGTTAACCAAATATCTATAACGGTTTCAATATCGGCTGGACGGTATTCTCTGATCATCTTCATTCTCTGAAATTATTGCGGTTCAATATGCGAATCAGTATGCCGAGAAGCGACTTAAACTTATTGAAGATTTACGACAATTGTTTGAAACAATGGTTACTGCTTCTTAACGTACTTCGCTGTAACCAGCATTTCACCGCCACCATCCAGCTTGCAATCTAGCTGGTGGTCTTTACCTTCGTTGATACGTCGAATCACGGCTTTAGTGCCGATTTTCAATACGCTAGAACTGCCTTTAATTTTTAGATCTTTAATGAAGGTAACTTTATCTCCACTTTCCAATACAACGCCATTCACGTCCTTAACACGCGCGGCTTCTCTTTCTAAACGCTCTTCTTCTGGGTTCCATTCGTAGGCACACTCAGGGCAGATTAGGTTGTTTTGGTCTTGATAGACATATTCAGATTGGCATTGCGGACAAGGAGGTAGAGACATACGTTAATACTTCATTTAAATAGAATTTGTTCCATTTTAATGGCTCTTGTCAGGCTTAGCGAGCATAAATCTAACAAGTTTTACGGAGAGCTAATTGTCTTTAAAAAAGAGCCGTTCCTAAAACGAACAAACACAGCCGCTAAGCTGTGTTTGTTTAAAAACTTGAGAAGCGGAAAGGTTTAACGTTCGACTTTTGGTGAGTAAATCGAGTAAGCGGTGATTTGCCCTGCCACGATTGCCGAGAACATGAATAACGCCGACAAACCGATACTCGGGATAGGCAAAATCGATTGTTCAAACACCGACTGGCTGGCACTCACTAATACTCGGCTACCCGGAACCAAGATGATGATCCCTTGCACGATATAAATAGAGCCCGTGAGTTCCATCTTCTTGGCGATCCAAGTTCCGTACAAAGTAATAAGAACCGTCGTCACCCAAGTGCCGACAACCCAACCACTATCAAAACCAAGATAGAATGGGCCCCACATACCGAGAACGGCAACTGGCAAGCCAAGCAAGATATCTTTAGGACGTGCATTGAACATCACACCGATAGACACCGAGATCAGCACCAAGCCAGATATATGCATCCACATCGGTACCGCATTGGTATAGTCGATGGAGACCGCTTGTCCCCATATCGCTTCGCCAATATTAAGCCCCATGATAATCCCGACAAACAGCTTAATCAGCGTTAAGGCACTCTGCCCTAGCAAGCTGGTACCAGAAACCAAGTCATTAAAGGCCAAACATTCTAATGCGTTGGCTATGGATAACCCGGGGACAAACAAGACAATCGAGGCGATACACAACGCCCACACCGGAATCGGCAACCCTGTACTCGCCAGAAACGCCACAAAGATACCCGTTAACAGTGCCGAGATGAATTCAACCGCGATAGCGCGACGTGAATGAAGAACTTGCTGACATACCCAAACCATCAAACCCAATAACGCAGAAAAGCCCACCGCTTCCAACGTACTGCCCACCAGCATCAAATAAGCAGGCGGAATACCCATATTGGCAAGTGCCGTCACGAATTTAGAGTAACCGACAGGTTCTGGTACAGGCTCACTGCTTGGCTGGTTAATACGAATGATCGTATTGGCCAACAAACTCAGGTTAATTGACGCAGGCTTTAGACGCTTAAGAATCACGGCGTTGTTATCGTCTGGAAATTGATAGTTAATCGCAGTTGGCGTAGCTTGGATCATCACATCAACACCATGCTTTTTTGCATAGAATTGAGTGTATTTCTCTAGCTTGTAAGGGGCACAGCCACTGCGGTGAAGAGTGTCACCAATTTCAACAATTTTGTTAATTCGGAACTGAGAAGGCATGGGTATTTTAGGGGAGACAAAATGTGCGGCAAATGTACCAAACGATAGACGGAATGACGAGACTTTTGCGTGAATTATCAACTGAACTCGTTACTTTTTTCTGCAAAGCCTTAGAAGTGCCTATAACTCTACTCATTTGGGATTAGTTTACTGAATGTTTTGACAGGCTGACAAGTTAAATTTATGCATTCAGATTGTTATTAGTGGACGCCAAAACACAAATAAAAATCAGTTTATGTTAACACTCCAAATTCCTTAATTTTCATGAGATTTATGACAGCCAAGTACCACTAAAACAGGTTTATAAATTAAGGCGGATTTATCGCAAAAAACAGCATGACATTTACTATTATTTCTCGCCCTCCTTTTTTAGAGATTTTAGTCACATTTTATTCACTCTGAAAACGCCGAACATGATGGAAAAACTAGCGGAGTGGTGGTTATGCGAGCACTTAGAATAAAAATGAAAGAAAAAGGTTTCGTTTTCAGTTAGATGTGGCATTATCAAACTCGTTAAGACGATGTGCGTGCATCGTATAATGGCTATTACCTCAGCCTTCCAAGCTGATGATGCGGGTTCGATTCCCGCTGCACGCTCCAAGTCTCTTAATGCCTTAGTCTTACTCATAAGACAGTGTGCGTGCATCGTATAATGGCTATTACCTCAGCCTTCCAAGCTGATGATGCGGGTTCGATTCCCGCTGCACGCTCCAACCTCTGTTTAGTTTCAAATTCTCTTTAGTTACAAAACCCCTTAGACCCACCATCTCTTCTTAGCTTCGAAACCTAAAAAAAATTAAAACTGCGCACTTCATTGTGTGATTTTCTGTATTAAAAAAGAGCAATACCAAATGATATTACTCTTTGAATATTCTTAATTTAATTGATTACCTCAATCAAGCTGCCCTTCATCTAAAGCAGAAGTAACCCATACTAGCGGCGCATTCCAGTTGATGGTTATCTCGTTCAACGTCCAAGCGCCAATATTATCGCTGTAACACGTTTGTCCAACACACTTGCCTTTCATCACAGCGGCAATAGGATCACTAAAACTTACCGAATTTGGGCCTCCAATTAACGCACCCGGCGCTGGTTTTGGTGAACTTTCATCAGCAGCGTAAGCCCAGAATCGATGATGAGGATTCTCAGCAGGTTTCGTTCCATAACCAGTAACATAAGAGATATTCATCGGGTTACCTCCGAGGACATAATCCATCGCACTAGCCGCCGCTTTGATGTATCGAACATCATTAGAAAAATCGTGAGCGTAGATCAAAAAGATACTTCGGTTTACAAGGTTGGAGTTTGATCCCCACGAATACTCATTTACCGTATAAGGGATGTGATAGCCTTCATTTACCAGCTGTTTTGTATAAGATTCTGCCGTTTTAATGATGTTCTTACGTGCTTGTTCAATAACTTGGCTGTCCAATGAATTAGGTACCACGGCTAAACTCACGGTGCCTGCAGGCGCTATATACTGCCAATACATGTCACCATCCGCATTGATGTTCCCCTTCGGCACTTCAAGATAGTGCGGGGAATCAATCAATACTTTTTTGTAAACCTCATCATGGGTTGTGATAAAGAGCTCGGACGCAGCCCAGTATCGCTCATCACTCAATTCGATATCATCATACGGCCCAGAACCTGTGAAGTTGTCGTAAGCATAGATATCTTGATGTTGATTTGCTGCGTTCCACGCTTTGGTCGCTGAATCCAAACATAACTGTGAGAAATCACTGTCGATATCTTTCCAAATACGTGCGCACTGAGCACCGATTGCCGCCAGATTCAATGAAGCCGCAGTAGTAGGATAACCAACATAACGTTTCTGAGTATCTTTGTGTGGCGGTAATGGCATGCCAGTCCAAGACTCATCCGCGATCTTATGGAAAGCCAGCCCTCTCGCGTTAATCTCGGTAAGTTTTAGCTTTTTACTGGCAGACTGATTACCAACAGGGACAGAGATAGGCGTGTCATAGTCGACTTGCATCGCTAACATGAACTCAATGTTCCAACGCGCTTCAGACAACAACGGATTAACGCCATTGGTTGCTTCAGGGATTTTCACTTTGCCCTCAGAAAAAGGAAGCAATTTGTTTTCTAGGAACTGACTTCGCTCGTATAAATTCAGAAGTGTCCATGTTGAGATGCCACTGTTCACCATGTATTTACCATGATCGCCTGCATCGTACCAACCACCGGTCGCATCAATAGTCAGGTCACAGCCAGGCCATTTATTTCCCCAACTATCAACTTTATCAAAACAGGTTGCAGTATCGGACATGTGGCCACCGGGCCTCGCAAGATCTTCACGTTGAACGAACTCTGGCTTTATTTCAATGCCGCTGCGATTTTGATAGAAGTAAGACAACGCATCGAGCTTCAACTTGCTATAAACATCATTTCGAATATCGAATGGATAGCTGACATCGTCATCGACCTTGACCGTTAAACCTCTCATCGTGTCTGTATATTTTGAAAGGTTAACTCGGTGAATGTGCTCACCCGACGCTTTATTCAAACCGAATACTTCTGTTTTACCGAGGTCGAGGCTGATCCCTGATTGAGAGACTAATGTCCATTTCAAAGGTGTCGTCGAGGTATTTTCAACAAAGATATATTTATCTGATTTCGGTAAGAAGCCAACTTGGTTAGCTCGAATAGGCATCTTAGTCGCTATTTTTACAAATGGCTTACCTACAACAGAAACGTTATCAACACAGATGACACCAGTTTT
The DNA here is from genome assembly GCF_023161755.1 of Vibrio sp. 1CM23M. Taxonomy (NCBI): domain Bacteria; kingdom Pseudomonadati; phylum Pseudomonadota; class Gammaproteobacteria; order Vibrionales; family Vibrionaceae; genus Vibrio; species Vibrio sp. 1CM23M. Next base: position 158,675 of record NZ_JALNTR010000001.1, read on the forward strand.
CTGTGCGCCTAATTGAAACTGGAATTCTGTATCGGCGTCACTATCAAGTTCGTGTACAAAATCAAACGTATAGCTTTGCTTGTCTGTTGATATACCCACGTCACTTAGGAAATAATGCGTATAAGGAGGCCCTTCATGTTGGATCAAGGCTTTCATCTCAGTATCAATATTCGCATATGCATCGAACGATACTTGGTACCTTTGACCTTGCTCTAAACCAATGCCACTGTGGCCAAAAATGACATCCCAAGAATTCTTTCCTGGGTTTTTTATATCAATACACGCTTCATTACTTTCTGTTGCTATGTTGGCGCCAGCATTCCACCAACCATCCATATTGCCTTTAAAGTGACTATTTCTAATCTGCTCTTCTGCGTAAATTGCTCCAGAAGATAAAACCATGACAATCGCGAGAGATAACGTTCCTTTTTTCATCATTATTCCTTAAAGATGTTTCATATCTCCAAGGAAACTAGCGAAATAGACTCAATAATAGAGAGTTAACATTCGCAAAAAATAGACTCGTAAAAATAAATATTATGATTTCTTGTGATGTTTAACACTAAGGAACAAGCTCATGAATCAATTGCATGGATAGACAAAACGATATTGTGCTAGTGCCTCTCAATTAAACTCAGATTTCATAAAAGTGCGGGTTTAATAATCTTGGTCAATATCTGGAAAAACAGTTGTGGTAATGTGCGCGCATTAGCAACAACCCATAAATAATAAAAAATGTTTAAAAGCAATGAGTTAACAATTAACATCGAAGCAATTAATGTCGCGCTAGCAAAAGTTGAAAATGCCAATAAAATTCAGCTAGATACATTGAAAGGTTATGTGAACAGCGAGCCTGAACAGGCTGTACTGGCTTTTCGATCGCTGAATGAAGCAGAATCAATCGACGACAAGTTTAAAAAGATCATGACAGAGCTACCGCACCTAAGCGGCGAAGCACACCACCTGCTTGAAACTTCTATCTTGCTACAGTGATTCTAACTACAGATAAGCCTCAGCCAATACAAGTTAGTCATGTATTCCTGAACAGGTTGAGACTTATCTTTAACTGGTCATAATGTTTAACCAATGACTTAGCGGTCACACAAAGCTGTGCTGATAGGTTGAAATGAATTGGTGATGTTAGGCCCTCGCATTACTCCCAGAAGTTCCACCACTTTTTGCTGTTTTCTTCACGCTGCTGTTGGCCTTTCTCTGACCCTTTTCCTTCTTCTTTACGCTCTTGTTCCGCTTTCTTGTCTTTCTGCTTTTCTAATCCTGACTTTTCTTCGTCATTATCCATATCATCTTCAATCTTTTCTTTCTTATCTTTGAGCTTCTCTTTACTCTCTTCGAGGGCTTCTTTCTCGTCTTCCAAATCGTCGAGTTCTTTATCTAGTTTCTGCTTATCTTTTTTGTTCTTACTTTTTTTCGCTTTCTTATTTTTCTCTTCGATCATTGAATCAAGCTGCTTCTCACGATCATCAATTTCGCCTTCAACTTTTTTAGCCTCAGCGAGCGTTTTTACTTCTTCTAAATCGGGCTTACCTTTACCAGCCCACTCAGGTTTAGCAGCAATGCTGTGGGTCGACCACGTTATTAAAGCACCCGTTATTGCAAGTACTAGAACTGTCTTATTCATCCTTAAGCTCCTATTCCTATAGTCTTTTAAAGCTAATACCTAAATAGCACTAAAACAAGGTAGCCATATCTAGCACTCATCCCTTTGAACTAGATATGGCTTGTGTATCACCTTATAGCGTTAACGACTTCACCATACCCGCTTCAGCGTGACCAGGAATATTGCACGCGAACTCTACGTTATTATCACCATGGAAATGCCACAGCAATTGCTTCGCTTTACCCGGCTTAACTGTCACTGTGCTACCCGAGTCATGGGCGTGATTACCCATGTTTTTCATCATTTCGCGGTGCTCTAACTGCTCTGAAGCAGAACCAATCGAGAATTCGTGATCAATCTTGCCTGTGTTCATCACAACAAACTGCACCACATCGTTCGGCTCAATATCAACCTTGTTCTTAAATGTGATTTTCATATCGTCACTTAGCAGAACATGAACCACTTTATCCGGCTTTGCGCCTGTCGCAGGCATACCCACCTCGGACATGCCTTCCATATTCATCATCGAATGGTCCATCTTTCCATCCTTCATCATGCTGTGATCCATTTTTGAATGATCCATCTCTCCACTCTTCATCATCGAGTGATCCATGTTTGAATGGTCGATACTTGAATGATCAACAGTTGAATGGTCCATTTCAGCAAAAGCCGTTGCAGTAGTTAACGTCAGTGCAATCGCAATAAGTGTCTTTTTCATGATCGTTCCTTAGATTAATTCAGTTATTTATTTGTTAGTTTCACATGTTCATGTGGTAGGCCCTTACCCACTCTGCTTTGGTCAGTAAGGGCTAATAATCAATACGTTATTTGATTGTTTCGTTTTGGCTATGCGTAATCTCACGCTGTTTCCAGAGCTTAAAGATTGCAGGCAAAACCAGTAGGGTAAGCAATAGTGCAGACGCCATTCCGCCTATCATCGGCGCTGCAATTCGCTGCATCACTTCAGAGCCCGTTCCCTCGCCATACATAATTGGAATGAGGCCGATGATCACCGTAAGTACCGTCATCATCACTGGGCGAACACGCAGTCCTGCGCCCTCACGAATCGCATCCGTTAAGTCTTCACTCTTAAGTGCTTGCTGGTTCTGCTCCGCATCCAATTTCTTGTAGTGCCATGCTTGGTTTAGGTAGACCAACATGATCACACCTATCTCAACAGCAACCCCGGCAAGGGCGATAAAGCCCACACCCACCGCAATGGAGAAGTTGTAATTGAGGACATGCATCAGCCATAGGCCACCCACCATTGCGAGTGGCAATGTCAGCATGATCATCATCACCTCACCGACACGACGGAAGCTCAGGTAGAGCAACAACATGATGATGGCGATGGTGATTGGTACAACGACACTCAAACGCTCCTTCGCACGCTCCATGTATTCGTATTGACCAGACCACGCCAATGAATAACCCGCAGGTAAGACGATTTGATCTGTAACGACTTTTTGCGCCTCTGCCACATAAGAACCAAGGTCGCGACCTTCGATGTCAACGAACACCCAGCCATTAGGACGCGCGTTCTCCGTCTTAATCATTGGCGGTCCATCTTCATAACGAATATCTGCAACATCAGACAAAGCAATTCGCGCTCCATTTGGTGTCACTAACGGCAGGTTCTGCAACTTAACGACAGAATCACGATAGCTTTGTGGATAACGAACATTGATTGGATAACGCTCTAGCCCCTCAACGGTTTCGCCCACGTTCATGCCACCAACCGCAGTCGAAATAACCTGTTGCACTTCTTTAATGCTCAAGCCATATCGCGCAGCAGAACGACGTTTGATGTCTATCGTCACATAACGACCACCCGCAACACGCTCGGCGTAGACAGAAGCCGTACCACTCACGCTGTTGAGGATGGGTTCAAGTTGCGAACCAATATCTTCAATCACGCTCAGCTCTGGGCCAGCGATTTTGATTCCGATTGGGGTTTTGATACCGGTCGCTAACATGTCGATACGAGTTTTGATTGGCATAACCCACGCATTAGTTAAACCTGGGAACTGAATCAGATCATCAAACTCTTTACGCAGAGACTCCGTAGTGACACCGTCACGCCACTCATCTCGCGGTTTAAGCTGAATCACGGTTTCAATCATGGTTAAAGGTGCAGGATCGGTTGCTGTCTCTGCTCGACCAATTTTGCCCCACGTGGTTTCGACTTCTGGAATGGTTTTGATGAGCTTGTTGGTTTGTTGCAACAACTCACGAGCCTTACCTATTGAGATGCCTGGATACGTGGTTGGCATGTACATCAAATCTCCTTCGTCCAAAGGAGGGATGAACTCGTTGCCAAGCTTACTGGTTGGGTAATAAGCAGACGCCATTAAGCCAAGTGCGATAACAATCATCACCTTGGGATATTTTAAGCTTAGGTTCAGAAGCGGTTTGTACATCGCCACTAGGCTGCGGTTGACTGGGTTTTTGTGTTCAGGTAGCACGTTGCCGCGAATGAAGTAACCCATTAGCACAGGCACAAGCGTGATAGCCAAACCAGCGGCTGCGGCCATCGCATACGTCTTGGTAAACGCAAGTGGCGAGAACATCTTGCCCTCTTGCCCTTCTAGCGCGAACACAGGCACAAAACTCAAGGTAATGATAATCAGAGAGAAGAACAGCGGTGCGCCGACTTCTTCTGCTGCCTTACCAATCACTTGCCAACGGTTTTTGTCAGTGAGCGGAGTCCGTTCAATGTGTTTATGAACGTTCTCAATCATCACTATGGCACCATCCACCATGGCGCCAATCGCAATCGCGATCCCGCCAAGAGACATGATGTTGGCGTTGATACCCTGCCAATGCATGACGATGAATGCACCTAAAATACCAACAGGCAGACTTAGTGCGATAACCAGTGATGAGCGGATATGGAACAAGAACAGCGCACACACGACAGCGACCACGATGAACTCTTCAGCCAGCTTCTTCCAAAGGTTTTCAACGGCTGAATCAATCAAAGTAGAGCGGTCATAAGTCGCGACAATCTCGACACCATCAGGCAAGCCAGCTTGCAGTTCAGCGAGCTTGGATTTCACCGAGTCGATCACTTCACTGGCATTTTCACCAAAGCGCATCACGATAACGCCGCCAACGGCTTCACCTTCACCATTCAGCTCAGAGATACCACGACGCATTTGCGGGCCAAGGTTGATGTCAGCAATGTCACCTAATAGCAGCGGAGTACCCTTGTCGGTCACTTTTAATGGCAGGGATTGAATGTCTTCGATGCTTGTCAGGTAACCGGTCGTACGAACCATATGTTCGGCTTCGGCAATCTCGACAACAGATGCACCGGTTTCTTGATTACCATCTTGGATTGCCTTGTTGACTTGCTGAAGCGTCAGGTCATATGCACGTAACTTGGCAGGATCAATCTGTACTTGATACTGCTTCACCATGCCGCCAACGGTCGCCACTTCAGACACGCCTTCTACGGTTTGCAATTCATACTTCAAGAACCAATCTTGCAAACTACGAAGTTCCGCTAAGTCGTGCTGACCGGTTTTATCTTGCAACACGTAGCTGTAAACCCAGCCCACACCGGTTGCATCTGGCCCTAGTGTTGGCTTAGCACTCGAAGGCAAGTTAGGTGCAACTTGGCTTAGGTACTCCAGCACTCGTGAACGTGCCCAGTACATATCAGTATCGTCATTGAAGATGATATAGACATAGGAATCACCAAAGAACGAGTAACCACGAACCGTTTCAGCACCCGGTACAGCTAACATGGCGGTGGTTAATGGATAAGTCACCTGATCCTCAACCACTTGTGGCGCTTGTCCCGGATAACTGGTTTTGATAATTACCTGAACATCTGATAAATCTGGAATGGCATCGACCGGTGTATTTTTAACGCTGTATAAGCCGCCAAATACGATGGCTACAGTAGCAACCAGCACTAAGAAGCGGTTGCTAATAGACCAGCGAATGATTGCATTGATCATAGTTCGCCCTCACCCGCTTCTAAAGATTTGAGCACATAATCAGAACCCTGCTTCGCCACTAGAAACCGAATGGTTTGACCCTCGGCAAACTCAGATAAATCAAGCTCATCACTGGCTTGGAAATTCATTTCACCCGCTTTCCAATTCCACTCAGGGACTGGCTGATGTTTTACGGTGATCATGCCAAAATCTGCCATCAACATAGTGATGTCACCTGTTACCCAAACTTCGCCAGCGATCTTGTGTTTGTTGACCTTGTAATCAACAACCTCGTACTGCCCTGACTCTGTCTTTCTCATCTCAAAATCAATCGCCTTACCGCGTTGCACGTCACTCATGTCTAAGCCTTCCGCAAAGGTGAAATTCATCACCATGCCCGGCCAATCCCATTCAGGAACAGGCTGATGGTTAATCGTCACCATACGGCTGCCTTGCATAACGTCGGAAATTTCACCGTTTGCCCACACGGTTTCAGCTTCTTCCTCAACACCATTGATGCGTGACAGATCAGCGGATTGGCTCGATTCAGAATCCAACATGAAGTGCGCAGAAGTGACAATGTTCTCACCTTGCTCTAGCCCTTGAAGCACCTCTATTTTTTCGCCAGCTTCACGACCAACCTCAATACGAGCAGAACGATACTTGCCAGAACCTTCTGACATCACCACTCGAGTCATACCACCGGAGTGAATAACCGAAGATCTTGGAATAGTAAGAACGGCTTCATCACTGATCGGTTTCAGCGCAATATTGGCGAACATGTTCGGCTTAAGCTCACCATTTGGATTGGAGAACTTCAAACGAACGCGCAAGGTTCGAGTTTTTGGATCAAGGATTGGGTAAACGTAATCGACATTACCCAACCACTCTTTGCCAGGAATGGCATCTAGCGTCATCACCGCATTGCTGCCTGACGAGATCCAGTGCGCTTGACGCTCAAACACCTCTGCATCAACCCATACTTCGCCTAATGGGCCAGCACTGATCACCGCTTGTGCAGGTGAAAGATAACCACCTTCTCGGATATTCAAACTCGCTATAACACCATCGGCTGGCGCTTTAACTTCAATGGTTTGCGAGGCTTTGCCTTTGCGCGTAATAGCGCGGATTTGAGTCTTATCAACACCCAAGGTAATCAAGCGTTCAGTCGAGCCCTTGATCAAACCTTTACGACCCGTTTTATAAGCACTGATCAACTCTTCTTGTGCTTTAACAAGCTCTGGAGAATAGAGTGTGAAAAGCACATCACCTTTGTTTACCTTCTCACCTACTGCGTTGATGGAGAGTTTTTCCACCCAACCAGAAACACGGACGTTGGTTTGCCATAGCGCACTTTCATCAAATGCCACGTAGCCAACCGTTTCAATGCGCGGTGATAGCGGTTCTCGTGTGACTTGTGCGGTTTTCACGCCAAGGTTATTTTCCACGGAAGAATCTATAAACACGGTTCCGGGCTTATCTTTTTCTCCGCCGTTCACATCGTCTGCATACACAGGGATAAGATCCATCCCCATAGGTGACTGACCCGGCTTGTCTCGCTGATAATTTGGGTCCATCGGAGCTACCCAATACAAAGGTTCATCGCTGGCTTCTGTGCTGGTTGCCATTGCTGACATGTCGTGTGCTGGATTAATTAGAAAATGGTTCACACCAAAACCCAATGCACCACCGACCAATAAAGCGATTGTTGCTACTTTTACTGAACTCATTATGTATCCCTTACTGATTCTCTGTGGTTGCAAGTTGTGGTTGGTTCACTTGGTATTCAAAGCCACTGACTAACGCCGCCAGTTTGCTATTAACGATGTTGAGATCGGTGATCAAACGTTGTTGCTCTAACTGAAGCGCCAGCTCATCGGTCGTTGCTGAAATGACATCGTTAAACTGGGCGGTGTTGTTTTGATAGCCCCTCTCAACCGCGCTGATTCGTGCTGCGGTTTGAGGAAGCAAGGACGTTTGATAGCGATCTAATCGCTGGATCAGATTTGATCTGTCCACCAGCAATGCATTCACTTGCGCGTTCATTTGGGAAAGTAAGGTGTCTTTTTGAGATTTAGCCGCACCAACTTGATACTGAGCAGCCGATAAGTTTTTATCTTGTCGGTTCCCTGTAAACAGCGGGATGTCGACTGTCAGATAAGCACTCACCAGATCAGAAGCAGGTTCACCTGCCATGTTATTGGCTTGACGGTGTGCATACATCACTTCCACCCCAAACTGCGGGGTATAAGCTTGCTCGGCTAACTCAACCTTAGTTTGATTGGAGGAAATACTGACATCGGAGATCTTAACCAAAGGATGGTCAGTCAGCAGCTGGTAGTGCTTGGTTGAATCGATATTGGTCGCTAATTTGCTTTCCAACAACGACCAATCGATTTGGTTAGTTGCATTCAGTGTGCCCTGAGAATCAAGAATCTGAGAGCCTAGCCAATCAGAACCCAACCATTCAGAAAGCTGAGAGATTAAGCGGCTCTGAACCTGCTGGTTTGCCTGAAGTTTCTCATCAAGCTTGCTCACTTGGAGCTGAGCATTAAGCAGATCTTGCGCTTCACTTTTACCAATCGAGTAGTTGGTTTGTACATAGTTTTCAAGCTCAACCAACAAACGACGATTTTGACGAATCACCGACTCAGCCTTTTGCTGATAACCTAACTCAAGCCAAAGCTGCGTCATGCTATTCGCAACCGTCAATTCTCTTGCTTGCACCTGCAAAGCTAAAGCATCTGCCTGTTGGCCTGCCTTTTTCTGTTGGAGGTTAAGCGTATCGCCACGCTCAAACTGCTGCATCAACCCTACCGATATATTAGTCATCGGGTCTTCGTCGAATTGAAAGCTATCGACAGGCAAACCACCAAATCCAACTTTCAATTTCGGGTCCATTAAGGTCGAGCTGGCAATGCCCGTTTCTCGCATCGCTTGAGACTGAGCAAAGTACTGTTTGCGATTTCCATCTTCGCTTAAAGCAATCTCAATCAGTGTATTGAGTTGCTGCGTCGAGCTTGCTTGGTCATGTGCTGAAATGTGTTGAGCATTTGAAGCTGACGCCGTGGTAGCCGCGAGCGTAGCACTTGAAAACAAGGCCATAGGCAAGGTAGCAGCAACCACTAAGCTCGTGTTCATGACAAACACAGAGGTTGTTGGTTTCATATTCACAATGAATGTCCATATCTAGCGCTAATTAGCGCATCAAAAAGAATGGCTTATCAGAATTATCTAACTGATATAGCTGTATTTTTAGATATAGATTTATGCGGAAGGTGGGCGTAGCAAAGATTGTGCACGAGTCACTTTTTGACCGATAGTCACAGAGTGATGAGGTGCGAATGAAGAGGAAATTTGGTAGTTGGCTTGGAGCGCCTGAATTGTGTGTGATGCTGTAGAACAAACAGAATAGCAACAGATATGAGCAGAATCCGAACCGCCACAACAGTTGTTGCCCATCACATGCTCTCCGTGAGCATCCATTGATTCTTGATGTGAAGCCATCTTGTCATCAGCAGACAGCTCAACATAAATAGCGTGGTCATCATGGGCAGAGTGAGCTCCATGAACAGACTGGTCGCCATTCGGCGTGCTTGCATGAACATGATCGCTCATGTCTGAATCGGTAACGGTCACATGGCAACCGGCAGCAAATTGACTTGCGGCATCAGGATCGCTCGGCGAATCGTTGTGATGGCAGATAGACTTATTCGACATCATCTGCGTTGCCATGATATTAGCCATCATGGCTGAAGAGCTTGAGGCATAGCTAGACATCAACATCGCAATGATGCTGAAAACAATAATCCAAGTTTTTCGGAATGTGTTTGTCATAGCTTACCTTTGAATTTACACCGCAACTATAAACGTTACCCTTAGGGTAAGGTCAATGCCATTGTGCCGATATTTGCCTGACCGTTGAAAAAATATTCATTCATAACCATGGTTTGTCGATTATTTGAACTTAAGGCATGTGTGTCCTTCAATGATAGTTCTGGATAAGCAAAAAGTGCAACTCACTAAAAAAACCTTCAACACAGGTTGAAGGCTTGGATCGTTACCCTAATTTATTGTCTTGGTCACCTAGATGACGAGCTCATCTCGAACCATTAAGTGACTTACTCCACTCTTTCGATAATCGTCGCAATACCTTGCCCCATACCAATACACATAGTTGCTAGCCCGTATTGACCACCACGCTGTTCCATAATATTGATAAGGCTACCGACGATGCGAGCACCCGAACATCCTAAAGGATGACCCAGTGAAATCGCTCCACCATGCAGGTTCACTTTATCTTCACGCTGCTCCCATAAGCCTAAATCTTTTAAACACGGGATAGCTTGCGCTGCAAAGGCTTCATTCACTTCAGCAAAATCGATATCTGCGATCGTTAGATCAGTCTTCGCTAACGCTTTTTTGGTTGCCGGAACGGGTCCATAACCCATAAGCGCCGCTGGCACTCCCGCAGAGGCAGAAGAGATAACTCTAGCTCTTGGTTTAATGCCGATCTCGATGGCTTTATCTTCACTCATCACCAGCAAACAAGATGCGCCGTCAGACAAGGCCGAAGACGTACCTGCCGTTACGGTTCCTCGCGGGTCAAACGCAGGGCGAAGCTTAGACAAAGATTCAGCGGTGGTTTCAGGACGAATCACTTCATCGTGCTTAACCAAGGTTGGCGCACCGCTTTCGTCATGACCCATGGTTGGGACAATCTCGTTATCAAAGCGACCTTCAAGTGTCGCTTCGTGCGCGAGTCGGTGTGAACGAGCGCCCAATTCATCTTGCTCTTCACGAGACACGTTATGAAGTTGACCAAGTGCTTCCGCCGTTAACCCCATCATCGCAGACGCTTGTGCCATATTGCGGTTGTATGGGTTTAAGTTGATGCCTTTGGTCATTGGGATATGCCCCATATGCTCAACACCACCAACGAGAACAACATCGGCATCACCCGCTTTTATCGAGCGCGTTGCCATGTGCAGTGCATCCATTGAAGAACCACACAAACGATTCACTGTTGTTGCTGGTACTTCTTCAGACAACCCAGCTTGAAGTGCTGCGACCTTCGCAAGGTTAACGCCCTGCTCTTCGGTTTGCTGCACACAACCCCAGATCACATCATCAATCAGAGTGGATTCAACCTTTGGCTGACGCTTCAGCATGGCGCTCATTAAGTGAGACGAAAGATCATCGGCTCGAACATGTCGAAATACACCATTTTTTGAACGCCCCATTGGAGTTCGAATCGCATCTACAATCACTACGTTTTTCATATTTCTTGCTCCAGGTTACGCGTAAAAATTACGGTTCAGTTCAACACGGTCACGAAGACCTTGAGGGATGGCATATAAAGAACCTAAGTCTTCATATTGTTGGGCAATCTCTAACAACTTATCTAGACCCATGCTATCCATGTAGTAGAAGATTCCGCCACGGAATGCCGGGAATCCAGTGCCGTAGATAAACGCAATATCACCCTCGGCAGCTGAAGAAATAATGCCGTCATCTAAACAGCGAATCGCTTCATACATCATCGGTAACATCATTCGCATTGTGATGTCTTGAGGCTCCATTGAGATTGGTGCATCACAAAGGCGTTCAATAAGCGCAGTGGTTTCCAAGTGGCTTTCTGGCTGTAAGCGACCTTTGCGATCCGCTTTGTACAGATAGAAACCCTCTTTTGTTTTTTGTCCTAAACGTCCTTTCGCCACAGATTCCGCGATCAGATTAGCTTCAGGCTTGGCTAAACGCGTTGGGAACGCTTCGCTCATCACATCAATGCAGTGATCCGCGGTATCGAGTCCAATCACATCAAGCAGATGCGCTGGCCCCATTGGCCAACCAAACCCTTTGCTCATCACTTTGTCGATTTGAGCAATATCACCGCCCGCAACCAACAGTTGGTTGAACGCCAAGAAGTAAGGCGTTAAACAGCGATTAACCAAGAAGCCAGCACAGTCGTTCACCACGATAGGCGTCTTGCCAAGTGCCAGAACGTAGTTGACTGCGGTTGCAATGGTTTCTGATGATGTTTGTTCACCTTTAATCACTTCAACCAACGGCATGCGATGCACCGGGTTAAAGAAGTGAATGCCACAGAAGTTCTCTGGGTTCTTTAATGAGTGCGCTAAGCCACTGATCATCAAAGTAGAGGTATTGGAGGCAATCATTGCATTTGGCGCAACCTGTTCAAGCTCAGCTAGCACCTTTTCTTTTACGATTGGATTCTCAACGACCGCTTCTATCACCAAATCACAGCTGTCTAACGCTGCATTGTGTAAAGTCGGCACGATACGATTAAGCACTTCACCCATCGCCTCTGGGCTCTTACGACCGCGAATCACTTGCTTTGAAAGCAGTTGATTGGCTTCATTTAGCCCTAACGCTAAGCCCTGTTTGTTGATGTCTTTGAGTACCACATCCAACTTTTTATCCGCGGTCACATAAGCGATACCACCGCCCATAATACCCGCGCCGACGACACCCACTTCTTCGGTTTTCTTGCCGCCTTTAGCGTGTTTCTTTGCCGTCGCTTTTACTGCCATGTCACTCAGGAAAACATTCACCAAAGCGTCTGCTACACCACTTGCGACACATTTGATGATTCCCGCTTGCTCAAGCTTTAAGGCTTCATCGCGAGAACAACGAGCGCTTTTAGAAATCGTGTTCAGAATAATGCTCGGTGCCGGATAATGCGGACCAGCTGCTTTCGCGACCATGCCTTTAGCCACATTAATCGACATCGCCAGTTCCGGGTCATTCAGAGTCAGTGGCGCTTGTTTTTCTGCATAACGCTGTTGCCAATCAAAGTCACCAGAGATGCACGATTCAAGCATGGTTAACGCGCTTTCGATTGGGTTTGTCTTACTTGCATCGATCACACCGTCAACAACGTGATGTTCTAACGCTTGCTTCGCCTTAAAGGTTTTACCCGTTGTTAGCCATTGCAGTGCCGTATCTACACCTGTGATGCGCGGTAATCGAGTCACCCCCCCCCATGCTGGCATAATGCCAAGCTTAACTTCAGGCAGGCTCATTTTTAGATCAGTCGTCGCAAGACGATAATCCGCAAGCAGTGAAAGCTCTACACCACCACCAGCAGCGACACCATTAACGATGGCTACTTTAGGAAGGTTGAGATCTTCAATTCGGTTATAAATGGAGTGCGCCCATGATAAGTAATCGGTAATGGCCGCATCACCGTCACTAAACAGAGAGCGAAAGGCTTTTACATCCGCACCCGCGCTAAATAACGCTTTGCCCGAACGGATAATCAGACCGGCAGCATCACTGTTTTCAAGTTGATCGACACAGCTTTCAAGTTCAATTAGTGCCGACTTAGTGAGTGTGTTAACCGAATCAGATTCTGCGTTGAAAACCAATTCAACGATACGATTAGAATCTTCGATAAATGCGAGTTTGAAAAATTGTCCTGTAAACATAATTACCTCCTACTTCACTAAGCCATGTTGTTTTGCTTCCGCCAGTAACGACTCACGAAAATCTGGGTGTGCGATGTTAGCTAACGCATGAACGCGTTCAGAGACCGTCATACCACGCAGGTTTACTGAGCCGTATTCCGTCGCCACGATATGTACATCGTTACGAGGTGTGGTAATCGGCGTGCCCACTGGCAATGACAAACGAATATTCGACTCTAAGCCGTCTTTGCCTTCACGCGTTGCTGCCAAGGCTAAGATGCTGACGCCGTTTTTCGCCATGTTCGCTGCTCGTACAAAATCTAACTGACCACCCGATCCCGAAATCTGGCTAAAGCCCGCACCTTCAGAAGCAACTTGACCAACAAGGTCGATCATCAAACACGTATTAATGGAGACAAAATTATCGTTCTTAGCGACTTCATACGGGTTAACGACTTCGCTCATTGAGCCCATCTCGATGTCTGGGTTGTTGTGCAAAAAGTCCATGACTTCTTGAGGGCCCGCCGCGAATGCCGCGACGATCTTGTTTGGCATGTGATTCTTTTTAGTGCCAGACACCGCACCGGCTTTACACATCTCCATGAGAGATTCCGTAAACATCTCTGTATGAACACCTAGGTCTTTACGGTCTCGAAGCGCCATACCCATCGCATTTGAGATGGTTCCAATACCAATTTGTACCGTCATTCCATCTTTGATGTACGGGCTAACGTGTTTTGCAATTTCGGTCTCTAGATCTGAAGGCTGGCCAGCTTTAGGTGACGCGATACTATGATGGCCTTCGACTAATGCGTTCGCACAATCGACATGCACGATATTGTCTTCATTGCCGATAAAAGGTTGCTGTTCATTAACAACAAAAATTACTTTAGAAGCATGTTTCAGCGCCACCTTCGTTGCTACGCCGCCACACGCGCCTAAGCTCACAAAACCGTCTGCATTCGGTGGTGTTACTTCAACGACAACCGTATTTGGCTGCAGTTTTTCAAAAATATTTTCGAAATTAGAGAAATGAAAGTTGGTCACTTCTACGTTGCCTGTGCTTTGCAGCTTTCTTTCAATTGGCCCCATGAAGAGACTGATATGCTTGAAGTTCCCTCGATATTGAGGCTTCAAGAACTCGAAGGGAGTCGTCATCAAACCTGTGTAGATTTCACAATCACTGAATAGGTCGAGGTGTTTATCCAACTCCTTTAGAAAAACAACTGGAATGGACAGTAAGCCTCCTGCCCAGATTTTGTCACCTGATGCGAGTTTGCCTACCGCAGACTCTAACGAGAGTAGTTTTTCGCTATGGATCTCTTGCCAATTATTCATTATGTAGTTCTCATTATACTTTGCATAACAGGCTAAATTTTGAATATTACTTTTCCATTAAAACCAAAACTTGTATGTTATGCATGAACGTAGGGTACAGGTAAATATCCTTTTCACGGCATTCAGAATACAATTTCCCTAGGCTTTAACTTTGCAATTCAGGACAAGAAATTCACTATTCTGGACAATTAATCACTTTGTGTTTTTGATCACATCTCCGATTTATAAGGTCATAAAATGGCATTGGAACAACGCTTTCATAACTCCCTTTCAGTTCACGCTGGCTGGCAAGCCTTGCTCGCTTTAACAGCAAAAGAGCATAAAGTGGAGAGTCAATTTTTTCCGCCAAAGCGTAAGAATTCAGATGGCCGATTGCATTTCCACGACCTTCGTGAAGAGTTAGTAAAACTGTGTGAATATACCGATGATGAGCTGATCCCCGTAAGAGCCTCGAAGCACGTTACTCCCTTAACCTTTGGCAGTTACTCCCTAGCACTATGGACTGCTCCAAACCTCGAGGCGATGCTAAAAACTGCGGCTGAATTCTCGTTCATTATTGCGTCACCTATCCGGCTTCAATATCGAGAAAATAAGCAAGGTAGCGCCGAGTTGTGGGTACTCAACAGCGAACCTTTTAGCCAAGAAAGCCACGTCACCTACCTTGGCGTAACAATGCTGATCGCCACACTCATTTACATCATCAAGCATGTGATCCTCAGCGAAGACATCGAAGTGAGCGTCAAACTGATTGAGCACAAATTCTCTCCCGAGCGCACCGAACAACTCGAGCAGTTAACGGGAACAAAAATTACCGCCGGACACCCTATAAGAAAGATCGCTATCGACAAAAAGCATCTTCGTAAACCTTTAGATAATTACGATGAAGGGATCTATTTTTCGGCACTGAACCTACTGAGAAAAGACGCAGAGTCCCTAAAGAAAGGCGACCTGATTCTCCAGATCTACAATGCGCTCAATCAAGCGAATAACTTGGAGAACGTTTCGGGTGAGAGCCTTGCTCAGTCGCTCAACATGAACATCCGAACGTTGAATAGAAGGCTTGCTGAACTCAACACAAACTATCGAGGCGTAGTCGAAAAATACAAGCTAGAAAAAGCACTGCACTTGTTAGAAGACCAACACATCAACATGACCGAGATTGCCTACCAACTCGGCTTTGCTGACTTGAGCACTTTCTCACGTGCTTTTAAGAGATGGACGGGACTAAGTCCAATAAAATTAAGGCGAAGTCAGAATATCACCTAGGTAAAGACTGATCTAAATCAACGTTACATTCGATGGCATATTCGGCAAAACTTTTGTCCTAAAATGCAAAGTTAGCACGTTCGTCCCTTGCTTTAATATCACCAGTACTTGCTTGGTTAACACCCAATGCATTCAATTATTGGAGATTAGATTATGTTAAAACAAGAGCATAACGTGCTTTTTGAACCGATGAAGATCGGCTCTTTAAAGCTAAAGAATCGTTACTCTATGGCCCCGATGGGCACCTTAGGTTGTGTCGATGGTGATGGTGCGTATAACAGCCGTGGCGTTGAATATTACGTTGCTCGTGCTCGTGGTGGTGTTGGCCTGATCATTACCGGTGTGCAAATGGTAGAAAATGAACTTGAACAGTTCCCTATGCCTTCCCTTCCATGCCCAACCAACCATCCAACCGCTTATATCCGCAGCGCAAAAGAGATGACCGAACGTGTTCATACCTACGGTACTAAAATATTCGCACAGCTTACCGCTGGTTGGGGACGCTCTTGCATTCCGGGCTTCACTCCTGAAGACAAATCCATTGCGCCTTCTGAAGCGCCGAACCGCTTCGACCCTTCAATCACTCACCGTGAACTGACCACTGAAGAAGTAAAATATTTCATCTCTAAGTTTGTTGAGTCGGCTGCTATTGCTCAAAAATCAGGTTTTGATGGTGTAGAAATACACGCGGTTCATGAAGGCTACTTACTTGACCAATTCACAATGGAATTTTTCAACCAACGTACAGACCAATACGGTGGCAGCTTCGAAAATCGTTATCGCTTTGCGGTAGAGATTGTTGAAGGTATCAAAGCTGTTTGTGGCAAAGACTTCCCAGTATCACTGCGCTACTCCGTTAAAGGCAATATGAAAGGTTTCGGCCAAGGTATCCTTCCGGGCGAGCGCGCTGAAGAAGTGGGTCGCGATATGGAAGAAGGCCTCAAAGCGGCTGAATACCTGCAAAGCGCAGGGTTCGATGCTCTGAACGTTGATGCCGGCACCTATGATTCATGGTACTGGAATCACCCGCCAAACTACTTCCAACCGGGCATGTACAAACCCTACTGCAAAGCCGTTTCAGAAGTGGTCGATATTCCCGTATTAATGGCTGGCCGTATGGAGAACCCAGACCTCGCTTCGCATGCTGTTCAAAATGGCATTTGTGATGGCGTGTCACTGGGTAGACCCCTGCTCGCCGATCCAGACACGGTGAATAAGATCCGACGAGGTCGTTTTGAAGAAGTTCGTCCTTGCTTATCTTGTCACCTTGGTTGCCTAGGTCGTATGGCTGAAGTGGGTAACCTATCTTGCGCGGTTAACCCAAGCTGTGGACGAGAAGAAGAGTTCAGATTACTACCAACGCACAAAACCAAAAAGGTCGTCGTTGTCGGTGGTGGTGTTGCGGGAATGGAAGCCGCTAGAATTGCTTCTGAGCGCGGACATGATGTAGTCCTTTTCGAAAAAGGCAGCCAACTGGGTGGCAATGTCATCCCGGGAAGCCAACCTCCATTCAAGCATGATGATAAAGCCTTGATTGCGTGGTTCAGCGGTGAAATGACTCGACACAAGGTAGACGTAAAACTCAATTCAGCGGCAGACAAAGCATCGATTGAAAGCGAAAAGCCAGACAGTGTTATTTTCGCTACCGGCTCTCGCCCAACTCAACCTAACTGGTTGGAAGGAAAAGATAAGCCGCACGTTTTAGTTGCCGAAAATATGTTGATGAACCCTGAACTAATTACAGGCGACAAAGTCTGTGTGATTGGCGCGGGTTTAGTGGGCGCAGAAGCCGCTCTATGGATGGCTCAACAAGGTAAAGCGGTCACATTAGTTGAGGCATCAGACGATATCATTGGCGGCCCTCACGGTACCTGTTTTGCTAACTACCAGATGTTGAAAGAGCTTCTAGTCAAAGAACAAGTGAACGTTCTTACTTCAACACGATTAGAGCGAATCACCGATACGGGCGTTTGTCTAAACATTGAAAACAGCAGTGTTGAAATGCTTTCCGATCACGTTGTGCTAGCGCTTGGCTATAAAGCTGAAGATCACTTGCATGAAGAACTTGCGAATCAACTGGATGTTGATGAAGTATTCAATATCGGTGACAGCCAAAAAGCAAGAACGATCATGGCCGCTATCTGGGATGGCTTTGAAGTAGGTCGCACGCTTTAAGTTAGTCGTACCTCTTAAAGTGAGTCGTACATTTTAATTTAGTCCCGCTTAGTTAAAACACCGAAACCAAACATGGACGTTTGGTTCCTGCCTCTCACTGTATCTTTCCTTAAGTGCCCTCCTCACTTTCGTCTCGTTACATCAAAACGAGATAATTCTTCAACTTTACAGTTTTTTCTTTAAAAATTATCCAATTAGCTAGCGAAACCTCTATCTGTGTATTTTACTTAAAATAGTGCAACCACGATTCACGGATGATAAAAATGGCTAACAAAAAGAACGTCAAAGCAAACAAGAAAAATACAGAAATCAAAAATAAGAAAAGTAACGAGATAGAACAAAAGAAACCAACACAAAAAAAGAAGCGCAGACTGCATTCACATCTAAAAGTGAATATCCCACTTTTTCAGTCACTCATGATGATTTTGCCATCATTGGCTAAACACGCTGCTGCAGAAAGTATAGACAATTCCAGCGACGCTGCAGATCAAGTAACCGCAAATAACGTGACCGAAAAAGATGTCACCGATGACCATAGCAAGGCGGACTCATCAGCGGTTGCTCTCCAAGAAGCTCAGACGAATGACAACGACGTAAACTCAACCTTAAGTGCAAGTCATGCCGCCCATGGTTCGAGCTCTCACTTGGTTCCTTCTCATCATTTATCGACGCTTTCTCACCCGCAAGTCCATTACATTCCTTCGGTATCGATGCCGACTATCTCCTCAGGAAGTAACGGTCAGCCGACTCATTCAAATGCGCCGACGACACCCGCTTTACCCGTCACCTTCATGCCAGAAGTCATAAAAGGTACGTACGGAGAGCTTCATGTTGATGCAAATGGTCAATACACATTCATATTGAATCCAAATTCTCCTCAATACATCCTGTTAAATCAGCACCAACCAGGTACTGACCATTTTGCGTTACATCTATCTAATGGCTCGAGCATCATTGTCCAGATACCAGTAACAGGTAAGCAAGACACGCCAAGTATTTCTGGAGACTTAACAGGTGTCGTAACAGAAGATCACAATATTGATTCACAAGGCTTGTTACATGCGAACGGCAAAATCGATGTCATAGACCCTGACCAAAATGAAAGTTCGGTTACACCGGAAGTTATCTCAGGTAAATATGGTTCATTAACTATCGATGCTGATGGACATTGGCAGTATCAAGTTGATAACTCGCTCTCTAATGTTCAAGCTTTAACCGCAGCCACTTCACTGCATGAAAGTTTCACAATTCACACCAAAGATGGCACACCGCAAACGATCGATATGACGATTGGCGGGAACGACGACAATGCCGTAATTACGGGTGTGGATGCTGGCACGTTAACTGAAGATTTAACGACACAAGTTCAAGGGCAGCTTTCGGTAACGGACTCTGATCTTGGAGAGGACCACTTTCAAGCCTCACAAGTGACTAGTAATTTCGGTACGCTAAGCATCACCAAAGACGGTGCGTGGACATACAGTTTAGACAACAATAACCCAGTAGTTCAAAGACTTGGCCAAGGTTCAACTGCGACAGACATCGTCACTGTTCACTCAGCTGATGGTACAGCGCATCAAGTTATGGTTACGATTAATGGCACTAACGACAAAGCAGTTATTGGTGGCACCAACTCCGGTTCGGTGACTGAAGAGTCTCAGCTTCAAACCTCTGGTACGTTGACTGTCACTGATATCGATACTGGCGAGGCACATTTCTCCAACACAGATATAGTAGGCAACTTGGGGACTCTACATCTGACCGACTCAGGTGCTTGGACTTACGACCTCGATAACACAAATCCTATCGTTCAAGCGTTAGGCGTGAATAAAACAGCCACTGATACTATTACTGTCCATTCTGCTGACGGCACGCCGCATCAAGTTACGATTACGGTAAATGGCACCAATGATACTGCTGTGATTGGTGGCACCAACTCAGGTGCGGTAACCGAAGAATCTCAATTGCAAACATCCGGTACGTTGACTGTCACTGATGTAGATACTGGCGAAGCACACTTCTCAAACACAGATGTTGCAGGCAGCTTAGGGACTCTACATCTGACCGATTCTGGTGCTTGGACTTACGACCTCGATAACACAAATCCTACAGTTCAAGCGTTAGGAAAAGGAGCAACCGCCACCGATACTATTACCGTTCATTCTGCTGATGGGACGTCACATCAAGTAACGATCACAGTGAATGGCACCAATGATACTGCGGTGATAATGGGGACATCGACAGGCGATGTCCATGAAGGACACACTTTTACCGCGCTAGACGGCAGTATGACTGGCGGTTATGTTGATGACCGTTCACCTGATCATCAGCACGGAAACATAGGGAAATTGTGGAACGATGAAATCCATACCGATGGCCACCTATCGGTAGTGGATGCTGATGCCGGTGAAAGCTATGCCCAAACAGGCACTTATTACGGCACTCATGGTCGTGTCATACTTCAAACTAACGGGGACTGGACCTACTATGCTTCCATCGGCCAAGATGCAACCGGCAGAGCTATTGATCATCTGGGTAAAGGTGAATCACTAACCGATACTGTCACCGTTAGATCTGCAGATGGCACCACACACGATATCGTTGTCACCATTCATGGCGATAACGACCGCCCATACTGTTCTTCAGAAGTGCAGCTCAACAGCGGAAAAGAAGATCTTGCCCAAACCCTCACTGCAACTGAGCTATTGGCAAACACCATAGATGTAGATACCAATGACTTAGGCAAACTGACGATTACGAATCTTCATGCCGATCATGGATCTATTCTAGATAATCAAGACGGTACCTTCACTTTCACACCAACCAAAGACTACAACGGCCAAGTGCACTTCACTTATGACGTGACAGATGCGCATGGTGGTATCACTGCAACAGGCGCGAATTTACACTTACAAGCAACTGGCGATGCTGCGACTATTACTGGAATTGATCAAGGGAATGTGACAGAAGATCGTGGTTATATTGATACACAATATAATCTTCATTTTGATGGAAAATTAGATATTGTTGACCCCGACCAAGGTGAAGCTCAGTTTGATATTCAAAGAGGCCACACCTATCACGGAATTGGCTATGATACAAAAATGGGTGGGTGGGTACTTTTACAACAAGATGGTACTTATACTTATACAATTGATAATCGTAAACCAGAAATTCAAAATCTTGGGTCAACAGAGACTCTTGTCGATAAGGTGACAATCCACAGTGTCGATGGAACAAGTCATGAAATTCAGATCACAATCCACGGTACAAATGATGAGCCTAAGGTTTCTTCGGTAACAACTCTTCCTGCAGGAACTGAAGATACAGATGTCGTTCTACACGCTTCTGATTTACTCGCCAACGCTACAGACATCGACCACAATGATGCAGGGCAACTCTTAGTGGCCAACCTCACCGCCGACCATGGCAAAATCACCGATAATCATGACGGTACTTTTACCTTTCATCCTGCCCTAGATTACAATGGGAAAGTCTCTTTTAGCTATGATGTAAAAGATGCACATGCTGGCAGTACAGCGACTTCAGCGAGTATGACGTTAGCACCAACCAGTGATGCAGCGGTTATTACAGGCTCCGGTTCTGGGGTTAAAGAGGATATCAATGTGGATATCTCGAGTGGGCATCTCCTTGGAGCTTCTGGTGTGTTCCATGTTGTTGACCCTGATGGTCCTGCACAGTCGCAATTCCCAGATGTGCTCTATGGTGGTATTTATCAAGGGTCTCATGGTGGAGATCTTCAGGTGAATAGTAATGGTAACTATTACTATCATATAAGTAATTATTTAGTACAACATCTCTCAGAGGGTGAAACACTCAAAGAGGAGTATACCATTCACAGCGTTGATGGAACTCAACACAAAGTGGAGTTTACCGTTGAGGGGACCAATGATAAACCCGTCCTCTCTGCCCAATCACAATCGGTAACTGAAGGTGGAACCCTTTTATCTGGCCAGATGCATGCCACGGATGTGGATACAAAAGACACGCATACATTCACTATTGATAAACCTGTAGATGGCTTAACCTTTAACAATGATGGTAGTTACACTTTTGACCCCTCCCATGCAAGTTATCAAAACTTGGGAGTAAACAATGACCAAGTTATACATGTTCAGGTAAAAGTGGATGACCATAATGGTGGTACGGATACGAAGACTCTAACGTTAGTTGTACACGGAACGAATGACAGTGCAACAATTGGCGGACAAGACACCTTTACTGTTCAAGAGGATCATAACCTTACCCTAAACTCCGGTAATACGATCATATACAACGGCCAATTGACCATTACTGACGCCGATGCTGGAGAAGATCATTTTGATGGGAATCTTCATCAAAACCAACAAACAGGCACATGGGATACCGGATATACAACACAGGAAGGTGGAAAACTCATTCTTCAATCCAATGGTTCATATCGCTATGAAATTGATAATAGCCTCGCAAAGATTCAATCTCTCGGTAGTAGTGAAACGTTAATTGATACTGTTACTGTACGTTCTGCTGATGGTACGCCTCATCAAATTCAAGTCACTATCCAAGGTGACAATGATGCTCCAGTTGTTAGCTCCGCAGTTACACTTACGGCTGGAACTGAAGATATAGATGTCGTTCTACATGCTTCTGATTTACTCGCCAACGCTACAGACATCGACCACAATGATGCGGGGAAACTCTCTGTAGCAAATCTTATCGCGGATCATGGAAAGATTACCGATAATCACGACGGAACCTTCACCTTTCACCCTAACCAAGATTACAACGGCAAAGTCTCCTTTACCTATGATGTGCAGGATGCACATGGTGGAAGTGTCGCTACATCAGCCTCAATAACTCTCACTCCCACCCGTGATTCTGCTGTGATTTCAGGCGATGATACTGGTTCAATTAAAGAAGATCATAATGTGGGTCACAGTTCATTACAGCCTGTCGTTGCATCGGGTTTGCTGAGTGTGACAGATCCTGATGCAGGGCAAGACCATTTTCAGGTCAATCTGTTATTAGGAGAACAGGCGATTCACGATCCCTTTGGTGGTTTTTTACGCATTACACCAAGTGGCGCTTGGGGATATGAAGTAGCCAATAGTCGCTTGCAATCATTAGCTGAAGGTGAAGTAGAAAAAGTTGTATATCGTGTTTACTCTGCAGACCACACTGCCCACGATATAACAATAACGGTGACAGGCACCAATGATAAGCCAACCATCACTGCGACGACACTTGCACATGGCACTGAAGACACACATTACCAAATGCAAGCCAGTCAGTTTGGATTCAGTGATATCGACACAGGCGATACGTTACATTCCATAGCAGTCACAGATCTACCATCAGCAACACAAGGTAAGTTTGTGCTTGATGGACACGATGTTACAGCGGGGCAACACATCCCTACAGCTGACATCAGTAAACTTCAGTTCGTTCCTGCGCAAGATTTTAATGGCGATGTTCAGTTTAAATATACTGTTAACGATGGGCATGTTGACTCACAAGAGGCTACTAACACTCTTCATATTGATGCCGTTGGGGACGCAGCAGTAATCACTGGAACTACAACTGGCGATGTCGATGAAGGGCATGGCACCTATCATGATCGGTCACCAAACTACGCACAGCCTGGGATGGCTAAATTAACCAATGACCCTTTATATACTGATGGCAAGTTAGAGATTATTGACCCAGACACTGGCGAAGCACAATTTGATACAAAAGGCGTAGGCTACTCCTACCATGGCACTTATGGTCAATTAATACTAAATGCCGATGGTAATTGGCATTATAAGGTTACCGTTGGTAGTAACCAACAAAACGTAGCCACAAAGATCGATCAATTAGGCGATGGGCAAGAATTAACAGATACGATTACCATTTATTCTAAAGATGGTACTGCGCAAGACATAGTCATTACCATTCATGGTGATAATGATAGACCTTATATCAGTTCTGAAGTAACACTTTCCACAGGCACAGAAGATACAGCTCTTACTTTCACCAAAGCTGATTTATTAGCCAATACTGTCGACGTGGATGCCAATGACGCAGGTAAGCTTTCCATTGAGAATCTGTTAGTCGATCACGGCTCTGTAGTCGATAACAAAGACGGCACCTACACTTTTACTCCAACCAAAGACTATAACGGCCAAGTTCATTTTAGCTATGACGTCACAGATGCGCATGGTGGAACGACTCATACAGGAGCAAACACGTCTCTTGCTGCTGTTAATGATGCCGCCACATTTGCCGGTGACTCCAGCAGCATAAAAGAAGATACAAACATTCACCACAACGCGCATATCACGGGGTCAGCAACTATTCCAGATGCCCTTTCTTGTCATGGGCACCTGATTGTTTCTGACGCTGATGGTCATGGCGAAGCTGCATTAGATCTTAAGGGGCAACCGAAAATATCTCTGGATGGAACCTACGGTCATTTCGACATCACTAGTACTGGGATATGGGTTTATAAAGCAGACAACAAGAGTACGCAGATTCAAGACTTAGACAATGGACAAACACTCACAGATAGCATTGAAGTCACATCAAAAGACGGTACCAAGCATTCAATAACCGTCACGATTAATGGGACCACCGACGATCCTGTTCTACACAGCCTCAGTGATTCTGGTGTTCAACATAGTGGTCCAGTTGAAGGGAATCTACTTACTGGCTCTGGGACGGATCAAGGATTGAGTGGTGCAGCAACAGACACCGATTCCAACGCACATCTGGTGTTGCAAGATATTCAAATAAAAGACCCGGTGTCAGGTTATGTCGCGGTAAGGCCGGGGCAACCACATACTATGGCCGGTATCGGTACACTCGCGATCGAAGCGAATGGTCATTATACCTTCACCCCGGAAGCTGGCTTTACAGGTAAAGTGCCAAGTATGGTTTATCGCGTCGGCGATGATGGCGGTAACCCAATAGGAGACTCTTCTCAAAATTCTCTCTCTATTGAAGTCACCCCTCCTCTACAACATGCACCAACGGTGACAGGGCAAACCGTTTCTACAAATGAAGACATCACCAGAACCTTTACAACCAGTGAATTTGGTTACAGTGATCAAGATGGCGACACGTTACAGTTCGTGACTATTAGCAGCATACCGAGTCATGGATTATTACTTCTAAACGGTAACGCCGTAACCGCCAACCAGCAAATCAGCAAGGCTGACTTAGACGCAGGCCATTTAACTTTCACGCCGATCAATAATGAAAACGGCGCCAACTATGCGCAATTTACATTTACTGCGAATGATGGCCATAAAAATTCGGCAAACGCAACGATGGTAGTGGATGTCAATGCAGTCAATGATGCACCTATCGTTGGATCGAGTTTTATTAGTTCTTTAGAAGATAAGCCTCATGCGTTCACCACCGCAGACTTTAAATATTCTGATATTGATGGAGATGCGTTAAACCACATCACGATTACCAATGTCGCCCATGGCGTGTTATCGCTGAATGGCACCACAGTGAATGTTGGTGATGACGTCAGCGCCTCCGACGTTTCATCACTCATCTTCACCCCAACTCACAACTACTTTAGTTCTGGTGTCAGCGGATTAGGAGGGGTGCAATTTACCGCAAACGATGGTCATCTTGATTCAAAAGAAGGGTCAATACTCATTAATATAGCGAGTGTCGCTGACCCTGCAACATTCAGTGGAGACTCCACAGGAGTGGCCAAAGAAGACATAACACTTCAAGCTTCAGGTACGTTGACGGCGAGTGATCCTGATGGAACAGCAGGGTTTACCGCGGTACAGGGTGGAGCTGGAATAGCCGGAAGCAAAGGCTATGGGCACGTTCATATCGATGTAAATGGTCACTGGACTTACGACCTTGATAACAACCATCCTATAGTTCAACAGCTTGGCGAAGGTCAGACAGACACTGAAACCATCACGGTTCAATCTGCAGATGGCACGCACCATGATATCGTGGTTACCATTACCGGAACCAATGACGCACCGATTCTCGGCGTTAACCAAACATCATCAACGACAGGCACATTAACAGAGACAGATGTAGACGTTAATGACACTCATACGTTCTCTGTCGTCAGCTCTGCGGGTCAGTTCGGTTCACTGTCCGTCGATCCAAACACTGGTGACTACGTCTACACACCAAATACGTCTATCACAGGGATGAGTTATAACTCTGCCACCAACTCCTATCATGGTGTCGATGTATTCGAAGTAAAAGTCAGTGACGGCCATACTGAAGATTCGAAATTCATCACCTTTGATGCCTCGGGACATGTCACCATGTCACCAACGGGTGGCCTAGTCATATCAACCACCGTGCCTCAACAACCTACGGTTACAACGACACTACCAACCTTGCTAATGGTCACCAACGTAGCGCCAACAAACTCGGTGACATTGAATTTGGCATCAACGAGTGACTCGGGTTCGTCGAACACTGACAACCTGACCAACGACACTACGCCAACGATTACAGGACACACTGATATTCCATTCTCGAAAGTCACTATTTACGATGGTTCCACACCCGTTGGACACGCGGTGTCTGATGCCTCTGGCCAATATAGTGTTGCCGTAAGCAGCTTATCGGAAGGCGATCATAATCTATCCGCCAAAGCGTTGGCTCCTTCGTCAGTGCTACCGGCTACCTCTTCGCTTCTTTCCGTCCATATAGATACACAAGTACACGTCGGTATTCAAACAGACCCAATTACCGCCGACAATGTGATTAATGCTCAAGAATCCAACAGCTCCATTGACATCACCGGATCCGTTTCTGGCGATTATAATGCAGGAGACATTGTGACTTTAGATGTAAATGGGACACAGCATACTGGCGTGGTCGATGCAAAAGGACACTATTCAATTGCCGTACCTGGCAGTGAACTCATTGCCGATGCTAACCAAAAAATAGAGGCATCAGTAGCGGTAACAGATACCGCAGGTAATAGCGCTCATGCCACTGCAGATGTTACTTACCAAATCGATACACAGGTTAGCGTTCCTACGATTACCTTTGAAAACGCTGGGGCAGACAACTTATACAGCAAAGCTGAAATCGCCCGAGGACAAGCAAACACGATCACTGCAACCGTTACGCCTCCTGGTGATGCCAAAATCGGAGAGCATCTTGTCGTTAACGGACAAGATCATGTATTAGATGCTCATACTCTGCAGCATGGAATACAAATTGAAGTTCATCCCGGTTCTAATGTACAAGCAACAATGACTGACGAACACGGTAATACCGCAGGTAGCCAAGGTTTCGCTGCAAGCGCTATTCCTGAACCTATCATTGTCAGACCACCATCGGGAAGCCACCAAGTATCTGGCACGCTTGGGGTCCCACCACTATTACCATCGTTAACTCCGGTACCAACAGCACAAAGCGGTTGGCGAATCCATTTACCTAACGGACAGTACGTCACTAGTCATCATGGCCAATACGGGACATTAACCATTGACCCTCAGACTGGTCATTTACATTATCAAGAGCAAGCCCAAGTTCACACGGGCCCTCATGGCAGCGCTTCTGGTATAGGTCAACATGAAGATAAATTTGAAGTGGCATTGCAAGGGACAAATCAAGATGAAGTTGTCGCCCATGTGAATATCCAGATACTCAGTCATGGGCCTGGACATAGTGGAAAGCTGACAGTTGGAACTGAAGTGGTTGATATGACAATCACACCTTTGGTCCATACATCACACCCTGCTCCCCCACCACCGCCTCCTGTTCAACATGACGAGCCAGACATGGCTTCACAAGCCGACTTTACCGTCACTCTAAGCGATGATAGTAATCTGGATTTAACCCAGCAGACCCATCAAGAACCCGATCACAAAACCAGTCACCATGGTGCAGCCGCTTATCTGGATGCATTGGGCATTAAACCCGATGCGACATCGACAACGGTTCACGATCAACCTGCGGATATGGATATCATACTTGCACAAGTCGACCAACCAGATGCAACAACACATGACCAAGCGCACTTGGATATGTCAGACGCGCTGGAACACCATGATGCAAACATCAACCATAACCAAGATGATGAGCACCATCATCACAACGACGTAGACGGGCTGCCGGACATTGATCCAAATAGTTAACCGATAACGAGTGACCAAACAGAAGGGAGCACATAATGTGCTCCCTTTTTATTATTTGCTGTTGTTATTCGTTTACTATCAGCGACTCTTTATAACGATTACCTTTCACCAAATGCGACACTGACATTGGTGTAGATCGGTTTCCATAAATACTGGAATACAGATTTCTCACCCGTAGTAATATCTACCTCCCCCGTCATACCTGGCAAAATAGAAAAGCTTTCAGGATTATCGCGGAAGTATGGCGTATCAACCGACACGACGACTTCATAATAGATCTCGCCACGTTCGCTTTGACTTGTGGTCGGTGAAATACTCTCAACCGCCCCTTTTAGCGCACCGAAGCGGCTGTAATCAAACGCATCAATCTTAATACGAGTCGGCTGCCCTACACTCACAAAACCAATATCTCTTGGCGATAAACGAGCTTTAAAGTCGGCTTTCCCACCAACAGGAACGATTTCAACCACAGTGCCACCAGGCTGAATAACACCACCGTTTTGCGTGCTTGGCAGGCTTTGCACCAAGCCTTGTAGCGGTGACACCAACATAGTGTTGGTCAATTTAGCTTGGCTTGAACGAACTCTAGCATTCAATGCTGATAAGTCAGATACGGCTTTAGAACGATCGTCGCTGACCTTCGCCTTCGCCTCTGCTAAAAGCTGTTCAATTTTTTGCTCTGTACTGTCTGCTTGCTTGATTAACACAGCTTTCTTACCACGAGCTTCTTCGATTTTCTGTTCGATACTGGCCAGTTTTTGTCGCATTTCAAGCACACGTAAGCGTGAAATGTTACCCGCTTTATAACCCTTTTCCAGTATGTTCAACTCTTGCTTGGTCGCATTCAGCTCTTTCTCATAGCTAGGCAATGACTTGTCTACACTACGAAGCTGCTCCGCAATTTGTTCGCTCTCTTTCTCAAGCACCACACGCTTTTGGAAGTAGAGGGCTTTTTGCGCGTTCAGCTGCGCTTTTTGTTGGCTGACGATCTCTGGGTAATTGACCTCAAACTCAGCAAGGTTAGGCTCACGTTGCTCAAGCAGCGCATTCATACGTTCCACACTGGCTAGAAGCGTCACTTGTTGGGACTTTAGCTCTTCAAGGGCGGTACGCTGGAAAGTGGCATCAAACTCAACAAGCGGCTGGCCTTTCTCAACCAACTGCCCTTCTTTAACGAGAATTTGCTTTAACTTACCGCCAATCGCGCTTTGTAATACTTGCTTCTCGCCTTCTGGAATCACAGCACCTTTGGCTTTGGCGATTTCATCAACTTGAGTGACTACAGACCAAGTGGCAAAAGCAATAACACATAAGGCAACCGACCATGTGGCCAGCGCCAATGTACGAGCCGTATTTTGTGATTCAACAAGTTCACCGTAGCGCTTGCCCTTCTCGATAGATTGTTTAGTCATTAGCGACTCCTTGCTTAGACTTTGATTGTTCTTGTTGGGCTGCATTTTGTTGAGCAGACGCCTCTTGAGTTGACGGCTGTAGCTCTTGAGATAACGGTTGCTCAGATAACTGCGGTTCTTGAGAAGCTTGAGGCTCTGAAGGCTGTTCCTGCTTCAAAGACTGCTCCGGCTCTAATGGACCGGCATAAACCACTGCACCTTCATTTAATACCACCACTTTATCGGCAAGCTTGATTAAATCCGGATCGTGGGACGTGTAAATCACCGTTGCTTTTCCTTTTTTCGACTGCACAAACTCACCAAATATACGTTTAGCATTTGGGTGAGCATCAGGCACAGGATTATCCATTAAGAACATTGGGTAGTCATAAACCAGCGCTTTCGCGTCAATGAGGATCTGCGCGACGCTGCCAGACAACATGTCAAAAAGGCTGTCCGGCTGAATACTGCTGATGGAAGTATCGAGCCCACCTGATAATGTCTCGAACCAACGCTTTCCGCCGACCATTTCAATTGCAGAGATCATTTTCTGATCTTCGACTTTGTGACCGTCGTTTAGCCACTCTCGAATACTCAGCGTAAGCAAATCAGGATATGCGGCTCGAATGAAACACCAGTGGCGATAAAGCTGCGGATCGTATTGAACGAGGTTAACGCCTTCAAGCTCGACCATGCCGTTTTGGATAGGCTGCAAGCCAGACAGCACTTCAATTAATGTTGATTTACCGCTCCCAGAAGGGCCGGTAATCGCGACAATTTCACCGGCTTCAATATCAAAACTCACACCATTCAAGGCCGGGCGACTCTGTTTGGGATAGCGCAGCGTCACTTGGTCTAATTTCAAGTTAGGCGCTAACACGGGTAACGGGTGATGCTGGTAACTGAATTCACGCTCAGACGGCTGAGACAAAATACGGTTCACTTGCAGCTTGGATTGATTAAAGCTATTAAAACGCATCGCACTGTTTGCCAACACCTGAGCAGGACCCGTCACTTTAGATATCAACATCATTGAAGCAATCAAACCACCAGGGGTCATCACTTGTTCAAAAATAAGTCCTATACCTAACCCCATCACGGCGAGTGTCGATCCCACACCAATAAAATAGTAAATCGAGGTGTACCGACTCTGGAGAACCGATTGATTAAAGGTCACTGTTGAAGCAAGAAGATTGGCCTTTTTGAAGCGTTGAATCCAGTGCTCTGAGAATCCAGCACTGCGAATAAAGGCAAGCTTGGATGACAGCTCATTAGTCATGTTTTGACGATTCGTACCTGCCACTGTCGATTGCATCGAGCGCTTGCTGCTAGAGCGTATCGAACGTTTTGCTAACAAGTAATAAAGGATTAAAGAGACGACTGGAACCAGTACCAACCATCCACCTAAAACACCTATCGCAAGTACAAAAATAAGAATGAATGGTAAGTCAAATAACGCATTTCCTAATGGCCCCGATAGCACACCTGAAATACGCTCTGACAACATCACTTGGTTTTGCTGACTAGAAGAAGCTGTTTGCTGATTTTGAGCATAGCTATTACGAAGCAGACGCTGCACGAGGGATTGAGAAATCTCACGACTTACTCGGTTGGAAACTGAAGCAAACACTCGGCTACGTAATGTTCTCAACCAACCCATCATCACAAACAACAACGCCGCGCCAATGGCGATACCTTGCAACTCATGCCCAGCATCACCACCAATCACATGGTCATAAATCGACATCGTGATGAAGGGAACAGCAAGCGCAAATAAGTTAGTGATAAAGCTGACCAACAACAATTTAGGAATGATGGGACGAAACGCATGTAACCTTTCGCCAACCCAATCAGGAGAGGCCTTCTCTAGTGGTGGCCCTTCGATAACAATACAAAACTGAGGGACATCGGTAATGTCGTCATTGGCATTAAAGGCAACAAATTGCTTGGATTCTAAATGACCAGAGACCAGCTCATGTTCACCAAGTACCAGTAAGACCAATTTATGTTCACCAACTTCATCTAGGTTGGCAACCAAGCGATAAGGCAGTGCAAGCCTGTCGAACAAGGCAAACATATCGTCGATTGATTCAATGCCATTTTCATCGACCCATTGATGTGCGAACAACTGGATATTAGCATTAACTTCCAATTGCTTAAGAACGGAAAGGCTCTCGGTTTCTAAATGATTCATCACCTCTTGTCGACCGCTGGTATCTGCACGGTTGTTCGTACCTGAAGGGTTACCAATATCTAAACGATTCATACGACGGCCTCCTGATTGCTCTCGCTGTCGACCGTAATAGCTCGACTTTCCACTG
The DNA here is from genome assembly GCF_023161755.1 of Vibrio sp. 1CM23M. NCBI lineage: Bacteria > Pseudomonadati > Pseudomonadota > Gammaproteobacteria > Vibrionales > Vibrionaceae > Vibrio > Vibrio sp. 1CM23M. The sequence goes on from NZ_JALNTR010000001.1 coordinate 190,288, forward strand.
TAATGATTCGATTGGCAAATTCGCGAAGTTTAGAATGGTAGCTCACCATCAGTATCGTCCGTCCTGCCGCCACTTCTTCTTCCAACACCTTCGCTAGGTTTCCAAGGGCATCTAAATCAAGCGAGGAATCTGGCCTTTCTAACATGATAATGGGCTTATCACTTGCCAGTTGAGTCGCGATATTGAGCATTTTCACGTTACCCATACTCAGCAGAGACGCACTCGTATGGCCAATTTGTGTCTCTAGTCCATCGGGTAATCGAGTGATTTCCTTGATTAAACCCAAACGCTTTGCATAGTCACTGGCGCTTTGTGTTTTCTCAGGGTCAAAGCCACACAAGTTGTCGAGAATAGTACCTGACACCAACTGCCCTTTAACGCCACAGTAGGCCGCAATATTGGTTACGGATGCGATTGAAACTGCAGCTCCGTTAATGAAGCACTCACCCGCTTTCAGATCATCAATACCTGCAATCGACGACAATAAATGACTGTTGGTGTGGCGGTCTTCACTCTCTAACAATACCAACTCACCTTTATTCAATATGACATCTGCATGAGCGAGTTCACCGTATCTTTCAACGGTCGCTTGCTTGATTTCCAACGTCTCAAAGTCAGATAAGTGGTTCTCAACTTGCTCAGAATCTGAAGATTCCGATAATGATAAGTCACTCAATTTTTCTATTGCCTGATTGGCACTGTGTATTGAATTAAGCTTGATTCTAACCCCAACCAGAGCACTCAAAGGCGCAACCGCTCTGCCAGATAAGATAGAACATGCCGCCAAGCCACCAGTAGTTAACTGACCATCCAACACCCATAAGCTGCCCGTGATCACCAGTAAAACTGACGTAGCTAGTGCAGCAAGCTGAATACATTCTTGGGCGAAGGCGTTCTGTTCTTCTTCTCTCGCTTTAGACTGAGAGCGAACATTATTGAGGGATTTAAACTGATTAAAGATTCGAGACTCAACGGCCTGGCGTTTGATTCCCTGAATGGTTTGGCTTAGCAAAATCAAAAACGCTTTTCGCTCCTGCTCATCTTGGGAAGCCTCTTCACTTAAGCTTTTAACACGAATAGAAGATAACCAAACGATTCCAAGAGTAATCAGCCAAACTGCCAAAGGTATCGCCACCAGCTCACCGCCGATGTAAGCCACCAAGCCCAAGAAGATCAAGGCAAAAGGCAAATCAATAAAGCCTGCAATCACACCACCGGAATACCAATCTTTGACTTTTGATACTGAGCCCAGCCCCTCTTCCACGCCGCCAACACCAATGTGGCGAAGATGTCCTGATGAAGCCGTTGTTACTCTTTCAACCAAGGTTTGATAGGTCGCTTTCTCGGTATTGCTGGCCGCGGCTGACAAAAGCCAAGTACGCACAAACCGGATCAATGCTTCCATGGCAACAGCCAACGCTGCACCCGCCAACAACAAAGTGGCAGTACCGTAACTTTGGTTAGGTAAAATACGATCGTAAATTTGTAAAACCGTTAACGGAACGGCGAGAGAGAGAAGATTTATGAGTAAAGAAGGCAGTAGGACTTTCCCCACCACCCCTTTGTTTTTCATTGAACTTGCGGGCATACACAATCCTTATCCATGCTTATGAAATAAGATTGGTACACCATGTTGAGTATTGCAAGGTAACGGACTGATTTAACGTGTTTTTCAATATAAATATGACACAGATCTTTCTACAAAAATCTGTGGCTATACCCGTACCTTAAAAACGCTCGTTACAAGTGCTCCTTACAAACAATTGTCGTAATCCGTTATCGCCTGCTTTAACTTTGAAAAGTCTGAGTTACATAAATACGGTTTCAGCGCTTCAAATTTATCTGAGGGCCACTCGTATATTTTGAATGACATGAGTTCGTCAATAACGGACTCATCAAAGCGGTATTTGACGACTTTAGCTGGAGAACCACCAACAATGCTGTATGGAGCGACGTCTTTAGTCACCACACTATTCGCTGCAACCACAGCGCCTTCGCCAATCGTCACACCGGGCATCACCATCGCTCTCATGCCTAACCACACCCCATCTTCAATGTGAGTGTCACCTTTGCCAATGTAGGCATCGTCGATGACATCCATAAATGGATACAGCGAAAACCAATCAACTCTGTGTGTATGGTTGCCGCCCATCAAAATCACGACCTCTGCGCCAATACAGACATAATCACCGATATAGAGTTCGTCGATTTCCCATCGAGGCTCCCACTGGCGGCTGACTTCGTCGCCGTGTAAATAACGCACTACCGATTGTTCAAAACCGTTATCCCAGCAATCGCTGTAATAACTGTGTTGACCTTTTACGTGAATATTGGGGTTGGTTACGACTTCATGCAGCAACTCGAATTTGGACCAATGCTTCTTTTGCATTTTTACCTCTGAATGATCTATTAAGTTTTATTCGTTAACTATCAAAATGTTCGACGATGCAAATCCAAGGTGCACAAACTAACGCCCTATAAACACAGGGTTCACAGGGATGAATAGTGAGTATCACGCTTAAATCATAGCAATGTCGCTAAAACTAAAGAGGCGTCAGTGGATTCGAGGTTGCTTAAGAAGAGGAAGTAGTTTCAAAGTTTGCCCAGTTTTTATCGATAACTTGGTTGGATAATTTACAGGCGTATTGTAACTGTTTAGTCGCGCCAATTTGACAGGAAGATGTGAGTAATAAGGTTTCAAATTTCGTTTCGTGGAATACGGAATGAACAAGAGCCTGCGCGATTACACAGGCTCAAACTTAGACTCAGCTATAAACTTCGGAGCTCGCTTGGAGCTGGGCTCAGCGACTACATGCGTGCAAGCTGTACTTTTCTGTCTTTATTCACCACGCAGAAGTTACCGCGCTTAGTACGACACTTAGAGCATCGTTCGCATTCAACAGGGCTTCTATCCCCTTCCTTCCAACGCTTCACTAAATACGGTTCAGAAAGCAGCGGTCTTGAAAGCGCGAAGTACTCAATGCCCGTGTTGTTTGCAATCGCTTCGATAGCATCAAAATCCGTTAGGCCACCTACCGTGATCACTGGGATGTTAACGTCTTGGCTGATCGCGTGACCATACTCATGGAAGTAGCCTTCAGCTTGAATGGTAAAACCATCGTGCGACTCGCCAATCATAGTGTCTGCTTTACCATGAATATTACCTGACACGACAATGCCATCCACGCCCACTTGTTCAAGCTTTTTACAGACAATACGTGTTTCCTCAAAGGTGACGCCACCTTCAAAAAATTCAGATGCCGTGAGCTTAACTAAAATTGGGAAGTCGTCGCCCACCAGCTTGCGCGTCGCGGTATAGATCTCTAACAAAAATCTCATGCGGTTTTCTAAGCTACCGCCGTACTCATCTTCACGTTGGTTGTAATAAGGGCTTAAGAACTGGTTAATCAGATAAGTGTGAGCGGCATGAATTTCAACGCCATCAAAGCCTGATTTTTGTGCTCTCAAAGACGCTTGAGCAAAGGCATCAACAATGTAGTCGATCTCGTCTTTAGTCATCGCTTTGCCTAGTGTTTGAGTGCCTTTTTCTGGAACCTCACTTGGTGCGTAGATCACTCGTTCGCCAAGATCATGCGTGGTTTTGGTGCCACCATAAGCCAATTGCATCACGATTTTAGAGTCGTTGTCGTGCACCAGTTGAGTCAGCTTCTGATACTCTTCAATGAATGAGTCGTTATACATCCCCATCATGCCCGCATTCGGCTTTTCTTCTTCAACGATGTTCGCGTAACCCGTCACGATCAGGCCAACTTCACCTTGAGCCAACTCTTCGTAGATAGCGTACAGTTTATCTGTCATATGCCCATCTTCGGTGGCCATATTTTCCCACGTTGCACTTCTCATGAAGCGGTTTTTAAGCGTCATGGTGCCAATGCGGGTTTCTGTAAACAAAGTACTCAAATCTATTCCTCACTCAATCGTGTTACGCAAGTGCCCATCTAACGGGGCTAATTGACGCGGATACTACAGAGAATATGACAAGCAAAACTTAATCTAGATTAAGAGAGCGGCACTCTCACATAAGAAACAGGCTATAAATGAATTCAAAAGCGAGGAGATAGAGAAAATATAGGAAGCAAACAAAAAGCCGTTCAGTCAGGCTAAACGGCTTTAGAAGTTTATAGTTAGGTAGAGATACCTCTGACTAACGCTTTAAAAGAGTTAGCCGTATTTAACCGTAGGGTCGATACATTGGTACACTTGGCCGATACTCGCTTCGTTCGTCAACAAGGTTTCAATAAGTCGCGCTACTTCTTGTCGGTAAATCACACCATGCACTTCCACATGTTGAGAAAACTCACCGTTACCCGTCACTTCACCATCTAACAAGCCACCAGGACGTAAAATCGTGTAATCCAGCGAGCTCGACATTAACCACGCTTCTGCCAACGATTTTTCACGAACGGCAGCGCCAAATCCTTTCTTAGAGCGCTCTGACAAGTATTGCCATGAATCACCACAACCTAAAGACGTCACCAATACAAAGCGCTTAATGTCATTCGTTTCCAAAGCATCAATCACATACCGGTGACCAATATAGTCAACTGGCACATCCGCTCTAAAACTGCCCATACTTGAAATCACCAACGCCGATTTCGGCAACTCAGCCACCGTCTTCTCAACTTGTTGCTTGTCGGTCGCATCGCAGCTCAGTGTTGTTACTCCAAGGATAGCCAAGCGTGGGTTCTTTTCTGGGTTTCTAGCAATCGCGATAACTTCAAAACCTTGTTGGTGAAAGTGCTCGACCATTGCGGCACCCAAACCGCTACCTGCCCCCCATACAACGACTGTACTCATAAATACCTCAAAAAAATCATGTTGTTCATAATACTAACGACACAATCTAATCGGTTCTTTCGCCCAGATCAATAAATGCGAATAAGTCTCAATATTAAGTATATAATTTATCATCATCACCAACGACAACTGTTCTACCACCTAATCGCTCATAACAATAAAGTGACGTACTCACACTGAGCATACACTTAACCTTTTTTGTTATTTAGATAAGTCGCCTCAAAAGCAAAATCGACCGCTTGTTTGGTTATCTGATCGATATTTTTATCGAGCATCTTAATAGTTATCTCTGACTTATCGTTCTCTAGTACACCGTTGTCATTTACTACAAAGATACGACGACCGATCAATTCAGCAGAATCATGGTCCTTTAAGTCAACGCTCGCCAACACACGAATAGAGCGGTCTCGAGTACCCGCTGCATATTTAATTGCACCAATAACCGAGCCAACAGGAATAAATTCTGTAACACGAATATCTTCCGGGACGTCATCAATACCATACAATACAACGCTAATATCGAGCACTTTATTTTCCAACATCACGTTCTCGTAACCTTGCAGTTTGTGCTTCAATTTATCGTTCATACTGCTAAGAATCTGCGCCTTGAATTGCTCTTGCACCTCTTTAGATACTCGCTTGTCGATACCTGCACTTTTAATCTCTATGCTGTTGAATTTGAATTGGTTAAAATAATGTGAAGCACTGTCTTTTGCTATCCAAGACATGCCTGCCATGTCGTCATCAAACTTGCTATCTACAAAATAGTGCTCTGAATCGACACTTTTAATTTCTTCTTTGTTCGGGACTGAGCTAGCGCAACCAACAGTGAATAACGCAAGTAGTGGGTATAAGTAATGTAGTTTCATGTGAACCTCTAATTTCCTGAATTTTGAGTGCACGAATCCCTAAGCGGTCAAGCTCATGGATAGGATTCGTGTTAAGTTAATTTTGGTGTTAGTAAATAATTTTGTTGGACGAACTCTTCATAACAATTCGTTCGTCACTATAGTTAAGCTTCTTGTTCTTGAACGGTATGATCCGCAGCCAAGTAGGTGTAGATGGTTGGTACAACGAACAAGGTGAACAATGTACCCACCGACATGCCGACCGTAATCACCAAGCCTATCGAGAATCGACTTTGTGCGCCTGCGCCCGATGCCACTAGCAGTGGAACAACACCAACCACCATCGCTGCCGTTGTCATCAACACTGGTCGCATTCGAACCGTTGCCGAACGGATGGCAGCTTCACGACGACTGCATTTCAGCTCCTGCTGCATCTGGTTCGCGAACTCCACAATCAAGATACCGTGCTTACTGATCAATCCGATTAAGGTAACCAAGCCCACCTCGGTGTAAATGTTGAGCGTATCAATGCCCAAGTAGAGCGGCATCAAAGCACCAAAAATCGACAATGGAACACTGGTTAATACCACCAATGGGTCACGCAAGCTTTCGAACTGCGCAGCCAGTACCAAGTAGATGATCACCAAAGCTAGGAAGAACGTTGTTACCAACGAAGAACCTTCTTGTAAGAACTGACGAAGCTGACCAGATGTATCTGTGCTGTACGACGTAGGCAGAATCTTCGCGGCTCCCTCTTCCATTACTTTGTACGCTTCACCAATACTGACACCCGGCATCATTTTCGCTTCAATCATTGCACTGTTTAGCTGCTGGAATTGATCCACTTTTGATGGCTGAACAGATTCACTAATTTCAATTAACGAAGCCAGCGGTACCATCTCACCGGTATTCGATCGAACGTGGTAGTTCTTCAAGTCATCCCAAGAGTTACGATTCTCGTTCGGAACTTGAGTGATCACCTGATAGCTACGCTGATCCATCGAGAAGTAGTTGACGAACCCTTCACTGATGAAGCGAGACAATACCGTACCGATATCTTGCGCACTCACGTTCATTTGCGCGGCTTTGTCGCGGTCGATCTCTATCTCTACCTGTGGTTTGTTGAAGTTAAGGTCATTTTGAACATAGATAAACTTACCGCTCTTCTGTGCGTACTCTTTCAATTTCTCTGCGTACTGGTAAAGATCTTGATACGAGCCTGTTGGTGTCTTCAGTACCATCTGGAATGGCAAGCCCTGTGGTGTTCCTGGTAGATCCGGTGGAGAGAAGGTATACACCTGCAAGCCCGGTAACACAGAACTCTGTTTCTCGAAGCGTTGCATCACCTCTTTCGCCGTTGCTTCGCGTGAATCCCAATCTTTCAATACACCTAGGCCAAAGAAAGCGTTGTTGTGCATATAGCCGTTATCCAACATGGTCATTTGTACTTCATCATTATCTGAAATCGCTTCAGTCAATGCTGGAGTAAAGTGACGTATATAGTCCGTGTTCGCTTGTGCTGGCCCTTGCCCCATGACAATCATTACGCCCTGATCTTCTTCAGGAGCAAGCTCGGATGCGGTATTCATAAACATGAACACTAGGCTTATCAATAACGTGCCAACGACTGGCCAAATGTACACTCGGTTATTCAGCACATGCTCTAGAACCTTACGGTATTGCTCGGTTACACCTGCAATAACTGCATCGATTTTCTTAACCAGTTTTCCATCTAAAACAGACTTGTTTAGGATTTTTGAACACATCATGGGTGTCAGTGTTAAAGCAATAAATCCAGAGATCAGAACCGAACCCGCCAAGGTAAACGCAAACTCAGTAAACAGCTTACCGGTTAAGCCACCCATGAAACCGATTGGTGCGTATACCGCCGCCAATGTAATGGTCATCGCAATAATCGACCCCGCGATCTCACGTGCGCTGTCCATGGCAGCTTTAATTGGGCTCGTGCCATCCTCTAGGTGACGGAAAGTGTTCTCCACCACCACAATTGCATCATCAACCACCAAAGAAATTGCTAATACCATCGCCAATAGCGTCAGCAAGTTGATGCTGAAACCCATGCTTAACATAAAGAACATTGACCCAATCAGTGACAGCGGAATCGTTACGAGTGGAATTAACATTGCTCGCATTGAACCTAAGAACGCAAAGATAACAATCACAACAATCAGAGCTGCTTCCATCAGCGTTTTTGCTACTTCATCAATCGATGTCTCGATGAACTTAGTCGAGTCATAAATAACATTGGCTTTGATACCGTCAGGTAAGCTTGCTTTTAACTGTGGCAGTAATTCATAGATCCCCTGCACTACGGTTAATGGGTTAGACGTCGCCGTGTTACTGATCGCGGTTGCAACCGTTGTGACACCGTTAAACAAAACATCTGAATCATAATTTGTCGCCCCTAATTCGACGGTCGCCACATCTTTTAAATGCACCAACTGGCCATCGTGTGTCTTCAACGACATGTTTTTAAAGTCAGCAACGGAGCTAGAGTCTGTGTGCGCGTTAATATCAACTTCGATATAAGGGCTCTGCAATTTACCCGCCGCACTCACAATGTTGTTTGAACGCAAAGCGTTTTGTACGTCAGTCGCTGTTAAACCATACGAAGCAAGCTTTTGAGGTTTCAGCCAAATACGCATCGCAAAGTCTTCTTGACCTAAAATATCGACCTTCGACACCCCTTCTACGGTTGAAAAGGTCGGTTTCACAACTCGGCTTACGTAATCTGACACCTGTTCGGTTTTCAACGTGTCACTCGAGAATGAGACATATAAGATCGGTGATTGCGATGTCGACTTAAGGATACTCGGGTCTAGAACGCCAGAAGGAAGCTTGTACTTCACTTGCTGTACCAGAGACAGAATTTCAGTCAACGCGCCGTCCGACGGATAACCCAGCTTCAAATACACGGTAATCACGGACTTACCCAAGGCACTATCCGATGTCATGTAATCAATGCCTGCTGTTTGAGCGATCTCGGCCTGAAGCGGCTGCGTTACATAACCTTGTACACTGGATGCACTGGCACCTGGGTAGCTTGTTGTGATCGTAATAACGCCGGTTTCAATTTCTGGGTATTGGCGGACTTGTAGAGAGGTAAAGGCTTTTAAACCCAAGACCAACAACACAAGGCTCAATACCGTCGCCAAAACGGGGCGTTTGATAAATACATCAGTAAATGTCATGGGAGTATCCTAGTTACTTTTCTTGGTATCGGTAACGAGTGGTCGTTGATTATTAACCAGCACCAAACCGCCATTTTTGAGTTGGTGCTGATTCGACGTCACTACTACATCCCCTTCTGTTAATCCAGAAAGGATCCCTACATACCCGTCTTGTTTTGGGCCAACCTCAACGGTGCGTTGCACCACCTTATACTCATAAAAAGGTGTATCAATTGAGTGCTGACTTACAGCCTTAGTTGCTAGGTCCAAAACGAATACTGTATCGCCAGACAATGTGTAGCTGATCGCCACTGAAGGCACACTGATCACGGTGTTTGATTCTGATGTCGTTAATGTCGCATCGACGTACATGCCCGACTCCAACGGCACTGGTTCTGTCGTCACCGCGCGCAGTTCGATGTTATGTGTACTCGCGTCTGAACTCGGTTCAATCGCTGAAATCGTTGCATGAAACTCTTCATCGTTAGCGGCATCAGATTCAAACTGTAACGTCTGCCCTACTTGAACGTCGTGAAGGTAAAGCTCCGAAATAGAGAAATCGACAAACTGTTTAGAGCTATCTTCTAGGTCTACAATCTCGGTGCTTGAATTAATAAAATCACCCACATCAATTTTTCTAATTCCCACATTGCCAGAAAATGGTGCTTTCACTTTCATGTATTCAATCTGAGTAGCAATGTAATCAAGCTTTGCAGATTCCGAATTAAATTGAGCAGTAAGCTTATCAACCGAATTTTGAGATACGCTGTTATTTCTTAATAGCTTTTTGTTTCTCACTAATTCAACTCTTGCTAATTCCAATTTCGATAACTGGCTTTTATAATTAGATTTCAATAGAGCATCATCAAGCTGTATCAACACATCACCTTTATTTACATACTGACCCGAATTAAAAAGTACTTCTTTTACTTGCCCTGACATTTGACTCGAAACATTGACTGATTGGTTGGCATGGATATTACCAATCACCTGTAAACTTTCATTCCATACTTCTTTATTTACTTTCTGTGTTGTTACTGAAGTCGCTGGTAATTTAAAACTTGCTAGTTTTTCTTTGATAACTTCGCCTTTCACATAATGAAAGCCAAAGACAAAAGATAACAATATAAATAGAGCTGACCCGACGATAACGCCTTTATATTTACTCATGTGTTCACCTCGTGTTTAAAGTCCGGCCATTATAACGTTCACCACCCCCAATAAATAAAACTCCTATAACATCGTATCCAGCCTATATAAAATAAAAATAAAACAAATAAATACAACAACTTAGTTAAAAACAATCAAGTAAAAATCATTTACCTTATTTATGTCGATTTTATTATCACGTGATTTATCTTAGCCACAAATAGATATAATCCTCCTCGTTCCTTAAACAACTAACCGAGATAAATATGTCTAATCAAGCACACCATACAAAAGTAGCAATTAAAGAAAAAATGAAACGTGTATATGGAGAAGATGTCGACCATAAACATAATAAAGACCATTTAGAATATAGAGAACATCAACCCTCTCATTCTGGCCACCCTCATGGCGGAGAACCTGAAGGTCACAAACATTTAGTTAATCATCATCCAGATGGTCACCACAATAAGCACCATAAAGATAAAACGCACGCACATAAGAAATCATCACGCTTACACCATAAAAAGCAAAGTTCTTAAGCACTATGATTGTCTAAGTGGCGTTAATAATGAAACGCCACTTTAAATAAAACATATCTAAAAATTGGAACGTCGAGTTATTAACATGATGTTCCATTAAGGATTTACTATGTCATTTATAATTGAACAATTAAGAGACTATCCATTCATAGCTCTTTTTCTCTCATTAGGTCTTGGTTACCTAATTGGCAAAATCAAAATAGGTAAATTTGAACTTGGCGGTATTGCTGGTTCACTTCTGGTAGCCGTTGCACTTGGTCAGATCGGCGGTATCGCGATCTCTAACGAAGTAAAAAGCATCTTCTTTGCTTTATTTATTTTTATGGTGGGATACAACGGCGGTCCTCAGTTTTTCTCGTCATTCCGCCTTTCATCGCTAACACGCTTATTCGCTTCGTTTGTGATGACGTTTGTAGGATTAATCACGGTTGTATTGCTCTCTAAATGGGCAGGACTAGATAAAGGTTTAGCGGCGGGCCTTGCGGCTGGTGGCTTAACACAATCGGCAATCATAGGTACTGCAGGTAATGCTATCGAACAGCTGAACCTAGCACCCGATGTCACCTCAACACTTAAAACAAACGTGGCTGTGGGTTACTCAATCACCTACATCTTCGGTTCTCTTGGTCCGATTCTAATGATGTCACTCATTCCTATGGTAATGGGTTGGAACATCACTAAAGAAGCGAAAAAGCTCGCTGAACAAATGGGCTCTGGAAGCAAACAGTTAAATGAAGGGGAATTCTCAGCACTAAGCCGAGTGTCATCACGTGCTTATCAAGTAGGTAGCAATTCAATATTTGTTGGCAAAAGCGTGCTTGAGATTGAAGAAGCGTTCAATGCAGACCTAACAATTGAAGCGATTCACCGAGGAAATGAAGACAAAGACACAAGCTTAGATCTGACCAAAAACCCAATCTTGGCAGCCAACGACAAAGTCTACCTTACAGGGTTAACTCAAGCATTCCCTAAAGTGACCTCGCTGGGTATTGAGATCGGTGAATTTAGCGAAGAAAACAATGTGGTTCACACACGACAAAAAATCGTACTGACCAACAAAAAACTCGCTGGCGTTACTCTGCGTAAACTGCGTGATGAAACCAATGCGAACGTACGTCGAGGCGTATACGTAACACAGGTTTCTCGTATGGGGCACGACATCTCAACGCTACCAGAAACCGAACTTCACCTTGGTGATGAAGTCACTCTTGTCGGCCAAAAAGAAGACCTAGCCAAAGTAGCCAAAAAGGTCGGCTACAACAGCCCGCTTCCAAGCGTAACTGACTTCGTAACAATGTCTTTCGGCATGGTGCTTGGCTATCTAATTGGCGAGATTGGTTTCACCATCGGCGGTTCTCATATCGCTCTAGGTTCAGGTTTAGGTTGTTTGGTATCTGGCCTATTGGTTGGCTACTTAAGAATGCGCACACCACGTATGGGCAGCATTAACCACGGTGCCGCTAACTTCATGCAAACCTTTGGCCTTGCTGTGTTCGTTGCTGTAGTGGGCATCAATGCAGGTGCTCCAGCACTGACGGCTATCAAACAAAATGGCGTAACCCTGCTGCTGCTTGGTGTGTTGGTCACACTCATTCCTCAGATACTTACGTTCCTGTTCAACTACTACGTATTGAAAATCAAAAACCCGGTAGAAGCCTTAGCCGTTGTGGCTGGTAGTCGCAGTGCTAACCCTGCATTCGCATCGCTACTAGAAAAAACACAAAACAGCACACCAGTACCGAGTTTCACGATGACTTATGCGGTTGCCAATATCTTCCTCACCTTATGGGGTCCAATCATCATCAACCTAATCACCAAAATCTCGTAATCAACACCGAATCAGCCAATAGATGATTCAACTTATTAATTAACGACTTAACACAGTAGCTAGCCAAGCAGGCTAGCTGCTCAAAGAAATGACTCACTTATCTATCCAAAAAACTTGGATCTTAAACAAATTAAAAGAGAAACGACTATGAAACGCACAGATGAAAAACGCCTAGAAACACTAAGCCCATTCGAAGTAAAAAACACACTGATCGACCTAGCTCAGCATTCACATGAAAAAACCATGATCAACGCTGGTCGTGGTAACCCAAACTGGGTCGCGACAGCGCCACGTGAAGCCTTTTTCCAATTAGGTATGTTTGCACTAGAAGAATCAAAATCGAATTTCTCAGGGTATGAAGGCTTCGGTGGAATGGGAGTTCAACAAGATATTAGCCTGCGCTTTCTTCAGTTTTGTGAAAAATACGAAGACCAAGAAGGTGTGCAATTCCTCATTGAAGCCTTCCAGTTTATTACGGATCAATATCAGGTAGACGGTGATGCGCTTATTTATGAATGGGTTGAGGGGATTCTAGGTAACAACTACCCAGTGCCTGATCGCATGCTCAAATATTCGGAACTCATTGCTCGTAAATACATTGAACAAGAAATGGCGGGCTCGCAGCCATTACCTGCAGGAAAGTTTGACTTGTTCGCCGTTGAGGGTGGCACGGCGGCAATGGTTTACATCTTTAACACGCTAAAGAGCAACCGACTATTAAACCCTGGTGACACCATCGCGATTGGTGCGCCGATTTTCACTCCGTATATCGAAATGCCAGAGCTAGAAGATTACGCGCTCAACAAAGTAGAAATCATGGCTGATGAAGCGTCTGCGTGGCAAATCCCAGACTCTGAATTAGAAAAACTGAACGATCCAAGTGTTAAAGCTTTCTTCCTCGTTAACCCAAGCAATCCAGCTTCGGTTCGATTAAGTGATGAGACACTCTATAAGATTGCCGAGGTTGCTAACCGTCGTCCTGATCTCATCCTACTTACTGATGATGTTTATGGCACTTTCGCTGATAACTTCACATCACTAGCGATGCTGGCTCCGAAGAACACGATTCTAGTGTATTCGTATTCTAAGTACTTTGGTGCAACAGGCTGGCGTTTAGGCGTGATTGGCGTACACGAAGACAATAATTTCGACCGCATGATTCGAGATCTTCCTGAAGACACTCGAAGCACGTTATCTCAGCGATACCAAGGAATTGCACTTGAGCCTAGTAAGATTAAGTTCATTGACCGTTTAGTTGCAGACAGCCGTGCAGTCGCCCTGAACCATACAGCCGGCCTTTCAACACCTCAGCAGATTCAAATGACAATGTTCTCGTTGTTGTCTTTGATGAAGGATGGCGAAGAGTACAAACGACTCGCAAAACAGATAGTGCGTCGTCGCTACCACACTCTAATGCAGAAGAACTTAGCCGCGCCAATCGTTGCTGAAGGCGATCAAACCGGTGCGTTCTATTACGTGGAGATTGATCTGAAAGAAATTGCTCAAACGATTCACAGCAACGACTTCTTCGCATGGTTAGAAGAAACGTATGAGCCGCTGGATTTCTTGGTTCGCCTTGCAGAAGAACATGGCGTGATTGTGATGCCAGGAGCGGGTTTTGATGCGCCAACGTGGTCTCTGCGTGTCTCTCTAGCGAACCTAGAAGAAGCACAATACGCCAATATCACGAAAGCGATGAACGCGGTAATGCAAAGCTATGTTGAACGTTACGAAGCGGCTTGCTAGCAAGACTTCAGTACTAGAAAGCTCATAGAAAAGCGATAAGTTCTGAGTGTAGATTCACTAAATTGGTGACCCTACACTCAGTTCTTTTTATCTAAGACGATATATGAGAATAACTATTTGAATTCATAGGTGTAAGACGCACCAACACTGTTATTTTCACCGAAATCATCCTCAGCAAAAATAGTGAAGAAGTTGAATGATTGAGCATCACTCAACTTGTAGCTAGCACCGACACCTGCCCAATACCCTGAATAATCATCAGAGCCCATTGAACCACCACCGAAGCCCATGATAGACCATTCATCAGTGATCGTTTTTAAGCCAAACGCACCAATGTAGCCACCGTGTGTTGCACTCGGCATCAATACATAGTCAGAGCCAACGTTGTCATCATCGAAAACCGCTACTTCGCCATCATTATAACTGTAGCCAGCCATAGGGAAGATTTGCCAACCAAACGGCTCAATATCAAAATAACTCAGTGGTATAAACGTACCAATACTGTAGTTGTTCTTGTAAGCATCGTTATCATACTCAGAGCGACTAAAGTTGAAATTGACGATTCCCATGGGCAACAGCCATGAGCCGCCTACTCGCCACTCTTCGCCGTCCGCATTGACACGAGCATTAATCATTCGCGCTTCATCAAGCCCAATAGACCCAGAGAACTGCAAATCTTCGTTATAAGCAACGCCAGCTTTGGTTACGATTTTAGTCGGGTCGTCAGGGTGCTTCTCTTCAGCAAAAGCACCCGTCGAACCAAGCATTGCCGCAGCAACAAGTAATAGATTACGTAATGTCATTAGAAGGTTGCGCTAACGCCAACAAAGTGGATACGGCCATCGAATGAGCCGTTTAGCAAAGCATTACCTTTTGGTCCACTGCGGTTCATATCAACTGAACCCAAATCTGCGTATTCGTAGAACACTTCGATCAAGATATCATCCCAATACGTTGAAGCACCTACCGAGTAGCGATACTGTTCACCTACAGGAAGGTCAACCCACTGCATTGAAGGATCATCCTGCGGAGAAGTCTCATAAGAGAAGCCCGCTTTTAAACGCCAATCTGAATTCAATTGATAGTCAGCACCAACCGCAAACTTCCACACGTCGTCCCAATCGCGCTCGATTGGAATTCCGCCTAAATTAGTTGCTCCGAAATCTAATACCGTTTCGTCCCACGCACTCCAGCGGTGGAACTGAATGCTAGCAAGTAGATCAAGTTGAGAGTTCAATGCATAACTTGCACTGACATCGATGATTTCAGGAAGAGCAATATCTGTAGACAACGAATTCAAAGCGTCAGCACCTAGCTTACCGTTTACATCATTGTTGAATTCATGCTCGAGTTTAGAACGGTAGCTCGCACCTAATTTGAGTTTATCTGTTGGTGTGTACATTACGCCAAGGTTATAACCGTATGCCCAGTCAGTATCTTGTTTAGCAGTAAGCATTGATGTCGTTTGTTGAAACGCAGCCCAGCTGAATTGAACACCCGCGCCCACTGACCACTGGTCATTCAGCTTATAACTCAGTGATGGGTTTACTTGCATTGCAGTGAGAGTGATATCTTCTAGAAGTGCAGCACCCGCCCACTCACTGCCGTAATCAAGGCTAGAGCCGCCAACAGCGCCAAGCGCAATACCAAGGTGTAATTTGTCTGTGACTTGATGCGCGTGGAAGGCGCCAAATGAAGGCATTATGGAATGAGCTTTACCATTGTCATTTGAATCCAAGTTGTCTTGATATTGCATCTCAAGATCAAACGCCATAGTGTTAATGGTCGTTTTGCTTTCGCCCATGTGAGACATAGTGGCAGGGTTAGTCCACATCGCCGCTGCAGAGCGAGTGTAAACACCGTCACCAGCGCCAGTAGTACCGGCATTAGCAACGACAGCTTCTTGCAAAAACAGGCCACTTGCGAATGCATTTAAGCTAGTAAAAATTGCAGTGGCAGCTAGAGAGTAAGTAAAAGTTTTGTTCATCAGAGCGCTCATTTAGCCTTAGACATTAAATTGCTCTAAGGTTACCGCAAAGCCCTATAAACAAAGGGAATATCCATTATTCCTGTACAAACGCTATTTAAACTTTCTGGCGACGTAAGGGCGTGGTTTGTCTCGATGAATTTCACGTTGAGCAGCAATCGCCCTGTTCTTACCTAACCCAACCTTTATCTGATACCAAGTCTCGTAGAACACAGCCATGCCTGGGCTTGACCACCAAGTCTTGTTGTAGAGTTTCTTGTTAGCAGCAACGACATCTGGCGACCGATTCGCACACTCAAGTGCCAACGCATAGGCTTCAGCGTAAGGATCTTTGGCAATCTTGGTCACCAACCCATATTCTTTCGCGGTTTCACAGTCGATCACTTTGGCCGTCATCGCCATTTCAAGGGTGTGATCTTTACGCATCAGCTCTCTAAAGGCGATAGCGCCTCCCATGTCTGGAATCAGACCCCACTTTGCTTCCAATATTGAGAAGTTCGCATCCGGGCTAGCAATTCTAAAATCACCACCACTGACCAATTGCAGACCACCTCCCCAACAACGACCATGAATCGCAAAAATGACTGGGCATGGAATATCTCGCCAACCCAATGAAAAGTGTTGTGCAGCGTTAGGCAATGTCGGTAGCCATTTAAACAACAGCTTCATCGCCCCGGATTTACTGGTCAAAAGAGACTTAACATCAAGCCCTGAACAAAAATCAGAACCCTCGCCTTTTACTATTACAGCTCGAATCTCGGTGTTCTTTTTCAGCTGAGTAACCATGTTATTCACGCCTTGGAACATTGCCATATCAATAGCATTGAGCTTATCGGGTCGATTCAACACAACCGTCGCAATTTGGTTTTCATCGATAGAACAAGTAATACGATCGAGGTTTGGCATGGTGGCTACCTTATCAGTGGTCAGACCTTCAGGTTATACATTTTATTAACATATGCCAAACTTGCACATTAAGAAGCGAGACCTGTGTTGCTTAACGATTCTCCCTTACATAAACGACACCAACAAAAAAGCAGTGATGGATCGCTCCATTCACTGCTTTTTATTCGTAGCTTTTATCGCCAATGGATTTGATTGCCAATAGCTTTGATTAGCAATGGCGTGAGGTCATTAGCAGAAGCTATGTTCTTCGAGATTTCAGTAACAAGAAGATGAAGTAGCTGCCACCAATAATGGAAACTAACGTCCCTGCTGCAAGCTGCGCTGGGAACACCACCACTTGCCCTAACCAGTCGGCGAATAGCTTATATTCTGACAAATTAAGCCCAAACGCTGAACATTAAAAAGGCCATTGAAATTCATCATTTCAATGGCCTTTTCGTTTCCACTAGCGAGGCAGCTAGCTAATTACCTAAACAACTAACTGAGCTGGGACTCTCTCGCTTCTTGGCTACTGAAACCACGCAAAATGTTAAACAGGGTAATCAATGTGAACAGCATGATGACGAGCGATAAATGCCACGCTTCCCCTAGCCCTAACTGAACCAGCCCCATACTCACCATTGAAGAGACCACCATCTGCCCGCCGCCAGACATCGCAGCAGCCGCGCCAGCGTTCTTCTTATAAGGCAACATCACTAACGCCTGAGCACAAGGTAACGCAATACCATTACCAAGAATCATCAAGAACTGGCCAAGCATGAGATACAAAGGCTCGAGTGGACAGAAGAACAGCCACAAAGCCGCAGCAACGTGTAACACAGGTGTGCATAACAGAGTTTTCTTGTTACCTAGCATAGGGCGAATGCGGTTACATAAGCTTGTTCCGCCCAGCATGCCTAATGCAGGAATCACCGCCCACATCGCGTATTCATCTGACGTCATACCAATCTGGTTCTGCATGATAAATGGCATCACCGACACAGTGGTGATCATCAAGCTAAAGTTAAGCCAACCGATACTCGCAAAGCTCATAAAATAACGAGAAGTGAGTAACTCTTTATATTGAGAAACCATTTTCTTAGGCGAAGGGATCGCCGAAACCTGAGTGACGGTTTCCTTAAATTTGAACGCTAACACCACCCAAGCTAATGAGACATAGCCAAGTAGTGAGATGAACACCATGCTCCAACCGAAGTGGAAGTTAATGAATCCACCGATAACCGGCGCAATCAAAGGTGTAATAGACGCAACCATAGCAATGTAAGACATCGCGAGCGGCAAATCTGCCCCACTGAATCTGTCTCGCGTAGACGCACGAGCAAGTACCGCGCAACAACCGGTTCCTAAGCCTTGCAGGAATCGCCCCATCACCATGCTAGTAAACGAGTGACTGAAGAAGATGATCATCAAGAGACCCAGCATGGCAATCAACAAACCGCTTAACAGCACCTTCTTGCGTCCCAAAGCATCGGAAATAGGGCCATAAATAAACTGGGAAGGACCAAAGCCCAATAAATACACACTCACCAAAAGCTGAGCTTGCTCTAGCGAGACATTAAAATCTTTTGCGATCCAAGGTAAAGAAGGAAACACCAAGCCCATACTGAGCTGGCCGACACTGATGACCAAACACGCAAGTAAGATCGATTTAAAATCAAATCCACGACTCATCGTTTAATACGTCCATTTGAAGAAAAATCGTGCGTATCTAACTCACAACATAAAAACTGAGAAAATAGCGAAAATGCTGCTGACGAGTTGTTCATAATGCTCCGACGGGATCAAATAGAGAAAGGCACAGTAAACATACGTGAGCTTGTATAATCATACAATAGTCGTTCAACTAAATATGTGAATAGTCACTTTTCAGCAACCTCGGCTTTCCGCCTATCGGCCACAAGCGCTAGACTAACACTAGATGCTCATAATCAAGGGACTTCAATGAACACTCATCACCGTATTTTTTCAAGTGCTTTGGCGCTGTTTGCCTCAGGTCCTGTAACGTCAGCCTTTGCGTGGCAGGCAGAGAAGATCACCGACGGACTCGTTATCCCTTGGGGCTTAGCTTACGTCAACGATAAGTCGATGCTAGTCACAGAAAAATCAGGCGTCATTAAACATGTCGATTTAAAAACAGGCGATCAAAACACACTGTTCAGGCTACCCAATGTATGGGCGAAAGGCCAAGGTGGATTATTGGATATTGCACTCTCCCCTTTTGAAAACGGAAAGTTCTACGTCACTTACAGTAAAGACGTCGATGGTGAAGGTGTAACAACACTGGCTTCTGCTAATTACAGCAATAATGAAGTCACCAATTGGACAGACGTTTTTGTGTCGAAATCCAGAACGGACACCGGACGTCACTTTGGTAGCCGTATCACCTTTGATGATAGCCACCTGTATTTTTCAATCGGTGACCGTGGTGATCGAGACAACGGCCAAGATACCATGACTCACGCCGGCTCAATATTACGACTGAATGCCGATGGGAGCACACCAAGCGATAACCCATTCTCGGATAACAGCAAGGTGCTCAATGAGATTTGGAGCTTTGGCCATCGCAATCCACAAGGCCTGTATTACGATTTCCCGACTCAGAAGCTTTGGTCAATTGAACACGGCCCTCGCGGTGGTGATGAAATCAACCTAATAAAAGCAGGTGCCAACTACGGGTGGCCAGTCACCTCACACGGAAAAGAGTATTGGGGCCCTATCAGCGTTGGCGAATCTGAAACCAAAGATGGCATTGAAGCGCCTAAAAAAGTCTATGTTCCTTCAATCGCTCCGGGCAGTTTGATTGTTTACCAAGGAGACAAATACCCAGAGCTGAAAGGCAAACTGCTGGCTGGAGCACTAAAACTTACTCACATCAATATTGTGACAGTCAATGAGCAAGGTGAGGCAATCGAGGAAGAACGCATTTTAGAGGACTTGGGCGAAAGGATAAGAGACATCGAAACTTCACCAAACGGAGACATCTTCTTCAGCACTGATAATGGCAACCTGTACCGCTTGAAAAAGTAGCCGAGACCTCGTTCAAGTAAAGGCATTTACCTTACAACGACATTTATAAATATAAGCCGTTAAAAGTGGGCTTAACGCCCAGTTAGCGGCTTTAAATTTGCAAAAATGAATGCGCTAAAACAGTGCAATTACTCCAAATTCGTCATCAATTTCGACCACCTTTTTCACAAAAACTACAACAAATCACCATACAACTGTAACTCCATGATATTTAAGGAATGCAAAGTTTGACTACCCCCAAGTTTCTGCAACCTTTCACTATGGATTCGATTGACTATCCCCTGATTTGATTTAGACTTCACTCCGGCTAGAAAGAAAGTTCTTTGTATATAAACATTTCGTTGGATTACTAGTAACCCCGTTGTGTTGTACGCAATAGCAATAAACTTTTCCGCGCTATCAGTGCCACAATTGGCTCAAAATAAAAATTTAATTTTAGGATATCATCATGTCTAACACAGTTACTGGTACAGTAAAATGGTTCAACGAAACTAAAGGCTTCGGCTTCATTCAACAAGAAAACGGCCCAGACGTATTCGCACACTTCTCTGCTATCACTGGCGACGGTTTCAAAACTCTTGCTGAAGGCCAAAAAGTTGAGTTCGTAGTATCTCAAGGTCAAAAAGGCCCACAAGCTGACAGCATCAAAGTACTTTAATCTGGTATTTTAAAGCTTTCTAAAAATAGCCAGCCTCTGCTGGCTATTTTTTTACCCGCTATTCAGAGATTTAAGGTAATATTCCCCTTCACTATTTCTACCTAAGACACCCTCTCAATGGCTCTTAAACCGACAATCTACAAGTTTCGTATCTCTTTAACCGATATGAATCGCGACTATTACGACTCTTTTAATCTAACGGTTGCACAACACCCTTCTGAAACAGAACAGCGAATGATGGCTCGTATCATGGCTTTCTGTATCAATGCATCTCCTGAACTTGAGTTCACTAAAGGGTTGTCTAGCATTGAAGAACCCGATTTATGGCAGAAGTCGTTAGATGATCAAATCCTAGAATGGGTTGATGTAGGCGAACCCGATCCAGAGCGTGTTAAGAAGGCAACTCGCCTATCTAAATCCGTGCGTGTATTTAGCTTCAACACTAAATCAAACGTTTGGTGGGAGCAGAACAAAGGTAAATTCGGTTACCTAAAAGCTCAGATCGTTCGTCTAGACAACGATGGCATTGAGCAGCTAGCAGCGATGACACAACGTACGATGGATCTTTCAGTCATGCTGTCAGGCAACTCTGCTTTCATTAACAGCGATACTCAATCGGCAGAAGTAACGTGGGAAGAGCTACAGAGTAATGACTGAGCGTCCAACCCCGAATAGTTCGCAAACAGAAGCTAGCCTGCAAGAAGAAGCCAAGCAGCAAGCCGACGCGCAGCAAGAAATCAAAGCTAAACAACAAGCTAGAACCAAGCTTCACCAGTGTTTAAAGGAAGCAGGTTTAGACTCAGTCAAAGCGCTTTCGTCAGGCTACGAGAAAGAGCTGTCGTCATTTATTGATGAAAACCACGCTTTGTTTAAACACGCCTGCGAGAACAAGCCGGACAACTCGGCACGTCAGACGTTACTTGGCCTGTTAACCAAGGTACATATCGATGCAAGCTATCGCTTTGAAAGCAATAAAGAAGCGAATGAGGCGATGCAAAATGTATTCGATAATACAGTGGGCACTGAACACAGCGACAAGTTTCAAAACTCTAACGCTCAACAGTTAAAACTAGTCACGCATTTGTGGTTGTTCATTCAAGGACGACTAGGAATGGATTACAGCCTAGCCAATGATCACGCAGCTGTAGCCGCTACGCTACTGTCTCGCATATCGAGAAGCAGTAATGATGAGATTCGCGTAGAGTTCATGGCCAGTTTTTACGATGGTTTGAACATCTATCAAGCTGAGAACAAGCCATCCGGTATTGTTCACCACTTAAAGCGTTTGTTTAACCTTTCTTAAGCACCCCACCAGCGACTGACTCTAGTTACGCTCTATATTTTTACAGAGCGTGCTTTTTCTGCTTGGCCGCAAGAGATTCCCTATTACGCTCGTTCCTTACTTTAGGGAATGACGAAAGTTAAGGAGTCGCTCATTCTGCAAGATCAGCAGCGTTTTCTTCTAAAAGGCTGGAGATAGAATACACACTGGCCCCTCACCCTCGTATTTTACCTCACACGCCGTCATCCCCGAGAAGGAGGAACGACTGGATCGGGGATCTCGAGCCAGCTATACCATAAACACTTCATCAAAAAAGATTCCCTATTACGTTCGTTCCTCGCTTTAGGGAATGACGACATTCGTAGTCATTACAATTGACTTCATTACAGGCGTAAAAAAGCCCCGCATAAAGCGAGGCTTAGAATATTTTCAACGAACTTCAATTTACAGAGACTAAATTGAATTCATCTAATAATGCAGTGAATTAACGCAGGCCGTGTAAGAACTCGTGGCGCGTTGCTGGGTTTGATCTGAAAATACCGCCCAGAGCTGTTGTTGTCGTTTCGCTGGTCGCATCCATTACACCACGAGACTTCACGCAGTAGTGAACGGCGTCCATGGTTACAGCAACGTCATCAGTTTCGAGTAGCGTTTGCAATGCAACAAGGATCTGCTGAGTCATACGCTCTTGAACTTGTGGGCGCTGAGCAAAGAATCGAACAATACGATTAATCTTTGAAAGGCCGATGATTTTCCCACGCGGGATATAAGCGACCGCAGTCTTACCATCAATCGTCACTAAGTGGTGCTCACAAGTACTGGTCACGGTAATGTCTTTTACTCGTACCATCTCACGAACGCCCATCTTGTTTTCGATTACAGTAATTTTAGGGAAATTAGCGTAATCCAAACCAGAGAAAATTTCATCCACGTACATTTTAGCAATACGTTGCGGTGTTTCTTCCAGACTATCGTCCGTAAGATCAAGTTCAAGGAGAGTGAGAATCTCACGCATATGGTGTTCGATTCGTTCCTTTTTCTCTTCTCGGCTAACCTGGTTAGGACTCATTGGTGTCTCTAATCCGCGGCTTGCTAGCGCATCTTTAACCAACTTCGCTGATTCGCTAAGACCTGACATTGAACTTCCTCTTTTATTACCCCTTCTGGATGGCAAACAAGGATACTCGGAATTTTGAATAAATACACCCATATTTTAAGGGAGGTCATTATTTACGGGGCTTAAACTATGCTAAAGTGGCTGCAATTTCGTTGGCGAACCATCATGATTTGATAATTATTGAATCCCTATTGCCAACCACCAAATCAAAATAATAACGACCAAAGGATTTCAATTATGGGCTGTTGCGACGCTCCGGGCTTGATGCCAATTGAAGAAGCACTAGATAAGCTGCTATCACCAATTCAACCTATTCAAACGACCTTATCACTGCCATTAGCAGAAGCATTGGGTTACGTACTTGCTGAAGATATTCTATCCCCTATTTTTGTACCTCCTTTTGATAACTCAGCAATGGACGGCTATGCACTGCGCTTAGCAGACCTAGAGACCGGTAAAGTGCTGCCTTTAGCGGGCAAGTCCTTTGCGGGTCAACCATTTGAAGGTGAATGGCCTGCAAACACCTGTATTCGCATTATGACGGGCGCGAAGATCCCTGAAGGTTGTGACGCCGTAATTATGCAAGAAAACACCGCTGAAACTGACGCTGGCATTGAGATTCAGCAAGACGACATCAAGCTGAACAATAACATTCGCCCTACTGGTGACGACATAAAACAAGGCGATATCGTTCTTAGCCGTGGCGAACGTTTAACACCGCGTGACATTCCAATGATTGCTTCGCTCGGTGTGAGCCATGTAACTGTGGCACACAAACCCAAAGTCGCTTTCTTCTCTACTGGCGATGAGCTCAAGCCATTAGGGCAACCTCTTGAAGACGGTCAGATCTACGACAGCAACCGCTACGGCATTAAACCACTGATTGAAGCGTTTGGTTGTGAAGCGATTGACCTAGGCATCATCCCTGATTGCCCTGCAACGCTTAAAGAAACCTTCGAGAAAGCTCAAGAACTCGCAGATGTTGTTGTGACTTCTGGCGGTGTGAGTGTTGGTGAAGCGGATTACACCAAAGATATTTTGGAAGAACTCGGTCAAATTGGCTTTTGGAAGCTCGCTATCAAACCCGGAAAACCGTTCGCATTTGGTGAGTTGGATAACGCGTGGTTCTGTGGCTTACCGGGTAACCCAGTATCAGCAATGATGACTATGTATGTGTTAGTTCAACCTATGCTGGCTAAATTGGCAGGTCACACCGCATGGACAGCACCAGAATCGATTCCTGCTATCACTAAATCTGCATTCAAAAAAGGCCCAGGCCGTACTGATTACCAACGTGGCATCTACTCGATCGAAAACGGTCAGTTTGTAGTAGAAACAACCGGTAACCAAAGCTCCGGCGCTTTCCGCTCAATGAGCTTAGCAAACTGCTTTGTGGTACTAGAGCGCGAACGTGGCCGTGTTGAAGTCGGTGAAACGGTTCAGATTCAACTGTTTAACTCGACGCTTTACTAACGAGGCTTGCTGATGGAAATACTGTCTGACGCAGAGATGCTTCGTTACAATCGCCAGATCATTCTCAAACAGTTTGATTTTGAAGGCCAAGAAGCGCTGAAACAGAGTTCAATCTTAGTGTTAGGTGCAGGTGGTTTAGGCTGTGCCTCTGCTCAATACCTGGCGACTGCGGGCATTGGTAAGCTAACACTGATCGATGATGATATTGTCGAGCTTTCAAACTTGCAGCGACAAGTACTTCACACCGATGCTGATATTGGTAAGAAGAAGGTCGATTCTGCCGCTGAGTCTTTGCAGGTATTGAACCCTCATCTGACGATTGAAACTGTCGATCACAGGCTTGATGACGAAGCGCTAGCAAGTTTGATCGAAGCACACTCTCTTGTTCTTGATGCCAGTGACAACGTCGAAACGCGCAATCAGTTGAACCGCTTATGTTACGCATCAAAAACGCCACTCGTATCAGGTGCTGCGATTCGCATGGAAGGTCAGATTAGCGTATTCACTTATCAAGATGAAAATGCACCTTGCTACCAGTGCTTGAGCGCTCTATTTGGTAGTGCTGCTCTAAGCTGTGTCGAAGCCGGTGTGATGGCACCTGTTGTTGGCATGGTAGGCGCGGCTCAGGCTTTGGAAGCTATCAAGGTTATTGCCAAGTTTGGACAACCAAAGCAAGGCAAACTTTTGATTCTCGATGCCATGTCTCACAGCTGGCGTGAAATGAATTTAATGAAGATGCCTAATTGTTCGGTTTGTGGATAAGCTAAATCCTATCCCCTCTTATCGAAAGCCTAAGCCTTGACTAAAAGTCAGGGCTTTTTTAGGCCTTAACATCAGCTTCGCAACTCGCTTTATCAATTTGAAATACTCTATGAGAGATTAGTTTCATTTGAATTCTCATTTTGAGAATACAACGAGAAACCCAGAGCCATAAAATATAAACCTTAAAAATCAATAATTTAAAATTGGCACGTAACTTGTAAAAGTATCTAGACCTTCCATCACAAGGATGTAGATATGAGAATTACAACGTTAAGTTTGCTATTAAGTGCCCCCCTAGTCGCCAACGCAGCGCCATTCGATACCTGTCCAAGTAAGGCGTACCTCTTTCAATCCACCCCAGTGCAAGTTTGGGGGGTGAACCTAGTAACCGGCTCAACCACTCTGTTGGAAGACGATACGGGTATGAATGCCAATATCAATGGTGTTGGTTTCGACTTCCAAGACAGATATATTTATGGCTATGACACCACCAACAAACGCTTGGTGCGCCTTGGACAGGATTTCCAAGCTGAAGTCATCAATACCAGTGGCTTACCAACCGATCACACCTTTTATGTAGGTGACGTATATGATCACGTTTACTACTTATACCGTACAGGAAAAGGGCTATTCACCGTTGACCTCTCTCCTTTAGACTCTGATCCGAATGCGACCGTCACGGTCAACAAAATCGCTGGTAGTCCAGCAACTGTGAGGTTGACCGACTTTGCCTTCCACCCAAGTGATGGCTCTTTATATGGTATCGACAATAACTCGGGTGGCTTGTACCAATTCAACCCAACTACAGGCGCAGAAACCTACATAGGTGACACTGGAGAAACAGGGACATTCGGCGCAGGTTATTTCGATGTAAACGGCTACTACTACGTATCTCGAAATCAAGACGGTAAGATCTACCGTATCAACCTATCCCCAGAGAACGCTGCAAACATCGCTGCAGGTGTCGTTCCCGCTGTAGAGTTCGTATCGAATGGCCCTTCTTCTAATCAAAATGATGGTGCTCGCTGTGCGAATGCGCCTGTTGTGGATGAAGATTCCAACATCGACTTCGGTGACGCTCCAGATACCTACCTAACGTTATTAGCAAGTAACGGTCCTCGACATGAACTGGATGGCGTGACTTGGTTAGGTACAGACGCGCCCGACGCTGACCTTGATGGCTACGTAACACCGCAATCGGATGAAAGTGTGGGCATTGATGATGAATGGGCAAACGGCGGTATCGGTTTTGTTACTGCGCTTGAAGCCGGACTTGATTCAAAAGTAGTGATTGAAGCTTCAACAACCGGTTACCTTTCAGCTTGGATAGACTGGAACCAAGATGGCAGCTTTGATGGCGCCAACGAGCAAGTGTTTACAGATTACCTGTTAGACGCTGGTGAAAACGATCTGTTCCTAAATGTCGATATCAACGCACTGACCGGTACGACGTGGGCTCGATTTAGATTCAGTCAACAAACCAACCTAAGTTACTTTGGCGGTTCAACCTCTGGTGAGGTGGTCGATATTCAAGTCGATGTTCTTAACGATGGTGCCACCGCTCGTTACTTCCCAAGTGCTTCTGGCTACGCAACGCTCGCGTACGAAGATAACTGGCCATATAAAGCCGACTACGACATGAACGACGCTGTTCTTATGTATCGCATTACCGAAATCCTCAAAGATGGAAAAGTCGTTAAGTCCACTATAGACGGCCGCCTAGCTGCTGTCGGGGCAACGTACAGAAATGGTTTTGCTGTTCGACTTCCTAACCTCGACCCGAGCTTGGTGAGTAGTGGCAGCTCTTACATGAAACACAATGGCGTATTCACTGACCTCGATCTAGAAGATGGACGTAGCGAAGCAATCTTTGTTATCGCCAATGACCTGACAGAAAAAATCAGCACTGGCTGTACCTTCTACCGCACCAATAATGGATGTAAAGAAGATGAGCAGTTCTCGTTCCAAATTGGTATTACTTTAGCCGGTGACGGTGTGAGTACGGGCAGCTGGACTGATATGCCTTACGACCCGTTCATCTTCGCAACGCCTGGGTATTATCATGGTGAAAACCTACCTCTACATCCAGGACGCAGCTGGGAGGTTCACTTGCCAGACCAAGCGCCAACCGAAGCATTTGATACCACTAACCTCTTTGAAGCTGGATTAGGCGTTGATGACAGTAATCCATCAACAGGTAAATACTTCAAAACAGTAGAAAACCACCCTTGGGCGCTAATAGTAACTTCGGATGACGAATGGGAGTGGCCTTTAGAGTACGTCGATATTGTTACCGCTTACCCAGAATTTAAACCATACGCAGAATCCGGCGGTGAAACGAACCAGACATGGTACCAATCACCTGCAGACAACCAACGTTACGAACCATAAGGAGAGACGTTATGACTATTCACACTAAACAATATCGAGACAATCATTGCGTTGATTCAAGTCGCAATCTCTTTGAGGAAAAACGTATGTCTGTACAAAGCACTTGGAACATGAAGAAGTCACTAGCCGTTATTTTAGCAGCAGCGCCATTAGTATTAGCCGGTTGTGGGGGCGGCGGGGGCGGTGGTGGCGGTGCATCTACTCCATCACCATCTACACCCTCGGCACCTGCAATCCCGTCGAATCCGGTAACAGCAACGCCTTCGCCGTCTCCCGCGACGAGTGCGGTAGCAGCACAGAGCTATACGATGAGTGATTTGGTGGTACCTGACGGGTTTGACTACAACTCTGTTGAACAATTTGATCTCGACATCGACATCAGCAGCATTTCGACAGACCGTTCTTTTGTGACCGTTTATAGCCGATTTAGTACAAGAGATGACTCAACCTTGAAGCCGGATTACTCCAGTAAGGTCATTGCAGGTCCATTAGATAATGGTGTGTTCGCCTCGAACTTTGCAGCACCGGTAAACCATGAAGCACTCTTGATAGAGATTTGGTTCTACGATGGTCAACCTCCATTACAACAAGTGGTTTCTAGCGGCGACTCTCAGATTGTCTGGCAGTAAATCGTTTAACAGCAGGTAACTTGTCGTTAGTTAGGTCTATGACGAAACAGAGTCAAAATTAGTTGTTTGTAAGTAAGAAGTGAGCAGAAATGCTCACTTTTTTGTTTTCGTCGAAGAGCGATTAATTCAGCTTTCTTAGCGAGTAGCATTCACTTTACCACCAATCTCACTTATATTTTCAATATAACCTTCAAAGACTTACTCTCATGAAACAGTTAAAAATAGGTCTATTTATCTTAATGTGTGGCGTAGGCGTGTTAGTTGCCCTTGCCTATTTCCCGCTAACATCAGAGACGGGGCAACGCATTCAAGCCAAAGTCATTTCGAACACGCTGACTCAATCCTTAGATGGACACAGGCGTTATCTTACGGTTCAGACAAAAGATAATGACGTATTTCGGGTCTCTATTGCTCCTACCACAGACTGCCCTATTGATTCTGTGGTCGCGCTTGATACATTAAACAATCAAATAACCGGACAAAGCAGTTATCAGTTCATACATTGTCGAGCTGCACAGTAGCCATCGATACAACAACGGTATTCGTAAAAGCAACTGTATTCGCAAAGCAACTGTAATCGCTCTAACACTGTATTTGCTATAACAGCAAGAATCGCTAAAACAACAAGAATGGATATAACAATAATGAATCAGCCACTCATCTCACCAGAACAACTTCAACAACGTTTGCTAGCAGAAGACAACATCATCCTCCTCGACGCCAGTATCGAGTTTCAAATTCCAAGCGAGTCAGAAAAGATCAAAGGACAAATGATTCCTGGTGCTATTCGTTTTGACTACGACAAAGACTTTTGTAACAAGCATACTCTGCTTCCTCACATGTTCCCGACCGAAAAACATTTCAACACTCGCGCAAAAGAAATTGGCATCAATCAAGACAGTACGATTGTGGTTTACGATAACTCCGGAACCTTCGCTTCTCCTCGTGCGTGGTGGATGTTTATGGCAATGGGACACAACGACGTATTCATCTTAGATGGCGGTTTGCCCGCTTGGGTCGAAGCCGGTTATGAGACCGAGACTGACTATCGCACCGAAGTAAAAGCGGGCAATTTTGAAGGCCACATTCAAGACAACTACTTTGTCAGTGCTCAGCAGATTGAAAGTTACTCAACTGACAAGAGCGCAAACATTGTCGATGCGCGTTCTCAAGCTCGCTTCGATTCAGAAGTTCCTGAACCACGTGAAGGCTTACGTAGTGGCCATATACCGAATTCTATTTGCCTACCATTTGCCCAAGTACTCGATAACGGTAAGTTAAAGCCTCAAGAAGAGCTTATTGATATCTTTTCAACGTTAGAATTAACGCCTTCTCAACCTATGTTTTTTAGCTGTGGCTCTGGCGTAACAGCTTGCATCATATTATTAGCCGCTAAACTCGCTGGCTATAAAGGTGACATGGGCGTTTACGATGGTTCATGGACGGAATGGGGTGCTAACGACAAACTGCCTATCGCCGTGACTAAAAAGTAATTCAACTTCGCTTACTGCCACTGTTAGAATATACTGCGCATGCATAAAGAGCTTACTGATAATGATGGCCTCTCGTCTCATGAAGTAAGCCTTTATGTCGCAGTTAACGCTATGTTCGTTTGAGACCAAGACTCGATTCACGCCGTTTGATTTATAGCCTACATTAAGTTGCTAACGATAATTTGTGATTAATCATAAACTAATCGTTATCGACGTTATGAATACTAATATTTCACTCAAGAATCTCTGCTCATAGTCGTTACACTATTTAATCATTGATACTTTCACCATTTGTGTTTGTATCTTTCGTTGCATGAATCACACTGACAACCCAATAGTTTGTCATTTGCAGTCTGTTAAAAGTAGTAACCAACAAAAGGCATCTCATGGCTCTATTTAAGAAAAATATCTGGTCGCTGTACGCGTTTATCGTACTACTGACCCTGATACTTTTCGCCGCGTTGGGAATAACAAACTGGAAAGCGAACAGAGACGACTTCATAGAGCAGCAACACATTCAGGTTGAGCTTTTTTCTAGCTCCGTCAACTCGCTGCTGACCAGTCAAGAAGCCTTGTTAGAAGTGGTCGGCCATCAACTGGCTCAACAGTCTGATTTCACACGTACTGCGTCTATCCAAATTAGGCCAATTTTAGACAAGCTACTTGAAACCCACCCTGCGATTGCAGCGTTTGGCTTGTTGAACACCGACGGCGACTACCTCTCGATCAGCTCAAATCTTGAACTTGCGAATCAAAGGAACTTGCTGCAATACGCGCCAACAAGAGACTCCTTTTTAGACGCCCTATCAAGCAGTAGCATGGTGCTTGGCCGTACCTATTTTCAAGAATCGTTGAATAGCTTGGTTATCCCGCTGAGAAAATCCATTTCAATCGATGGCAAGAAAACCGATGCAGTAATGACCGCAGGGCTACGATTAGACGCAACGATCGTATTTGAAAATAATGCTCACGCCGGAAGTTTCAATACACTAAGCCTGATCAGAAAAGACAGCTATCGCCAATTTTATTCGAGTGATATCGAATCTGAGACTGCGTATTCCTCTCCGGTAGGCAAAGATGTCATACAGCGTATTGCAAGTATCTTTACCGACCGCTTCGGAATTAGCGTGCAAGAAGCGATGAATGGGCAAGAAACCTACTCTTTTGTCGTCGACGATGAACAATACCACTCTTTAATGAGCGCGAAATACATCCCGAACTACAAATTGTGGGTGGTAGGACGTACGGATCTAACTCACGTCGATAGTATATTCATACAAGAGTTCAGCATTCTTTTCGTTGCCTTTATTTTTCTTCAGTTCGGTTTCTACTTTTTGGTTAAGTCGATTGCCAAGAATGAACAGCGTACTCGTAGCCAACTCATTTATCAGGCGAACCATGACCCTTTAACCTCTCTGCCAAACCGTTTGTACATGCGTAGAAACATTGGCAAATGGATTGACGATGAGTCAGAGCCATTTTCGCTATTATTTATCGATATCGATAACTTTAAATGCGTCAATGACACCCACGGGCATGACTTTGGAGACAAGGTTCTCAAACAGATCGCTTTGCGTTTGATGAGGTTCCGATCTCGCCTCAGCCTATTGGTACGTGAATCCAGTGATGAGTTTTTGTTCTTAACGCCCTTGTCGAATGAAGCTGAAATTAAACGACTCGCCAAGCGCATTATTGAAGTGCTTTCTCAACCTTATGAAGTTGAAAGCGCTCAGTTTTTGTTAGGTTGCAGCATCGGCGTAGCACGTTTCCCTGAACACGGAAAAGATCTGGATAGCCTGTTACGTTCTGCCGATATTTCGATGTACAAAGCGAAACAGCAGCAAAACTCGTACAGTATTTTCACAACGGAAATGCAAGACGCGCACCTCTACAAAATGAAAGTAGAACAAAGGCTACGCATCGCTATTGAGAAACAAACACTGTTCATGGTTTTCCAACCACTGGTTCGTGCAAATGAGAGTATTCACGGTGTAGAAGCACTCGTGCGCTGGATTGATGACGAATTGGGTTTTGTTCCTCCAGATATCTTTATACCGATAGCTGAGAACACAGGCTTAATGCAAAAGCTGGGGACTTTTATTATTGAGTCCAGCATTATGCAGATCGCCCACTTGCACCGAACAACAGAACAAAAGATCGGGCTGTCGATCAACATATCAGTGCGTCAGTTTTCTCATCAATCCTTCTCTGAGCACTTGTTCGCGACGCTAGAAAAGTATCAACTGTCTCCTAGCTGTTTAACGCTAGAAATTACGGAGAGCTTATTCATTGAAGATGTAACCTTGGTGAAACCGACTTTTGAAGCCCTCAAAGAGAAGAATATAAAGATCTCTTTAGATGATTTCGGGACAGGTTATTCATCACTAAGCATGTTGAAAGCACTGCCTATCGATGAGCTTAAAATCGATAAGAGCTTTATCGAGAACATTGCTGTCGATCAGCAGTCACTCACCATGGTGCAAAACATCATCGCTATCGGTAAGAACTTCGGCATGGTGGTATTAGCAGAAGGCGTAGAATCAAACGAACACTTCGCAATTCTAAAGGCATGTGGATGTGATTTAATGCAAGGCTATTACTTCTCTCGCCCTATTCCTTATGATGAGCTGGCTACTCACCTAAACAAGCAAGTGACCGAGCACGCGGAATGTTCTGTTTAAGAACGCGAGTTAAGTTAAATAGACGAGCAAAATAAATAAGGTAGGCGGATAAACACCTACCTTATTTTCTAGGTCTTTTCTGATCGGTTATTTATTCATTTCACTATGCATAACATCGATCAACTGTCCGGAAGGATCTCCTGATAATTCCCAAGTAAAAATGCCGCCTAGGTCTGATTTCTTCGCCCATTCTGCCTTTGCTTTAATAGAACGCTGATCTTCAAAAGATATGAAAACTTTTTTATCTGGGTTCCACAAATAAGGTGCTTGAGCTTGCTCATCGTACTTATACTCATAACCTTGTTTGCTGCTGTAGTTATTCATAAGATCCCAAAACATGAAGTAACCGTTTTCACCGGTACCAAACTGTGCCCCTTGTTCAGAAACTAGGTCACCTTTAGGCAGCTCTCCAGCAAAGTCTTTTGTCCCTTGCCAGCCTCGCCCATAAAAAGCCGCCCCGATCACGAGCTTCTCGCTAGGAATACCTTGCTCTATCATCTGATTAATGAAGACATCAGCTCCCATTCCCCACCAACTGCGCTCTGTGGCATGTAAGTTTGTTGTGTGACCAGTCTGAGTTCCCCAGCCTCCGAGGAAGTCATACGTCATCGCAAACATATTCGTCAAATATGGGCTGGCTGCGTTCCAGTCAATTTGGGCAGCCTTAGCACCAACACCGACAGCCGTTGAAAGCTCGTAATCTCTTTGAGTCGTCTTTGATAGAGCGTCCAAATCACTTCTGATTGTTTTTACTAAAAGTGTGAAAGCTTCACGCTCTTGCGCTTTCTGCTCATCCGTTAGTTTAGTCTCTGGGTTCCAAGGCGAAGTGGTTAAGCCGCCGCCTCCTGGGTATTCCCAATCAAGATCAATACCATCAAAGAAGTCATATTTTTGAATCAACTCAACAGCAGTTTTTGAAAAGTGCGCAATGGCTTGAGGATCTTTCGCCATCGCATGGAAAGGTTCAGACATTGTCCATCCACCAAATGATGGCAAGATTTTGATATTTTGATTGTCGGCCTTCAATTGAGCTAACTGGGCAAAGTGACCTTTGTAGGCGACATCAACATCCACGTCTCCGAAATCGACTTCTAACGCAGCTTCTTTATCCACAATAATCGCGGTATAGGGTTGTTTGTCTGCACATTGCTGCTGAATTTGTTTTTGGACGGGCTCACCAGCACCGCTATGAGGACCACACATGCTCAAGAAGGCGTAAATAATATGTGAGAGCTTGTCTGCCGGTATGTCGTCAACGGTATAAGGGTTATCTTTATTCAGATATTGCCAATCCGCAAAATACCCTGCGACGACTTTATCATCGGCATGTACTGTAGGTGTGAGCATACAAGCCGTGGCTATTAAGCTAAGCGCAATGATAGAATTAGATTTAAAGATAGAACTTGATTGGTCACTGTTGCTAGAAATAGCGTGTGTGATAAATGACAGTTTCATAATTATCTCCATTAGTGTGGCTTAACATTAAAGAGTGATAATTCTTTCAACCGCTGAACAAATTCACTATTCGAGTCATGTCTAATAGTTATCCCCCTTATTGCACTGGTTTCATTAGGGAGGAATTGCCATGATTACTCAAATAGTGAATTCAACGAAGCACAAATATCTTACTATTCACTGCCGTTTGGTTTATTCACGCTAAGTTGTTCGTCCAAGTTAAGTACCGTCAATGCATTACTTACGCTGGTTGCGATCACATCGACCACGCCGGTTCTTAGTGCACCTAACAAAGCGAGAGGTTTACTGTTCTCTGCTGCGATGGCAATGACTTCTGCTATTGGCCGGAATTCTTCCAAGGCCAAACCAATCACACGGTCACTCATTACTGTGTTTGCTGTTTTACCGTGAACATCGAAAAAGTCATAACCCGCAAAGTCACCGACGACACCTTGTAATAAACGAGATTGAACGACCTCACCTGCGGTAAACCAACCTAAGTCGACCATATAACTGTTTTCGCTCATATCACCGATACCGACTAAAGCGACATCGGCTTTTCGAGCGAGATCGAGGGTCTGCTTAACGGTGCTGTTTTCCATGAATGCGGTTTTTTGCGCTTTATTCTCCGCATAAGCGGGCGCGTATAAGGTTTCAGAAGATCCACCGTACTTTTTGGCTAGCTGCCTGCATATATGGTCGGCATTAAACATACCGCCTCTTGGGTGAATACCGCCGATACCACACACGAATTTACAGTCTCGTGGCGTAATAACGCCAGTGTGGTGAGCAACAGACGATACGTTTCGCCCTTGTCCTACTGTCACCACCATACCGTTTTTCAGTGTACTGGTAAGATAGTTAGACACTAAACCAGCAACCTGTAATCGCTGCTTCTCTTCATTCGGTTGGTCTAGTGCCACAAGTGCTCGCTTCACACCAAATCGTTCGATCAAACGTTGCTCGATCTTCGCACTAAAAACAGGGTGATATTTCACGGTGATCTCAACAATGCCCTCATCTCTGGCTTGCTTGAGCATTCGACCAACCTTTGCACGAGAGATAGAGTACTTTTTAGATATCTCTTCTTGCGTGGCACCATCTTGATAATAAGCAACCGCTACTTCAGTGAGGAGATCAGTGTTTTCTTCGGAAACATCTTGGATATTCTTACTCATATACCACTCAACCAATATTTAACAATTATTTTACCTGCTTGAAGAACAAATGTTCGATGCTTAAGCAAGTGATACACAAGTTTACACCCTGAACATATGTAACATCAAGGTACATTTGCTCATCGTCATAACCATGGTTTTGTTGTTGATTAATTCACCTCACTTTGCTCGTTAAACGTTTGCTTGCATGCCCCATGATTACTAGAGCGAAATATATTTGACTGAAGTCACCATACAGCACTATTTACCGTTGACTTTGGGGCTAGATCGGATAAATATGGCTACATCATTTACTCATCGAGCGATCAAATGTTCTGTGCAAATGTTCGTTCGGAGAAAAATTTAAATTAATGTAAGTTTGGCTCACTGGTACAACCATTGAGAACTTCATTAGTTAGCTTGCAAATGCCCACACCTCTCCCATTAACGAGGTGTTATGCGATACATAGGATGATCAAAATGAGCAATAAATTAGAGCAACTTCGTAAACTAACAACTGTTGTAGCTGACACTGGCGATATCGAAGCTATCAGCAAGTACACTCCTGAAGATGCAACAACTAACCCATCTCTAATTCTTAAAGCTGCTCAAATTGCTGAGTACGCTCCTCTAATCGATGCTTCTATAGAATACGCAAAAGCGCAAAGCGGTGATAAAGCACAGCAAGTTCAAGATACTTGCGACATGCTTAACGTGAACATCGGTAAAGAAATCCTAAAAGTTGTACCTGGCCGTATCTCTACTGAAGTAGATGCTCGTCTTTCTTACGACATGGAAGGCAGCGTTGCTAAAGCTCGTCAACTTATCAAAATGTACAACGACGCTGGCATCACTAACGACCGCATCCTTATCAAACTGGCTTCTACTTGGGAAGGTATCCGTGCTGCTGAAATCCTAGAGAAAGAAGGCATCAACTGTAACCTAACGCTTCTATTCTCTTTCGCTCAAGCTCGTGCTTGTGCTGAAGCTGGCGTATTCCTAATCTCTCCTTTCGTAGGTCGCATCATGGACTGGTACAAAGCGAAAGAAGGTCGTGATTTCGAAGCTTCAGAAGATCCAGGTGTAATCTCAGTTTCAGATATCTACAACTACTACAAAGACCACGGCTACAAAACTGTTGTTATGGGCGCAAGCTTCCGTAACATCGGCGAGATCCTTGAACTTGCGGGTTGTGACCGTCTAACTATCGCTCCTCAACTTCTAGCAGACCTAGAAGCAGCAGAAGGCGAAGTAGTTGAGAAGCTTATCGACTCTAACGGTACTAAAGAGCGTCCAGCAGCGATGACTCACGCTGAGTTCCTATGGGACCACAACCAAGATGCAATGGCTGTTGAGAAACTGGCTGAAGGCATCCGCAACTTCGCCGTTGACCAAGGCAAACTAGAAGACATGATCGCAGCTAAGCTGTAATCACTCTCACCAAATTCAAATAGGGGAACGTTCAGTTCCCCTACTTTTATCAATTTTGTTTTTCTTAATTTTTATTCGGAAGTTCTTATGAATCGCAAACATCTAGCTAACGCTATTCGTGCTCTAAGCATGGACGGCGTACAACAAGCAAACTCTGGTCACCCAGGCGCACCTATGGGTATGGCTGACATCGCTGAAGTACTTTGGCGTTCTCACCTAAACCACAACCCAGCAAACCCAGAGTGGGCTGACCGCGACCGTTTTATCCTGTCTAACGGCCACGGCTCAATGCTGATTTACTCTCTGCTGCACCTAGCAGGTTACGAGCTTTCAATTGAAGACCTTAAGAACTTCCGTCAACTGCACTCTAAGACTCCAGGTCATCCAGAGTACGGCTACGCACCAGGCATCGAAACAACGACTGGTCCTCTAGGTCAAGGCATTACTAACGCTGTTGGTATGGCTATGGCTGAGAAAGCGCTAGCTGCACAGTTCAACAAAGAAGGCCACGACATCGTAGACCACTACACTTATGCATTCATGGGTGATGGCTGTCTGATGGAAGGTATCTCTCACGAAGCATGTTCTCTAGCAGGTACGCTTGGTCTTGGTAAGCTGGTTGCTTTCTGGGATGACAACGGTATCTCTATCGATGGCGAAGTTGAAGGTTGGTTCTCTGACGATACACCTAAGCGTTTCGAAGCTTACGGCTGGCACGTAATCCCAGCGGTAGACGGCCACGACTCTGACGCTATCAACGCAGCGATTGAAGCGGCTAAAGCAGACCCTCGCCCTACTCTAATCTGTACTAAAACAGTAATTGGCTTTGGTTCTCCAAACAAAGCAGGTACGCACGACTGTCACGGTGCACCACTAGGCGCTGAAGAAATTGCAGCAACACGTAAAGAATTAGGTTGGGAGCACGGTCCTTTTGAAATTCCGTCGGAAGTTTACTCAGAGTGGGATGCGAAAGAAGCAGGCGCAGCTAAGGAAGCAGCGTGGAACGAGAAACTTGCAGCTTATGAAGCAGCATACCCTGAGCTGGCAGCTGAATTCAAACGCCGCGTAAACGGTGACCTACCTGCTGAATGGGAAGAGAAAGCATCGGCAATCATCGCTGATCTTCAAGCTAACCCAGCAAACATCGCTTCACGCAAAGCATCTCAAAATGCACTAGAAGCGTTCGGTGCTATGCTACCGGAATTCATGGGCGGCTCTGCTGACCTTGCGCCTTCTAACCTGACTATGTGGTCTGGTTCTAAGTCTCTTGAAGCAAACGACTTCTCTGGTAACTACATCCACTACGGTGTACGTGAATTCGGTATGACAGCTATCATGAACGGTATCGCTCTGCACGGTGGTTTCGTACCATACGGCGCAACATTCCTAATGTTCATGGAATACGCTCGTAACGCTATGCGTATGGCTGCTCTGATGAAAACTCAGAACATCCAAGTTTACACGCACGACTCTATCGGTCTTGGCGAAGATGGTCCAACTCACCAACCAGTTGAGCAGATCGCTTCTCTACGTCTGACTCCA
Organism: Vibrio sp. 1CM23M; assembly: GCF_023161755.1. NCBI lineage: Bacteria > Pseudomonadati > Pseudomonadota > Gammaproteobacteria > Vibrionales > Vibrionaceae > Vibrio > Vibrio sp. 1CM23M. The sequence goes on from NZ_JALNTR010000001.1 coordinate 228,398, forward strand.
AACATGAGCACATGGCGTCCATGTGACCAAGTTGAGTCTGCTGTTGCTTGGAAACTGGCAATCGAACGCAAAGATGGTCCTTCTGCACTTATCTTCTCTCGTCAAAACCTTGCACAGCAAGATCGTGACGCTGAGCAAGTAGCAAACATCGCTAAGGGTGGTTACATCCTGAAAGATTGCGCTGGTAAGCCAGAGCTAATCATCATTGCAACTGGTTCTGAAGTTGAGCTAGCGGTTAGCGCTGCGGCTGAACTAACAGCTGAAGGTAAAGCGGTACGCGTAGTATCTATGCCTGCAACTGACGCATTCGACAAGCAAGACGCGCAGTACCGTGAGTCTGTACTTCCATCTGACGTTACCGCACGTATCGCAGTAGAAGCTGGCATCGCTGACTTCTGGTACAAGTACGTTGGTTTCGGTGGCAAGATCATCGGTATGACAACGTTCGGCGAATCTGCACCAGCAGGCGAGCTATTCAAGATGTTCGGTTTCACTACTGAAAACGTAGTAAACACAGCAAAAGAGCTTCTAGCTTAGTCTTGATTAAATTGTCTCGCCCTTAAATGGGTGATGCATACTGAAAGCCCCGCATGAAAATGCGGGGCTTTTTTGTATCTGTTGCCTGTTATCTACTAATTGTTAACTGTTCTTTTGGCACACAAAAAAGCCCTGCTAATTTCGCAAGGCTTTCTCTTATCTCTCATTCAGCTTGTCTTTAACGACTATTTCTCTTCGAAACGCTTCGCCAATTGATAGAATTCATTCACTTGTTCTTTGAGCTCTGTGGAGTGGTCTTTCACAGAATGCGTTGCTACTAAGTTTTGCTCTGCCGTCGAGGCGATAGACTGCATATGCAGATTGACCTCACTCGACAGCTCACGTTGCTTATGAGCAGAACTTTCAACAGACTGCATGAGTTCATTCATGGATTGCATTAGGTTTTCGACTTCCGACAAGCGCTCTGCACTCACCTTCGCAACATCACCACACGCGTCCGTTTGCTCTCGGTTCGCCAGAATATCTTTTTGCCACCCTTCAATCGTCGTTAGCATGGTATCGATGCTCTCTTTGATCTGAACCGTAGCCTTTGAGGTTCGACCCGACAACGCACGGACTTCGTCTGCAACGACAGCAAAGCCTCGTCCTTGCTCGCCCGCTCTCGCCGCTTCAATCGCAGCGTTCAAGGCCAACAAGTTGGTTTGTTCGGCGATTCCACCAATCTCTTCCATTATCTTACTTACGCTCTGCGCTTGGTCGCTCAGTTGGTAAGTCGTTTGAGTCGCCTTTTCGGCCTGAGAAGCTAGGCTCTCTAAGTTTTGATGAGTTTGATTAATACTCTCTTTAGCGCCAGCACAGGTTTGCAAAGTCACATCGACAATCTGGTGCGCCTCTTCTGTGCGAGAAGATACCTCATTGGCGGTGACTTCAACCTCTTCAGTCGCCTCTCGTACTTGAAGAATGTCTTTTGTTTGTTGATCTAAGGCTTCTGATACTTCAAATGACGTGGCATTCAGGTTGTCAGCCAAATCTTGTAACGGCTTGGCAGAGTCTGTCATACGACCTAATACGGTGCGGATTCTTGCAGACAATAGTTTTAAGTGAAAGTCGGCAATAGAGAACTGACTATTACCTGAATAGACAAAGCGACTGACACTATCGAATTTCGATTGCAGCTTTTTCAACTGCAGTGGGGTATCTATCAGCTCTTGTCGGAAAAGTAACGCCAATGCTGAAACGGGAAGTAGGCTCAACAACCATTGTGATACTTGCCCTACTTCAACGAGATTTGAAATCAGAGGCGCAGCCAAAGAGCCTAGCAACACGGCGTAACGAACACTGTCACTAATCTTTAAGGACCATTGGCGACCCGACTTTTCAGCCTTCAAGAGGCCTTGATAAGCCTTGTCTGCAACTTGTATCCATTCATTCTTTGGCTTAACACGAACAGACTGGTAGCCACTCACCTTACCATTGTCGTAAATCGGAGTTACGTAAGCATCGACCCAATAAAACCCGCCGGATTTGGTTTTGTTTTTTACGATGCCACGCCACGCTTTACCTTGCTTTAGGTTAACCCACATATCAGCAAAAGCGGCTTTCGGCATATCGTTATGCCTTACGATATTGTGGTGTTGCCCTAGCAATTCTTGTTGGCTGTATTCCGCTATGCGACAAAAAGCATCATTACTGTACGTAATCACACCTTTTAAGTCAGTGGTAGAGACAAGTTGTTCGTTTTCGCTGAGAAGCGTTTCACGAGATTGAGTAGATGAGCTGACAGTCATTATATTAACTTAGGTTAATTATTATTTTAGGCGAGGAATATATACAATTATTAAAGTTATGACAAAATGTGAACGTCACATTTTGTGTAAATGCCTGCTATTTATACAAATATTAGCTAAGTACCTCACAAAGCTAATAACTTCACATACCTTCTCGAGCTAACAGTCACGACTCATCTAAGTTTACTGCAGTGGTAAATTTCACGGTTCTCATTGAAACAGAGGTATGGAATTTACGAATATTCAGATCTTTGCGCAGTACTCGCTCCACAAAGTCTTCGTAGGCTTGAATGTCTTTGACCGTCACAATCAGCATGAAATCAAAGCTGCCTGATATCTGATAGCACTGCGTGACCTCTTCTGCCTTTGAAATAGAATGGCGAAATATTTGATAAATATCCCCTCGGTCACGCTCCATTTCCACGGACACAACCAAAGTCATCTTACTACCAGTCAGTTCTGGATTAATGATGGACACATCACCGACTATCACGCCCTCTTCTCTCAGCCGTTTCACTCGCTTTAAGCAAGCAGGCGGTGACAACCCGACCAGCTCAGCCAATGTCTGATTAGGGATTCTGTTGTTCTTTTGCAGTTCAACCAGAATGCTTCTATCTATACGGTCAATCACCATAATTTCTTAAACCAATACATTTATGACTTATAATTTTTAATACTACGATAATTAAAAAATCTATCGCAACTTTAAAGGTCAATTTAGAAATCTGAATCACAACAATCACGGTAAGATCTTCTCATACCAAACAATCGAACCATGGTCGTAACTATGAAATCAACCTATCAATTTTTTAAAGAACTCCTTAGAGAGATTTTCGATGTCACCTCGACTCTTTTCCGAATCATGATTCCAATTATCATCGTGATAAAGGTCATTGAAGAGCTCGGCGGCATCGTGATTCTTAGCGAATGGCTGAGCCCAATAATGGAAAGCGTCGGCTTACCGAAAGAAATGGGCTTGGTATGGGCAACCACCATACTCACTAACATCTATGCGGGGATCATTATTCTCATCAATTCCGACGCTCCCTTAACGGTTGCTCAAGCCTCGGTTTTAGGCAGTATGATGCTTCTCGCCCACTCACTGCCGATTGAAGGAGCGATAGCCAAAAAGGCAGGCGTGAGCTGGCTGGCTACGCTGTCGGTGCGAGTCGGTGGTAGCTTGGTGCTGGCATGGCTACTCAACCTCAGCTATCAATACGGGGATTTGCTCAACTACCCAGCAACCGTGCTTTGGCAGCCGGAGGTATCAGGAGACACAAGCTATTTGGGTTGGGCAGTTGAACAGCTCAAGAGCTTTGCGGTTATCTTCATGGTGATTTCAGCGCTATTACTGCTACTCAAGGTTTTAAAGATTCTCGGCATTGAAAAGCTCATGGCAATATTGTTAAGACCGTTCTTGAGACTACTAGGAATCAGCAAGGACGCAACCAACCTAACGATTATAGGAATCACGCTAGGTCTTTCGTTTGGCGGCGGCTTATTGATCAACGAAGCCAAGAAAGGACATATCTCCGCGAGGGATGTATTCACCGCAATCATGCTGCTCAACTTGCTCCACAGCTTGATTGAAGATACGTTGTTGATCATGCTCATTGGGGCAGACTTCTACACCATATTTTGGGGAAGGTTGGTATTCTCAGTGCTGGTTATCGCTTTAATATCCAACATCATTAAGCGCATGAATCCGAGCACTTGCGAACGTTACTTTTATCGCGATGTCTCTCAGTCATAAGTAAAAATACCAACGAGACTAAAAGAAAAAGAGCTCAAATACGGGCTCTTTTTGCTACTCGTCGATCCTATCACCGCCGTTATTGTTAAATTTCACGTCATTGAAACACTGAAAGTTACTCTCAATACCCTAATTATTGATATTTCGAGTGAAAATAATTTTAGCATGGGTATTTACTAATGACTCAGTTATTACATGCGTATTTTAAAACACCGATAATAAAAAATTATCTTATTATTTAGAAGCCAACTCCTTTTATAAAGCGCCCTCCAGAATAATAACCGCATTCTAATCAATGTTATTAAACATCCAAACTATCAGATATTCATTCAACAAAACCCATTAAATAACTGATAATAGAATAAATAACACTCCTTATTTTATATTAACTCTAAATGTTGAAACCGGAACGAATAATTAATTGTAATAATTATCTATTTGATTGGTAAATTTTATAAATATATTTTGTTACATAATCAAAACTGATGGCTCTTATGACTATGTTCCTTATAACAGCGCCTCTTACAACCGAGACTCGTACAACTAGGGCTCTTACAAAAACACCCAGAAAAACAATGGCTTTAATGGTTCTAATTTTTTCCTCACTGTCACAGGCTTCCACTATTGAGAACGACGAACTATTGCTGAAGTCATTGATTAAACGAGGTGTTATATGTTCAGGCTTAACCTATGAGGAAAATCAAGAAGCTTTGCGTATCTATCTCAACGCTAAAAAAGTAAAGAGCACTCCGTTTGATTCAAAAAATAGAAAAGAGACAACCAATACAAAAGAGATAGAAGGTAAAAAACATACAACAAACACACGTCAGTTAAATAAGACACCACGAGAGTGTATTAGGCCAAACTCGGAGAACAGATCCGAATAAGGCAAGTTGATACTGATATCGACATGGAAATATAAAAAGGAAATATAATGAAAATGATGAGAAAAACATTGTTGGCTTCAGCAATGCTTACTCTATTTAGCGTCAGTGGTTATGCAAAAACACCTATTGATTTAGGCGTAGTTAATGAAGACAAACTCATTGAAATGCTAGTTAGACAAGGCTTAGTCGACCAAGATGCAACCGATGTGGCAAAGCAGGATGCACTTGACCGTTACTTGAAAAATAAAATCAATTCTGGTTTTAAAGGCGATGCTCAATTCGGTAAAAAAGCACTTGAGCAACGCGCGAAAATACTCAAAGCCATTGAGAAAGGATCTGGCGTTAAAAAGGTCAGTGTCTTTGCTTTGGAAGTCGGCACCAAGCGTACCGATAAAGTACTCGCTCTATTGGTCGATTTCCCTGATTTGAACTGGGATAACAACAAGCTGACTGAAGAGCACACGCAGATGCTCTACGAGAGCTACAACCCAGAGCATTACCAAGAGCTGTTGTTCTCAAATTCTGGCTACACAGGGCCCAATGGCGAGAACCTAATCTCGATGCGCCAATATTACCAAAGCGAGTCAGGTGACAGCTACAGCGTTGCAGGTCAAGCGGCAGGTTGGTATCGCGCCTCAAAGCCCGCTTCATTCTATGGTGGCAACTCCCCTACCACCGACAACGACCTAAACGCCCAAGAACTGGTTCGTGAAGCGCTGAATCAACTGGCTCAAGATCCGAGTATCAACCTAGCCGATTACGACATCGAAGATCGTTACGATTACGACGGTGACGGAAATTTCCGCGAACCCGATGGTGTGATTGATCACCTGATGGTGTTTCATGCATCGGTAGGCGAAGAAGCCGGTGGTGGCGTGTTAGGCCCTGATGCGATTTGGTCTCACCGATTCAACCTTGGTCGCACTCATGTACTGGAAGGTACTTCTAGCTCGCTTCCAGATCGATTTGGTGGCCAATACGCGGCGTTCGATTACACCATTCAACCGATTGATGCGGCTGCGGGTGTTTGTGCCCACGAATATGGCCATGATTTAGGCTTACCAGACGAGTATGACACGCAATACACAGGCAAAGGCGAACCGGTTTCTTACTGGTCAATCATGTCTTCGGGGAGTTGGGCAGGTCAAATTGGCGGTACACAACCAACGGCATTTAGCTCTTGGGCAAAACACTTCCTACAGAAATCGATTGGCGGCCGTTGGGTTAACGATGATCAGATCTCGATTAATGACCTAGAAGACAACCCACAAGTGTATACGCTGTTCCAAACAACGGATAACAGCCGTCCGAACATGATTAAAGTGGATCTTCCTGAAAAGCAGATTGAAGGTCTGAAACCCTTTGAGGGCGAGTATTCATTCCACTCTCAAAAAGGCGATGACCTTAAAAACAGTATGACTCGCAAGTTGGTGATCCCAGCGGGTGGTTCTGCTCTGCTTTCGTTCAAAACTTGGTATGAGATTGAAAAAGACTACGACTTTGCGCGCGTGCTAATCAACGGACAAGCCATTGCAGGCAACATTACCTCAATGGACGACCCATACAATACTGGCCTCGTTCCTGCTATTGGCGGCGAGTCTGGCGGATGGATAGACGCTGAGTTCGACGTTTCACAATGGGCAGGCCAAGAAGTTGAGCTGTCTTTTGAATACATCACCGATGGCGGCTTAGCAATGGAAGGCTTCTATTTGGATAACCTCAGTGTGGTCGTTGATGGTGAAGTGACTCCAATAGACGATGCTGAAAGTAACTCCACCTTCGCCCTAAATGGCTACAAGCTGAGTAATGGATTCCATCAAGCGCAGCACTACTATCTATTGCAATGGCGCAGCCACATGGATGTTGATGAAGGCCTAGCGAACATCAAACGCATGGGACAACTGATGTCATTCGACCCAGGCTTGATCATTTGGTACGTCGACGAATCACTAACTGACAACTGGATAGGTAAACACCCTGGTGAAGGTTGGTTAGGCGTGGTCGATGCAGACCAAAATGCCATGGTGTGGGCAAACTCTGGTGAAGTAGCTCAAACACGCTACCAAGTTCGAGACGCAGCGTTTTCACTCAAAGATCATACTCCAATGCGTCTTGTAAACAGCGACAATGATGTACTCGAAGATACCAGTTTGGTTGGCAATGCTAGCTTCTCGGATGACCAAGATTACACATCGCCTCAAGCACCAGATTCAGGACGTATCCTGACGGAGTTTGGTTTAGCGGTCGATATTGTGAATCAAAGTGATAACAACGAATACGGCGTGGTTCGCTTATCTAAAGTAAGCCAACACAACGTCGCTCCTACTGCGAACTTCGAGCTGAATGTGACTGACCTGAACGTTTCAGCACGTAACTTCAGCTCAGACCAAGACGGTGAGATCACCCGTTACCTATGGGACTTTGGGAACGGCACAACAAGTAACGAAGTGGCACCAACTTGGTCTTACGAGCAAGCGGGTGAATACACGGTGAACTTGACTGTTGTCGACGACAAAGGCGCTACCGATTCATTTAGCTCCGTAGTGAGTGTTGAATCTCCAAACGCCCTTCCAGAAGCGAGCGCGAAGTACATTCACTTGGGCCGCTGGGTCACCATGTGGTCTACAAGTTCAGACAGCGATGGTCGTATTGTTGATACCGAGTGGACACTTCCAAACGGAAAGGTCAAACGAGGTCGCACATTCACGTCAATTTTCCCTTCATACGGAAAGCACGAGGTGACACTCAAGATAATCGATGACCAAGGTGGGATTACCACCAAAACGATTTTGGTCGACCTGTAAATCATCGCAGGCTCTGTCATGCGTATTTACAACACAAGCTTAAGTACTGTTGTTACAGGATATAAGCCAAGACAGCAGTTTTAAGAAAACGTTATTATTTAAGCCGTAAGCAAAAGCCCTACCTTATTGGTAGGGCTTTTTATTTGTCTGTGTTTGGATAGCATCATTAGTACTGTAAATCGGTTACCGTAGCAATACGTTCAATTTTCAGCGGTTCAACTGGTCCTTAAACCGGTTGTTTTTGAATGTGTGATTTACGTGCGCTGAACGCGAACAACAAGATAACAGCTAACACGAATGGTAAGACATAGATATTGAGGTTCTGCCATCCAGCTGTCGATTCTAACCAGCCAGAGAGCATGGCGGTAATCGTCACACAACCAAAGACAATAAATTCATTAAACGCTTGTGCCTTGGCTTTGTTCTGCGATTGGTAAGACTGACTAAACAAACCCGTGGCCGCGATAAACATGAAGTTCCAACCGACACCTAGCACAACCAAGGCCGCTCTGAAGTGCCAAATAGATTCGCCATGAATGTTAATCGCGATACAGACAACGAACAGCACCCCGCCTGCTAAGATCATCATTCTTGAGCCAAACTTCTCGATAAGTGAACCAGTAAAGAATGCAGGTACAAACATCCCCAACACATGCCACTCAATCACACCCGCCGCTTTAGTAAAGTCAAAGCCACAGCCAATCATTGCCAATGGTGTTGCTGTCATCAGGATATTCATCACCGCATAAGCGACCATGGCAGCAAACACTGCGCCAATAAAGTTAGGTGCTTTCACTATCACACTGAGAGGATCGGATTTAGGCGCCTGACTATTAAAAGAGACTTTTGGGAATTGAATGGTTTGTAAGATGAGTAACGCAAGAATGTTCAATCCAATCAAAGAAGCAAAAGCACCAATGTACAAGCCATCTTGCGACCACTGCTGAGACATAATCGCCAAGTTTGGCCCTAATACTGCTGCTAGAACGCCACCAGCCATAGAGATAGATATCGCTCGATGACGGGCATTTTCATCACACACCTCGATTGCAGCAAAACGATAAAGCGTGCCAAAACCTATGCCTATCCCAAGTAAGAACGTAGCGAAACAGAACAGATAGAAGTGTTGTTGAGACAGTGCGTAGGTGGCAAGACTAGCCCCTGTAATGCCAACCACATTACCAATGCTAAACCCTCGCTTTCTCCCTAACTTGCCAGAAATTAAAGATGCAGGAATAGTGGCTGCCATTAAACCCAAAAACTGCAGTGCAACCGGCAAGGTAATCATGCTGACACTGGGCGCAATCTGCTTACCGATCAAACCAATCACAGAGATCAGTAATATGTTACCCGTCATCAACAGGGCCTGACACAGTGAGAGCAGCCAAACATTTCTATTCATCTTCGTTCCTAAATATGAGCACAGTTGGTCAATAGACCAAAAATTCAACAAAGTCGCAACACTTTGTTACTCATAGCAACTCTACAAAGCGACCAATAGACCAATATAAAGTGTTACCACCATATGACTTTGATTAGCGTTACTTAAGACACTAGAGTTGAAATTATCATTACTTAAGATAATAATAATTTTCTGTTATTTATTGGCTTTGTTGTTTATAGGCTTTAGCATTTGAAGGTGAGTATGATTAATCCACTTTGGCTCAATACGTTTAAGACTCTGGTTGAAGTTGGACATTTCACCCAAACGGCAGAAAAGTTGTACATGACACAACCAGGAGTCAGCCAACACATCAAGAAGCTTGAACAAGCTTGTAATTGTGACCTGCTCTCTCGAGAAAATAAGAGCTTCGAGCTGACCGAACAGGGTCGGATTATGTATCGCTATGCGCTCAAGCTAGAGAAAGACCAAGAAGATCTTTTTGAGTCTCTGAGTTTTGATAATCCTTATGCTGGGCAATGTCACTTGTCTTGCTCTGGCTCACTCTCTTTACGTCTATATCCCAAGCTTCTTGAACTTCAACAGCAACACCAAGAGCTCAGCATTAACTTAGAAGCAGCTCCAAACAAAAAGATATTGAATGACCTAAGCGAAGGCACTACCGATATCGGCATTGTTAGGCATTCCCCGAACGACAGCTACTACCAAAGCCAAGTCATCGGCAAAGAAGCACTGTGTCTTATTGTCCATCACAGCCTTGCTGATTTAGAGATAACGCCGCAAGTACTTCATGACATTGGCCTGATTGCGCACCCAGATTCTGCACACTATCTGTCTTTGTATTTCGACCTGTGCGGAGATAAAGACTTAGCGAACATCAACGTTAATGAGATACCAAGATCTGGCTACATCAATCAGCTTCACCAGATCTTGCTACCCGTATCAAAAGGGTTAGGTTTTACCGTGTTACCGGCTGGCGCGGTTGAGCACTTCCCAGAACGAGACAAGCTACACGTTGTGGCGCCAAAGGTAGAAGTTGAGGAAACGCTGTATTTGGTTCAAAAACGAAACCGAAAACTGCCGCACAGATACGATACGGTTGTTGAATTGATCAAACAGAACGTGAGTGGTTAGTTCGGTATAAATAGATTTAAAGCCTTTAGCTAGCTCATTATTTCGCTGTAAGAACTAAAGGCTTTAATGTTGAAGTGATATTTTTAAAAGACAACTACTCAGAAGCGCCAAGCCCCTCTTTGGCTCGTTCAAAGTCGTAATTATCTAAAGCACTTTGAACATCTTTGAGAACCGCAGAATCTGGATACTGTGCCAGTAACTCAGTCACATATTGCGTTGCATCGTTATCATAAGCTTCCAGCAGTGATAGCAACTGAGCATGCTGTTCTGACGTGATGCTCGGTGAATCAGAGGTATCAGCAAGACTCGCATCGGCTTCTTCAGTACTTGTCGTATTGAATCCCTCAACACCAGACACATCAAAGCTGATCTCAACTGCTTTAGTCAGTTCGATTAACCTAAGTTCACCTTGCTTAAGATCTTCTTCATCACACGCCTTGTTATGAGCTTTGCTTTCTAAATCACTGAGTAACTCTGCCAATCGCAATCCACCAATCGCAGCTGCCATGCTTTTTAAGGTATGAAGATTACGCTCTAACGTCTCCCATTCACCTTGTACTAAATTATCGAAAGCTTCCGACATCATGTCTGGCGAGCCTTGGCAGAACCTATCAAGCATTTTGGCTTGCAGCTGCACATCATGATAAGTCAGTTGCTCAAACCTCGACTGAGAGAAAACAGGCGGTTCTATGTGAGTATCGGAGTGTAATTCCGCACTCTCAACAGAATCACCTGTCTGGATCGCATCTGAAGACGTGTCTGATGGCGCTCGACCTTCAACTAATACCTCAGGAACAATGTAACGAGTAATCAAAGACATCGCTTTATCAATAACAATTGGCTTATCCAAGAAGTCCGTGACGCCCGACGCCCTCGCTCGTTGTTTCGCATCAGCAAAAACATTGGCCGACATTGCAATAATCGGTACATCTGTATCGAACTCACGAATCAAGCGGGTTGCTTCAAAGCCGTCCATAATTGGCATTTGAAGATCCATGAAGATTATTTCGTAGTCGTTGTTTTTAGCTAACTCCAGCGCTTCCTTTCCGTTTTCAGCAAGATCGGCATTCAATTTGGAACGACTGAAAAATGCTAAGGCTAGATCTTGGTTCAGATCATTGTCTTCAACCAATAGCACCCTTTGGCCTTTGAACTCTATCTGGTAATCCAGTTGCAGCTCTTGGGCTTTGAAGTCGGCTAACGCATCCGAGCTTGATCGTGGCAATGTCAGTACAAAGGAGAACTCACTGCCTTGCCCGTAAACACTTTCCACAGTAATTTGACTGCCCATCGCATGCACTAATTTCTGGCTAATGTTGAGCCCAAGCCCTGTACCGCCAAATCGACGTGTCGTTGTGGTATCCGCTTGGCTAAAGGCTTCAAACAGCTTGTGACGGTTCTCATCCGAGATGCCTATCCCGGTATCCATCACACTCACTTTCATGGTTAGGCTGCTATCGTTCGAGTCAAGATGCTCCACCGTTAACGCTACGCTGCCTTTTTCCGTAAACTTAATCGCGTTGCCCACAAGGTTGAGTATGACTTGGAACAACCTCAAGGGATCGCCTTGTAATGGCGTGTCTAATTCTGGGTCGATGACCATCGACAAATTGAGTTGTTTCTCAGCCGCTTTCGACTCCATCAACTCAATCACATCTTTAAAGGTCGTTGCGGGATCAAATGGGATGCTATCAATGGCAAGCTGTCCCGCCTCTATCTTAGAGAAGTCGAGGATGTCATTAATGATGCTTAACAGTGAATGCCCCGAACGGTGCACTTTCTCAATATAGTTTCGAGCAACAGGATTAGATATTTCGCCAATGGCCAGATAAGACAAACCAATTATTGCGTTCATTGGCGTTCTAATTTCGTGACTCATATTGGCTAAGAATTCCGATTTAGCTTGGCTAGCCAGATCGGCTCTCTGTTTCTCTTCTTCAAGTTGTTCGTTTAGGCGTTTCATTTCTGAAATATCGAATGCCCAAAATAGTGTTGCTATCTCGCCATCTAGCTCAAACAAATAATAGCTGACGAGCGCGACGAAACGGGTTCCGTCAGACTTTCTTAGCACCAACTCTCTGTTTACCACCTTTCCATTGAGATTAAGCTCCTTATGTACATCGTCCCGAACGGCTAAGGAATCATGAATAGCAGCCGCATCGATAGAATCAAGATCCAGATCTTCAACCCCAAACAGGCGTTTCGCAGTATCGTTGGCATAGCGAACCTTCTCTTCTAACACAACACTAGCGGCGATTGGAGAGCTATTTAGCATGTTGTAGAGTTGGTTCTGCGCCTTTTCTAGAGCTTCGGTCGCTTCCTTAGCAATAATGATCTGCTTAGTTAATTTACGATTCCAAAAAATAATAAGAAGAAGGATCACCAGAGAAAAAACCGAAATGGTGTAAACCAATTGATAGTCAACTCTCTCTATCGCTTTGGGTGCCGCCCACTTTGCTGAGATTTTCTGATGTTCTTCAGCCGAGATGCTGCCTATCGCTTTGTTCACAATAGACAACAGTAATGGCTCAGACTTGATGACATGCAGTGTTGGAGACAAGAAGAAATCTAATCGACCGATAATGCCAATTCCTCGGTAGCCAAAGGAGTCGATTAAGTAATTTAGGACATCAACGGTATCAATCATTGCATCAAACTCTCCCGAGTCGACACGTTCTAAGCCATCATTGGTCGATGGCACCATAGACCAATTGATATCAGGGTAACTCTCTACGATAGCTTCTGTGTTGGCTCCCCCTTCCAAAATACCAATGTTCCATCCAGTCGCTTCTTCTAACACAAGGCTATTCACATCTCGTCTTGAGGCAATGGCCAAGCGACTAGAAAATAACGGTTTACCCGCCTTCACGCTCTCGCTAAGTGAACGATTCTCCACAGCGGCCGAGACAAGGTGCACTTTTCTATGATCAACGAGTCGTCGAGTCTCCTGCCAACTGCCGACATCAACATGTTCCAAGCGTAAACCTGTTTTCTGTTCGATCAGCTTTAGGTAATCATCGATCATGCCGATGTATTCCCCTTTGCTCGATACTGCCTCATAAGGCAAAGAGTTAGGATCAATACCGATTTTTAATACTGGATGAGACTTTATCCACTGACGTTCATTTTGACTAAGATTAAGAAGTTCACCGGCTAAGTTGTTTGATTGGTAAATATCTGAAATATAACGCTTTGCGCCATCTCCGAATGAATTGAACTGCTCAATGGCTGGGAAATATACATAGCTTCCTTCCACGGAATCCACATCGAAATAGAACGTCATAAACCCAGCATTGGTGCTGCCCGTCTGCGTTTTATAGCCAGCGCCTTTCGTCACGGATGACAATTTAGAGGTGTTTTTCTTGTCCAATGATGACGTTGATACATCTCCTAGGAACCAAGATTCAAGCGGTCGCTTATTATTATCAGCCAGTGCCGAAATCACCGTGAAGGTATTATCTGCATCAAATATGTCAAAAATCTTAGGCAATTCGTCAAAGCGGTCATTGACGATAAAGTACGCTGAGATTTGAGCAATAATATCGGCCTTCTTCAAAACTGGAGTCAGGTCGTTCTTAATTTGTCTTCTAAGGATTGGCTCAAACTCACCGTCTTCCCTTTTCAGGTTTGCCAATGCGGCGTTGAAGCGGTCTCTTAGTTCGGCCCCCCTGAAATCCACGTAGATGGGATAACTGACTTTATAATCTTCATGGAGCTGTATCTCGCGCATTTCAATAAACCGGGTATTGGTAACAAACCAGGTTAATACGCGCCTTTCTACCATCAGAAGATCAACATTTTGAGCTCTCAGCTGGGAAAATGCCGACTCTAGGCTGTCGAGATCTTCTATCCGATCAATGCTCAATTGGCTTTCCAACACTTCTACAGAGTTTTTAATCGGCGATGTTTCATCGAACAGCAAAGCACCCAATGACAAATTTTTTGCCGACTTCAAATCCAGCTTACGCCTCTTTAATGACACTGGCACAAAATCAACATCCATCACCTTGTCACTGACAAAGTGCAATGAAGAGTCATCCAGTTGAACGCCAGAAACAAACGATATTGAGCTATTGCTATCAATGGCTTGACGAGCCGCACTACGCGGCAAAGTGACAACGTCACCCAGTCGATACCCCATATCGTTCAATGCCCTTTGCATAATGTCATGCTCTAAGCCAACAGAAGTACTGTCTGGATACATGTAAGGCGGGTTGCCGAATCCAAATACACCTTTAATGGGAGAGCGATAAGGCGAGTCATCTAACCATTTAGATAAAATACGGTTCTTTTTACCGATATCAAACGTTGCAATCTGTTGATTCAACAAGTTAAGCAACTCATTGTCGTTTGAACGAATAACCATGGCTGCTTTGATACTCTTCCAGCGATCAAGTACATGGTTGACCGCTAAATTCTCTACTCCGCTTTTATGAGCAAGATCCATGGTGGTTACAGGTTCAGCCAGTAAGCCATCAACCGACCCATCTTCTAATGCACGAATAGCATCAATGGCCGTATCGAACTCAACTCTCTCAATCGAACTAAGCTGCACGCCAGATCGCTCAAGGTCGATGCTTTCACGAACCATGGCAATTCGTCTCTTGGCCTCTTGCTCAATTTTATTGTTGAGGTGGTCATCGGTAGGAAGAATGACGGCAATTTGGTACGAGATATAAGGATCGGTTTGAAGGAAACGACCTCCTTCGCTGGGATCAAACTGTTGAAAAGGAAACACATCGCCTTTCCCGTCTAACAAAGCTTGCTTTGCTTCAGCGTGAGAATCTACGCTGATGAAGTTGGTTTTTACGTTGAAACGCTCTTCAAGATCGTAAGCCCAATCTCGAATAATCCCGTCGACTTTTCCGTCATCACCAATAAATGAGTAAGGATAATGACTGGATAGCGCAACAAACGTGATTTCACGATCAGGGTCGTGCCATAGGTTTGGTTGTTGCTCTGGAGCCGCCTCTGCGTTGACGCTAGCGGCACGAACAACGAATACAACAAACAAAATTATGGCGATGACATAACGCTTACCCCACTTACCCCACATCTGCCAGAGGTCACTCATCTTTGAACTTCTCTTTAATCTCTAGAATCTCAGGCAATTTAATGAAAAACAGATCAACGATAGTCGGGTCAAAATGCTTACCTTTCTGCTCAGTGATTAAGGCCAAAGCATCTTCGACACTCCAAGCTTTTTTATAAGGGCGTTCTGCAGTCAGTGCATCAAACACATCAGCCACAGCAGCGATTCTGCCAACCAATGGGATGTCTTCCCCTGCCACTTGACTTGGGTAACCGGAACCATCCCATTTCTCGTGGTGATACTGCGCCACTTGAATCGCCATGCGCATCAGTTTTGAATCACTTTGCTGCCCTAAAATCTCCACACCATACTCGACATGTTTCTGCATGATCGTCCACTCTTCCGCATCGAGTTTTCCGGGCTTAAGTAACACGTTATCAGGAATACCTATCTTACCAATATCGTGCATTGGCGCCGCGTCTCGGAGCGTTTCGGCATCTTCGTCAGTCATGCCCAACGCCTTGCCCAACACCTCACAGTAGTGGCTCATGCGCTTAACGTGCATACCCGTTTCGTTGTCTTTAAATTCCGCTGCTCGACCTAAGATATTGAGTGTCTCAAGTTTGCCTAGGTTTATCTCGACGGTTTTGTCTTTCACTTGATGGAACAATGCTCGTTGTTGGTCATACAAAGCGATGTGGGTTTTGACACGCTGGAGCGCGATTTCAGGCGTGATAGGTTTCGTTAGGTAATCGACAGCACCTAAAGACAAGCCTTTCACTTCGGCTTCTGGACCAATTGTGGCAGTCACGAAAATGATAGGAATGTGAGCCGTATTCGGCTGAGCTTTAAGTTGGCGGCACACCTCGTAACCATCGATGTCAGGCATCATGATATCAAGGAGGATAAGGTCTGGCTGCGGCACCATCTTCGCGATCTTGATACCAATTGTGCCGTTAATCGCTACTTTCACTTGATAAGTATCTTTGAGTATTGCCGTTAACACATCCAAGTTACTTGGGGTGTCATCCACGACTAACACTATGGGTTTCCGACTCATTGATACCTCGTATACAAATCAAACAGTTATAACCCTAGTGTAGAACGGTTTTTAGAGGTTAAGCAGAAAAAAAAGCAATTGATTTTCAAAAATGAAGAGTAGATCTGTGAGTGACTTCAAACTGGCGTTATTAGAAGTACGACCAGTCAATATTACGTCAGTTAAGTTATTATAATACAAGGGAAACCACCTTTGAATTGCAACATTTCACTAACAACAAAAACACTATCCGAAAACAAAAAGAGCTCCTCATATGGGAGCTCTTTTCATTCAACGGCTAGAAAGCAAAACAACCGAGTTATTCAGTAATCTAACGACCAGAATAATACATACAGATTCGAACACCATCGAACTCACGAATCTCAAATGGGATCTCGTAGATAGACTCCATCACTGATTTTTCAACCACTTCCGAAACCTTACCCGACTTAACCACTTTGCCTTTCTTCATCGCAACAATGTTATCTGAGTAACAAGAAGCGAAGTTGATGTCATGAATCACGATAACGACCGCTTTATTGAACTCATGCGCTAAACGACGCAACGTCTGCATAATTTCGACCGAGTGTTTAATATCAAGATTGTTCAGTGGCTCATCTAAGAACACATAATCCGTATCTTGCGCCACAACCATCGCGATAAACGCCATTTGACGCTGACCGCCACTCAACTCATCAAGGTATTTATTTTGGATGTCAGTAATGCCAAGGTGTTCTAGTGCTGTATCGACGATCTTATGATCTTCGTCTTTCAAGCGACCTTGAGAGTGTGGGAAACGACCAAAACAGACCAACTCACGAATCGTAAATCGCATATTGATGTTGTTTGATTGTCTTAACACGGCAAGGTGCTTGGCTAGCTCTTTGGTATCCCACTCAGCCAGTAACTTATCGCCAATGACCACTTCACCTGCGTCACTGTCGGTTAAGCGGCTCGCCATTGAAAGCAGTGTACTTTTACCCGCACCATTTGGGCCAATGATAGAAGTCACTTCGCCTTTCGGGAACATAGCACTGGCATCATCAACCACGAGTGACTTGCCATACTTCTTACTTAAACCTGTTAATTTAATCACTACTTACTACCTTTACTGAATTCTGGTGCGTAACAACAAGAACATAAAATACAAACCGCCGACCAAGTTAATAATCACACTCACAGTGGTTTCAAACGCCATCACTTTTTCGATAAACCATTGGCCAGAAACCAATAGCACGATCGCTAGTAAGCTGCTTGCGATGATAAGCACACGATGCTGATAAGATCGGAATATCTGACGAGCTAAACTCACGGTGATTAAGCCAAAGAACAGCACAGGGCCAACCAAAGCCGTAGACACCGCGACCATCACTGACACAATCACCAAGGTAATCTGAGTCAGTCGTTTAGTGTTCACACCCAAGCTTGTTGCGTTATCTACGCCAAGCCAAAGTACGTCAAGCTTAGGCGCCAACAACCACAGGCCAAGCAAGCTCAAACCTAATGGAATAAGGCTGAGGTAAACCAGTTCGCCTTTCACGTTATTGAAGCTTGCGAACATCACATTCTGCAGCACCGCGAATTCATTGGGATCAATCAACATCGCCAAGAAGTTAGACAAACTCGAGAATACGCTGCCACATACGATGCCTATCAACAGCAGTGTGAATACGTTGTTTCGCTTGCTCTTAAAGTAGAAATGGAACAGAGCAAACGAGAACAAGATCATCACAGTCACAGACATCGAAAAGTTTGCGATTGAGTCAATTACCCAGAAGCTAGCACTGCCAAACACAAACAGAAGTACCGTTTGTACCAGCATATACAAGCTGTCAAAGCCCAAGATGGATGGGGTTAGAATTCGGTTATTAGTAATGGTTTGGAAAACCAGTGACGACGCCGAGATCGCTACCGCCGCCAACACAATCGACAGCAGTTTTGGTAGTCGCAGAGACAAGAAGAACTCATAGTTATCCCAAGTAAGCCCCTGCCCGATGAATAACGCTGTCATACCCAAAGACGCGATAGCCAGAATCGCAATTTTTACTGAATCACGCATTCGACTTGTCTCTCATGATTAGGTAGATAAAAATCAAGCCACCAAAGATGCTGATTACCATCGAGATTGGAATCTCATAAGGGAAGATGACGATTCGAGCTAACAGATCACAAGCCAACACCAAGATCACGCCCCAGTAGGCCGTCCAAGGCAGAATCTTCTTCATGTTATCGCCCATCATCAGCGACACGATATTCGGCACGATAAGGCCAAGGAATGGGATAACACCAACGATCATCACCACAGAAGAGGCGCAGATAGCGACCAATGCAACACCAATGAAGACGATCTTCTGGTAATTCAAGCCGATGTTTTTCGCGAAGCTCTCACCAATGCTCGCCGCACTGAACTGACTCGCAAAGTAGTAAGCCAGCACACAAGCAGGCACTGCGAGATAAAGGATTTCATAGCTGCCCTGCAATACGCTCGCAAAGTTCGCCATCGTCCATGCAGACATGGTTTGTACTAAGTCGTGTTTGTAGGCGATAAATGTGGTCAACGCTGAAACCACATTGCCATACATGATGCCGATCAAAGGCACCAATACCGCGTTCTTAAACTTGAGGTGTTGCAGGAAGCGTACCAATAGCATGGTGCCAAACACTGCAAATGCGAAGATAAAGCCTAAGTAGCTCCATTGCGCAGCATTGCCTAGCACGAGAATACCGACTATGTAGCCCAACATCGCACAGTCAATGGTGCCCATCGTCGAAGGCGCGGCAAACTTGTTCTGTACGATTTGTTGCATGATCAAACCAGAAACACTCAATCCCGCTCCGGCAAGCACGATCGCGAGTAGTCGAGGGATCCGACTAACAATATAAATAGAGTTGGCGTGTTGGTTGCCATTGAAGAAGTCACCAAAACTGATTTCAGCGACTCCAATCATCAATGACGCAACGCATAACACAACAAGAAATACAGCAGCTGCAATGGGTTTCAACATAGAAATAATACTAAAGGTAGGTCTCGGGTAGCCCGTATAAAAAAGTGAAAAAGGGCTTATAAGAACACTCTTATAAGCCCGAAAATCTGATGGTTAATAACTATTGAATCGTACGTTCAATGTCACTAAGCATTCTGTGAATCGCCGTCACACCGCCACCAGCCAGATACCAAGCACTTGAATCAAGGTAAACGATGTTGCCGTGCTGCGCTGCAGGTGTTGCCGCAACCAGTGGGTTATTAAACAGTTGTTGAGCGCGTCCTTCTGATTTGCCAATCGCTTTTTCGCGGTCAAGCACGTAAAGCACTTCAGGTTTTGCATCAGCAATGTATTCAAAAGAGATTAAGTTGCCGTGTGTTCCTTTGATCGGAGCCACGGTTGCACTCTTTGATTCCACGAAACCAAAGTCATCAAAGATGATTGAGAAACGGCTGCCTTTGTTGAACATCGCAATGTTGTTGCCGTTGTTCATTAGCATCATTGCTGAAGTTTCGTCAGACGCTACTTTGTCGTTTACCGCAGTAATAGAAGCTTGAGTCTCTTTAATGATCGCTTCGACTTCAGCTTGCTTACCAAAGATGTCGCCTAGCGCGCGCCAGTTTTGCTGAGCATCAGCCCAGTACTTGTCGCCTTCAATAGAGAACATGATAGTAGGAGCAATTTGTGCCAGTTTGTCGTAAACCTTAAGCATGCGGTTTTCCGCGATGATGATGTCAGGCTTCAACATGTAGATAGCTTCAAAATCAGGTTCGCTTAATGAGCCTGTATTTGCCGTCGTATCTTTGTACGAAGCTAGGTAATCAGGCAGCAAGCTATGAGGCGCGCCAACTGGCTGTACACCAATTTTATCAAGCACGTCTAAGCTACCGTGGCCTAGAACCACCACTCGCAGTGGTACTTCAGTAAACTGCGCTGTGCCTTTTACATGCTCAATAGTGACGGTTTCCGCATGCGCGGTCATCATGAATGATGATGCTAAAACGATGGCAAGCCCGCTCAATAACTGGCGAACTGAATTGATTGTTTTCTTCATGTTTCTTCCTTTGCCATTGATACAAACCACCACTCATGACAATGAAAGTCACACTACTCATAGACGAGCATGGGGCGTACACAACTGCTAAATAACGATAATTTAAAGTCTGTCATTGGATTGACAACAAACTTGTAACGCAAGTGAGAACTATTATCAATTATATTTGCACTAATTTGGCGACACAACAACTTTATTATTCAGAAACGTAAAAGTCAGTATTCATATTTTGTTAGGCTGCTAACAATGGCAGGTATGAATGCACAAAAACGGCCATATAACGAGGATATGGAATGGAGAAGCCAAGAAGAGAACACACCAATGGCCCACGATATTCTTTGCGTGAACCATAAAAACGGTTGGTAAGAAATTTAGGTTTTAATCCTTATTTATCAAAAGATAATAAAAACTCAGCGTTTACTTGAGCATGCTCGAGTGCACTTCTTTTCCGCGACGAGTCAGGGAGTAAATACGGCTCTCACCTTTTTTCACCAATCCACTATTCACTAACTGCCTTAAATGGAAATTGAACTTGGTATGGTCTTCAATACCCACAACGCGGCATAAATCCATGAATTTTAACTTCTGATGAATACTCAAGTGGTTCAACACCGCACGTCGAATTGGGTTAGCTAATGCACTAAACACCTGGTCGTTACTGCGCTCTTCCACAGGAGTCTGCGGAGATCGTTCCGCATAAACCCTTCTAAGCGTTACCGACAGTGCCGCCAAATTAAAGGGTTTGGTTAAGAACTCGTCCGCCCCTTTTTTCATGGCATCAACGGCAACATCCACAGTCGCGAACGCCGTGGTTATCACAATCCCGATTTTGGGTTGCAATCGGCGCAAGTTAGATAGGGCTTCAACACCTGTCATGCCACCCATCACCACATCAAACAAGGCAAGATCAAACGTCTCCTCCCCTGCTGCATCCAACGCGTCTTCTGCGTTATCAAACGCGACAACGTCAAACTCTTCGAGTGCCAGCGCTTCGACCAACACTTCTCTTAATTGCTCATCATCTTCTGCAAGCAATAGCTTTAATTTCATTGGGTTGCCTTAGGTAGTTGTAGTCGCACCATGAGTCCGTTCTCAATATTATGCAAGGCAAGTTCACCATGATGTTGCGTCATAATTTGTCGGCAGATAGCCAGTCCCATTCCTGTCCCCTTCCCTACTGGCTTAGTGGTAAAGAAAGGTTGCATCACTTTCTCGATCACATATTCCGGAATGGCAGGACCACGATTGGTGAGCTCTATGATCACATTAGAGCCCAATGGGTACGCTGAGATAGAAATACTCTTGGTATGCTCACTCGCATCAACAGCATTTACCAGTATATTGACGAGCACTTCTTCTAGATGAATCGCGTCGCCATGCACTTGCAGCTTCTTACTAACATCCAATTCGATATCAAAGTCTGACAGTCGGTATTCCACCAGCGAAAGCGACGATTGACATAAACCTCGCACACCAACAGCTTTGAATGACACCTTTCGATGATGGGCATAATTCAACACTTCTTGGCTGATATGGGCTGCGCGCTCGATACCACTGCGGATCCTCACCAATTGCCTAGCCACATTCTCATCATCAGGCAGTCTTTTCTCGAGTAAGTCGCAACTCATCATTGCGCTGCTCAGCGGTGTTTTCACTTCATGAGCAACAGCTGAAGTCAGCTCGCCTAATTCCTTAAGCTTATCGTCTTGAAACGAGCGGTGCACCATGGCTTCAATTTGCAGTTCTCTTTCTCTATCGAATACTCGCAGCGCTTTCCACAAGAAATGAAGCGTTGCCAAAGCACACATTGTTCTTAAAAAGATAACCCAGATGCCGTATTCAGAGCTCAAAATGCCCGAAGTAATACCATAGAAGATCAAAGCAGCGCCGGTATAAACAAAAGGAGACGCAGCTTGGTGCTCAACATCATAAAACTGTTTGCCGTAAATGATCATGGTGACACCAGCTAACAGGCCGGAGCCTAAGCCGAACAACACTCGGATGTGGCTATTACTGATGTTGATGTAGTCGGTAAATGCTTGCTCATCAAAGCGATCAACCAAACTCAAAGTAAACGCGACCAGTAACAGCCCAATGAAGATCTTGCCCCACTTCACCCAACGCCAGTCAAACAGATCCAGCATTTTCCAACCAAAGGCGCCTAAGGCGAGGTAAGAAAAGAGTAACTTGAATACCTTGAAGAGTTCGATCGACTGAGAACGTTGAAATTGGTCTTGATAGAGAATCAAATAAAGCTCAGACCATTCATGAACACCATGAACAAAGCCAAAGATGGCAAGGATCGGGAGAAGTTTGGAGATACTGATCTGGCTGTTTTTATAGTTTCTAAAGACAACAGAAAAACCGATGGCGAAGAAAGCCAAACCGTAGATCAGATAAAGGGTAAATACGACTAATATATCCATAAGCATTAAGTGTAAACAAAGCCCCCAAGCCCTGCAATCACAACACTTGACCCAAAAGTTACGATTTGTAATTTACAATGTAAAGATGATATATAACAGCCACTTAAGATTGAGTGATTTTGCCATTTAATTTAAATCACTAATTATACTGAAGACGGACAAATGAAAAACCAAACCTCAGTCTGATATCATGGTCAACCCCCGACCTTTGCTCATTTAACCTTCAGTAAGCGATGGCAAATCACTCAAAAATATTTTTAAATTTAATTGAAAATATGGTTGTAATTTTAAAAACTAGGCGTATAGTTCGCCACCTGGCTCTAATCTATAGAGCTGTTAATGCTAAAGTAAGTCCAAGTTCCACATAGACAGTTCTCGATTCCCTCGTTACACCATCTCTGCGTCAGCTTTCACCCAGATAGTCATTCAATAGCTTTTAAATTCGATCCTACTACCGATCTCTCGTCATTCGCTCTTTTATCAGCGAAGTCAGAATAGATCGAGCACTTAAATACAAATGTAATAAACACAAGGCACAGTTATGTCACGCAGAACAACACGACAAACCCATTGGTACCAACTATCACGCGAAAAAACAGTCAATAAACTAAAAGGTAATAAATGCTCAAGATTAAAATAGACTTACACAAAGAAGAGATTTCATGGGTCACCGAGATTCGACAGCTCAATAGCGATATACTCCACCGCCACATATTGCCCAAGCTACAACATCACAGTTATCTCATCGACTTTGAATTTAATGAACGAGAAAGCATCGGAACTATCGTTTCAGGCAACGGAAACACCCTAGGACATTTCACACTCCTATAGCATTTCCCAAAGGCTACAAAAGAAACACCATCTAGTCCCAAAGATGTAAAAGATGTCACCCTCAATTCGCTCTAGCAGAACAAAATAGAGTAGAAGTAAAACAGATCAGAAACCTAGCCCTTTTTGCATTTCACACGCGGCTAACGCTAGCTAGGTTATCGTGCTTCTATTGAAACCAACTTATATCAAACTCTGAATCACCAATGAGTCATTATCAGTGCATTCATGGACTAATAAGTTAACGGCATCGACCTTAACTTCTGATCAAGAGTATATAAGTGTTCTGCAGCTTGCATGTGTTGAGGGTAATCACTGAATTTCTCGCGATTCTCCTCATTCATCTTACATGTCTCATCCACCAGCATTAACTTCCAATACAGCTTTGTTGTATGCAGCATCGCCAGTAACGGTTTGAACACCTCTTTCTCATAAGCTTGAATCAACTCTTCAATCAACTCGTCACGTTCGTCTTCGCTTGCGATTGAACCCTCGATTGCCGACAACACTTTTTGATACTTCAGGTTTTGTTGCAGCTTATCCATGACCGTTTGGTTTTTTTCCGCTAACTCAACAAGCTTCGACTTAATGATGTGTACCCAATTTGCTTGGCTCAGTACTGTGTCATCAACGCTGGTAAAGTCTTCTCGTATTTGGCGTTCAACGTCTTTTTGAGCTTTCTTTAAAACCGCACGCACCTTTTGGAAAGGCAGCTGATACTCCTTACTTAGCTCGATAATCAGTTTATGAAAACCACCGTTTGGAAGGTGTAAGTTTTCCTTAAACGTCGCCATTGCAGCTTCTTGCTGTTCGGTAAGGTGAGTCATTCTGTTTCCTATTCTTCATTACTTATGGTGCTGAGCCCGCGATCATACCACTATTACCCTCGTTTTTTCGGTAACTTGATCAGTTACACCTCGCTATGCCGTTAAATTCTCTCAGCCCTTTCTCTTTTGGCTAGTTATTAATCCATATGGCATGAAATGGTAAATCTCCACCGGCGAAAATTCGTACATTACGTGCTCAGGGGATATCGCCAGACAGGAGTCGTTACTTACATATGAAAGACAACCGCGAGAAATGAGAAGACAGATGACCTATTCAGAATACAAAGAATCCGATTTGCATAAGTGCGTAAGCATTGGTTCAGAAGCAATGGTATCCATTGCCAAATTTGCCTTTAAAGCCACTACCCTTTTATTTCGATTTTTCCGCTGGCTTGTCGTATCGGCTTATACCTACGTGATGAAGTAATTCTATATTAGAGTCGTTGTTTTCATTACGACTTATCTAAATACCCCAAAGCGCGCCCTATTAGGTCGCGCTTTTTTTGTGCCCAGTTTTATACCTCACTTTATACCTAGATTTATGCCAAAAGTCCGAGTGCATTTTATATCGTCAGTGGCGCTAAATGGTAAAACTGACCATCGAATAAAAACCATACTACACCTGTTCCAACGAAACAGACTTCTAACTTATACAGGTACTAAAATGAAAAAGATTGCACTTAAAATTGTAGGACTAACGGTTTTGGCTTCTGCGCTAACTGGTTGTATCGGTAGTAACGCCGTAACAGGGAAAGTGATGAAATTTAACGTTGAAGTTGTCGATAACCGCTATGCTCGTGCAGGTGTAAACTTCTTATTAGCGCCTGTATACGGTATTACTACCGCTGCAGACTATGTCGTATTCAACTCACTTGAATTTTGGACAGGTAAAAACCCTATCAGCGGTTCGCCACACGTATTTGATACAAAAACAGATACACACTTCGAAGTGAACGACGACCTAGACCCAAGCCTGAAAGAAGCCCCTGTAGGCCCAATTTCAAACAATCGCACCATTGAAACGGGTGAGATGATTAAGATTGACGAAAACATAATTCAAATGGACATCGTCTATACCTCTGGTGAAACAGCGACTCTAACGGGCATCAAAGACGGTCAAAACGTTACCTATTACATGGATGGTCAGCTTGTATCGCAAACGACTATTGCTGAATTAGAGAAGATTCAAGGTACTGAAGCTTAAGGTTCATCGCCCACAAAGAGTTCAAACTTAGACAGACTTTGAAGCTCATAAAATAGAACAAGCCCGGCAATTGTCGGGCTTGTTTGTATGTGCTCTATTATTTGTAAATGCTCTATTGGGACTGAGACTGTGCAAGTCGAATGCTCACCAAACTCGCCACCATGATAGCTAAGTAAAAGCTGCCGATAATGGATTCCATAAAAACGAAGAACTGAGCAATAGGCAGAGCTGGTGATATGTCGCCGTAACCAACCGTAGTCAAGGTGATAAAGCTAAAGTACATCGCATTGAACAAGTTTGTCAGCCAGACTTGCTCTTCTAACCCGTTAAAGGCATTCGGAAAGATCTCTAAAATTAACAAGTAGATGGTCGACCAAGCAAACCCTAACAACAAGTAGATACAGATTGAGCCGATGATGTGATTAGGCGTCACCGTTTTTGCTTTCATCACCTGCTTCAACGCTGAGTAAATGTGTGAAAACAAAAACACAGCCAGCGCCGATAGCGTCACTATCGACAGGTTATAACCTTCCAAAAACGAAAACACACCAGACACGAGCGCCGTAATCAATAACAGTCCGTACCAAGAGCGATACAAGGCTCGCTCTTTATGAATACCGACAATCGAACTCGCCAGCGTAATGATGATGAGAAATAGGATTGTTTTTTGACCTTGCGGATAAAACTGCTGCATCACCGCGCAACCAAAAAACAACACCAACAGTGCATAGAATAAGAAGTAGAAGTTGTCGTCTTTAGAGACTGGCTTCATCTATTTTTCCTCGACCTCTGCAGGTTTTTCCTCAGTTTCTTCTTGGTTTTTCTCTTCAAGTCCAAGCCACGCCATCATAAGCTCATAGCTTAAACTCAGTATTACAGCACCGACAAACAGACCGACGATGCCTGACATCGCCATGCCGCCCAGCGCGCCCAATAGAATAACCAACATTGGAATGTGAGAGCCACGGCTCAGCAATACTGGCTTTAAGATAGCGTCACTGCCGCTCACCAAAATACACCACACTAAGAACAAGCTCGCCGCCAGTGTCGATTCAACGCTGAACATGTAGATGATCGCCGGTAATAGAGCGAGAATCGGTGGAAGTTGGATTATCGCAATGAGCAGCACAGCTAGCGCCCAAAACGCAGCTGCTGGAACGCCTGCAATCACCAAACCGATTGCCGACATCATGGATTGAATCACAGCCACACCAATCACACCTTGCACAACGCTTCGCACGGTCGATTTAGAGAGCTGTACCAATTCTTCACCTTTACCGTCCGTTAAACGCGCCACTAGGTGAGTCACACCGGTTTTGCATTTATCGGCATTACTCATGAATGCACCAGCAATGATGGTAGAGATAATGAACTGAATAAAGCCACCACCTAGCGAGCCAAGAACCGAAGCCGCTTTCGTCGCGAACTGTTTAACTTCGTCTGCATACTTTATGAAAGTGCCTTCAATATTGTTCGAGGCGGCAACCAAGGTTGAATAAACCTTTTCCCCTATTAATGGAATATCTTGTAAAGACTCTTTCGGTTTAGGCAATGACAATGTGCCATCTTGAAGCCCTGTCATCAGGTCTGTCGCGCTGGTGTAGATACCAGAAGAAAGCGCCGCCAAAGGAATAAATAGAAGAATCACACCAATAAAGCTCAGCAATGCACTGGCTTTACCTTTCGACATCCCGGTTTTATTTGAAATTGCGACCGCCACTGGATACAACGCAGTCGCAATGATCGCACCCCATATCACCAAAAGAATGAATGGGCGCAAAATCGAAAAACACCAATACACGAGCATGGCAATCGCTGCGATCTTAATGGCAGCGTCTATCGCCTGTTTTGAAAAATCATCGGTTAACTTCATGAGACGTCCTTGTTAGACAAAATTAAGGCTGATTTTGTAGGAACTTCCAATTCCGTGTTTCTAGGAATAGAGAAGCCAAAATCATATATATGCCAATTAACACTAATTGGAATATGCGTATAAGGGTGTTGCTATCGATATCACCGGAGCTCATCAATGTGCTACCAACCAGTACGAGCAACGTACTAAATGCAGTGGCGAAAATAGGTGCTTTTTCGGGAACCGTGTAGATCTTGGTAGCCATAAGAATGGCAATAAGTCCTATAAACAAAGAATAGAAGACAATGTTGGGTACTATAGAAAGAATTGAAAAAGCAGCAATCGCCAGCAATCCCCCGATACCATTACTTATCACCAGAAAAGCGCTCAACTTTATCGACTTCTCTGACGTAATCATCAACGATAACAACGCAATGAACATCATTGTCAGTAAAGCTTCAGATATTTGAAAAATAAAGAAAAAACAAACCACTGGATAGGAGATGATCATCGCCCTAAAGGCCGCATACCAACGCTGTTTCTTTTCGAGTGGCGCAGCAGCGAAGCCTGAGAACGCCGATTTAGGCTCAGGAAAAAACACATGTACTAACGCAAAAAGCATTACTGAAACCACACCAGAGGTCGCTAAGCCAGAGGCCAACATTACTGAAACGCCAGGGTTATCAATCGCCATGAATGGCAACATCAAGACCGCAATCAACAGTATGGTAGCGAACAGGTTCCATTTTGGGTCGACAAACAAGTAGTAACCCCAAAGCATCATTAGCCCCACTAAAATCAGCAATGGGATTGGATAATGGGTAATTCCTCGCGACAGCAATAAACCTAACCCCATGGTCACTACAACGGCCAAGAGCAATTCGTAGACCGTTTCCTTATGGAGGTTTGGTTTATCAATTAAGAACTTAGCAGTGAACACTGGCGCCACAAACGCAAGTGGCCAGTTTATCCACGCCGCCAAGAAAACAGCCAACGTGACCCCGACCGTAAATCGCAGGATCCGTTGTTGTGTTTGTTGGTCAGGAATCGGCTTATCGGACATAAGACAATACGCTAATCAAACGAATCCATACCTTGCCTATCGCGTTGAACACAAAGTTATCGCCGCTATAAACAATCACATCCGCTTGGCCACCCACTCGGAGCATGCCTGTCACTTCTTCATTATCAAATTCAATGGTGATAGGAAGCATCTGTGTTTGGCGCAACCAACCCGTTTGTTGGCTAGCTTGAGCAAGCTTACCTGCTTGATCATTTTGCCCCCAATCAACACCCCAATCGATACTGCTTACGCGCCCTTTTACCACTTTGCCCGGTGCGAAATCTAACGCCACTTCAACTTCATCACCGACCGTTACATTACCTAGGCTGTTCTCTCGATAATAAGCTTCAATCCAGATATCTTCGGTTGAAACAAAGGTCATGATTGCTTGCCCTGCTGATGCATAGAAACCTTCAGAGAGGCTAAAGTTAGAAACACCACCTTGTGTCGGTGCAGTAATCACGGTGCGC
The DNA here is from genome assembly GCF_023161755.1 of Vibrio sp. 1CM23M. Lineage (NCBI taxonomy): Bacteria > Pseudomonadati > Pseudomonadota > Gammaproteobacteria > Vibrionales > Vibrionaceae > Vibrio > Vibrio sp. 1CM23M. The sequence continues at coordinate 257,442 of NZ_JALNTR010000001.1, forward strand.
TCTAGATTCAATTGAGCTTGTTCAAGTGCCAGCAACGCCGCTTTCACTTGGCTATTTTCTTCGCCTTCTTTACCCATTTGTTTCTTAGCACGGTCAAGGTCAGCTTCTGCATTCACAACCGCCGCACGAGAAGTTGCTAATGCTGCTCGCGCTTTATCTGCATCTGATTTAGAAACGACACCTTTATCGGCCATCTCTAAAACACGCTTAGCTTGCAGTTTGGTGTTTTGTCTTTCAACAATCGCTGAAGTGAGTTTCGCTTGGGCTGAAGCAATGCTCGCGGTTTGCGCACCAACATTTTGGCCAGCGATCTCTAAATTTTGCTCCGCTTGTTGGACGGCTATTTGGTAATCAGACTCGTCTAAAATGGCTAACTTGTCGCCCTGATTAACGAGTTGGTTAGGTTGAACAAGAATATCGAGTACTTTACCCGACACCTCAGGCTTGATTGGAACGATATAACCTTTTACACGAGCATTATCAGTAATAGGAATGATGCGGTCTGAAATGATACTGAAGATCAACATGAACGCCACGAACAATAATAAGTAGTTGGTGACCTTTCTTACTTTGTCTTTTCCATTTTCTTGCTGGCCAACTTCTTCCTTGGCTTCTTGCGTATTCCCGTTGACTTCTGACATGGGACTCCCTTCTAGATAACTAACATCAACAAAATTAATACTTTAAAAATAAACCCGGTAATGGAAAACTCAAGTAAATAGGGTTAGATTTAGTAAACAAAACGTTGCAAATGATATGCACGTCTAATAATGCGACAATATATACAGGATTGTATTCTAATGAGCTCTAGTCACTACCAAGTCCCGGTAATTCAAACGAACTACGCCAAAATTCTGGTTCAGGTGTTTTCTGACTATGGTCTCGACCTTCACCTTTTGCTCAAAGATTCTGGTTTGCCGCCCGATCTCATCGAATCAGAAAGCGACTTCGTGCCATCAGAATCGATTAAACGTTTGATTTATCTGACATCCGCCCAACTTGGTGTTTCTCGGTTCACAGATATTCTCGGACTTGCATTTCGACGTCGAATCATCCCAAATGTCTTGCATCAATTTACCGAATTCGAAACCATTGGTGATGCACTAAAACAGATCAATTCAATCTTTGCCTATGATTCACCAGGCAGCAAAGTCGAGTTTATCCAAGAACACGGTCAGAGCTGGTTTTGCCGCACAGCACCGGAAGACAACTCACCTATGTTTCAATGGGGCGAAGCTTTCGCTGTTATTTATATCATTGAGTTAATAACCATTTTGTCGCAATCACCATGGTTACCGACTAAGGTTCGCTTGCAAGGGCATGACATCGATGTCGTCAAAACACTGGTATCAAGTAACTGCCAACTGTTTGTTGATCATTCGTCGACTGCTGTGCAGATTCCTGATGAGATCTTACAACTCCCAATCCGTCTTACGTCTAAAGACCTCAGTACAAAACCGACACTTATTGAGTGGCATACCAGCTTTACCGATAGTATTTATGAGCTTCTAAAACCGTACATGAAAGAACAAGACCTCTCTCTTGAAGAGGCGGCAGAGCTGCTCAACTTTTCAGTGCGAACGTTCCAACGCAAACTCAAGAATGAAAACACCACTTATCGAAAGATCAAAGAGAACCTGATGTTTTCTGTAGCTTGCGAGCTGATGGAAGAAGGCCACACACTGACCTACATTTCTAGCCAACTCGGTTACACCAACATCTCTCATTTCTCTCGTGCGTTTAAGCGTGTGTCTGGCCTTACGCCGAAGATTTACCAACGCTCAATCTCGGCATAGGCTCCGCTCGATTGATCAACCAAGCACGGCCTGCATCTAACCAAGGGCAATTGGAGTAGCACAGTCTGGGCTAGAGCTACACACTCTATTTCGCCCGTTACCTTTAGCGCGGTAAAGTGCCTTATCTGCACTGCGATAGGTCGCTTCGGCTTGCGCCTGTATTTCAGACACACCACTGCTCACAGTCAGGTTCAATGTTGTTCCTTTGGTAATCACTTCTTTCAATCGATACATCGCCTCAAACGCTTCTGCCAAATTGGTTTCAGGCATCAAGATAGCGAACTCTTCTCCGCCTACTCGCGCGACGATGTCAGTGTCTCGGATATTGTTTCTCAACAGTTCAGCGACCTCTTTCAGCGCTGAATCACCTTGGTCATGGCCGTGATTATCATTGATAGCCTTGAAGTGATCTAAATCGATCAACGCCAAACAGGAATGCGTGTAACCATAACGCTCTGCCAGGTTTGAATAATGTTTTAAGTCGTTATCAAAACGGCGTCGATTCCAGCACCCTGTCAGTGAATCCGTTTCCACCAGCATTCTTAATCGACGCTCCAATATCTTGCGTCGGCTAATATCCGTAAAGGTCACCACGTACTTGTTATTGTGCGGCAGAATTTCAGTTAGCTTTTCCACCACAACGTTTACGGTAAACTGCTCACCAAGTCGACTGACGCCACTCAACTCACCTTTCCATCTCTGGTTTTCCTTCAGTGAGCGAGTAATGGTCGCAATGAGACTGCTGTTATTCATAAAACAGAGATCAGAAATCGGACGAGATTCAACTTGGTCAAAGGCATAACCTGAAACCCGAGAGAACTGTTGATTGACTTGTATAACCCTCAATTGACTATCGAGGACAATAAAACCTGCGACACCATCAATAATCGCTTCCGACAAGTTATTCTTACTTTGAGCCATTTCATGTCGATAAAGGCGTGCGGTAATCAGAGTGCTAAGTAAAAACAAGGCGCACACCGAAAAAACCATGGCTGGCGTAGAAGCAATACTCAGCAACCACAAGCTAAATGCCATATTGAGGACAAGTGCAGACACCACGTATAGCGGCATTTTTCGGTCATAACTTAACTTGTTCATAGTTTGCTCTGGTGATGGGCGAATGACTATGATGGCTAAGTTTTGATTAAGATATTTACCATTTTACGACACATACAAATTCAAATTATATGAGTACTTTGAAGATCAACAACTTATGCTAATTGTTGAGTAAGAATAGCAAGCTACCGCCACTGAGTGAGCTGCCATAATTGAAGTTAATTCCAATCCCGAAGTTGTCAAAAAAGTAAGAGTCATAAGGCACATCAAATACTAATCCTGCCCCAAATTCATAGTAATAGTGCGTATCTAAAGGAGCCGTCAAATCACCCGCGACATCGATTCTTGTTAAGTTATAGTGGATTTGAGGGTTATTCAGCGACCAAGCATCGAGCGCTACATTTTGCCTAAACTCTAGTTCATTAATGAATCGCATCCCTTCTGGGTTACCGATATCGCCATCGTTCGCTTCGCCCCAGCCTGTTCCATAAAAGTAACGAACTCTTGAAGACACATTCCAACTGCCCCACTCCTTTGGTTGCAAGTATTGAAGTTTGACTGAAGGTTCTGCAACAAGCGCCCATGCTGATGTATTCAACGCGTAGCCGTCTAGCTGAGATTGAAATGCTTGAGAGTAGCTGTTGTTGTATTCGTATTTATTGCGGTAATAGAGCAAGTGAGTGCCTAAGCCATAGGCGATAGACCAATGTTGGTTTAAATGGTTTTGCCCTCCAAAAAAGCCATACAGGCCCAATACCGAGTCTTCATTTGGGTTAACACGACGGTCAGGAGTCACATCTGATGAGATCTCAATATCCTGTTCAGAAAGCGCATAAGACCCTCGCACAGACCAAATAAGCTCAAAGTCAGGGTCATCCTCCGTTTTAATCACGGAAGAGTAAGGGATGGAGCCCACACTCACTTGGCTTCGAGTATCGATGGTTTTATCGGATCCAAAACCACTGTCGTTTAAGTTGATAAACGAATTAGGATCAAAATCCACAAAGCCAATTGAAATGGCATCGCTGTCAGTCAGCGCAATTGACACAGAAAATATCTTCTCTAAGCGGTTCTGAATCAATTCATTGGATGCATAGGCCGAGGAAGAACTGAGGCCCATTAAGAGCAGAATAATATAACGGGGATAGTGCGATAGGGGTGAAAGCATTAAGTTGACTCCATTCAAACTTATGCTTTAAGTGTAATTGGTAACTTAACTAATTCAATCAGAGAGTTAACGGTGTGGTTGATACTGCTCTCAGTTCCAACTGCAAGAGCGTTGCTAAATCGATGGCTCCCGAAAGTTCTTCTACGTCTTGGATTCTAAAATGAATAATCATATGCGCCTCTGTCTAAATTGGAGTCTTATCTTGGATCATTCTTAAAACCCTTACTTACCATAATGCGCCAAACTGACTTTAAGACCTGTTTCGCATATAAAACAATAAGCGGTTGAAAATTATAGGATTAACTCCTAAGTTTTTTATAACCCTTTACTCAGGAAGAAGTAGATGAGCAATATAGAAAAAGTATATGGATTTAATACGCCCCAACGACTCTTTGTCGGATACACGCTTGCGGTACTCGTCGATTTAACCGTTCTTAATTTTTTTGATGAATACTGGGACTTCGTCAATATCGAGTCTTTCACCATCTCATTTGCAGCTGCGATTCTGCTACAACTCCTGCTCAAACTGTCTATTGGCTTAGAACATAAGCTCGCAGATTACTTCAAGTCTAAACCCGGCACTGCGCCTAAGATTTATCGCGGTTTATCCAGTTACGTGATTCTAGTGGGCTCTAAGTTTGTGATGCTGGAAGCCATCAATATCTTATTTGGAGACAAGGTCGATTTCACAGGCCCATGGAATGGTGTGGTGGCGTTCTTCGCTGTGGTATTCACTATTTTGGTCGCAGAGATTATTGTTTCAAAGATCTACTTCGCACTCGATGACACGCCCAAAGCCGAAAAAGCATAGCCTCTTTTGATACACACCTAAGACAAAAAAGTGAGCCTATCAAGGCTCACTTTTTACATCTATTCTTTACGTTTCAGCGATTAACAAGCAGAGAAGTTAGATAAAGACTCTCGCTCTAATACCGAATACCCAAGCGCTGCTCTCACTAGAGAACGCAGGATCTTTGATGTACTGGATGTCTGGCGTTACTTGGAAATGGTCACCAAACTGCATGTTGTAGTAGATCTCCGCTGTCCATTGCTCTGTGCTACCGCTTATCGCTTTCGCATTAGCTGCAAAAGAATCACCATTCACTTCCGCCCAGTTTAGCGCTACACCAAGGTTGTTGGTCGGTTTTCCTAATCCAAAGTAACCCATACCAACAGAAATCGATTTATCGTAAAGGGCAACATCCCCTTCAGAGAAACCACCTCGCACAAACGGCATAACTTGCGGCGTCATAAACTGGCTCCATGAGAAATTGACGCCCGAGCCACCTTCCGCAGCAAGGCTATTACTGTGGCGCGTATCGTCACCAAAATCCCAGAAAGTCACATGGAAGTTATCGGTGTAGATCTGCTCTTGCGAAGCCGTCCAACCTAATTCCAGTGTTGTGAAGTAAGACGCATCGCTACCAAAAGCGGTATCAAAGCCATCAAAAATATCATCTGACTGACCATTTGCATCGGCGATACCACCGACGACATAAAAATTCTCGCCCAACATATGACCAGCAGAAAGCGCAAGTACACCATCATCAGGTAAGCCCATCGCACCAGAGCCTGTCGAGAATGCCAAGTTAGTAAAACCAGACCATGGGCTTGCTAGAGCGTAAACATCGGCGTAGTTCGTTACATCCTGCCAACCGACAACAATAGTGCCTTTGCCATCGTTGATTTTTTGCTTCCAATTTAAGTCCGTAACACGAAACCCTTGGTCACTGTATGCAGGGCCAATTGAACCGACATAGCCAAGTGGGCCGAATGAATAGTCTTTTGGCGCAGTATCACCATAGGCATGCCTATGTTCCACCTTCCAAACTAAGCTACCTGAGTTCTGTGTGTCCTTTCCCAATAGATGCCATGAACCGTATAATCGCGCCACTCCCGACGATGCATCAACGCTATCCCCGCCAACCCCATCCCCTGAGGTCAGCCCCAAAGCAAAGTAATCGGCACCAAATGTAAAACCATCTTCAGCTAATGACTCCCTCCAAGATTTCTTTTGTGCTTTCTGCTCTGCAATTGTATTTTCAACAGAATCTGGGCCTTCAAAGTTAGCGCCGTAAACAATGCCGCTCATTGGACTAGCCGCCATCACAATTGCCATACTTATTTTAGAAAATCTTGAGTTCATCACGTCACCAGTGCTTTTTAAGTTAGTTTTATTTTAGTTATTACTCACATTGAAAATTGTCATTTGATGACACTGGGTGATTTAAATACTTCCAACATGAGATTAGAGCGCACTAGATGCGCTAGCTTAAGGTTGATACTGCTCTATACCGTCCGCTTTCATCGCATAGACCGACTGCACGTTGGCTGCGCCGTCAGAGTAATTCACATTTTCTTTCGATTGATGCCCTGTTAACTCACCTTCAACCCAAACTGGCGTCATTAAGCTCACCAATTCAATGCCTTGAGGGTAATCTATCAGCACCAATTGATTCGCTGGAGGTGGTGGTGTGTGGATACAAGCTCCTGCAGAAGGCACTAAGAAGAACTTAGTAACTTTAGTTCCGTCCATTTCAATCGGAGTGATATAGCCAGGGATTCGATGCTTACTACCGACAACCTCATTATTTGGTTTAGAACCTAACGCTTCTCGTTGCTTCATAATTTGCTCACGAGCAACAAACAGCGCTTCAACATCGACGTCCTGCTTTCTCAATCTCTCTGTCACTTCAATTATTTCTTGCGTTGCTTCGTCACTTGCGACAAAACCGTCTTCAGTTTGCGCGTCTTTAAAGCGAGCAATGGTCGCCATATCAAACATCTGATTTCGATCAAGCTTTTGAAATGGGTCTTCTATCAACTCCATGCTTGGAACTAACTCGTCCCAGTATGTAACTTTCACTTCGCTAGCCAATAATGAAAACGACAAACAACACAATACAAACAGAGAACAAATTGGCTTCAAAATAACCATGACACTTTACCTCACACAAACATCGTAAAACTACGTTAGGTAGAGGAGAAATTCCCCCTACCTAACTATTAAACATCAAACCAAAGATTACATTTCGTTGCGGTATACAACGCCATCTTTCATTACCAATTTAATCGTATCGATAGTCTTGTATTCAGGGTCAGCGTCGAACCACTCGGTGGTCGCACCTAATACCGTCATGTCTTCCAGTGGATTACCATCTACCAGTAGAATATCTGCAACGGCATCCTTTTCGATGACACCTAACTTACCTTGGGTTGTGCCTCTAGGACCTGACATCGCTAACATTTCACCAGCTGTAGAAGTCATTTGTTTCAGCACTTCGAAGTTGCTACCAAACGCTTGTGTTCTCCAGTAAATTTCGTAACGACGAGCTCTCTCGGCATCCGAATCTGCACCTACATAGTCTGATGCAAAAACAACTTTCACGTTATTTTCAAGTAGGCGTTTACCGTAGTCACCATACTGCTCTTGAAGCTGAGCAACCATCGGCAGTTTTTCTGCAGGCATAAGCGGGTTCTTTGCTAGATCTGGCGATAGGCCCCACATCTGTGGAACAACGTATCCGCCCTCTTTTGCAATTCTTTTCATCGTATCGTCGTTAATAAAGAATCCGTGCTCAAAGGTTTTTACGCCACAATCAAGCAGACGATTTACCGAGCGATCATTGAATGTATGCGCAGCAACATAAGTGTTCCAATCTTTTGCTGCTTCAACGATGGCACAGGTTTCGTCTACCGAGTATTGAGTTGTATCAATCGGGTCAAATCGAGATGAACCACCACCACCGGCCATGATCTTTATCTGAGTCGCACCATTACGTAAGTTCAGTCTTGTCGCTTTGAGTACTTCAGGCACACCATCGGCTACAGCGCCAATGCCCATTCTTTCAAAGTTAGAAATATCTCCAACCGAATTAGGCGTGAAACCGGGATCACTTCTATCTCGGAAATCACCGTGACCTGATGTTTGAGAGATAAATGCGCCAGACGGATAAATTCGAGGACCAACGACATTGCCACTCTCAATTTCGCGAGCCAAACCGAAAGCAGGTCCGCCCATATCACGAACGGTTGTAAAACCATCATCTAAGTAGCGCTTAGCCACTTGCGTTGCATGAATAGAGATGTCGGTGAGATCTTTATTGGTTTCGATATCACCAAAATTATAGTTAATCATAACGTGGGCATGGCCATCGATTAAGCCAGGCATTAACGTTTTGCCCTCACCTTCAATGACGGTAGCTTCACCGGCTTCAATAGGGTTTGCCGAGATTTGTTTGATTAGGTTGTCTTCAACCAGTACGTGATGATCTTCGTAGAGTTTGTTTTCTGTACCATTGAAAATATCGACGTTAGTAAATAGCGTTGATGCTGCATTTGCAGAAAGAGCAAATGAACACGAAAGAGCAACAACAGAGAGCTTTAAACCTGCATTTTTCATTTTTACACCTTGATTCCGTTTGTTAGTGGCGTCCACTTCCCATAACGATTCCGTAACTACAAATGAGTGTTATGAGGTTTCAAAGGTGTTTTTATTGGCCGCGATAATCACAAAAATCTAATCAAAATTCCGGGAAAAAATCGAGGCAAAAACAACTCATCAACATTCAATAACTTAGTAGTGATACTGCCAGTGTTCAAGGTTGATAAATGGCCATTTGGTGACAATAAATAATTATGCGTTCAGGCTACGGTTTCTGCTTACTGGCTGGAATTTTTACTTACTGGCTAGAGTTTCGCTGCGGAGCGGTTATTGCCGAAGCTCTTACTGGTAGCTTGGTACTGCTGCTTACCGGCGTTAGCTGTGCTCTTTTCGGTACTGTCTTGGCGTCATGTTCATCTGTCGTTTGAAGGCACGGGTAAAGTGGGAAGAATCGGAATACCCCATCTTCGCGCCCACTTGCGTGATCGATAGATCGGACTGCTCTAGCAACTCCAAGACCTGCTCAAGAACCATCTCTTCAATCAAGGTTTTGTAGACCACCCCTTCACTTTCCAACCGACGCTGGATTGTTCTGACATGAATATTCAGAATCTCAGAAGCTAAGCTAATTGGGAGTTTCCCCATCGTGAGATAAGGTTTAATAACAAGCTTAAAAGCGCTCAGGAATGAGCTAGGTAAAGGCTTAGTGAGATCTGATACTTGAGCAATTTTGGGTAAAACAATCGGTGCAAGCATGATGTCTTCAGGGATCTCAAAGGCAGTGACCGGTCTATACGTATAAAACTGAGCACTGCCCATTTGTGGTAGAGATTGAAAACATTCGAGATCGCCATTTTGAATTCCGACCTCAGACGGCTTCCAACGACCTTGTGTTAATACTGAAAGCAGCTCGTTAATGAAAATAACAGAGAACAGTTCAGCGAACTTAAACCACGGTGCGTTAGTAAACGGCTTCTCGCGAACCAACCACCACTTGCCTCCGGATTGCTTGGTATAGACATTCGCACCATTGGATACGAGCTTCAGCTGCTCACCAAATTGGTCTAGCGCGTTTTTCAATGAATCCTGCTGGCTTAGCTTAGCCACAAACCTTGGCACATAGGTTTGCTTGCAAAAACTCCACATAAACAGCGAAAACTCTTCTCTCGACGCAGATTCCCCCATAATCTTGACCACGTTTTTAACTGTTGTCTCAGGGAGATAATCGTAATGGTCATTACTGGTGAGAATATCATTAGGGATTTGGGCACTGCGTAGTAAGGTGTAGATTTCACCATCAATATGTTTGAACAGTTCCGCGAACAATTCGACTTCTTTCTTATCGACAACTGTCATTATCTGAGGGGTATTTGGCATCCTTTCCCTTATCTATTCGTTCACGAACTCAAATTATCACCTTTTTTAAGATAGCAGAACAAACGCCGCGTTACCTAGACCTACTAACCGGATGTCTCCGTCAAAATAACGAATAAACAAACGGTTAGTAGCCAAACTCGTGTTTACTGACTTGGTAGATTACTGAACGGCTAAGTCCGCTCTGCGTACCCAGAATGCTCGTATATGATCGTAAATCAGATTAAACACAAACGCGTAAATGGTAATAAAAATGGTCACGCCGATATCCATTAAAAATGCCTGCCAAATCCCCACATCAAGTAAGTAAGCCATCACTGGGATCGTCGCCACCAGCAAGCCTGCCTCAAATAGCACGACATGAAAAACACGTAACTTTAGCGAACGCTTTGATTTTTCACCCGTGAAGTAGCGATCAAAAATGCGGTTGAAACAGTAGTTCCAAATCATCGCGATGGTCGCAACAATTATCATGGTTCCTGATAAGGCATTCACATCATGATCGGTAAATATCGCTAAGCCTATAATTGATAGTGTGACGGCCAATACTTCAAATAACACAGAGTGAAACACTCTTTCTAACGTACTCATACATTCCTCTAAATAATCTATTACGTGTGGATTGGTCGAGATTATGTCACCTAAAATAATAAGAGAAAGTTAACAGCCATCACGAATAGTGATAGCCTAGGAGTTATTACCCCCTTTGGTATTGAGCGAGAGATAACATGTACAGTTTTGAGCAATTAAAAGTCTTCGTCACTGTGTGTGAAAGTGGCTCTTTCTCTGCCGCCGCTCGCAAACTGAAACGCGCTCAGTCTGGAGTCAGCCAGTCGATCGCGAATCTCGAAATAGCCATCGACCAAGAGCTGTTTAACCGAGAGAAAAACATCCCCGTTTTGACCAACACAGGTAAAGCGTTATTACCTGTCGCTAAGTCGATTCTCGACCAACAAAAGTACTTCGACCAAAAAGTAGAATCGCTCACACAAGAAGATGAGCACGAACTGATCATTGCGGTTGATGAAAGCATCATAGATAAGAATTTCATTAAGATAATCAGCTCACTGGCCGATCAGTTCCCAATCACGCACTTCGATATTATTACGGCCTCAACCTTCGATGTGGAAGACCTCGTAAGACGCGGCAAAGCGCAGATTGGCATCATCTATGCGGATGGTGAACTTAAAGTGGATATGGACTTCTTCTTACTGGGCCAAGCCCGATTTCTTACGGTTAGCTCCGCCACTCACGAACTCAGCCAAATGTCGGTAGTACAAGACTCAGATCTAAAGCGTTACCGCCAATGTGTGCATCGCAGTTCAAAGCAGCGCGAACTGTGGTTCACCTACGGTATTAGTTCAATGCTTTGGTATGCCAACAATCACAAAACGATCATCGATCTCGTTGAACAGAACGTTGGCTGGGCAAATGTGCCTGAAATGATGGTGATGGAAGGCATTCAAAAAGGCGAACTTGTGGCGTTACCTGTCTCACACGAGCATGGTGGTTGGATTACTCCAGTAGGTTGCTTAGTGTCTCGCAGCCATATCAATGGCCCAGTGTTAACAAGTTTACTTGAAAAACTAAAAGGCCACTCATTAGAAAACAATCAATGGCAAGCCAACTAGCCTCCCCCAATTCTTGAGTTCAGCCTATTTCAGCAACTGAATCCTAAGTCAATGACGGTGGTGTTTTCTCCAGCACTACCTCATTTCCGCTTTTAGTGCCGATAATTTTCTTTGTCGTGTGGATAAAACACCCTAGTTGATGTCCCAAAGTGACATAACTACTATGCGATCCCAACGGGTTTGTCTTTTCAAACGAATATAGACAGACCCAAATCGCTCTTTAACACCACTGATCCAACTTCAAATCTCCCAGATAAGCGCTCAGCCTTGCAGTCGCTTACATCGGTTTCAAATAGATCACTTTTTGAATATTGATTCGCACCCAGTTTATGAGCGCTCTTTGAGTGCTTTTTTATATCTAAATGAACCTTTTGGAAAATTTGTCGTGAACGTTTTAAGAAATATTTGCCCTGAGAAAATGGGTAAAGAGCGTAACAAACGAGAGTATGATTTACGCGTACTTAATTGTGTCAGTGAAAGCGAATATGAATCGCGTATGGCGGTTTGGAATAGCCTAGCGTTAACTGCTACTCCGTCTGCTTCGGAAACAAAGGGCTTCATAGATGAGTCTTTCAACAAGCTTCAACAAGACCTGAAAGAGGCTAGCCGTGAGTTGTCGATTAACTACACGGACTTCATCGCAATGGCGCATGAAGAGATCAACTACATTAAGGTGTTTGTTGCTGATAAAACTGCACAATACGGTTGGTACGCTGCGATCGTTCTTATGGTCATCGGCACGGTTGCTCTGTGCATTCAATAGACCAAACGATGTGTTAGATAGAGCTCCTTAAATGCTCCATCGATAAACACATGTAGCACAACTCTGTGCTTGTGCTTCCACTAGAAAACAGATGACCAACCTCATTTGTTTTCTAGTTCTACTCCCCCCTTCACTCTCCCATCAGAGATAGCAAATCCTGCGTCGCTTGTTTTGGGCTTTCAGCGTGACATATCGCTGATACCAAGGCTAATCCATGAATACCAGTCTTAACCAACTGCGGAATGTTCGACTCGTTGATTCCACCGATACCCACAATCGGCAACTTCGTTGTTCCCAAAGCCATTTGAATGCCTTCATAACCCCAATATTTCTTTAGATTCGTCTTAGTCGGTGTGGCAAAAAGCGCACTGAGCCCAATGTAATCGATCGGCAAACTATCGGCTTCTTGAAGCTGTTGCTCAGTTTCGATCGACAGACCAAGAATCTTGTCTGGGCCAATCAACTGACGGGCTAACTCTGCAGGCATATCCGATTGCCCTAAGTGCAAACCATTGGCGTCGACAGCCAATGCAACGTCCACTCGGTCATTGATGATCAGCGGAACACCTGAGCCAACCAAAATCGACTTTACGGCTTGTGCTCGTTCAATGAAGGCCCTTACGTCCCCATGTTTCTCTCTTACTTGAACCATAGTGACGCCACCCGCAACCGCTTGTTCAACCACGACCTTAAGCGTTTCTATATCTTGCTGGTCATCCGTTACTAAATAGAGCTTATAAGGGTTCATATCGTACCTTTGGAGTCGATGTCTAAAATTGGCGTTGTACCATTTTACCGACAAATCGCATCATGTGCATGGAAGTTAATACTAAATTAGCTCAATTAAGCGCGCACCATTGAATATGCAACTCGTTGAAAACATACCGAAAATCCTGGAATTTTTAACGAAAGCGTTACTTATTACACAAACTATTCACTTAAGCCTGTCCAGAACGCTGTTTTATGAAATACTCCACAGTGAAGGAATCAGGTAAATATAGGGATAGTTATGCGCCACCTTTCTATAGCGCTCAAGATCAAGCTAGGTTATGCCATCTGCTTGCTCTTTTTCGTCATTTCAGGCTTTGTGAGTTACAAAGGTATCCAAACCTTGTCGAACGGCTTTAGCCAATACAGCGAACTCAGCCAAAAAGCGACATTATCAAGCAACATTCAAGTGCACTTTCTTCAGATGCGTTTAGCTTCTGAACGTTACTTAGAGTCATTGGATGAACAGTACGAAACGAATTATCAATCAAGCAAACTTGCGATTGATGAACTGCTCAACAACTTAATCCAGTCCACCACCAAAACCGATAGCCTAGCTAGCCTGCAATTAGTGCAAGACAGCGTGGCGGCGTTTGATGTGGCTTATGGGTCAATGAAACAGAGTGAGATCCTCATTGACCAACTGGTCAACGTTGAGATGGTCAAACGAGAAACCAACGCACTGAAAGCGGCTCAGAGCTTGTTGTATGAGTCTTACAATAACAACGATCCAAACGCGAGCTTATACGCGGGCATGTTGATGGAGAATTTCCTCGCAGCCAAGATCACTGTGCTGAGTTACTCAAACAGCAACGACCTCAAAACCTATGAGGCGGGTAAAGATATCTTTGAATACGCGCTACCAGGTATTGAAGGCGACATTGAATCTCTTAAATCATCGCCTTATCAAAGTGAGCTGATTGAAGACTTCTCGAACCAACGCGAAGCGTATGCAAAAGGCTTTGAGCAAGTTCATCAACAAATGATTGAGAACACGCAAAGAACCGCTAGCCTTGCCTCTATTGGTGACAGCTTAGCGATTGCGGTCGCGGATGCTCAAAGTATTCTCGAGCAACAGAAACAAGCGCTCACGCCTGTACTGCAAGCCAGTGAAAAGCGTTCAATTCAAATCATCATATTGCTGACGGGTGTGGCTTTAGTTATTGGCATGACGAGCGCCGTGTTGGTGACTCGCTCTATTACTAAAGGCATCGCACAAGTTAAACAGATCACCAACGAGCTTTCTCAAGGTAACTTAAATGTGGAAGTGAACATTGAGAGCAAAAATGAGATTGGCGAACTGCTGACTAATATGGAGATCACCATTGAGTCTCTGCGCGATATTGTTGGCCAAGTAAACCGCTCTAGTGTGCGCATTGGTGAGATGTCCGAATCTCTTAATCAAGTGACTAACAACAGCTCGACCAACGCAACACAGTTGAACAGTGAGATGATCAACATCTCTTCTGCCGTTGATCAATTGGCTTCCAGCACATCAGAAATTGCGGCAAGTGCTAACCACGCATCTCAAGTTGCTAACCAAGCCACCGAGAATGTGGCGATGGGACTCAAAGAAGTAGACAAAACTCTGCATGAGATTGGCAGCGCCGATGAAAGCATGCAGGTCAGCAGCCAGAAAGTGACTGACCTACACAAAGAGTCGATGAACATTGGTGCCATTCTCGAAGTAATTAAAGGTGTATCTGAGCAAACCAATCTACTGGCATTAAATGCGGCGATTGAAGCCGCTCGTGCGGGTGAACAAGGTCGTGGATTTGCTGTCGTAGCCGATGAAGTGAGAACGCTAGCTAAGCGTACTCAAGATTCTGCGAGCCAGATTGACGAACTCATCACCTCGTTACAACGTGGCGCTAAAGACGCACTCGAATCGATCAAAGAGAGTCACAGCACGGTTTCTGATGCTTCGACTCAGGCGCAACAAGCTTCTCAGAACTTGCATGTTATTAACCAACATATCCAAGATTTGAATCAGGCCAATAGCCAAATCGCGATATCCGTCGATGAGCAGGATTGCTTAACCAAGTCACTGGGTGAAAATGCGCAAGGTGCCAATACCATCGCGCAAAGCAACCAAGAATCGGTCAGCAGTATTTCTGGTGCAGCAAGCAACTTAACCGAGGTTGCTCACCATCTAGAAAGCCAAGTGAATCGATTTAGAACCTAACGAAACCAGCCTTTCACAAAGCTGATACAGTTCTGAGTCACAAACAAAAGCCCCCTACACATAAGTGTCGGGGGCTTTTCTTTAACTAAAGCGTTTTAAGTTAGGCTTCTAACTGATGGCTTAGAGCTAGATTAAGCCTACTGAATCTTCAGACGCTGAATCAGTGTCTCTTCATCTAGTTGATACAACTCATCAAGCAAGTTCATTTGCAAGCTACCTGGGCCACCAGAGTTCTCAGCCGCGATTTCGCCAACCACACCCAACACCGCTGCAGCAGCCAAACCACTTTCATCACCGACAGCAGCAAACGCGCCCGCCAAAGTAGTTAAGGTACAACCCATGCCCGTCACATACGGCATCATTGGGTGCCCGTTATTTAACGTCACAACACAGTCTTTCGTGACAACGTAATCCGTCTCACCAGAAATCACCACATTTGCGCCATATTCAGCCACTAAGCATTGCGCTGCGCCTAATGCAGCATCACTGCTATCTAGTGCATCAACGCCTTTGCTCTGTGCTTGCTCACCCGCTAACGCGATAATCTCAGACGCGTTGCCACGAATGATTAGCTTATCCGCTAAGCGTGCGATTTCTCGAGAAGTCTCGGTACGCAGCGTGCTTGCGCCACAACCTACTGGATCAAGAACCACAACCCTGTTGTTCGCGTTGGCTTGTTCAACCGCGAAGCGCATTCTCGGCGTCCAAACACTGTCTAACGTGCCAATGTTAATCACAAGCGCGCCAGAGAAAGACATCATCTCAGCCAGTTCTTGCTGCGAGTGTGCCATGATAGGCGAAGCGCCAATCGCCAATAACGCATTGGCCGTATTGTTCATCACGACGTAGTTGGTGATGTTCACAACCAGTGGTTTTTGCTCTCGTACTGCGCGCAGCGATTGGATGATTTGTTCAGTTAGCATGGGTAAATCCTTATTCGTGAAAGTCGCTTTTAAGCCGCTGTTGAATCATTAAGAGCGTTCAGCCCTTGCTGCCAAAAAGCCACTTCCATACGCGTTGCGGTTTTGAAGATATGAACGATGTTTTGGCCGCGCTCGCTGTTGATATCAATTTCAGCAAGCAGCTGGTTGAAGTATTCCGCGCCCGTTGCTACGCCAGACTGGAACTCTTCACTGCCATACAGTTGCAGCCAACTTGCGTATGGGTTGCCTTCTAATACGGTATCGCTGCTTTCTAAAAGTGCTTTACCAATCACAGCGTAACCAATGGAACACGGAGCCAGTGCCGCATATAAGTCGACAAGATCACCCGTCATACCCGCATCTAGAACGTAGCGCGTGTAAGCAACTGTACCGAAATCTTCCGGTTCGTTTTCTAGGTCAGATTCAGTTAAACCCCACTGACCACAGTAAGTCACGTGGTGAGAGATTTCAGAATCTAGCAGAGCATGAACACTTGGCAGTGCACGACGCATATCAGCCAGTGTTTTTGCCTTGTAAATCGCTAATGCATAAGCGCGGGCATACTGTTTTAAGAACAGAAAATCTTGTTTCAAATAATGCAGAAAACAAGGCTGAGCGAGTGTGCCGTTTGCCAACGTTTTAACAAAATCATGCTCTGTGTAGTCTTGCCAATCTTGTTGACAGGCTTGGATTAAGTCTTGGTATTTCATGAGATTCCTTAGTCAAAAGTCGGTACGTAGTCAGCGGCTTTTGGTAGTGATTTGATGATGCCTTTGTCGAACATGAACTGTGCATAATCGTCGTAACGCTTTAGGTCTACAGCAGAAGGACGAAGTGCAAAACGAGTCAGTGTGTCGTTCCATGCGCGTTGGTTAAGCTCGTTGTTCAACGTATCTGGTGAATACGCAACAAACTCGCTCCATGACTCTTGTGGGTGGTTCACGATGTAAGTCGTTGCTTGTTCCAATGCTTTATTGAACGCTTTGATCGCTTCATCGTCGTGCTGCTTTGCATTCGCCACAAAGATAAGCTCATCGTAAGCTGGCACACCGTGCTCTTCTGGGAAGAACGCTTTTGCTTTAAAGCCTTCAAGGGCTAATTGGTTAGTTTCAAAGTTACGTAAGCCGCCCCAGATTGCATCTACCTTGCCTGATGCCAATGAAGATGAAAGTGCCCAACCGACATTGATGGTTTGCACATCTGTAAACGCAACGTTTTCTTGCGCTAACATAGTGCCGATAGTCGCTTCTTCGTTTCCTGCGATCGCAATACCGATCTTCTTGCCTTTCAGATCCGCTAACGAATCGTTCTTGCCGTTATCCAGTACCATTAGTGTGTTCAGTGGCGTCGCGATAAGGGTTGATGCACGAACTAAAGGAAGGCCTGCCGCCACATCCATGGTTAAACTTGGTTGGTAAGTTACCGCTAAATCGACCTTACCTGCCGCGACCAATTTTGCTGGCGTGCTTGGGTCTGCAGGTTCTTGAATTTCAATATCTAAGCCTTGGTCAGCAAAGTAGCCACGCTCTTGAGCGATCACAATCGGGCCATGGTTCGGGTTCACAAACCAATCCAACATCAGTGTCAGTTTCTTTTGTTCAGAGTCCGCTAAAGCATGACCTGAAACTAGCGAAGCAAGCAGTGCCACTGCACCTATCAATTTTGTATTTTTCACGGTTAACCTTTCCTTTTGAATATTATTCTTATGTTGAGCGAAGCCATCATTGGTTTTCCCAAGGGATAGCTTTTTTGAGTAATTTATCTGTAACGAAGTAGAGCGAGATAGACAGCACCGCCAAGATGAACAAGGCAGCAAACATCTCATCAATGATCATGCGCGCGTTGGCCTGCAGCATTAGGTAACCCAGCCCTTCACTCGAACCCACCCACTCCCCGACGACCGCGCCAATTGGGGCAATCACCACCGCCACACGAATGCCAGACGCTAAGGTTGGCAATGCGGCAGGCAGTTGGATATGGCGTAGCAATTGCCACTTCGATGCACCCATCGTCTTGGCAAGATCGAGATAGCCTGTCGGTGTATTACGTAGGCCGTCGTAGCAACATGTGGTCACAGGGAAGAAGATAATGATCGCCGCCATCACCACTTTTGAGGCAATGCCGTAACCAAGCCACAGCATCAATACTGGCGCGATAGCAAACACGGGGATCGCTTGGCTGGCAATTAAGATAGGCAATAGCCAACGCTTTAGCGGATCAAACATCAACATCTGCAGGGCGAAAAATAGCCCCATAGACAATCCGAGTAACAAGCCAAGTAAGATCTCTTGCGCAGTCACCCAAGTGTGTTTGAGTAACACATCGTAACGTTCAATCAGCTTTAAAAAGACTTCTGCTGGCGCTGGCAGAATGAAGCTCGGCATCTCGAAGACAACCACAACTAACTGCCATAAACCGAGAATCACAGCACTGCTGATAAGCAAACGAACAACTGGATTCATCTGACGAGGGCGTGTAGTGGTAGCCTGTGCGTTAGTTGAACGAGCCACAGCTTCGCTTCGCGTTAGATCATTCATAATCACGCTCCAACTGATCTAAGATCGCTTGTTGTAACTCAGCGCATTCTCCATCCAACACTCGTGGTGTTGACGTGAGAGGCACGGATAAAGATTGAGCATTCGCAGGTGTGCCTTGCAACACATACAAATTGTCCGCCAAACGCACCGCTTCTTGTGGATCATGAGTAATCAACACAACGGTTTTATCTCTTAACAATTCACACGCTAAACTTTGCAGCTTGTGTCTTGTTACTGCATCCAGCGCAGAGAAGGGTTCATCCATCAGCACAACTGGCTTGTCTTGCATTAAAGTTCGAGCCAAAGCGACACGTTGACGCATGCCTCCAGACAACTGATCCGGCATCGCATTCGCATAATCAGCCAAACCAACCGCAGCTAACAACTCGAGTGCTTGATTAGTTTGCACTGCTTTATCAGAAGCTGGATTTTGAAAACGATGACTCAGGCAAACATTGTCGATGACCGATAGCCACGGCAATAACAAATCCTGCTGCGCCATGTAAGCGATTCGATCCGTTAAAGGCAATTCATCGGACGTTGCCAATGTGCCCTGCCACTCCACCTTCTCGTCCAACAAGCCAGCCAGATAACGCAATACCGTGGTTTTTCCGCAGCCACTTCGACCCAGCAATACCGTCCACTTACCCGCGTTTAGGCTAAGCGACAACCCAGACAAGGTCGCGTGCTCACTGTCGTTATAACGTAAGGAGGCATTGCTGAGCTGAACACCAACCGTATTAACGGACATTACCGTGTCCAGCGAAGAAGTGATTTACAGGGCCATGACCTTGACCGACTTGTAACTCATCAGCGTGAGCAATCGCGCGAGAAATGTATTGTTTGCCTAGGTCGACAGCCTCTGACAGCGTGTTGCCTTGCGCTAAGAAAGAAGCAATAGCAGAAGAAAGCGTACAACCCGTACCGTGCGTGTTTTTAGTCGGGAAACGCTTAGCGCTAATCAAGGCAGAGGTAGTCTGCAGAATCAGTAGGTCGTTACTGTTCTCATCCTTCTCTAAGTGGCCACCTTTCAAGAGAACGGCTTTAGCACCCAAAGCACGCAGGTCTTCAATCATGCCCTGCATTTCAGCTTCGCTTTCAGGTACTGGCTTGCCTGTTAATGCTGCGCCTTCAGGTAAATTAGGAGTAATGATGTCTGCCAGCGGAATCAACTCTTGCTTTAGCGTCGTGATAGCCGAGTTTTCTAGAAGAAGGTCACCACTTGTCGCGACCATCACAGGGTCAATCACTAGATGCTTAGGTTGGTACTGCTTAATTTTGTCCGCAACGACTTTGATGATTTGCGAATCGGCCAACATGCCGACTTTCACAGCTACGATATTGAGATCAGTGAAAACCGCATCTAACTGGCTAGCGACATGGTCGAGTGGAATAGGAAAAATGGCGGAAACGCCTTGCGTGTTCTGAGATGTGATCGCGGTAATTACCGAACAAGCGAAACTACCTGTCGCAGACATAGCTTTAATATCCGCTTGGATACCTGCTCCGCCGCCGCTGTCTGAGCCGGCGATCGTCAATACAATCGGAGTGTTCGTGCGAATCGAACCATCAGCAGAGTGCTGTGAAGCTGAGGCTTTTGGCGTTAAATCTTTTGAAATAGAACTGTGTGTCATTGTCGCTCCTACTATCTTACAAGACGTAGGAGAACGAACACTGATCGAACGAGAAGTCGCAATAGATTCATGAACAGTCTTCATGAGTGCAGACGTAGATCGAGTGCTTATAGTTCCCTACGCCAGTGTTAACTGAATCAGGTTCAACGGGTCTCGACTAACGATCTCAGCAAACACCAAATAAGGTATATGCCCCCCGACTATTGATAGCGATAGTAACAGCACTCTCACAACTGAGATACTGATTTTATTCAATTATAAGAATTACGCATGAATAAATTTCAATTAGGCACTACAAAACAAACACTTATAACGTTCCTTTAGCTGGCTTCGACTGTATAAACAAGCACAGCACAATCAGAGACATACCTAGCCAGCCTGTAAAAGGAATCAGCTCACCGACAACGCAGACGGCAAGCACCGCTGCAACTACTGGTTCAAACAGAGTCAGCAGATTGGCACTGCTCGCGGTGACATGGCGTAAACCAAAACTGAAGGCGACATAGCCCAAGCATTGTGGGATTAAGGTCAGATAACTGATCACTAATACGTTGGTCTGCGAGGAAAACAGGTTATCACCCGTAAACCAGAGTGTTGGCAGCAACAGTATCGCGCCGAGGCCAAAAATACTGCCCATCGCCGCTTGCGACTTAATCCCTTTATCTATCAGTGCTTTTGTCGCCCAAGAATAAATGGCGTAACACAACCCCGCGAGCAGACCTAAAGCAATACCCAATAGCTTGAGATCATCACCGGATTCGCTCACCGATGAAGATTCTGAAAACACCAACATCCCAATACCCACCACACCAATTGCAAAGCTAGTGAGCCAACGTCGGTTGATATTATTCTTTTTGCTAATCAGACACTCTAACAATGCAGAAAAGAAAGGTGCTGTAGCAATCGAAACCACGGTACCAATCGCCACGCCAGATAATTTCATTGAAGAATAGAAAGCTAAAGGATAGACCGCCAAAGCCAAAGCGCTCACTGCCAACAGCCTCTTGTTCTGCCAAAGTTTGTCGAAAGCGAATAGGATTTTTCGATACGCTAAGCCCGCTTGCATTAGGCCGCCAACGCCCATAGAGAAAGCGCCAATCGCCAATGGACTTAGATCGGGAGCAAAACTTGCGGCAGTGCCTGTCGTGCCCCATAAAATAGAAGCAAACAAGATGGCTAAAGTGCCCGTTTGGAATTCGTTAATGCGATTGATGGCAAGATTCATTTCTATTACCCAATTTTCAGTTCTGAAATAGATAATAGTGAAAATTGATAAAAGTTAGTTTGCTGAAAGGACGCTATTGTTGTTTCTAAAGACTGTCTTTCATTGAGCCTAGAAACGCCCTTGGAGACATTCCAAAGTGCTGAGAGAAGCGACGACTGAAAGCAGATACATCACTATACCCCACATTTTCGGCAATCAACTGAACCGGTAAATCGGTGTGGGTTAACAAGGCTTGGGCTTTCTCCATACGATATCGAGTGATGTATTTAAGCGCACTGATCCCCAGGCACTCTTTGAAGCGTTTTTTGAATTGGGTAGGGCTCAAACAGGCCGTTTCAGCAAGTTGTGAAATGGATAACGGCTGGGTGTAGTTATCCGCAATCAACCTCTGTACCGCACGGATTCGAGGGTCGATGCTCTTGCTCACTTGTTGTTGATCTAACAGCAGTGAAAACACATCCAAGATTGATGACTCAATACCACTATCGACCTGATACTCCAGCTGCTTCTCAACAAACAACAAGAAGCTCATCAAAGGTGGTGTTATCGTGAAAACCGAGAGCTCATGTTCTAACAAGTGCTGCGGCAACTCCGCCATATCCGCGACAATAAACCGCGCGGCTTCATCCGCCTTAAACGCATGCGCTGTGGTTACCGGAATCACCACACATTCTCCCACGGCCACCTTACCGACATACCCCACCATCTCGATATTGATACTGCCTTGGATCGGCAATACCAATTGATGATGGTCATCATGAGCATGAGTATTAAATTGCTTGGTGTAAGATCGAATGCTTAAGCTAGATTTCATAATCAACGCCGGAGTACATTTCGCTAGGTTAAAGTAAGAGATACAAAGTTACATTATCACTTCCCTAGAGTCACACTCAATGCGCATCAAATTCATGCTAGCTAGGCGACATGATCAAAAACGGCCTCCAAACAAGAGGCCGTTTTGATTAAAAAGCGTCATTCACATAAACGTTAGAATGACACTTGGCTGTCTTGACCAACCGTTACTTGCACGCCATTTTGAGCTTCGTATATTGCGAACCCAGCGGCTAGTGGCGCTGCATTATCTTCATCACTGTCATGCTGTGCGGTACAGGTATAACCCAATGAGTAAGTACCTGGATCAATAAAGCCCAGTGAGAATTCAAAATTAGTTTGGTCTTCACCAAGCACAACGGAAGTTGAAGTGACTGGTTTTACTTCCTCACTACCACCAATCGGTGTCATGTCATCTTTGTCGATGTTGCCTTCATACAAGTAGACCGCCTGAACAAATGTATTATCGGTTGTAAGCCTACAAGCATCAAAGGTTTGCTTCGCAACAGTACCTTCAATATTTCCGGTCTCAACCGTATTGATAAGGCTTACAGACGTTCTTTGAATAGTGTAATCAGGATATGTTGAACTGTTCTTTAGGCCGCGTCGAAGATCGAACTCGACAACAAAATCGTTACTCTGTTGGTTCACATTAAATAAATCATTAAAGTAAAGCACGCCAGCGTTATCTTCTTTACCCACACCTTGCGGGCACGCCCCATTACCTTTCACCGTTAACTCACGGGGCGTATCATCGTTTTCTATCACGTAAGATGGATCTGTTGGGTGATCGCCATCATTGGCAAACACACACAACTTATAGCTGCCTACCGGAATGACCTCATTTTCAATCAAAGGAAGCGCATCGCTGCCTTGGTAATCCAGCAAATTCACACTTAATGGAATCGGATCCTCACCATCTGGCAATGGATCGCCATTTTCATCAACGTAATCGCCGTTTTCGTCCGTTTTATACACATCATAAATCAGTGGCGAACCTCCCCCTTGAGGAAGTAAAGCGACCTTACTGAATGTCACAGTTACGTCTTTAACATCATCAATGGGCGCATCACTCACGCTCAAAGTAATGGGTGTCGTGCTGCTTGATGAACCTGAATCACCGCCACAACCAACAAGCCCAGCCAGCACAAGGCTCGCTAAAGCGGTTTCCTTTAAATACTTCATAACTAATTTCCTATAAATCACTGCTCGATAAAGGGCTTAGTTTGTTGCCCTCTTATTCTTTTCCTTAATGTGACTCATAGACAAACCGCGTTTATGGCCCAAATCGGCTAGCCCTATTATTTAGGGCTGTCTTCATCCAAAAACTCTGTTCATCAAGGTGCACATCTCAGGTCGCACATAGGTTAATTAAGTCTAGTAAGTAAATTGTCAGTAGTCGCACATATTTGGCAAGGTTGCTGTCAATTGTGTTGGAATGGTCGGTATGTATAGGGTCGGAGAGGATGATTGAAAGCACTCAAATCAAAGTCAAAAATCGCCCCCAAGATCAAAAAAGGCCGTTAAGACAGCCTATTGCTGAACTTAAACGACCTTTTTATTGAATGTGGATAACGCTAATTCGATATTAGCTCATTCAAATTCACTTATTTTTGAAGTTGCTCTTTAGCCGCTTCAACCTTAGAAAAATCTAGGCCAAGCTCTTCAACTGCTTCTTTGATTAGCGCAGGGTTTTGCATCACCTGACCCATCAGCATTTGAAGCTTATCTTGTGGTAAACCAAGTTGGCTGATTGTCGCCATTGCTGCAAGAGGGTTCTCTGTCAGCGTTTTGAATAGCTCACTGATCTGCTCGTCGCTAATATTGTTCTCTTTCAACATTGCTAAAATCGGATTCATTTTTTTGCCTTTGAAACACTAAATTAAATAGGAGCACAGCATATCATCTAGCTGTGCTCGATTGTACTAACAAGTGACGCTTTGGTTTAACGCGAACCGCACTTTTCCCAAACGCAAACAATGCTTGGCTTAACGAGATTCCAGTGGGTAAGAACGGTAGCTCCACATGCCATAAGTTCTTAAAGCATCACGGTAGATACCTAATAGCTCACCACTGCTCGCTTTCTTAAGATCTTCTAGCGGCTTGTCTGGGTAAGAAACCGTATCGAAGGTAATGCCCTGAGGGCCAGTTTGCCAGCTCGCAATTTCAAACAGAGTTTGACCACGACGAACATGGCTTGCCGAGCTAATAATGGTCGCGTGCTTAATATCATGACGAGCAAGCGCATAGCTACTGAATAAGGCATTGCCTACCGTGCTGGTCGCGTAATTCTCTTCAATGATGCGATCTTTGCTTACCCCTTTTTCGATAAGCCAATCTGCCATCAACTTACCTTCTGTCTTGTGGTTCTTAGGCACGCCACCCGTTAACACGATCATTGCATCAGGGTTCGCTTTCGACATTGCTAATGTGGTTTCAAGGCGTTCAATCAAGATTTGATGCATAGAACCATCAGGGTTAAGCGCGTAGCCCAAAGTCACAATGGCGCCATGTTCATCCAATAACCCTTTGTCCGCCGACTCTTTCAACGGTGTTTCCAACACGCGGTCAACCGTAGCAAAAATACGTTTGATGTCTTCTGCTTTACCTTTGTTCAGGCTTTCCAGTTTCTCCATATGCTTGTTGGATTCATTTTCATTACCTTCAAATCTTTGCCAAACCGCGAGGTAAGCGTGAAGGTCAACATCGTCTGGCGCAACCGTCAATGCTTGCTCAAATAGCTCAATAGCGCGCTCTGCATTCTTGTTGTAGATCTGAGCATTGGCAGCCGAAATCAACAGGTCAGTACGGTAAGGTTCTAGCTGGTACGCCTCTAACAATCGGTTAGTCACAATTTCCATGTTGCTTGGCATTTTAGCCGTGAAGCCCGCGTGAGAAATTCTTGCCGGAGACTTAAACGCCTGCAACGCATCAAGAAGTAATTGGTCGACAACTTGTCGCTTAGTCACCAACTGCGCGTAATCCGCTGAAGCCTGTACTGCGCCATCGTTAGCAGCAAAAGAATAAGGTGTTGCGCCAAAAGCGAGCATGCCACCAAGAGCGAGGGCGATAATGTTCTTTTTCATGGAAAGATCCTGTGTCGTTAAGTGTTCACATCAGATTTGCTCACCAATGTAAGTCCCTAAGATTAAAAAACTGTGAACCACACCAGAATCTCCGAGGTTAATATTCATTTGTTGCATAAGGTGTGGCAACAGATCACGATTTTGAACTTACCAATAAGCCTGTGTATCCAGATAATTTTGGTTTAAAGGGGAATTCACCGATCATTTTGGAATATCTAACTGCGGATTTCATACGCCCTATTCCACCGAAAACCACCCATCACAAATCCAAACTCCGCAGAAAACAACACGCCCAAACAACAACTTTAAGCTCATTTTTTCAACAACTTAAAATCCAACACACCGAATTGTTCGATGTTGATCCTACCCACAGATAACGAAGCTCTAAACATATGGCCGCGAAATGCGAATCGACATATTTTCAAATAATTCAAAATCAATCATTGAACGATCGTTCAAGTGGTGCTTTAATAAATGACCAATACAAGGAGTTACCCCATGCTTAAGTTCTATTTTCACCAAACACCAAACCCAATGAAGATCGCTCTGTTTTTGGAAGAGACAGGCCTAGATTTTGAACTTGTTCCTGTCGATACCTTAAAGGGTGAGCAGCATTCACCGGAATATCGTTTAATCAATCCAAATGGCAAAACGCCTGCGATTGAAGACGAAGGACAACGTGTATTCGACTCTAACGCTATCCTGCTGTACCTATCTGAGAAAACAGGCAAGCTAGCTGGTCAGCCAGAAGATAGAGCCGAACTGCTCTCTTGGATGATGTTTATCGCGAGCGGCCTTGGTCCATACTCTGGCCAATCGGTACACTTCCGTCATGCTGCGCCAGCAGGCTTAGATTACGCGGTAAACCGTTATCTACGCGAAGCACAACGTCACTACGAGGTGTTAGAGAAACATATGGAAGGTCGTGAGTTTTTCGTCGGAAATGAGTACACCATTGTCGATGTCGCGGCATGGGGTTGGGTTGATAAAGCACCTTTCGTGCTTGGTGAAGAAGGCCTAGCACCTTACCCGAACTTAAAGCGCTGGTTCGATGCAATCAACGCCCGCCCTGCCGCACTGCGTGCTCGCGAAATCGGCAAAGGCGTTGAATTTAAAACCGAACGTGATGAAGAGGCACTTAGAGCGTTATTCCCATCTAACTTCGCTGAATAGCAGTAACAGTAACAAGAACTCTATTACCGACACTCACCAATTAAGCGTTCAGAACATGAATACGAAGCTCAGTTACGCACTGAGCCGTATTGTCAAAACAGAGCTTGATTGGTGAGTTAAGCTCGTTCTATTAAGTTCATCCGTTATAAAGCTCGCCTGTTATAAAGCAATCCTTATCTATTTCCTTTAAAGCCTTTAGAAGCAGTACCGACTCTCGATTTCAAACGTGTAGAAACAGACGTTGCGCGAATACGACCAACCACTGTCCAGAAAATTACGAATTGAGTAATGAGTAAGGTCAGCATCTTAAAAGAACCTCATTTCTAACGGCTTTGACTGCTTGGTTTTTCGCCTTTTATGGATATAAATAAACACTAATTTTATAACTATGATTGTCATGACTAACTCGATGAAGAACAAAGGAGCGCTTATTCTACAAATTGAATGACATCAGACATCACAGAAGGCTTACATATCAGTTATAAAAATATAAACAAAATATAAAGTAATATTTATCAATAGCTTGTCACTCGGCCCCATAACGACCAGGTTTGTTGAAATCAAAAAGGACTTCTATTCATTTCTCATATTATAAAACGATAATCGTTTGATGATGCGCACATTCAAACAACTATGCACAATAACGGCTCATCACAATAGAGGTCGTTATGCCGAACTTTCTAGTCCACATTTTTAATACACTAAAGCAATATGATTTGCTGCTTGCCCTTGTATTTATTCTTGCCTATTGGCTTCTCAAGCGCTTTATTTCGACGACCGTTATCAACCTTGCACAGGTAAAGTCTGTCGCGACGACACGCACAATGTTCATCATTCGCTGCTTCAACATTTTCTCGTTCATACTGTTGTTTGCGACCTATATCATCGTCAGTGGAATTGGCTATGGGAACTTCACCATTTTCATCTCGTCCTTGGTGACGGTTTTTGGTGTCGCCTTCATCGCCCAATGGTCAATTCTGAGTAATATCACCGCGAGCTTTCTGATCTTCTTCGTATTCCCTTACCGAATTGGCGATTCAATAATTGTTGCAGATGGTGATGATATCGAAGGAAAGATCCTTGAGATTAAGATGTTTCATACTCTAATCAAACACCCAAGCGGCAACTTAATTGCTTACCCAAATTCTCTGCTGTTGCAGAAAAGCGTAACTAAGGTATTAAAGAAGAACTCTCCACGTACAGAAAGGCCTCGGTAACCGAGGCCTTATCATGTAATAGAGAAGCGAAACGCATTAGTTAGGTTTCAGTTGCTGTTTCTAGTGCAACTGCTATTTCCAGTGCGACTGCTCATTCTAGTGCTACCGCTTTTATCTGCTTTTAACTTTGACTATTTACCGTCAACATCGAGTTTGACGCCCTGAAGTTGTTCAATCAGTTTGTCTAAATTACTGTCAAAGAACAACGGACCGGCTAGCGTCAATGCAATCGGTGAAGAGGTATTTTGTGTCGCTTGTAAATACAACTCTTTGGCGCCCGTGATATGGCCACGCGCCTCTTCTGCTTTAGCCATTAACAGATAAGTCAGAGGGGTATGTTGATTGTAAGGAATCGACAACAAGATCTTTAACGCCTTATCAGGCTCACTTTGAGACAGCGCTAATATTGCGTTCGCTTCACAAACACGAGGATTATTTCCTCGCTTAAGAATGGCAGACAAAGACGAGGAATATTGCTCATTCAACGCCTTGATTCTAGGTTGAATATTTTCCTCATCTTTAGAGAAAACCGCCAGCACTTCACTTATGTAACTCACTGAAATAGCATAAGCGTTATCTGGAGCCAGCGCTCTGGCCTCTCGAAAATGCTTAAGCGCCATATCAAAATCCACTGTGCTATAAGAAACCCCGGTCGCAGACATCAACGCCTTGACCGATTCTTTATCCTGTGGGAACACAGAAATATTGCGCTGTAACTCTTCTTCAGGCACATCGATATACATAGCACGCAATAGATCGTCGATCATCGCTGGAAACGTCTCATGGAAACGAGCAAAGTTGGTGGAATAACGGCGGTTTAAATGCACGCCTCCCGACGCTCGGTTAACATACTTCACCAATAAACGTGTTTTCTTGCCGTCACTGCTTTTTGCCGTTGAGATATTAAACTCAATCGCGGCCAACTTCTTATGCTCATCAGACTTAACCACTCTGATATTGCTATAAAAACCAATATGTTCAATCAGTTTAATTACGATTCCATAGAGCTCTGGCTGCGCCTTAACCTCTTCCGTTACATTCAATACAACATAACGAAATTCATAATGACTTAATGAGTGAGTTGAGCCTGCTTGCGAAGGGCTTTGTTTGTTCTGAGAAAACCACATATATGATGATTGTAAAACAATGACAACCGCCAAAAACGCCAGTATGTAATGCAGCTTTCTACTTCTCGGAGAATTTTCTGATGGATTTACATAGCCCTCTTCCCGATCTTCTCTTTTGACAAGCTCTTTGGCTTCAGGCGTTGATTGGCGCTCATTAACATCAAGCTGCTCAGTTTTTTGGAGAGCAGGTTTTTGGGAAGCTGGTTTTTGGAAATCAGGTTTTTGGAGCTCTACTTTCTCAACCCTCACTTCACCATCAAATCGGTAACCACGCTTTGGAACGGTAACAATATAACTGCTTGTCCTTTTACTGTGTGTTTTCAGAACTTTTCGTAGTTCAAATACCGCTTGAGTGACAACTTGATCGGTTAATACACTACCACTCCAAACCTCTTCAATTAACTCATCACGCGTATGAGTCAACCCCGGGTTCAAGCATAAAAACTCAAGCAATTTAGTGAGGCGGTTATCAATCGTAATACACGAATCAGCAAACTGAATCTGCCCTTCGTTAGGCATAAACTGCCACTCATCGACGATAAAACTGATGTTTTTCTCAAGCATTCACGCTCACTCACTCTTTATGGCTCTTCTTATCGTCTAAACATAGCTTCAATCCAATGATTTTGCTGATAATTTCGACCTGTTGTGTGTGATTTTTCACAATTTTCGTTTCAGCCGACATCATTCAGAAGCATTTCCATAAAATTCACGGCGGTTATTGTCAAAACTCAGAGCAAGCAAAAATTAATACGAGCGCCCCTAAAATTCTCTCAACAAAAATAGAGCCTAACTAACTGTAATAATTAACTTTATATTTTCTTGACATTGAAGTTATGAAACTTTATGAACTGGTGAGCTTTACGTTATGTCAGCGAATCACAAAATCTGCATGATAGCTCCACACCGCAAGTGAGGGGCGACATGCAAACGAGAGAAAGGCATAACGTTCCCTGTAGTCACTTGCAATAAGGACATAAGAATTGATGTAGACACATCACCCGCTGACGGACTAGGGAACATTAGTTAACCTTTATATTAAGAGCTTTAAACCATGAAACTGAACAAATTTATTCTTCCTATCGCTGCTATCTTCTTCGTAACTCAAGCAAGCGCTGACCCATATATTGGTGCTAGCTACCTATATTCTGAGTACCAAGCTGAAAGCGACAATACAGATTTCAGTGATGAAAATAGCGGCTACAGCCTTTACTTAGGCTACCAGATTAATGACCTACTATCGGTTGAAGCTGGATACGCGGATTTTGTTGATACACACAAAGACTTCGAGCACATTTATTCAGATGCATGGTTAGCAAGTACAAAACTAACACTACCTATTACGATTTTTGACGTATACGGTCGTCTAGGTATCGGTCACTTCCAAAGTAACCTAGGTGATACAGACGACATTTACTACGGTGTGGGTACAGGTGTGACTCTAGGTCCTGTTCGTGTTGCGCTGGAATACACAATGTACGAAGCAAAAATCGTAGACAACAGCTACGCACTAAGCGCTGAATTCCGTTTCTAATAGGGTAAGTATTAAGGCTCCCTAGCCTTCCCTACACAACGAACACCATCAAACCTCTGACATACCATCAGAGGCTTTTTGCGTTGAATTTAAAACTGGACGTGATGAAGAGGCTAAACGAGCACTGTTTCCTTCGAATTATGAGACGTAGAGGAGACTTGAGGCTTAACTGCCCGAAATTACAGAGGATCTCAAACATATTTCTGGACAGAACTGTTTTCGGGTCCTACTCAATTAGCACGTAACGGATTACATAAGGTATAGCAAAGCATCTAATCGGTAGGCCGAAATCAGTCAACCACCACATGCCGAATACGCAGAGAGCAGGCAGGGAGAGCTTTGTAGTCGTCCAACATATAGCACTAACCTACTACTGACAGCAGAGAAGCAGTTAAACGGTGGTATTTATCTTTCTCAAGTCCTTTCAGGCAAGGGGCTTCATAGTCTTGCCGTGCCGGTTATACCCCAATGCCGATTGCAACAATATTGTAATTCTCAAGCTCAAAATTTAGTTTGGATGTTTTTGCTAACAGAACATTGTCCTTTTGTCCCTTGAATACAGGATGATGACTAAAGAACTTGCCAATTACGGCATCAGGGTCATCCAACTTCGCGATGTAATTGCCTCTATACTCGAACAGCCCTTCTTCGCGAGGAGATAATATTCTAAAATCAAGTATCAAGTTGCGAAAAGAGTTCCAGTCATATAAGGCAATACCATAGTTAGTGGCCTGATAATCATAATCGGGTAAATTATGAAGAACTATAAAGCTTGAGTTGTTGAGTGAAGGCGTATCTTTGAAACCTAAATTTTTAACTGTTTCACCTAATCTACCACTCTCTAGCAATCGCTTAGCTTCACTTAACTGCTCAATGCCTTTAGATAAGTCCCGCTGTAGTCTTTTGACTGCTCCGCTGAAGTATGGTGTATTTCCTTCTATAGAGTATTTAACTTGTAGGAAATAATAATGCTTAATGTTCGTATCATATAAAACAATGTCTACATCGGCCTTATTTTTATAGCTCCCGACGATTTGATCTCTATCAAACCCTTTCTTTACTATAAATCGATCTGAATATTCAGGGCTTTCATTTAGCTCGTTGAATATGTAGCCCACTTCAAAAAATTTGCCTCCTAGATGCTCTCGAACCTTGTCAAGCTCACCTAACTCTTCAACCTTATCTTTAAGAAGCGCTGGCAAGTTTGAAGCCCATGACTCTACAGACAGCTCGATTGCATTGTCATTACAGACGATAAACTGCTCTGTAATTAGTCTAGATTTATGCTCTAAGACAAAGCCTTTTACAAAGTCATAGTCCAATCCAATCATACTAAGTTCGTATCTATTTAATTTTATGTTGGTTTGCTTTACTTTTGCTAAAAGCAACGCGCCTATTAGATTAGCAGTGTTAACAATGAAATTTGTCGACTTGATTTCATATGATTTTTGGGTTAGATGTTGTTTTTTTATAAAGAGTTCTTTGTTAAGTATTAACTCTCCCACTAAGTCGATATGTTTTTTATTAAGCTTAAGGTTCAACTCAGATATAAGACGGACTAAATACATATCAGCCTTTGAGGACTCAGCAGCCATTGATTTGGCGAATAAATGCCTATCTATAATTTGACGTTGCTCTAGATCTCGAACTTGAAATACATATGTTTTTTCGAGTTTGGACACATTTAATTTCCCTGCTAGCGTCAACGCTAGCAACTCATTAAATATGAAAAATTTTAGTACTCGACATAGAGAACCTCCTGTCAATGGAGGTTCCTTGCCAGATCTGGTCAGGGAGAAGTAATCATAGAGTCGATCAAGTTGCCTAGAAACTACGTTAGTTTCCATCGCCTGTTCTGGGTCGAAACCATAATCACCACATCTTTTAGTATCCAAGTTGTATCTAACTAATTCGCGGGCATGACTCAAGTCAGTTACTTTGAACTTATATTTATTTTCAAGTTCATAAATAAGCAAAGGTAGTTGAGAGGAGAGGTTTACTTTAATTTGGTCGTAAAAATTAGCGATATCTAGTAGTTGCTCTTTATCACTACGTTTCTCTAGGAAATTTCCAGAATCCAGTTTCGATAGGGAATCATATAACGAAAAGTCGAACGGATTCTCAAGTAAGCTTCGAACCACAGCTCTTAAGTTTCGAGGAGTATCTATAAACAAATTCATACCACACTGAATATATATGTATATAAACACAGTATCAATCATTGCGAGTATGTCAAGATCTTTGTAGTCTTAGCTCGTTCTCAATATTCAAGCAGTTGGAACAACAATGTTTAATGGGTGCTAAAGCAGCACCCATTAAGAAAGTCAATTGATCGCATCTTGGTAAACAATTCTACTTTCCTTACTCTTGATTATTTACTAACTCTTGTATGTCAGAATACAGCTGATACAAGCTATGAGCGGACATATCCAAGATTGGTTCATACATGAATGAGTTCAAATGAATGTTCTCTGGAGTCATCAAGTTAACTTGATCCAGCAAACTAATGGTGTCTTGCTCAGCTTGGTGTAGCTCAATGAATTTGTCGTAAAGTGCACGAGTTTGGTTTGAACTAATCCCCTCAACAAAAGCTGGATCGGCTATTCTGGTGATCATAAAGTGCTCAGCTTGTAACCTGATAGCCATAGCCAAAATAACTTTATATTCAAGCTCGGGTGATTCTTGAGGATCAGCTACAAGCGCATCACTATGCTCTATTATCTTATCAAACACCAACGACTCACTGTCTGGCAGTTCTAGTGCAGGCTGATCTACAAAGATCTCACGATACATCGCTTGCATATCGCTAACTTTGATGTCTTTGGTATCTACTTTTAGGTGCAAAAGAGATGTCAAACTACTGTAATGATCCTCATGACCACAATACTCTGCAAGATTTCGAGCAAATGGGATACTAGCTAACAGGTAAGCTTCATTTGTAGCTAAACTTTGCTTCCAAGTACTAAATACATCTTTTTGATATTTTTCTGGCTTTAGAACAAGTTCCGTTGATGACTTTATTGCCATATGACGATTCTGACGTTTCGCACCGAGTCGACTACTCACAATTCGATGAAAATCGAAGTTGTGAGTAAGTAATAGCAAGCTGAAATGAGCCACCTTTGCAATATCACGAAGATACTCAACGATGGCATATTTGTTCTTGTAGTCAAAAGAATCGGCAATATCATCTATCACAACCAAGCGTGGCTGAATACTGTTTCGTTTCACTTCAATTTCAAAAAGTACGTTAAGGATATAAAGTGCACGCTTTTCGCCTTGACTCAAAGCATCTACCAAACTTGACTGACTAACGACCTCTGACTCACCTCGTCCATCATCAAATTCGAACTTTATAGCTGGAGCTGCGTTATTTAGAATCACTTCATCCTGATTTTCTATACTAAGTTTAAATGGAACCTTGAAGCGTTTATTGAAAGTATCAACGACGGTTTCCCAAGTTGTTTTCTGTTGTTGTGCTTGATGGACAATGTTCGCCACCAACTCCTGATTGGACTTATATGTCGCAACTAACTCATCCCAAGACGCTTGATTAGATTGTAAATACCCTATGAGAACTTTTCTTTTAAACTCATAAACATCAGTAAATTCACCTAGCAAGTCTTGATGTTCTGAAATTAGGTCTCGAAAAGCTTGAGTTTCTTTGTTTTTCAACTTGTTATCAACACGGTTAAACTTTTCTTTTAATTCGGGATTTTGTAGTACTTTATCTTGCTCGGATTGTAGTAACTCATTTAGCTCCTTTTTTGAAGAAACCTCTTGCTTAGAACCATCGACTGAAATATTGACACTGTGCGAAGCATTGAAGAAGCCGTTATCTGTTAAGCTTTTTGAAACGACATCAGCCTTTTGGTGATTAAAATTTTTGGATAAAACTGTAGATTTTTCAATCAACTTGTCATAAGTATCAACATAGTCTGCAAGGTCTTTACTTAAGCCTTCTGAGGCAATGAGCTGAAGAGCTTTTGGATTAAACAAAGTATCGTACTTATATTTTCCATATTGGGTATAATCAGGGTTTGTCTGCTCAGAAAGTGTTACAAGTAACCCTAAAAGTTCTTTTTGAGGAATCCCAAAAGCTTCATTGAATAAACTCGGAACATCTCGCTTCCCTGACTTTTTAGCAATCCCGTTTATTAGAGTTGAACGTTTGCCATCAACTTCCTTTAGAGCCGTGTCATATTGTTGTTTCAACTCTTCGTTAACCAATAAAGTTGAAAGTTGTTGAGAGCTATAGCTTTCATTATAAGAATCAATCACCATCACTTGGGTTGACGCTATATCGGCACCATCAATTTTGATATTTCTTACCGTTGTACGACTTGGAAAGATAAGATCCTTTGTGTCCTTGTTTTCTTCCACATCCTTAAAGGTCTTAGCTAGCGAAGTTTTTAACGTCCCGTTTGGAGCGTATAGAGAATTAATTCCATCGTTAGTAGCTGACTTTGTAAAGTCTAACTCTTTAGATAGTTGGTTGATGCCATAACAGTTAGCCAAATCAAGCTGAAGTTTCATGAATGTTCCTCAATTTATCAGTTAAGTTACTACTGAACATTTATTGTGGTGTCTGCAAATATGAGACATGTCGCATACTGCCATGTATTGCTCTTTATAACCACAACAAAAGCAAGGGAAATTATCTCCCCAAAGCAATATGGTGCTTGTAGTTGGGTAATAAATTTGGCTACATAGTTAGATGAAGAAAATTGAGTCAATCGTTACTTTGGTAGAGTGGTTGTTGAATCAGTCGGAACAGGAATGGGGCAATAATGTGTTGTTTGAACGTCTAACATTGAAACAAGTGATACACGTGTTTTTTGCATCACGTACTCGATAGGTTCGACTTCCCATCGGAACACCGATACTTGATATCATCCATGTAAAATCAAAATGGTTCCGCCGTAAATTCCAAAAAAAAAGAGCCGCTAAAAAGCGGCTCTTGATCTTCAAACTATTCGAACTCGTTCAGATTACTCTTTACCGAATACGTTGTTCTCTTGCTCTTGTACACGGATGAAAGTCGTACGCTTAGTTAGCTCTTTAAGCTTTGCTGCGCCTACGTATGTACAAGTTGAACGTACACCACCAAGGATGTCAGAAATTGTGTTGTGAACTGAACCACGGTATGGAAGTAAAACAGTTTTACCTTCCGCAGCACGGTACTTAGCAACACCACCTGAGTGCTTGTCCATAGCCGACTGTGAAGACATGCCGTAGAACTTCATGAATTGCTTACCGTCTTGCTCTACCACTTCGCCGCCTGACTCAGAGTGACCTGCTAGCATGCCGCCTAGCATTACGAAGTCAGCACCGCCGCCGAACGCTTTAGATACGTCACCCGCACATGAACAGCCACCGTCACCGATGATCATGCCGCCAAGGCCGTGTGCTGCGTCGCCACACTCGATGATTGCAGAAAGTTGAGGGTAACCTACGCCTGTTTTAACACGTGTAGTACAAACAGAACCAGGGCCGATACCAACCTTAACAATGTCTGCGCCAGCTAGAATTAGCTCTTCAACCATGTCACCCGTTACAACGTTACCAGCAGAGATAACTTTGTTCGGGAATTCAGCACGTACTTTTTGTACGTACTCAACTAGGTGCTCTGAGTAGCCGTTAGCGATATCAATACAGATAAATACGAAGTCTTCGCTAAGCGCCATGATTTGCTTTGTTTTCTCAAACTCAGCTTCAGATGTACCCGTTGACACAAATACGTTGTTCAGTGTTTTCTTGTCTGCTGTTTTAGCGAACTCAGCCCACTGCTCTACTGTGTAGTGCTTGTGTACTGCAGTCATAACACCGTGCTCTGCTAGAGCAGCTGCCATTTCAAAGCTTGCTACCGAATCCATGTTAGCTGCAATTACTGGAGTACCAGACCATTGACGACCGCTATGCTTGAATGTAAAATCGCGGGTTAATTCAACTTGAGAACGGCTTTTAAGGGTAGAACGCTTCGGACGGAAGAGTACATCTTTGAAACCTAACTTAAGTTCTTGTTCGATACGCATGGTGTTTTCCTTGATTCATAAAATTATGTGTCTCTCGCGAAATGCGTAGTAAAACCGTTGGCAGACGGGTTTACTTTTCTTCGGACACAAAAAAACCGGAGCGTTGGCAGACGCTCCGGTTTTCAGCATTATAGGTCGTGATTTAGTAACAGCAAGTCTGATATTTCACTTTTTTTTATGCTATCCTCTCAAAGATTCCATATCCGCTAAAACTCCCCTAGCTGTACTTTCCAACTAAATTCTTACTAATTAATAACTTAGCGAACCATCCACGCAAACTCTGTTGGTTTATTGCGCAATCGTTTTCCTTCAGATTTCACACAATATCGCCCTCACAATGCAAATATGTGAAGAAAGTGACTCGAAATCACATAAAAATCACACTTTTCTCCAACAAAAAAATGCCTTTTTTCTTAAATAAATTCGATTTTTTCTAATTTTTATCTGTTTTCGACCAAATTGGGTAATCTCGTGACGTTTTTGTTTTGCTGTCACTTGGAAAAGTAGGATGAAAACGACTCAATCTAGAGACCAATATCCACTTGGGTTTGATAATTCAACCTTCACACTCCATTAAATACCCCTTTCCAGCTTGCACTTTATAAAACCAATCTCTATTAACCCGTGGCATTACGGTTCCAAAAGCGCGTTTCGTCGCCGCCCTTTCGTTCATGTAACCTAGAAGACTCTGCAAAGAGCTCAGTAAAAGAGGATTGGTTGATGTGAAAAACTGGGGGAAAAGATAAGATTTTAAGAATAGAAAGCAAAAAAATGGCTAAGGTGGTTAACCTTAGCCATTTTTATTCGCTGATTAGACTGATGCTAATACGCGTATAAGAAAGCGTTGTTTGACGAATAGAACGATCTAGTTCTTTTGAGAGACTAACGCTTCTGCAGTCGCATCTTGAATAGACAAGAACAATGAGGTGACTTGCCCTGTTGGCGAGCGCATCGGGTTTAGCGTCACGTTCTGATACATGAAATCAGCTTGTTGGGTTACTGGCCTAACGTTACGACACTTAAACAGATAAGGCCTTTGTTGCCATGTAATGAAGCTACGGCAGCCTAAATCGTAGACTGGCTTGGTTTTCAGCCTAAACCACTCTTCTGGAATTTCAGGGAACAGCTCAAAGATCGACTTACCGATCGCATCATGTGATTGCTTGCCACTATGGTGCGTCATGAAACCGTTCCAGACTTGTACCTGAAAATCACGATTAATAACCACCAGCCCCATATCGACGTTTTGAACCATATCCACCATCCAGTGGAACTGTTCAAATTCAGCAGGAAGATTCAGCATATTAAAACTCCTCCATTAGGTAGGCCAATTTGTTGTCTAGAAGTGGCAAAGACTCATCAACAAACATAAATAGAAGGTCACAACGGATGGAAGTGCCATCGATGTTGTAGCTGACTTCGAACGTCATGGTCTTTTTAAATGAGCCACTGGTATTTTCGATGACCGAGTCGATCGAGATATGCTGCCCTAGCAGCACAGGAGAGCTCTGGAAGAAACGAACTTCTGATTGCTCCCCTAATCCATTCAAGAATGAGCCAACTAAGATGTTCGACACATCCATCAACAACTCTAGTTCTTCTAGCTGCTCGCTCTCTGTTGGCACCTTCATGAGCTTCTTAAGATCGCTCACACTAGAATCACTCAACAAGACTAATGCTTCGCCTGCAATGCCTTCTCCGCTAAAACCTTGGCAAACACCCGACACTTGGTCGTTATCCGCTAGATCGCGAAGTGCCATGTGCAATTCACTCACTTCTAAGATGTTGACGTTCGGCAGCGGTAGGTGAACAAACACATTAAAGTGACGAGCCAGTGCATCTGCTGCACGGCCTATCGCTACGTTCGCGACTTCCATATAGATATCGCGTCTGCGAAGTATTGGCAGTTCTAAAGCGGTTGGGGTAATGATTTGAGGTTGTTTTGGCGGCTCGACATGCTCACGTAAAATGGCTTTTAGCGCTTCTTTATCGATCGGCTTTTGCAAAAATGCTTTGGCGCCGAGATCCAGCACCTTCTGTTGTGCTTTTGGTTGTATGTCACCAGAAACAACGACAACAGGCGTGGTATCGCCTAAACGTTGCATCTCTTCCAATGTGCCATAGCCGTCTAATTCCGGCATAGTGAGGTCGAGGAACATCAATTTGAACTGGTTTTTAGCGAGCTCTTCAAGTGCATTAAGCCCATGAACAGCAAAAGTTATATCTGCATTTAGAGAACTAGGCAGTGACCGAGCCATCTGCTTCCTTGCTAACGCAGAATCATCACATATAAGAACTGGGAACGACATAAATGCACCACTGACAAATTAAAGCTAATTCGAACGAGTGTAACAGAACATTATGGTATCAGGTACGGGGTGAATGGATTTATGTGCAGATTATTAGTAAGAATGATGAAACAGGTGGGTAAGCTATTATTTCACATTATTCTTCATGAAAAACAATATGCTACAAAGGTAATAGCCACTCCTTACGTTTGAGTAATAGCACTATTTTATTTAACAGCAGCCTTAACAAGCGGGTTTATTAAGGCTCGGCTGACTCATTCATTTATCGGCTTTATGCAGCAATGATAAGAGACGTAATGTGAAGAACTAGAACTGATATGAAGGCCATAAGATCAGTAAAGCGAAACGAATGACCACAGCAAACACCAATAAAGCGATACCTAAACGATACCATTTGTATTCGGCGATGTTCATCGGGATACGCTTGTAGAACATCGTAATCACGCCTTTCCAATCGCTACTGCGTCTTCCGTACTGCATCATGCTCGTCAAAACAAACAGTGCGCCAAGCACTAACATCCCTTTTTCAGCCCAGAACAATCCAACTTCCATTTGTGTATTCCTTGATAAAACGGTGAGCGACTTAAGTCATTCTAGTCACCTTTTAGCTCTGTTTCTGTAAGACCAAGGTCTAACTCGTTCCACGCTTAGATGAAGGTAACTAAGTGAACGCAATGAGCTCGGCGAATTAAACTGAACGACATGTTCATATCGAGTTCAGCTTACTCACCTATACTCATGTTTCCACTAACAGGAGAAACTCAATGAAATCACTGAAAAAGTCGCTTTGTGTATTAACTGCTTCAGCTTTACTCGTTACCGCTCCGTTTGTGAGTGCTTCAACACCACAACAACCGCCACAGCCAGCGCTTAGCCCACTGCAAATGGTTATTGCTTCTTTGAATCTAACCGAAGAGCAACAAGCGGAAGTGTTCTCTCTTGTTCAAGAGTATCAATCCGATAGAACAGAGATTGATATGGATAAAGCCATAGAGCTTAAAAAGAAACAGATCAGCCTTGTGACTCAACCAGATTTTGATGAAGCCGAAATGGAAAAGGTCATCGACACGGTTCAAGCAACAGAGAAGTCGATGGTGATGCAAGAGATGCGTCTTAAGAACAACATTTACAATGTGTTGACGGAAGAGCAGAAAGAGCAATTCAAAACCATGATGAAGTCTGCGCTCTCTGGTGGAAAATAGTTTGGTAGAGAGTAGTCTGGAATAAGTCGTCTGGTAGAAAATAGCTGCCCCTAATCCTGATATTGATTCTTCCCATCTCCCCCAGAAAAGGGATAATCTGAATAGACAACAAAAAGCCGCAGTCATTATGATGACTGCGGCTTTTTTGTGTTCAGTGCGCCATAAGCAAATCACGTATAAGCATGATTCGACAAATCTGGAGATTGGTTGTTCTTTTGAATGACACGCATCAATTGGATAAGCAATAGAATACCCGTTACACCTAAACCAACGCCGATTCCGCCCCAAATCCCTGCAAGCTGGAACTTATGCATCAAATACCAAGCTGCAGGAAGCCCAAATACCCAGTAACCGATGGCAGTCATCACGGTTGGCATAGAGACAATCTTCATGCCTCTTAGCAGGTTTATCGCCAGTAGTTGCCAAGCATCAACAATAAAGCACAACGCCACTACCCAGATAACAGAAGCTAATAGCGAAGTCATTGCACCCGTACCATCATCTAACTTGAAGATAGAAGCGATCATCTCAGGCCATATGATAAACACAGCCGACAACGCCACACTCAACACCGACACCAATATGAAGCTTTGAATCGAGGTTCTTTTGATCCCTTCGTAGTTACCCGCACCGAAATCACGACCTACTAAAATCGCCGCAGCTTGTGAGAAGCCGAAATTGAAGTTCCAAGTAAAGCTTAAGCATTGCAGCAGGATTTGGTGCAAGGCTAACGAAGCAATACTGATCGTGCCCGCCATCAAGGTGCCGCCGTAAATAAGGCCATGTTCAAGTAATGCTGCTAATCCGATAGGTAAACCCATCATTAAAAGCGGGCTCATCAACTTGATTGAATACTCTTCTGTGTTTAACCAAGGGGCGAACTGCTTGAATTCGTCACGTTTGAATACCCAAACCGTGTATCCAACCATCACGATAAATGCCGCGATAGCCGTACCTAGCCCTAAACCTGTTAAGCCCATGTCTAATTGGAAGGTTAAGAAGTAGCTGACTGGCACATTCAGAATTACGGTGATAATAGACATCACCAGAATAGAACGCACATTGCCAAACGCGCTGGTTAAGCCGCGAAGCACCAATAAGATAAGCGAAGGCAACATCACCCACTTCAAAGCATGGACATATTCCATGGCTAAAGTGATCACTTCTGGCGGCTGTTTGGCTGCTTCTAATACCAACGGAGCAAACCAGAAGCTGGCCATTAAGGTCACACTGAGCACGAATGCCAACATGGTTGCGCCTTTCACAGCCAATCTGATTTGAGTATTACCAAACTCAGGGCGAGCTACTCGCTGACCATAAGCGATCGCAATCAAGTTCGCGACACAACCCACGGTGCTGCTCGCAATAATGAAGATGAAAAAGTAGATAGAGGCGCCTAAGCCACCAGCCGCAAGGGCTGACACACTGATACGCGACATCATCCAAACATCAGTAAGGACTAACGCCATGGAGATCAGCTGTGAAATGATCAAAGGGAATGCAAGTGTGAGTATTTTTTTCATGAGCGCCTCAGGTAATTTCGCCCAAAATACGATCGATGAGGCTGGCGTTCAATTGATAAATTTGCGACTCTAACATTCCATAAACTCATGCGAACGAATTATGACCCCATATCCTAGCTTGCCATCCTCACATAATGGCTTAAAAGCCTTTGAAGCTGCCGCAAGGCTTATGAGCTTTACTCTGGCTGCCGAAGAACTGCATGTGACACAAAGTGCGATCAGCCGACAGATCAAACAGCTTGAAGATGAGTTAAACGCATCACTGGTTATTCGTAAGCATCGAGCGATTGAATTAACGGTACAAGGTCATGATTTGTATGTGGCTTTGCGTGAAAGCTACGGCAATATCGAAGCTGTCATTGCCTCTTGGAGTGAGCCGAAGCAGAAACGTATCGTGATCAAAGCGACCTTGAGTTTCGCGACGCGAGTATTGATCTCTAAAGTGCGGGAATTAAACGAGCGTTATCAAGATCATGAGATCGTCATTGTTCCTGTAATTGAGGAAGACGAATCAATCAATAGCAGCGAGTATGACCTACTGATCTTCCATACGCGCTTCAAAAAACGCTATGACAAAGCACTAGACATCACCTTCTTGCGTGAAGAGTTCATGGCGCCGGTTTGCTCGACTAGCTTAACTAATTCTGCCAATTTAACGAATAAAGACACCGACCTCGATTCGATCTTAACCTTACCAAGACTCCACCCAACCTTAGATCATCACGACTGGAAGGTGTGGTTGGCCGATGTTGAATTCCCACCAAAGAAACCCGTCAGAAATACCAGCTTCTTGTCTTTGGATATGGCACTCAGTGCCTGTTTATCCGGAGAAGGGGTTACGGTCACGGATCTATTGTTAGTACAACAAGATCTCCAACGAGGCTTCTTGTACTGCCCTAAGAATGCAAAGATCCAACACAGTGCTTGGACTTACTTCATGCACCAGCGTACTCACACGCCTATCATCAACGACCTTATTGAATGGCTTAGGGAAGAGACAACGAAAGAGATCGAGTTGCTGAAAGTTCTGTCTCATCAGAATCATTGGTTTGGTGTTATCCAAGATCATTAGGGGATCGTTGCCTCATTTGCCAAAACCACATTAACCTTATAATTTATAACGTTTATTTATCGATTCGAATGACCTATCTTACGCCCTATGAACCAGTACACAGATATTGGCATCTTATTCTTAGGAGAAAGTCATGGAACAACAACGTCTCAAAGTCGCAATTATTGGTGCGGGGCTGAATGGTTTGGCACTCGCATTATCACTGCGCAAATTTGGTATTAAAGCTCGAATATATGAGAAGGCAGCACAACCACGTGCTGACGGTACTGGCATCATTATGTGGCCAGAAGGCATGCAAGTTCTTGCAGCATTAGTGGGTGTCGATAAAGTCAAAGCTGCATGTAACCAAGTCGATACCATCTCGACATTAACGGCCACAGGGTTGCCCATCAACACACTCAATATGAGTGAGTCTCCAAGCAAAGCCAACGCGCCAATTGGTTTGTTTCATCGCAGCCGTTTATACCAACTGCTATTAAATGAGCTAGAAGATGACTGCATCGTCACTAACCAAACCTGCACTGTTGTTCAAAACGACGATGAGCCGCAGATTCTGATCAACGGCGAACCCATTGATGCGGATATTATTGTCGGTGCCGACGGCGTGTTCTCTCAAGTCAGAAAGTTTGTCGCGCCTGATGTGTCACTAAGACAACCGAACGTCTATTGCTGCCGTGGTGAGATTGATTTCAAAGCACCTGAAATCAGCGATGATGAGTGTTATGTATTCGCGGGTGATAAATCTCGCATCGTCACTTACACCTACGACCGAGAAACCCAAGGTAAATACTGGTTTGCCGCGTGTGCCGTTCAAGAAGGTGAAACGCTGTCTAAACAAACCGTGTTAGAGCAGTTCTCTCACTATCCGAGCTATCTACTGGATATGATTCGAGATACGCCTGAATCGAAGATCTTACCTTCTCCACTCACCGACGTTGCCCCATTTGATACTTGGTATCGCGGCAATGCTGTTCTACTGGGAGATTCCTGTTGCGCTGTGCTGCCGACCATGGGGATCGGGTTCAGCTTGGGCATTGAGAACGCTTATGTGTTGGCACAAAGCATTGCCTCTAACTTTGAAGGTACAGAGCAAGCATTCAAACGCTATCAGCAGCGTGCTCAGCAACGTTCGCATGAACTGCAAAACATCACACACCGACTCAGTGAGCTAACATACAAAGACGAGTTCAACCCAGTCGAAGTGGCGGAGCTTTACCAACAGTTCGCTATCGCGAATAGCCGCTCACCTTTCTAAACATTAAGCTCGTAAAAACGCGCCAGTTGCAAAACGGCTCGTTTACACAACAATAAGCCGCAGCAAATGCTGCGGCTTATGCTATCTACCCGTTATGTTTCACTTTGTTGAGCAAACATTAAAGCTTAAACATACGCGCACTGCGCGGGGGTAGATTGAACATATGGTAGCGAGAAGAAATGGTTTCCGTCGCGCTGCTTAATACGTCTTTGTATTGAACATGCCAATTGAACTCATGTTGGTAGGTATCAACCGTCACGCCACGCGTTTCTCCACACTTATTAATTCCAACAACGCCTTCTTTGCCACGCTTAAATAACAAAGTA
This sequence comes from Vibrio sp. 1CM23M, assembly GCF_023161755.1. Classification (NCBI taxonomy): domain Bacteria; kingdom Pseudomonadati; phylum Pseudomonadota; class Gammaproteobacteria; order Vibrionales; family Vibrionaceae; genus Vibrio; species Vibrio sp. 1CM23M. The sequence goes on from NZ_JALNTR010000001.1 coordinate 301,576, forward strand.
CATTGGTCGCTCGAAATCATCGTCATTGATTTACCTTGCATCGCGTTATGGAAGCTCAGCATATTCTTCATGTTCGAGCTATTCCAAACATTGCCCCAACGACCGTTATCCTTGTCTTCAGCATCCGGTAGATCATCGCTGTAGATCAGCGGCGTCCCACCATCTTTGCCAAGAATGTAAGCGTAAACAAGCTGCTCATCTTGTGGGTCCATAATTTGGTAACGGAAGCCGTCGTTGGTTGGAATGTCATGTGTGATCGCGAAGGTGATCGAACGGTTGTCATCGAGTGCTTGGCCGTACGCTTTTGGATCGTGCAACTGATTCAAACCACCGCCCATTGAGAATGCCGAGCGAATCGACGCAAACAGCGGGAAATCGTACGCGGAGTGATTGGTGTTGTTTAAGTATGGTGCTAAGAACGACTCATACCCGTTGTTCCCTGCTCCACCGCTAGTAATCACTTCACCAAACACATGCATGTTCGCTGTAATTTCAGGCGTGAACACTTGGTCGATCTGGTACTGGCTCATGTGTTTGACGGCATCAATTCGGAAACCTTTGATACCCATATCCTTTAACGCTTTCAGATATAAGCGCTGCTGTGAAACCACCCAATTATTTGGATCGAGATCAGGCAAACCTACATCGCCATCAGCCCCACACAAACGCCAATATTGAACATGACCAGGGTCGTTCCAGTCTGAAATACAGCCCGCGGCATGGAAGTCATTAGCGGAGACAAAACCTTGCGCCAAATTGCCAAACAGAGTCTGGTCAGCATAGTAGCTTGAACGGCTCGCATAATCGTTTAGCACTTCTGTGCCTGGGTAATCCAAGTCACTTCGCTTCCAGCTTTCATTCGCCATATGGTTCAACACCACATCGGCATACACATCAACACCCACGGCTTTGAGTGCGGCAATCATTGCGGCCAAATCTTGTTTGTTGCCGAGAGGAGAATCAATGGTGCGAAGGTCTTGAGGCTGGTAACGCGCCCACCATTGGCTGCCGCTCGATTTCATTGCCGGAGCAACCAGTACTTTTTTATAACCGGCTTGTGCAATTTGATCGGCGTTGGCTGTCACATCTGAATATTTCCAGTTGAAAGCATGCAAAATGGTGTCGGCGTAAGTGGCTGAACTAAAAGAGCAAAGCGCGAGCGTGGATATGAGTAGGGTATTGATTGGTTTCATAGAACATATCTCTTATTATAAATTCACGAGAATGATATGACTAAGAGCGACAATTAAAACGACCGATAAATCAGAGTTGAATTAGCGTCACCTTCTGTTGATGTTGATTTTATAAAATTGAGTTATGACCGATCTTATGTGAGATAAAAAACGAATCGATCTGAAATGAGAATTAATTGAATCAAGCTGACCAGAACAGGACAAAGACTTTGGTCGGCTCTTCTAAACTAAGTTATGATTCCTGTTCCCTCAACCGATTGATATTTTTATGCCTTCTTTCTCTTTTTCAATGATCCCTGTTGGGGTTAGATTCATGATCCTTTCTGCTTTTGGATTCGCACTGATGTCTGCGTGTGTGAAGTACATCAGCAACTACGGCATACCTGTATTCGAAATTGTTGCAGCAAGGGCTTTGGTGTCTTTGATCATCAGTTATATCGACGTTAAGCGAAAAGGCATTTCGATCTGGGGAAATAACAAACCTTTGTTGTTTGTTCGAGGCGCAGTTGGCACAGCAGCCTTGATGTGTGTTTACTACGCTGTGACCACTTTGCCATTAGCAGAAGCGACCATTCTACAATACGTGCATCCTGTCTTTACCGCTCTACTTGGTGTGTTGTTCCTGAAAGAACGCGTCCAAAAATCGACCATGATCTGCATTGCGTTCTGCCTAGCTGGGCTATTAGTGATGGTACAACCAAGCATGAACAGTGGCGCGAGCAGCGAGTTACCGCTATTTAGCATTATGGTGGCGTTATGTGGCGCATTTGGTAGCTCAATTGCTTATGTGATTGTGAGGAAGCTTAGCCAAACGGAAGACAGCTCAGTCATCATCTTCTACTTCCCACTGGTTGCTCTACCAATCTCAACCGCCCTTATCTGGAACGACTTTGTGTGGCCTAGTTTGTTCCTAACCATGATGTTGGTTCTGGTCGGGATTTTCACACAAATCGGCCAATACGGTTTAACCAAAGCGATGCAAACTCAAGCAGCAGGCAAGGCTTCAGCTTACTCATACGTTCAGATCGTATTCTCAGCACTATTAGGTGTGTGGATCTTCAACGAGATTCCATCAGTTTGGACTTACCTCGGTGGTGGTCTAATCGTGACTGGCGCGCTAATCAATGTGTTTGGCAAACAACTGTTGGTGCCGTTTAAAGCTAAGTAAACACCAGCTAAAAGAATTCAACATCAGTTAGCCAATCAGCGATTAAATAGATCGAAAAAGGGCATTGCGGATTATTCCACAATGCCCTTTTCTACAAATGTTCTCTAACGTGTTTTCATGCCGCTAACCAACTTTAATAAAGCGGCGTATTACGTAACTAACTCGTGGCATTTCGTAACTTGGGATCATCACTCAAATACTCAACAAACTCGATTTCAAAACCTGCCGGATCCACAAAATAGACATTTTTTCGATAAGGTTCTTCGGCGCCGGGTTTGGCAATTGGGAAGCCCGCATCAACAAGCCTCTTGGTTACACTTTCGATATTGTTGGTCACATAAGCGAAGTGTGCGAGGCCAACAGAATGCCCTGCCAAATCTCTATTTTCACCTTCGCCGTGATCGCTCAACGCTATGTATTGGTACTCGTCACCAAAATGCAGCCAGTTACGTGGCTTACCTGACCACTCCCCTTTTCCCTCGTCACGGATATACCAATGAGGGAACGCCGCTTTATAAAAAACTAGCATTTCTGGAATATCTTTTACCACTAAATTCACATGTTCAAGTTGGATCATTCTTCTCTCCTTAAAGTATTCTCGTAAGCAACGTTGTATATCCTAATACCTCAAGTTAAGTTGAGGTAAAGCACTAATTTGCATTTATTTCGAGAACATCTTTAGAGCCCAAATTGTCGTATTTGATGCGATACAAGCTTTAAGTTTAGACGACCTAATCCAATGTGACTGAACTCAGTCATAAGGGTCAGCAAACCCATGATGTATGACAGAGATTAGACGAGCCAATCAATCCTTTTTGCTCAATATGTACACACATTAATACTCCCTTATTGACTGATACATCAAGTTACAAATCGCTTTCATAGCAACCAGGAATACTGATCTGGGTTAATAAACTTGTTTCACAATAGCCTTATTTTTGTTGAGGTCAGATAATTACAAAAAAAGGAAGTTACAGTGAAAAAATTATTAGTACTTGGTATTGCAGCAGCAATCTCGGTTCCAGCAGTAGCCGACCACAATACAATCAATGGTATGGATTTCGGTCCACTAGCAAAGCTAGTCGGCACATGGAAATCAGTCGAAACTGGCGGCGTTGATATTTCTCCAGGTCAAGAAGGCACAGAAGTGGGCAAAGGTGGCCCCGCGGTCACACCATTTTATGAAGTGATGACGTTTGAGGTTGCGGCAGATGCAACCAATGCCAGCGATCAATATCTGGTTGCTCTGTACTACAAACAAGAAGTATTCAGAAAAGCCGACGACTCTAAATTCCACGATCAACGTGGCTACTTCATCTACGACCAAAAAAATCAGGTCGTCTACAACTCTTACTGCGTACCACGTACCACATGTGTCACCGCAGAAGGCCCTGCTGGCGATACAATGACGTTAGTTGCGTCTAAACGTGGTATCGCTGAGTCCGAGTACATGACGGACAACGCGACCACCACGGGCTTCACGATGAACATTAGCATTTCAGACGATACACTGACGTACTCTCAAACAACAGGCTTAGAGATCTACGACAACGCATTTGCTCATACAGATTCAAGCACTCTAGTTAAAGTGAAGTAAAACTAAAAAACGCCTTTCGCAGTTTTGTGAAAGGCGTTGTTGATCTCAACACTTCAGAACAAGCTCTAATCCTTAACTTAATAGCAACTCAGCCTTGGCACATCGATTAGCCAATACCATCCCAATAAATCCTTCAGTTTTTGTCGATTCCACTTCGACCAATAAACATAAACCGATATTTTTATCCTGTTGACTCTGGTTTTAATGAACCAACATGAACACATTTAAGCTCTCGCTTGTCTTGAGGGCTCACTTCGTTATTCAATTTTTTGGCTGACGATATATCTAAGGGTTATCGAGAAGATAGTGCTTTTCAGTGATCGGGGCATAGAACCAAACCGTAGTTAATTCAAATACAAGCACTTAGCATTTTTCATCGACTGCGCAGCGGGAGTGATACATGGACAACAGAATCACCATTTTAGAGTTTCTCAGAGTGTTCGATTGCATTCGCTCCTCAGGCAAGCAATTGGATAGCAAATATCAATTGGGCGAGATGGTAGCGTGGCACGATTACGATGGTTACACCTGCTGGTTAAACTACCGAGACGTTACCGTGACCCTAATGTTCCACGGCTCATTGAAGATCGAATACGACAAAACCTCGAACTATGAGGACTTCATAAAGCGTTGTTTAGCTATGCTTGAAACTGAACCCTCTCCATAAACTATCCATCGCTATCGAGTAAACAACGCAGAGCCTATGGGGAAGCAGTGGAGAAAATGATGAACGGAACCCATTGTAAAACGCGGTTACCTCTCAGGTTAGCCACACCTTTACTCCTTCTACTCAGCCTTCATTCGTTAGTCTTAAGGCAGATACAACAAGGACAAACATGATCGACTTTACACAAGCGAGTGAGTATGAAAACTGGACAGTGACCAACGACGATGTAATGGGTGGCATCTCTACAGGCGAGCTCATTTATCTTGATGATATGAGTCGATTTAGGGGCGAGCTATCGTTAGAAAATAATGGTGGTTTCAGTTCTGTAAAGCGCTCCATTGAATCACCTGCCCATGAAATAGATTGTGCAGAGCTAGTATTCGTTGGTGATGGTCGCACCTACCAACTGAGATTGACAACATCAAAGGACGGCAATCGAGTTCAATACAAACACGATTTCGATACGATAAAGGGAGAACAGTTTAGCAAGGCGTTCCACTTCAATGATTTTCAAGCGGTGTTCAGAGGTCGGCTACTGAGCGATGCGCCGGAACTTAAGGCACAAGAAATCACACAAGTCGGCTTTTTGATTGCAGACAAACAGCCCTCGCCTTTTGAGCTAGACCTAATACAGCTTCACTTCAGAACATCGAAACCTATCACATCACCAGAACCTGACTAAACTGACTAATCTGACTAATCTGACTAAACCGAAAACAAAAGCCCCTGATACCATTTGACTAGCAATAAGATATCAGGGGCTTCTTCTATTTAAACTGTCAACGATTCAAAATAACTGCGGATTAAAGCATCAGCAATTAGTATTTGATGGCTGTTTTACCAATCGAGGCACTGCTTTCAATACGTTGGTGTGCATCTTTGATTGTATCCACACTAAAGCCATTTAGGGTCGTGGTTAGGGTCGTTTTAATACGGCCCGCATCAATCAGATTCGCTGCTTGGAATAGAATATCTTGCTGCTTCTGGATATCCTCTGTATTGAACAGTGAACGTGTGAACATCAGCTCCCAAACAAAGCCCGCTGATTTGCCTTGCAGCGCTGATAAGTCAATTCCACCGTCAAATTCAACAATCGAACTGATCATGCCTTGCGGTGCGATCAACTCAACCATCGCATCCCAGTGCCCTTTTGTATCAGCAACATTGAAGATGTAGTCGACATGTTGAATGCCTTGCTCTCGGACAGACTCAACAAGGTTACGGTGGTTCACCACATAGTCCGCTCCCATATCTCTTACCCACTGCTCCGTTTCAGGTCTTGAAGCTGTTGCGATAACATTGAGGTTGGTCAGTTGCTTAGCCAGTTGAATCGTAATTGAACCAACGCCGCCCGCTCCACCAATGATCAGGATAGACTTTTTCTCTTCAGGACGAACACGCAAGCGGTCAAACAACGCTTCCCATGCTGTAAGCGTCGCTAGTGGCATAACGGCTGCAGCTTCATCAGAAAGGCTCTTAGGCGCTTTAGCGGTAATACGGTAGTCCACAGCTTGGTATTCTGCGTTAGCCCCCATGCGTGTTACGTCACCCGCATAGTACACACGGTCACCGACTTCGAAGCCTTCAATGTCAGCACCTTTACCAACAACTTCACCGACTGCGTCATAGCCCAGCACTTTTGGCTGCTCAAGAGTTTTGTCTTTGGCATTACGAATACGAATTTTAGCGTCAGCAGGATTGATAGAAGTCGCGCTCACTTTTACCAGCAAGTCATTATTTTTTAGTTCTGGCAGACTCGTTTCAAACTCAAATAAACTGTCTTGCTCTGTAATCGCAAGTGATTGAGTAAATCCGATAGCTTTCATTTTTGATGGTACTGACATTGTGCTTTCTCCTTGAATTAGACGAGTTAATCTTAGTCAATTCTCACTCTAGATAAACCGTCTAATATTTGAATAATTCTCAAATAATTTTTGATAATAGTGTTGCCGTTATCTGGGTAATGCAGACATCTAACTGCATTACCAACGGCTTAGAGGTTAAATCAGGCCATTCTCAATCAACCAAGCATGTGTCACTTGATCTTGTGGTTTACCTTCACGGCAAACTTTGTAATCCAGCTCTGCGATGATGTCGTTCGAGAAGCACAGCGAATCCAACTTCTGAATCTGTTGTTCGCTGAACAGATGCTTCTTGTCACCTCTTAGAAGAAGCACTGCTCTGTCCACTATTCCGAGTAGGCCTTTTGGCTCTTTAAGCTCACGAATATCGTAACGATAGTGCAAAAACTGAGGTTTCCACAGTGGCACTACCACCCACTCTTTGTTTGCGACTGCACTTTCAAAGGCACTGAAACAATCGTCTTCACTGCCAGGAAAGAACTCGTAGCCGGCATCGCTCAGGCCATAATCTTTCATCATCTGGATAGAGAAGCGTGTGATGCCAGCGCCGGGGTTGATGCCTTGGATGGTCGAGTTCATTTTCTCGATCACTTCAGCTTTTAATAAATCAGAGACTTCAGAAACCGCCTCTTCAGGCACATAGTCTGGTACGCCCCACAAAGCATAAGGTTCATAATGAAGCCCAAGATCGATAAGTGGCTCAACTTCTTCAACGCCCGCTTTGTAGATACCGTGACTTGATGGCAACCACGCAGAAGAAAGCATATCCACTTGGCCTGTTTTCAGCTTTTCAAAGTTCTCCTGATGTGGAGAGAAAATACGCTCTACCTCAAAACCCATGGATTTCAATACATTGGCAACCAATGATGCGGTCGTACGGTGGAACGACAAATCCGTTACACCCATTGTGATTTTCTTAGTCATCTTATCCCCCTAGATCGTAGGTTTCGTCCATACAGTGCGTGCTGCGCTACGTTGTCGATATGGGAAAATGATAGTGAGAAAATTACTAATGAAAAACAGCCTCACATTTGAATTATTATCAAATTGGTTTTGACAATTAAGTATTTGAAGCTAACTTAGAAGTGATAAGTAGAGATAACCCATTTGCAGATTGTGATGGGGAAATATCCCAACGCCATGTTTAGAACATAATTCAATACAGGTAGATAATATGCTTCTTGAAGACTTACAGGTCATTTTGAAAGTGGCGGAGTTTCGCAGTATCACCGCAGCAGCCACCAACCTTGATATGCGTACAGCCACAGCGAGTGCAGCAGTAAAACGTGTTGAAGCAGCACTCGGTGCGGAGTTATTTGTAAGAACCACGCGCCACCTAAGGCTCTCTTCTGCAGGCGAACGTTATTTACCGGAATGCGAACAAGCCTTAAAGATGTTGGAGCAAGCAAAGCTCAACATGCGCGAAGAGCTCGGTATTCTTGATGGTGAAATTCGAATAGCGCTTTCATCGGATCTAGGACGCAACCTAATCACACCTTGGTTAGATGAGTTCTTACTTGAATACCCAAAGGCGACGCTTCGCACTAGCATCAGCGATAGCAATATCGACTTCTACCGAGATTCCGTCGATATGGCGCTGCGTTACGGCTCCCCGACCGATGCGAACATGTATGGTTTCAAGATATGCGATGTGCCGAGGATATTGTGTGCGGCTCCTGAATACTTGGCTGAAATGGGCACACCAAAACACCCGAGTGACTTAGCACAACACAATGGTTTGCTTTACCAACTCCATGACATGTTGCAAGACGAGTGGGTGTTTAACGATGGTACTCAAGACCATAAAGTGAAACTAAAAGGAAATCGCGCTTCGAACGACGCAGACCTTGTAAGACGTTGGTGTATCGCGGGTAAAGGGGTGGCAATAAAATCTTGTTTAGACATGTCACCTCATCTGCTTTCAGGCGAAGTGGTTAAAGTTATGCCTGAATTTAAGCCGACCCCTACCGAGCTCTGGTTAGTGTGTCCAAGTCGCCAATCCATCACCCCTACTGTGCGTCTACTGAGAGATTTATTCAGAGAGAAGACCGCAGAGATCCTTTCGCAACTGAGCAAACAAGGCATTATAGAAAGCACAACATCTTTAGATTGAACGCCGCTTAAAGATAAGAAACAGAGAGACAAAAAAGGCGTTAGCGAACTTCAATTCGCTAACGCCTTTCATCATTAGAACATCATAGCCTCATGATGAACCTTAATAAGAGTACTTAGTTTAATACTCTTAATACAAAAGCTTAGTTTGACTCGTCTTCAACATCGCAGTCTGCACAGCACTGAAGAGCAATCTCATGTTCGAAGATGATAGTGTCTTTACCTTCTTCTACTAGCTCTGCGATTTCGTCTGCCACTTCTTTTTCATCATCCGCTTCGATTCCGCTTGCTAGCTCTTCTTCTGAATAACCAAAGAAATTAAGCAGTAAGTACTCGCGAGCTTCTTCTTTCGTACAAACCACGTCTGCTGAAAGATCGGGTGTAACCTCGCCTTGTGCAAGTGTCGCTGTCACTTGTGCGATAGCATCGTCTTTCATCGCAGGCGTTAACCAACCAAGATCAGTACTTACTGTCGTTTTTTTACAGTCGAAGCAAGGCAGTTGGTGAAAGTAGTATTGAAAGGTAGTCATAGGTAAATTCTTCTTTAAATGTTGTATAGCGAGATTATGCGCGTTTTGTAGCAAAATACTATCTCAATCACAACCTAAGGCTGTTTCGATCTGAATATTTTTACCAAGTACAGAGCACCATAATGACGACTGATAAATTGAAGGCTTCGCTCACTTGGGAGATCATCTCATTACGACGAAGTTTGCGAAGTCTTGTCTACTCCACGCGACTTAGCCTTGTAATTGTGTAACCAGCAACAAAATAACCCGATGCACAGACCCCAAAATGCACTGCCGATCCCTAGTAAATTGGTGCCAGAAGCCGTGAATAGGAAAGTAAAAAGTGCGGGCTCTCGATAGTGGTTGTCTGCGATCGAAATGGCTAAACAATTCATCAAGGTCGGCATCACCGCTAAGCCTGCAACCGCAATGACAATCTCGGAGGGCACAGCGCTAAACAGCGACACAAATGACATCCCCATCACGCCAGCTAACAAGTAAAACCCGCCCATACAGATCCCCGCCATATAACGTGTCTTTGGATTACTATCCGCATTCGGGCCCATGCAAATAGCGCCCGTAATCGCTGCAAGGTTATACGCAAAACCGCCAAATGGTGCGAAGATCAAACCTGTCACCCCAGTGGTGGTAATGATCTTCGATGAATCGACTTGGTATCCGTTCGCTTTTAGAACCGCAAATCCCGGTAAGTTCTGTGAAGCCATCGTCACTATGAACAATGGGATACCGACACTGAACAACGAAAAGAACTCAAAATCGGGCGTGATGAACACTGGGGTCGTTAATCCCATAGTCACCTGACTGACATCGAGTTTGCCAAAACCCACACACATGACCAGTGCGATGATGAAAATGCTTGGGATCAGTAAATTTCCTAACCGCGCTTTCGCCAGAATAAATACAGCGAGCATGACCGCTACGACTTGTGCCTCTTCCATTAACGACGTGAACAAACCCAAACCGAATTGCAATAGAATCCCCGCGAGCATCGCAGAGGCAATCGATGTTGGAATCTGTTTTAGGACTTTCTCAAATATCCCCGCTAATCCAACTAACGTGATCAACATCGAACTGAACAAAAACACGGCCACGGCCTGATTCATTGTCAGCCCTTCAAGAGACGTGATTAACAACGCAGCTCCAGGCGTCGACCACGCTGTAACCACAGGCTTCTTGTAGTGAAACGAGAGCAGTATCGTGGTTACGCCCATGCCAATTCCCAACGCCCAAAACCATGACGCCACTTGTTCTTCGGTTGCTCCAGCACTCATTGCCGCTTGGAAAATGATCGCCGCGGCGCTCGCATAACCAATGAAAACAGCGATAAAGCCGGTACTGACGTGAGAAAATTTTAGCTTAGTCATGTTAATTTATTCCTGCGTGCGTTATAACGTCCATAGACTGAACTTAGCACCTGTGCGCTATAACGCACAACTAATTTTTGAAAAACTTGTAGAGAAAATATGCAAACAGAAATTAAAGTCGGCGTTAACTTGAAACGCCTTCGCCAAGAAAAAGGCTGGAGCTTAGACAAAACAGCCAAAGAAACAGGCGTGAGTAAAGCAATGCTAGGACAAATTGAACGAGGAGAATCCAGCCCAACAGTCGCTAAGCTCTGGCAGATCGCATCTGGGTTTGAAGTGTCATTTTCCAGTTTCATCACAGAAAGTTCGAACAATGAGCTGACGAGTTTATTCAGAGATGCAAACGAGTTAAGGCGTGAAGAATATAACGTTGGTTTCTTCGTCAGCTTATTATTTCCTTTTGAAGAGGCACTTGGGTTTGAGATCTTCGAGCTAACCCTCGCCCCTGGCTATCAGCATGAATCCGACCCGCATAACACTGGTGTCACTGAACATATATTATGTATTTCCGGAGAGATGGCCGTGCTTTTTGATGGTGAATGGCAAACATTACAGGCAGGACAAGCCGTTCGCTTTAACGCTAACCAGAAGCATGGCTACAAAAATATCGGTGAAGGTAATGCCGTATTTAATAATGTGATTCACTACCCGAATAACAAGCAATAGTGCCAGATTTGGCGCTAACGGATGTTTAGCGCTCACGAAAGGGGTGGCAAACCACTGGCCAGTATTAACTTAGAACAACTATACGTTGACAACCATGCTGCCATCTTCTGCTTGATAACGAGCCCATAGTTGAGAAAGGTTTTCTTTATTAAGCTGTATCTCTTTTTCTTTCAGAAACGCTTCGTTATGCAGCTTCGAATACGAGCGCTCAGCAAGGTCACAGCTAAATGTAACGATGGTTTTCCCTTTCCCCATTCTAGCTGCAGCGTATAGCGCACCTGCTACGTTCAACGACGAACTGCTTCCTAGAAGAATACCGTCATGTTCCGCAACAAGGCGGGATATCGTCACCAAATCCTGATCGGGAAGCGTGATTGCACGATTGATTTTTGCCTGCCTGAAATTTTCAACCGTTCGCATGATCCCTATGCCTTCCGTGAACGAACTTCCCGTTGATTGATAGTGTCCATTACGTAGAAACGAATAAATGCCGGACCCATTTGGGTCAACTAACCAAGTTTCGAGATTAGGTTTCTGCTCAGATAGATAATGTGAGTTTCCGGCAATGGTTCCGCCCGTCCCCACCACAGAAACTAGAGCATCAATATTCCCTTGGGTTTGCTGCCATATTTCCGGTCCAGTATTTAAATAGTGCGCTCGATAATTACTGAGATTTTCGAACTGATCTGCCCACCAATAATTCTCATTTTCAACGCCTATCCGCTTGGCCGTGTGGTAAAAGTGTTCAGGTTTTGCAAACGGACAAGGGTCGACCAATAACAGCTCAGCGTTATAAAGCGAGATCATACGCTCTTTCTCTTGTGCCTGCCCTTTTGGCATCACCACCAACATTTTATAACCGAGGGATTTAGCGACTAGAGCAAGGCCGATCCCTGTATTTCCTGCGGTACCTTCAACGATTGTCATCCCTGGCTTAAGCTTGCCAGCTTCTACGGCATCCTTAACAAGCTGAAGAGCTGCTCTATCTTTAATCGAACCTCCCGGATTCTGGTGTTCGCACTTAAGAAGAATCTCACAACCTGATATCTCTGAAAGACTGTTGATTCTAACAAGATCAGTATCGCCAATCAGTTCGCTGAGATTGTTTGCAATATGGGCAGATGACATCGCGACTCCGTTTATTTGTTGAGGATAGGTTTGTTCTTCGATTGGTTTGTCGATGACCATAAGCGTAGCTCTGAGACCTGCTTAGTCAAGAAGTGCCGGAATTGAAAACACTCTCATTTTCCAAATAACAATTATAATTAAGGGTGATCGATTAGATTGAGGGCAAAAAAATGTTTCTAAAAGAGAAAAAAAGCGGTGACCTCGTAGATGTTACTGAAATGACCAAATTAACCAACTTATTTCAAGACAGTATCGAAGGTCGGTTTCAAGCAGGTGAAGAACAGCAAGACCCCGAGATGTTTAAAAAGTCCGAACTGATGTTTATGTCAGGTGAAGAGTTACCTCGATGCTGGACAGATCCAAACTACCGCTCAGGGACTAAATAACCTTAGCTTTTCTAGAGCACCCGATGAGTCGCTATCGAAGCTCTGTTCTAAAACTGTTTGACGAACACCTTATAGGCTATCCCCCTGTTAAAACGTTCAGACGCATCTTTACTAGACACAAAAAAGCGAGCCACTTGCAACTTGGGCTCGCTTTTCGTTATCTGGTTTTCTTAGACTCTATTACAGATTATTCAGTTGGTGCTTGTAGCTTGGAAAGCGATTCCGCTCATAGTTCATTGCTGAACTAGGGTTGGATAACAAAGATCAAACACCCTAGAAGATGAATAATTTTCGTAACAAGTAAAATTCTTCGATTAATATTTTTATTAAAATGATTTTTAATATCAAATACTTAAAAACATTACATGTATCATGGTCCCACGTATTTTCAATATGAATAGATTATGAACGCTACTTTCATCCGCGATTAATACTCCCCCTGCATAGTACACCCATCAAAACAAACTATGACTATTTAGAGGTTCTTATGAAAAACATACTTATTGCTACTACACTAGTTCTGACTTCAGGCTTCGCAACAGCAAACACTTTACCAACAACGGGCGGATTTAATGGCCCGACGGCTAGTGCTCCTGTTACGGTTGCTCAAGTTCTAGAAGCAAGAGATGATACCCAGGTTCAGGTGACGGGTAACATTGTGCACTCTCTGGGAGACGACGAGTACAAGTTTACTGATGGTAAAAACGCAATTGTGATCGATGTGGATGATGAAGCTTGGGCTGGTTTGACGATTGCTCCGAATGATCAGATAACGATTATTGGCAACGTAGAAAAAGATAATTGGGAAGAGGCAACAATTGAAGTTGATAGAATTACAATTGGTAGCTAAATCGATTGAATACAGTGGTTTCTAAAGGACAACTGTCCCTCAAAGGAGCTCATGTGGCTCCTTTAACGTTTAGACCTGTAATAAATAGAACACTGTATTTACTTTGTGTTCTCGCTCATAGTTAAATAGCTATGCTCGTCTAACGCTAATTCAGAAAACGTTCACTTTCTCTAACAAAACCAGATTCTTAGGTTACAGACTGAATTTTGGTTCTACCGAGCCCTTTTTTGAGCTTGGAAACAAATGTAGAAGTGACTCACTTTGGGGCATAATTAAGTCAATTCTAGCCTCGTTGACTCGAAGGTCTACTAGATGAAGAAAGTATCGTTCGGGATGATTTAACCAACATAAAAAACAAAAAACGAGCCACTTGGGCTCGCTTTTCATTATCTGATTTTCTCAGACTCTATTAAAGAAGTTCTACCGACTGTTGAGCAATCACGAACTCTTCGTTGGTTGGGATAACCATTGCTACAGCGTCTAGCATTTCAGACTTCGCGATGACGCCTTCAGCGCCAAAGCGAGCGGCTTCGTTGCCAGCTACATCTTCAACAAAACCAAGAATCTTAAGGTTGTTTAGGATCTCACGACGAATTGGTAGAGAGTTCTCACCGATACCGCCAGTGAAGATGATTCCGTCTAAAGAATCTAACGTTGCAAGGTAAGAAGCAATGTATTTTGATACGCGGTAAGTAAACACCTCAAATGCTAACTTAGCACCTTCATGGCCCTCTTCCATTGCTTCTAAAATGCCACGAGCATCGCTCGTAAGACCAGACACGCCTAGGAAGCCAGACTCCTTGTTAAGAGAGTTGAAGACTTGCTCTTGCGACCAACCTTTCTTAAGTAGGTACTCGATGATGCCTGGGTCTAGGTCACCACAACGTGTGCCCATCATAAGGCCAGAAAGCGGTGTGAAGCCCATTGATGTATCAACACTATTACCGTCTTTGATAGCACATACAGACGCACCGTTACCTAGGTGAACAGAGATGAAACTCGCTTCTTCAACTGGCTTGTTTACCATTTTCGCAGCTTCACGGCTAACGAAGTAGTGGCTCGTACCGTGAAAACCGTAACGACGAACACCAAAGTCTGTGTATAGTTCTTTTGCGATTGCACCAGTGAATGCACGTTGTGGCATTGTTTGGTGGAAAGCCGTATCAAATACAGCAAATTGAGGTAGAGAAGGGAAAGCTTCAATCGCAGCACGGATGCCGATAGCACCTGCAGGGTTATGAAGTGGAGCTAGGTCAGATAGACTTTCAATTTCGTTCGTTACTTCTTCAGTAATACGAACGGTTTGAGTGAACTTCTCACCGCCGTGAACGATACGGTGACCGATAGCAACGATATCAGCAGTGAAGCCTAGATCTTCCATCAGGCCAACTAGTTTGCCAATGGCAATTTTGTGGTGGTTACCCTCACCTTGAATGGCAATTTCAGTTTTCTCGCCTTGATATTTCCAGCTCATGCGAGCATCTTCAAGACCAAAACACTCCCCTAGGCCACTCAATACTGCTTCACCAGAAACAGAATCAATGACAGCAAATTTTAGGGATGAACTACCCGAGTTAATAACCAGAACAAACGAATTAGACATTGGATATGGATCCTGTTTCAGTACGAATTGGATGAAGTGTTTACTTCAATTTTAGTTAAGCCCATTATTCAATAATTTTTGAATCTTTCAACTTTTGTTTTGAAAAAATCACTAAATGAACACAATTAAGTTGATCTTAGTCATCAAATTATTTATTTCGAGAGCGAAATTAAAAAATAGTTGAATAAGAAAATTAATGAACAGGTGACGCAAACGAGTGCTCACGTTATTTTTAACTTGATTCAGTTAATTAGAGCGACTCGAACAAATGCAGGTAATCCGCTTAGAAAACAACCACCCTTCCCTTTCGTCTGCTTATCATTACCGATAACTTTTTGCTCGATTTCTCAATTGCTCAGTGTTTGCATCAAAAAGCTCACTGGAATTGAAAGTAGTAATTTGATTGCCTTCGAGCACAACTCTACAAATAGATGCACTGTAACGTCGCTTAGATAGCCTTCACTCTTTGTTTTAGCATCTTGTAGCACGTTCTTTCAGTATAGGCTTAGAACGCGATACAGCTAAGTTTAGGCACTAACATTAGTTCTAGGCGCGATGCCTAGTTACATGAACGAAGCATAGTTACAGGGACGAAGCTTGATTAAAGTAAGCTGGCTACGAATATCGAACCAACCAAAGCTCAAGTTCAAATAGCAGGCACAAAAAAGCCGAGCATTACGCTCGGCTTTTAAATTCAGTGTCTAGACTAAAGCGTCTAAGCGACAGGTTGATTAACCTTCGTTGCGCTCTGGACGACGACCACGGTTACCACCGCCATTGCCGTTACCATGGCCACGTTCGCCACGGAAGTTACCACGGTGATCGCCACCACGGTTACGGTCGAAACGACGTTCGCCATCACGTCCGCCAGCAGAGTTACCATCGCGAGCACCATCACGGTTGCCACGGTATCCACCACGACCGCCTTCACGGTTACCACCTTCGCGGTTGCCGCCTTCACGGTTACCACGGTAGCCGCCACCATCACGACCGCCACGGTTGCCACCACGGTTGCCATCACGACCGCCGCCGCCACGACGAGGCTCACGGAAGTCATTGAAATCAACAACTACAGCGCCAGCTTCTTTTTGACGAATGCGAAGTTTGCTTAGCTTACCAGCAGTTTCAGAGTTCATTGCTTTTGGCAGTTGAACGTAAGTAGAACCTTGGTCTAGCTTGATAGCACCGATAGAACCTTTAGTTAGGCCAAGTTCGTTTGCTAGTGCGCCAACGATGTCTTTAACCTGAACGCCTTGCTCACGGCCAACTTGTAGTTGGTAAGTATCCCAATCTTGAGTATTGAAGTTGCGACCACCACCGTCACGGCCGTTGTCACGATCTTCACGACGCTCTTTGCGACGGTTCTTATCACGCTCAATAGCAGCGATCATTGGGTCTTCGCCAACGTAGAATAGTGGGCTCTTACCTTGCTGACGCTTAAGAAGCATTGCAGCTAGAGTAGCAGCATCAACTTCTAGAGACTCTTGAAGAGTAGAGATAAGACCTGCAAAGTTTTCTAGTGCTTTGCTTTCTTTCTCAGTTTCAAGTTCAGCGCCAAGCTTAGCAACACGTGCAGCAGCAACTTGGTCACGTAGAGGAAGTTGGATTTCTTCCATTTGAGACTTAGTTACGCGCTCGATTGTGCGAAGCATACGAATTTGGTTAGTGCGAACTAGTAGGATCGCTTTACCTTTACGTCCAGCACGGCCAGTACGACCAATACGGTGGATGTAAGATTCAACATCGAATGGGATGTCGTAGTTGAATACGTGAGTGATACGTGGAACATCAAGACCACGAGCTACAACGTCAGTTGCAACTAGGATGTCGATAACACCTTGTTTGATGTGATCAACAGTACGCTCACGTAGAGACTGAGGAATATCACCGTGCAGTGCAGCAGCTTTGAAGCCACGTGCAGATAGCCAATCAGCTAGACGCTCAGTGTCTTGACGAGTACGTACGAATACGATTGACGCGTCAGTTTCTTCAGTTTCTAGAAGACGAGACATTGCTTCGTCTTTTTCTACGCCTTTAACAACCCAGAAGTTCTGCGCTACTTTATCAACTGTGTGGTTAGTACCAGCAACGTCAACTTTAGCCGGGTTACGTAGGTAACGGTCAACAATAGTCTTAACCATTGGAGGCATAGTTGCAGAGAAAAGTACACGTTGTGCAGATTCTGGAGCTTGCTCTAGGATCCAAGTAACGTCATCTACGAAGCCCATTTTCAGCATTTCATCTGCTTCATCAAGAACAAATGTGTGTGCTTCATCTAGGTGTAGACGGTCACGAGTTAGTAAGTCTTTAACACGACCTGGAGTACCAACAACAATGTGAGCACCGCGGCTTAGAGCACGCATTTGGTCAACAATTGAAGCACCACCGTAGATTTCAATAACTTTAAGACCTTTGATATCACGGCCAAGGTTTTTGATTTCCGCAGCAACTTGAATCGCTAGCTCACGAGTAGGAGCCATGATGATTGCTTGTGGTTTGTGTTGGTTCAGGTTGATTTTGTTAAGTAAAGGCAGAGAGAATGCTGCTGTTTTACCAGTACCAGTCTGTGCTTTACCTAGTGCGTCACGGCCTTCAAGAAGAAGAGGAATAGCTGCTGCTTGGATTGGAGTCGGAGAAACGAAACCCATGCTATCAAGAGCTGAAAGAATGTTATCGTTTAGGGCTAATTCATTAAATTGAATTACAGATTCGGACATTGGGATCCCACTATATATAAGTAAACAAAAGGTCCCGGGAGCTCTATCAATTCCAATACTGATCCAATCAGATACTGATTCCATTCAGAGTTACGAAGCAGTAATAAAACACTTCAAGCCATTAGGGACGTCTAAGGGAGGCGGATTATTCCCTAAATGCATAAAAAAAGCCAGAAAAAATTGAAATACATCACATATTTTTCGGTTTTCTATCAATACTGGCTATCATATCGTCAAAACTTGATGAATATCTCGTCAGGGCGATAGAGTTCGACCAAATTGATAGAGTTAAATAAGAGGGCAATTAATTTACGCTCTCTTCGGCTTTAAGTAGTAATCGGGCCTCGCAATGATTATAGTGTGCTCAATTGTTCTCGTTAGATAAAAGTCAAATGTTTCAAGATAATCCTCTACTCGCTCAGCTCAAGCAGCAAATCCAAGAAACCCTCCCTAAAAAGGAAGGTACTATCAAAGCCACTGAAAAAGGCTTTGGTTTTCTCGAAGTTGATAGCAAAACAAGCTTCTTTATCCCACCTCCATACATGAAGAAATGTGTGCACGGTGACAAGGTGATTGCCATCATTCGCACAGAGAAAGAGCGCGAAGTAGCAGAGCCTGAGGAATTGGTTGAACAAGGTCTTACTCGCTTTATTGCGCGGGTTAAGCTTTTCAAAGGCCGATTGAACGTTGTTCCTGATCACCCGCAGCTCAAAAAACTGCAACTTAAAGCGAAAGCAATGAAGGGTCTAAACCCTGAAACGCTTAAAGAAGGTGACTGGGTTGTTGCTCATATCGTTCAACACCCATTAAAAGGTGACAATGGCTTCTTGGCTCAGATCTCTGAGAAAATCACAGACGCTGATGACAAGATTGCACCTTGGTGGGTAACGCTGGCACAAAACGATCTACCAAACAGCGAGCCTGAAGGCATCGACAACTGGCTAATCAACGATGACGCCGATCTTGAACGTGTAGACATGACGCACGTCCCTTTTGTGACTATCGATGGCGAAAGCACAAAAGATATGGATGACGCGCTTTACGCGAAGAAGAAAGAGAACGGCGATTTTGAACTGACTATCGCAATTGCTGATCCAACGGCTTACATCTCTCCAGATGATGCGATGGATAAAGTGGCTCGCGAGCGCGGTTTCACAATCTACCTTCCTGGTCGCAACATCCCAATGTTGCCTCGTGATCTTGCTGACAACCTATGTTCACTGATCGAGAACGAAGTTCGTCCTGCACTTTGCTGTACA
The DNA here is from genome assembly GCF_023161755.1 of Vibrio sp. 1CM23M. Lineage (NCBI taxonomy): Bacteria > Pseudomonadati > Pseudomonadota > Gammaproteobacteria > Vibrionales > Vibrionaceae > Vibrio > Vibrio sp. 1CM23M. The sequence continues at coordinate 320,678 of NZ_JALNTR010000001.1, forward strand.
GTAACGGTATCTAAAGATGGCGTTATCGGTGATGACATTAACTTCTTCGCTGCAAACATCAAATCTCATGCTCGTCTTGCTTACGACAACGTATCAGACTGGCTAGAGACAGGTACATCAGAGAAATGGCAACCATCAGAAGAGATTGCTGCAATTGTTTCTGATCTTCACCAATTTGCTCAAGCACGTTCAGCATGGCGCTCAGCAAATGCTGTTGTGTTCCCAGATCGCCCTGACTACCGTTTTGAACTGAGCGAAGATAACGATGTTGTCGCTATCCACGCTGACATGCGTCGTAGCGCAAACAAGCTGGTTGAAGAATCAATGATCAGCGCGAACATCTGTGCGGGCCGAGTACTAAAAGAAAGCTTCAACCAAGGTGTGTTTAACTGCCACTCTGGCTTCAAGGCTGAGAAAGTCTCTGACGTTCTTGAACTGGTAAACCCGCAAGCGGAAACACCGTTCACTGAAGAGCAAATCGTTTCTCTAGAAGGTTTTGCTACTCTACGTCGTTGGTTAGGCTCTTTAGACAATAGCTACTACGACAACCGTATTCGTAAATTCCAAGCGTACAGCGAGATCAGCAATGAGCCTGCTCCGCACTACGCGATGGGGTTAGATATTTACGCAACTTGGACATCTCCAATCCGTAAATACGGCGACATGATTAACCACCGTATGCTGAAAGCGCACATTTTAGGTAAAGCGCCAGTTCAAACACCGGATGAAACCATTGGTGATGAACTTGCCCTGCACCGCCGTCACCACGGCATGGCTGAGCGTAATGTTGGCGATTGGTTGTATGCTCGCACTCTAGCCAATGCTCCAGCAGAAGAAACTCGTTTCCAAGCTGAGATTTTCGATATTAACCGTGCAGGTATGCGTGTACGTTTACTTGAAAATGGTGCAGCTGCATTTATCCCTGGATCTCTCATTCTTAATAATAAAGAAAGAATAGAGTGCAACGGTGATATGGGTACTGTATCTATCGATAAAGAAATGGTATACAAACTGGGAGACGTTTTAGAAGTAGTTCTCTCAGAAGTTAATCAGGAAAACCGTAACTTAGTAGCAAAACCTACTCAAGTATTTGCGGACTTGCCTAGCGAGCCTGAAACGACAAACGAAACCGAAGCTTAAAGGCTTTAACAGCTACGACTTTCAAGGTTACGGCTTTCAAGGTTCACTTCTAAAGGCGCTAATTATTAGCGCCTTTTTTGTAAATGTCTCATGCTTAAACAATACTTAAAAAAAACAATCAATAAGCAATCAATTTACAACGTCAAAGAAGCTCACTATGTCATCAATCACAGTTACTCAGTTCAGAAACTTCATTCCCAGGAGACGAGAACGTTATCCTGCCTCTAAAAACGGTATCTTTATGGTATCGAAAGGCAGCATTTCTTTTGTGCTACCCAATGGTACTCAAGCCTCGTTGCAAGCCGGAGACTTCACCCTTTACAATTCTGGTCAGATTAAAGACATCACGGTTAACACTGAAAATGGCGAATTCAGCGCAACCTGCTTAGATTTTGATTTGGCTATCTTTCAGAAGTTCATTAATCAGTTCAGCGATTTAGAATCCACTCGAATCCCAGACAAGTACATTAAGTTCAATCAAACGGATACTGAGCTCTGTCAGTTGAAAGATCTCATCATGTCACTGGCCAACTCTTCGTCTCAGAATGACTACGCACTCACTCAGTTAGGCTTAAGCTTGCTGTCTTTGATGGTGGAACAGTACCCTGCTCTATTGGCTATTATTGCTCGAGCTTCAAGGTTAACCGTGACCCAAAGAGTCATTCATTACATCGAGCAAAACATTGAAAACAATATCTCTTTGGATACGCTCGCCAGTTACATGGGAATGTCACCGGCTACGCTTAAACGTCGCTTATCCGCTGAAGATCTGTCGTTCTCAAACCTATTAAAGATAAAACGTATTGCTCATGCAGCCACTCAGCTAAGAACATCGGATAAGTCGATCACTCAAATCGCGTATGAGTCCGGTTTTAAAAGTGCCGCTCACTTCAGCACGGCCTTTAAAACGTATCACGGCAAAACACCAAAAGACTTCCGTTCGCTAGTGGCACAAGCACAACTGCAAAGCGTAAAGCCGCAAGTTTAAACAAACAAAGCAATAGGATTGACGTGAACGTCTTAGTTGGGAACTGGTGTAAACCAAGTGGCTTCAATATTAGGCCACTTGGATTTGGGGTGAGGTCATTTGGTTTTGGGACTTAGTGGTTGAGTTTTGAGATTCAGCTAATTATCTTCAGGAACAGGCCACCAGCAAACGGGAAGCCGGAGTGACTATGACCAGAAGTACGATTTAGGGTCTTTTTCTATTTCCGCCAAAATAGCATCAAGATCCTTCGATTTAGGCAGGTACGGATAAGGCCCCCAATTCACAGAGTCGGTTTCGACATCCCCTTCAAGCGGCACCATCACTAACCAACAAGATAACGACTCATCAAAGGTCACGCAGGCGATCTCGTTTGTATAATCACTGTGAGATGAGTCGAGTAGATAATGCGCCTGAGAAAACAGCACACCACCCTCACACTCTTCATATAGAGATTTGCCTAGCTCGACAGGTAAACTGCGATTTCGAGATGTACAGAGCTTCTCAGCCCCAATTAAAAGACGATTCAGTTCGATATGAATAACGGACATAACACCCCTTGTAACTTCATAGAAACTTCTAAGTAGTGAATTCCTCTACTTAGCTTAGGACTCAACAAACATTTTAGCGAACAAGCGCAATCAAAATACCCGCCCTGCTCCCAGAAACGAATCTTGCTTTCGTAAACCCCAAAAGCTATGACTCACCAAGTGAACAGCTATACATCAAGCGTATGGAATTTCACAAAAGTGTCATATAACCGACCTATCATATGCGACAAATGTTATTAACTAGGAGTTGTTTATGTTACGAGTCGCGCTTGCCTCTCTTTTATCCTTAGCCCTGTCTTCTCATGCTGCTTTAGCACAAGAAACCACTATTTCGGGCTCCACTTCAGTATCACGAGTGATGGATGTATTAGCTGAGGAGTACAACAAGACTCACCCTGATAACTATATTGCGGTTCAGGGCATTGGTTCTACAGCAGGTATTACCATGGTTAATAAAGGTGTCTCTGACATCGGTATGAGTTCGCGTTATTTAACCGACCGCGAACAAGACGAGAAGTTGAAGGTATTTCCAATTGCCTTTGACGGCCTAGCTGTCGTAACTAACCGCTCAAACGCTGTAAGCAACGTTACACGTGAGCAGCTGTTCGATATCTACAAAGGCAAAATCACGAACTGGAAAGCTGTGGGTGGCGCAGATCAGCCTATCGCAGTTGTCACTCGCGAAGCGTCTTCTGGTTCCCGCTACAGCTTCGAAAGCTTGCTTGGTTTAACGAAAATCATTAATGACCGTCTAGTGTCTGACATCAACCCAAATAACTTGGTTGTAAACAGCAACAGCATGGTTAAAACGATTGTTAACCATAACCCGCACGCGATTGGTTTTATCTCTGTTGGTTCGATCGACCGTTCGATTAAAGCAATTACATTTGAAGGCGTAGAGCCAACATCTAAGAACATTGCTAACCACAGCTATGAATTGGCTCGCCCATTCTTGTTGCTGCACAAGACAGACTCAGTTTCTGACGAGAGCAAAGACTTCATCAAGTTCGTGAAGTCAAAGCAAGGGCAAGACCTTATCGAAGAGTACGGCTACACTCGCATTAAATAAGTGAGTGAGTTTTATCTTATGAAAAAAAAGAGAGAGCATTAAGCTCTCTCTTTTTTTTGGAATCTATAGAGTTCGTTTAGAAGTGAAGTTGAATCACGGAAACGATCACAGCGCCAGGACGACGAATACCTTCGATTTCTACGCGAATTTCGCGTTCAATCTCTAGGCCTTTCTTGATTGGCGTTACTTTTGTTAGCGTACTCTTAGCACGAACGTTACTGCCCGATTTAACAGGGTATGGGAAACGTACTTGGTTAAGACCAATGTTTACGACCATCTTCGCTGTTGGGAATTGAGACTTGTCAGGGTCAACACTGTCAGTCAATCGAGGAAGCAGAGATAAAGTTAAAAAACCATGTGCGATGGTTGTTTTGAACGGAGAGTCTGTTTCCGCTTTTTCAGGCTCAGTGTGGATCCACTGCATATCTTCAGTAACAAGGCCGAACTGGTTAATACGGTCTTGACTTACATTGATCCAGTCGCCAGTATGGATGACTTCACCGATCTGTTGACTAAGCTCATCAAACACAAGTTGTGCTTCTGGCTTAAGTAAGATCGGCTGTTCAACCGGCATCTCTGGTGCATCTTCATTGACAGCAGGTTTGTGGTGATCACGAACCCACGCAAAGAAATGACTATTTTGCGTACGATTAAGAAAGTCGCCCCAGTAATCTCTAAGAGCTGGAGACATCCATTGCATAAACTCTGAGTGTTGCGAAGACATGCTATCGCCTCGGTGTTTAAATAAATCAATGACTTTCATAAGAACCTCAATGCACAAAAAATTTCAATATAACTTCGTAATTTTGAAACACTTCACACTATTGTGCAAATGTTTTCGAGCATACAACCGTTAGCTGAACCTTGTTAAAATCATATTAAACATACACTTACCAATAAAACATCATTTTATTACAAAACCCAAATTAGAGTGTTAGCTCTATCACATAACAAACATTTGTTTATATAAAAGGCGTTTTTATTCATCAGTGGAATAAAAAAAGGCTTAGCGCAATGCTAAGCCTTAGTTTTTACAAGTAATTAATTTCCCAAGGGTTGGTCTTGTAAGAGACGAATCTTACAAGACACTCAATCCCCTATTCGTCATCAAGCGGAACCAGCTTGGTATTACCACCGTGTGCTTTCTCACGCTTACGTTGCACGAATGCGTAGAAGCCAGGGATTAGGAACGTACCCGCCAGTAACACACATAACAGGCCGCCGATCAGTGAAATACCCAAAGAGTTCTGACTCACGTGACCTGCGCCCGCAGCAAAGATAAGCGGGAAGATACCTAAGATGAACGACCAAGACGTCATGTTCACAGCACGGAAACGTAACGTACCGCCCTTCACCGCCGCATCTTCAATCGGTGCGTCTTTCTCTTCACGCTCAACCTTTGCGAATTCCACAATCAAGATTGCGTTCTTCGCGGCCAAGGCTATCAAGAGAACCAAACCAATCTGTGCATATAGGTTCAACGGTGTGCCCGTTAGATTCAACGCTAAGAAGGAGCCTAAGGTTGCGACAGGTACCACGAGGATAATCGCAATCGGTATTGTCCAACTCTCGTATTGAGCCACCATAAACAGATAGATGAAGATCAGAGCCAGTGCGAAAGCAAAGATCGCTTGGTTACCTGCTAGTACTTCTTGGTAAGCCATGCCTGTCCATTCGTACTGATAACCCTGAGGCAATACTTCTGCAGCTACGCGTTCCATTGCCGCAATCGCATCACCACTTGAGTAACCTTCTGCAGGTTGACCTTGAATCACCGCACTGCGGTACATGTTGTAACGCCATGCTACATCCGGTTCAAAGATCTGGTCGTAAGTCACCAATGTGCTTAACGGGATCATCTCGCCATTAGACGAGCGAACGTGGAATCGTTGTAGGTCGTCCATGCTGCTACGGTGTTCACTGTCAGCTTGCATGGTTACGCGGAAGTTCTTACCAAACATGGTGAAATCATTCACGTACAGAGAACCTAGGTTACCTTGTAGTGTTTGGAAGATTTCCGACAACGGAATACCAAGTTGCTGCGCTTTCTCACGGTCAATGTCGACATAGTAGTGCGGTACATTGGCACGGAAGGTACTGAATGTATGTGAAATCTCGGGCTGTTTAGCGGCCTCTGCAATCACGTCATTCATAACCATCGCTAGATCAGTTCGGCTACGACCTAATGTATCTTCAAGAACGAACTCAAAACCAGAAGCTGCACCCATACCCGGTACTGCTGGAGGTCCCATTGCAAATACAATCGCTTGAGGCAATTCTGTTGCTGCTCGACCGTTAATGCGTTGTGAGATAGCTTGCGCTGAATGTTGACCGTCCAGTGCGTTACGCATATCCCAATCGTGAAGCTTGATAAATAGCGACGCACCATTCGAAGCAGACGCGCCCGTCATGAATGCATAGCCATTAACCAGTGTTACGCCATCAACACCCGGCTCTTGCTCAACCATCTCTAGCAACTGCTCAGTCACATCTTCTGTACGAGACAGTGATGCCGCGTCAGGAAGCTGCACGTTAACCAGCAAGATGCCTTTATCTTCTTGAGGTACAAATGCCGTAGAGGTGGTTTTCGCGAAGTAAGTTACCGCCGCTAGCGCCACAACAAAGAAGGTAAACAGTAGAACACCCTTTTTCACAAGGAAGCCTGCAATTTGACCGTATTTGTTGGTTACGGATTCAAGACCACGGTTAAACGCTTGATACCAACGTGCTGTGTTACCACCGCCCTGCTTAAGAACCAATGAACACAATGCTGGTGACAGCGTTAGAGCGTTAATAGAAGAGATAACAACCGCAATACAGATAGTCAGAGCGAACTGACGATACATGATGCCAGTGATGCCTGGCAGCATCGCTACTGGAATGAATACTGCTAACAGAACCAAAGTAGAAGTAATGATCGGACCCGTTACTTCTTTCATCGCGATGAGCGTTGCTTTACGCGGCGAAATGGTTGGGTCTTTAGCCATCGTGGTATCAACGTTCTCGATAACCAAGATCGCATCATCTACTACGATACCAATCGCTAGTATCAAACCAAACAGAGTTACCGTGTTGATGGTGAAACCCGTCATCTGCATGATGGCAAACGTACCAATCAAAGATACCGGAATCGCGACCACAGGAATCAAGGTTGCACGCGCACTACCCAAGAACAGGTACGTTACCGCAATAACCAGCAAGATAGCTTCGATTAGGGTCTTTACTACCCCTTTGATCGACTCAGCAACAAACAGTGTGGTGTCGTAACTTGCTTCATACGCCACGCCTTCTGGAAAGTTCTTGCTTAAGTTTTCCAGCATCGCCATTACCGCTTTACCACTTTCCAGCGCGTTAGCGTCTGATTGAAGTGACAGCGTTACGATAGAAGCGTCTTGACCACGGTATTTACCATTGCCGTCGTAGAACTTTTTACCAAGCTCAACACGTGCGATGTCTTTTAAGTAAACCGTTGAACCATCCTGGCTAGCGCGAAGCACAACATTTTCAAACTCATCAGCCGTTTCTAGTCGGCCTTTGGTTACCAAGTTGAACTGCACTTCTTGTGCGTTGTCGTAAGGTGCTGCACCAATACGGCCAGCCGCTACCTGAACGTTCTGTTCAGCCAAGGCGCGATTCACGTCAGAGGTGGTTATATTGAGGTTAGCCATTTTCTCAGGATCTAACCAAACACGCATCGCGTATTCGCCACCACCCAATACGTTAACTTCACTGATGCCCTTCACACGAGCCAGCTGATCTTTAATGTTCAAGTTCACGTAGTTGATCAGGAATTGGTCATTGTACTCACCGTTTGGCGAATAGAAGTTCAATACCATCAACAGGTCTGGAGAACGCTTCTTAACCGTTACACCCACCATTCTTACTTCTTGTGGAAGCTTCGATTCGATCTGAGCAACTCGGTTCTGAACGTTGACCTGAGCCATATCTGGATCAGTACCAACATCAAAGGTCACGTTAAGGTTGTATGAACCATCGTTAGCACTTTTAGAAGACATGTAGATCATATCTTCTACGCCGTTAACCGACGTTTCTATGGGGTCGGCTATCGCCTGTTCCACCACTTCAGCACTTGCGCCCGTGTAGAATGCCGACACACTGACCGACGGTGGGCTTATTTTTGGATATTCAGCCACTGGCAATATAGCGAGAGAAATCGCACCCGCCAGCGTTAAGATTATGGATATAACAAGGGCGAACTTAGGCCTTTGAATAAAGAAACGACTTAACATAAATAGCCCCCTTACTCAGCTTGTTCAGCAGAAGCTTGAATACGAACAGACATGCCATTACGCACACGCTGTAGGCCTTGAGTGATGACCGCGTCGTTTTTCTCTAATCCAGAATGAACAATCACGCCACCTTCAATCTGACGGCCCATCTCGATGTTTCTGCGCTCAGCAACAGGTTCAGCTTCGCTTTCAACCAATACCATCACGAAGTCACCTTCGAGGTCGGTTTGCACTGCGCGACGAGGAATAGTCACAACATCAATAGATTGTTTCTCACGTAGATCAACGCGAACGTGTTGGCCTGGAAGTAGTTGCTGATTCGGGTTATCGGCAATCGCACGCATCGCGATCGTACCAGTATTGAGGTTTATACGGTTGCCTAAGAAGTCAAGCTGACCTAGGTGTTCGAACGCTTCACCGTTCTCAAGCATGATCTGAACTTCAACACCTGCAGAGTCGCTGCTGCCATCGCCTTCGATGCGGTCCATACCCAGCTCAATACGCTCACGCTCACTGATGCTGAACGATGCGTGGATTGGGTCTAGGCTAACCAACGTAGTCAATACACCTGAAGACGGTGAAACCAGATCACCCGTGCTCACTTTGGTATCGCTAATACGGCCAGAGAACGGCGCGATGATTTTGGTATGAGAAAGCTGAACATTCGCAGCATTTAGCTGTGCTTGGCTTGCTTCAAGCTGTGCTTGAGAACCTAACAAGTTTGCGGTTAATGCATCAAATTCAGATTGAGAGATACTGCCTTTCGGGAGTAGATTTTTACCACGATTAAAATCAAGCTCAGCTTTTTTAAGGTTCGCGTTCGCTTGAGCAACAGACGCTTTTGCGCTTGCTACTTCGGCTTCAAACGAAGAAGGTTCTATCGAGTAAAGCAATTGACCCTTTTCAACCATTTGGCCTTCATTAAAATGACGGCTTTGTAGGTAGCCAGAAACCTGCGCTGTAATAGCCGTGTCTTCAACGGCTTCTATACGACCGATATACGACTTACTTTGCTGGTGAGAAACAACGCTAACATCCTGTACAGCTACGAGAGGTAAAGGTGCTTGCTTGGCATTTTGAGCATCTTGTCCACACCCAGCAAGAATAAGAGAGCTTGCAAGAGCAGTAAGGATCAACTTTTTACGCATGGTTATACCGTCACTTATTAGTATTTGAACAGCATAAAATTTACGTAACACATCTGCTACCATTGTCCGAGGAATATCAATTATAACTGGCCAAAGTGTATCAATATGTTAATTGAAACCAAGCGCTTATAAAGTGATTACAAACACGCTACAATTCCTAAGTAAATCAATCTCTCAGCTTTTGTTCTCTATGGATATTGTCTAACATAATGTATTGTCAGACAGATAAGCATTCACATTTAATTGTTAAGGAATTCTCATGATTTCAAAATGGGCTAAACGTTTCTATCAAATGGCGGAATTGGTCGGTTCTTGGAGTAAAGATCCTTCAACTCAAGTCGGCGCCGTAATCACTAAGCACAACCGCATCGTTTCTGTTGGTTTTAATGGCTACCCACATGGCGTGTCTGATAGTGCGGATACTGATGACAGAGAGATGAAGTACCTCAAGACGCTTCACGCTGAAGAAAATGCAATTTTATTTGCTAAACGTGATTTGGACAGCTGCGAAATCTGGGTGACGCATTTCCCTTGTCCAAACTGTGCTGCAAAAATCATCCAAACAGGTATTTCAGCGGTACATTGCCCAGAGCAAAGTGAAGATTTTCTTTCTCGCTGGGGCGACAAGATTAAAGTTAGCCAAGATATGTTTGAGCAAGCTGGAGTACAAGTGGATTGGTTACCACTCGCTGACCTAGATTAAGCTAACAGATAGCAAGAACAAAAAAGCCGAGAGTCGATATTATCGCTCTCGGCTTTCTTTTGTTTGGACTTATAGTTTGGTCGCTATATTTTGGAAGCTATAGTTTAGAGGCTATAGCTTGGTCACTGTAAACTGATGAGCAAACTAAGCGCTCGTTGGGAATGCTTCCGCGTACGCTTCCATAAAGTCTTTACGAATATCTTGCTCTAAATGAATCGCTTTTTCGGTCGGACAGAAGATCATAAAGTGCACTTCTTGCTCACCTGTCGAACTGCTTGTGATATGGATGTGAGGCTCAGAACCCGGAAGGTCAACGCCAGCGTGCTTTTCGATCACACCGTTGTAACGGCGGGCAACATCGATAAACTCTTCACAGTGCTCTTCAATTTTCACAATAAGACCCGGCAGCATAGGGTATAGGTTTACAAAGTCTTTCACCGTCACAAAAAAGTTATGATAAACATAGCGCTTCATGAAGTTGAGGTTCTTTACCGGATAAGTGAAGAACATACTATTAGGCAGCGTGGCTGTCTTGCCAGTGAAGTGATATTGCCCATGATACAAATCGATTTCTTGAATCACAGTCGCCATCAAATTGTGCTCAATCACTTCACCGCTGATTTTACCCACTTCGATCCAGTCGCCGATTCTAAATGAGCGAGAACTCGCACGTTGAATAGAACCAGTGAAACACAAAATGATCTCTTTTGAGGCCACTACTATAGCAACAGCAATGGCCGTTACTGACAGCGCAAACTCGCTGATTTCGGATTTCCACAACACAAATAACGTTACAACAATAATCGCGAATGTGCCGTTTTTGGTTCGTGACATCCAGTTACGTTGGTCTTCACTAAGGAAAGCAACATCACCTCTTATTTGAGATAAGGTGATTCGGCGAATGATTAATATAATAGTGATAATCAACGCACTAAAAATAAACTTATGAGCGAGTAGAAAATCAATTACTTGCCACAACTTTTCCATTACTTATTCCTTTAGCTTTATAACGACGAGCTTTACAACAATTAGCATTTTCACGATTAGCGGAGACTTCGCTATGAAAAAGCGCTCAATTGTTGAGCGCTCGATTTCATTCTGGTATTAGCCAAGCTAAGGCTATCATTTTATCTTGGCAGAAGTAATAAATTGACCAAAAGTTTCACACCAAATCACAACCGTATTAAACCGATTAAGATCAGTACCTTCGGGAAGCTCAACCATAAAACGGTCGAATGTTTTTACATCTCCGACTCTCAGCAACTCATTCTTGCTGTCATTGAAAGCTTGCTCGGTTTCAATGAACTTAGGTGAAAGGTAAACCTTGTAATCAGGTCCCGGCGCCAGTTCACCTTCAAAAGCTATCGCACTTTCAGACACTGAAACGATACCTTCTCCCCAGTGTAAAAAGTCACTGTCTTGTCGATCTTTAGTGAACTCACCCGTGTAGATAGCCTGCTTACTGATCGCTTCAACAGAACTTGAGGAAGGAGAATCAGGCTCAATCAAGATAGGTAATGCGTAAACACCCAGCCCAAAACCAACAGCACCCACGGCTAAGTGGGTGCAAAGTAAAACTAACTTTTTCATCGCGTACTCCCTTATGCTTAAAGAGAGTATTATTGAATACTCTTAAAAATACAAAGAGATATAACGCTCTGATGTTCTATTTTTGGTAATGCGTCGCTGTACGTTGAGACAATTCAACAATCACTTTTACCGCTTGCTCCATGCCTTGAATGGTAATGAACTCATGAATACCGTGGAAGTTGTAGCCGCCAGTAAAGATATTCGGACATGGTAGCCCCATGAAAGATAAGCGAGCACCGTCTGTACCACCTCGGATAGGCTTGATCATTGGCTCAACATCGCACTTAATCATCGCTTGCTTCGCTAATTCAATAATATGTTGATGCGGTTCAACCATCTCTTTCATATTGAAGTAGCTATCGGTTAGCACCAGCTCAACGCGGCCTTTCTCAAGGCGCTCATTCAACTCGTCCACTTTCTGCTGCATGAATACCTTACGCGCTTCTACACCCTCACGTTCAAAATCACGGATGATGTATCCCAGTTCAGAGCGAGCCACACCCATTTCCGCCGATTTCAGGTGGTAGAAGCCTTCATAACCTTCTGTGCACTCAGGTGTTTCTTGCGCAGGCATCATCAATTGGAATTGCGCTGCAATGTTCATCGAGTTCACCATTTTACCTTTTGCGGTGCCCGGGTGAACGTTCACGCCATGACAGATAACATCGGCGCTCGTGGCATTGAAGTTCTCAAATTCCAACTCCCCAACTGGGCCACCATCAATGGTGTACGCCCACTCGGCGCCAAACTTTTCAACGTCAAACAGGTTCGCACCGCGGCCAATCTCTTCATCCGGTGTGAAACCAATGCAGATGTCACCGTGTTTGATGTCTGGATTCGCTTTTAGGTAAGCAATTGCACTGATGATTTCAGCGATACCCGCTTTGTTGTCGGCACCAAGCAGAGTTGTGCCGTCAGTCGTAATAAGGTCGTGACCATGTAAAGAATCAAGATCTGGGTACTGGCTTGGGTTCAAACTCTCGCCACTTTCCCCTAATTCAATCGTTCCACCTCGGTAATCTTTAATCACTTGTGGTTTCACGTTGGCGCCTGATGCGTCAGGAGCGGTATCCATGTGCGCCACAAAGCCAATCGCAGGCACTGGATAATCGACATTCGACGGCAGTTTCGCCATCAAGTATCCATTGTCATCTAAAGACACATCAACTAAGTCTAATGCCACCAATTCTAACTTTAAGGCTTCAGCAAAGGTAATCTGACCCGGTGAACTTGGGCATTGCTGATTAGAAGGATCGGATTTGGTATCAAAAGTAACGTAATTCAGAAAACGTTCTACAAGCTTTTCCATAATTCATCTCACCATGGGTTAAGTAATTGATTTACTGACCTAGTTATTAAGATAGATAAGCGATGTATTGTTATATAAATACAAACGCAGAGTCAGTAGCGAGGAGTTTCATCTTACGCCCCTGACCATGTATGTAATTGCTCTAAATCATTATTGTGCGAAATTAGATGCGCTTCCTATACTTGAAAACAGAGGGTTTCGTCAGTTCAACATTGCATACGGATGATAAGAGATCGCTTTGTACGCATTCTACGCCCTCCGCTCTCAGCCTAACAAAAGTACAAAGTGGATGATGATCACAATTTATCCTTGATGCAGAATCTGTCATACGTTACACGGAGACACAGTTATGACGATTAATAAATATTTCATTTTCTCTCCTCAAGCCTCTGAGGAAACGCTTCGACCAGTATTAACTGAGAAAGAAGTTCAAAGGCAGGAAGCTCTAAGACAGGCGCAAACCCAGGGTGGGTTAGACACAAACGCGACCTCGTAACTCAATGAATACCTAGCACTATCAAGACCCCTATAAAAAAGCTCTACGCTCTATCCTGTAGAGCTTTTTTTATTTTTGATCGGTTATCCTCTCTCCCGCCCCCAAAAAAGCGGCTAATTAAACCTTCGCTCATTGCTTGTTGTTCTTCACTTCTCGCGCACCGTTTGGCTCATAGTTTCTCGCGAATGTATTTTCACGTATTGCACACGCTAGCTTACGGCGCTGAGAAATGACTCACTAAACTCCGCGATGCCATACCTTGTCGTGTCATTTTGTGCTAATAATTCATATTCGTTTTCATTCCTCACTCGCCCTCTTTTCAAAACTATAATGCGAGTACCAGAGAACCTAACCACAGGAACCCCGAATTCAATGGAATATTCAAAGCTAGGAAGTAGTCAAATTCCCGTTTCCCGTATCTGTCTTGGCAGCATGACTTGGGGGCTACAAAATACGCAACAACAAGCAGACCAACAGATCGAATACGCATTAAGCCAAGGTATTAACTTTATCGATACCGCAGAGATGTACGCGGTTCCACCTTCTCCAGATACCTACGGCAAAACAGAAGCAATCATTAGTAACTGGTTATCGCGTAACCCACAGCGTCGCCAAGAGTTGATCATCGCGAGCAAAATTGCCGGACCTGGACTTCCTTGGGTTCGAGATGGTGGACCGATAACCGGTGAAGCTGTGATCGCAGCCGTCGACGCATCATTAAAACGCCTACAAACAGACTATATCGACCTTTACCAACTTCATTGGCCAAATCGCACAACGCCTCACTTTGGTAAGCATTTTCCGAATCACATTCGATTCAGTGATATTGACCGAAAGCAACATGAAGCTGAGATGTTGGAAATCCTACAAGCACTGGCAACCTGCATTAAGGCGGGTAAAATTCGCCATGTCGGGCTTTCAGATGATTCTACTTGGGGCATTAACACATACCTCAAGCTGAGCGAGAAACACGATTTGCCACGTATGGTTTCGATTCAGAATGAATTTAGCTTGCTCCACGCAAAAGACTGGCCATATCTGATTGAGAACTGTGTGCATGAAGATGTCGCTTACCTGCCATGGTCGCCTTTAGCTGCAGGCATGTTGAGTGGAAAGTACATCGATGGCGCAAGACCGGAAGGCAGCCGTTGGACTTACATGCAACGTAAAGGCATCTTCCGTGACACTGAATCTGCCAACGAAGCGGTTAAAGGCTATGTTGAAGTGGCGAATGCTCATGGGTTCACTCCGAGCCAACTGGCATTGGCTTGGTGTAATCAAGTTGATGGGGTGACGTCCACCATCATTGGAGCAACCACTATGGAGCAGCTAAAAGAGAACGTAGCCGCTTTCAGTAAACCGCTATCAGAAGAGATCCTGGCTGATATCAACACGGTATTTAAACGCTACCCTGCACCGTATTAAGCTGTCAGTTCAGCTTAACTTAGGCAAGTAATTCCCATAAGAGCGCGCTATTTAGTGCGCTTTTCTTTTTTAAGTGGGTTGCTTTTGCTTTTTATATGGATCGCATAGAGTCATCACGCTTTTGGTTCGCTAACCTTTGCTCTATAATGCGCGGGCTTATATCTAGGATAAAAACATGATTTCAAAAAACCAATTAAAACTCCTTCGTGCTTTGGGCCAAAAGAAACAACGTAAAGCCCACGGCTTGTTTCTAGTTCAAGGTGAAAAGAACGTTCTTGAGCTGTTCAATAGTGACTTAGTGGTGAAGAACGTCTTTGCTACCGCTGATTTCTTATCTGAAAATCATGCTTCACTGATTGAGTTTGATTGTGTTGAAGCTTCGCTGGATGATCTAACCAAAGCGAGCACTTTGGTAAGTAACAACGCAGCGATTGCGGTTGTTGAGATCCCAACGTTTGAGCTACCAGAAGCAACAGGACTGATGATCGCGCTTGATGGCGTTTCAGACCCTGGCAACCTAGGTACGATTATTCGCGTAGCAGACTGGTATGGCATCAAGCATATTGTTGCGAGCAGTGATTGCGCAGACCCATACAACCCTAAAACGATCAGCGCGACTATGGGCAGTTTTGGCCGAGTTCACGTAAGCCAAACTGACTTACCTGCTTACTTAGAGCAAGCGAACCTACCGGTTTACGGTGCTTTCTTAGAAGGCGAAAGTGTTCATAAGACTGAGTTTACTGCTAACGGCATTTTATTGATGGGCAGTGAGTCTCACGGCATCCGTGAACACGCGGCTAAATACGTGACTGATAAGATTACGATTCCAGCATTCGGCGGCGCAGAGTCTTTGAACGTGGCAATGGCGACAGGCATTATTCTCGACAACATGCGTCGTCAGCATAGCTAGACCTCTAAGCTAACTAGCCAATCGACAGTGTTCAGATATTAAAAAAGGCGTATTGATTAAATCAGTACGCCTTTTTATTTGAGTTCTTTTCAACAATTACTTTTCTAGCATTGCCAATTTATCAGCGACACCATTCCACTTTTCAGCGTCATCCATTGGTGCTTTTACTTCCGTTTGTACCGGCCAAATCTCAGCGAGCTCTGCGTTCACTTCGATGAAGATCTTTTGATCTTCTGGCAGTTCATCTTCTTGGAAGATTGCTTGAGCATCACATTCAGGTACACACAAGCCACAATCAATACATTCGATTGGGTTGATTACCATGAAATTTGGGCCTTCATGGAACGCATCTGCGGGGCACACTGCCACACAGTCTGTGTATTTACATTGAATACAATTATCGCCTACGACAAATGCCATGATGCTCTGCTCTATAAGTTAGTCAAAATTGAAGAATGGGGATAATACTCATCCCAAAGCAAAATTCAACATCATACGGCTCTAATATCGTGTCTATTTGCTCCATGTTTCCAAATTAGTATGACAGATAAATCAATTTCTCGTAAAATGCGCGCCATTGTGAGCTTATCGCTTCTTTGAACATCAGCGTTTTCATCAAACTCTGTATCAAGAAACGATCTAGCTAAGACACCTATAAAAACGAGACATCGAAATGATACGTTTAACCGAAATTAAACTCCCTCTAGACCATGAAGAGTCAGCGATTCAAGACGCTATTGAAGCGAAACTTGGTATTAACTCTGATCAGGTACTCTCTTTTAATATCTTTAAACGTGGCTACGATGCTCGTAAGAAATCAAAGATCTTACTTATCTACACGCTTGACGTTCTCGTTGAAAATGAAGCTGAGTTGTTAGAACAATTCATTAGCGACCCGCACGTAAAAGTGACTCCTGATATGGAGTACAAGTTTGTTGCTAAAGCGGTTGAGAACCAAACTGAGCGCCCTGTGGTTATCGGTTTTGGCCCATGTGGTCTATTCGCTGGCCTAGTGCTTGCTCAAATGGGTTTCAACCCAATCATCGTTGAGCGTGGTAAAGAAGTTCGTGAACGTACAAAAGATACCTTTGGTTTCTGGCGTAAGCGTACGCTGAACACAGAATCAAACGTACAGTTTGGTGAAGGCGGCGCAGGTACTTTCTCTGACGGTAAACTTTATAGCCAAGTAAAAGATCCAAAGCACTACGGCCGTAAGGTAATCGAAGAATTCGTAGCTGCTGGCGCACCAGAAGAAATTCTATACGTAAGTAAGCCACACATCGGTACCTTTAAACTGGTTACCATGATCGAAAAGATGCGCGCTTCTATCATTGAACTTGGTGGCGAAATCCGTTTCAGCACTCGTGTTGACGACGTTCATATGGAAGATGGTCAAATCACTGGCTTAACGCTTTCTAACGGTGAAGAGATTAAATCTCGCCACGTTGTACTAGCAGTTGGCCACAGTGCTCGTGACACGTTTGAAATGCTGTACGATCGTGGCGTTTACATGGAAGCGAAGCCTTTCTCTGTTGGTTTCCGTATCGAACACAAGCAATCGATGATCGATGAAGCTCGTTTCGGTAAGAACGCAGGCAACCCAATCCTAGGTGCAGCGGACTACAAACTGGTTCACCACTGTAAGAATGGCCGCACTGTATACAGCTTCTGTATGTGCCCAGGCGGTACTGTAGTAGCTGCAACGTCTGAAGAAGGCCGCGTAGTAACGAACGGCATGAGCCAATATTCTCGTGCAGAACGTAACGCAAACAGCGCAATCGTTGTAGGTATCGACCCAGAGCGTGATTACCCTGGTGATGCACTGGCTGGTATCCGTTTACAGCGTGAGCTAGAAAGCGGCGCTTATGTTCTTGGTGGTGAAAACTACGATGCACCAGCTCAGAAAATCGGTGACTTCTTGAAAGGTCGCGATCCAAGTGCAATCGGTGAAGTACAACCGTCATTCACGCCGGGTATCCACCTGACTGATATTTCAAAAGCGCTGCCTGATTTTGCTATCGAAGCGATTCGTGAAGCAATCCCAGCGTTCGAGAAGAAGATCAAAGGTTTCTCTACGCCAGATGGCCTACTAACCGGTGTTGAAACTCGTACGTCTTCTCCTGTATGCATCAAACGTGGCAAAGACTTCCAAAGCATCAACCTTAAGGGCTTCTTCCCGGCAGGTGAAGGTGCAGGCTACGCAGGCGGCATCCTGTCTGCTGGTATCGACGGCATTAAGGCTGCAGAAGCGCTAGCACTATCAATGGTAGAGCAGAACCAAGCTGAGAAGATTGAGATCGCTTAAGCGCTTTCGATAAAGCAAAGCTAGATCGCAATCAACCAAAACTAAAAATCCAGTGTCTTGTCGACACTGGATTTTTTATTGCATAAAGGTATCTAGAGTTATTAAGTCACGACTTCGTCAGCGTTACTTACAAGTCTCTTTTGACCAATTCACACCATCATCTGAACACTCAAATAAACTTGTCCCATTCTGATAATAATAACCTTTAGTCCAGTTCCCTTGAGAATATTTAGACGTTATCGTCTGAGTATAATCAAACGGTGTATTTTCAATGTACGCATACTTATGCCTGTTCCAGCTGTCAGAACCATATGAACTGTTGTCATTAAAATCTACCGATAGGTAGTTGAGTGCATCAAAGTCGCTGCGCGATACACTATCCAATGAATCACCGAGATTAACCCACTCTGGATGTGGTGCGTTATTCTCAAAATTAAATTTCGCTTGTACTTGGGTAAACTGATCTTTGTAGTCACCGACAAGATCTGCCGACAAGGTTTGCATGAATCCAGCACCGACATTTTGACGTGAACAACTGTCCCAATCAGGTTGTTTAGACCAACCACGGTTCAACACACCAAAAGTAGTCAATGAGTTAGGCAGAACCTGTTGCTTTATGGTCTCTTGCACCGAACATGAATATTCCGTTCCATCACTATCCAATGAGAACCAAGCTTCTTTGTCATATTCCAAACCATTTTTCTTTTGGCTATTACGCTCAATATGCTTATTTAACGCCAGTTCGGTCTGCAAATCAGGGGACACTTCATGTTCAATAACAATCAGCTTGTCCGCGGTCATTACTGTTTTAACTTTATACCACTTATTAATTTCGTTCTTCTTAGTGTAATCCCAATGCTCCCAGTAATAATCAACATAGGCTTGCTGAGCTTTTGGGTTCTCTTTTTGAATATCTTTCGTCTCTTGATACGACTTTTTAATAGCTGGCATCATTTTCTGCGCTAACTCATAGAGCTCGGTATTTTGATTCTTAACGAAATCACCATACAAATCCTCCACTGCGATGTTGTATCGGCTCGCAATTCGGAAGTCATGCTCTTTCACATTTTGGACAACGCTATTTTGGGTGTTCACGGCTTGCTTCAAAGCAGAGCAACTGTTTAAACCACCTTTATACAAGTCGGCTTGGATCTCATTCCATAACACGGTCGTAAGTGGCGTAGTCGACTTAATTTCTTGCTCAGAACTCACCGTCATGACTGGCGGAAATATTAGCTGATAAGGTTCAGTAATCGGGGTATTTGGGCTATCTGCATCAATAGCGCCTACTGGCACGTTCACTACGATTGGAGCGTAGTCCATACAGTCTGAGTTAGAGCCCGTCAAAGATAGCTCATAGCTGCCTTCATGGTCCGTGATACTGCTAGGCTCACCTTCATCTAATACGCCATTATAATTGATATCTAGAAACGCGGTCGCCCCGGAAATATACCCGTCAATGGCGACACCTTGTAAGGCTCTCGTTTGCGGAGCAGGAGCACTTGTGTTGCTACCACCGCCTCCTCCGCCACAAGCCGTAAGGCCACCAGCTATAAGTGCGATAGAAATAAGCTTAAGTTTCATTCGATGAGATCCTAATGAAATACATTAATAAGTAGGGTTGTCATTGGGGGTATGACCGAGAATGACTGTGATAGTCATGGCCAGTTATAATAGCGATTGGCATTCAAAAGAAACATGAAAGGGTGCTAGGCAATTTATGCATGTTTTGTTCTAACGAAGGGCCTTAAATGGACTAATTACATATCGCTTGAAGATATCCAGAGTTTATAGAAATCACTGTAGCCAGTTTGATTAATCTCTACGCCTTGAACCTCAATACTATTAGAAACCTTCTCTTTACCATGAAATAACGGACAAAGTAGCTTCTGTTGATACAGTGATTGTTCAATCTTTTTCAACTCGCCGACTGGATTATCACAACTAACGGCTAAATGAACTCTTTCACAATGCTCTCTCATCTCAGAACTGTCGTAAATGAACCTGAGTCCAGACGAAACAAGTAACCAATCGTAAAGGCCGTAATCCGCTGGCTGTTCGATAACTTCTTCAATGAATAACAGGTCTGCCGACTCACTCATGGAGCTAGGGTCACTAATATTGGGAAGCTCAACAACTTCAATAGCGACACCCGTTTTTACAATCGTTTGTTGCAGCCAGTCAGCTATATCTTGAAGTAAAGGAATCGTCATTCTAGGTCGTGTTAACACAACAGTGCCCGTCAAAATAGGAATGGGATTGCTGGATGTTAATTTACTAGGCGAGAAAGACAGATCATCCGTCACCATATCAGCATCAAACTCTTTACTGCTGGACTTAATAAACGATATCAGCCTGTCGAGTTCTTCAGGGGTTATGCCTGAGTTTTCTCTAAGATTAACCGCAAGATACGAAAGTGCATTGATTGTGGTTTCTTCTGCTACGCCAGATTGATTAAAACTCAGGGTGTGATCATTCAAACCTTCTATGTCGGTGAGCGTTATCTGTTCTAACAAGGCATTTTGAGCAAAGTAACCTCGGTGACGTTTAAGAACTAAGCGCTCTTCGCTCCAGTCATCTAATGAGAAAGGGCCGGTTCCGATATAGGCACTGCGCCCGCTAGCAAAATAGTTACGCTTGCAACGGTAGATAGATGCATGTGCACTACATAGCGCATAGATAAACATCGGGTTTGCGCGCGCGAGCTCGATAGTTAGTTTTTTCTCACCCACCACATGAACATCATTCACCTGCTTAAATAAAGACTGTACCGGGCCATCTATGTTTTTTAACCGTAACAAACATTGAACGACATCTTTTGCACTCAAGGTTTCACCGTCATGGAAAACAACATTAGGCCTTAACCAAAAATGCAGAAAGCGCCCTTCCACCTTCCAGTGGTGCGCAAGGCTCGCTTGAGGCTCGCCATTTAGATCTTGAACTAACAAAGTATTATAGATACTTCTCAGAATTTGATGTTCAGCGATTCTATAGGTTTTGGCGGGCTCAAGATTATCAACCCAGGGGTATTGAGTGATCAACAAATGATCATGCTGTTGATTGAAAAGGTTATGTTTTTCAGTGGCTAGCGTCAGGGCCTTTATTGCCGCATCACCATAACTTTCTAGAAGGCGGGGAATAACGTTAAAGCACCCTTGTTCTAACTGAAGCGCTAACACTTGTTCTAATGCTTCGGGAAAGCTGACCAAAATTCTAAATTGGCTAAGCTTCCCTCTTCCTTTAGACGGAATCCAACAAATCCAGCGATATTCGGATAAGCATTTAAGAATGATCGAAGTGTTTCTACGAGAAGTCGATAGCGAGTGTTCTAGATCATCGATCGTTAGGTGATACTCTTCACCTAATTCATACTTTGCAATAAGCTGCTGAAGTCTACGTAAGTTAGCGTCGTTCAATGGATATCCGAATTAAGCGTCTAGAGGAACGAGAATAGCTGTAACCCAAATGGGAGTTCTATTTACTCGTTCAAGTTGGAATATGCTTTATGAAACTGTTGATATAAATAATATCAAGATCCAACTTAATTGATAAACACCTCTTTTAGCAAACAAAATAACCAATGATGATACGTAGTCGTAATCAAAATAAGAGATGCGTTTAGTCTTTGACTGAATTCGTTATTTGCTCTGAATTCCACTTCCCTTCATGAATCGCTGAATTGACGTCTCGTCTTGGCAACCAACCCATGGTTTCAAGCTCGGGTTTATCTTTGAAGTGATCAACGTAGCCGATACATAAATACGCCACGATATCGATGTTTTCTGGGATATCTAAAGCGTCTCGCAGTGTTGAGTCGTGAAGAATGCTCACCCAACCTAACCCAAGGTTTTCAGCTCTTGCTGCTAGCCACAAGTTTTGCACCGCACACACAGTGCTGTACAAATCCATCTCTTGTTTGATGGTTCTGCCTAAAACTACTTTTCCGGTTCGGTTGCGATCGCAAGTCACGCAGATTCCGATAGGCGATTCAACAATTCCTTCAAGCTTTAATCGCTTATACATCGCCTGCTTTTCATCGGTGAACATTTCCGCTGATTCGGCATGAGCTTGATTAAAACCGGCTTTGATCTGTTGCTTGGTTTCGATATCACGGACGACGACAAAGTCCCAAGGTTGCATAAAACCGACACTGGGAGCATGGTGCGCTGCGGTTAACACACGCATCAAAACGTCTTCTGGGATCTCATCAGGAAGAAACTGACCACGAACATCTCGGCGAGAAAAAATCGTTTTATATACTGCATCGCGTTCATTCGGCGTAATTTCCATACATCCCTGTCTTATCGTCGTCTTATTGAACCAGTATTATCCAACTAAAGTGTGTATGTTGCTAGGGCGTGTTGACCTTTCGTGGTTAAATTTTGTTCGAGATAAAAGCGTTTTAATCGCGGCGAGGGAGAAGTAGCCTAGTCATTCTAAGCAAATCTCCCTCAACAAAGAGTAAAACGCTTTTAGCCGAACCCTTCGGGCAGCGTTTGCTGGTCATTTCTACTACGTTATCGGCTTCTCATGTAGGCTAGCTACACATCAAAGCCTCTGCCTTGTATAAATACCCAGCAACTCGCTGCAAAAATCAGCTCGAAAGGTCAACATGCCCTAGTAGTACACAAGCAACATGGTAGAATGCCGCCATTAATCTTATCCTTGTATAAGATTGTTGAACCTTTCCATCGCTATTTAGCCAAATCATACCGAGAAACTTATGCCATTTTCCAAGCTTGGATTAAGCTCACCTATTGTTAAAGCCGTTGCAAAACAAGGCTATGAAAAGCCAACCTCTATTCAAGAAAAAGCAATTCCGATTGTGCTTTCTGGTAAGAACCTAATTGCTGCTGCACAAACAGGTACAGGTAAAACTGCGAGCTTTGTTCTCCCTATCTTAGAAATGCTAAGCAAAGGTGAAACGCAGCGTAAAAAACGTATCCGCGCAGTTATCCTGACACCAACGCGTGAGCTGGCAGTTCAGGTTGAACAGAACATCACTAAGTACGCGAAGTTCCTAAACCTAACATCACTAGCGATGTACGGTGGCGTATCTTACCAACACCAGAAAGACCGCTTGATTGAAGGTGTCGACATTCTTGTGGCAACACCAGGTCGTTTGATCGACATGTATGGTCAACGCGCCGTTCACTTTGATGAAGTGGAAGTACTGGTTCTTGATGAAGCTGACCGCATGTTAGACATGGGTTTCATTGAAGACATCAACAAGATCATCGCGCGTTTACCACAAGACATCCAAAACCTGCTGTTCTCGGCAACGCTTTCAACGCCAGTGCGTGCGCTAGCGAAAAGTGCAATCAGTGAAGCAGAAGAGATTTCGATTGCCAAGACTGATGCGTCTAAAGCGAACATTGAGCAATGGTTAGTGACCGTAGATAAAGACCGTAAGTCAGCACTACTTAGCCACATGATTACCGAAGATAACTGGGACCAAGCGCTTATCTTTATCGAAACCAAGCACGGCGCGGCTAAGTTGGTTGCTCAACTTGAGAAACGTGGTATTCAAGCGGAAGCTTTCCACAGTGGACGTAGCCAAGCAATTCGTGAAAAGATTCTGGCTGACTTTAAGAAAGGTCGCCTAAAATACTTAGTCGCGACGGGTGTTGCTGCCCGTGGGATCGATATCGACAACCTAAGCCGCGTAGTAAACTACGACATGCCTTTCCCAGCGGACGACTATGTTCACCGTATTGGTCGTACCGGCCGTGCTGACGCATCTGGTGAAGCGATCTCTTTCCTATCGAAAGATAACTTCAAGAACCTGTGCATCATTGAAAAGCGTCTGGGTCACTTGATTGAACGTCGCGTTGTTGAAGGTTTCGAACCACGCAAAGAAGTACCAATTTCAGTATTGAACTTCGTTCCTAAGAAGAAAAGAGAACAGCAACAAGACTAAGTAATTTCAGCGACAGAAAATGCAAAGTTGCATTAACCAAAAGAAAAGTCGCGTTAGCCAAAATGAAAACAAAACGAAGCCCTATGTGGCTTCGTTTTGTTCTTTGAAATACATATAACGTTGAGGCAATAAGATGATCACTCCTATCGCAACGAGATTAACCCGCGGCCAAGACCTAAAGCTTGAGATCCAAAGGTTAGTGACCACACACAACATCTCGGCAGGCTCTATCGCATCTTGTGTCGGTTGTGTCTCTCAACTCAATATTCGTTTAGCTAATGCCAACAACACCAAGCTAATCACAGCTACGTTCGAAATTGTGTCTCTTATGGCGACGCTAACCCCAAACCACCAGCATGTTCATATATCCGTTGCCGATGAGAATGGCAACGTGATTGGTGGGCACTTGCTTGAAGGGACGATTATCGCAACCACCGCCGAACTTATCGTTCACCGCTACGATACTTTGACCTTCAGCAGAGAGCACGACGATTCGACGGGTTACACTGAACTTACTATCGGCACTAGCAAATAACTGATTGACCCATAGCAACACCAAACGCCCCATATAAAGCGATACTACCAAACAGCAATTAGGAAACACGATGGCTTCAAACTCCGCAGATTCCGTTATCGTTCTCGATTTCGAAACCACAGGCTTATCACCCAATATGGGCGACCGAGCGATTGAGATCGGTGCAGTTAAACTCGTTAACGGCGAAGTCGTCGACACCTTCCAACAACTCATGAATCCAGGGTTTCGTGTTAGTGGCTTCATTGAAAGCTACACCGGCATTACTAACCGTATGCTGAGCACCGCGGCCAGTTGCAGTGAAGTGATGGATGAGTTTGCAGACTTTATTCAAGACAGTCAGCTTGTGGCTCATAATGCATCGTTTGATAAACGCTTTCTCGACGCAGAACTAGACGATATTGGACGTGATTACAACGGACAGTTTGCATGCTCGATGTTGATTGCTCGCCGTCTCATCCAAGATGCTCCGACTCATAAACTCGGCGACCTTGTGCGTTTTAAGAATATCGACAACGACGGCACTTTCCACAGAGCATTAGCCGATTCAGAAATGACAGCAAGATTGTGGCTGTTAATGATCGATGAGCTACAGAGTGACCACGGTATTCAACAACCGAGCTTCCAATTAATGCAGAAAATATCGAAGACAGCCAAAGGTTCGATTCCAAAGCTACTGATGAGTAACAGGGGTTAGGTTCCGAAATTCAGTTTGATGAAAGGCTAGCTCGATAATAACCGCTAGCCTTTAAAAAGAATGCTCTACTCTTGCAATGACTCCAACGTTCCCTTAAGGCTTTCTAACTCATTCATAAAATACGCCCACTGCTTGTTACTGCTAGTCGCAGCGATATCAACTAAAAACTTGGCTGATGTTTCCATATTTTGGTTGAGTTGTGACTCAAGTTCATCAGGATAATAAGCTTCATTGTTTAAAAGCAACTTCATGATAATCGGCTGAGCAATATGCAGATCGCTCTTCTTTGCCATCAGCGTCGTTAGCTCTTGATAGGTGTTGTTTTGATATTGTCGCCAGCTGTTATTGGTATTTACCCACTCTTGAGACCAAGCCAGAATAATCTGTTTTTGTTCTTTCGATACAGAACCTAACCATCGTTCTGCCCGCTCTTCTATTCTGTTTCGGTATCGCTCTCTCGAATCTTCATCGTTCAACGACAACCTTTCTTCATAATAGTCTTGCTGCTTTTCACGAAAGTTCTTTAAAAACTCTCTGTCTTGCTCAGGGCTAAGCTGCATACTCAAGGCGTAAATATCTGGAGCGAACTTATTGACGATTGAGCGAATATGCTCTTTAGTTTGTTCACTTTGACCCACAATAAAAGCGGGATTCATATCCGACCGATCTACGTTTTGAATCGCTTCTAATTGCGAGATATACAGAGGTAGCTGAGTTTCTTTATGCCATTTCTGTAATATATCTAATCGCTCTTCAAGCTCGGATTCTTGGCTATTTGAGAGGGAGACAAAATCTTCTATATAGCTAACGACAAACCAACCTATATTGTTATAGGCGAACTTGGTCCCGCACCCAGTAAATAGAAAACAGATAACTAAAACTAACCACCGGCACTTTCTCATTCTACCCTCTCACGACATTCAACAAAGCCACAAACCGATTAACTCATCCCTTTAAGGTTAGCCCAGTTCTTATAACGCTAATTCTAGCTCTTATAAAAGTAGCCTTAATAAACAGTGGTCGTAAAAACTTTGAGATAAATTGAGACCCAGACTTGCTAATCTAGCTATTTAGGCAAATGATTAAACTAAAAATAATTAACAGCAGTGATGTAACTTGATTTTTATTACTCATTTGACGTAATACGACCCTTTAAAAGAGTTAGGGGAACGTATTTTCAAATGATTGATATTTGGGAGGGAAGCTATGGCCGCTATTCCTGATCATACAAGCGATTTAGAATATGAGCTTTGTTATTTTGACGATGGATCAATAACCACAATCACGATATTCGTTCACAATCGACAGGAAGCGATGACTTGGTATCTTAGCGAAGGAAAACATATCAACGATCTTTATTCGATAAGACCCGATGAATAATGCTTTGGTATAGAGGATTAGGTCGATAAACCTAAGAGAAGAAACTTGAGTGGCATTTTGTAGAACACCCTTTACTGCAATGCCATTAATTAGCAATGTCGTTAATTAGACACATCGCAGCAAAGGGATTCAGTCTCGAATTACTTCAGGATTCGGGCGCGGAATTGACGACCCTTCATTTTACCTGATTCGATTTTGTTCAGTGCTTTCTTAGCCACAGATCTTTCTACTGCTACGTAAGCACGCATTGCGAACAGATTGATCTTACCTACTGATTTACCATCAATGCCGCCTTGGCCCGTCAGTGCGCCAAGAATATCACCAGCACGAAGCTTAGCTTTCTTACCGCCATCAATTTGGATGGTAACCATGTTTGAGTAGTACGGCTTAGCAATTGGTTTTGCTGGCAGTTCAGATGGCTCGATTGGCATGTCCATGTACTCATCAATTTGAGCAACACGGTACATCTCTTTTTCGCTAAAGAAGCTGATCGCTACGCCTTTGCTTCCTGCACGGCCAGTACGACCAATGCGGTGAACGTGAACTTCAGGGTCGCGAGACAATTCAAAGTTGAACACAGCATCTAGGTTATCAACATCAAGACCGCGAGCCGCAACGTCTGTCGCCACTAGAATCGAGATGGTTTTGTTTGAGAACTGAACCAAAGCTTGGTCACGTTCACGCTGTTCCATGTCGCCATGAAGTTCGATAACACTGAAACCGCGGTGGCTTAGCTCATCGTTTACGTTCTGCACTTCTTTCTTAGTGTTACAGAACACAACCGCAGATTCTGGTTGGTGATGAAGTAACAGCAACTCTAGAGCGTCATCACGAGCTTCAGAACCTTCTAATCTGTAGAAGTGTTGTTGGATGCTTGAGTGATCGTGTGTTGATTCAACCTTCACCATTTCTGGATTGCGCATGATGCGGTCTGCAACAGATTTGATCTGTTTAGGGAAAGTCGCACTGAATAGCAGAGTTTGGCGTTCTTTTGGCGCCGCTTCAATCACAGCATCCAAAGCGTCTTGGAAGCCCATTTCTAGCATGCGATCAGCTTCATCTAACACAAGTGTGTTCAGCTCAGACAGATCAATTCGGCCTTTCTCTAGGTGGTCAAGGATACGACCAGGTGTGCCCACAAGAATGTGTGCGCCATGCTCTAGTGAACCAATCTGTGGGCCCATTGGCATACCGCCACATAGTGTCAGCACTTTAATGTTGTGAATACCACGAGCAAGAGTACGAATCTCTTTTGCTACTTGGTCTGCAAGCTCACGAGTCGGACATAGCACTAAAGACTGAACACGGAAACGCTTTACGCGTAGGTTCTGCAGCACGCCTAAACCGAAAGCAGCTGTTTTACCTGAACCCGTTTTACCCTGACCGATAACGTCCTTGCCATTTAGGATAGTAGGAAGACTTAACGCTTGGATCGGCGTCATTTCAGTATAACCAAGAGAATCTAACGTGTTTAGAAGCTCTGGTTTAAGGGCGATTGAAGAGAATTTTGAAGTGCTCAATGGAAATATCCAACTGGTGAAAAACAGAGTGCATTATGAGTGTTTTTGAAAATTATTCCACCTTAATCACAGTTTTGGAGAAACATGTTAGGCGAACACAAAAAAAGCCAGCTTTGTTAGCTGGCTTTAACTTCTATACGAATTGCTTTCTATGGCACACCGTGACCTTTAGATGCCACCCATACGCGATACCACTGTTCGCGGGTCAGTTCGATTTTCAGTGCATCAACCGCAGTCTTCACACGCGCAATCTTACCTGAACCAATAATCGCGATCGGATTCGATGGTAAACGACAAACCCAAGCGTAAATCACTTGGTCAATGCTGTCTGCACCCACTTCTTGACGAATCGCTTCTAGCTCATCACGAACGCGAACCGCTTGCGCTGAATCGCCACTAAAGATGCTACCACCACCGAGACAAGACCACGCCATCGGGCGAATGCGGTTCATCTGCAGTTGATCTAGCGTGCCATCATGAGCCACTTCGAAGTTCAATGGGTTGATTTCAACTTGGTTGGTCACTAACGGCTTACCAAGGCGAGATTGAAGAAGTTCGAACTGACGCGGTGAAAAGTTAGAAACACCGAAGTGCTTAACTTTACCTACTTTGTGTAGCTCTGCGAACGCTTCTGCTACTTCATCTGCATCCATCAATACGTCTGGGCGGTGAATCAACAATACGTCGATATCGTTAACACCTAAACGCTCTAGCGAGTTATTTACTGATTGGTAAATATGCTGAGCGCTGGTGTCATAGTGATTGATCTTACGATCAGGAGTGTGGTCACCACATAGGTTAATATCGCACTTGGTGACGATTTGAATATCATCACGAAGGCTTGGTTCAAGCGCTAACGCCTCACCAAACAACTTTTCACATTGGTAGTTACCGTAAATATCCGCGTGATCAACAGTTGTGATGCCAAGATCAATATGTTGCTTCAGGAAAGTCAGGCGTTGTTGCGGGTTCATGCCCCACTCTGCTGTACGCCAGTATCCTTGCACCAGCTCAGAAAGTTCTGGGCCTTGTGGCGCTATCGTTACTTTTGCAACCATGGGTTGTCTCCTTTATCAATACTGAACGTATCCTAAGCTCGTTTTACCGAAGGCTCAACGTATAAAAAATGGCAAACGCAAACGCTTACTAAAAATGTGAGAGCCGCAGAAAAACGAACACTTAAATGAATTATAACTTGCCGTCTGCCCGCGAGCCGTTCTCCTGAAAGGCTTGTTTAGCCTAATAAATAACGAAACTATCTATAAATTTGAGCAATTAAAAGCGATTAAGTTCAACCGTTAAGTTGTCACCATCACTATGTAACTTAATCCAAAGAGAGGAAGATCCAGGAGAAGATAAGTTAGGAACATTCCATACACTCATTTGCTCTGATGAACCGTGTGGCGCGTTGATAAATTCGACCAGCTGTTTATCCACCTTATCGAAACCAACACCTTCATTTCGAGCTTGTTCGAGTTGAGCAGTAACATCGAATTCATCTTCACCAATACGAATTGAACTGAGAGCAAAGCCATCTTGGCGAAGGTATGCCTGAAGCTTTGTGTAACTTAGGTCCGAATATGGCAGGTTTAAGCGAACCGTTTCGACACTTGAGTCCCCCAACTCCAGTTCAACATACACATCCAGGTCGTAATATTGGGTTAAGTCACTGCACAACAAAGTACCTTCGATCTCACCACAATCCATCAACTCGATATCATTAATATAGTTTTGAGAATTCGGCAGACTTGGGCTGCTGTTAAATACTGTTCTTAGCCACCAGCTTTCGGTTGCTTGCGCTGAAAATGAAATAGCATTGAGGGACAGCATTAGAGGCAAGATTAGAACTTGAAAGATTTTCATCGACTGGGCTTATTTAGCGCTATATGAAGTGTCCATTATACGTGACCAATCGACAAACAACTGCTCGAGTCGCAAATTTTAGGCGAAAAAAAACGGGCATACATGCCCGCTAGATAATTTCATCACCGAATAACGTAATCCGTCACGTTGAGAACCATTACGAAAGAGAGAATATCACTCTCCCACAACAGTTACAACATGTCATACCCATTACTTGTAGCCACCTTCAATCGCAGGCTCTTCAAGAGACAATCTCACTTTGTTACGTTGAATCGCTTCTGGCGGTAAACTGATGAAGCCGTATTGGTTCAACACGCTTTGATGCTCTTCCGACAAAGTAAGCTCAACAAAGAACTTCTCTTGCTCAGTAAACCCTTTACGATGCGCTGGAATATTCAAGTACATATAATAAACCGTGGCTAATGGGTAACGACCAGAGAGGATCGTCTCTTTGTTTAAGTCGTAGTTCACACCTAGATTATCAACCACACTCAGCCACTTCACATTTGAGATTTGATCTGAGTAGACGGTATAACCAATGGCGGCATCCTCGTCTTCAATCTTGTTAATCAGGTCCGGCAGATCCGCCAAGAACTGAGTATGGGCATATTCTCCTTCCGTTCCACATTCGACCCAACTTGAAAAAGTAGTATGTCCTTTCAGGTTGTGATCAATGGCAAAGGGCAACATATGAGTATCTAGGCTTTCACCGTTACGAATATCACTGCTTGGTGACCATTTGGGATGTTTAGGATCGTTAGAACAACCAAACACATCAATTAATTCAGCGACGGTGATTGATGTTGCTGGGTTATTTTCATTGGCTAGAATCGCTATGACATCGGCGGTGAACATCAACTCTGTTGGCCTATAACCGTAACGCATATCAAACCTTGCCATCTCTTTGTCAGTCCACTTTTTGGAAGTGATACCAACACGCGAGCGCTGCATAATCATCTGCTCTGGGACGCTGTCACTCAACAAGATTTCTAAGTCGATCTCTTGGCTCTTAAGCAGATCTTCAACAAGCCCCTGCATATTCGGCTCAATCGCGACCAAACCCATGTCAGTGGCGTCATTCGCAAATGTCGATACAGAGAACAACGCAGGTACAGCAGCAAGCAGCAAGCCCGATTTATTAGCTAGACATTTCATTACTGGCCTCCTACTGGATCAATCGACGTTTTAGACTCAACATCGCTATTACTATCGAGCTGCATTTCTGAAGTGAAGATGTTCCAAGATGGATTCACTTCCATGCTTTCTGTCTTAATCACCGCAATCGTTCTGCGCTTACGCTTGTGAAGGTGCTGAGTTAAGCTGGTTATCTGAGTAAACTCTTGTTCGAAGATTCGCTCACCATTGATGCCTCTATCAATCAATGCGTCTCGAATCACGCCCGTTCTTTTCTTCGCCAATGCCTTGTTATACACGTTTGTACCTTCAGCACTAGTGTCACCAACTAAGGTAACCGAAGCATCAGGCTGCTCTCCTAGTAAACGCACCAACTCATTTAATACAGCGGTATGATCAGGTTTAAGGTCATACTTATCAAAATCAAATGCCACACTTAATACTTCAACATCTTCGACAATTTTCCAATTGGCACACCCTTTAATGTCTACCGTTACACCTTCTGGCGTATCGGCACATAGATCTCGCTGGTTAATCACACCGTCTCGGTCATTATCGGCTAAGTCATCAATTTGGTGGCGCGTCATTGTCGTATCAGGCGTTTCTGCACATCCCATTAGCAAGATAGAGCTAAGTAGCGCTAGTTTAAAATGTCTCATTACTTATTCTCCCCTTGCCACTCTTCTGGATGTTCAATCCTCAACGCATACGTCAACATACCCATCGCATTTAATACTCGATAAGCCGCTAACGTTTGATCATATTCAGTGCTGATGAAGTTTCTTCGAGCCAAAAACACTTCTACTTTTGCATCAAGTACATCAAGAAGGCTTCGTCTGCCAACATTGAATTGTTGGATATAGCCAAGCTCTGCAATTTTCGCTGCATCAACGTTCTGTTGAAGTAGAGATTTTTGCTGCTCTAGCATTTTGTATGCGTTCCAAGCCAGTTGTGTACCCTCTCGAACCTCACGCTCTGTTCGTAATCGGATCGCCCTTGCCTCTTCCACTCGCCAAGCTGACGATTCAACTCTAGAGTCGGTAGAGAAGCCATTAAACAAGTCATAATCCATCGTCAACATCAGTCGAGCGTCTTCATCGACACCGCCTGGAGGGTTAGATACGTTGTCATTCTTGTTAGCATGAAGTTCGAGTTTTAGCTCTGGGTAGTAATCCCCTTTCTCGCGGCGCATCTCTTTACGAGCCGCATCGATATCAAGCAAAGAGGCTTTGATTTCAGGGTGGTTCTCGACAGCTTGTTCAAGTGCGACCTGTGCTGAGCTTGGTAATAGAGCGTAATCAAAACGTGGATATACCAAGTTCACCGCAGGTTTGCCAACCAAGCGTAGATACTGAGTTTGCAAATCAAACAGGTTGTTCTGAGCGGCGATAAGTGAAGACTGCGCGGTCGCGACACGGGCGGAGATCTGAGCCAGATCCGAGTTACTACTCAAGCCTTTGCTCTTTTTATCTTGGATATCTTGGTAGATCTCTTGGTGCTCTTTTACGTTACGCTTAGACAGTTCAAGTAGCGTCTCTGCTTTGAGGATATCGAGGTAATTTCTCACCACATCTAACGATACGTTTTCAGCTCGCGAAATCAGAGTTAGACGCTCAGCTTCCGCTTCGAACGTCAGTCGATCGACATTCGACGTGGTTTTAAAACCATCGAATAGTAATTGGGATACTTTAACGCCAATTTCCGTTCTCGTTAGGCCTCGATCATCGGTGTCGAGTTTGCTACCACTGTTGTAGCGAGTCTCTTCATAACCCGCCGCCGCGTACAAGTTCACTTGCGGCATATACAAACCACTCGCCGCGTCTCCGTCTCTGACCACCGATTGGTATCGGGAGTATTGCGCCAATATCTCTGGGCTATAGTCTATGGCAAAGGCCACGGACTCTTCTAATGAGGCTGCTTGAGTCAGCCCGCTCATTAGTAAGCAAGAAGAGAGTAAGAATTTTGAATGCATTACACTTCCTTTTATATTTATGCTTTAACTCACTTCATCGTTCGCGAAGTGAGTTTTCCTTAGCTCGTAAAATAGGTTTTAACCAATAACTCAGTACTGTTTTCTCTCCGGTTAATATATCAACCGCGACTTGCATCCCTGGGATAATGCTAAAGGCAGAGTTTTGTTGCTGGTCTTCGTTTAACTGAATATGGGCACGATAATAGGCGTTTCCGTCTTCCGTTTGTAAGGCGTCGGCACTCACGTAAATCACCTCGCCTTTAAGTCCGCCATAAATGACGAAATCGTAAGCCGTGAATTTAACTGTCGCCCCCAGCCCGTTATGAACAAACGCGATATCTTGCGGAGAGATTCTCGCTTCAACAATCAGGTCACTGTTTGATGGGATGATCTCAATGATCGGCTCGCCGGGACGAACTACACCACCAATGGTACGCACAAAAATCTCTTTGACTGTGCCATCAACGGGCGCGACAATTTCAGTACGCTTGAGTTGGTCGGCAATCGCCTGCTGGCTTTCGTTCAGCTGCGCTATCTTGCTCGCCACTTCATTCAACTGACCTTGCACTTTGGTACGAAAATCTAAGGCAATGCTTCGATGATCCGCTATCGACTCTGAGTAGGCAGCTATCTGCTTCTGCGCTGCTACTTTTGAGCTAGCAATATCACCTTTGAGTTTGACTACATCACGGTTGAGTTTAAGTAGCTCAACTTCCGCAACAGCACCGCTCGCTACCACGTCTTTCAGCATGTTGCGCTCACGAATCACAATCTCGAGGCTGCTTTCAAGAGTCTGGATATTATTGAGCGTATCGACACGTGCTTGGTCTTGTTGCTCGATACGAAGTGCCGCCTCTTCCAGTTCAGACTTCAACTGTCCTAAACGCTCTCGGTAGTTCGCCTTGGCATTCATTAACGCAGGGTGGCTTGATACATCAACCGCAATGTCTTGAGGCACCAAGACCACTCGCTCGTACCACTCTTTTGCGTCGTTATTTAAAACGACCGTCGACAGCTCTGCCTTTAATCTTAATTGCTGAGCCAGTAACGTATCCGCTTGTTGAGCCGACTCTAGAAACGCCGCCTTAAAACGTGTGTCTTCTAACTTAGCTAGAGGTTGCCCCTTCACTACAGATTGGCCTTGTCGCACCATGATCTCTTGAACCAGTCCACCTTCTAAACTCTGAATGGTTTGCACCGAAAGACTTGGAACAACTTTACCTTCACCGATCACGACTTCTTCTAATGTTGCCCACGTTGCCCAACCGATAATTGAGACAATGAGTAGAGCACTCAACCAAATCAGCTTTCGAGAGCGGAATGCTAAGTGGTTGTTGGTCCATTGAATATCATTACTCATGACGACCTCCCTTCACCACAGATACCGTCTTAAAGCGACTCGCACCTTTAGGTACACTTTTCTTCTGTAAAGAGAGAATATCTTTAGGCTCACCTTCTGCCACGATTTGACCTTTATCTAATACAATCACTCGATCACACATCATCAAGAATGAAGATTTGTGGGAGCTAATTAGCATTGAGGTTTCTCTCGGCATACTTTGAAGTGCATTGAAGAACTGAATCTCAGCCTGATTATCTAGCGCACTGGTTGGCTCATCCATAATCAATAACTTTGGACAGCGATAAAGCGCCCTTGCGATAGCCACAGCTTGGCGTTGGCCTCCTGAAAGCAATCGACCACCTTCACCGACAGGCGTTTCTAAACCATTGCTTAAGCGCCCCATGTAACCGTTGAGGCCAGACTGTTGCAGCGCTTGTCTTAGCTTTTCTTCATCAACGTTGGTCGCACCCAAAGTAACGTTGTCGTAAACACTGCCAAAGATCAAATTAGTGGTTTGCCCTACCCAACCCATTCCACTACGTAGAACACTAGTTGGCCATAATTGCCCATCAATCTCTTGATAGAAAGCTTGCCCTGTCGTTGGTAAATACTGACGAGCCACAATCGATAAAAGTGTGGTTTTTCCAGCACCTGCCGCACCGACAAGACCAACTCGCTCACCCGGTTTGATCTCAAAGGAAATCTCCTTTAATGCAGGGCTTTGAGTGTCAGGATAAGTAAACGTCACTTCATCTAACCTAACCCCACCATCAAAGTCTCCTTTATCGATAACCTGGTGTTTGGACTCTTCCTGAGGTAGCTCCATAATCTGATTCAGCCCCTCTACGGCCGAACGTGTTTGTTGGAACCTCAGCAATAGAAGAGAAAGCTGGTTCACCGAACTTGCAGCGCGCCCACTCAACATCACAACGGCTATCAAACCACCCATACTCAGCAAGCCTTCAGAGATCTGATACACGCCGAAGATAATCAGAGTGATGGTAACGATCTGCTGACTGGACTGAATAGAGTGCGTCACGATATTGGAGTAATGACGAGATTGAGTCTGCCATTGAGAGAGCGACGAAATCGTCTGTTCCCAACGCTTCTGGGTAATACCCTCAGCATTGTTTTGCTTGATATCCGGAAGGGTTGTTAAGCAATCAAACAGCTGGGCTTGTCTTTGTGTCGAGAGACGTGCGGTTTCATCGAATGTTTTCTCGACCTTGCCTTTCATCGCGATGCTCAGCACAATCAAAACAAGCATGATCGCGACAGGTATGAACATCATTGCGCCACCGAGCCAGCCGATAAGCAGTAGGAATAACAAAGTGAATGGCAGATCGACCAAAGTGACTAACGAAATAGAAGTGAAGAAATCTTTCACGCTATCGAAGTCTTGAAGCTGTCTTGCAAATGCGCCTACCGATTGAGGTCGATTTTCGAGCTTCATACCCAGGACTTTCGAGAACAGTTGAGAAGACAACTTGTTATCAATATAGCGCCCAGCCATGTCGGTCACAGAGCTTCGTGAGCTTCTCAACACCCAATCAAAAATAACGACAATACCAACGCCTGCCGCCAACACCCAAAGCGTGTTAAACGCTTGGTTTGGCACCACACGATCGTACACATTCATGGTAAAAAGAGGCACGACTAGCGCGAGCAAGTTGATCAAGAATGAAGCGATAAACAGGTCTCGATACCAAGGTCTCACTTCTTTGACGACACGCCATAACCAACGGGTGTTGGACTTATTCTCGCTACGTTCATGAGATTGAACACGCGCATCATCAAGCGCTTGAGCACCCACTTGCCACACATACGATTCCACTTGAGCAACCAAGTCTTTTAACGATGTTTCTTGGCTTGAGTTGTTTTCACAATCCAATACTTGAAAGTCGCCACCGGAGCCTTGAGTGACGACAAGAGGAGACCCTGTCGCGGACTCAACAGCAACAACAGGGAACTGACATTGATTCAGTAATTCTTTTTTAACGTGGCTCAGCGTTAACCCCGATTTCTCAATCGCTCTTGGGAAAAGGGATTCATTGAGCCTTCCTTCATTTAAAGGTAGGCCAGACACTATTTTGGAAGGATGGCTTCGGACATTAAAATGCTCACATAACCACTCAACACAACCTAGCCAGCTGTCTTTTTGTTCTACCAATCTAAACTTCCTTTTATAGACTGTACATCTAACTTACAGCGTTAAATTATTGTCTTCTATCATTTTTTGCAAAATTTGAGCCTCTGATACGATGCTACTATCGCCGTGAGTCAAGTCATCGAACGTGATGCCAGAGAGTAAAATATTTTGTTGAACGTCATCGCCTCCATTAGGCTTAATGGAAATCGTAACGCCTTCGCCAGACTCCTCAAGATCTAAGTAATTGCGAGCTTGTACTCCAGTACTAATATCCAAGCTGACCAGAATACTCGTCAGGTCAATCACATCAGTGTCTGGAGACGCATCAAAGTCTTGAATCACATCGTAGCTTGGGGCTTCTGCACTGCCTAAACCTGAAGATGAGAACACAAAACTATCCGAGCCAGTGCCACCAATCAGCAGGTCGTTATCGTCTGTTGCGGTGATGGTTGAATCACCTTCATCCACTAATTCGACCGAGACAATCTGTGATAAGCCCACAGCTTGGTCATTGCCTAGCTCTGCCGCAGGTTCAATAGTCAAATCAAAGGTTGTTGCACCACTGTAACCACCGGTAATAGCCAAGTCGGCGACATCCTCTAGATTTACGACGTACTGCCCATCAACATAAGACCCGTGAGATAACGTCAACCCTGAAGGAATATCGTAAATAGTGATAAACCCTTCTTCAGAGGCTGCTGGATTAATCAAAGATAACTCGAGCCCTAGCGGAATTGTGCCGCTGGCTTCCGCCACAATCGATGAGTATTCAATACTCAACAGAGGAGCGTCGGGTTCAGGTGTGATGATGAGTGTCATGTCTTGTGAGCTCGGGTCACCAGTATCAGTCACTAGATTTCCAAGTACCGTATTTTGATCAACGGTTTGCCCTGTGATCGTAATATCAAGGTTGCCAAACGCATCGCCAGCAAAGAATTCGAGTTCATTCACAGAGCTTGCTGCCACTAAGATGGTCGCTTGTGCTGTTCCATTCCCTAACGTTACAAACGCACTGGTTTCCGAGCCAATTCTAATTCGGTCTAAACCGACGAGTCCTGTTGCGTCAGAGGTCGCATTCACTGTCACTGTGATTGACAAAAACTCGTCGCTGTTGGTTTCAAAACTATTGGCATCAAGAGGAATAACAATAACGTCATCCTCACTTCCCGTGAGCTGTTCAGGTAAGTCAAAGAACTCAACCTTATCGCCGATTGGGTTAACACCAACGGTAAATTCAGACTGAGTGTAGCGAATATCAGTAGTGCCAATTTCTTGAGTAATCGCTTCCAGGGTTAACCCGATATCGCCACTAAAATCTCTTGGCGGTAAAATAACCAAATCAGAAAGCTGACTTGGGTCTAGTTGCCATTCATAGGTTGCACTTCCAAACAATGAACCACCATCAGGGCCATTGTTTGGAACCAACTCATAAGTATCCCCTACTTTAATCGCGACAACTGCGCCTTCAGGAACTCCCTTCAACGAAAGCGACATGTTTTCAGAACCATCTTGGTCAATCAGCTCTGCGCTAAGTGATGACAACGAAATGTAATTATCTTCATCTCCGATAATATCCTCTGTTATCAAGTTCGCCGCATCAGCGACTGGCTCAACAGTAATCGTCACGACCGTCGTTTTATCTTGCGTATCCGTTTCTGTCACGCAATCCGCTTCATCGGTAATATTTGCTGTCACAGTGAGGGTAATTTCACCACTG
The DNA here is from genome assembly GCF_023161755.1 of Vibrio sp. 1CM23M. NCBI lineage: Bacteria > Pseudomonadati > Pseudomonadota > Gammaproteobacteria > Vibrionales > Vibrionaceae > Vibrio > Vibrio sp. 1CM23M. The sequence continues at coordinate 358,785 of NZ_JALNTR010000001.1, forward strand.
TAATGCTCAGGTGGCGTGACTAAAACATCACTCAAACGGCTAGGGTCTGTGATCGTCCAAGTCCCATCGCCATTATCAACTAACAAACCGGTGTCAGTTGGAGTTTCAGATAAGGTCGCTCCATTCGAAATACTCACCGTTAGAGAATTAACGGTTTCTTTACCAGTAGCGCTATTGCCTTCACCAGTGATTAATTGCCCATCTTCAACGCTATCACCAAGAACCAGTTCAAGGTTAAGGCCTGTCGCGATGTCTTCTTGAATGGTTGTGGAGTCGGCTTTAACCGTAATGTCATCGACCACAGGCAAAACTTGGATACTAATGGTTTGGACCGTCGTCACCGTATCACCGCTGCATGGTGAGGTCTCAATTGTCTCTATGGTGAAATCAATACACCCTGCAAAATCTTCATCCAAGCCCGTTAACGTTAGTTTCGAGAGACCATCTGCAGTGATCGAATAACCAACGATCTCACCAGAAGCATCGTATTCAGCAATCACACCATCACCTGAGATCTCAACGCCTTCAGGTAGTGAATCGGCAGGAATATAGAAAGAGATTTCATTGTCTGGATCACTGCCAACATCGGTGTTTAGTAAGCCAGTGAGATCAATATCTTCCCCTTCAGGTGTTTTAATTTCGCCATCGGGTTGAATCGGGCTCGGTGGGCCAACAGGGTCACAAGAACCGCCCCCGCCGTCATGACCAGTAATTTGCAACGGGAAAGTCGCATCAATATATCTCGCATCTTCACCATCAATCACACGAGCACGAACCACAATATCCAGTACCGGAGTATCATTTGGGCTGGAAATCGTCGCATTATCTAAAATGTACGCTGCGAGCTCTTGGAAAGAGTCACTCGTTAGCCCATCCGCCGATATGATCCAATTCCCAGAGCTATCTTGCGCGGCACCATTAGGGTGCTCAACAATCAATGAATAGCCATCGGGAATCTCGATCAAAATATAATCGAGGTACTCTGACCCATCGATATCCGCGTCGACGAACGTCACGGCATTAGAGATATCAACAGGCGAGCCGTCTGTACTCTGTAACAGCTCTGTAGAGCCTTCTAATCGAGTATCTAGCTCGACACGAGCATCGACAGTCACGCTAATAGAACCAGTAATATCTTTAATATCCGTTGCACCAGTTGGAGAAGTATCCGTGACTTGATAGGTGATAGGAATCGAGAATGTTCCGCTTAAATCTTCTGTCGCTGTAACAGAAAGCCGACCGCTGCTTAGAAGATCCGAAAGCGTTGGCGTTGTTGAGTCCAGTAAAGTGTCCAAATCTAAGCCTGAAGCTGGAACCTGAATAACACTCCCATCAAAATAAAGAGTGAGATCTGCAGGTAGGCTATCAATGACATATCCCGTCAAGGATTCGCTGCCATCAATATCCTGATTCACCGAAGACTCAAGGTTCAGGCCGATTTGACTGTCTTCGATGCCTTGAGTAATGACCACTTGGCCATCTTCTTGATCAACGACTGGTGCTAGCTCTACTTTAAGTGTCATCGGAAACTCGCCCGAATCACCATCGGGCTCAGTTGAGATAGCAATAACGGTGAGTTCTAATTCACCACTAAAATCAAGAACTGGCTTGAGGTACAGGTCATTCAGTTGAGCGTTAGAGACTTGGAATACAGGTCCTGTCACATCATCAACATACGCAATCGTCAGAGAGACTGGCTCACCCATCGCATCCACCAGCAAAGTGCCTTCAGGAATGTTGGTAAGCAGTATGTTGATCTCTTCTGAAACATCGTCATCGGTTGTTTGGACGACAAAATCAAGTCGAATCAAACCATCCTCATTTAAGACCGATTGGTTGCTGATGACTTTACTGTCACTGTCGTATTGCCAATGGCCATTACCACCGTCTACCGCGATAGGTTCATCCACAACACCTTTCAAAAAGATGTTGATGGTTTTTGTATCACTTGACGCTTGCCCATTGATAGGAATAAGTGAATCGATCGTCGACTCAGTCGCTATTGCTGTTACGTCTATTGACAGATCTTCAGTAAAGGAACTGATGTCTTCTTTAGGCTGAATATAAGCAACACCATTGGCGATTGCTTCGGCAGTGACTGAATAAGAGTTATTGCCTATCTTTGCGGTACCATCGCCTTCAACAGACCAACCATCTTGAACTTGGATAATATAACTTAACGATTCCGAACCATCGGTGTCCGCCAAAGCGCCTTCAATAACGTCTTTGAGGTAAATAGCTTCATCCTCTAGTCCCTTATAGTCTTTAACAGACACATGAGGAGTATCAGCATCAGGTGAAATATCGACAGTTACGGTGTGTACAATACTTGCCGTTTTATCATCTGGGTCAGCGAATGAATTGCCAGACTCAGTTGCAACCGCAGTAATCTCAAACTCAAAGCGACCCGCTAGGTTGTCGTCAGCTCTGATTTCCATTTTGTTGATTTGATTCTGAGTGTACTCCTTACCCTCTTTAACGGCATTTCCGTTCAAGGTGATATTCAGACCATCTGGAATGCCACTTATCGTATAAGTTAGTGTTTCAGACGAATCTTGGTCAACGAGTTGAGCGGTAATATCAAGCTTGATAGGGTCGGCGTCATCTTCTACTGAATGATAGGAGAACACGGAAGCCGACCAATCCGGTGCATCAGCCACCGGTAAAACAGACACTGCAACATCAGCAGTAAGTTCTTTAGGATCCGTATCAGTGCTAATGATTGCGTTGATCGCTAGGATAACCGTTGAGGTGGTATTGGATTCATGAAGCGCGGGACGATAAGTCAACTGTCCATTAGGCCCAGTAAATTGAGTATCTATCGCCACCAATTGACTTCCAGACAAGGTGACCTTGCCGTCTACAACTTGAAGCAATACTCCATCAAGGTACAAGCTACCACCGTTTAGCGATGCTTCTGAGAACTCGATTGCAGTAACGGTTTCGCTTTGGTCAATATCCCCGGTTGAGACACTGACTACAATTATCGCGTCATTGTCTTCTGTGGTTTCAGAATCTTCATAACGAATAAAACCTTCGTTATCATCTAGGACAAGTGTCGCTGTACTAATGACTTCATCACCGTCTGTATCTCGGACCAGGTACTTAATTTCATCCACTAGCCTAGGATCAGTTGGATCAGTCGCTACTTCGGGGTTAGTCGTTAGCTGATATGTACCATCTGAATAAAGTGTGAACTGACCGTAAATACTGTCATCATCAAAATCATTAATTAGATCAATCTCGATTGACGTAATTGCATCAGTAAAAGTGTAGGTTGCACCACGATAGTCAAAACTAATTATGACGGCACCATCAGCCCCTGCAAATTCCTCTGTCAGGAACTTCCCATTAAGGTTATCACCCTCAACCATTTCAATTGCCCCTGAACGCGCAACCGGAATGGCATCTTTCACGTTCACTTCATAGATGGCAGGGTCTGAACTATCTCCATCTGCATCGTTAACAGTTAGTTCAAAATTAAGAGCCAGATTATTCTCTCCATCAGCATTGGCGTGATCGAGAGGTGCATAAAGGTCGAACTCTGTTGTCCCGTCAGTATTAAAACGAATCCTAAATATATTGTTTCCATCAGAATCTTGACCGTAATACCAACCATCAGAATCGACAGCTTGCAGTGAAATGTCTTTCCCTGCACTCGAATATGAAAGTGCATCAAACGCAGCGGTGTTGACCGTCACAGAGACAACATCATCGGAACCTTCGATGATTCCTAACGAAGGGCTAGAATCTTCAACACCAACCTGTTCGCTGTCTCCAAGCAGACCGTCTTCATCAACAGAAATGCTTCCGATAACAGTAATTTTAGGGTTTGCACCATCGTAAATCTTAATATCAGATTCTTGTGTATCTCGTGAACCGTCTGAATCGATGGTGACGATTGAGGCTGGAATCGACAGCTCTGTGTCCTTCACACCGGTTCCGTGGTCTATTGATTGGTACAAATCAATCTCAACCGTGACATTCGTGGAACCATTGGCTTCTAAGCTAAAATCTTCAGGAAGTCTCACTTGGAAAACAGCATCGCCATTCGACAACACCGCATCAAACGTTCCATCCCCATTATCTCGCCAAGACAATGCTTCTCCATTACGCGTCACCGCCTCACCATCACTATCGAGAACGGCTTGGCCAGTTGTCACATCTAACCCCAAGAACACGAGTGGATCGTTGCCCGCACTCACGACTAAGCTTGCACTCGCTGTTGTTCCAACACCAGACGGGGTTGTATCAGCAACAGGGTTTTCACTCAACTCGACCATGCCAGAGCCAATCGTAGGTTCCCCACCATCCTTAATCGAGACGTTCAAGGTTAATTGAGTTTCATCGTTGTCATCATCTTTTGCTGTAATGACAAAAGGAATTTGGTCGGTTCCATTCGTTTGGTCGAGGCCCTTGAATAGTTCAAAGGTGTAAGTGACATCAGTATCGGCCTCACCTGACAGAGAGGAAAAGCTCAAGGTGAACGCTTTATTTTCAGCACTTTCAGAGCCAACATAACCAGTAAGTTCATTTCCACCTGCAGAGACCACATAGATAATCTGTTCGTCCCCACTAAATAACTGCGGCTGATCTCCAACATCAAAAAATACAGACTCAACAAAGTCACTTCCGACGTTGAGATTGAAAATGCCAGTATCTGAAACACTGCCGTGAATAAAATCTGATTCGTCCACAGCAGCATTGCTAGTTGAAGTTAATATTGGGTCGGCTCCATCCTGGATGATCCAATCAAATTGCCCTTGATCTAAAGAAGTACCATCTAAATCCGTTCCATCAATAATAAGTGGCAGGGTGATGGAGTCGTTGCTGAACAGGTGGTTGATAGGTTGTTCTAACACTAATGTGACATCTGCTAGAACATCGATACCACTAGCGACTGCACTCAACGTTAGCGTGAATATCGTTTCACCATTTGCTTGTGCGGTGATCGTTTTTCCATCATTCGCTAACGTGTAGGTTAGAGGGAACGTCTCATCTCCGGTCGTCAAGCCCAAGGCGTCTAGCTGCACCAGCGTATTAGCATTAAATACAACAGAAGCAGGATCTGGATTATCTGAGCCAGCGGAAACGGTAAACTGACCGACTACAGTTTGAATTCCATCAGACACATCACCTTCAGAGCTGGTCGTTGTCCCATCAACAACTAGCCCTGCATCACCATCAAAAATATCAATGACCGCAGTGCCGTTTCCGAAATCATTACTGATGTCGCCAGCAACATAGTTGAAGGTGATGTTCTGATCAACGGTGTGGTCCAAATTTCTGTTGGCGACGAACGTCCAGTGGCCATTCGCAAATACAGTCAAGGAGCCTTCGCTAGTAGTAAATGAAACCGGAGAGCCACCAACAATCGTCTTGGTCGTACCATCAACTTCAACACTTTTAATCGTAAGTTGAGTATCCAAATCGATGTCGTTATTCAACACGTTACCTGACGCAATCTCACCCTCGATCATTTGATAAGACTCATCAAAAACCAGAGGTTCAGAATCTTTGATGACAATAGGTAAATGTCCGATGACTAACTCCGTTGTACCATCGGCATCGGTTTGCAGACCTTCGATGAGCAGAGCCGTCAGAATTGAATCTAACCCAGCCTCCTGATCAATCGCCTTATAAAAATTGATATTTACGTTGCTGCCGGAAATTGACGCATCGAATACTTTTTGTCCATCGCTTCGTGTGCCGATGAGGCTTTGTTTATCAGCCGATACAGCAACGGTTATCGATAGAGTTTGAGAAGTAAGTGACTCTGCGATGCTTTGATCATCGCTAAAAGAGATGTCCGCATAATCGATGCGAATATCAGAGGTCTGAGTTTGATTTCCAAAAACCCCTACAACAGTTTCTGAGAACACAACCGACTCGGGCAGGATAATGCTTGGCATATCATCGATAGCTTGATTGCCTACCGTATTGAAAACTTTGGCATCAACCGTCCATTCTGACGCCAAGTTTAGGGACGAGACATCTATATTTTCAACAACCCAATTACCTGATGCATCAACAACACCCTCAAACACAAGAGTCTGAGAGCCATCATTAACTTCAATATAAACAGGAAGACCTTCGGCAACATTAGTTGTGCCTTGCATGGTTGTGAGTTGGCCGCCACGAAATGCCAAAATACTAAAACCGTCTAGCGTATTAATGTCTATAACAGGCGAAACAGTATCAATAACAATTTGCCCTGCGCTATTTATTGCAGAAGCAGGGTTACCGGCAACGTCAACAGTGTCAGCCTCGATTTGAATGCCACCATCGGAAAAGCTAGTTAGATCCACACCTTCCACAGACCAAGCACCATCAATCACGGTTGCTGTCAGCACTATGACATTCGTTGTGCTGTCAGAAATACGAATATTGACCGTTTGACCATCTTCTACGTTCTGTACCGTACCAAAGAATTTAGCCGACTGAATTTCGAAGCTATTGAGGACACCGTCACCACCATCATCAACTGCAGCGGTGATGTTCGCTAGCGTATCTTTCACGATCGTGTCGGTCGCTGTGGTAGGGTTTCCAGCAATATCGATAGTATTGGCAACAACGGTCAGCTCACCTTCTGCAAAGCTTGAGTAGTCTTGAAGAGTCAGAGTCCAAGTTCCGCCGGATACTTCCGTTGTGTATTCTTGTACCGCACCTTGGCTATCGGTAATTGAAATGTTGATGGTTTGCCCATCTTCTACATTGGCAATCGTACCAACGAGCACCCCATTTGATATTTCAAATTGATTGTAAAACTCATCACCAAAGCCATCGAAGTCAACCTCAATGTTGGCTAATGTGTCTTTGATTGTGGAATCGTTAGCTGCAATGCTATTGCCAAAATCATCAGCAATGACCGCGTCGACTTGAAGATCCCCCTCCTCCAATGAAGAGAGGTCGACGCCATTGACGACATACGTTTCATCGCTTGTGATGGCTGTAGTGGTTACTGTGTTGCCGTTAACATCAGTGATGGTCAGAACAACGGTACGCCCGTCTCGAACATCCACTGCCGTGCCCGTAATCATGACACTAGGTACTTCAAACTGGTTTTCGTAACCGTCTCCACCATCTAATATATCAACGGTTAATAGTGCACTAGGTAACAGAATATCAAGGTTACCCTCATTCGAGGTTGTATCTTCGTCGGCATATTCTGTAGGACGAGTATCAAAACCCGCCTCTGCAAGCGTTTCATCTAAGGTGGAACGAACATAAGCGATAAAAGAGGCACTGGAACTAGGTTGGTCATTTACTGAGTTAGGCTGTTGAGGTGCGCTTTCAATGTTGTTGACGAGTTCGGTGACCACCTTTTCCAACTGTTGTTCAACTGCGGCTATTTGTGGTTCAGTTAAGGGCTGAGCCTCTTGTAAATTCTGAGGTTCAATGCTGACGACTTGTACGCCTTCAACTTTTGGCTGCGTAGCAGGTAATTGAAGCCAAGTACCATCAGGGAATACTTGCCAAACAACACCACCAACTTCGATATATAAAATAGGATCCATCCTAAACCTCTTCGTTACAAAAGCGCTGACCTTGAGTACATCAATTTACTCAATAAAAGGCTGGATAAATCAGCGAACTATTTCTAATTAATACTAGCAAACAACAAACCATTAACAGTTAATTAATTATCACTAATACGCTGTAAAGTAAACCGATAGGCTGTGACTTGCATTCAGTTATATCTATCGTCACAAAATACATTCAATGAATGTGTCATAATGTTGAAATTACTGGTTAAATTTCAAGGAATGTCATGACTGCAACGAGCTATCTCAACCAATTGAATCAAAAGTATCTTGCGACTCATAAAGCGAAAGAAGACTTCTTTTGGGATACATATATGGGTATCAGTGACGACCACGATGGTTCGACACTCGCACAGACTCAGTGGACGGAATTTCTAAGCGCTGCCGAACAGATTACTGCTATCGAAACGCAACTTGCTGCTATCGATAAAATTCAAGATCCTCTCGAAAAAGAGAGTACACTAACAGGCTTGAATGGTTGGTTAGCGACCTTTAGATCTCACGCTATTGAGTCTGAGCAATCTCAGAAGCTTAAAGCCGATCTCATAAAGTTTGAGGCTGAACTGTTTGAGAAAAAGCAGAATCATGTGATGACTTACGTAAATGAAACAGGCGATGAAACAGAAGGGTCACTGCCTGTTTTAGGCTCAGCCGTTAGAAGTAATGGTAATGAACAAGTTAGGCTTTCTGCACATCAAGCATTATTAGATTTAGAGCAATGGCTGCTGGCTAACGGCTTTATTGAGCTGATCAAAAAACGTAACCAATTTGCTCAATCACTTGGGTTTAAAACCTTCTTTGATTACTCGGTGGTAAAAACCGAACAGATGACGACAGAACAACTGTTTACGATTCTGGATGATTTCGAAGTACGCACACGCGATAGCCATCAGCAAAGCCTAGTCAATTTGGCAGAACAGAAAGGCGAGAATGCACTTCAAGCCCATAACTTTACCTACTCTTTTGCAGGTGACGTTATGAATGATCTTGATCCTTATGTTCCGTTCTCAAAGTCACTTCGACGCTGGATTGAATCTTTTGGTCGCCTCAACATCGAATACTCTCAAGCGACATTAAAATTGGATCTGCTTGATCGCAAAGGTAAGTACCCTAATGGCTTCTGTCATGGGCCTATCCCTTCTTTCTACGATCAAGACACATGGGTAGCGGCTCAAGTTAACTTCACGAGCAACGCAAAGCCCGATCAAGTGGGCAGCGGCTATGATGGCATCAACACGCTATTTCACGAGGGCGGCCACGCAGCGCATTTCGCCAACGTTAAGATGAACGCGCCTTGTTTCTCTCAGGAATTTGCACCAACCTCGATGGCTTATGCCGAAACGCAATCCATGTTCTGTGACAGCTTATTGAATGACGCCGATTGGCTCAAACAATACGCGCTTAATGCAGATGGCCAAGCAGTACCTGACGAGTTAATCAAAGCAATCATCGATAACAAACAACCCTTCAGAGCTTATCAAGAACGCAGCATTTTAGTAGTTCCGTATTTCGAGCGAGCACTTTACGAATTGGCGGATGAAGATCTGACACCGGAAAAGATCACTGCTCTTGCTCGTAGCAGTGAGAAAACGATTCTTGGATTAGCTTGTAGCCCTCGCCCATTAATGGCGATCCCGCATCTGTTGTCGGATGAAGCCTCTTGCGCATATCAAGGTTACCTGCTGGCTCATATGGCGGTGTTTCAAACTCGTGCATATTTCACTGATAAGTTTGGCTACTTAACGGATAACCCAGAGATTGGCCCTTTGTTAGCTAAGCACTATTGGCATCAAGGAAACAGCGTGAATCATAATGGGACAATCGAAAGCCTGACTGGGGAAGGTTTTAATGCCAAATATCTCGCTGACGAGTGTAACTTATCGCCAGAGGAAGCTTGGGCTATTGAGGAGCAAAAAATCAAACAACTGTCGACAAGAGAACGTGCACCAGTCGCTGATTTGAATGCGAAGATATCGATCGTTGATGGGGCAACCGAGTTGGCGAATAATGACAAATCAAATCATCAGATGTGTCATGAGTTTGAGAAATTCATTGTTGGGCAATACGGTCGATAACAGGTTCTGAGCACCTTTAACCAAGGTTGAACCAAGACTCAAACGAAAAAAGGACGATAATTTATCGTCCTTTTAGTATTCAGCTTTGGATTTATTCTGTGACACATGTCGAGCGAGTTTCAGTATCAAACTCAACATCAACAGAATCAGCACTTCGCAATGATTTTCGATGAATGCCAAATACTTGCCCCGTCAAAACAATATAAAACTTCTCTGTTTTGAGTAGACTCCAAGCTTCATCAAGGGATTCAGCATAAACCTTATTCTTGAGATCTTGTGGGCGGGTACCTGCGACTCTTCCATGTTTACGCGCCAATTCAAATAGTCCATTACGATTCGGTTTACACGTAAACAGGGTATCATTTCCATAAATAACACCCTTGGCTGTAATGCTTTTAATCATTACATTTCTCCAGATAATAATTTCACTCGTAGCACTTGAGTGACAAACCACATATCAATCTGTGGATACTTACACTGCAAAAAGAAGAGAACATGGTGTAACGACCGGGCAAGCTATTACACCATTACCATCAAATTTCTTAGAAGTTCTTAAGAGGTCAAGTTCTTAGAAGTAGTAGTAAGCCGCTGCAAATACGTGTGTTTCTTCGTCGTATTGTGCGCTTGTCGAACCAATACGTGCACCATCGATGTCTTGCTTGATATCGATACCCATGTCAGCGTTGTCAGCGATACGGTACATTGCCGCGATGTTGATGTAAGAAGCATCTACATCTGCGTGGCCATCAAGTTCATTGTTGCTAGACGCGTAACCTGCTGCGATTGTTAGGTCTTCAGAAACCGTGTAACCACCTGAAACGTAGTAGCCTGTGTTCTTAGCAGAATCACTCTCTTCAATCCAAGAGTTCATACCCAGTTTAAGAGCACCAACCTTCACGTTACCTGTTACTGTGTAAACTTCGTAATCAGCATCGTCATCACGAGCTTCATAACCTGCGTATAGGTTGAATACCTCTTGCTCTAAACCGATGTAACCATTAATGCCTTTATCCGCATCATTATGATCATCACCTGTTTCAAAGTAAGAAATACCGTAAGCGATACCGCTTGTCGCACCTTGGAATTTAACAACATTGAAGCCGTCAGAAGCATCACCAGCAGAAGCGCCAAACTCGTAAGTGTTATCGCCAGCGCCATCCACTTTGTCTAGTGCTGTGTCGTTCTCCCAACCGAATGAAGCGATACCGAAACCAGTATCGAAACCTAACCACGCTTTATCTACATCTGTTGCTGGACCAGTATCGATACCGTTTGTCCAACCAGCGGTTGCTGCGTCATTCGCAGATACGTTGTTGTCTGTCGTGTAGTTCACCATTAAGTCAGTTTCGAAGTAACCAACAATACGGTTGTTACGGTAGTTAACTGCAAGAGTAAGGCCTGTTGCCCAGTCATCGTAGAACGCTTTAGAACCAGTATCGTAGTAACCACCAACACCGAAAGAACCTGATACTGAGAATTGATCTTTGTGCATTGAATCGAATGCAAACATGTCTTCGTTTTGGCTGTTTTGGCTGCTTGTGCTTACAGCGAAAGCTGAACTTGAAATGCTCGCAATCGCAAGTGCTACTAATGTCTTTTTCATGATAACCACTACCTATATATATTGATTCGGCCTTGTTAGTCCGGCCTTTTGGAGTGGCGCTATTGTTCAAAAAATCAGGTTATTGATATACCGTAAATTTACTGAAAATTTTATAGCTTTGGTGAATTTCATGAAATAAGAATATATTAATGTGTCGTTTATATTGAAAAACGTAATCCGAGTGTAAAACCTATATCCGTGCTGTTATCCATATTACGGATGTTCTCAATCCTCAGCGCTTCGACTGCGAGTTGTGTTGAAAGTACATTTGAATGAAAGGATGACTGAGCATACACAAACATTGGAGAATCATTTGCTGTGCTGTCGGATGAAAAAGCTCAACATCGAGACTGAAATAGACAGTAACGTCCTTAAACTTATCACAGTGTTTACTCGGTTATAGAAATGCCCGATTTTATTAAAAAACACCGTTCAATTAATGCAGTAGATGTACTGCTTATCACCCCTCCACATAGAACCAAGAGTTATAAAAAACTTTAGATTAGAACCTATGATATATATAAGAATCTTATCTTGCACTGAGCGACTCGAACGAATATCTTCTGTGCATTGATGAAATGAATGTATCTATAAAGGAAAAATGTGTCTGCTTTAAAGCTAAGTTTTGAACAACTGTTAATGAAACAATCGACATCTCTCATTAATAGCGATCCAAAAAACTTTCAAACAACTTGGTCAGAAGCAAGCTTTGATGTACTCGATTGGTTTGGGATTGATCGTTTGACACTCTACCCTAATTCAATGGTCTTACTTGAAGAAGGAAAAACGTGTTCAGTTTCCAAAGCACACATTCCTCCTGTTAATATAAAAAGCTTAGTCGGCGGTAACTACCTTGATTACCTCAAGCTTTTAAAAACCAATGAAACTTACCTCGCTTTTACCAGCAACGAACTCGTTTCAAGTAAAAACTATGTGTTAAAGAAGCTCTATAAAGAAGGGGGAAGATGGCACTGCATCATTCCTTTGCAGCTGTTTAACCAACGCTGGGGTGCATTGTCTTTTACTAACTTTCACGACAACGATACTACCTTCAATCTCGAAGACATCCAGCGTTTAAAATTAGTCTGTGAACTTTGGCTCTGTTATTGGCAACATTCGACGTTAGCCAGAACACTAAAGCAAAACGAGAACTTGTTAGAAGATGACAGTGAGAAGCTATTATTGCTCACAAAAAAGCAAACCAAAGTTCTTGCGTTGATTGCTCAAGGGTTTAGTGCAAAAGAGTGTGCTGATAAGCTTCACTTAAGCTCACGAACCATTGAGTCGCACAAATACCGCATGTTAGGTTTGCTGAATTTAAACAGCCACAATGACCTGATTCAGTTCGCCTTACGCAATGGTTTGGGGATTGCAGAGAACATACACACAACACGTTAGAGCAAGTTGTTTGATGCCCTGCTGCTGTTAATAGCTTAACGTTCGATGTTTCTTGAGCTCAACTTTTCTTAAATTCAATCACGCTACTCATTACCTTCACTCAAAGCAAATTTGATCTCGTCTGAAGAGAACCCCTTTCGACTTAGCATCGCGTAAGCCTTGGAGCGTTCTTTATGATCGTTTAGGTCATAAGACTTCTTCTGCAACTGTTCTAAACACGAAGAATAGAAATCTAGCTGCTCTTCATTAATCAATCGGTCGATGAGCGATGACAGTTCACTTGTGTCGATTTGTCGTTGTCTAAGTTCTTGCTGAATGGCAGTCAGTCCCTTGCCTTTACGAGCGTACTTGAGCACCTCTTTTTCCAAATCGGCTTTCTCGGCCTTAATTTGAATGTTACTTTTCAGTTGATGCGCTTGTGGGTGCTGGTCAATCGCTACCTTGACTTGTTGATAGCTAAAGCCACGCTTTTGCAGTGTCGCAACCAGCTTTTCACGGCTCATGGTAAAGCTTGAGTAGTAATGGTTGATTCGGTCTATCAAGATGGTTTGTTCATCGATAGACTTTTCGAACGACACTTTATGGATTGCATCAGAAATCACTGAATCGGTCAGCCCCTTCTTCTTCAGTTTTTCGACAATGTATCGAGAACCGAATTCACCAGAAAAAGCTTGTTCCACGAATTGTTCAGCAAACACTTGGTCAGACTTGAGATACCCAAAGCCTTTCAAAGTATTCAACGTTTCATCGATCCATTCTTGATTGTCGGTTTTCACTTTTAGCTTCGCAATCAGCTCGCTTTCCGTCATATCTCTCTGGGTTAAATGCCACATCGCAGAGTTCATAACACTTTCAATTCGTGTTGCTTTTCTTACCGTTGTGTTTCTACTATTCGTTTTTTGCTGTGAATCATTCATTCGCTTTCAACTGTCCAAACTAAGCCTACCTCATCATAACTTAATTCTAAGGCGGTTGAGTGACATAAAAGAATGAAGATCAACATAAGCGGCAGCCAATAAAAATGGACGCTTATTCAGCGTCCATTTGATATCACATTAAAAATGATGGCTCTAAGCCATGCTTAGCTTTTTCGTATTAGCTTTTTTCGTAATAGCTCTATTCGAAATTGCTTTTCATACTAGCTCTTTCGCTTAGTTCTCTTCGTGATTGTAAATATGTACATCTCGTTGAGGGAATGGGATCGTGATGCCTTCTTCATCGAAGCGTTTCTTCACGGTTTCCGTTACATCCCAGTACACATCCCAATAGTCATCAGTCTTAACCCAAGGTCGTACTACGAAATCAACTGAAGAGGTATTCAAGGTATGAAGCTTGATCATATGCTCTGGTTTTTTCAACACTAGAGGGTGCGCAAGAATGATGTCATTCAATACCGCTTTCGCTTTATCGATATCATCTGAGTAACCAATACCGAAAACCATATCAACACGCCTTACACGCTCTGCCGTGATGTTGTTGATCACGTCACCCCAAATCTTGTTGTTTGGGATCACCAAGCGTTGGTTATCGATGGTTTGAACGGTCGTCGACACTAAGCTCATGTCTTTTACCGTGCCTTGCACGCCTGCCACTTTAACCATGTCACCTACGTCATAAGGACGGTAGATCAAGATCATCAAACCCGATGCAAAATTAGATAGCGTGTCTTGCAATGCGAAACCGATGATGACACCGGCAACACCGAAACCTGTAAGAAGTGGTGCTAGCTCTATCCCTATTTGAGACAGTGCGATAAGCAAACCAATAAACACGACCGCTTTAGATGCGATGGATACGAAAAACTCCTGCATCAATACGCTGAAGTCCATTTTAGAGTGCGAGACACTCTTACGAACGGTCTTACGAGCCACATTAGCAATAAGGCGAGTTACGTACAAAATACCGAGAAACAGAGCGAGTTTAACGACAAAAGAAGGGGTATTTTCGAAAGCCCATGAACTGAACGAACGAAGCCAACCATCCAACAGTTCCAGTGCAACATCAACATCCAACACATCGGCGTTAATGTCGCCTGTCGTCGCTAGCAAAACGCGTTTGTATGAAGTCACATCGACGCCAAACGGTTCCATTAGCGTGATGGTTTCTTCTAAGCTAGCAACCATAACGCTAGTGCGCTCGCTGAAACGCTCAAGCTCCTTTTTAATGGTCGCTTTCTCTTCTTCATTCACAAAAGACAAACGCGCTTCTAGATCTTGTCGCTGTGTGTCTGTGTAAAGAATGGCATTTGTCAGGTATTTAGAACGAGCAATTAACGCCGTTTTAAGTTCACCTTCAGGAACAGAAACATCAACACCACGCTCTTTTGACCAATTTAAGGTCTTAGCAAGCTGTTGATAATAGACATCCATCATTCCGATTCGTTTCTGAATACGCAATTCAAGGCGTTTTTTAGCATCACCTTCAGCTGAACGGTTTTCTTTACTCATTGAAACGATTTTAGTTTCATTCAATGACAGCAATTTTTGTAGCAGTTCAACCTGCTGAGCAAGAGTGACATCCAGCCCCTCTTTTTTATCTGACGATAGCTGTGAAAAAATCTCTTCGCGTAGGCCCTGATTCTTACGCCTTAAGATATCTTCAAGAAAGGGCTTCTCAGCATCATGCGCCGTTTCTAATGTTGCTAGATCGAGCATTAACTGATCTTGTACTTCTGCGATTTTCTCAACGCTCTGCGCATAACTTCCAAATGCGACAAACGCCAACATTAACAATAGACAACGCCAAACCTTCATCATATTAATTCCTATTACTGTCTAAATTGACCCTATAAATAGTAGTAAAAAGAATATGGATAACAAGCATTTAAACGTATGTTATGTTAAAAATTCGCAAATTATCAGCCTGCTTCTAATATTTGAGAGTTCCAATCCCCTCTTATGACCTGTAGAGTACGCATCCAACAAAGAACAACGGCCAATATCTTCACTCTGGTGCATGCCCTAAAGCACCCTAAATACGATGTTGGCTCACAGCAAGAGAGCATAAAAATGAACAACGAACTTGATATTATTGAGTCTCTAGAAGAACTAGAGCAATTCCTAATTTCAGTGGAAGCTGGCGGTTTAGGCCTTGAAGGGGTTGAAGGTGTAGGCATGGCAACCAATAATTCAGATGGTCGTCACTTCGTTGCTGTATTCAACAGCAGCCACAAAGTTCTGCTTGCTCGCTGGATCACCAAAGAAGTGTTTGATAACGGTAAAGACTTGGTACGTAACGGCCCTCGCCGCACTCACTAAGCCTTTCCAATAGCACCAATGATTAAAGCCCAACACGTTCAACGACGATCTGTTGGGCTTTTTTATATCACCTGTCCCGTCCTGATAATGAATAAACAACTCGATAAAGAATAAATTAGCGATAACTTTCAGTTGAAGTGAACTTTAGCTAGAGCTCAATGTCCTATTCGCGTGAATTGGTGTTTATGCGTCGTTTATCGTGTACCTGCCGTTTTCCGCGTTTATACATAGTTTCACTTTAACCATTTTATGACTTGTGGCGCGAAGAGAACTTATCTAAGCTAGCCACAATTCAATGAGCTGGCTTTAACTAATAACAGATTTGATTACTGACTAATTTGCTGAACACATCACTACTTTTCTTATCCACACAGAACCGCCGACAAAAGCATTCGCTTTGGGCGCTCTTCCTTACCGGACTGGTTATCGTAACTTGTCTGGCGAGCACTCTTGCCGTAAAGAAAGTATCGTTATCTGCATCCGCTAATGGTCAATCAGTCCTAGTTGGCGCGCAAACTCATACAGAAACCAGTAATCCTCAAACCGACATCGCTTCTTCAGAAAAAATGGCCACTCTATACGCCAGTGTTTTCGGCTTAGAAGCGTCAAAAATGTTAACGTCCCCCAATTCAAGTTCATGCAGCCTGAGTTCGAAAATGCTGACCTTTGCCGCCCCAAAAACCGGCTGGCTGATCCCATTCGTACTTATTATTGCTGTTGCATTTAACTTACCTCCCCACATATCGAGATTATCTAGAGACAATCATCGCTCTACTCGACCGACAAAACACCGATTGCATCTAAAGCACTGTATATTTAGAGAGTAAATAAGCGGGCTACTACACCCTTTTATTTATTTTTTGGAGATACATTTGTGTACAACACACTACTAACTAAGTTTGTCGATTCATTGGCATTCTCTATGCGTACATGCGCGAAAACCTTAGTCACTGCCCTTTTGGTTATGACGTCATTTACCGCCTTGGCACAGACAACAGGCTGGCTTAGTGTGCCTGAGCATCCGCCTGTGAAGATGCGAATGATGTCGACGGGAGAACAGTCGGATGACGGCTCTAAGATCCAAACCGTGCTCGATGTCGTGCTCGACGGCGACTGGAAAACCTACTGGCGTAGCCCAGGCGAAGGTGGCATTCCGCCAAGCTGGGACTGGTCTGGTTCAACAAACATTGAGTCAGTAGAGTGGCACTGGCCGATACCTAAGTACTACGAGCAGCTTGACGTCATGACGTTAGGCTACAAAAAGCATGTCAGCTTTCCTGTCACGTTAACCCTGAAAGACAACACGAAGCCTGCGATATTCAGGGCGTCGTTTACCTTTCCGTCGTGTACCAATATCTGTGTGTTAACCGATTACGATATCGAACTGCCGATTGACCCACAAGCTTTAGCACTCGATGAAGAAGCGATGTTCTTGTTCAACCAAGGCATGAGCCAATCTCCACGAGAAGCTAACCGCACTTCAGTCAATGGTCTATTTTGGGACAAGAGCAAGCAGCAACTGGTTACTCAGCTGACAAGTAAAGATGGCTGGGATAAGCCGATGGTGTTGATTGACGGGCAAGAAGTGATTGATGACTTCTTCTCTCAACCAAGCGTCCACATCACAGACAATACAATGACTGCCGTATTTGATGTGAGCAACTGGATAGGTGAAGTCGACTTAACGGACCGTACCGTGAGTGTCACTGTTTCAGATACTAATTTCGCCGAAGAGATGACGGCCCAAGTTGGCTCAGAACCGATCGCTTACCAAACAAGCAACAACGGCTTTCTAGCAATGATTGGCTTTGCTTTAATTGGTGGTTTGATCCTCAACATCATGCCATGTGTGTTGCCAGTATTAGGAATGAAATTAAACAGCATCATTCAAAACCAAGGTGCATCTAATCGTCATATTAGACTCTCATTCTTAGCTTCTGCTTCAGGTGTCATTACATCATTTGCGCTGTTAGCCCTAGGTATGACCGCTCTAAAAATGGGTGGTAATGCGATTGGTTGGGGAATCCAATTCCAAAATGTTTGGTTCATCGGATTCATGCTGATCATCACTTTGCTGTTCTCAATTAACCTGCTTGGGTTATTCGAATTCAGACTACCATCAGGTTTAAACACTTGGATAGCAACCAAAGGCGATGACTCACATTCAGGCCACTTTGTTCAAGGCATGTTTGCGACGCTGTTAGCAACGCCGTGTAGCGCGCCATTCCTAGGAACCGCAGTCGCGTATGCACTTGGAGCAAGCTATCAAGAGTTATGGGCAATCTTCATCGCACTCGGTATCGGTATGAGTGCGCCTTGGTTGATCTTTGCGCTATTCCCGAGCCTAACCAAGCTGCTTCCAAAACCTGGGGCATGGATGTTCAAAGTTAAGCTTATCTTTGGCTTAATGATGTTCATTACCAGCCTTTGGCTAACAAGCCTTCTGAGCCCATTCATTGGTAAATTCCCAACTATCCTGCTGTCACTATTTATCGTGATTTCAGTATTGATTTGGATTGGCCGTAAGTTGGGTCGCAAGGTGCTTATTCCTATCATGGCAACCACAACCTTGGTGTTTGGTGCTGCATTGATCGTCGGTAGTGTCACCGCTGATAACTGGGCGACACCGATTGTTGACGATCTCGCTTGGCAAAAGCTGGATGCGAAGCAAATCCCTCAGCTCGTTGATGAAGGCAAAACGGTGTTTGTTGATGTGACTGCTGATTGGTGTATCACCTGTAAAGCCAACAAGATCGGCGTCATCCTTCAAGACCCTGTCTACAGCCACCTACAGCAAGAAGACATTGTTTTGATGAAAGGTGATTGGACAACACCAAGTGAAAGTGTCACTCAATACTTACAAAGTAATGGGCGATTTGGTGTGCCATTTAATATCGTCTACGGTCCGAGCTATAAAAGCGGTATTCCACTGCCTGTAATTCTCAACAGTGACACTGTCGTTCAAGCCATCGACGCTGCGAGATAACCGATGAAGACTCCCAACAATGAAGATAAATCTAGCACAACTGAAGATAGCGCTGTAAAGGGTGAGGCCAAAAAGCCAAGTCGTCTTAAGAAGTGGGGAAAGGAACTGATTTCAATGATATTGATCGTTGGCGTGGTTTCATTTGCCATGGACTTTTATCACAGCAGAAGTATGCCTCAGGGCGATGCGATTCCAATTGTGGGTCAATCGCTCCAAGGCGAAGATATTGATGTTATCGAGCTAAGTAAAAATGGTAAGCCAGTCATTGTCTATTTTTGGGCGACTTGGTGTGGTGCCTGCAAATTTGTAAGCCCAACCGTCAATAGCTTCAGCGATTCCCATCAGGTGGTTTCGGTCGCTCTATCGTCTGGTCCAGACGAACGTGTCCAGCGCTACTTAGATGCAAAAGAGTATGACTTCCCTGTTATCAATGATCTTTCTGGATCAATCAACAGAAGTTGGGGCGTTAATGTCACTCCAAGCATCGTCATCATCAAAGACGGAAAGATTAGCAGTATCGCAACAGGCGTTACTTCTCCTATAGGGCTGTGGTTAAGAACCTACTTTGCCTAACTCGCTCACAAAGCAAAACAGAGCAAAGCTAAGTGAATAAACCGACTCAGCCAGTTTAACAAACAATATTAATGTGAGCGCAACCCAATAAGCGCTCACGATTATCACGAATTAGAGAAAAGACAATATGAAAAAGCATCTGATAAGCGCACTAATTTTAGGCTCACTAATGAGTACTAATGCCTTCGCAGAATTAAACAAAGAACAAACTCAACAACTTGAAGAAATTAATCAATTCCTGAAGGAAAACCCATCGACGATCTCTGGATTGCATACCAGTTTAGAGCAGTACGTAGCAGGTCAAGAGCAAGCGAAGAAAGCCCAAGCGGAAAGCCATGATTGGTTATACAACAATGACGCTCACCCGATCCTTGGCAATCCAGATGGCAAATCGGTCATCGTCAATTTTACCGACTACAACTGTCCTTTCTGTAAGCGCTTAGAAAAAGGGTTAACTCAACTCACCTCTGAAAATAGCGACATTAAGGTCATCAATGTCTACCTATCATTTAAGCAGCAACAGGTTTCGGGTCTAAACACCAACGCAGCGCTATACGCGATGAAAGTATGGAAAGATAATCCAGAAGCGTTCCCTGAAGTAGACCGACTATTAATGGCAAAAAGCGGTAGCCACACAAAATCGTCACTGCAAGCTGTAGCCAAGAAGACGGGAACAGAAGCGCAACTAGACACCACCACAGAACAAAGCAACACGCTAATGACCAACCACCAAACCTTTAGCGCATTGGGTTTAACTGGCACACCAACATTAATGATGAACGGGCAGATCTTACCGGGATACGTGCCTTACGACCGATTAAAAGAGATCGTAGATGACGCTTTTTAATCGAGTGTAGTTAGAGATAAAAATTCGAAAGAGAAGTGAATAAAAAGCCGACTCGCGTAACTCGCAGTCGGCTTTTTTATGAGCTTAAGATAATGTTTTCAATATTATTTTTGAAACAGAAAAACAGTCGAAGTGTCACTATCTTGCAATGGATTCTTAATCTAGCCTCGCTACTCTAAAAGCAGTTCTCTCGATGAGTCCAAGACGTGCTTACTCTAGACAACTGTCCTTTGGCCGAGCCCTGCTCGGTCTTTTTTTTTCGTGTTTTAAATGGCGACACAGTGCATTAACACGGAAACGTTCAACCGACTAAGCCCTAACTTAGCAAGCGACAAACAAGCGCACCCGGCTCCCTTAACGCATCCACGTTATAGCTAAGGACACGTCCAGCAGACGGCGCGTGATAACGGCGACACTCATTACCAAAAGCGTCATACTGAATGGCCAATAAATCATCTTGTTCTACGCTCTGTAGAAGCTCAACCTGCGGCAATACAAAGCCACCAATATCAGCGCGGATAGAAACCACATCATTACCCTCTATCCAATCCATGCTCGGCAGTTGCATGTTCTCGGGATGATTTATTTCAACCTCGAACATTTCATAATAAGACAGCATGTTAAAAACACCGTCTACCGCTCGTTGAATCATGTCAGGCTGAGTAAATTTCCCCATCCCAACTTCCACCGTGATGCTCGGAATTCCACTTCGATTCCAAACTGTTTCTAAAATACCTGGGTCGCCAGGGTCATTCAGAACACAATCGGGTTGCATCAGCCTCGCCATCTCCAAACATTGTTCTATGCGGTAATCAGCAAACACATAAAGTGGGTAGACTGCACCACGAGTCTGAGTGTGGAGATCAACGGCGAAGGTGGCATTATGCTTAAGCAAACGCTCCCACAAAGACGCAACAAAGCGCTCCGCTGCCAAGCCATTAGCATCACCCGGAAAGAGTCGATTAAGATTAGCAGGACAAGAGCCCGGATCCGAAGAGATGAAATCACGGCTATGGTTCAGCAAGCCAGACAAATTCACAGTAGGCACAATCGTTACCGTACCTTTGAGCGTTTTACCGACTAAGTCCCTGATAATTTGCTGTGCAGCCAACACTCCGTTTAGCTCATCACCGTGAATACCGGCGGTGATCATCAACTTAGGACCTTCATGACTGCCTTTGAAAACAGAAACCGGCATGTTTTTGGGTTGCCCTAACCCATCACTGGTGACTTGAAACCAAAACTGGTGCTCTCCAACGGGTAGGTCTTCAACATTCAAGGAGCCAATAACCTGCCTACCTTGTAAAACATCGCCTAAGTACTCTGTTTTCATCCAACGTCTCCATCTTGTTGAGCAGAATCTGTTCTCTTCTAAGTTTTTGCATCATAGAGGATATCCTAACCAGTACAAGCAGTTAATCAGATTAACAAGCCCTCAAGCGCTACCAAAATTCATCACCATCGACATCCGTGATTCCAAGGTAAAACTTGTCAATGTGACCTTTGAAATACACGCAACTTGTATATCTATTCACAGAACACTCAGTCGCATGAAATAAAAGTGCAATAAAATCAACACTTAAAAAAGTTCCCCATTCACGAAAATGTAATTTTATGGAAATGAAAGCTTAATTTATCTGCTCTAAATTAGCTTCATATCGAAACGGAGAGCACATTGCTCACGGATTTTAAAATACAAGGTAAGTGATTATGAAAAAGGCAGTTTTAGCTTCTGCAGTGGTAGCGGCACTAGTTTCAGGTTCATCTCTAGCAGCAACAGTTTACAGCTCTGATGGTACAGAACTTAAAATTGGTGGTCGTGCGGAATTCCGTGGTGATTTCATTGGTACGTCAAAAGGTGCTGAACTTGAAGGTTCAATGAGCGATGAAACTCGCTTCCGCCTTAATATTGGTGGTGAAACCCAGTTAACAGATTCTGTATCTGCATTCGGTTTCTACGAAGCAGAGCAAGGGACTGGCGGCGTTACTTTTAACAACCGTTACATGTACGCTGGTGTTGATTTCGATGGCCAAGCGGTTTCTTTCGGTCGTCAAGACATGGCTTCAGTAATCGTTTCTGACTTTACGGATATCACTGAATTCTCTGGTGTTCAACAAGTATTCGATGCAGCATCTGATAAAGAAGATGGTGTTATTGCATACCGTGGCGGTTTTGATGCACTTCAGTTAGAAGCAACTTACAAAACAAACAGCGAAAAAGACTCTGATGGTTACGGAATTTCTGGTGTGTATTCACTACCATTCGGCCTAGACCTTGGTTTAGCGTACTCTGGTGAGGACCTAGGTGCGGGTAACGGTAGTGCCGACCAAATCCTAGCAGGTCTAGCGTACTCTTTAGACAACCTTTACCTAGCAGCTACATATTCAACAGGTGATGTAAATGATAAAGCAGTCCTAATTCAGGATAAGTCGTTTACCGCTATGGAATTTGCAGCACAGTACAAATTCACTAAACAAATCTCAGCTGCGGTTGTTTACACGTATCAAGAAGACGAAGCAGCAAACGGCTCTACAGCAGACTCTGTTGACGGCATCGAGTTAGCTGGTTACTACAAGTTAAACAGCAACTTCCGTACATATCTTGCATACTACATCAACGGCTTAGATGAAGTGAAAGACGTAACTACAGGCCTAACAACTCAAGGTGAAGACACACTTCGCCTAGGTGTACGTTACGACTTCTAATCTAAATCGACTTTAGATACAGACTAAAAAGGTTGGGCAATGGCTCAACCTTTTTTCATGTTCAAATATTCTGACCGACTTCATTAATGCTTTTTCTGGTTAAGTGGTGCTAAATCCGTATCATAGGTGAACCACATCAAATAATTAGAAGCATCATGTCACAACACCATCCGATCCAAGGCGCTAGCTGGATGCTAACCGCAGGCCTAGCCTTTGCCGTTATTAACAGCCTAACTCAAATTGCTAGCATTCATTTCGGACTTACTTCTACCACCGTTGCCGTCATTCAATACGCTATCGCGTTGTTCGCTATTCTTCCTTATCTGAAAACGCTGGGCATTCGCCGTGCGCTAAAAACCGACAACCTCAAATTGCACGTATTCCGTGTCTTCTTGTCTGTTATTGGTATTCAACTTTGGATATGGGCACTGGCTTACCCAGTACCAATTTGGCAAGGCATTGCCCTTCTCATGACGTCGCCATTATTTGCAACCATAGGTTCAGGGCTTTTCTTAAAAGAGAAAGTTGGAGCTGCTCGCTGGGGCGCAACCTTAGCCGGCTTCGTAGGTGCGATGGTGATTCTAGAGCCGTGGGCTGAAGATTTTAACTGGGCAACGTTATTGCCAGTCGGTGCCGCTTTCTTCTGGGCATGCTACTCACTCATGGTGAAAAAGCTATCTTCGCAAGACAGTCCTTCAACCATGGTGGTGTACCTGCTGCTATTAATCACACCATTTAACATCCTGCTTGCCGCGCCAGATTGGCAGACGCCAAGCGGCGGTACAATTTGGGCTATATTGATTGTTATCGGTGTTATGACGGCACTCGCTCAATGGGCGATTGTGAAAGCCTACTCAGTCGCTGATGCTTCGTTTGTGCAACCTTTTGACCACGCCAAATTACCGCTAAATGTTTTAGCAGGTTGGATTGTGTTTAGTTGGGTTCCACCGGGTCGTTTATGGCTAGGGGCTGCTATTATTATTGCGTCAGTTGCATTTATAACGCACTGGGAAACCAAAAAACCTTCAAAAGTGAAGAAAGTTTAAGGTTGGTGAAATAAATAGTTCGACTGTCCGTTCTATATGGATAAGAGAATTCAAACGAGGCCGTAACCATGAAGAAACCAGTCAAGATTACACTATACCGTTGGGCAGGCAGCTGGGGTCCATTTAAAGTTAATATCCCATGTGGGGAATGTACCCTTACCAAAGACATTCTGAAGGATACTTTTGAGAATGAGTTGGCCGATGTCGATGTCGAACTGGAAGTGAAAGATTGGTTGTCTCACTGGTGGGAGCCGCTAAAACTAGGCTCTTGGCATGCTCCAATTCTTGTTGTTGAAGGCAAGGTTGTCAGCCAAGGTGAAGCGCTTAATCGTGGAGTCTTGGTTCAATCCGTGATCAAAGAGTGGACCAAACGAGACAGCCTAAAAGGCAACATCGTTTATGGTAAGGCGACCTGCCCATTCTGTGTTAAAGCAAAGAAAATGTTGGATGAAGCGGGTGTTGAATACCAATACCACGATGTAGTAAAAGACAGCGCCGCTTTGTACCGTATGATTCCAGAGGTAAAAGCACACATTGGTGAGAAAACACCGGTCACCGTCCCGCAGATCTGGCTTGATGGTAAGTACATCGGTGGTGCCGACAACTTAGAAGCGTGGATGAAAGAGAATGGCTTAGATAGCATCCCTAATAACGTAGTCGACTTATCCAATCAATCTGCTGGCTAAATCCATTAAAAGCCGTTAGTCAGAAGTTTATTTAGTGTTTTTGTGTCCATCCACAACAAAACAAAGCGATAACTTTCACCAATCGCTAAAACGAAAAAGGCCTTAAACTTCATTGAGTTTAAGGCCTTTTAAAATTCCGTTTTTGAAAATGCTTATTTAGCCATTTTCTTCATCATTCGCTTAAAGAACGATGGTTTCTTTGGCTTTGAAGTGCCGTACAATGCTTCGTGCATCATGTTTTTTGCTGCCATTTGACCAAGGTATGCGTGGCCTAGTTCGTAATTCATGCTTATCTCCGCACATAATCAACTTTCTTTAGCGCGGATTTTACACTTAAAACACCTAAAAACAAGATCTAAATCACACTTTAATGCAATGCTAAGTATTAATTTGCAATTAACCTAATTTTGTCTGTGTGCTAATCAGCATTGCATTTGTATATCAATGAGTTAACCTAAATTCTGGTTTGAGCTTAATGCTCCATTCCTAATAACAATCAAAAACATTGGTTTAGACACTGATAAAAAAAGCAGCTCAAGAGAGCTGCTTTCTAAAATACTTTACTGAGAAACCTAGCTGCGCTTCGGCTGTCTGTAAGTTTTACCGGCAATTTGGTATGTGTCTTTTTGCTTCAATTCAAACATCGTTTCAAAGAACCAAGCTGCAAATTTGATTAAGTCATCGCCTTCATTCATGACATGTTCGATGTACTCTTGCTCTTCGCCTTGTTCATTTTCTTGAAGCGTCACGTGGTAAATACGCTTTTCGCCTTCCACTTCAGCAAGTGCAAATTGACCAGTCAGTGATGCAGCAGCCTCAGCGACTTCTGTATCCTCATTGGATTTCAATAGCTCAAGCGCTTGGGGCAGGCCATCTAGTGCGCAGATAGCTTTTACCAGTACTTCAAATTCATTTTGCTGCATTTTGTTTTTACCTATTCAATGGACCGAAGCATTGTAGAAAACCATCAGCACAAATACAACGTATTAACGAGGGTGCGTTAAACGATAGTGAATTTAGTGTTTAGCTATATTCCACTTCAACAGTATCGCCTTTGCTGTTCATTTTGGTTGAAGACCAAAGCACTCCGCCCATGGCTGCGCCAATAATGAGATAGAACACGCCTAACTGCAGATGAGTCGTGACCCAACTTTCTACTAGATACCCACCCAATAAACCCGCTAAACACATCTGAATTGAGCCAGACAATGCCGACACCGCGCCCGCTTGTTTCTTATGAGGTTCTAATAACATGCTGATTGACAATGGGAACGAGATACCTTGTGCTATCGCCAACCAAGTAAACGCCCAAACCAAGTTAAAGATGGATAACTCATGAGTAAGAAGCCAAGTTCCCGACGCCAAGATAATCAAAATAGCTAGGCTCATCAATTGGGGTGTACTAAACCTACGATTGAGTAAGTTTAAGGCGACACTACCTATCAGTAAGCCCGCCGAAGGAACAATCATCAATGAACCATATTCAGCGGCGGTCAGCCCCAATTGCTCTTGCATTAAGAATGGAAACAACGACAACGAAACCAAACTCGCCATATAGCTCATCCAGTTGTAACTGGCACTGGTTAACACTTGGCGATTGGTCAACAAGCGCCCATAGTTCTTCACAACTTGGCAGGCATCAAAGCGGCTCTTTCCGTATGGCAAAGTTTCATGCAGAACAAAGTAACCCAGTGTGAATATCGCTAGTAGGTACAATAAAACGAACAGGAACACCGCCTGCCAACCGAGATGAAATGAAATCCAACCACCGAATACCGGCGCAATGATCGGCATGATCGACGCGGTGATCGATATATAAGACAGCGCTTTGGTAAGCTGAGAACCATCATAGCTGTCGCGAAGCACGCTTCGTCCAAGAACCGAGGCACTACCCGCCCCTAAACCTTGCAGCAAGCGACCAACTTCTAGCGCCGTCATATTGTCAGAAAACACAACACAAACGACAGTACCAATCAAATAAACACCCTGACCTAACAAGAAAATAGGTCTTCTTCCCACCGCATCGGACATCGGTCCGTAAAATAGCTGAGACAAACCAAAACCCACTAGAAACAGCGTGACGAGCAGCTGTACATCAACTTGAGTAGCACTTAAGTCAGAAGCAATTAACGGCAATGCTGGCAAGTAGATGCTCACTCCCACCTGTCCCGTAGCAATAATCATCATTGCTAAGAGTAACGGCGTTTTTTTAAAGGTCGATTGGTTCAAAAAATTCCCTATTCGTTTGATATTTGTTCATTAGATGAGTTTACATTCAAAACCAATAATTGATAATTAGCTAAATTGGAATTTTATTAAGTCCCAACAGGAAATAATATGGATTGGATTCTTAACGTAAAAAGCTATGTCAGAGTAGTGGAAGAAGGCAGCTTCAATGGTGCTGCTAGAAAACTAAACACCACCAGCTCGGCGATCAGCAAAAGAGTGAACTGGCTAGAAGAACGTATTGGCACTCAACTGTTAAAGCGCACCACACGCTCAATTAGCCAAACCGAAGCCGGCGCACTCTTTTACCTGCGAGCCAAGGATCAGCTCGACAATTGGCAGTCTATAATTGATGAGACACGCTCGGTTAACCAAACCCCAGCTGGCCTATTAAAGATAGGTGCAACGATTGCGGTTGGTTCTAAGTTTCTCGTGCAATACATGGACGACTTCTTAGAAAAGTATCCGGACATTAAGGTGCAGCTGATCACGACCACGCCAGGGCAATTACCAGAACTGGGCCTGGATCTGGTTATCAGTCGCGAACTGGAACAGCTCAACTCGTTAAGCTTTAAGAAAACACCGCTGTTTGAGCACAAAGCCAGCTTCTATGCGGCGCCAAGCTATTTAGCTAAACATGGTTACCCCACCAACGAGCAGGACTTAGAACAACACAACTCTTTAATTTGGGGAGAGCGCCCTACCCGAGAAGTCACACTCACCAAAGGGCAGCGCATCACCCTCAACGGTAACTTTGCTACCACCAATCCAGAGGCTTTGTTTCATGCTGCGAAGCGAGGAATGGGCGTACTATTAACCATCAAAGCGATGATCAAAGAGGATCTAAAACAAGGGACATTAGTTCCAGTATTGCCAAATATTACTGCCGACGAAGTGATGGTTTACGCGTACTACCCTAAGCTTGATTACTCGCATACGCGAACCAAGCTCTTTTTGGACCATCTGAAAGATAGACTAGACAAAGAGCGTAGCACGCAAGCTCTGTGAAATAAGTCACATTTTAATTTGAAAAGTTATACGACACGGCCGATAATAAACGTGACGCATATAGATTATACAAGTTCGCACATATACAAGATAAAACGTATACAGCTGACACAGTGAATCTGGTTAACTAGGGATGGTGACTATGACTCAACATACGCACAACAGCATGATAGACACAGAGCGCATTGGCCGTTTGCTGAAATTGGAAGGTATCGACCTTTTAGAGTCAGCTGTGCTTACTTTACATCAGACCTTTGATACTCAATACACTAGCATCATTGAGAAGAAGCACTTCCCTGACCAAATCGTTCCTTTGGTGATCGCCCATTCTGACCATGTATTGCATGACAAAATCAATGCGCGCCATGGTCACATCTACCAACAAGCCGTCAATCAAAGACACCCTGATTGCTCGTTTGCTCAATATGTCGTCCAGTCATTGCCGACATCGGCATTTAGGCAGGAAATCACCTCACAAAACTCCATCGCGATCCCGACTCGAACTCAAAGTGGCGAAGTAATGGGCGTGCTATTTTCAACGTTTACCTCACCTCTTAGCCCTGATCAGCAGCAAGACGTGATAAAACACCATCAATTGTTCGCCGACATCATCATCCACACCTTACGTGAAATGTGGTTTAACGATCGCTCCGAACAATTGGTAAATCAACTTAGTTATGAGGTGTCACACGACAGCCTAACCGGGTTACTCAACCGAAGCTGTCTATCCGATACCTTAGAGTCGATTACTCAACAGAGCGTCACTCCGTTTACATTGGCTTTACTCGATATCAATAGCTTCAAAGCCATCAATGACATGCACGGCAATTATATTGGCGATAAAGTGCTTCAATTTGTCGCAGAAACCTTGCGTCGAACCTTACCCGAGAGCAACCTGACTTTCCGAACTGCTGGCAATGAATTCGCCTTCATTACCTACCACTCTGACCCGATAGCGGTGTGCGAGCAGATACTGGCAAAAATTAAGCAAGGCTATAGCAGCGTTGATATTAAGATAGATTTGGAACTCAGCATTGGAATTGCCAGTTCGGACGGAGACAACAAAGACGTTGAACAGATCATATTCAACACTAGCTTGGCGCTTAAAGAGTGTAAACACAGCCAAGATACTCATATTCAATGTTATGACACCCACTTGAGATCTCGCTACCAAAGAAAAACCGAGCTAATTGCAGCACTGCGAAATGAACTCGAAAACCCGATTTCACAAAGCTATATCCCCGATAGCAATGGAATGTACGTAGTTGTCCAACCCATTGTGGGCCAAGGCGAGACGCAATGGGAATATTTCGAGGTACTGACTCGCTGGAAGACCGCCAGACACGGTGACATATCGCCTGTGGAGTTCATTCAAGTGGCTGAAGAGTCTGGGCTGATTGTCGAGCTAGGTGAGCGTATTATTGAGTTAGTGTGCCGCGCAAAAACCACATTAGAACAAGGCTTAGGTTACAAGGTTAAGCTTGGAATAAACTGTTCTGCTCATGAGCTTACCGACTCGAAACGCTATATTTCCTATCTCACACGAACGATTGAACAGCATCACTTTAAAGCTGATGAGTTTGTTATTGAGTTAACCGAAACGGTGCTGTTATCTCCAACCCAAGAGACAAAATCGGCACTTAACTTTTTGAGAGGGCAAGGCTTCACTATTGCGCTCGATGATTTCGGTACGGGTTACTCCAGTTTGAACTACATTCACAGCTACCCTATCGATTGCATTAAAATTGACGCCACCTTTATCCGTAATTTGCTGACCAACTCAACCTCAGAAAGCGTTGTTTGGCTGATTATCCAGCTTGCTCACAGACTCGATGTGTCTTTGGTTGCGGAAGGCGTAGAGAAGCGTGAGCAATTAGATAAACTGCACGCAATGGGATGTGACAAGATACAAGGATACCTCTACTCACCACCCATGCGACCTGAAGCTATCGTCAGCTATGTTACTCATTCTGAGCCTTTGGCTTAAACCGCTATCCTTGAATTGACTTAGGATCAAAAAAACCGCGAGGTCATGACTCTACTCGGAGTGATGCTCTCGCGGTTCTAATTATGCTTGATGAATAACAACTTTATTCAGGGTTATCTCAAAGAGTCTAACTAGCTGTTATTAGATTGGGCTTCTAAAGCGACCTTTAACAGTTTATCTGCTTCATCTCTTGAAGCTACAAACGTCGCTTTTTCCCTTTTAGGCACAGAATCTGCCATCGGGATATTTGCTGTCATTGCATTGACAGGACGACCACGTTCAATCAGTTCATAGTGCAAGTGTGCTCCGGTCACCCGGCCAGTTTTGCCAGACAAGCCAATACGCTGTCCACGAGATACCGTTTGTCCTTTACGAACCAGAATCTTACTCAAATGTAGGTAACGTGTTTTGTATGTGCTGCCGTGTTGAATGACCACGTAGTTACCCGCATATGGGTGCTTACGCGTCATAATCACTTTACCATCACCCGTTGCTTGAACCGGCGTACCAACTGGCGTCGCGAAATCTGTACCGTTGTGCGGTGAAATGCGGCCAGTCACAGGGTGTAAGCGCTTAGGATTAAACTGAGAACTTTGGCGCCAGCTACTGCTCACAGGGTAACGTTGGAAAGCTCGTTGTAAGCTATCGCCATTGGCATCGTAATATTGACCATCAGTGTGCAAGTACGCTGATACAACGCGGTTACGATTCATGATCTTAATTGCTTCAATTTCACGTTTTCCGGTTGCAACACCATCAACATATTGCGCTTTTTGAAGCACTTCAAACTGATCGCCAGCGCGCAGATCTCGGCTAAAGTTCAGCTTGTCTTTAAGAAGAGTCACAATATGGTCAATCTCAAGACTGCTCAGGCCAACCTTGTTCGCCGACATAGAGAAGCTGCCTTGAATATCACCGACTAAAGGTTTTTGCTTCCATTCACCCGGAATAGAGATGTCTTCGAATTCGTAGCTGCCGTCATCAAGCAGTCGATAAACCACTTTGTCTGCGACGCTAAATTGAAGTTCCATTTTAGAAAGGTCGCCGGTCGCTTCATCACGCCAAAAGCGTAATGTATTACCAGGGCGAAGCGTATCTAAAGCAAGGAAGTTCAAATCGGTTTCCATCACGCTCATCATCGATTTATAAGAAAATCCAAGTTGCGTGAAGATACTACTCAAGTTATCGCCAGATTGAATTTGATACTCAAATGTCGGTGGCTCAATAACGGTAACAGAAGATGGTGACAGAATTGACTCAATAACGGTTGAGTCTGGTAGATCAAGCTCGATCGTTTTCGTCAGATTTGATTGCGAAGATTGCAGAGCAACCCCAATCGCTGCAATAAGTGGCAATCCTAAAATAGCTACTTTTTTTACAGGTGAAAGCTCGGCAAACGGAGAGGAAAATATTTTTGAATACACGGTAAACAGGTCTTTCTACGATATAAAGGCATAGGATATGCTTTTCAAACGCATAAATCATCAATGCATTGTCATAATATGATGTGAATCTGCCCAACTTAGCCTAAGTCATTGAGTTGCCGTAGATGAAGAGCCACTAGATAAGAAATAAAATTAACCGCTAAATTTAAAAATAAAAAAGCAGAAACGGCTAGCTTCTGCTTTCTATTGGTTGACGTTATTCCGTTTCGAATAATTAATAAACGAAGCGAATTAGTCGCTGGTTTTAAGAAAAGATTATGCGTTTACCGTCGACACTAAGCAGTTGTCTTCACCAAACTCATTTGGGATGTAACGGTCAGCGTTCGCATCGTTCACCCATTGTTGGTCATCAACTAGGTAGCGGAATTGAAACTCGCCATCTTTAGGTAGGCGAGTTTTAAACTTGTAAACCTTCCCTTTGGCTAGTTTTTTCATTGGGGTAGCTTTCCAATCAAGAAAGTCAGCAACGATGGATACAGAGTTCGCTTCCTGAGCTTCTAGCTCGAAGGTCACTTCAACTTCATCTTTCGTCTTAAAAAAACGTTTATTAATCATTCGCAAGCTCCATTTGTAAAAATAAGCGGACACAAAGCTAAGTGTGTCTAAATTTCATTCATCTAACTAAGATAATATGTAATTTGGCTCACATAAACAACAGATCCTTACATTCGCGAAAACGTTATTGCTTACCAATTGATTGCGTATCAAAAGAAAAACTCATTAACACCTTTTCAGAAGGGGGTTCTGCAAATGATTGTTCCGCAGAATGCTGAGTAAAGCCGATAAAACCTTCCCCAGTGAGTTTATTCTGTGATTGCGAATCTGGCTGCTGAGCGACCTCCAATGTTTGAATTCGTATACGGTCGCCCAGAAAAAGTTGGTCGACTAACACCACTCGGCTTCGTTGTTGGTCATGTTTAAACAGGCCTAGATAATAGAAAACACCGCTGCCTTGGTTAGATATCCACATCGGCGCGACAAAGAAACTCGCCTTGCCCAGCGTAGCGGCTGAAAGATTATTGGTGTCTACCGTTACCACGCCGCGCTCAACACCTGAGTCATAGCGTCCAAACGCGATGGCTCTAGGCTCATCAACTTCATTAATAAACGCGTAGGCGTTAGTTTCAGGAACTTTAATTGTCCATGGGTTGGTCGTCTTCAAATCAAAAACGGTTTCTACGACTGGGTCATAACTCACTTGAGAAGAAGGAAACTTCGCCAAGATCTCTTCATCACTTAAGCTAAAGCGATAAACACCCGCCACTATCACCACAACCAGCATGACAATTGGAATCAGTAGAATCAGAGGAATAGGTAAGATTTTCTTTTTCATGGGCAATTATATTCTTTTGTTTTCATCCAGTTGTGCAGACCATAAAGGGCTTTAGTATAATTATCAATACAGGCTTAACCAGAAGTGGAGCATGGATGGATATCAATCATATTAAAGATAGAAATATCAGAAGTTGCGAATGCCGCTGTGGAGCAGTCAATCTAGTATGCCGAGGCGAACCTCAACGTACATCTGTCTGCCATTGCTATGAGTGTCAGAAACGCACCGGAAGTGTTTTCGGCGTTCAGGCTCGGTTCCCTATTGAACAAGTCACACTCAGCGGGGAAGTGACCTCTTTTTCACGCATCAGCGATACGGGTAATGAAGTCACCTATCAGTTTTGCCCCAAGTGTGGCACCACCATGCTTTTGCAGTCGGTTGCCGCCGCCGATTTTTATATCGTCCCGCTCGGATTGTTTAAAGAGCAAGATTTCCCACTGCCGAGCTTTTCGGTTTATGAAGAGCGCAAGCACGGTTGGGTTAAGTTCGACCACCAAATGAGCCATTACAACTAGTTCGTCATTGAGCGTTATCTTTATCTCGTTATTGACCGTTATCTTTATATAGCAACAGTATTAGAACAAACTGCAATACTGTTGCCTAAGATCAAATATCAACGCTCCACAGCGCTAGCGTATCTTTTCTCTAGCGTTATAATCTTGCTCCTCTATTTAACCCAGGGTGAACCACATGATTTCTAAGCTACCTCGCTGGGTTGAATACGGCGCCTTACTGTTAGCAGCCCTTGCTGGCAGTGTTAATGCTATCGGCTTACTTGGCTTCCAACATCAAGCTATCTCCCATATCTCCGGCACCATGTCTTTGCTCGGCAGTAGCCTGCTTACACCGACCTCGGCTTCTGTTCACCTCCTATTGGTGATCATGAGCTTCATGTTAGGTGCGGCGTTCAGCGGGTTCTTTATTGAAAACCAAGCATTGAAGTTAGGACGCCGTTACGGTGTTGCGCTATGTATTGAGGGTGGATTGCTGTTCTTGGCGCTGTGGGCACTGTTGCAAGGCTACACTTCCGGCCAGTATTTCGCTTCAGCCGCGTGTGGTTTGCAGAACGCGATGATCACCACTTACAGCGGGGCGATCATTCGAACAACACACATGAGCGGGATCATTACCGATCTGGGGATCATGATTGGCGCTCGCTTAAAGGGGATGCCTTTTGACCGTCGTAAAGCCAAACTTCTGATGTTCATTGTGGTTGGCTTCTTGTTTGGCGGCTTAAGTGGCGCTTGTCTGTTCCAACGCTTCGAAATCTTGGCATTGGCTTTCCCTGCCTCTTTCGCCTTCATTATTGCGTTTAGCTACTGGCTATACTTGACCTATCGAACTGAAACCCCAATCAATTTATAAATATCTGGCAAAATAACCTCAAACTACGTAACATCCGCAACACTTTATTCTAAACTCTTAATACGTTGCAGAATAACCAGCATGAATATTTAGCGATATTTGATGAATAGTATTGCAAGCAATATTAATACTGGGTAATCTTGCACCCAATGAGAAAATACGGACGTTTTGTGAATAAAAATGCCAAGGATGTGGCTTTTTTACGTGTAGAAATTCGAGAACAATAACATGTCTAACAACACGAATACTGCTCAAACAGAGAAATCTAAAGGCAGTTTCTGGGTTTTCTTAATCCCATCATTGATTGGTTTATTCCTTTTCATGGCGCCAATCAGCTATCAAGGTGATCTAACCATCCCTGTAGCTATCTTAGCCAAATCAATTCAAGCGGTTTTCGGTGAATATCTAGTCCCTATCATCACTGCGATCGTTGCTTTCATGTCTGTAGCTTCAGTTTTAAGCACCATTTTTAAGCCTACATTCATTACATCAAATTCATTTTTAAACGGCCTTTTCAACCCATCTCCACTGTGGTTGCTGGTTCGTTTAATTGGTGGTGCTGCAGCCGTTATGGCTTTTTTCCAAGTTGGCCCTGAGGTTATTTGGGAAGAAAACACCGGTGGTCTGGTTCTAGAAGGCCTGCTTCCGACACTGTTCTCAGTATTCATCTTTGCTGGTTTGCTACTTCCGCTTCTACTTAACTTTGGTCTACTAGAGCTGTTTGGCACGCTACTAAGTAAAATCATGCGTCCAATCTTCAACCTCCCAGGTCGCAGTGCGATTGACTGTATGGCTTCTTGGTTAGGCGACGGCAGCGTTGGTATCCTGCTTACAAGCAAACAGTACGAGAAGAAATTCTACACTCAGCGTGAAGCTGCGGTTGTTGGTACGACTTTCTCAGCAGTATCTATCACATTCAGTCTTGTGGTTATTGCTCAGGTAGAACTAGAGCACCTATTCCTACCTTTCTACGCAGCAATCTGTTTAGCGGGTATTGTGGCAGCGGTGATCATCCCTCGCCTTCCACCACTAAGCATGAAGAAAGATACTTTCATTGATGGCAGCAAGCCACACAAAGACGCTGACGCTATCCCAGCGGGTCACTCAACATTCTCTTGGGGCCTTGAGCTAGCAGTAAGCAAAGCATCACAAGTTAAGTCTGCTAAATCAGTATTTGCTGAAGGCATCCGTAACGCCGTGGATATGGTATTTGGCGTACTGCCTGTTGTTATGGGCCTTGGTACGATGGCGCTGGTTATTGCGGAATACACGTCTGTATTCTCATTCCTAGGTCAGCCTTTCATTCCATTCCTAGAGCTACTTGGTGTTCCTGAAGCGGTTGCAGCATCTGAAACAATTGTTGTTGGTTTTGCGGATATGTTTATTCCTGCGATTCTTGCCGCTTCTATCGACAACGAGATGACTCGCTTTGTTATTGCAGCAATGTCGGTTACTCAACTGATCTACATGTCTGAAGTAGGCGCTCTACTTCTTGGCAGTAAGATTCCAGTGAACATCTTAGAACTGTTTATTATCTTTATTCTACGTACGTTAATTACGCTTCCAGTTATCGCTGGTGTAGCTCATCTAATATTCTAAATTAGATGCTACTTATATAATTCAATAAAGATTCAGTTTATAAAGCCTCACTTTTGTGGGGCTTTTTATTTGCGAAAATATATACACACTATTATTTGGAGTTCAATTAATTTATAAGTTCTGCATATCATTTGATTTCATATCGTTTATTCACCTCGCCTCTTGTTAATAGAAAACTGAACGCATAACCATCAAATTAATAGATTCTTAATTCCTCCTTAAACTCCGTCTAGCCCCATTCCCCAACTCATTGAACCAAATACTAAAAGTAACAAATATGCGCTTTATTGAATTTTGTATTGTTTAGGTTGTTGTATTTTTGTAGTCTATTTTGTGAAAATACATTCAAGTAAAACCCAATCGAGTCGATATATATAATTACAAAAACACGATTAACTTTAGTCTTCGAAAAGCCTGTGAGAAGGGGAAAACTCAATGAAATTTAGCCATAAGGTGGTTGCTGCATCATCAGCCTTGCTGCTAGTGACAGTATCATTGCTTTCAATACAACAACTTTACACTGTAAGAAGTGCAGTAGAAAACCACGTCAATGCGAGCCTGAAAGAGATGGTCTCGGGCGTGAAAAATACCGTCGTATCGGAGATGAACGCCAAGAAAGCGTTGGCTCAATCGACGACTGAAGTCATCGAGATCAACCCTGAAGATCGCGCTTACGTTAAAGATATCTTAGAAAAGCCAAAGCTTAAAAACAGCTTCCTAGCGGTTGGTTTTGGTTATGAAGCAAACGGTTTCGTTATTGAAAATGATGATGGTTGGGATGCCGGTCCAGACTACGACCCACGAATTCGTCCTTGGTACATTGAT
The DNA here is from genome assembly GCF_023161755.1 of Vibrio sp. 1CM23M. Classification (NCBI taxonomy): domain Bacteria; kingdom Pseudomonadati; phylum Pseudomonadota; class Gammaproteobacteria; order Vibrionales; family Vibrionaceae; genus Vibrio; species Vibrio sp. 1CM23M. The sequence continues at coordinate 395,294 of NZ_JALNTR010000001.1, forward strand.
GCTAAATCCAAAAACAGTTTAGTTGTTACCGCTCCTTATGTGGATGCATCAAGTAAGAAAGTCATCATCTCTGTGGGCACTCCAGTTAAAGACAATGGTCGCTTTACTGCAGGTATGTTCTACGACCTAGAGCTGACGAACCTTGCTACCTTGGTCAACCAAGTGAACTTGTTTGATGCGGGTTATCTGTTCCTAGTCACTGCCGACGGCACCACGATTGCTCACCCGAATGCGAAAAACAACGGTGAAACGCTATCAAGCTACATGCCACAAGCGACTATTCGTGAAGGCTCTCAAGAAATTGAAGTCGACGGTAAAATGTTCCTAGTTAACTTCACCCACATCCCAAGTGAAGATTGGTACATTGGTGCAATCCTGGATGAAGAGATCGCGTTCCAAACCGTTGAAGAGTTGAAGAACAGCTCAATGATCTACTCTTTGATTGCGGTGATTCTCAGCATCATTGCTCTAACAGTTCTGATTCGCGTGTTAATGCGCCCACTGGATGCACTTAACCAAGCGATTCAAGACGTAGCAAGCGGACAAGGTGACTTAACTAAGCGCCTAGATACCAACACAGACAAAGAGTTCTCTGACCTAGCAAAAGGCTTCAATACCTTTACCGAAAATCTGCAAAATCAGATCATTCAATCGAAAGCGATTGGTGTTGAGATTAAACGCGGTACTGAAATCACAGTGAAAGGCGCGGGCGAATCAGCGAAAGCAATGAATACCCAGCTGCAAGAGCTTGAACAGTTAGCGACTGCAATGAACGAGATGGCGGTTACTGCAACTGAAGTTGCAAACAATGCTCAAGGCGCAGCAGCGGCAGCCCGTGAAGCAGACGAAGCAACGCTAGACGGCACATCTGTTGTAAGTGACACCACTCAAGCGATTGATAACCTTTCAGCACGTATCGACCAAGCGGTTGCCGAAGTACAAGTGCTTGAATCAGCAACAGCCAACATCGAAACGATTCTAAAAGTAATCAACGATATTGCAGACCAAACCAACCTACTGGCGTTGAATGCGGCTATTGAAGCGGCGCGCGCTGGTGAGTCAGGCCGTGGTTTCGCAGTCGTTGCCGATGAAGTTCGCACTCTGGCGCAGCGTACTCAAGAGTCGACGACTGAAATCCGCAACATGATTGAACAGCTCCAAGCGGGTGCAAGCTCAGTATCGAACGCGATGAACCAAAGTAAAGACACAGCCACTGACGCCGTTGAACGCGCTCAGCAAGCGAACTCTTCACTTGACCGTATCCGTGACGCGATTCAACGTATCTCAGATATGAACATCCAGATTGCTTCAGCGGCAGAAGAGCAGAGCTTGGTAGCGGAAGAGATCAATAACAACACAGTTAAGATCAAAGACCTTTCAACACAAGTATCCAACGCAGCTCAAGAAGCGAACACAGCAATGCAGGTTCAAACGGACAATGTTCGCCAACAAGACGAGCTATTGAACAAGTTTACGGTTTAATCGCCTTACCGTTGAACTAACACTCTTGTATAGCAACTAATAAACAGCTTCAAATAAAAAGCCCCGCTTACTGATTACCACTAGCGGGGCTTTCTTTTCAATATTGTCTTTCTTGCCGATTGGGCTTAACTCATAACAGATTCGGTCGAGTTGGTCGTCAACATCATGCACTGGTTAGGCTCAACCTTAACGGTTAACTCCTTTCCGACACAGTCGAACACCTCTCCAGACAACAAATCGGTCACTGCGCCAGTCCAATTTAATGAGGCTGTTTTGCTTCGCTTCGACTTGTTGATCACCACAATGCCTTTATCACCACGGACAAACACCAACAAATCATCATTCGCTTCAACCACACGCATCGCTTCGCCATGAACATGGTTATGGAATTGAATCATGCTTTTCATGTAAGGCGCTTGCCAGTCGTTAAGCCAACGAGGCTGACCACTCTTGTCCAGAATACCGCTGGTGCTCAGTTCACTGTAAACAAGCGGCACACCGCCGTCTCGACCAAGAATGAAAGCATGAGCCAATCGCTCATCCACTTCATCCATCACATGCTCCAAAAACACCTCGTTGTTTGGAATATCATGAGTGACCGCAAACGTGATCGCTCGCATGTTCGACAGAGCCTGACCAAAACAGTAGGGGTTAATCAAAGACTTAAAGCTACCCTGCTCTTCAAATGCTTTGAAGATGGTGTTGAACAACGGGAAATCGTACGCCCCTAAACGAGTGTGTTTAAGGTAAGGCTCAAGGAACAGCTCATACTCTTCTTCTGTCGCACCGCCATCGGTAATGATCTCACCGAAGATGTGCATTTCTTCGCAGATGTCATCAGTCCACACTTTGCGTAGGTGTGCCAGTGTCATATGCTTTGCCGCATCAATGCGAAATCCTTTTACACCAATGGCTTTCAGTGCTTTTAGGTAGGCTCTTTGTTGTGCCACCACATTATCGTTATCTAGCAGCGTTGGCAGGCCAGGATCGCTCGCGCCACCGGTAATACGCCCGTTTTGCACTTCCCAAGTGTCTTTCCAGTTCTTGATGCCAAACGCTTCCACGAAGTCGTTCTCATCAAATAAAGGCTCAGAAAGGTCACCAAACAAACGTATGGATTCATAATAATCAGCATCTTTTTGATAAGACGCCATGTCTTGCTGATTTGGGTACGTTAGATCACCGCGGATACCCGATTCGTTGGCCATGTGGTTAAAAACGACATCTACATAAGTACGAAGCCCGTGTTGCTTTAACGTGTTCACCATCGCAGTGAAGTCTTGCGTGTCACCAAGTTGATTATCGATCACACGGTAATCTTGGGGCTGATAACGTTGCCACCATTGGGTGCCAGAATTTCGGTCGCAACCTTTAGGGCCGCGCAGCGATTTCATCGCCGGTGATACTAAAACAGATTTATAACCCAACTCTTGGATCAGTTGGGCGTTCTTCATTACGTCAGCGTAGCACCAGTCAAAGGCATGCAATATGACATCTGTCGCTGGGTTGCTTAACATAGCTGAACTCTCCATGTTGTTCTCCTACCAAACTCGTTTACAGCTTTCTAGATAAATACAAAGGCTAAAAGGCAAAGCTGCATAAATTTCCTTAAGAATGGTATTTATTATATGAGTTACTCATTAAAACCCCTCATCCTCCCACCGATTAGTCACGGCGGATAGTTAAGGGCGTAGCGCCAATTATCGCATAACGTCTGGGATGAACACTCAACCGTGGTGCTTTAAAATGCGCAAAAAAGTCACAAAAAAGGAGCGTATATACGCTCCTTTTATTCAATCTAACACATATTTATGACTAAGTTCTGTAAAGAACCTTCACCACATGCCAACCGAATTTTGTTTTCACAAGGTGTGGTACAAGCGTCTCGCCAGAGAAACAAACCTTATCAAACTGAGGCACCATTTGACCTTTTTTGAACTCACCTAGGTCGCCGCCCTTCTTACCAGATGGACAGGTTGAATGTTTCTTCGCTAGCGTTTGAAATTTAGCGCCCTTTTTAAGCTGCGTCATGATGTCTTCTGCTAGTTCTTTATGCTTTACCAAAATATGAAGCGCTGCTGCTGTTCTTGCCATGATAATTCTCAGTTTGTTGCTGCCAATTTACTTACGACGATAGCTTAGAACATCGCTAATGAACTGACTGTTGTAAATCTGTTTTCCGCTAACGTCTTATCGACATAAATTCATCGACAGCCAGCGTTTAGCGTGATTTTAACCCAAGAACCGCTATTCTTCACTCTATAACCGAAAACAACTGCCTTAAAGGCCATTAAAAACCGTATCGCTACTTGCTGCGGCTTCCATTTCCCTTTAAATTAATCCTTATAAATTAAGCGTGTATTAAGTAGGAGCCACTTATGGCCAAACCGATCAGTAAAGCGAGTCAGTCACAGGGAATGTTGATGTTCAAGTTATCCCTCACTCAAAGTTTTGCGATTGGCACGCTTAAGGTCAGAGAAATCGTCCCTTTTCAGCCGATGACTCAGATCCCCTACTCCCATCATCACGTGATTGGTACAGTGACTATCCGCGACCTTACAGTTCCAGTTATTGATATGTCCGCTGCGATTGGCTTCCGTCCGATAACACCCGCTGAATACCAAGATTGTGTACTCATCGTGACTGATTGTTTAAGAACAGTTGTGGCGTTCTTGGTTCGTTCGATTGATAAAATTATTGAATGCGACTGGAAGAGTATTGAATCTCCACCCACCAGTGTAGGTCGCAATGTGTTTGTTACCGGTATTACACGTTTCGAAGACCGTATTGTGCAAATGCTCGACGTGGAACTGCTGCTTTCTAAGATCTACCCAGCGTATGAGAATGCGCATATCCCGATGCTGACCGATATAGAAAGGGAACGCCTCAAAGCGTTGAACATCTTATTAGTGGATGACTCTTTGATTGCACGTAAACAGTTATCTGATGCTTTAGACAGCATCAACATCCCTTACAGCATATGTAACAACGGCTTAGATGCCATCGACCTGATGCGACGCCAAGCCAGCGCTGGCAATGCCATTGATCTTCTGGTGAGTGATATCGAGATGCCGGGATTAGATGGTTATGAGCTTGCATTTGAAGTGCAAAACGACAGCGCTTTAAGTCACGCTTACTGTATTTTGCATACCTCACTGTCCAGTGAAATCTGTGTCGACCGTGCCAATCAGGTGGGGGCGCATGAAGCGCTTGAGAAGTTCAACGCGGGTGAATTAATCGAAGCTATGCTACGCGGTGCAAAAGTCTTAAACGGCGCCTCTACGGCTGCTTAGGCTCTGTTTTAGAAGCTAAACCTAGCATAGTGCTCAATGGTTTAGCTTCTTAGTCTCTTCTTTCTTCAAATCTTAATAAGAATAGAGCTAACCGTTAGTCTTTATTTTCTGGCATAGACTTTTTCGGCATAGAGTAGCTCTTACTCACAAATTCCACTTCCTCGACTTCATTGACATGATTGGTAAAAGAGGCCAATGCATAGAGAGTGTTCGCGACTAAGTTGGCGTATTTGAAAAGAATCGGGTCTGGCGACTTTTTACTTTCATGATGTTCAATACTCACCAAAGCTCGCACAACTTTCTTAGCCTGACAACGACACAAGTGAAGTTCACTAGACACTCGGTGCCCACCGGGTAAGACAAAACCTTTAAAACCACCTTCTAGCTGCTCACGGATACGATGATAGTCTTGCTTGAGCTCGACCAATTCAGACTCGGTGATGGCAAGCTTACCGCGCACAGAGCCATTCAAATGGTAGATGTTTGGCTGCAAGCGTTGCAGGATCTCACGAACCTGAGGCTCTTGCTCTAAAGACAACACTAATCCAACTCGGCAACAAAGTTCATCCGACAAAATCTCAAAATCACAGATAGGACTGTCTTCATAGATAAACGGATAACAAAACTCGTCCCAATCTCGACTTACTGGTTTCACGTACCGATCCTTACACATAAATAGTTATCAAACGCCAATATACCAAACTCTTTGATTTAGACATAAAAAAGCCCTCACATTGGAGGGCTCCTGAAGAAATCGGTTAAACGAGATTACTCATTAGATACTTTTTTGTGGCCTTCTTGTAGGTGAACGAAGTCCACCAGATCGTCGCCTGACACTTGGTATGCTTGACCAAAGCCTTTAACGAACAGGCCATTCTCTGCTTTAAGGTTGAACAGAGAGAAGTCTTGCAGTTGGCTCAAACCATCAATGATTTCACCAAAACGCTCTTGCATCTGGCCGATCACTTGAGTCCAAAGCTCTGTTTCACGCTCTACAACACTCGCTTGTGCATCAAACGTTAAACGTTTACGTGCGTAAAGTTGCTTCGAGCTCTCTTCGTCTTCAATCATCATCAAAGAGACCTGAGGGTTCGCTTTCAAGTTACGAGCATGACGAGCAATATCAGAAATTAGAACAAAGTAACCTTCTTGGTTCTGAACGAAAGGTGCGTAACTTACGTTCGGGCGACCTTCTTCATCAACCGTTGCAAGTTGAAGGGTACGGCGCTCTTGGCGAAACTCTTTGATTTCTGGACCTAGGCGACCTTGTAGACGTTCTTGTTTTACTTGCTGTTCCATGGGTAATTCCTTTCTTCACTTTCTCTGATTTATTATTTTTGCCCGAGGTTGAGCGATCATTAGCGAACTAAACGATCCTCGAGCATTGATGTCTTGTTTAAGCCAGTTGGCAACCCTATGTCAGATTGCTGCTGATTATTTACTATTGACTGAACTTAAGCTTGTTCTTTTAGCGCTTTGAAGCGTTCTACTTGGTCGGCAATAAGCTCACGCTTTTCGTTGCGGCCTAGGTAAATCTTAAAAATGTTCTCGCCGGTTTCACTGAAGAAGCCGAAGTAATGGCTTTCACGACCCATGAACGCCTTGCTCACCAAACCGATATGTTTAACGTTATCCAGTTTTAGGTGGCCATGAAGCTCGCCCTCTTTGCCCATCAGATTGTAGTAACCACGCGCTACTTTACCTTTCGGGAATGGTGCTTTTACTTCAAAGATAGAACCAAATGAATGCACGATAGTGGTCACAGGGCCCCAACCCACTAAACCTTCTAGAATCTCCTGAGCACGGCTGCCATCTAGCATTACCGCCATGTCGTTTGGAAAAGCAGCAACCACTTCAACTTCTGAAACACCTAGCTTCTCAGCAATTGCTGTTGGCAGTAGTTTTGGCTCTTCTTCTAAAATTAGAGCTACGCGTTGTTCTAGAGTTTCTGTCATTTCTAATGTTGTATCTGTCATTGAATATGTTCCGTATAAACGAGTAATTTACGTAAGTTATAAACTAAAAATTCGATATTAAGCGTGCTTCAAACTTGCATGCGGGTGTACGCCCGAACCTGACGCTTTAGGCGCTGGGTGCATAGCTTGATATTCAGCGTTAAGCACTTGAATTACACTCTGCGCTAGGCTTACCGCCCAAAAACTGCCGGCAATAGTCAGGCTCAGATAATCTTCCGAAAGCTCAACCAAACCGTTTTTTTCCCAATGCGCGAACAAAGGCTTAAGGTAGTCGAACGTGTCTTGCCCCATAAAGCTCGGTAGCGTACTTCTTCTAACAACACCAGAATCGAAACCTGCCTTTAATGTTGAGAAGATAGGCTCTAATGAACTTTGCTTAGTCATCATGGCAATAGGTAATTGACCTTGCTTTATAGACTCCATGTAGCTATCTAAAGTTCGATGCTGCATTACACCATGGCCACCGATGTTGCCACCAGCACCACAACCAATGGGTAGAACTTCGGCATAAGTTTTCGCTAAGCTGTTGTAAATGCTTCGTTCGCGGTTATCACGAGTCCAGTGGTTTACGCTCAGTTGCTTGACCTTATTTTTTGCCATGAACTCCACACCCGCCAAATACATGCTCGCCTTATCTGGCGTATTCGCAGGTGGTGGGATTTTTCCTTTCTCAACAAGATTAAGCATAGGTGCATTGCCCGCTACAATCAGTTGGTAGAGGTCAATGCCGTGCGCGCCAGTAGACATGTAGTCTTCTAAATCTTGCTGGAACACTTCCATAGATTGGTGTGGTAATCCGTATAGCAGATCAAGAACGATTGGCGCTTGCTCGGTACGGCTCAGTGAACTGATACGTTCTAGCACAACCTCTCGGTCATCTAGGCGCTTAGCACTACGTCGAACTTGAGTATTGAAACTTTGAATACCGAATGAGAAACGATTGAAGCCACCTTCAAGCGCACGATCAAACATCTCGTCACCAAATCGATTGATGCGCCCTTCCAATGTCATCTCAACATCGTTTGCTAGTGGGAAATATTGACGAATCGCTTTACCCAGCTGTTCAACTTGCTGAGGTGACAAATCGGTGGGTGTTCCGCCACCAATATAGACGGCGTGAAATAGTCCAGACTGAGCCCAAGGCGTTTTGGCTTTCTGCTTTAGCTCGACCATCAGTGCATCGAAATACTCATCCACTAATTTACGGCTTGCGGCATTTTGGAAGAAATTGCAGAACGTACAACGCACACGACAGAAAGGAATGTGGATATACAAGCAACGCTTATCCTGTTTTTTCCCTTCACTCAGCATCAGTTCGTCAAAGAGTTCTAACTTCTTACTGGGGTCGACCGGAATTGAACTTCCTCCGGCATGTGCAGAATGCTTTTTCGCAAACGCAAAACGAAGCGGATCAGGGCTAGAAATGCCCAAGATTGATTCGTCAAATTTATAAATATTAAGACTCATATAATCTCTCTAAACACTTACATAGCAAAGTCTGGAAGACTATTCGCTAAAAACTGAGAGAATCATAAATACACGCAAATGATAATGCAATTGATAATTGATCTTATTTAGATTCTAAGCAATAATCCGATACAGAATTTTGATTTGGTAAAGGATTGATTGTGAACGTTCCTAGATATGTTATTGCAGGCGGTGCATCGTTAGTGATTCATGCCGCGTTGTTGTTTGTCGCTCAAGAATCCAAAGTATTTGCGATGCCTGCAGGTAGCCAATCGAACACGGTATCGATCAACTTCACTCCTAAGAGCGTTCCTTCACAAGCTCAGCAAAAAACAATCACAGAGCCAGTTGAACCAGAACCAGTAAAAGAAGCCGTCTCACAAGCTGAACCTAAACCAGTCGAACCAAAAACAGTTGAGCCAAAGCAAGCTAAGCCAACTCCAAAGAAAAAAGCGATCGCCAATAAGCCTCAACCAAAGAAAGTAGAAAAAAAGGTTGTTGAAAAGAAAGTTGAGAAGAAGCCGGTTCAAAAGAAACCTGTGACTGAGAAAAAGGTGGTGAAGAAAGAACGCCCAGAACCAGCACCACAACCAGAGAAGCTAGCCGACAAGAAAGTCGATAAGAATATGGACGAATCTGCCAACCAGCCTCAGGAAGTAAACCAAGGCGTATCAAACCAAGAGCCAGTTTTGGTCACTAAACCTTCGTTCTCTGCGCGTCCTACCCCACCGAATTACCCTCGCCAAGCAAGACGCCGTGGCGTTGAAGGTGTCGCGACTTATGAGATCTGGCTAGACGCTGAAGGCAAACAAATTAAACAAGCATTAGTAAATTCATCAGGCGCGCTAATGCTCGATAACGCCGCATTAGATGCCATTAAACAATGGAAATTCTCTCCTCACACTGTCAACGGTCGAGCGATTGCTCACCGAGTACAAATACCTGTTCGTTTTAGGTTGGATTAATCATGCAACAAATCAGTTACTTACAAGATCAACTTGGCTTAATGACTTGGCCTCTTCTTATCTGTTCAGCATTAACAGCAATGATCATCGCTGAACGTGTCTTCCAAGTCATGCTCAGCATTGGTGTGGGCAAACGTGCCATTCGTCGTGAGCTTAACCAAATTTCACCAACCAACAGTAAAGAAATTGAAGCGCTTGCTCAGTCGATTTCAGGTAAACGCCCGCTACTGTACAAGGGCGTGTCAATGTTGCTTGCTCACCACTCTTTCTCAAAAGGGTTACGAGAAGATGCCGCTGGGATCTGGCTACAAGAAAAACGCCACCAGCTTCATGCAGGTTTAAGACTGCTTGGTTTGATCGGCGTGATCAGCCCACTCATCGGCTTGCTTGGTACGGTACTTGGTCTTATTGAGATGTTTAAAGGCGTTGCCGCGACAACAGGCAGCATTACTCCTAATGACTTGGCAGACGGTCTTGGATTAGCAATGCGAACCACAGCTGCGGGTTTGATGATTGCACTTCCAGCTATTTCAGGTGCTCAGCTACTAGGGTTATGGGCCGATCGAGTGCTGGCTCAATTGGAGCATACATTGAACTATGTGAATGTGTGGCTAGAAGGCATGTCGATTCAAACCAATCAGTCTGATGATACTCAAGGCAAGCCTGTCAACAAATCTTCTATCGGTGATGTGAGCCAAGCATGATTAAAACGCCCCACTCATCTCACACACAGAGCCTAGCGCCGGACTTAACACCGCTGCTCGACATCATTTTTATCGTGATGGTTTTTCTATTGCTTACGGCATCGGTAAAGCTGGAATCGCTAGAAGTTGAGCTGCCAAGTTCGGATGTCAAAAACGTTTCTGAAGTCCACAAGGATTCGATTAGCGTCAATATTTTAGACCGTGAACCCTACTGGGCAATTAACGGCCAAGAATACATCGACTGGGAAAACTTCAAAATTGCCCTGTTAGAAGAGACTGGTTCAACGGATAAAAAGCCGATCATCATTGGTGCAGACAAAGCCGCCAACGTTGAAAACTTAGTGAAGTTGCTGTCATTCCTTCAAGAGAACGGAATACCAGCGACTCAGCTGCTCACGGACGATGGCTAGAACAATACTCAATTTCTATGAGGCCTAGCGTTTATGAAATTTAGCTCCTGATAGCTAAGACCAAATAGACAGAACTAAGCCTCTCTATCGATTCGAACTCACAATGCGAACGGACTGCTCACTGAGTATCTTCGCGATACAAAAAGAAAATATAAAGAACTTATTATGAACAACTTAAACGTGCTCAATAAATTAAAGACTAAGACACATCTCCTTTCAGTTGCCGCTATGAGCTTGGCACTTAGCGCACCCGTAATGGCCAACGATGCTGAACAACCTCGAATCATCAGTGCTGGCAGTGCCGTTACTGAATTGGTTTTGGCATTAGGTGCTGAAGAGCAGCTAGTCGCGATTGATGTAACCAGCCACTTTCCTCAAGCAGAAAACCTGCCAAAGATTGGTTATCACCGAAATCTGTCTGCGGAAGGCTTACTTGCCCTAGAACCGACCACGTTGATTGGCTCAGATGAAATGGGACCAGACAACGCGATTTCTCAATTGAAATCGGCGGGTGTCGATGTAGAGATCGTCAACACTGAAGCAAACGTTGAAGGGCTGTTAAAGCGTATCGACCAAATCGCCAAGATAACCCATACCGAAGCACACTCACAGCAAGTTAAAGCCGAAGTAAATCAGAAAATTGCTGCACTGAAAGCGAACCAAGTACCAAGTAACGAAGCGAAGAAAGTACTTTTCCTATTGCTGCACGAAGGTCGCCCTGCGAACGTTGCCGGTGGTGAGACTTCACCAAACGCGATCATTGAGTTAGCTGGCGGTATCAACCCTGCAGCTCAAAGCCTAACGTCTTACAAGCCACTGTCGATGGAATCACTGGTAGAAATGCAGCCAGATGTGATTTTAGTCAGTGGTCGTAGCTACCAGAAAATGGGCGGTGCTGATGCCATCCTGAAATCGCTACCTATGTTAGCGGCGACTCCTGCAGGTATGAACAAGCAAATCATTACCGTAAATGGCAGTGCTTTGGTTGGCGGGCTTGGTCTCGAGAGCCTTTCAGAAGCTAAGCGATTAAACGCTCTTATCTATCCGCTATAACTTATCTACCCGCTATAACGCGACTACCCTATTTTTACTGTTGCTAGTTCAATGCCCGTCACCAGCCTACTTTCGCTAATGTTGGTAATGGATATTGAAGTTAGCAGCGGACATTGAGGCCCTTTATGTTGTTACGATCCGTCCCGCTGAAAACATCGATGTTAGGCCTAGGTGCTACCCTAGTCTTCGTCGCACTGTTTTCAATCACCGTTGGGCCAATGAACATTAGCTTGGCTGACAGCGCAGCGAGCTTACTCCAGCCAAACAATGACTTGGCTCCCCACATCAACTTAGTGATTCAAGAGATTCGCTTACCTCGAACCATTTTGTGCATGTTGATTGGTGCGATTCTCGCGTTATGTGGTGCTGTTATGCAGGGCCTATTTCGAAACCCGCTTGCTGAGCCTGGGATCATCGGTGTGTCTGCTGGGGCGGCGCTAGGTGCAGCACTGGCCATCGTACTTTTCTCTGAGCTATCGCTTCAATACCCTGCTTTCATGAACTTTGCTGCGGTTCCTGTGTTCGCTTTTCTTGGCGGCGCTTTAACCACGCTGCTGGTGTATAAGCTGGGTACAGGTAAATTCGGCACCTCTGTCACCATCATGTTGTTGGCGGGTGTGGCGATCAGTGCGCTCTCTGGCGCAGGTATTGGCTTCTTGAATTTCATTGCTGATGACCAAATGCTGCGCGATCTTTCATTGTGGTCGATGGGTTCATTGGCAGGCGCTAAGTGGTCAGGGATTTTGCTGGCAGCTGTCACGCTCGTTGGCTTGTTTGTTGTTTTCTACCGCCAAGCGATGTCTCTAAATGCTCTATTACTGGGCGAGTCAGAAGCGCAACACCTTGGTATCCCAGTACAGAAGTTGAAACGAAAGCTGATTCTACTGACTGCCGCAGGCGTTGGTATCACGGTTAGCCTATCTGGCATGATTGGTTTTATTGGATTGGTTATCCCACATTTAGGTCGCATGTTAGCGGGCCCTGACCACCGAGTTCTGTTGCCACTATCAGCGGTACTAGGCGCACTGCTGCTAACCGCCGCAGACATGTTCTCACGCGTGGTACTTGCTCCGGCTGAACTTCCTGTTGGTATTGTCACTGCGATTATCGGCGCCCCATTCTTCTTGTATCTACTATTTCAACAGAAAGGGAGAATCCTTTAATGTTTCCTTCAGCTTTAAAAGCGACCGATATCGAAGTGAAGTTCGGCAGTAAAGTGATATTAGATGGCGTTTCTATTGAGATTGAAGCGGGAAAGGTAACCACACTGCTTGGGCCAAATGGCGCAGGTAAAAGCACGCTGCTTAAAGCTTTGTGCCAAGAGATATCAAGCAACGGCGATATCCAGTATTTTGGACACACCAAAGACAAGTGGCCTTCTCAAAAGTTAGCTAAGCACCTTGCTATGCTTCCTCAACACAGCACATTGACCTTCCCATTCTTGGCTCATGAAGTTGTCGAGCTTGGTGGGATTCCTCTGCAAGAATCCAACAAGAAGCTGACCAGCATTGCTAGCCAAAAAATGGATGTTGCTGATGTGACTCACTTGAGTGAAAGGCTTTATCCTTCACTATCAGGCGGTGAAAAGCAGCGAGTGCACTTGGCTCGAGTGTTAACTCAGCTTCACCACTCTGGTGACCAATGTATTTTGATGCTTGATGAACCAACGTCTGCACTGGATCTTGCCCACCAGCACAACACCTTAAAGATTGCGAGAGAATTGGCCGACAACCACAATGCCGCGGTTATCGTAGTTTTGCATGATCTCAACTTAGCCGCGCAGTATTCCGATCGATTGGTGGTATTGAAAGATGGCAATTTGGTGTGTGATGGCAAGCCTTGGGATGCGCTGAAACCTTCGATGATAGAAGATGTGTATGGTTACAAAAGTATCGTAGAAAAACACCCAACCATGAGTTTCCCTCAGGTTCACCCCGCACAATAAGTCAGATTAAGGAGCGACTCGTTTTGAGTATTCGTTCTTGATAACAATGACGTAATTCTAAGCCTCGATTTGTTCGGGGCTTTTTATTGGCTCACAGCCACTCTCTCGGCTTAAACTCAATTTTATTAATAACCACAAAAGCAAGCACCAAAACGACTCACCTTGAGCATTTGAGGCTCTAGAAATGAACTCTACTTGTTAGGGTTACTTAGCTTTTAACACTGAAGAGAAAAACAAGCCGCGGGCGTAAGCATATAAAAAGAAAAGAAATAACATCATTCAGCATCAATCAGCAAACAGCAAACAGCAACATCGGTGTGGGATTGAGAGAAAAACGCACAAGAAGTGAAACTGCAGGCACAAAAAAAGCCCCCGCAGGAGCTTCTTTTATTGAGTGCTAATTATTGGCTCATACGAATCAATGATTTACCAATCAACCACTCTAGTTCTTTACCGCTAGTATCGCCAAACTGAGTTTCAGTCAGCTTGTATAGACGATCAATACCGTTTGCAGCGAACTCATGTGCGCTCTCAGCAGTAACGATATGATGGAAAAGTAAACGTAAGATTGCTAGGAACTCAGCGTCTTCAAGTGCTGCAACCCAGCTTGCTGAAAATGCGTCAAGGCCATTTTCGAAGTCAATGTGTTCCATGAACATCTTGAAAATACGACCGTCTAGAGCAGCAGTAAAATCCGTTTTCTTTGGAAAGTGATGACTTATACCTGTACGAGAAACACCCGTTTGCTGACTCAACGTCGTGTATGACATCTTGTCGTAACCCAATCTTAGTAGCTGGTCTACAACGGCATCCATGATTTTCTGGATCGTGATTTCTGTATCTTCTTTACTACGCTTTGGCATATTCAGGCTCTTCTCTTTGTAAATCCATCTAACTCAATCAAATGAAGTCAGAATGAAAATCGTTATCAGCATTATGTGAGCAAGGTATTTTTTCGCAAGTATTTCCATTAAATACCAACAAATACTTTGTACGAACAATTTTACAGTGCTGCCTCTTTGGGCACTTTGTCTAATTATTCTTCGAAAGTCACCTTACCTCTCTAAGTGGTTAATCTAAAATAACAACTTAGAATATCAAATACCCAACAATAAATTCATTGTATAAATACCTATCAAGCAATAGATAGTCTTATAAAATTAGTTACGACGCAACTAACTGAATGATATTCTAACAAATTAATGACACTGCTTATCAACAAAACATGAGATAGATCACATACATATTTGGCGACGCGAATGTACACATTCATTTAACCCCTTCAACAAACAACATAGCATACCAGTACAAATTAGTTCAAAGATTTTAATTTTTGTAGATACAGTTCAAATTGCTCGTTAGAATAACCTCAGACTTTGTAAGAGGATTATTATTATGAGCCAAGATATTGGTAACAACGATGTATGTGAGGCTTGCGGCTGTGCAGGCGAAATCGGGTTCATCATTAAAGAAGGCGACGATGTTGCTGAAGTAACGGTTTACGGAAACTCAAAAGCACTTATTGAAGCTGAGTTTGCTAAGTACGTTGAACTTGCTAAACAAGTGTCTAGCAACGTTGAATTTGAAGCATCAGAGATGACTGAAGAAAGCACAGAGTTGCACGCTCGCTTCAAATTTGAAGTTAGCGCTGAGAAGATTATTTTTGAACTTAAGACTCGCTCTCTAGCGCGTTAATATAAGCATTTATATTCTTATTAAAAGACGAGTGAATTACTCGTCTTTTTTTAATTGAACCCAAGCCAGTGACCCATTTTGCTCAAAATCGTTTTCTGCAGCGCACTGAATCACTACCCCCCCCACCTCTAACACAGCCCCAATGCTATAAGCCTTATCATCGTAATAACAAACTCGTTGCTGTTGACCGCCTTGTGTCACCACCACCGCAGCTTTACCGGGCGTTGAAATTACTTTGTTGGCACTCGCAGACATTGAGCCAAACATTGAAGCGGCTATCAGAAAGACCTTAATAATTCGTATATTTACTCTAATCATCGATTTACCTATCATCTTTGCTCCATTCCTCGTTAATCTACCGCCAAATGGGTAAAACACTATGCGAGATTAATTTTTCCATTATAGTGTAAGCGTCTATCGTAATAAGAAGCCTGTTATGCTCAGAATAATTGCACTTATTATTGGTTCCTTAACCATAACAAATGTCAGTGCTGAACCACTCGATCACTATCAAATATTGAACCATCTCGATAATTACGGAAACTTATATCTACGAAATAAGCCTTATACATCACTTCCAACGGGCTTGGTGGTAGATGGTAATCTCAATATAGAGAATACTGCGATCACACGCCTGCCCAAAGGGTTAGAAGTGAACGGCAGCCTAAAAGGCTCTAACAGCCAACTCGCTCGAGTCCCGAGCGGGGTTAAGATAAAAGGTTACGTCGACTTGATTGGCAGCCAAATCACCAGCTGGCCAAGAGGCGTAAGAGTGGGTGGTTTTATCAACCTCACTGATACTCCACTTCAGAGGCTACCTAATGGCTTTAGAGTGAAAGGCGATCTGAGCGTGATTCGTACGCCTTTAACAGAACTACCAAACGGGATAATCATTGATGGTGACTTATATATAGGTGGTTCTGGGATCACAACGTTTCCCGATACCATGACAGTCAAAGGCAACATCTATCTAGGCGGCAACACTGTAACCACATGGCCAACCAACCTAGAACTCGGTGGCGCCGTCGCTCGATAGTTCAACCCAAACTTTAGGTCTTAAAAGCAGATGGTCAGCAACAAAAAAGGAGCCTAAGGCTCCTTTTTCAGTTCCATCAATGAACTCGTTTGCTAACACTCGTTAGCCGATATTCTTCACTGGGTTCGCATAGCTATCGATCAAGTATTGACGAGCGCCTTGTGGCAAAGTCGATAACTTCTCTTCAAACTCTTGCTTAACCGCAGCTGTAATCGACTCGTCTTCTCTTTCCGCTGCTAGCAAGTTAACTGGGAACAGCTTGTAGTTATCGTGGATCTGACGATCGATCTCTTCAGCAAGCGCTTCAGGCGTATCAAAATCTTGGTCGATAACCTGACCGAAGCCGACGTGAACGCGTCCTTTATTACCGATGATGCCTTGAATGATACTTTCGATATCTTCAAACTCACCCTTTTCGTAACTGCCGTTTACGTCTTTTTCGAAAAGCTCTATCGCTTTAGCTGTGTCACATGGGTCGTTCTCGTAAGAAATAGCCACAGGAACAATCTTTAATGACTTCACGTATTCAGGAAAAGCAATTTTTTGCTTACGTCCTTCAACATGGAACATCTTCAAGATAGCTGGCTCTGTAAAATCGTTACCGTCTTTAGCACGGCCTTCTTTTTGAGCGATCCAGATAGAGTTACCTGTCTCTAGAGAGTGCTTAATGTAAGAAGACAGTTGACCTAGCGCTTTCATCATTTCACGCGGCCCTTTCAAAGAGCGCTTAACGATGAAACTTTTGTTCAGACGCATCAATTCAGTCGCACATGGCTTCTTCAACAGGTTGTCGCCAATCGCGATGCGACAAGTCTGATGGTTATTTTGATGCAGAGCGTAATTTACTAACGCCGGATCCATAGCAATGTCACGATGGTTTGATACAAACAGGTAAGCTTGATTCGCATCCAGTGACTCTACACCTGTGTAAGTCACGCCGTTTGTGGTCTTAGCAAGCGTGTCGCGTAAGTACTTTTTCACTTCAATTTGAATGGATTCAACGCTGGTCAGCTTGCTCCACTTCATTTTTAAGTACACACGTAAAATAGGGCTCATTAATGCTTTGAACCAAGACGCATGGTTTGAAAAACGATAGTGCAAGATTGCACTGATAAATTCTTCATCATTAATAAGACGGTTTAGTGCCGCTGGAATTTCATCATCGCCGTAAGGACGAATATCAACATATGGATCGGTTGGAGAGGTCATTTTTTCATTCATATAATAAAAAGCTGGCTCATTCTACGCGTTGTTTTGACTTCTCGCAGCTACAGAGCCCATACTTTTGACAAGGTCAGACCAGAAACAGTGAAAATCCCCTGTTATTGTTGGCATTCTTTAAGATTAACGGTAATCTTGACGCCCCAAAATTAAGGTACTATCTATGAACTTCGCTATTGAATATACATCGGCTTACTTTTCACACTTGGTGATCACACCACGCAAGAAAGTACTAAAACATAGCCTTGTATCGGTTCAAAGTGGCTTGGTTTTGATCAAACTGGGTAAGCAAGAGTACGCTGTTGAACCTGGCCAAAGCGTTTGGATTCCCTTTGACTGCTTAACTTCGTTGACTTACTTCCCAAACACTCAAATTAGCCGTGTCGACTTTTCTGTACGTTTGACGGATTCATTCCCAAGACAAGCGGGGTACATTACGCAAACTAACCTCTCTTCGGCACTATTAGAAAAGCTAGAGCAGACCAAAGCTCGCGCTTCCAATGCCAATAATACGGAACAAGCGTTTAAAGATATGCTTTCTGTATTGAAGCAAGAAGTGCTGTCGTTTAAACCACTGCTTTGCGAAAGTGCGCTTTCTCAGCGATTCAATCAATGGAACATTGATGATTCAAACCTACCACAAGAGCACACTCTGGTGATGGTGATGCGAGAAGCAAAGAAACGTATGCAGTCAGGCCAAAAACGTTCACTTGTGATTGATGATCTGTTCTCAGGTAAAGAGGAAGAGTTCGAGCAACTGTGTATGCTTGTTTTTGGTGAAGATTTATAGCTTGGCGGTAAGTGAGAGTTGGTATTTAAACTAATAAGCCAGATACTAAAAAGCCGCAAAAACTGAGTTTTTGCGGCTTTTTTAATTCTTAGTGTTTTTACATAGATAGCAATCTATCTATGTCACTACCTGTCTAAAATGGCAATTCAACCTGCATCATTAGGTCGGCGTCACGTGAGTCATGCCAACGATAATCAAAGCGCATACGCGGCTGCCCTTCTACTTTCTCACCAAAACCGATGCTGAGTTGAAGACCATGATTCATCAACCACTCTTCCGTCGACATATCATACTGCTCGTCTTCCAGATCTTCGGGAAACCACATCCCCAAACCTACATAGTTTGATTCAATGCTTTGTGTCAGTAGTGGTGCGTCTTTACTTTGAAGAACCCAATCAGACCAATAATCAGGTGTACTTTCTGGTTCATCATCGCTCAGCCCACTGATTTCCATCATACGTTGGCCAAAAGACTCGATACTCGAAGAAAAGTCCAAGCAATTATCGTCACTAGAAGTCAGCATGATCGAATCTAAGCTAAAAAAGTCACATTCAGCGTATGCAGGCATACTGCATGCTGTTATCAACAACGTCGCTGGTATCGCGCTCTTTAGCATAGTCCTCTGACCTCTTGATTAGTGAACTTACATTATCTTATACAGTCCACTATCTTGCAACATCTTTGTAACTGACTTTGTACTCAGTTTTGCAACATCGCTTCCACTTATCAGTGCATTACGTATGTCTGTGCTGCGAATTTTCACTTTTTCAGGGCAAGCCATTACAGACCACTGCTCGGTAATCTCATCTGATTTATAGAAAGATGAGAACTTAAAGAAGTTATCTGGGCCAATAACAAACGTCAGTTCAGCGTCACGATGTAACTTTTGAAGCTCACTGAGCACCGCATAAGTCGTGACGCTTTCACCTGGGGTAAATAGGCTCTTTTCGATCAAAGAAAGCTCCACTTGATCCAGTGAAAGATCGCTAATAAATGCGTTAACTAACTGACATCTCGTATCAAAGTCTAGCATCTCTTTTCCCCAAGCATGGGCAATACTTGGAACGAGTAGAATTCTGTCAAAGTGAGCCAACGAATCAATCACACTTTTGTGCCCTAAGCTCGGCGGATTAAACGCACTACCGAAAATGGCTATTTTTTCCATTATTAATTACTGCCTTCTCTTTCTAAGCTTGTGCAAAGAGGTTTTTAAATCGGATGATTTAGGTATGATAACACTAGATTTTTAATTTGCTTGCAGGAAAGGAATACGAATGGAACAGTTAATTCGTGACGAAATGCGCGTACTACCTTCAATTGACCCTCACTTCGAAGTGACTCGTCGTGTGGACTTTATCAAAACGAAACTTCAGCAGTCAGGCTGCAAGTCTCTGATCCTTGGTATCAGTGGCGGTGTGGATTCGACAACTTGTGGCCGCTTAGCACAAATGGCCGTTGATAGCCTAAATGAAAGCGCTGGTAGCAACGACTACCAATTCATCGCGGTTCGCCTGCCTTACGGTGAACAAAAAGATGAAGACGAAGCGCAACTTGCTCTGTCTTTCATTCAGCCTTCTCAATCTGTTTCTGTAAACATTAAAGCGGGTGTTGATGGGCTTCACGCTGCATCTCACGTTGCTCTAGAAGGCACTGGCCTGCTACCAACAGATACAGCAAAAATCGACTTTGTGAAAGGCAATGTGAAAGCTCGCGCTCGCATGATCGCACAATACGAAATTGCAGGTTACGTTGGCGGCCTTGTCATCGGTACTGACCACTCAGCGGAAAACATTACTGGCTTCTACACCAAGCACGGTGACGGCGCATGTGATTTAGCACCTTTGTTCGGCCTGAACAAGCGTCAAGTTCGTGAACTAGCAGCAACACTGGGCGCTCCAGAGCTACTGGTTAAGAAAGTACCAACCGCTGATCTAGAAGAGCTTGACCCACAGAAAGCCGATGAAGCAGCATTGAACCTTTCTTACGATCAGATCGATGATTTCCTTGAAGGCAAAGCCGTTTCTCAAGACGTATCCGATCGCTTAGTGAGCATCTACAAAGCAACACAGCACAAGCGTCAACCAATCCCAACGATCTACGATTAATTCGTTTTTGAATTAGTCTCAGAATCAAAAAGGCCGGAAGCTCATTCACGAACTTCCGGCCTTTTCTATTTAGTGCTTTTCCTTTTGACCGAACGCGTCGTTAATCCACAACTTCGATATCGGTTTGAGGCACACTGCAACACGCCAGTATCTGACCCATATTGCGTTCATGTTCTTGCAATGCAGGCACATCCGGTTGGTGAACTTGCCCTGACTCAAGGGTCACTTTACAAGCACCACAAAAACCTGCACGGCAACTTGAAGCGATAGACACACCGGCCGACTCCGCTTGCTCTAGCAGGGTTGATTGGTTATTACCTTCGAACAAGTAGCCATTAACACTTAACTGCAGTTGCTTCATCGCCTCTTCGGTAGACTGAGCAACACCAAACGCTTCTTGATGATAATGCTGAGGATTAAGCCCCATTTGAATCAGTAGTTTCTTGGCATTATCCATAAAGCCATCAGGGCCACACACGAAGGCTTGGCGCTTGTGTAACTCTTCAATTTTAGCGACATGAGACACGCTCAAACGTCCTGATAAACCATCCCACTCTTTTGTTGGTTGGCTTAATGAGTAAATCACATGTAAGCCTGGATGTTCATTGGCAATTTGATCGATCTCCGCTTGATAAGGGATATCTTCTTCGCTGCTACATTGATGATAGAAAACCACATCATCAATCTGGCCATGGTCGGCTAAATAACGAAGCATCGACAACATTGGCGTAATGCCGCTACCCGCAGACAAAAGCAGTAGTGGATGCTTAGGGTTTTGTTCTAAATAGAAAGCACCATCTGGATTTTGAGCAACAAGCGTGTCACCGACTTGGAAATGATCATTGAGCCAGTTTGAGATTTGACCATCGTCCACTCGTTTTACAGAAATCGCCAAACGACCTGCGCGTGAAGGACTAGAAGATAGCGTGTAACGACGAGACACTTTTTCGCCATTAATCACCATTTCAATCGGTAGATGTTGCCCTGGCTGATAGCTTGGTAATGAATGGTTCTCTTTCGCTGGCTCTAACCAGAACGTCGTGAAGTCGCGAGCGATCTCTTCACGCTCGACGCAAGTTAAGTGCAGTGACTCTACCCAAGTGTCTTCGTAGTGTTCTTTCTCTTTGGTTTCAAGTACCTCAACCACATCACCCGCTTTCACCAGACCTTCATTTTTCGCCACTAGATTCTGACCAAAGAAAACACCACCACGTTCATTAGCTCTGAATGTAGAAAAGGTATTGAGCGGCTCTTTTGTTGATCTAAATTCGCCACTCTCAACATCGACTGTCGTCAGGATACAGCGCTCACAAGGCTTCACCGCTTCGAATTCAACCTCACCAATTCGGATACGCTTCCAGCCGTCTTCGGCAAAGGCTTCTGTATTTGAAACAACAAAGTTGGTGCGGAACTGATCCATTGAATGGGTTTCAGGGCTGCGGCGATTGAGCTCATCTAGAGAGGCTTGGCTGATCACCAACATTGGATAGCCGTCAGCGAAACTGACATTCTGACCAAGCTTTTCTCGAACACGATTTGATTGCTCACCACAGAACAGCAGCTCTACGCGAACACCAAGTACATCGCTGAACCAATCATCCGCCTCGTCGTTGGTGGTATACGCAGTGAAGCTGTCTTTCCACACTGTTGCAGGCGCTTCTTGCATCTTGAAGTTTGCATATTTCAGGCGCAGCGGCTCTTTACCTTCGTAAGCAAAAATCAAACCGTCTGGCTGCAAGCTTGAAGACACCTTGACCATTTTAGGGTACTTACGCGCCGTCACCATTGAGCCGTCAGCCAACGCCAACATAAAACGTCTGTCGAAGGTAAGACCCTGTTTTTCGACCCAAGCAGAAGAGAGTGCAATCCCACCTACTGATTTAACCGGAAACACGTTGATTTGAGATAAGGAAGGAGCTTGCTCTGAAGCCTTTCGATCTATAGGTGACTGCGACATAACGATTCCAATGTTTTGTTGTTTGTCCCAATGCTAACAAATGGTTATAAATAGATAAACTGGCAGGCATTAAACACTTGATACTAAGCTAATATCTTGAGATGTTTAAATCACTGCCTTGTATACATTAAGACAGCAATGCATTAACACTCTCCATACGTTCTATAATGTGAACACGGTTATCGCATTGAACTTTCATTGAATAAAAAGGATTTATCATGAACAAACTCGTCATTATCATTTTATGTGTACTGCTTCCGCCTGTTGGTGTGTTCTTCGCTCGTGGCGCAGGTAAAGATTTGCTGATTAACATCGTCCTGACCTTCTTCTTCTGGGTACCAGGAATGATCCACGGGCTTTGGGTGGCGACTCGATAGCTCGTCCTCAAAATTAAATACCGAATAAAATACGAAGAAAAACAAGCTCCTAACCCTGAAGAGTTAAAAATAGGATGAAATGAAAGTGCTTTTCCACTATCATCCTGTCGCCTAAACGTAAGCGATTGCTTTCACAGATTTCGCCGAGTTTAGGCTCCAACTACATAACACTTCAAATGGTGGGAGCCTTCAATGACACAACTTACGATTACTCGTCCTGACGACTGGCACGTTCATCTACGCGATGGCGAAGTATTAAAAGATACAGTGCGCGATATCAGCCGCTACAATGGTCGAGCGTTAATCATGCCAAACACCATCCCACCGGTAACCGATACCGAAATGGCTTTAGCTTACCGTGAACGCATCATGGCAGAGCAGCCAAGCGAGCAATTCCAGCCTCTAATGGCACTTTACCTGACAGACAACACAACACCTGAAGAAATTCGCAAAGCGAAAGAGTCTGGTGCAGTAGTGGCAGCAAAGCTTTACCCAGCGGGTGCGACGACTAACTCTGATTCAGGTGTAACGTCAGCACAAAAGATTTACCACGTGTTAGAAGCAATGCAAGAAGTGGATATGTTGCTACTGGTTCATGGTGAAGTAACCAGTCACGATGTTGATATTTTCGACCGTGAGAAACAGTTCTTAGACACAGTGCTAGCACCGATTGTGAACGACTTCCCTAACCTAAAGATTGTTCTTGAGCACATCACAACCGCTGATGCAGCAAACTTCGTTAAAAACGCGAACGACAACGTAGCAGCAACCATCACCGCTCACCACCTGCTTTACAACCGCAACCACATGTTGGTTGGCGGCATTAAGCCACACTTCTACTGCCTTCCTATTCTGAAGCGTAACACGCACCAATTAGCGCTTATCGAAGCTGCAACAAGCGGTAGCAAGAAGTTCTTCTTGGGTACAGACTCAGCACCACACGCAAAAGGTGCAAAAGAGTCAGCATGTGGTTGTGCGGGTTCTTACACAGCGCACGCTGCCGTTGAACTGTACGCAGAAGTGTTCGACTTAGAAGGTAAGATTGAGAACCTAGAAGCGTTTGCAAGCCACAACGGCCCTGACTTCTACGGTATTCCACGTAACACGGACACCATCACTCTTGTTAAAGAAGAGTGGAACGTTGCTGAAACCATGCCTTTCGGTTCAGACATCGTTGTACCAATCCGTGGCGGTGAGACGATTGCTTGGTCTGTAAAGTAAACGCTTAATCGGTAAATAAGCGCTTATATTGCAAAATAAGAGCGTGGTGTTAATTAAACACGACCCATTAGATTAAAAGGGGCACCATAATGATTATGGTGCCCCTTTTTCGTTTCGTGGAGATATGGTTTTATTAAGACCAATAATGAGCGATTACTTACCGCGAATTTTTCCAATCACCGTCCAAACTGCAACGACGATCAGTCCAGCTAAGACACCGATAACACCGTTCAATAGCGTTGGAACCACCGCTGTCGCTATCGTATGTCCACGAAAATCCATAATAATCGGCTCAATTAAGTGATGAATCGCAGGAACATTGTGCACCACAATGCCGCCGCCAACCAAAAACATCGCTGCGGTGCCGACCACAGCAAGCGTCTTCATTAACTTGGGCGCAAACGCGACTAGCCCATTACCCAATTGGGTTTTAATGCCACTGCCATTCGATGTTCGCTGCAGATAGAAACCTAAATCGTCCAACTTAACGATCCCTGCCACTAAGCCATAAACACCAATCGTCATCACAACCGCAATTAAACTCACGACAAGAATCTGAGTAAGGATACTTGTACCCGTCACGGTGCCCAGTGCTATCACGATGATTTCCGCGGATAGTATGAAATCGGTACGAATCGCGCCTGCGACCTTTCTCTTCTCATATTCCTCTATGGATTCACCAGTACTTGTGTCCTCTCCCTTTTCAGCCTCTTTATGAGCATGAGGAAAGAGCTTCTCTAAGATTTTCTCGGCACCTTCAAAACAAAGAAACAGACCACCAATCAAAAGCAAAGGCATGATCAGCCAAGGAATGAAGGCACTGATCAACAATGCCGCGGGTACCAAAATCAGCTTGTTTTTAAATGAGCCTTTTGCAACCGCCCACACTACTGGGATTTCTCGTTCAGCAGAAACACCGGATACCTGCTGAGCATTCAGCGCTAAATCATCCCCCAACACACCAGCGGTTTTTTTCGCTGCGACCTTAGACATCAGTGCGACATCATCCAACACGGTTGCAATGTCATCCAGTAGCGTTAATAAACTTGCTCCAGCCATTTTATGGTCTCTTTTAAGGGATTAAACAATTGATAAAATGTAACACCATCAATCCACTCATCAAAGTTATGAGTCTGTAAAAAATAGAGTCACAGGTTGTGTTTTCTATTGCCGTCTCTGCTAGACAGGACTAGTCTGTCTTCATCTTTCGCGAACATAAAAGAAGAAGTATAGATGAAAAGTGAATACTCCTACCCAATTGGTAAGCCAGGACAAAAATGGCAAGAAGCAGAACGTCAAGCATGGTTCGCTCAAAGAACCGTTAAGCGTGAATACCAGCAAGAAGTCGTGCCAAAAATCCAAACATTGGCAGACCGCTTTGACATCGAGCAATACGGCGCACTGAGCTACGATGAAGCTCGTTTCCCGCTTTTTGCAATCAAAAGCAAAAACTGGGACGCATCAAAACCGACGATCCTTGTAACAGGTGGTGTTCACGGTTACGAAACCAGTGGTGTGCATGGCGCGATAAAATTCGCCGCAACTCAAGCGGAACAATACTCAACGCACTTCAACATTGTAGTAGCACCTTGTGTAAGCCCTTGGGGTTACGAAGTGATTAACCGTTGGAACCCAAATGCTGTTGATCCAAACCGCTCTTTCTATGACGGTACGCCAGCAGAAGAATCAGCAAACCTACGTGCGTTAGTCGCTTCTTTACCAGAAGTCTTGGTTCACGTTGATCTACACGAAACGACAGATTCTGACGAAACAGAATTTCGACCAGCACTCGCAGCACGTGATGGTATTGAGTACATTGAAGGTATGATTCCAGACGGCTTCTACACAGTTGGCGATACTGAAAATCCACAGCCAGAATTCCAAGCGGCGGTGATTGCTTCAGTAGAAAAAGTAACGCACATTGCGCCAGCAGATGCAGACGGCAAGATCATTGGTTCTGAAGTTACCCAACATGGTGTGATTAACTACCCAATGAAGAAGCTTGGCTTATGTGGCGGTGTGACTGACTGTAAGTACGGTACAACCACAGAGGTTTACCCGGACAGCGATAAAGTGACAGACGAAGAGTGTAATGACGCTCAGGTTGCAGCGGTAGTCGGTGCTTTGGATTACGTTATTCAGCACGAACTGAACGCGTAAGCTATTAGCTAAAGCTGCTCCCTAAAACTAAAAAGAGCCATAAGTGACGATTCACTTGTGGCTCTTTTTTTGTCTTTTCTACTTGTCTTTGATTTCTTCTTGGGCATAAAAAAGCTCCCTTGCACATAGTACAAGAGAGCTTTGAAATAACACTGAAAAAGGAGTAATTAGCGAACTATATACTCCCCATACTCGATTACTTTATTTAGCGGTTTCACTAACGTTTTCTTGTCCTTTATCTACTTCAGTCAGTAGACCTTTCAACAAGCTAAAACAGCCAATAAGAAGAATGATCGTAAACGGCAGTGCAGCAATGATCGTTATCGATTGCAGTGCTTGGATAGATTGAGTACCACCAATCCACAACATCACCATTGCGATAGCACCTGAGATAACCGCCCAAACCACTTTCTGTTTAACAGGAACTTCAAGCTTACCGCCCGCCGTCATGCCATCGATAACGATAGAACCTGAGTCTAGTGTTGTAACGAAGAACACGATGATCAGTGCTACAGCGATAACCGATAGAATGCTACCAAACGGGTAAGCGTCTAGCATGTAGAACAAGCTTAGAGATACGTCTGTGATGCCTTGGTCGAGGCCAAGTTGTCCCACATGGTTAATTACTTGCTCGATAGCCACGCCACCGAAGATCGACATCCAAGCCGACGTTACCAATGTTGGGATAATCAGTACGCAAAGTAGGAACTCGCGAACCGTACGGCCCTTAGAAATGCGCGCTACGAACATACCGAAGAATGGTGCATACGCAACCCACCATGCCCAGTAGAACACTGTCCAGCCATGCAGCCATGTTGTATCTTCACGGCCAGAGCTTTGGCTCAAAGCTACGATATTTTTCACATAGCCCGTTGCCGCAGTCGCGACAGAATCAAGCACTGTCGTAAAGTTCAATACAGCGATAAGACCGAGGAATACGAACGCAATAACCATGTTTAGGTTACTTAGGAACTTAACACCACCGTCCATACCACGTAGCACAGAGATGATCGCTAAGCCCATGATCAGAACGATGATAGATTGCTGAAGGAAGATGTTGTTATCCAAGCCAAACACGTGGCTGATACCACTTGCTGCTTGTGTACCACCTAAGCCTAGTGAAGTCGCCAGGCCAAACAGAGTAACCAGTACCGTTAGTACGTCGATCACATCACCGGTTTTACCCCACACTCGCTCACCCAAAATTGGGTAGAACACAGAACGCATTGATAGCGGTAAGCCTTTGTTGTAAACAAAATATGCAAGGCAAAGTGCCGTCATGCCATAGATAGCCCAGGCATGGAAGCCCCAGTGGAATACGGTCGCACCGAGTGCCAGTTCACGGCCGGCTGCCGTAAAAGGTTCTGCATCGAGTGGCGTTCCGAACCAGTTGGTGAAGAACGCGGTTGGCTCTGCAACACCCCAGAAAATAAGTCCAATACCCATACCCGCAGCGAATAACATCGCAATCCAAGATGACATTGAATAATCCGCAGTTGCATCTTCGCCACCTAAGCGAACTTTACCTAAAGGTGAGAATGCAAGAATAACGGCAAAAACTAACATGATGTTGGCTCCCCACATAAAGAGGAAGTCAAACTTTGACAAAACAGCACCCTTGATAGAATCAATCGCAGCTTTGGCATCTGCAGGAGGAAGAGCAAGAAGAGTGATGATGAAGAGAAGAGATAAGCCTACTGAGGCTACGAAGACTGTGTTATGGACATCCATGCCCCATTTACTGACGTTATCTTGACCAACTTGATAGTCAGTAGAATCAATACTGTATTTTTTTGATTTAAAACTCATAAATTATGATGTTCGCATATCCGAATCAACGAATATAAGGACGCTCTCCGTATCCAATTACTACTTGATTGGCTCGCCGAACCGCCTAAATAAAAGGCAATAAAAATCACAATAATTAGTGACAAATGGACTTACTGGCTCAATCCCAAGGCGCGTATTATAGCACAGCTCAAAGCATTTTGACTGAGTTTTAGCTCAATAGTCAGCCAAACCACCGATGATAGTGATAGTTAAACCAATAAAAACAGAATAAAATAAAAGAGCAAAAACCTTTAAATACAACAATTTAAAATAAAATATCACACCGTAAAATCTCATTCAAACTTTCTAAAGATAAATTTAACAACAGCCTAATTTATTTATAGCTCTAATAAAAAAGCCCCGCTATAGGGGCGGGGAAATTACCAAAGGTAAAAGAGAAATGGATATTAGCACTGCGTACTGCAGCGCTCGATATTAGAGTGCGAAACAAAATCCAAGATTGTAGTCATCACCATTTTTCGCGGTGAACTCTTTGTCTTCACTTGATGCGTTTGGTCGGCCGCTTTCGTCGCCTTTTACTAGACTCACCCAGTGTCGGATTCCAGAAGAAATGCTTGCGTCTGTTTGGCCGAAGGTAGTGCATGTCTCTAGTTGGATATCTTCAATATCAACAAGCTCTAGATTACCTGTACCTTTTCGAGCACCAATCGTCACTTCAACGTGCGTACCACTTTCATCACGGAATAGGATTGCTGAAGGCTTAGATTTATCACCTGTGTAAGCTACAAAGTGCTTAGCACGTTTCAGGCCTGTATGTTCGCCATTTTTGAAGTAAACCTGAACATGTCGGTAGTCAATCTCGTAGCTCACTACATCTTCATGCGAACCTGTCTCTAGAGGAAATAGAGTATCAAGCAACTGTTTCGCCATTATTTGTTTTTCGACTTGCTTGTCTGCTTTCACCATTTCGACGGCAAAGACAGCTTCAGCAATAAATGTTGAATGGTTTCTGTGAAGTTCTGTTTTGTCTAGTGTCAGCATATTCATAGTCTATCCCTCGTACGGCTTTAAGTTTCATTTAGGTCAAACATCCCAATTGACCCTTTTCAGATTTGTTCTTTACTGCGTGGTTTCCATGTTTTTCATACTACTGTTATTTCTGAAACAATTTCACAACAAAAATTACACAGTGTGAATTTTACTAAATTGCTTTTTTACACACTCCTATTTTTAGGGGTAAAATGAGTATTAAGTTATTAATTTAAATAGACTTACACTCACCACACCCTCACTTTTACGTCTTGTTTGAATTTGTGTAATAACCCACCCCAACCAACTTATTGTCGATCACTCGATAGTAAGTGTGCTTGGTTTCCACTTTGCTCGACAGCGGGTTTAACCATCGATAGGTGTAAACACCTCGGCCATTTTCTTTGGCAAGGTTCAACATCTCAGTAAGAATCGGCTTATCGTCAGGACTTAGGATTTCGTTGTGTGATCGCCCCACAAGCTCAGGAGACACACCATGTGCGAGCAGTTTTCCAGAGCTCATATCCATCACAAACACATACAAATCCCCTTCGACAAAACTGCCTTCAGCGTCATTAAACTCAGCAAGGCTCTGTTGTTCAGACTCCACTATCGCGGTCATCGCTCTCGCCAGTAGGTTCTTAGCCTCGGCCGCACTGGAACGCTCTGGGTAAAAGCCCACAGCAACAATCACATCTCCAACACGCTCAAAGAAAGTGGTTTTCGGCTCCCCCATGCGATCAGTTGGGTTGGTCCAGTGATACTTAACTTCACCAAAGCCGTTGTGAACCGCTTTAGTGATCATTTCACGGAAAAAAGGATTGCCGTAAACATCTTGGGTATCCAACACACTGTCGCCCACCAACACCATCGAAGAGCCGCCACTGGCAAGGAATTGGCCATCAATACCTAGAGCAAACACATAGAGCTCACCGTCTATATAGTCGGCATCACTCATGAAGTCTTTCACACTGTCGTCACCTTCTTTTTGAACGTGCACCACCGCTTTCGCAAGCAAGGTTTTGGCTCTTCTTTCAGCGTCACTGACCACATGTGGCTCAGAAATATCGAGCACATTGACTGGCTTAACCTCTTTCTCGACTTCTGAATGCTCTGCACGTAATCCAATGCCGCTGACCACAGCAAACAAGGCACAGCCAATAAGGATTATTCTGGATAGATTCATCGTTGTGTCTCCTAATAGCCGACTAAGGACGGTAGCCAAAGCGTGATTTGTGGGAAGAAAGCAATAACGAAAACGCCTACGACAGATGCAAGTACAAAGGGATGGATCTTCGCGGTGATCTGCTCGACCGTAGAGCCACCAATCCCCGAGGCGACAAAGATATTTTCACCGAGCGGTGGTGTGGCAAAACCTATCGAGAGCGTACACACCACCACGATACCAACGTGGGTAGGATCGGCGCCCAGCATGTACATGATTGGCAGCAGAACAGGCACAATGATCATGATCGCCGCCAAGGTTTCCATGAACATGCCGATGAACAGCAGCAAGGTAATCGTTAACGCCCACACCATGTACATGTTGTCGGTGAAACTGAGTAATGATTCCGCCACAACAACTGGGATTTTTTGCTCAATCAATAGACGTCCGAACACGGTAGCAGCAAAAAGGATTAACAATACACGTCCGGTGATCCATGTGGTGGTCGACAGAGATTTCATCACGCTTTTGAACGACAACTCTCGGTGAATAAACACACCCACAAATAGCGAATAAAAAATCGCCACAACCGCAGACTCTGTAGGTGTGAACATACCGCTGTAGATACCACCAAGAATCAGGAATGGCGCTAATATCGACCATAAACCGCGACGCAAGTAATGCCTTACATCACCAAACGACCATGTTTCGGTTAACCCTTTATAGCCTTCACGCTTAGCAATAAAATAGTTAGTGACCACTAGCGTCGACGCCATAATGAAACCCGGCACAACCCCAGCAACAAACAGTTTTGGAATAGACAAAGAAGCAAACTGCCCATGCTGAGCAATGGCTTCGGGCGGTGCCATTAAGCCCATCGCAGAAATGCCAAAAATAACTAAGGGAATAGATGGCGGAATGATGATTCCCAAGCCCCCGGATGCGGCCGTTACTGCCGATGCGTAGCTCTTATCGTAGTCACGCTTAACCATCGCGGGCACCATTAGCATGCCCACCGCTGCGGTTGTTGCAGGGCCAGAACCCGAGATAGCGCCAAAGAAAAGACACGCCATAACCGTTGCCGCGCCAAGGCCACCCGTTACTGGGCCGGCTAAACTTTCAGCGATATCCACCAGACGTTTGGAGATCCCCGCCGCCTCCATTAGTGCACCAGCAAGAACAAAGGCTGGCAGCGCCATTAATGGGAAGTTACCCACCGAAGTAAACGCAATTTGTACCAAAGCGATGGGATTTTTGTCGAGCAACATATAGGCCGCCATTGAAGCGCCGGCCAGTGATACCGTGATTGGTGCACCCAGAATTAACAGGGTTAAGAAGCCACCAAATAAAATTAGAGTTAAATAGGATTCCATTATTACATCTCTCTATTACGACTTTCTCTGTGATGACTACTGCGCTGACTTTTGTGCCGTCATTTTTCGCAGCTCTTTGACTTCTGGATCTTCGTTGGTTGCGCCTTTGAATAAACGCTCGTAGTTGTTCCAGATAATCCGAATCATCATTAGGGAAAACGCGATAGGTAAAATCATGTAGAAATACTTCATCGGGATGCCTGTGGTTTGAGATTTCCAAAACAGATTCATTTTGTTAAACACGAAGTCGTAACTGAGGTAAACAAAGTAACCGTTGAAGCAGAGCCATAAGAAGTCAGCGATGGTTTCGCTAACGGTTTGCACGATTGGAGGAAAGAATTTGAAGTGAAAGCTCACTCGGTTATGGGCCGACATTTTGGCCGCTACAACCGCTCCCAAGTAAGCAAACCAAACGAACATGTAAGTGGCCACTTCATCACCCCAAGGTATGGAGTAATCAAAGAACTGACGAGTAATGATTTGTGTGAACAGCAATAGGACAAAGCTTGCGAGCAGCAAACAACATGTATATTCCTCAATGTTGTTAAGGTGCTTTTTTATTGTTTTAGCGACTGACATATAACCTCCAATGTTGATTTCCACATGACAACCAGTCGCTCACGGTCCTAAAAAGATCAGGTACAGAACAGATCAACAAGTAAAGCCATGTAAATGCCCTATCTCACTGTTCTATCGCTAGGTGATTAAGTAGCGGAGAACAGCAGATAGGGCGAATCTAATCGTTACTTTCTACCTAGTAACTCAAGAACGTCGTCTAGCTTGTCTTTGCCTCCAATGCTTGAGTAGAACTTAGGCCAAACTGACTTAGTCACCTTGTTGATCCACTCTTGCTCGTTATCTGCTGGGTCGGTGAAGACCATGCCTTTCGCTTGTAGTTCTTCACGGATTTTGTTTTCAGTATTCTCTAGATAAGCAAAGCTGTGCTCTGTCGCTTCCTGACCCGCTTCAAGAATGATCTTTTGCATCTCTGGAGTCTGTTGTTGGAAGACAGTTTCACTGACGATTAGCGGCTCAAGCGAGAAGATGTAGCGAATGTTGGTCACGTACTTTTGTACTTCATTGAACTTCATCGCATGCACAGTGATGTAAGGGTTGTCTTGACCATCAACCACGCCTTGTTGCAGGCCAGTAAAGGTCTCTGACCATGCCATCGGCGTTGGGTTTACACCCCATGCTTGATAAGATGCGATCATGATTTCGTTACGCGGAACACGAATCACTAGCCCTTTAAGATCTTCTGGCGAAGCGACTGGCTTTTTCGAATTAGTCAAAACCCTAAAGCCTGAATAAGCCCAACCAACGATGCGAACACCAGCATCACGAATCGTATTATCGACGAGGTCTTGGCCGACTTGGCCTTGAGTCAGTAGAACCGCTTCTTCTGCGCTTTGAATCACGTAAGGCATGGTCAATAGACCAACAGTTGGAGAGAAAGGGGTTACGTTGTTGATCGCCAGTACAGAGAAGTCGAGAAGACCGATTGCCGCATCGTTGACAGTGTCTTGCTCATTGCCTAATTGACCATTCGGGAACAGATCGATTTTTACTTTACCGTCTGTTTTTTGCTCCATCAGTTCAGAAAACGATGTCGCCAATTCCCACTGCGTACCACCAGCAGCATCGCCGATAGCCATTTTAAAATTCGCTGCTGCCGCGGTATGAGATAACACCGCTGTTGCTACAATGGTGACACCAGCAATAATTTTATTTTTAATAAATTTCATAGTCTTAACCTTTCCTATCGTACAGACTTCCTGCCTGTACTTTGCTCACAAGGTGACCTGGTACAACTTTCCCGGTCGTAGTTCTATTTCCCTATTTTGGAAACAATGTTCGAGTCGCGATTACAGCTTTTCATCCTTTAACGAATACCACTGATAAAGGAACCGCTGCCCCATTCTGCGAAACGGTGCAAACATCTCAGATTCCACCACTTCCCTCACGTTGGGGAACGGAAGTTTTGATTCAAATATTGGCAAGTCCAACTTGTGGCCTTCACCTGCGATCCACTGAGCGAGACGCTTACCTGCTTGAGCGGAATACATCACGCCATTACCGCCATAACCCAGCGCGTAGAAGATGGATTGCTTTGGATTCGGCTGATAGATTCTCGGCATCATGTCGTGGCTAACATCCACCCAGCCCCACCATGAATAGTCGATTTTTATCTGATCGAGAGACGGAAATTTTCGAGTTAAATCCGCTCTCAACATGTCTTCGTATTTTTTTTCAGGTGCGTTCTTGCCACTGATGGCACTGCGCGTCCCAATCTGGACTCGGTTATCGGGTAACAAACGGTAGTAATGACGTAGGATTCGGGTATCTGTAATCACCTGATTGGTTTTGAAGTTACACGCGGCGATTTCGTCTTGAGTTAGCGGACGTGTCACCATCGAGTTAGAAAGCACTGGCAACAGGCGGTTCTTAAGCTCGGAATGTAGACCTTGGCTGGTGTAGCCACCCGTGCAAACACCGACAGAACGCGCCTTTACCACACCACCTGGCGTTTTCAGGTAATGCACACCGCCACGAGTTTCCCACCCCATCACAGGGCTTGCTGGGTGAACTTTTACGCCGAGTGCTCTCGCCTTTCTTAGATAACCAAACGCCAGTTTCCCTGCATGGATGCCAATACCTTCTGGCTCATGCATTGCGCCTGCCGCTTCTTGGTCACCAACGTAATCACGCTTTACGGTTTCCGCATCTAAGATCTGCGCATCGTAATCGAACGTGTCACGCAGCAACTTGGCTTCTTTCTCGAGTGTTGCCATCACTTTTGGACGGTGAGCAACGTATAAGTGGCCGCCCGGTTGTGGGTCACAATCAATGTCTTTGATTAGAGACTTAAAGGTGTTCATGCCATCGACGCATTCGCGGTGCATTTTTAGCGCGGTTTCGAGTCCCCAGCGTTCAATCCACTGAGAACGCTTCAAACGCCCTGAAGCACACTGTGCCTGACCACCATTTCGGGTGCTGCATCCCCAACTCAAACGGTTGGCTTCAATCACTGTCGCTTTAATACCGTACATTTCAGCAAGGTGTATCGCGGTGCTTAGGCCCGTGTAGCCTGAACCGATTATCGCCACATCAACATCCATATCCGATGTAATTGGACCATCATCTTCAGGTGGTGCGCCTGCGGTATCTACCCAATAAGTCGGGGCGTATTCCTTACCGTGACCTGGGCTCTTGTCTTTAAGTGGATCGTATTTTGGATCGTATTTATCTTTTGCTTGGGTACTTTCTTTTGCTTGGGTGCTTTTCACCTTTGGCGGCACATCGGCTGCCGGTTGTTCCATTACTAAACTCATAATTCGACTCTCCTAGTCATAACACGTGAACGGGTTGTGGTTTCGTGTCTAGCTCTTGGGAGTGTTGTTAGGAGTCAAAAGAGGTCTTGTTTTACGGAATGCATTTTTTACGCTGATTTTTCCATCTTTCAAGGTAAACACGTCGACCATGCGTGCTTCGATGACGCTGCCATCCGGGTTCGTCGCAGAAAACGTTGATTCACTCACCGCGCGGTCACCGCAAACAAAGTGGACAGGGTCGCTCCAAGCTGCATCTGGAAAGTTCTGCCAAACCAATTCAAAGCTATTTCGAACCGCTTCGTACCCTTCGATAGTGTTTCCAAGCAAGCCTTCTCCTGCCACCGTGTGGAATACACAGTCTTCTGTCATGAAAGACATCAGCGCTTCAATATCATGGTTATTCCACGCATCACTAAAAGACTGTAAAAAGGCGGTATCGACTTGGTTTTCCAGCACGAATGTCGCTGCATTGGTTTGCATATTCATATTCCAGAATCCTTTATGTTTTCGTTATTGGTTTAAATTTCAGTAGCTTTGCGCCACTTTTTTATTAGAGTGTTTAAACTAGATCTGTGAAAATTTAACAACTTGATAACAAGATTCATCACTCTAACTTCGAGTTAGGTTATAAACAATCTCTAAGCTCACAGATTTCATCTTTTTATAAATTAATTAGTGTTCTAATTTTATTTACTCAACTTTTCACTCACGATATAAGAGGTGTAATTAAATTAGAACGTGTTAGCCTTTAGTCGAAATCAAAGTCTTGATGATACTTTCGACCATACTGTTCAAGTTGACGATCATGAGTATTAACTTGCAATTCGATATTGCCGTCACCTTTATTTATTACTTGGTTGTTATTTGCATGTGCTTCGTTTTTTAAATCCGTCAGTTTCTCTTCGACATACTCTGTCGGTTCATTTAAAACATTCATGGATATTAACTCCTTTATCAGGTTTACTTTCACTGATGGAAGAATATGAACGGACACTAGACCGTTTGAATATTCTTTCTCATCGTACAAAGGCTGAATGGCATCATTGCCACCTTCCTTAAATGGGTGAATGGAATACCACTTGTCCTTACGTGGCTCTTGCTGATCGCAATCCACCACATTAAATATCTGAGTTTTGTTGAGATCACACGGCGAACTAAAAACACTAACCCGCTGATAATCAATAGCTTTAATTATGTTTATGCAGTCTTTACTTTGGCTGTGACACACCGACCAAAGTGCATTTAACAGGTTATCGGTCCATTCCAGTAAACGGGTGGGAAAGCCCTGCTTTTTGGCTAAACACATCAATAACCAGTCATTTATGTCGTTAGAACTCAGCGAGTGACCACCGTAAACTCTCACTGTTGAAAGCAACTCTTGTTCGACACGGCGTATGTTCTTACGATTGGAACGGCCTAAACTTGGCATTAGATTATTATTTTCATAATCACACACGTTATACATCAAACCACGTTGGTCACTGCATTCATTCATTAATGAATCAATTATTTTATACAGTTCTTCGAGCGTGCTTATATAACATTTATTGTTCATATTTGGTTCCAACCACTCGACAATATAAATAACTAAATTGAAATTTATTCGTTAAAAACTGACATATAATAAAATACACAGACTAAAGTCTAATAACTCTATCGGCTTATCGGTAATTACTATTTAAAAGTAGCTCATAATAATTATTGATAAGCCTCTATTACTGAAACCGAGCACCTATTCATCTTGGTTATTTCATTAGGGCTCTAATATTTAGAGCGAAATAATAAAAATATATGACCCAATACTTAGATAACAGCACTATTAAGAGTCTTTGAAAACCACTCGGTCGCTGAGCCATTCTGTTTCATCATCTAATTTAAAATTAATGGCTAGTGTTAGAGCTTAATTTGTTTGCCCGACCACATTCTCGATAACTCTTTATCTAGTATTCACGAGACTGCTTTGGTCGAGCAAACTTCCTATGACTTATACGTAGTCTTTGTACTTATCTAGGAAACGAACCGGCGTTGATAGTGCATCTCGGCGGAACGGGTCGCCCAGTTCCTGAGTGCACATGATTTCAATGATGGTTGTTTTGCCTTCGTTCATTTGCATGTCGATTGCTTTTTGCAGAGTTGGACCTACATCTTCTAGCTTATCAACCGTGATACCTTCAGCGCCCATAGCTCGTGCAATCTCTGCAAAGCTTTGGTTATCCAGCTCGCCAGCAACAAAGCGTCGGTTGTAGAAGTCGACTTGGTTCTTCTTCTCAGCACCCCATTGACGGTTGTGGAATACCACGGCTGTCACAGGAATGTTATGACGAACACATGTCATGGTTTCCATCAGGCTCATGCCCCACGCACCGTCGCCTGCATAAGAGATAGCTGGACGATGAGGTGCCGCTGCTTTCGCACCAATGATGGTCGGGAACGCGTAACCACAGTTACCAAAACTCATTGCAGCAAAGAAGCTACGTGGTTTTTCAAAGCGTAAGTAGCTGTTCGCCACCGAGTTGATGTTACCGATATCCGTCGAGACCATTACGTCTTCAGGCATCGCTTTTTCTAGCTCACGCAATACTTGGCGCGGGTGTAGGTATTCACCACCAGAGAACGGAGTCTCGTGAGAGTTTTCTTCAATCATATCCAAGCTGAAAGAGTCACGTTCGTGAGTCCACTCATCAAGCTCTTTTTCCCAAAGTGCTTTCTCTGTTGCGACGGTGTCTTGGCGAGCGCCTTTATTGTCATCACACAACAGTGCACGGCCTTCCAATCTTTCAGATAGAGCAACCGCTGCTGCTTTTGCATCACCACAGATACCAACTGAGATCTTCTTAACCAGACCTAGCATCTTGTTGTCTGCATCAATCTGAATGATTTTCGCGTTCTTCGGCCAGTAGTCCATGCCATGTTGAGGCAAGGTACCAAATGGACCAAGACGTGTACCCAAAGCGATAACCACATCTGCTTGAGCCATCAGTTTCATTGCTGCTTTCGAACCTTGGTAGCCTAAAGGACCACACCATAATGGGTGACTAGCAGGGAAAGAGTCATTGTGCAGGTAGCTGTTCACTACAGGTGCACCTAGTCTTTCTGCTAATGCTGCACACTCTTGAACGGCATCAGCCATAACCACGCCGCCACCAGAGATGATGACTGGAAATTTCGCTTCAGCAATCAGGTCTGCCGCTTCATTCAGAGATTTCTCGCCACCCGGACCACGGTCTAAACGCGCAGGTTTAGGGATCTCGGTTTGAGTTTCACCATAGAAGTAGTCACGAGGAATATTCAGTTGAGTTGGCCCCATTTCACTCATCGCACGGTCGAAGCATCGGCCTGTGTATTCCGCCATACGGTCTGGGTGCGTTACGTGTCCTTGATACTTAGTAAACTCTTGGAACATTGGAAGCTGGTTACATTCTTGGAAACCACCTAAGCCCATTGTTTTAGTGCCTGTCTCTGGCGTCACAATTACGACCGGGCTATGTGCCCAGAACGCAGCTGCAATTGCTGTTACACAGTTACTGATACCTGGGCCATTTTGCCCGATGACTACACCGTGGCGACCAGATACACGAGAGTAACCATCTGCCATGTGGGCAGCGCCTTGCTCGTGCACTACTGGGACCAATCGAATGCCAGCAGGAGCAAAGATATCCATTGCGTCCATAAATGCTGACCCCATGATGCCGAACATGTCGGTAACATCATTAGCAACCATAGTTTCAACGAACGCTTCTGATGGTGTCATTGTTACTGTGCCGGAAACAACCGTACGTTTTTCTTGCTCACTCATTCTTCCATTCTCCTTGAGTTAACCAAAATTTCATTTTTCGGAATGAATTGTCTCTTTTTTGAATTCATTTTCACCTTAGTAGTAGATTTTTTGTGCGTCAACTTTTTATATTAAATTGGAACAATTCATTCTAATTAATAAAACTGGATCACATTATTGATAGTTTTTCGTACAAAAAGTGCCGTTAACTTAGAGTGAGCTGTTAATAATCGATGACATATCGCCCATCGCGGCATAAGAGGGAAGAGAAATGAATGATGCGGAATTGATACCAACACAACCTGTAAGTGTGAGAGAGTGTTTTGGCATCGACAGCAACCTAACCGTACTGGCGTTTGAACATGCGGGAGAGTATGTACCCAAGGTCGATCCTAACTACTGTTTTGATCCTGAAGTAACACTAGCGATATTAGCGGGTTTCACCTCTAATCGCCGCACGTTGATACAAGGTACACACGGAACGGGCAAGTCTTCCCACATTGAGCAAATCGCTGCGAGATTGAACTGGCCGTGTTTAAGGATCAACCTAGACGGGCACTTAAGTCGGTTGGATTTCATAGGAAAGGACAGCATCGTCATTAAAGATGGAATGCAGGTGACAGAGTTTAAAGAAGGCATTCTTCCACAAAGCATCCAGCAACCCATCGCTCTGGTATTAGACGAATACGATGCAGGACGACCTGATGTGATGTTTGTGATTCAACAACTCTTAGAACAAGACGGTAAATACACTTCTTTAGAGCAAAACCGAGTGATCACGCCTCACCCCTCTTTCCGCCTGTTTGCTACCTGTAACACGTTGGGGTTGGGCAATTTCTCGGGGTTGTATTCCGGTACTCAGGTACTTAACCATAGCCAACTTGACCGATGGAACATCATCGCCATGCTTAACTATTTAGATCCACAACATGAAACTAAGATCGTGTTGTCAAAGCGCCCTGAGCTAAACAATGAGAGCGGTCAGCAGTTAGTAGAGAAAATGATCGCCACCGCCGGTTTAACGCGAAATGGATTTAGGGCGGGCGACTTATCGACGGTTATGTCTCCGCGAACAGTGCTCACTTGGGCTGAAAACATCCAAATATTCGACGATGTAGCGACGGCATTTAGGCTCTCATTCTTAAATCGCTGCGAAGACGAAGAGAAAGAACTGGTTAGCGAATACTATTTCCGTTGCTTTGGTGAAGCCTTGGAAGCGCATAATCAAAACTATTCGCACTCGGAGTCGTAAACCATGGCCAATGTTTCTTCCCAGCAGAAAAAGATCCTCGATATTGGTGTGTCTGTCGCCAGAGCAATCAGTGGTGAACTCGATCTGAACTATCGGGGAGAACGACTCTATAAAGGCAATAAGCCCTGTTATTACCAGTCTGCTCACACCAACGATCTCACCTTTGTATCTCGTCATGAGCTGAAAATCAGCAAGCTATCGATGCAAGGCAAGATCGATTCATCGGCACTGCGATTATTGCTTTCAGACGCTGACCTCCATTACTCATTGCGACCGAAAAACGAAGTCGAACGTTTGCTTTACGACTTCTGCGAACAGGTACGAATTGAATCGCAAGTCCCGCCTTATCTAAAAGGCGTGACCACCAGTATCCAATTTAACTTTGCGTATTGGAGCGACCAATATCATCAAAATGGCTTTACCGAATCACGAATAGGCATGTTGCTGTTTACTCTAATGCAAGTGATCCACACCCGCTTAACTGGCGTTCCTGTTTCGGAACCTATCGCTGAGACCATTGAATCGACTCGCGCAGGCATCGTGCCTACTTTTGGGCATAGCCTGAAGCGCTTAAAACAACATAGAACCGACCAACAACAGTTTGCACACTGCGCCAATGAGCTTGCGTCTCTAGCACAAGAGCTCATTAACCAAGAGCAAGAGAGTAATAACTCGCCGACACCAACGGTTGAGGAAGACATCAAGATCCTAGCGCAGCTTGCCCTTATCGTTGATGGTGACATTCAAGATCAAGACGTCGATACCGACATCACAGGCAGTAGCAAGGTATTCGAGTTGTCGGGCGCCAATTATCAGGTCTTCAATTCAGAATTTGATCAAGTCATCACGGCAGACAAACTCGTCAGGCGCGCCCTATTACTCGAACTGAGACAAAAGCTCACCGATGACATCATGGCGAGACAAGTAAACACTCGCCGTTTAGCCGCTATGCTTACTAGCTTTGTTGCCACACCACAGAGGAACCGACGTCAGGACCATTTAGAAGAAGGCATTGTTAACGCCACTACCATCACCAAGCTCGTCACATCGCCATTGGATCGAACTGTCTTTTATCAGCCTGACATCGGTACATCTCATCAATGTGCCATCACATTTTTGATGGACTGCTCAGGCTCAATGCAAAAGCACAGCCACAAGATAAGCCTACTGATGGATACAATTCTCAAATCCGTTGGACTAGCCAACATCCCTTTCGAGATTATTGGCTTTACTACCAATAACTGGAACGGTGGCAAGGTTTACCGGCAGTGGCTTAAACAGGGCCAACCGAAACACCCAGGCCGCCTAAACGAAGTTCGTCATATTGTATTCAAGGATTTTGATACACATTGGAGACGCGCTCGACTTGGTATTGCCAGTCTTCGTAAAGCCGACATCTTTAAAGAAGGGATTGATGGCGAAGCGGTGCAGTTCGCTAGCCATCGATTGCAGCAACACACCGCCCAGCGAAAGGTTTTGATTGTGTTCTCAGACGGCTGCCCGATGGATACCGCCACCAGCACCGCCAACGATCAGTTCTATTTGGATAACCACCTCAAACAAGTGATTGAACGTGAGTCGACCAAAAACGGTATTGAGATTCATGGCGTGGGAATGGGCGTGGATTTGAGCCCGTACTATCGCAGCAACATTACCTTGGACGTACAAGAGAGCTGCTTGTTTGGGCTATCTAGGAACATCTTTGAGATGCTAAAGCGTTAGGAGATATAGGTCGTGAGCAGTGAAGTATCGGCTAGCAGGCCGCTAGCCTTTTATCGGAATGTTCTTAATAGGTAGCAAGAAACTGATATATAACAAGTAGCTAAGAGACAGCAAGCAACGACCATGCAGAGACAGCCATCAAATATCCGCCTATCAGCATTAACACTGTAAACACTAGCTTTCTGAGTTGATCATTGGACAACGGTGGTGGAAAACGTCGAGCAAACATTGTGACAAGTGCCACCAAAGGAACAGCGATAGCCGATAACCACAGTATGCTCTGTTCCATGTCGCCTGCCGCATAGACATTGACCGTCCGGGACATCGACGTACAAGCGAAAACCATCAGCAGTGTGC
This sequence comes from Vibrio sp. 1CM23M, assembly GCF_023161755.1. Lineage (NCBI taxonomy): Bacteria > Pseudomonadati > Pseudomonadota > Gammaproteobacteria > Vibrionales > Vibrionaceae > Vibrio > Vibrio sp. 1CM23M. Next base: position 436,947 of record NZ_JALNTR010000001.1, read on the forward strand.
TTCGCACCAGATCGAGTGTAAAAGGTTGCCGATAGAGATGATAAACAATCGGTGGGCCTGCCATCCCAAATAACCCACCCGCTAACCCAGAGCTAAATCCTGAGACAAGGAAAGATACGGTTGCCGAACGGACCGTTCTGGTTTTAGGTTTAAACATAAAGCTCAAGCCTGCGAACAACACCATGGCACCCAATAACCCTCTTAGGATTTGGGTTGCAGACTCGCTCAACTCATCCAGTAAGTACACGCCCATCGATACGCCGGGAATAATACCGATGACTAACACCACCAGAATCTTGAGTTCCCCAAGCAGTGGCTTACCCATCAACGCCACCAAGCAATTGAACAAGGTCACAATACTGACCACCGCAGCAATAACTGGCAGCGATACCAAATTAAGGCTGACCGTTAACCCAATCACGATGATACCGAGACCAAATCCAGTAACAGTTTGGAAATAAGTACCTACCGCAATGGTGGCAAGAATGGCGAGTAAAACAGGTAACTCCATTAGCTATCCTAGTTAGGTTGTTTGGGGGTAAATATGAGCGCATATCAGCGTTAGTTTAAGCAACGAGTGTTAATACCGGAATTCAAACTCTGACTCTTCTCTTTCTTCAACATCAGATTCAGAGTCAGCCTTAGAATCAGACGCTTTCCCTTGCTGCGCTTGTACCGCGGTAACGGCAATGACATTAAAGATATCTTCGGCACTGCAGCCTCTGGACAAGTCATTCGCTGGTTGATTTAACCCTTGCAGCAACGGGCCAATCGCAACTGCCCCACCTAGCCTTTCCGCAAGCTTATAACCGATATTACCTGCTTCTAAGTTAGGAAATATCAACACGTTAGATTGACCTTTCACCTGTGAATCAGGTAATTTCTTCGCCGCTATTTCAGTGACAATCGCCGCATCAAGTTGGACATCTTGATCGACCGCGATTCCAGGGCAACGTTGTTTCACGAGTTGAGCGGCATTACGAACCTTATCGACCGATTCGTGTTTGGCACTGCCGTTAGTCGAAAACGACAGCATCGCTACCTTAGGCTCTTCCATCAGTAGCGTCTGAGCACTGTTTGATGCGGCCACAGCAATCGATGCCAACTCGATTTCATTAGGGTTAATCACCAAACCACAATCGCTGAAAATCATGCCGCCTTTAAGATTATGGAAAGGCTCACACAACATCATCAAGAAGAAACTCGACACCAATTCGCTGTCTGGCGCTGGCCCAATAATCTGCAGCGCCGCTCGCACCACATCAGACGTGGTATAAACCGCGCCATTGACCGTGCCGTCGACCAGCCCTTCCCTTACCATCAAATTGGCAAAAACAAGTGGATCTTGAACCAGCTCTAGGGCGTCGTCATAAGTCATGCCTTTGACTTTTCGTAATGTATACAGCCGCTCAGCGAGCACCTCTTTGAGTGACGACGCCTGTGGAGAAACAATATGAATGCCAGCTAGGTTAATGTGATGCAGTTCTGCAGCAGCGATGATCGCCGATTCATCGCCCACGAGTGTGATGTGAGCGAGCTGTTTATCGATTGCCATTCTTGCAGCAGCTAGCACTCGCGGGTCCTCCGCTTCACTCAAAACAACACGCTTACGATCTAAATGAGCTTTATCAATAATCCGTTCAATCGCCTTCATCTTTAAGTTCCATTTATTGAGATTAATTGTTCCATAATTTACATTTATATTATTGGAATAATAAAAAAGGTCAAATTTTATTCAGATAATTGAAGAATAATGATTTGGTATGTACACTCTTAGGCATAGACATATCGCAAGGATGAATCACTGTATGCAAACAGAAACACCGCAAGTTCAAGGGGATACACCGACCCTCCGACTTTTTGCACTATTAGAGGTGATAGCGCAAAAAGACGAGTTTATTTCTCTGCAAGGTTTAGTCGAAGAGACCGGATTACCAAAACCCACGCTGCACCGAATGCTTCAGCAGTTAGAAGCCGCAGGCATCATTCAAAGAGACGGCGACGAAAAGCACTACAGCTCAGGCATCCGACTCAGAAAACTTGCCGAAAACCTGCTTTTGAATAGCACCATGCACAGCGCGCGACGCACCATCCTTGAAAATCTAAGAGCAGAAGTCGGTGAGAGTTGTAACCTGACAGCTCTTTCAAGTGGTGAAATCATCTATCTCGATCGTGCAGAAACTGAAGCCCCACTCCGCTTTCACCTGCACCCCGGCTCTCGCGTTCCCGTGCACTGCTCGGCTACTGGCAAACTGTTTTTAGCACACATGTCTAAGTCGCAGCGCAGACGATTAATTGAAAATGTGCCGCTGACTCAATACACCGTAAACACGATTACCGACTATTCGACTCTAGAGAAAGACATCGAAGAAGCGAAAATCCAAGGTTTTGCTATTGATGATGAAGAGTTTTTGCCAGGCTTAGTCTGTATCGCTGTGTTGATACCCTCCCCAACAGGTCAATCAAACCTAGGCTTAGCGATACAAGCACCTGTGATTCGAGTGAAACCGGACGAAGCAATAAAATTCTTGCCCGCACTTCAAAAAGCAGCAAAAGCGCTAGCGAAGATCGAAGCTGATAATTGGAGTCAGCAGTAAGCACTTTCTTAGAGAATTTCGAAGTCCATGACTTAGCTGATCATGGATTTAGAAAGCCCTACTTTGGTAAACAATGCTTGCGTAAACAAGGGCTTCAAAACTATCGAATTAAACACCACAATCTGCGACTAATGAACATTTGGTCGAAGTGATCTGAACACTCGCTAACCCGCACATCAGCAACACGTCTAAAGTAATCACGACAAAGGAATCACGATGCTAAACATTGATAACCAGCACTTACTCTCTTTTATGGTGACAGAAGCGAACAACGCAGTTGCAGTCACAAACCCAGCAACGGGTGAACTCATCGGGCACGCACCGATATCATCAGAAACAGAGTTATCGAGCGCGATTGAACGAGCTCATGTCGCGCAAAAAGAGTGGGCAAAAATTCCTGCTAAATCTCGTGCTGCACTACTTCATCGCTGGCACCAGTTGATCCTCGAAAACAAAGATGACCTTGCTCGAATCATGACGATTGAACAAGGTAAGCCATTAGCCGAAGCGACAGGCGAAGTGGTGTATGGCGCGAGCTTCATTGAGTGGTTTGCAGAAGAAGCGAAGCGCACTTATGGTGATTCCATTCCGAGCACAGTTGCAGGCAAACGCTTGGTGACCATCAAGCAGCCTATTGGTGTCGCATGTGCGATTACGCCATGGAACTTCCCGATTGCAATGATCACTCGTAAAGCGGCTCCTGCCTTAGCAGCCGGTTGTAGCTTTGTCGTGAAACCTTCGGATGAGACACCGCTTTCCGCGTTTGCTGTGGTTGAATTGGCTTATCAAGCGGGTATCCCTAAAGATCTACTTCAAGTCGTTCTTGGTGAAAGCCCGGAACAAGTGGGCAATCTATTCACTTCGCATCCGCTTATCAAAAAAATCTCTTTCACTGGGTCGACCCGTGTGGGCAGTATTTTGATGGCTCAAGCAGCAAAAGGCATCAAGCGCACCTCTATGGAGCTCGGTGGCAATGCACCTTTTATTGTATTTGACGATGCTGACATCGATGCTGCCGTGCAAGGCGCAATGGCGTCGAAGTTCCGTAATGCAGGCCAAACATGTGTCTGTGCAAACCGATTCTACGTTCACAGTAAAGTGTACGATGAGTTTGTGGCTAAATTCGATCAAGCGGTTCAACAGCTTAAGATTGGTAACGGTTTAGATGAGGGTGTCACGATTGGACCTGTTGTCAGCCTGAACGCGAAGAACAACATCCAAGCTTTGATAAACCGAGCGATTGAACAAGGTGCTGCGCCTATCACGCCAACTCAGGAGCTTAATGGGCTTTTCATTCAACCAGTTGTTCTTAAAGATGTAAAACACTGCATGGACATCGTTCAACAAGAGATCTTTGGCCCAGTCGCGCCTGTGATGAAATTCGACACGGACGAAGAGCTTATCGAGATGGCCAACGATACGATTTATGGTTTGGCGTCTTACTTCTACAGTCAGAACATCCACCGAGTGTGGAACATTGCAGAAGCGCTTGAGTACGGTATGGTCGGTATTAATGATGGCCTGATCTCAACCGAAGTCGCGCCTTTCGGTGGCGTGAAACAATCAGGTATTGGCCGTGAAGGTGCGAAAGAAGGCATCGATGAGTACATGGACATTAAGTATCTTTGCTTTGGCAGAAAATAAGGTTGGCAGTAACTAAGTTCTGGCAGTGATTAGGGCTCGGAAATAATTAAGTCTTAGTGAGCACTAACCTGCCCCATTCTCCCCCCTTCCCGCCACAAAAATAAATCAAAAAAAAGCCGCGCTATAAAAGCGCGGCACCTTGGGCTCGGTTAAAGGGGGTTTCTTTTTTTAGTATTTTACATTCTCTGTTTTTGTTATTCGGTTGCTTCGCTATTCCTGCGCTTTCAGTTTTAGACGCATCGCGTGCAGCACTGGCTCGGTGTAACCACTAGGCTGAGCACAGCCTTCGAATACCAACTGACACGCCGCTGAAAATGCAATGCTGTTTTCAAAATCAGGCGCCATGTTACGGTAGCTCGGGTCGCCAGCGTTTTGCTCGTCCACCACTGCAGCCATACGCTTCATGGTTTTCATTACCTGAGCTTCCTCGCAAATGCCGTGACGTAACCAGTTCGCAATATGTTGGCTTGAAATACGCAACGTCGCGCGGTCTTCCATCAAGCCGACATCGTTAATATCTGGTACCTTCGAACAACCAACGCCTTGGTCAATCCAACGAACTACGTAACCCAGAATACCTTGGGTATTGTTATCCAGTTCGCTTTGAATATCTTGCGCAGTCAGCTTTTGATTACCAAGTAGCGGGATAGTAAGAATATCATCGACATTGGCTCTCACTCGCTCTCGAAGCTCTTTCTGACGGCTTGGTACACTTACCTTGTGATAGTGCAGCGCGTGCAAAGTCGCAGCGGTTGGCGAAGGAACCCAAGCAGTATTAGCACCCGCTTGTGGATGTCCGATTTTCGCGTCCATCATCTTCGCCATGTTGTCTGGCTCTGGCCACATACCTTTACCTATCTGGGCTTTACCTTGCAGGCCACAAGCTAAGCCAAGATCAACGTTTTGATCTTCGTATGCGCCAATCCAAGTCATGGTTTTCAGTTGTGTTTTAGGAGCAAAAGGCCCCGCTTCCATACTGGTGTGAATTTCATCACCCGTTCGGTCTAAGAAACCTGTGTTGATGAACACGACACGATCTTTAGCTGCACGAATACATTCTTTAAGGTTAACCGAAGTACGACGCTCTTCGTCCATGATGCCGACTTTGATCGTGAATCGATCTAGGCCTAATGCATCTTCAATGCGACCAAACAGTTCATTGGTGAACGCCACCTCTTCAGGGCCATGCATCTTAGGTTTTACGATGTTGATACTGTTCGCAGTCGAGTTTTGGTACGCGCTGTTGCCTTTTAAATCATGCATCGCAATTAACGAAGTGATCATGCCATCCATAATGCCTTCGGGCACTTCATTACCTTCGGCATCAATAATGGCAGGGTTGGTCATCAGGTGGCCGACATTACGGATGAACAACATGCTGCGGCCTTTTAGTGAAATCTCACCACCCGTCACACTGGTGTATTGGCGATCTGGGTTAAGGTTACGAACAATGGTTTTGCCGTTTTTCTCTAATGATTCTTGTAGATCACCTTTCATCAAGCCTAACCAGTTACGGTAAGCCAATGCTTTGTCTTCACCATCAACCGCTGCTACCGAGTCTTCACAATCCATAATGGTTGTTAAGGCAGCTTCGACCAACACGTCTTTAATACCTGCCACATCAACGCTACCAATCGGCGCGCTTGGGTCAATTTGAATTTCGATGTGCAGATTATTGTGTTTAAGAAGAATGCACGAAGGGGAACTTGCATCACCTTGATAGCCAATGAACTGGTCGCTATCAATGAGAGTGACTTCTTCGCCGTTATCGAGTGTCGCTATTAGTTTATTGCCGATGCTGGCGTTACTGATGCTATATTTGGTGACGTCTTTATGAGATACACCGTTTAATGGCGCTGCGTCATCAAGGAACTCACGAGCATAAGTCACTACTTTAGCGCCACGAGCAGGGTTAAAGCTTCCGCCCTTTTCCGCGCCATCACTTTCACTGATCACGTCCGTTCCGTAGAGCGCATCATATAGGCTGCCCCAACGCGCGTTGGCTGCGTTAAGTGCAAAGCGTGCGTTCATGATTGGCACCACAAGCTGCGGCCCTGCTTGTGTTGCGATCTCAGGTTCTACGCTGGCTGTCGTCACTTGAAAGTCATCGCCTTCAGGAACCAAATAACCGATCTGCTGTAAGAACTGTTTGTACTCTACAGGATCTAGCGTTTGCCCGGCACGCTCTTGGTGCCAAACGTCAATTTGATGTTGAAGATCTTCGCGCTTGATAAGCAATGCGCGATTTTTTGGCGCCAAATCTTCAAGGATGGTTGCAAATGATTGCCAAAAGTCTTCAGCGACAATGCCTGTTCCAGGAATCACCTGCTCATTAATTAATTGGTAGAGGGTGCTATCAATGTTCAAGCTTCCCTGTTGAATACGACTGCTCATAAAATCTCTCTCAAACTAATTGATGGCTACTCAATAAATTTTCGTGACTAGCTCAAATTTACTTTACTGATTTAAACTTACTTAACGGACATGAATTTAGCTAATTTATGCCGGTTATATTGGATATTCATATAAAAAATACCCTACAAACTGTGTTATTCCGTCACTCCACTCTCGATTTCGTTAGCGACACTTTTAATCAAACGACGCATCCACTGATGGTCTGGATTGGTTTGTAACAATGGACTCCACGCCATCTTCACCTCAAAGGGTTCAATAGCAAATGGCGCAGGCTTGATCAACAATCTAGGATTATTGCGCTGCAGTTGAGCGGCTTTGGTAGGAATAGTCAGGATAAGGTTCTTCTGCTGAGCGAAGAGAATCGCCGACAAATAGTGTCGAGTAAACACCGTGATGTTACGGGTTTTACCAATGCGCATTAATGCCTCATCTATCCAACCGAGCTTTTGAGCTTCACTTGGGTTGATCCCCACTCCCGTTCCCATACCTGTCTTACTGACCCAAATATGTTGCGCCTTTAGATAAGACAAAATATCGAAGTTGTCGGCTATCGGGTTGTCACAACTAAATAAGCAAGAAAACCCGTCGTGCCAAAGGCTCATCTGGTGAAACGACTGAGGAATATCGTCAAATCGGTTGATAATTATATCAACGGTACCTTGCTCTACATCCTGATAACTCACGTCACTTGGCGTCATGATATCCAGTCGTATTTTCGGTGCGATCTCACTTAGCCTTTTCAGAAGAGGTTGAATAATGGTCGACTCTGCATAGTCACTCGCCATGATACGAAACACGCGTTCACTGTCTTCTGCATTAAACTCTGTGGTCGGTTGCAGTGTCTTCTCTACATTCGCCAAGATGTTTCGAATCAGTGGCTGCAACTTATGCGCGCGTTCGGTCGGTATCATCCCTTCACTAGTTCTTACTAATAGCGGGTCTTCAAACAGATCACGCAATCGGCGAAGGCCATTACTCATCGCTGGCTGAGTAATACCCAATTGATTTGCTGCTCGTGTAACGTTTCTTTCACGTAGCAACATGTCTAAATACACAAGTAAATTAAGGTCTATACGAGCAATATTCATAAGAAAAATACCGAATATAATAACTATAAATTAACAAAATTATCACATACATGATTATTATTTGTCCATGGTTAGATTTAATCCAAATCAAATGACCTCGCCAAATTGGCCAACATGTCCACGTGAAACTAAGGAATAGTTATGTCGCAAATTACACAAGATATCGAAATGATTGAAGTTGCAAAAAGCGCTGCTGGTGCTCCATGGGATGCAATTAACCCTGAATCTGCTGCTCGTATGCGAGCTCAAAACAGATTCAAAACAGGTCTGGATATTGCGCAATACACGGCAGATATCATGCGTGCAGACATGGCGGCTTACGACGAAGACAGCTCTCAATACACTCAGTCTCTGGGTTGCTGGCATGGTTTCATCGGCCAACAAAAGCTGATTTCTATTAAGAAGCACTTTGATGGCAAGACTGACCGTCGTTACCTATACCTTTCTGGTTGGATGGTTGCTGCACTTCGCTCTGATTTTGGTCCACTTCCAGACCAATCTATGCATGAGAAAACATCGGTTGCTGGCCTAGTAGAAGAACTATACACCTTCCTACGCCAAGCCGATGCTCGTGAACTGGGTGGTTTATTCCGTGAGCTAGACGCTGCGCGTGAAGCGGGCGATGTGAACCTACAAGACCGTATCCAAGACAAAATCGACAACCACGTGACACACGTAGTGCCAATCATTGCCGATATCGATGCTGGTTTCGGTAACGCAGAAGCGACTTACCTAATGGCTAAGCAGATGATTGAAGCGGGAGCTTGTTGTCTACAAATCGAAAACCAAGTAGCCGATGAAAAACAATGTGGTCACCAAGACGGCAAAGTAACGGTTCCACACGCTGACTTCCACGCGAAACTTCGTGCACTTCGTTACGCTTTCCTTGAACTAGGCATCGACAACGGCATCATCGTTGCTCGTACCGATTCACAAGGTGCGGGTCTAACAAAAGAAATCGCGGTAGTGAAAGAGCCGGGCGACCAAGGTGACATCTACAATTCATACCTAGATGTTGAAGAGATTGATGTTGCTGATATGGCTGAAGGCGATGTTTGCTTCAACCGTGACGGCAAGCTAGTTCGACCTAAGCGTCTACCTTCAGGTTTATACCAATTCCGCCAAGGTACTGGTGAAGACCGTTGTGTATTTGACTGTATCGAAGCTATCAATGCAGGTGCTGACCTACTTTGGATTGAGACTGAGAAGCCACACATCGGTCAAATCAAAGAGATGATGGACGGCGTACGTGAAGTTCACCCTAATGCGAAACTGGTTTACAACAACTCTCCATCATTCAACTGGACGCTAAACTTCCGTCAGCAAGCTTACGATGCGATGGTAGCAGAAGGTAAAGATGTTTCAGCTTACGACCGTGCAAGCCTAATGAGCGCGGAATACGATGAAACTGAACTGTCTGCAAGCGCTGACGAGAAGATTCGTACATTCCAAGCAGACGCATCACGCGAAGCGGGTATTTTCCACCACTTGATCACTCTACCGACTTACCACACTGCTGCGCTGTCTACTGACAACCTTGCGAAAGAGTACTTCGGCGACCAAGGCATGCTGGGTTATGTTGCGAATGTTCAACGTAAAGAAATCCGCCAAGGCATCGCATGTGTTAAACACCAAAACATGTCTGGTTCAGACATGGGTGATGACCACAAAGAGTACTTTGCGGGTGAAAATGCACTAAAAGCAGCGGGTGAAGCGAATACATCGAACCAATTTGATTAATCGCTAGCACTTTTGATTAGTCGCTAACGCTCTTGATTAATCGTTAACGCTAAAGCCTCCCCCGTCCTTCTCTCTTACTTAGGTAAGATCCGGGGGAAGGCTTTGAGATAAAGCTTGTACTGCCAGCTTTATCTCAAAGCCTCAGATTTGTGTTCCACACCACGGTTAACCGAACAACTTCTGTTTAAGCTAACCACATTGTTATTTTTTGAGATTCTTATTTGTTGAGAGTGCCTATGACTTCAATACCTACACACCTACAAGATGCAAAAACACTGTTATCAGAGAATGGTTTCGCGACGGGTGATACTTGGTATCACGGCACATCTTCAGCTTTATTGGCTTCTATTCAAGGCCAAGGTCTAAAACGCTCTGGTGACAAAGCGCTCAACGAAGCAGCTTCAAAAACCATGGCGACCATCGGCAACAACTATACCGAATCGGTTGAGCCAGTGTTTCTCACTCAGAGTAAAGAACTGGCGTATTACTGGGCTCAACAGACCGTTCGTGAGCGAGGTGTTCGCTTCGAAGGTGAAGAACAGCCTATCGTGTTAGCGGTAAACCTATCGGAAAAGCAACGTGCTAAAGTAAGACCGGACGTAGGCGCAATGAGCCTATTGATGATGAGTGTGGGTGAGCAATTCATGTCTTACCTCACTGAAATTTATCAAGCCAACAACATTGCAGGCCCCGACATCGAGCTTCGCACTGCCGATCGCATGGACTACCTCAATAAACTCGGTATGGCCTACATTGATGAAGACATCAGCCGAGCTTGTGTTCAGGAGTTAGCCGAGCCCGAGCTGGCCGACTGAAATCGTTCAGTGGATCAGTCTTCTTAAAAACAAAAATGGCTCCCAATACGGAGCCATTTTTATTTGCTATCAGCCTATCTCACAAGATACAGACGCATCTAGACTATGAGCACAGAAGACCTTTCTGTGCAGGTTGCGTCATTTCGATGTCACCTTGTAGAGAACGGTAAACGATGGTATTCCACACTTCACCATTATCCATTTCAAACTCAATAGCGTAATTCAAACCCGCGACAACCTGAGTTCGCACACTCAGGATCTGCTTGAGCTCAGCTGAAGTGTTCATTTGACCAAGAACTGCGTTTAAAGCTTGCTTAGCTTCTGGTGTAATCTCACTTTGCGACCAACCACCCGTCAGGTTTTTAGTACTGCAGATAGGGTTCGCATTCTCTTGTGGTTGAGTCGGTACCTCTGATTTCTGACTACACCCAGCTAACGCCGCGACACTAAATACGGTGACCAATATTACTTTCTTCATAGTTATCTCTACCTCTATCACTCACGAGAGGTTACTCGCAATGATGTTTCATATGCAGACAAGCTTAAGCCTCGAATGTCATCACTTCATCAGAGATTATGGTGTAACTACTCTATAAACACAGAAGATTGTCAGGAAAACAAAGCCGAGCACTGGAGCACTGCTTTTATCCACCTGATATTTAAATCAATAGAATGGGTAGCGAAGGAATAAGCGAGTATAAGACAGATACAACGCATCAGTTAATTACATATTTCACACTAAATATATTCACACTGTAATTAACAAGATGAGCTCATGTTGATTTGGATTATGATATTGGTTCAAAAAATAGATATTTGAGATTATTTTATAAATTCAAAAGTTTATGCTCGGCTTAATCATGTCTGATTTTAAAACTGTGATCCAGCCCTACAAGTTGTTGATAATAATGTATTTTGTTCATCTGTGAATTCATTCAAATATGGAAAATCTTTATTGTTAAGGGTGGGTGCAAGTAGTAAAATCTCACCCGATTATGCAACTTACTTCTCACACCATGGACACAAGTAAAGTTACGATTAGCTCTCTCAAAGTAACGTAACTTCAAACACATACCTAAAATCAGTGTCCTATAGATAGTGCAGATCAAATAAAAATAATTATATAAACCTAGGCTAGGTTAAACATGAAATTAACGTCGTCTTTAGGCTCACTGTTGGCTAGCAGCTTGTCTATCGAAATAAAACAGCGAGCGCTGATAGAGCTCGTCATCAGCACTTATCAGCCACATGAGCGCACTGAGCTTTTTCAAAACGTGACTGAATATCGTAGAAGCCAGTTAGAATTGCTTTTCCCAGAGCATCAAAACAAAAGCTACTCTGTACTGTTTGAGGTGATGGACTACCGCGATCTGATTCTGCGCTATCCAAATACACTATCTGCAGAGATTGCTCTTCTAGAGCAGGCCGTAGGGCAATGCTATATGCATTGGCTAGATTTCTGGTGTGAGTGTGAAATTGCTGCGATCAAAGCAAAATCTCTATTAAATCCAAGCTCCATTTCTCATGTCGACCTCCCTATCAATGACAGTGCTTATTACGGTGCGATCATCGAACAGATAGAACATGAGCCACTTTTGGTACAAACACCGAGTCACCCACAAGGAATGCTAATCAGCGATGCCATTGCTTTAAGCAATCTCGAGGTGTTCATCAAGGGTGAAAAATGGTTTGAGATGCTGCCTTTATTGCACCTTTCTCAGGCAGGTAAGCATTTTATTTTGCTCAAACATCCAGTCGATGAAGCCTTTCCAACACTGGTTTCCTCTGCGCTGATTCAAGACTGGTCTAAGAATGACACTTGGCTAAGTTACGCACCCCCATTTAGCAATGAGCAATGGCAATACTGTTTACCCAATTACGGCTACGATGAACTCGCAGGGTTACAACTTTTCACACCGCCTACACTGTCAAAATGTTACTCTCTCCCAGAATTTGACCAACAATTCCAGTTACGATTGTCCGACAAAGATGCCCTGTGTGAGGTGTTACGTCTGACAGTCAGTGGCAATACCCAGCAAAAGCTCTATTTCCTCTACCTTGCTCAAAAAGAGCTGATGAGTGTGTTACACCAAATAGGCTATAAGATTGGCTTCACTATTATCGAGCAACCTTTCATGCTTCAGTTTTATCAAACCATTGATTCCAATGCATACTTCCATTCTGGGTATTGCGAATTAAATGATGATGGCACAACCATTTATCGTGGGTTCTGGAATTTCGAGATGATGGTAAAAGCGTTCAATAATGTGGATTTCCGGAGCTACAAACGCGCAGTGCGAGAGAGTAGAAAGTCATTAGAAAAATCGAGCTCGGCAGGAAAAACTAGCTCGGTAAAAAAGGATGAACATGTTTGATTTCGGCCTTGAGGCGATCATCTATGCAAAAGCAATCACCCTGCTTGCAACCGTGGCAGTGGTTGTCATGTGGTTGTTCTATTACTGCTATCGCCTAAAACAGAAGAACGAAGTAATCGCAGGGACACACCATGCCCCTTACATCGCGTACTCGATCTGCATTGTTGCGTGGATCAGTAGTAACGCTTATTTCCATACCGACTTATTACCAGAACTTGGGGCCTCGGCCGCTGTGTTCGCCGCAAAGTTTGCCAACCTCGCCTCTTTCTTTGCGTTTGCCTTTGCCTATTACTTCTCGTGTAAGCTCGCCGCAGAACAACGTAATGGTAAGGTTCATGTGTGGCAACAAGCCATTTTCGTCACCCTGACCGTCTACTCCTTCTTTATCAATTTAAGTCCGGGGTTAACCGTTGAACACGTCACCATTTCAGGCCCAAGCCAGTTCGTGATTGAGTTTGGCCCGCATACGCCGTACTTCTTCATTGGGATGATTAGCTTTGTAGTGCTAACACTACTCAACCTTGTGGCCATGCGCGCCAACAGCAGCAAGCTGACCTTAGCCAAAACCAACTACATGATCGCCGGCATTTTAGTCTTCATGCTGTCTACTGCGACGATCCACCTAGGCATGACCTACTTCTTGCGTGATTTCTCGCTCACTTGGCTGCCACCAGCTTTGTCGATAAGTGAAATGTTGTTCGTTGGCTATGCCCTGCTGACCTCTCGCTTCTACAGCGTAAAATACCTGGCGTACATGAGCCTAAATGCGATGTTGGTTTGTGCTATTTTGGTGATCCCTTTTGGCGCGATATTTATCCCGCTGACAGACGACAGTCAATGGCTTGTTGCTATCCCAATCTGTGCGATTATCGGTATCACTTGGCATGTTCTCTACAAACGCGTAAGCCACTACGCCTCCTTCTTTGTCTACGGAAACAAGAAAACACCAGTACAACAGATCCTCTCACTAGAAGAAGATTTCAAGCTGTCGATTGATGATGCAATGCGTCGATTAGGTAGCCTACTGCAGATTCCAGAAGACAAGTTGCGTCTGGTGAACAGCAACTACAACGAAACTTTCTACGAAGATTATCTGTCTACCAACAAGTCCGTTTTAGTGTTCGATGAGCTGTCTCAGGAGCTTGATTACACCGCACCAGCCAAGCGATCGATTAAAGCCCTGTATGACAAGATGAGTTCAAACGACACCGCTTTGGTGATGCCTTTATTTGGTCAGGGGAAATCGGTCACGCACTTATTGGTCTCGTCACACAAGAGCAACGATAAGATGTTCTCTAACGAAGAGATCTCTGCACTGCAAACCTTGTTAACTCGTGTACAAAGCACCATTGAAGCCGATAGACGCATTCGCCAAAGTCGCGCTCTAGCTAATTCTATCGCACACGAAATGCGCAACCCGCTGGCTCAAGTTCAATTGCATTTTGAGGTGTTAAAGCAGCACATTGATAACCAAGCCCCAGCGAAACAAATCCTAAAGGATATTGAGAATGGCCAAGCGGCGATTCAACGCGGGCGACAACTGATTGATATCATCCTGCGCGAAGTCAGTGACAGTACGCCTGAACACGGCCCTGTGACCATGACCTCTATCCACAAAGCCGTGGATCAAGCCGTAAGCCACTATGGTTTTGAGAATGAAAAGATCATTGAACGCATTCGTTTACCACAACACGCTGATTTTGTAGCAAAGCTGAATGAGACCTTATTCAACTTCGTCATTTTCAACCTGATACGCAATGCAATCTATTACTTTGATTCTTACCCAGAAAGCCAAATTGAGATCAGCACCAACACAGGGCCTTACGAAAACGTTCTGATATTCCGAGATACTGGCCCAGGCATTGACGAAGCCATTGCACATAAGATCTTTGATGACTTCTTCTCTTACCAAAAAAGCGGTGGTAGCGGCCTAGGGCTCGGTTATTGCCAACGTGTAATGCGTTCATTTGGCGGCCGAGTTGAGTGCCACTCTAAACTTGGGGAGTTTACTGAGTTCCACCTGTACTTCCCGGTGGTGCCCAATGCACCCAAAGCAGACGCACTTCGTACGCCTTACTTCAATGATTGGAAAAGCAATCAAACCACAACTGAAAACAAATCCAACGTAGAAGTTAAGCCAGATAACCAAGCGGAAACGCAAAGTTCAGAGCCAACAAGTACGCTAATCCCAGAGAACCATTTGGCTCCAACCGTGCTTATCGTCGATGACAAAGAGGTACAACGCACGCTTGTTCAGATGTACCTGAGTCGACTTGGCGTAAATAGCTTACAAGCTAAAAACGGCGAGAATGCTGTCGAGCTGTTCAAAACACACAAGGTCGATTTGATCTTAATGGACGTACAAATGCCGATAATGAATGGGTTTGACGCAAGCCAAATCATCAAGGCACGCTCTCCTCAAACGCCAATCATTGCTTTGTCTGGCGAATCAGGACAGCACGAGTTAGATATGATCAGCAAGTTGATGGATGGTCGCCTAGAGAAACCAACCTCTTTGAACGCGCTGCAACACGTGCTCGATAACTGGCTAGAGAAAGGCTGGGCCTCGAATGCTTCCAAAGAAACCGAAGATGAAGAGTAGATGGCTAATGGCTAATGGCTAATGGCTAATGGCTAACAAGTTAATCAACGACTGATAAAAAATCCCCTCAAGAAAGGTTCTTAAGGGGATTTTTATTTGGGAACATTTCAGCCATTAGAAAAGATATTAAAGCTCTTTAATCTCAATCTGACGCAGCGTCTCCATGTATTCCAAAGTTTCATTCACATCGACTGGCTCGTACAAACGTAATACACCAGCCCAACCTTCAGACACTTCAAAATCATAAGCTGTACCGGTACCACAATTGAATGTGACAGACACTGTGCCATCACCGTTATCACGCATGGATTCACCAGAAGCATAGAAGTGCTCAGAGTCGATCCAACCATCCGCTCCATAAGTGGTTAGAGAGTAGTAACCACCGCGCCCCTCAAAGTCCAAATTTGGCGTTGGAATCGTCCACTCTTGGCACGTTGTTTTACCTTGGCCAGGAACACGCTCTAGATACTGCGCAGTGTCTGCAGGTAACCCAGCATAACCAAATGCCGTCACGTATTTGAAGTGATGGTCTTCTACGTCATCCAAAGTCGCACCAAACCCCTTTAAACCTTCAATAGGCGCGCCGTGCTGCATCACGTTATTGATCAGTTTCAGTCGGTAGTTTTCAACGTCACTTGGGTTATATCCTTTGCCTTGATAAGGCTTGTTAGAGTTTGCTTTAATAGAAAGTAAACTCTGGCGGCGCTTAGTGTCTTCAATAGAATCTGCTATACGCGTTCTTGCTAGCACATGAACATGAGTTCCGGTCGTCAAATCATCTGCCGTTAGGTGAACTGTTTCACCTCGGCGAACCACTTTATGCACAAGATGATTTTCGTCCATGATATGAATAATCTGGAAGTAATCGTTGTCTTCGTCTGGCACATGGAATGTTGCGCCTTCTGATACATCCACAACCATAGTTGAATAAACGACATCACGATTTGAGCGAATCACCGTTTGCGCGTCTTTGGATACTGGGTCAGCGTGCAGCCAATGGTTAACACCCACTTTGTTTTGCAGGCCAAGGAAGTTCCAGTCAGACTCCGCTTCAGGATAGTTATCCCAATTAACACCACCGATAGCCGCGTGGTCATAAACCGCTGAGTTGTTATTTTCTGCGGCCGTTACGCCAAATGCAGTTAACGCCAATAGCGTCACTAACGTCGTTTTCTTCATAATGGTTTCTCATGTTTGTTTCGATGAACTCAGTATGTAGACGCTCCGTGATATACTCCAATTGATTATATGAAATCAAGATATACAATTTGGGTATATCTAAACAATTTCGATGATGGAGTCCCGTGATGATGAGTAACCGCTTTAAAAAACTAGACCTCAATTTACTTAAAGTATTGAAGGTGTTGGTTGAGGTAAAAAATACACGCAAGGCTTCAGAGCTGTTGTTTACAAGCCAACCCTCTATCAGTCGTTCACTACAAAAGCTACGTGAGTACTTTGACGATGAGTTGTTTATACGCTCACAACATGGCCTAGAACCAACCGCCAAGTTGCTTGAAATTAAGCAGACTTTATTACCCGTGTTATCGCATTTAGAACTAGTGCTTGAACCTCAATGCGAATTTGACGTTGCTCAGTTTGATGGCACTGTGAACATCGCGATTAACGGATTTATTGCCAACAGCATCTCAGCAAAGCTAACTCAAATATTGTTAACACAGACGCCGAAGGTGAAAGTGAACATTGTGGATTGGGGTGCCCATACGTTGGATTTGATCACCTCTGGCGAGGTTGATTTAGGGGTCAATTATTACCCATTAGAACTATCTAAACAGGTATACCAGAAACGTATCGCAAGTGATGATTTTGTATTGGTTTGCCGCACAGGCCACCCACTTGCCAACACATTATTGAAAAGTGACCAGCAAGAACCTTTGCAATTAGCGAGCTTGGTCGTCAGTGATTGGAACGACAATATTGCGTTAGCACCAAACGTGTTAGCCGATGTCGGCATCAAGACTGAGGTCAAAATACGTTCGACTTACTTACACAGCTTATTGTCTATAGTGAAACAGAGCGACGTATTATTCCCATGCTCAAAACTACTGGCCAATTCGCTTTCAAATGAATTTTCCTTTGTGCAGTTTCCTCATATGCCCAATATACCAAATGGCGATATTGGCATGACTATCGGGCGTAAACATCGCAATCAACCGAAAATGCGCTGGTTGGAATCGTGTATCGAAGAGGTATTCAGAGGTTAGTTACCGCATCTCTAAAAGTTGAAAAACAAAGCTAGCTCTTACTGGTGATTAGCCTCTGCCATCGCCGTTTCAATCAAATCCAGCAACCATTTGTATTTGGCTGAGTGCTGGTTTTTCTTATGAAGATAGGCGAACACCTCCATCTCCTCGGGGCCCTCTTCCAACCCCTCAATCGCGATTGAGCGCAATACGCCTTTATGTTGTTCAATCACCGGAGGCATACAAGGAGCGATAATATTGGAGTGCTTGATCGTTTCAATTAACCCAACAATAGAAGTCGTTCGCAACGCCATATTAATTATCTTACCTTGGCTCAAGACTTCCTCTTCCAACCGTGAATGTTTGTTTTGGTCGAAATAAGCAAGGTCAACGTGAGCAAATGGAAACGACAACAAATCATCAATCGTTGCGATGGACGCCTTGAAAGGATGATCTTCTCTCACTGCCAATACAAACTTTAAGTTCACGAGCGGTACAGCAATGATCTCAGCAGGCAAATTCTCAGCTTCAAAGTGAATGACAAAATCAATCTCGTCACTTTTGAGCCTTTCTAAAGAATTTTGGGAACTCGTATGACTGATCAGCCTTGAAAATGGACTTTCTATTGATAGCTGATGAAAAAGAGCGGGCGTCAACCAAGGCAGGATATGAGGGTTTGCCTCTATCTTGAAATCTTCGCTTAAATCCGCAGGATTAAACTGCTTTCCTTCTTCTATCGCCGTGAATAGCCCTTCCAATAAAGGAAAAACTCGTCGATACAGGTCGTCTGAATAAGGGGTTGGCAAAAACTGCTTATGGGACAACACAAACAATTCTTCACCTAGATACTCCTTAAGCTTCTTGATGCTTTGGCTAACAGCAGGTGTCGAAACAAACAGCTTCTCAGCGGCTTTTCGCAAGCTCTTCTCTTGATATACCACCACAAACACTTTCAATAAATTCAGGTCGACGTTGTTCAGTTTCATAGCTAACCATAAAGCATTGCTTAACGAATGGTTAAGTTTATATGAATTAACTTAACAAAGTCCACTTTGTATAGTTGTCTCACCTTCACGATGTACACGGATGTAGTGAGATAACTCTATGAGGCAGCTATGTTATTACAACGTTCTATCCTTTCCCTAACTCCTCTTTTGTTGGCCAGCGGTGTTATCGCTGAAGAAACAGAAGTTCAAGACATGTCAGACCCATTGGCGGTCTACACACAAGCTGGCTTCGGCTACACAGATAAAGGCTTAAACCTCAAAATAGGACAAACCTACGACACAGGCAGCGACACGACCATGGGCATGAATGTGTTCGAAATCAAAGGCATCGCTGGTGAAGCTGTTGGTTGGAACAACCGAGATGCCGACGACAGTATTGACTCGATCCGCTTTAGAAACTTTGGGGTCGACCTAACCAATGGTCGAGGTACTCAAGTTGATATGTCTTGGGATTTCGATAGCAACCAAGGTAGCGCGTCTTATAGCTTTATTCAGGCATTACCACAAATGGGCATGTTTAATTTCTATCCGCTTGCAGGTGTCGGTGTTGCTGCTGGTGAAGAGTTGGTTGAAGGCACTGGAGGCGATCTCGACGCCGATCAGCTTCGCGACCGCTACAACATGCACGGTACTTTCTACGTGGCGGGTATGTACGCAAAAATGCAACTTACCGACAAGGTTTGGTTGAACTACAACCCTATGTATTTAGGCACAATGTCAGGGTCTTCA
The DNA here is from genome assembly GCF_023161755.1 of Vibrio sp. 1CM23M. Taxonomy (NCBI): domain Bacteria; kingdom Pseudomonadati; phylum Pseudomonadota; class Gammaproteobacteria; order Vibrionales; family Vibrionaceae; genus Vibrio; species Vibrio sp. 1CM23M. The sequence continues at coordinate 456,163 of NZ_JALNTR010000001.1, forward strand.
ACGTTTAAAAATTTTGGCTTTGAGGGCAATGATTCAGTACTCGCACATGAATTTGCAGCGAGCTATCAAATCAATCCAAGAGCCAACGTTCGTTATTTCGCAAACTGGACTGAAAACACCAGTATCGAAGACGGTGATCACCGCATCGAATTTAACTATCAGTTTTAACCAAGCCGTTTTAACTGAGCATTTTTAACGAACGGTTTCAATTTCAAAGAACAGTTTCAAATTAAAAAACAAGTTTCGAATCTTTGAGGACACAACATGAACATTTTATCTAAAGCCCTTACCGGTACTTTCACACATCCACTGCGATCAACAGCGATGCTCGTTTCTGTAACAGCCTTGTTTTCAGCAACGGCGATTGCTGGAAACGATAACCCAACAGAAACCCTTCAAACACGTGCGGGAGACTTCACTTTCGAAACCGATTTTCTTCATGGTATTCCAACACAAGAAAGCTCAGCAAAACTGTTCGAACTGATGGACTATCAACGCGCGTCACAAGCTTACATTTGGTCCGTGCCTTTGGTGTCAAACTACGCATGGAAACAAGCCTATGCCGACATGGGTGCAGAGGATGGTCAAATTACTTATGTTGAGTCTCATGAATCTAAGCTAGGAGGCTTAACTTACAACACCTCTACGCCTTACGCGATTACTTGGTTTAACGTAGAAAAAGAGCCCGTTATTATAGAAATCCCCACAAATGAACTGCGCGGCGCAGTACACACTATGTGGCAAATCGGTATTTCTCAGATGACTGAGCCGGGCGTCTACGTTGTAAAAGCCAAAGGGTCTGAAACACCGAGCAACCTGCCAAAAGACGCTAAGGTTTTTGAGTCAGGCACCAACTATGTTTTCTTCGGCGTTCGCTTAATGGCGGATTCAGACCAGCAACGTATGAAAGACTTAGAGGCCCTGAAAATCACCGACCTTAACGGCAAGCCACTGAGTGATAACGGCGTAAACTTCCCTGAGCGTGGTGAAGATGCCAAACACCCAAGAGGTATGGCATTTTGGAATACGTTGAATGAAGCCATTCAAGCTGAGCCAGTAGCAGAGCGTGATCGCATGATGCACGACATGCTACGCCCACTGGGTATTGAGAAAGGTAAGACGTTTGAACCATCAGGTCAGCAGCGTGAGATTTTAGAGCAAGCTGTAGTGATGGGGGAGGCTATGGTTAAGAATATCGACTTCAACAAAACAGAACGCTTGCCACACGCAGCTTACGGTAAGGAAGGCAACTTTTGGGAAGTCGCGACGGCTTCAACACCAAACCAAGATCGTTACTACGGTATGGATCTCGATGGACGCGCAGCTTGGTTCTATGAAGCTGTAACTAACGACGTAGCAATGCACGGTTTTGAAAATGGCGGCTGGGGTCAGATCTACCTAGACAACTACCGTGACGACAATGGCAAAGGGCTAAATGGCAGTAACCACTATACTTTGACGCTAGACGGGGATGTAAATTTCGCCGATTTGTTCTGGACAATTACAGTCTACAACGTAGAGAACCGCGCCATCATCGACAACGATATTGAGCGTGCCGACGTGGGTTCTAACATTGAAGGAACAGTTAAAGATGCACAAGGTAATTACACCTTCCACTTTTCACCAACTAAGCCAGCGAGCGTTAATGAGGCTAACTGGGTGCAAACTCGAGAAGACGAAAACTGGTTTGTTTACTTCCGCGCATACTCACCAAGTAAAGCATTTGTAGCGCAGCAGCCAGAAACCTTACTGCCTAACTTTAAGCGTGTGGACTAGCCGTTAAGTCTATGTACTAACGATAAAGTTCACTACGGCCTACGATAAAAGAGGAGCCTCAATGCTCCTCTTTTTTACTTCATCTAACAACCAAGTAAGACCTTGATAGAGTTAATCTAAAAGTGAACGAACATAATCAGCGATTTCTTGGTTTTGGCAATGCTCAAAGAAGCATTGTTGGAAACGCTCGCTGCCAACCGCTGTTTTCACGAGCTCTTGGTCGATGGCTCTCAGAGAATCAATAAAGTTATCTTTTACCACCGCCGCTTTCACTTCATTCAAAATTGCCGCATTACGTTGCTGTGGTTCTGCACGTTCTAGTGGATACCCATTACCACGCTCGCCTGTGAACGCTTTTTCAAAGATATAACGAATGTTGAGTTCACCTGCCCAGCCAAAGCCTTTAGCAAAAGCGAGAGCGAGAGCATTACCGTTGTTAATTTGGTTAAACAAGAAAGCATCTGATGGCTCTAGGCAGTAACCACAAACCACCCCCGGATGCAGGTTCAGTGACATCAAAGCACCTTGCCCTGTTCCACATCCCGTCACAACAAAGTCCACAGCCTTTGAGTTGATGAGAATACTCGCCATGATACCTAAGTGGATATACGTTAAGTGGTGATCATTCTCGTCGGTCATACCTAAGTTGAAAACATCGTGACCAATGCCACCTGCCACTGACTCTAGCTCAGCTGCAACCATAGCATTTTTACCTGCCTGACTGTTTTCCATCATTAAAGCGATTTTCATTTATCTTCTCCTGCAAGATTGCTGCAAACTCAAAAATTAGAATAAAAAACCAATTAGCGTGCTAACCAACCACCGTCAACAGCAATGGTATAGCCGTTAATGTAATCCGATGCTGATGAGGCTAAGAACACACAAGGACCTGCGATATCTTGCGGTTTACCCCAACGCTCAGCCGGAATACGCTCAAGAATCGCTTGATTACGCTCAGCATCTTCACGCAGAGCTTGAGTATTGTTCGTTTCCATATAACCGGGGGCTATCGCATTCACGTTGATATTATCGCGCGCCCATTCGTTCGCCATCGCACGTGTCACGCCCATCACAGCACTTTTTGAAGCCGTATAGGAAGGAACTCGAATACCACCTTGGAATGAGAGCATCGATGCAATGTTAATGATCTTTCCGCCAGTGCCTTGAGCCTTAAACTGCTTTGCAACAGCCTGAGACATAAAGAACACAGTCTTGGTGTTCACGTTCATTACGTCATCCCAATCTTGCTCTGAGAACTCAATAGCATCTTGGCGACGAATAATTCCTGCATTGTTCACGAGAATGTCGACTTGGCCAAACTCAGCCAAAGTGCGCTCTATAACCCCAGGAATACACGCTTGATCGAGAAGATCTGCACTCACATTTAGGAACGAATGACCTGCTGCACTCATTTTCTCAATAGTCTCTTCAGGCTCTGTTCGGTTAACACCGACAACCTTACAACCGGCTTCCGCTAGACCTAATGCAATACCTTGCCCAAGCCCCGTGTTACAGCCCGTCACTATCGCTACTTTACCTTCCAGACTGAATGACTCTAAGATCATGCTCGCTTCCTCAATTACATTGGATTCATTGCGTATCGTTATTACCAATAATTAAATCATACAATAAGATGTAAATACGAGAGCGACGTTGTAGAAGTTCGATCTTGCACCAAAATCAGTCGAACAAGTGAAACGAGCACCACAAACTAAATGAATAGGGGAAAGTGATTTGAAGACCATCAAGTCTATAACCCACTATGAACCATGCTCTCGAAGATCACCTAAAACAGATATTTTAGGAATTTGACAACAATTCCATGATTTAAAAGAGTAAAAGGGTTATACATAATGATGTGTTATCTAAATTACTGAAATTATCATGACGCTCAAAGAGATCCTTAAAATTCCCAATGTCCGCTACTTCTTAATGTTTAGAAGCAGCTACTTTGCGCGTTTTTACTACCCTATATTCACCCTACTTTATTTAGATTACGGGTTAACCCTGTCTCAATTCGCGATGCTCAATGTAGTTTGGGCGGCCACCATTGTGCTTGCTGAAGTACCGTCGGGGGCATTCGCCGACACCTTAGGCCGCAAGAAACTGGTGGTGCTGTCTTCGATTGTGATGTTTGTTGAGATCGCCATGATAGCGCTAGTACCAACCGGAAACCCCGACTTGGTATTCATAGTCTTTCTGATTAACCGGATTCTCAGTGGCTTAGCGATGGCTCTGGCCAGCGGTGCTGACGAGGCATTGGCTTACGACACCTTAAAAGAACAAGGCAATGAAGAGTTGTGGCCTCGAGTGCTGCAAATCCAGCTTCGTGTCGCCTCAACGGTCGGTATCTTTGTCACACTAATTGGTGCGGCGATGTACGACGTGAATTTTATGACGAACATCTTTCATTTCCTTGGACTAGCCGAACCAGAAAGCACCAAAGATCTGATGCGTATTCCTGTGTTCGCCACCCTATTTGTAGCGATGATCGCTATCTATGCCGCGATTAATATGCGCGAAGAGAAAAAGCTGATGCCAAGCGACCAAACCAAATTGGCAACCACCATCTCAAGTCTTAAATTGACGATCGATGCAGGTAAATGGGTATTTGCTACGCCTTACGTGCTGTTCATCTTGCTCTACTACAGCCTATTCGAACACACCTCACGCATGTTCCTAACCATGAACAGCCAATACTATCTGGCGATTGATATTCCAATTATCTACTTTGGTTTTATTGGTGCGGGTATAAGTTTGCTTAAGATTATATTGGCAGGACAAAGCCGAAGATTAGCAGAGAGCATTGAACCTAAAACCTTCATTGTAGTTATGGGATTGGCCAGCATGGCGACTTATTACTGGATCAGTTTAGGTTGGTCGATTTACGGGGTCATTCCGGCACTGGTATTAATTTTTATCATAATGACGATGAACATTTTCATCAGCTACCACCTAAACAAAAAGACCGAGTCACATAACCGAGCCACCGTTCTTAGTTTCAAAGGTTTGATGTTTAACCTCGGATACGGGCTGATCGGTATCTTATACGCTTACTACTATAAGTTGGTGTCTCAGGGCTACACCGAACAAGAAATAGAACAGAACCTTGCCTTCTTGGCCTCACTGTCTTCGTTTTTCTATTACTTCACCTTACTGTTCATTTCGATCAGCGCGCTGTTCTATTTCAAAAATAAGAAACAGCCGATCTTCTGAAGAAAGCATCGAACTGTTGAAGATATCTCTACTGCCGAATAGAGAATAAAGGTGAGCCTGTGGCTATAAACAGATAATGACACTTCTTATCAAGTGATTTTTTGTTAGTATCACCACCAAATTACATCACTCATGGAAGCGTCATGTCTTTTAGTTGGATCGCCTTTACTCTCCTTGCTGCCTTTAGCCAATCTTGGCGCAATGCCTTTCAAAGCAAATTAAGTGGTACCATGAGCGTGGCTGGCGTGACGTTAGCGCGATTTATTTGGGCTGGCCCAATCGCCCTTATTTACCTCTACGCCCTCTATCAATGGCAGCCAGTCTCCGCACCGGATTTTTCGGGTGAGTTTGTTTTCTACATTATTGCAGCAGCCATTATGCAGATCCTCGCGACCGGCTTAATGGTGATGTTATTTAAGCTAGAAAACTATGCGATAGGCGCAGGATTAGCCAAGTGTGAAGCTCCCGTTTCTGCAGTGCTCTCCGTGTTGTTTTTTGGCACCGCATTAACAGTGACAGGTTGGGTCGGCGTACTTATTGGTACTTTAGGCGTGCTAATCATGAGTAGCGCTTCTGGCTGGCGAAGCTTGTCCCCGAAAGTGTTCTTGCTAGGTATGGCGTGTAGCACCGCCTTTGCTTTAACGTCTCTTTGGGTGCGGGAAGCGAGCTTGAGTATCGGGTTGCCCTTCCCTCATAGCGCTGCTTGGGTGTTATTTCTGGTGATAACTCTTCAGACATGCGTTATCTGCACGTATCTTTTCTTCAAGGAACGAGACACGCTGCGCCTGATATTCAAGAAGTCGAAACTGGTCGTCATGACAAGCCTAGCGAGTGTTATCGGTTCTCTGGGTTGGTTTAGCGCAATGTCACTTCAAGCCGTTCCGTACGTAAAGACGCTTGGGCAAGTCGAAGTGATCTTCATGGTGTTGATATCCTACTTCTGGTTAGGGCAAAGCATCGCACGCAAAGACATTGTCGCACTCATCTTGCTCTCTATCGCAGCGGTCTTGGTGATGTGGCAGTGATTTGAACGTCGCCATACTTGGAGGTTGGGTCAAAGAGAACAAAAAATCATACCCAAGTGACATATTCATCCACCGTATAAATATTACGGTGGCGTAAAATGATAAGAACGGCCTCCACATAATTTTTATAGTGCACGTATCAGCTATTAATCATTACCCAATAGGATACAGCCCAATGAAAACCCTTACTCAAATCGCACTAGCAACGATCTTCTTTACAACCTCAATGATGGCATTCGCAGAACCCGCGACAACAAACCAAGCCCAACTAGAAGCGTCAACCACAACAGTGAAGCATGAAGGAATGACCGTAACGCTAACAGATAAGCATTTTACGCCAGCAGAAGAAACTGAAGCCACTGCTTCACAAACTTTAACGCAAAGCCAAAAAACAGACTCAGCGCCACAGCCAACAATATAATGGCTTTATCAAAATAGTGGCGGGTCAAACTAACGCATAAAGACCTGTCATCATCAGGCAGTGACGAGCTCGTTAATATGGCTAGGACAAATTGAAGTCATATTGCGACCGTTTGTTTTCGCTTGATACAACGCTTTGTCGGCTCGACTAATAAACCCATCCCAATTCTCATGTGGGTGAAGCTGAGCGACACCGAAACTCGACGTCAGAAACATCTCATTCCCTTGCACGGCTGAGATCTCTGAAATAGACAATCGCAGCTTACAAGCAATAGCCTGTGCTTGTAGGAAATTAACATTGGGCAATAAAATCATTATCTCGTCTCCGCCAAAACGGAACGCGCTGGCTGTTGGCGATGTTTTGATTGCACTTTGAACCATTTCAGCAAAAGACTTGATGACGAGATCACCCACAATATGTCCGTGTTGGTCATTGATCGACTTAAAATTATCAATATCCATCATAATGGCACTAACAGGTGCACTCCCCGCCTGCTTCATGATGACAGGAACCATTTCATCTAATGCTCTGCGGTTTCCAAGTGCCGTCAAAGGGTCGCTGTAAGACAGGTCATGAATAGACCTAAGCAACCTTGCATTAATCAGCCAGAGCATTGTGAAGCTCATCGACACGATAAGAACAATACTCATTAAAAAGGCAAGTTGATGAATGAGTGCGGCTGCCATGAAATCCTGAAGCTCAGCTGAAAATAGCGTCACCAATACTCGGAAAACCATAAACCCGCCATATATCAAAAATGATAAGGCCATCATCCTAGTAGCTAAGTTCAAGTCATCACGTTGACCCTTTAACACCACAAAGGCAGTGCAAAGAGTGACAAAGGCTAAATAGAAACTAATGAGAATAATTCGAGCCTTGATGGAAGGTTCATAGTACGTGAAGTGAATAAAACCTAGCAGAAGAGCCAACATCATCAAGCTGCTGAGGTAGGTACATTTTAAAGAGTATTCTCGGAACAAGCATAAACTATACAAAGCGAGATGAAAGCCTAGCGCAATGACCATATTGGCGCCAATAACAGTGACCCAATCCGGTAGCTCCCCTCTTAGGCTCAACATCAACGGCCCAGTTCCAATAACAAATATTGAAAGGGAAAAGCTAGAGAGCCCTTTAATTGGCTGTTGCGTAAATTGGAACAGCAATAAGCCAATGCAGTAAGTGAAAGAGAACAAAATAATAATAAAATTAAGCGTTCTCATATCCAGCGAAAAACCATCCATGATTTTCTATCTTCCATACACAACCAAATTTCAACATGGTCAATAATCATGCAAACCACAAAAACATTCACCATATGAATCTTTTCATTTTATAAAATAAGGGATAGATCACATATGCGGAGATTTTTATCGCATGAGTCCATGATATGGATAGGCATGTAACACTCGCCCCCATAGAGCTTTATCGCATCACTGAATCTACAGGCTTCTGCACTCGTTACTTGGTTGAATGACAACTGTCTGGCATTATGCGCCCAAGAAATCTGTGGTTATTACACAGCAAAGAATGAACGAAGGTAGTCAGTGGTAGAAAACAGCCAACAATTAAGTGACCGTTACGACGAACATGGTTACTTTGTTATCAGAAATTACTTCAATGAAGCTCAAATTGCATCGCTTAGAAAAGTCGTGCTGAAATTTCATGAATCATGGAAAGCAGACAACGAAGAATTCTATAAAGAAGAAGCATTTAACTCGTCTTTAATTACGGGAAGCGAGTATTTGCCTGCCGACGATAGAAGTGTGCTTTTTGACTTCATCAGCTCGAAACAAGTGATGGACGTGGTTGATGCGGTGATTCCGAACAAACCGGCATTCATGAATACACAGCTGTTCTTCAACCCAGTAAACCCGCAGCAAAAAGACTTCTGGCATCGTGACTGTCAATACGACTACGACATTGATGACCAGATGAAAGTCATCATGGAAACCCAGGTATTGCATCTGCGAGTGCCCCTTTTTGATGAGCCAGGTATGGAACTTATCCCCGGCACTCACAAACGCTGGGACAACGAAGAAGAATACAATGTTCGCCAAGAAGAAAACGGCAAAGTGAGCAGCGATGACATCTCTGGTGGTAAGCAGATACCATTAGCCGCCGGTGACTTATTGGTTTTTTCAGCGGATATGATCCACCGAGGCCGCTATGGCTTGGATCGTTTGGCTTTGGATATTTTGATCTTTGATTCGGCGGCTGATTATGTCGACTACGTTGATGACGACTGTTTACCAACACCAGCTATGTTGAGCAATATTAGCGACCCAAGGTTGTTTATGAACACGCTACACTTAAAATCAATGCAGTACTCATAATCCATAAAGGTGCCCGAACTATGACTGACACTAAGCAAAATGCCCGAATTAGCCAGTTCCGTTTCGGTCAGCCAAAAGAATCTCTCAAGTTAGAACATGTCGCTTTGGGGGCACTAGACAAAGATAAAGTTCGTGTACAAATTGAAGCGACTAACATCAACCCTAGTGATCTGTTGTCGATTTATGGTGTGGGCCAATACAAACATAGCCACCAGCCGCCGAGAGTACCGGGATTTGAAGCGGTAGGAAGGGTTGTAGAGTCCAATCATGCTGAGTTTGCAGTAAATCAACGCGTGCTTGTGGCAACCAGTGGGACATGGCAGAACTATGTCGATGTATCACCAGATGACCTGTTCCAAATTCCTCAACATCTAGATAATGGCTACGCCTGTCAGTTGTACATTAATGCGCTAACAGCATGGGTGTTGACGACAGAAATAGCCAAGCTGACCCAAGAAGAAGTGTTGATCATCAACGCAGGCAGCTCTGCCATCGGTAAGATCTTCTCGCAGTTATCAGCATCACTAGGCTTCAAAATCATTGTTGTTACATCACAGCCGGCACAATACCTAGCCACTTCCAGTTGGGTATTAGATGCAAACGATGATTTAGTTTCTCAAATTAAGGCCTTAGGCTTGTCTATGCCAACCGTTGCCTTTGATGCGATTGGCGGTTCACCCGGAACCGACCTTATTCACACCCTTGGCAACAAAGGGCGCTTTATCAACTATGGGACGCTGTCTCTGGATTTTTACGAACCACGCTTCTTTGAGTACGCGAAAAGCCAAGACATTGATTTCAGCACCTTCTTCTTACGTTATTGGGAGGAAGCGGAAGGTAAAGGTGTTCGCCGTGATAAGTTCACGACCATGCTAGATCACTTCATCACAAACGACATTCAACTCGACGTTGACCGCTATCTGCCATTCGATGAAGTGCAAACCGCGATTGATCTCATTGAATCGAAAACCACACGCCTAGAGGGCAAGATCGTCTTACTGCCACAGTAAGTAAAAATTTGGCGATATATACCTTGTTTATTTCAACAGACAAGACGTTCAACAGCTTACAAACATGCTTATTAATATCCCAACGCTCAGAAAGTTTGATTAAAGGAATTGAGTATTGAGAACGCAGTAAAGAGTTGTAATGCGTTTCTCCATAACTTAAGTGATTACGAGATGGTCATGAGTCACATTTATTTGAAACATCAATAAGTTGCATCACTAGAAATATGATACTGATCACCCATAAGATAACCTCGATTCTATATGGTAGCGTCATACTTAAAACCACGATGTGAACATACTTATGAAAAGACACATACTATCAAGCGCCATCCTACTCTCTCTAGCCTTTCCCACCTTTGCAGCTGATGGCGATATACACGATGTCACGATACTGGGTACTTCAGATATCCACGGTCATTTTATGGCATGGGATTACGCGTCAGATAAACTCAACACTCGCGGCAGCTTAAGCCAAATAGCAACGAAAGTGGGTGATATCCGCAAAGAGCAATCAAACATTATCCTAGTAGACGCTGGCGACACCATCCAAGGCAACTTCGTAGAAACTTTCAAAGATGAGCCTGTTGATCCAATGATGCTTGGCTTTAATCACATGAAATACGATGTGTGGGTTTTAGGTAACCACGAATTCGACTTTGGCCTTAAAACCCTCAACAGAGCCGTTACCCAATTTAAAGGGCAGTCTCTCGGCGGCAACATCAAGAACAAAAACGGAAATCCATTCTTACCGGGTTACACCATTCTAGAACGCGGTGGCATTAAGATCGGCGTGATCGGAATGGATACCCCAATGACGGAGGTCTTTGCGCAAGGTACAAACCGTTTAGAAGGCGTCACTTTCACTAATCCAACCTTGGAAGTGAAGAAAATCGTCAAAGAGATTGATGATAAAGTGGATGCCATCGTATTGGTTGCCCATATGGGGATTGAGAACGAGAATGACATTGCCGACACTGGTGTCACCGACATTGCCAATGCGAACCCAGAGCTTGATGCCATCGTCGCTGGTCACATGCACACTCGCATCGATAAGGCCGTTGTGAATGGCGTTATTATTACTGAGCCCGACAAATATGGGCGCGCCCTATCCCGTATTGATCTTCAATTTGAAGAGCGCGATGGCACATTCACTCTCGTCAACAAAGACAGTTTCACCTATAAAATTAAAGGTATCGACTCTGATGAGAACATGGACGAGCTATACCAGCCTTATCACAAACAACTCCGAGAAATGGCGAATCGACCTGTCGCTCAGCTTATCGGCGTTGATTTAGTCCCTGAAAACGAAATCCGCGGTATCCCTCAAGTCCATGTTCAAGACACAGGCATCAGTGCGCTATACCAAGAAGCGAGCTTCTTCTATGCACCTAAAGCCAATGTCATCGCACTTCAAATAGACAACGACAATGCAGAGCTTGATGTTGGCCCAATCAAAGCCAAAGACATCGCGTACAACTACCAATACGCGGGTGGCGAAATCACTGTCTACCAGATGACAGGCAAAGAATTAAGAACCTACATGGAATGGTCTGCGGGCTACTTCAACTCAGTACAACCTGGCGATGTAACCTACAGTTTTAACCCTGAACGCAGAGCATCAAAATACTCAACCAATGACTTCTTCGCGGGCGTGACTTATACCATCGACCTTACTCAGCCTGCAGGTACACGCATTACCAACCTCGCGTTTGCAGATGGCACTCCGGTTACTGATCAAACAGAAATCCGTATTGGTATGAATAGCTATCGAATGGGTCATCTAACCAAGAAAGGCGGCGTGCTAGAAGGTGAATCGTTCCCTGTACTCTTTGATACGGAAGCAGAGTATGGAGAAGAAGCAGGCACAATCCGTAATATGACCATCAAGTATCTTAAGGACGAAAAGAACGGCAAGTATGAAGGTAAAAATCAGCAGCGATGGGCACTTTCTGGTTTAGAGAGCCGTTACAATGAACAGCGAGAGATCGTAAAGTCATTGATCAATGATGAAACCATATCAATCCCGACCAGTGACGATGGCCGCTACACAAACATCGCTTCTATCAACGTAAAAGAACTGATGTTCAAATCTAACGAAGCGAAACAAGCTGCCATAACCACACGCGAAAAGAAACTGGCGCAGGCAACTGAGCAAGAGAGTAAACAAATCAAACGCGAAATAACTCTGATTGAAGCGCTCAATTAACCCCTGACCTCAAACCAATAACGACTTAACGATGCTTGGAGCGTGGTTAAGTCGTTGTCGCTCCCATCTTCCAACATTATATCTGTAGCGAGTACACGGTTGATATTGGATGAATGAGCTGCAAAGGCTAACTCATAGTTGGACATAAGAGTGTCAGAATCGATTGTCCTGACACACAGAATGACCGCGTAAGTATTTGCTCTTGAGCAAGTTAAACTCTGGGATGAGGAATTTAACTTACACCATAAACTCAGTGGCTCAAATTCAACTAGTCTCGTTTAGATATTGCTCGTTGGAACTCATTAAAAATAATTGAGAAGAATCCTATTGCAAACTTGTAGACTTCTTTTGATTGAGTCACGAACTTTCTAGCAAAGGCTTGCCCCCTCATCTTAGCAGGGTAATCTCCGTCGCTTTGCGCACCGTCTTTATCACACCATGTATGTTGTTGGTAATGGCTTAACCCATCGACACGAAAATCTGCCTCCAAGATTTCTAGTTGTCTAACCGCTTGCTGTACATTTTCGACTTCCAATCTGATTAATTCAACACGCTCCAATGGCCTAATGACCCTTACAGTAGCTTTGCTTTTAACCTGACAGAAAAAATCCTCTTTGAAAAATGCATTTTCATAATCGTTAAGCTCAACAATCTCGTAACTATTCCCACCAAGATAAAGCCTCGTATTAGTAATGAAGCAAGGGCCAAGGCCATGATTATCCAAATATAGAATTAGTTCACCTTTGTTATTGTCTTCTCCGTGATGTAAAAAGGTGTTTAGTATCGGCTCAAGAGATTTGCGATTGTGTTGTCTCTGCAAAAAAAACGTGATGGCAGACACCAGAAGAGCAAGAGATGCGATAGTGATTTCCATATTTATTTAACCCTTTTCCGTATCTGACCCTCAAATAATATGCTTCGAAGATTTTCGAACTAGAGAGCTAAGTTTTCGTGATTATCCATATAACTAGCTGATAAACAAGCTACATAATAATCTGTTTGTGTAAATGTTGACTAAAGCGAACTCAACTCCATTTCGGGAAAACGAGGTAAGACATGTTACTACTCCTACCCGCATCAGAGTTTCCATTAGAAAAACTAACGAATAATTTCGAAGTGTTGCAGATGAGGTTTACTTTCATTAACACAAAAAGGGGCAGAAACAAGCTAGCAAAACAGCACCAACCCTCACCACTTTCATAAATACAACGTTTAATAATTTGAGCCATGATTTATTTCACTTAAACGAGATCACGAACCATCTGACGAAAAATCTAAAAGCCTCCGAGGTGGCTCAAAACTCCCACTAACATCCTTATCCCTCCCCACACTGATCTATTTCCCTCTTTTCGAAGTACAAGTTATTAATAATTCGATATAAATCGCTCTAATGTTTTAAATTATTGTCTACAGTTTTATAGAGCTTGTCGATTCGGTAATTGCCACAAGTAACGACACCTTTTGATGGTTAGTTTTGGTTATAAGGAAAGGAAATGGAAAGCCCAATTGTCACACTCACACATGCCAGCAAAAACTTTATTGATGGTAAAGACACCCATAGCGTATTGGGCAGTGTCGACTTCACTTTAGCTACGGGTGCTAGTGTGGCTTTAACAGGAGCAAGTGGCAGCGGGAAAAGTACTCTACTCAATCTCATCGCAGGTTTCGAACCTCTATCTGGTGGCGAGTTGTGGCTCGATGGTGAAGACACATCAGCTTGGAAAGACCCTCAGTGGAGCCGATTCCGCCATCAAAAATTGGGCGTGATCTTTCAACAGTTCAACTTATTGACCCCACTCAACGTAAAACAAAACATCGCCTTCCCTCTTCATTTAAATCAACAGAAGTGGAGCGACTGGTGCGATTACTTAGTTGACGCATTGGGCATCAGCGAGCTACTCGGAAGACACGTATCCGCACTCTCTGGCGGTCAGCAACAACGAGTCGCTATTGCGCGCGCTTTAGCCCATAAACCTAAGCTACTGCTTGCCGACGAACCCACAGGCAACCTCGACCACAAAGCAGGCATTGAGGTAATGAAGCTGCTGAGTGAAATCACTACACAAGGCAACACTGCCGTGCTTTTGGTTACGCACAGCCCGGAATGCGCCAGCTTTATGCAGACAAAATTGGTATTAGATGATGGTTGTTTAAGGAACGCAGATCTAACCCCAAGAGCAGCAGCGTTGTGAGTAAACCAATGAAGCAAACTGGCTTCACACAGAGTCAGCTCACCCAAACAAAACTGACTCTGAATCTATTTGCGGCACACTATCGTCAGTCACCATTGCAAGCCGCAGCGATTCTGATCGGTATTGTGCTTGCGGTCACCTTGTTTGTCGCAGTGCAAGCCATTAACCTCAATGCCAAGCGCAGTTATGCAGAATCGACCGAGCAACTTAGCGCCCAAGCGCAGAACCTTATCATTCCACCAGCAGGGCAAAACTATTTGTCGGAATCGCTCTACTTCAGCTTAAGACAAAGTGGATTAAGCGCAGCACTGCCTGTTATAGAAGGGCGAGTAAGAGACGAGCAAGGTCGACGTTGGTCAGTTCAAGGCAGTGAGTTTATCGCCGCCCTCACTTCAAGATCTCGTCACGCTCGCGTCGACGAACAAAGCAACACTCAAACCAAAGAACCAAACATTTCCCTGTTCGACAATGCCTTACCCTTGCCGCAACTCTTAGCGGGTGAACCCATTGTGATGATGAGCCAGTCGCAACACCAGAACTTAGGAGGAGTAGACACACTCACTTTGGATGAAGTGCTCACCAAAGTCGTGGTATTGCCAGATGAATGGCAGCTCGGTAGCCGAATGTTGATGGACATTGGATTCGCTCAGCAACTGCTTAACAAGCAAGGGCAACTGAGCTACATCGCTATTTTTGACACTAAGAGCGACACTAACAACAATACACAGGATAAATGGCAAGGCCTTATTGGCGAGCAAGGGCAATGGATATCCAACAACCAAAGCACGGATCTCGGTTCAATTACCGATAGCTTTCACCTCAATCTCACCGCCATGAGTTTGTTGGCGTTTTTGGTTGGGCTATTCATCGCTTACAATGGTGTGAAGTACAGTTTGCTGAAACGTAATCGGCTGTTGGTGCAAATTCAACAAGCCGGCATTGCGCCAAGTATCGTATTTTTGGCTCTGTTAGTCGAGCTGACTGTTTTAGTCACACTAGGCGCGTCGCTTGGTTTCATTCTCGGCATTCAACTCAGCCATTGGCTGCATCCAACCGTCGCGATAACGCTTGAACAACTTTATGGTGCAACACTGCTTCCCGGC
Organism: Vibrio sp. 1CM23M; assembly: GCF_023161755.1. Taxonomy (NCBI): domain Bacteria; kingdom Pseudomonadati; phylum Pseudomonadota; class Gammaproteobacteria; order Vibrionales; family Vibrionaceae; genus Vibrio; species Vibrio sp. 1CM23M. The sequence continues at coordinate 471,445 of NZ_JALNTR010000001.1, forward strand.
ACATGGCAGTGGCAATGGTTAGTGCAGGCACTGCTGCTCACGCTGGCCGCAACGCTTGTCGCATGTTGGCAACATTTTAAACATCGAGTGCGACAACCCCTCTCTTCTCATGGTGGTTTCTATCAAGCGCCGGAAACGTCTAACGAAAATCAGCTGTTTGTTATCGGGTCAGTACTAACCATTGTCGCGTTAGCAGGGTTATGGATGAGCGAACATCATCGCTTCACCATGGCATGGCTCGGTGTGTTAGTGGTGTCGATTCCTTTGTATTTGCCCAAAACACTCAGCGTGCTAGCGAACTGGAGCGAAAAACGCACCCAATCGGGGTTAATACAATACCTGTTTGCTGAGCTGCGTGAACTTATCTCCCCTCTCTCCCTTGCCATGATGGCGTTGCTTCTCGCTGTCACCGCAAATGTGGGAATGAATACCTTAGTCGGCAGCTTTGAATCCACGTTAAAGCAATGGCTTGAACAGCGCTTACATGCAGACATTTACGTTAGCCCTGCCCAAGGTGAAATCGCGAATGTGGAACGTGCGTTAGAGCGGTTTGAAAATGTTGAAACCGTTTATAAGCAATATTATGTCGACGATAACTTGCAGGGCTTACCTACTTTGCTCGGCACCAAAGACAAAGACACACTTGAGCAAACCATGGTATTCCAATCGCAGCTTGATAAGTTCTGGTCACGCTTTTACCAAGGTGAGTTAGTGGCGATCAGCGAACCCACGGCGGTGAAACTCGGATTATCATTGAACAGCAAACTTGAACTCGACTCTATCCCAGACAAATCACTGGTGGTTGGCGCGATCTTCCACGATTACGGCTCGCCGAATGGCGAAGTGTTGCTTGCTCCAAACCTTTGGCTTGAAAACGGCTTTACTGACTTGCCCACTAGCTTGGGAGTCAAAGTCTCTGGCGACCCACAAGTGGTATACGAGCAACTTCGCCAACAACTGAATTTGCATCCAAGCCAGCTTTACGACCAAGCACAGATCAAATCCCTCGCGTTGGATATCTTCTCACAAACCTTTGCCATCACTCGGGCGCTTAATGGCGTCACATTAATGGTGGCGGTGATAGGGTTGTTCTGCGCCTGTTTCATGTTGCTCGATGCACGCAAAGCCGCCATTGCAAGGCTGTATGCGCTCGGTGTTAGTCAGAAAAAATTGATGGCGATGGTGGTCGGGCAAATCGTAGTTCTGGTCGCCTTCACTCTGGTTATCGCTTTACCACTCGGCGCTATGGTCGGTTATGTATTGACGGACATCGTCACCCTGCGCGCCTTTGGTTGGAGCTTAAATTACGTATGGAATTGGAGTGATGCACTCAGCATCGCAGCCATCACCATTTTAGTGGCTGTGTTTGCGACCTTGATTCCACTGTGGCGTTTGGTCAGTAGACCCGTGGTATCCAGTTTGCAAAGTGAGGTGTTGTGATGAATCGAGCAATGAGAGTTTTCGCTCTCGCACTTGGCATCTTGCTCCTTTTAGGGTGCGACGAGTCCACTCAACCATCAGCTCAAAATATGGGTTCGATACTCGGTACTGAAACACAAACCGAGAATGAAACGGCAATCGATCAAGCGCAATTTTCTCCGGTAGTAAAAGGTATCGAGATCACCTTCCCTGCCGACCATCAAGCACACCCTAATTTTCATCATGAATGGTGGTACTTAACCGCAAACTTAATTGATGAAGATGGCAACACTTTAGGCGTGCAGTGGACACAATTCCGCTTTGCGGCTGCACCTCAGGAAAATGGCAATGGCAATGGCACCAAGGAAACTACGTGGCAAAGTCAGCAAATCTACATGGCACACAGCGCTGTCACCACCGAAGACAAACACTATGCCGATGAAAAATGGTCACGTGACCAAGCTGAACTGGCGGGTGTAAGCGATTCGCCGTTTCGTGTCTATCTTGATGATTGGCAATGGACGTCGACGACCGATGACCTGTTCCCAGCTACATTGGTCGCCAACTCGGATCAATTTGGATATTCGCTTAAGTTAACCAACAACGCGCCTTATCAAAAGCAAGGCGAACAAGGCTACAGCACTAAAAGTAGCGATGGTAAAGTGGCTTCTTATTACTACAGCCAACCATTCATCGATGTATCGGGCGAGGTAACCATTGATGGAGTCACACATCAGGTGTCTGGTAAAGGTTGGATAGACAGAGAGTGGAGCTCGCAGTTCTTACTCGACTCACAACAAGGCTGGGATTGGTTTGCGCTAAGGCTGAGTGATGAAACCAGCTTAGTGGTATTTCAGCTTCGAAACTCAACATCAGGCAAAGCCAGTTATTCCCATGCGAGGTTGATGAATCAAGATGGCTCCGGCATAACGATTAAGCAGCAAGACATCAGCTTAACTGCTATTAATCAAACAGAAATTGAAGGACGCGATTACCCGACAGAATGGCAAATTTCTATTCCGACTCAAAAAATAGAACTAAAAGTCTCGGCGCTCAATCCAGAAGCAAAAATGCCGCTGTCGGTTCCTTATTGGGAGGGGCCCATCGTGATTAAAGGTTCTCATTCCGGCTCTGGCTATATGGAGTTGACTGGGTATTAAGCCAACAGCATATTACTGAAATGAGAAGCTTTAACTTTTAACTTTTAACTTTTAACTTTTAACTTTTAACTTTTAACTTTTAACTTTTCAAATATAAGTCGCTGATAGAAATGTACTAATTGATTTTTAACAGACGAATAAGAATAAAATCAACCGTTACATCGGCTGCCATAAATATCGTTTACCCAGCTTGGGTTATCAATGAACGGGTTGCGGTTACCTTGCCACTGCACGGCTTTCTCGTGGCGTTGACTTTCCCAGTTGTCTACTGGGTCAGCGTTATGCCATTGAAGCAACGTACATAGCTTTCCAACTTTAGGTTTACCTGACGTACTCGAAGTGTCATCAACCAGATACAAGTCAGGCATGTTTGCGTTGTTGCCCTCATAGCGCACAGCCATGTAGAAAATTGAGCGTGCGGTATCACCTTTCACTGCATCACGAGGTTCAAAGCTGTCGTAATCCGTTTTGTTCAGTGGCGACTTTTTCAATGGCGAACCGCCAAAATCAAAGTCTTTATTTGAACGGATGGAGTTAATCTCGGCATCTGTTGGCTGTAGGTGGTGGATATCGGTATAGCCCCATTGATCTTTGCGCTTAAAGCCAAAAGATTTAGGCCAAAGGTGTTCACGGTTCCAAGCATTTTTGTCGTTGTTACCCGATGAGGTAAAGTCTTTGGATTGTGAACGGCCGCTGTAGTACAGAATCACGTTATTCGGATTATTCGGGTCTTCGTTGGTGTCTTTCAATGCAGACCAAACTTGAGTGTACGTTAATTGCTTTTGCCCACGAGCAGCAATCACACCGAGCATATCTTTTAACGCATTTCCGTTGAGTCCTTCAGCTTCGAGGTAGTAGCCATCAGGGTATGTAATATCAGCAAGCGCAACTGGACTAAGAGCTGTAGAAATTAGGAAAAGGCTTAGATTTAAACGCATTTTCATTGTTTTAAGTATCCTTGTTATTGTTTTAATGTCCCATCATTAATGAGTGCCCTAATACTCTACAAAACAATATCCATATGCAATCGGTTTATTTACAAAAGGGGCTTCCGATACTTTTCAATACCTCACGTTAATTATTGATGACTAGTATTCAGCTTTCGAAGTTAATTTTATGCCAAGACAAGTTGCTCTAGTTTGTCACTCCCCAACAAACTAGAGCAACTTAAAAATCAACGCCGTAGACAAACATATCAATGGGTTTTCTATTCAGTCGATAGTGCTAGTGCAGAAATCCCTTGGAATATTTCTTGTCCTTTATCTGTTTTAATTTCAAAATCATCGAGCCAATAGATGTCAGTTAATAACCGAACATCTCCGATTAATTCACAGCGATCCTTTTCGCACAGTGTGTCGATTTCTCCACTCCAACATGTTGATATATCGATGACTATCATTCTTTCTATCTCAAGAAACTGATGGCTAAAATGCTCATGCAATGACTCTATACCTTCTGCGTAACTAAGCACTAGAGTGCATCTCCCTTCACCAATATCGCAAACTCTATATTTGCGATCGTTTAAATATATTGTGCAATCCACGTAGATTTATCCTCAATCATTAATTCAGATTACATTGTTTTAAATAAATCGAATCTCTGCGAGGAATTAGAGAAATTCATATATGCAAAGTCGAGCAAACCAAATATGAATTTCTCTAACCCATAGTTCTATTGAATCAAGAAACTAAGATAGCTCGGTAACCAACAGTTAGGTTTATCGATAAAACCGAAAGCGCCATCGATAACCTTTAGGATCCCTTAGTTTCAACTCATACATGATTAATACTGGTGCTTATTTAATAAATAAGCTTGGTGCTATTTACGTATGCGTTAATCAATAAGATGCAACCAAAATGAAGTTAAAGCGCTCAATCGCACCCATAAATTATTCAGCTAAATGGAAGGTCATCGTTCTCGTGTTGTCTGTAGTACTGATGCTTCTCAGTGCCCTACCCTCTGCATTTGGTGAACGTGAAGCTTTGCACATTTCAAACCAAACGCATTCGACACACGCTGATGATGTATATCGTTATCTTGTGGACAATAGCATTGATGTTCACAGTGTTAGCGAAAACAACGATAGGTTAGTTGTGACGTTTGCTTCAAGCGGGCAACAAGCCCCCGCACAAGCTTTGATGTCCGATTTTATCCAATCATCGGAGACCGTTGCCCTCACGCTCGAACCTTCAGCTCCTTCTTGGCTAACCTCGCTGGGCTTTCAGCCGATTAAGTTTGGATTAGATCTGCGCGGTGGTGTGCAATTTCTGTTAGACGTTGACCTAGTCCCTGTCTTTAATGCTCACGCGCAATCAGTGATCGACGACCTTCGTCAGGAGTTTCGTGTACGCGGTCGTGTAGAAAGCGGTGAGGTAGTCATTGCTCGATATAACGAAGCATTACTTGGCGATATTCGAACCCACTTAAGAACACAGTATCCAAATTGGACTCTGAGCCAATCTGGTGAGCGCTTAATGATCTCAATGGATGAGGAAGAGAAACGCGCGATTCGAACTCTGACCGTGACACAAAATCTTCAAACAATGCGAGGCCGCATAGAAGAGCTAGGGATCACAGAAGCCGCAGTCCAACGCCAAGGTGAAAATCGAATTCGCATCGAACTGCCAGGAGTACAAGACCCGACATCCGCAAAAAACATTATCGGCGCCACTGCATCGTTAGCGTTTTACCATGTGGAGCCTAATGTCAGCGCACGAACAAAATCCATCAATGACCAAGATGGTAGACCTGTCATTCTGCATAGAAACAGTATCTTAGGGGGCGAGCATATTATCGATGCACGCGCCAGCCTAGGAGAATTGGGAACACCCGAAGTTAACATCACTCTTGATAGCACGGGGGGGCGGCTGATGACCAATCACTCGCGCAGCAATATCGGAAACCCGATGGCGACTCTGTACAGTGAATACAGTCAATCAGAGACAGGACAATCCATTGAGCAAAGCGAAGTTATCAGCGTAGCGACAATTCAATCAACGCTGGGTAACCGCTTTCGCATCACTGGCGCGGGGTCAATGGCAGACGCTCAAAACCTTGCTCTTCTATTGAGAGCTGGCTCACTCACCGCTCCTGTCACCATTGTTGAAGAACGCACAATCGGGCCAACTCTTGGTGCTGAAAACGTCAAAAATGGCTTTGCTGCACTCGCCTTGGGGCTTGGTTTTACATTGGTATTTATCGCTTGTTGGTATCGACGCCTTGGCTGGGTTGCGAATGCTGCACTGACTATCAACTTAGTGTGTCTGTTTGGCCTATTGGCGCTCATCCCTGGCGTTGTGCTAACGCTTCCGGGCATTGCTGGGCTCGTGCTAACCGTGGGGATGGCTGTCGATACCAACGTGCTTATCTTTGAACGCATCAAAGACAAAATGCGAGAAGGCAGAAACTTTTCCCAAGCCATAGATCGAGGGTTCGATAGTGCATTCTCTTCAATTTTCGATGCCAACCTCACCACTATGATCGTTGCCATCGCTTTGTATGCAATAGGTAACGGCCCAATTCAAGGCTTTGCTATCACACTCGGATTAGGCCTACTGACTAGCTTATTTACCGGCGTATTTGCGTCTCGAATTCTTATCAATTATTTGTGGGGAAGAGACACCTCACATGAGGTGAAACTGTAATGACCAAATCAATTAACGTCACCAAAACACGTCAATTGATGACGATGATATCTCTGATTCTTTTGACGCTTTCCATTACATCGATCGTTGCAAGGGGGTTCAATTGGGGACTCGACTTTACGGGAGGTGTTGTCGCCGATATTCAAACAAAACCAAACGTAACTCAAGTTCAGCTCAAATCTCACCTCGACTCAGCACTGAGCCAAGATGTTCAAGTGACGGCGGCAGGCAGTGAGGGAAATTGGCAACTGCGTTTCAATGATACAGACCTCGATTTGCGAGACGCACTTAACCAAGCACTGTTGCCAATAGACAGCAATTTTCACATTGCTAACAGCAGCGTAATTGGCCCTCAGGTTGGGTTAGAAATGGTCGAACAAGGCGGCTTAGCGATTTTGGCTTGTTTCGTTCTTACCTTGCTGTACTTGAGCTACCGATTTGAATGGCGATTAGCGCTAGGTTCAATTGCGGCGTTGATTTACGACATTGTTATTGTGCTAGGGCTCTTTGCGGTGACTCAAATTGAATTCAACCTAACCGTGTTGGCCGCTTTACTGGCAGTGATGGGCTACTCCCTGAATGACTCGATCATCATTTCAGATCGAATCCGTGAGGTATTTCGTGCGAAGCCAGACGGTGAAACCGATGCCCTTCTCGATCAGTCCATAGTGTCAACGTTGTCACGAACGCTTGTCACATCAGGCACCACCTTAGTCACAGTCTCAGCATTGTGGTTGTTAGGAGGGAGCGCACTAGAAGGTTTCGCCATTGCACTGTGTGTCGGGATTTTAAGTGGGACATGGTCTTCTATCTCTATTGGCACACTCTTGCCAACTCGTGTGGGCTTGAAACCAACCCACTATAAACAGGAAGAAACTGAATCCCTTGAAAGCATGCCTTAGCTTTTACTTACTGCGCTCATTGCTTACTGCTTACTGCTTGCTGCTTACTTAGCACGCTATTAGGCGAATGTCGGTCGTCTGATAGCAACAAAGAATTTCTCTAATTCATAGTCTGAATCATCGGTTCACCTTAAGTTAGCAACATGGTTAGACGCATAGCTTTGTAGATATCGTTTTAGATGCAAAAGCTTAAACGCATAACTTGAAACGAACCGTTTGCTGCACAGGAAATTGCAGTATTCACCCGATTTACTCTCGTTAAAGGACATTAGCGAGCCTTCGGTTACTCAATAAAGGCTCAACATGCTCAACATGCTCAACGTACTCAAACAAGAATACAAACTGCCACTAGGCATCGTTGCCGTTCTATTTTTCAAACTGATCGGCGACAACTTACTCACAGGAGAGCTGTCTCAGTTCGCCTACATAATGATTACTGCGATGCTGTTTTACGCGGTGATGAGCGCCATTTTTTCGGTTGTTCGCCACTCAGATGCGCTGGCGATCAAGCTTGGCGACCCATACGGTACTCTTATATTAACGCTGTCTGTTGTCTTGCTCGAGGTCATTATGGTCTCGTCCGTTATGCTGACTGGAGAATCGAATCCCTTCCTAGCGCGTGACACCATGTTTGCTGTCGTGATGGCGGTGCTTAATGGCTTTGTCGGTATCACCTTGTTAATCGGTGGGATGAAATACCATACCCAAACCTACAACCTTGATGGAATAAAAGCGTACTTGGTGGCCATTATTCCACTCTCATTACTGTGCTTGGTACTGCCTAATTTCACCAGTATGGATTCGCTGGGTAACATGTCGACCAGCCTAACTTGGACATTAGTGCTCGCTTCGATCGCTTTGTATGCAGTATTCCTGTTCATCCAAACACGCAGCCATACCGACTACTTCATTGATGGTGATAATGAAGATCATCACGAACATCACGGCCCTCTGCACAGCAATATATTCCACACGATTATGCTGGTGAGCTATTTGATGGTGGTGATTTTGTTAGCGAAAAGCCTCGCGATTCCAATTAACGATGGCATCACGGAAATGGGCGCACCTGCGGCTCTAGGTGGTTTGATTGTTGCCTTGATTATTCTCGCACCTGAAGCTGTTGGTGCCGTTAAAGCCGCCGTGACCAATCAATTACAGCGTGCGATGAACCTCTTCTTTGGCTCAGTTCTCGCCACTATTGCACTAACCGTTCCTGCTGTTCTGTTGATTTCAGGGGTAATGAACGAACCCATCCAACTCGGCCTCGCCCCTGCAGAAATGGTGTTATTAGGTGCAACGCTATTAATGACAAGCGTGAGCTTTAGCAGCGGGAGAACTAACTCGCTCAATGGTGCAACCCACCTCATCCTGTTCTTTGCCTACATCATCTTGATGTTTGATTAAAACGCATTGTGGGCTCCGGCTATCAACAGCCAGAGCCCACGTTAACTTGGAGTTTCCATGCAAGAGATTATTTCCGCGATTTGGCTGCAAGACTTTGATGCCTTACTTGAATTGAATTCACTGCACGTTTTATTGCTTTTGCTTGGTGTCGTGCTTTTCCTTGAGTCGAGTTTTGTTTTCTTACCACTACCCGGTGACGGCCTAGTGCTGTTTGTCGGGGGCATGGTTGGTTTGGGCGCGATTGATTTTTCAAGTGCTCTAATGCTTCTAACCAGTGCCTCTTTTTTGGGCAGTATCATTGCCTACCTTCAAGGGCGCTGGCTGCACAATACTCCGTTCATGCGTAAAGCTGAACAAACACTGCCAGATGAATCGTTACCCAAGGCAAAAAAACTATTAAACCGATTCGGGTTTTTGTCCCTGTTCGTTTCGCGGTTTGTCCCATTTGTTCGCGTACTGACCCCAATGTTGATGGGCGTTGCACAACTCAGCGCAATAAGAACGCTGATTGTTAGCTTCACTAGCTCGATTACATGGGTCTTTAGTTTATTGCTGATAGGAAAGTGGATCATGCGACACCCATTCGTCTCTCAATATCAAGAGTTGATTACAAAGTGGTTCTTAATGGGCAGTTTAATCCTGATGGTTACTGCATTTATCGCCCTCTTTATTCGGCTTGCGACCAAGAAGCGACAACCACAAACATCAGAATAAAAATCGCTTCAATTGCATTCTCACTTATTGTCAAAGGTCTAACATATGACATTAATTACATTAGCTTTTTCATCAGAAGGGGCGGAAAAGCTGTACCTGAAAATACTGGAGTGTCTAACTCTAAGAAAGGCTAAACGACTGAATCAAACGCTTCTAGAAGCAGAACCCGTCGAACTGCCATCAGTATTAAGGAAGCTCTCTGACCAGCAACGTATCGCCACTTGGACTCTATTAAGCGAAGTAAACCCAAGCCTTGCTGCCAACTTACTTGATCACTTATCTGATCCCGAGCTTCTATGGCTGATCAGTCAGCTATCTGAAAGTAGCACCATAGTACTATTTCAATATTTGCATTCCGCAGACCGCCGGCTGCTACTCAATGAGCTGCCAAGTGACCTACAAAAACAGCTCAGGCAAGCCCTACCTTCAACATGGAAAGACGAGGAGCGTGCAGCCTTGATCTACCCACAAGACTCTGCCGGAGGGATTTGTAAAAGCGAAGTCCTCAAACTGGCAGCAGACGCTACCATCGACAGTTTGAGCGCAATATTAAGCGCAGAAGAACACAACTTAGATCGACTAGAGTGGCGCTACGTTTACTTGCATGACACTGAAGGCAGCTATTTAGGCGGGCTGAAGATCCGTGATGTACTGCTGCTACCACGTGGTACGTCATTAAGGGAATACATAGATACCACAGTGCCCGTTATCAGCCCTGACACGGATCTAAATACGATTAAAAGTACGCTGGACACCACTTTACACCCCGTTGTTCCCATCGTTGATGAACAAGGTTTCCAAATAGGCATCGTCGGTTTTAAACATCTCAATGAAGCCTTATACCAACGTTCGAAGCAGCAAATGCTGGAGCAATCCGGTGTATTTGGAGGTGATGAGTCTCGCACCATGCCAGTACTAAAACGTAACCTACGTCGACTCGCCTTTTTATTGCCTTCAGTCGCCTTAAGTTATGCCGCAATTTCAATCATTGCTATTTACGAACCCATCATTGAACAAATTGCCGTCTTAGCGGCCGTGTTGCCGCTTGTCGCCAATCTTTCTGGTGCGGCTGGGAATCAATCCGTTGCAGTGTCGATACGTGAATTATCGATGGGGCAGATCTCAGCCAAAGACCTGCTGTATGTGGTCGCGAAAGAGATACCAATCGGCGCGATCAATGGAATGCTAATTGGTGGTGTTCTGGCTCTGCTTACGCTGTTCACGCTTGGCGGGGATCACTCTGGATTGCCATTGGTTATCGCCATTGCTTACACACTTTCTTCCACTCTTGCCGTCGTTATTGGAGGTACATTGCCCTTGCTACTAAAACGGCTCAACTTCGACCCAGCCATGCTATCAAGCCCAATGCTGACAACCTTAACCGACGCAATTTCGTTCTTCAGTGTTCTGTATCTAGCACACGCTTTTTTACTGTGATCTAACTTTTTCTTCCACCACAAAATGGGGATTCTTATGCATTTGGAAACATTGTTCACCTATATGACACTCACGGTTCTTGGCCTATTACCCATCATGAACCCACCCGCAGCAGCAACGGTTTTACTCGGTTTGAGTAAAGGACGAGATAAGAGCTATATTGTGTCACAAGCCAAAACGACTGGAGTCTATCTTTTCATTGCCTTGTGCATCACCTTCTTCATTGGTGCATCGGTACTCGAACTCTTCAGTATTTCAATACCGAGCTTGCGTTTAGGTGGTGGCATCATCATTGTCGCGATTGGTTTCAATATGCTGTTTCCTCGTCCCGACAATGGAGCCGCCCCCTCTGGGCAAGATTCAATAGCACTAGTACCTTTAACCATTCCTTCACTGTGTGGCCCTGGTTCTATGGCGATGATCATCAGCCTGGCCGCTCAAATTGCTACTTATGAAAACCACACAAGTATGACTAGCGTCTATGGTGGTGTAGTCGCAGGGCTTGCTCTCGTTGCACTTATTGCGACCTTCACATTAACCATGGCGTACCCTCTGCTCAAGGCGCTTGGTCAAAATGGCATCAATGCATTTACCCGAATTATGGGCTTCCTATTGATCTGTATGGGAGTACAGTTTTTCACTCTCGGGATTCAAGAAATCGTTCTTGAGATCAATGAACTCTTATAAGTAAACAAACAGCCCAATTTTGAGCCTCAGCCATTTTTGGTTGGGGCTTTTTTATGTCTATACCCAAGTAACCTCAAGGTGCTTGGGTATATACGTTTAGCAAATATGAATCGCTGTAATTCATAGTCTATTCCCCGGTCAGTAAATAAAATAGCGGCATAAACAAACACAACTTGGATTTATATTTATGAAACTAACTAAAACATCTCTATTAATTGCATCACTTATTTCTTCACCTTTAGTCCTTGCAAATAACAATGTTGATTTCTCTGACTCTAAACAACATTATTCGGGGTTTGATATTGGTTATGGCAGCAACGATTTTGATATTGGCCTTCAATATGCCAAGTCACTAAATAACGATTGGAGTTTGCTAAGTTCATATAGCAGTGACGACAATTTTGATAACCACGAATTGGGATTTGATTTTCAAAGAAGCGATGGCTTAGGGCTTGTTTTTGAGTATGAACATGATACCAACTTCCAATCCGATAATTTGCGCGCGAATGACTATAGCTTCAGTCTCTACAAGGCCAATACGGTTAACGAACAGTTTTCTGTTGTACCTCAAGTAACGCTTGGCAACCTGAAGCATCAACAGATGAGCAGCAGTGTTTACTACACCAGTGCATCACTTGATATGACTTACAACCTGAACCCAAGCATGTGGGTAGGATTCACACCGGAATACACTTACAGCTTAGGTAAAGTGAAAGAAAAGAATGGCAACCAATCGACGCTTAGAGATTGGGATTACACGGCAGAACTTGGTTATCAATTAAATAGCACAAGCGCGTTCGTCTATAGCTATCAATATGATGATGGTAATAACCTTTCATTATTCTCTTTTAAACATTCATTCTAAATAATTAGAGCTGCCGGTAATAGGCAGCTCATTTTTTAATACCTAATTTTTAAATATTTAAATAAGTGAGACACTTTGAAAACTAAACTAATATTACTGAGCTGTATTATCAGCGCTTATTCCATTGCTGATGAAAACACAATTGATTTTGAGTCCGCGGTAGAAGAGTTTACAGAAGCGACCATTGAAACAACACCCATTGATTTCACCGACCCGACTGCCGCTTATAGCTCCCTTCAATTAGGGTACAGCACTGAAGGCCTTGATGCGGGATTTGGATATGCTAGAGCAATCAATGACGATTGGGCGGGATTGATTTTTGCTCAGTCTCTAAACAGTTTTGACACATACAGAGTCAGAGCCGCGGCACTGAGCACCAATTTCGGTAGTGGCGTTATGGGAGACTATTTATATGATGACCGACATGACACACACACTTTCGTATTGAACGCGATGCAAGTCCTGCCACTGCATGAACGACTACTGATTGCACCGACTCTTGGCGCGGGTGTCATATCCAGCGATAACCTTAATAAAGACGTACCTATTGCTATGGCGCAATTGTACGGTGTCGTTACCATTACAGAGCAAGTCTCTATGATGATAGCACCTATCTACACGACGTCTTTGAGTGACAAAACACTTAAAATCAACACGTTAGACTGGGAAGGTAATTTTTCATACCAAATCGCAGATAACCAAAATATTTCATTTAAGTATAGTATCTACGATGAAACCGACAACAAGGTGGGCATTCACTACACCTATGCGCTGTAGCTACACTCATTCACTATAATGCCCTTGACTCTACCTAAAACGAGTACTCTAACTCGAAGCTCTTGTATCACATCAAGCCCTAAGCGCCTTTAGTAACACGGATGTTGCTAGCCCTCCTTTTACTTACTCAAGATATTTAGAACGCCTTTCGTTGAAAGCTAACTTCTGCTCACAGCGCATTGCTGCGAACCGTATCAAACATTCTTTAACACATATCGTTCTTAAACTATTGAACAAAGGCTAATTTCCCTTATTCTTAGGTTACGCTTTCGAACTTCATTACGAAAAGGTAACCCATGAAAGAACTTCAAGACTTAGACCTAAATCTGCTCAAGTTACTTAAAGCGGTTGTTGAAACTCGTAATACCCATGCAGCAGCAGACAAGCTTGGTATATCGCAAACCAGTGTCAGCAGAGGGATGGCGAAGTTAAGAGAAACTTTTGGCGACCAGCTTTTTCTTCGTAAAGCACACGGCGTCGAGCCTTCAGAATTGGCAGAGAAACTCGCCGAAGCGGCCGATGAAATGTACTCCCCTTTGATAAAAGTGGTTGAGTCCTACCACAACTTTGACCCTAAAATATTTACCGGCGAAGTCACTATTGCATTAAATATATTTCTACTTGAACTGTATGGCGATGGGGTTTTTAAGGTTCTGCAAGAAGCTTTACCACAAGCGAGCTTTAAATTGATCTACTGGCAAGATAAAAGCTTGGTAGAAGTACTGAATGGACAAGTCGATTATTTACTACAACTTTCAGGCATTCCATTACCTCAAGATATCTACCAACATAAGCTCACCGAAGTAAAATTGAGCCTAATTGCGCGTAAAGATCACCCTGTGTTAAGTAAAAGCAGTGAATGGGAAGATATTCATCACCTACCAATAACAAGAATCTTAATTGATGGCATTAACACCAAGCGTGCTCCGATTGAAGATCTCTATATATCAAAAGGCTACAGCGCGAATATTGTGCTAGCGACGCATAGCCTCACAGTATTACGAAGCAAGCTCAGAAATTCGGATGCCTTCTCTTTTGGCAGCAGTTTTATGACGGAAGATGATTCGGAACTCCGCTGTTACCCATTACCTAATTTACCAAAAGAAATGCGCCAAATTGGTGTAGAGGGCGGCTACCTGCAATCCAAGCGAGGCTTCCCACTTCACCAACTATTGCATCAAACCATGCAGAGCTACTTTGATAGTATTGTTCAACCTGACGGTCGATAGCGAGCGGGATTTCTGGCCTCAATTAAAAAACTATTAACGATAAGCTCTGGCCCCTAAAGCGATATATAGGTCGCTTTAGGGGTACGGTGTCTTTAGGGGCAAGGTGTCTTTAGGTTAATCGTGTCTGAGGCTGCTTTAAGCAGAAGGTGGGCGCACAGCAGAGGTTGCCGCCGGATACATGATGGTATTTTTAATTTCGTACTTATATTCAAAGCTGAAATCAGGAAATGGGAAGGCTTGCTCTTCATGCCACTGCGCAACAACCTGTTCGGCTTTTCGTTTCTGTTCCTCATTGTCATTGTCATTGGCATTTACATCCACAAGTTGATATTGCGTAGAGTGAGCTATCTTCGCACCAATGCTCTCGACTTGGGTCAATACAGAAAACAAAATATCCTCTTGGACAGCCATGAACTCTTCATGGTCACGACAGCTAATGTAAGCCATCAGATTAATATTGATGGAGTATTCCCCAACACCCATGAGCCTCACTCGAACTGGATCTTCTTCGATGATTGGATGTTGCAGCAACAACCGGCGCAGATTAACGATCAGTACGCGTAATTGCTCAAGGGTGGTTTCAGAACGCAATCTCAACACATGATCCATGCGTCGCTTATCACGTCGCTCCAAGTTATCAATTTCCATGTTGGCAAACTCCGAGTTAGGAATGGTGATTAAAGAGCGCTCTAGCGTCCGGACTCGAGTCGAACGCAAACCAATACTCTCAATGGTTCCTAGTTTGTCTCCATAACGACAAAACTCACCAATCTTTACGCCCCCGTCAGCATAGAGCGTTAATCCGTTGATTACGTTCTCCAATATAGGGCGAATGGCCAGTGCAACCGCCAAGCCACCCACACCCAAACCTGCCAATATTGGGGAGATTGAGAACCCCATAAATTCGATGACATAAATGCCAAGAATCGCGATCGTCAACCCGCCAAATATACGTGCTAATACGGTAATCAGTGACGAATCTACGTGCTTTCCATTGTGCTTTTTGAATACATAAATATCAGCGAAATAGTTGAAAATGGCCATAATAAGCCATGAGACGAAGAAGAACTGAGCCAGTAGGAAGAAGGTGGTGAACAGCTGATAAACACCACCTGTAATCCATATCCCATCATCAATCACCCATCTTGCTAAAAACAGCAAATTCACCACGCCCACCAGCGACAACAGTCGACCTGCCCGCCATTTAAAGCCTTTTCCTTCCCAGCGACGATTCCAGCGTTCACCAAGCAAAAAGCTAATTCTTATCATTATCTTACATAGTGACAAAACGCCAGTGAGTGCAAGCCATTGCCATAAAGGAAGCGGCCCATAAAGTTGATTAAAAGATGAAGGTAAAGAAAGAACAAATTGCTTAGAGAACATAGGTCCGGGGCTAATCAGAAATTCCTGATAATAGTCTGGACGTGCTTTGCCATAGTACGGAAGGACTGACATCGTTCTATACCACCGAGAAAGGCTTTGAATGGTGTTAGAACTAAATAGGAACTGATCGGTTCGATCGCCTAGAGTTTGGCGAGACAATACGATCTCAGTGTTGCCTAAACGCCAGTGATCAATATCTTCTCCCCTTATTTGCTCGACATTTGGCACTAGCTGATGAGTACCTTGATCAATTCGATCCAACAACTCACGAAGAAGAATTATTTTCTCCATCACGACAACTGTTCGGCTTCGATTCGGAACCATAGACAAATCCATGGTTCTAATCACTTGTGAATAAGCATGCTGCGCTTCTTTAAGATGCAGTGTTTCATTTTTCCAATGCTCGATAACCACACTCGAATCCCTGATGAAGCTCGAAAGAGTATGTTTGGGGCTCGACGTGTCAGCGAGCTCCAAAGCAATACTTGGCATGGCTAGCGCATTAGGTATGGTTAGACATAAGGGTATGGTTAGAAAAACGGCTACTAACATCGAATAAAAACGTCTTATCACAACGATCTCCCGTCATCACTTTGTTCCAATGAAAACATAGGGGCTAGCGAATAAGAATGATCCATGACAGATTGATGTTGAGAGTAATGATAATTAGCTTGTAGTAACGTAGATATACATTTTAAAAGTGAAGTGAATAACGTTGTCATTATATCCTCCAAATAAAAATCCACATCCATGTGATTCAATATTAGCTTGCTGAAATAAACTAGTTGATATGTTTATTAAAGAACTGGCCTAACTCATTAATAGCATCTTCAGACTCTGGCATGTCGATTAAGATACCACTCATATAATCACCATGAGATTGGCCATCATATATATGCAGGTCAGTTTCTACGTCTGCACTGCGTAATAATCGATGCATACGAACCGTATCACTTAACAAGAGATCTCGAGTACCTGAAATGAATATCGTTGGTGGGAATTCATCAATATCAGCGTATATTGGTGAAATAAGAGGATTATCAAGCGCTTCTCCACCAGCATAGACATCGAAAGTGCCCTCAATCAGCCCTTCTCGCTGACCTAGAGGGTCTAAGCCTTGCATCGTTAACCATGAATCCGATGTCTCTTTAAGGTCGACGGAAGGAGTCCCAACAAACAATGCGCCAGGTGCGGGAAGATCGAGTTCTTGCAGTTTAAGTGTCGTTGCTAACGTTAAGTTACCGCCTGCGGATGTGCCAAAAATCGCTGTTGATTCTGGTGATTGAGTTTTTATTAGCTCTTTCCATACTGCAACTGCATCATCAATTGCCGCTGGGAATGGATGCAGTGGCGGTTGACGATAGTCAACAGAGATCACCTGTGCACCAAGCCCGTTCGCAACCCAAATAGCTTCTCGTAAAGCTGACTCACCCCCACCGAAAACAAATGCGCCACCATGGATATGTACTAGCCACTTATCTTTGTATTCAGGGGCGATATTCTTCGGCGTAACAAAGAACGTATCGACTCCTGCAAACTGCTTAGCTTCATAAGTAACGTCCAAGCGCTCTAGAGCTTGTTGAGCAATCTTAATACCTGGCGCATCAAATTGGGCTTGTAACGCCAACCACTCTGCCGTGTTGTTAGGAACAGGAATTGCCGGTGAGATAACTCTGTTCTCAAATAACTGAGCAAACTCTGTCGATATTCCTGCTGGGGTCGGAACCTTTCGCTCTTGCAGTTCCATTCCAGCAAACGCCGCTGTGCTTGATAAGGTGAGTAGCAATGCAGGAATAACAGTGCGTAGTGATTTGGTTTTCATAGTAACTCCGGTAATGAATCTAAAAGCCGTGATTGGCGAACTGAGGCTATTATTCACGTCCGAATCCATTAGCACTATGAATTAGAGAAATTCAAATTTGATTATAGCTAAGTAGCAATAATGAATTTCTCTAATTCCTACTAATTCTAAAAATCAAATGCGATATTAAATGAAGAAAAGATAAGGAGCTTACATGAAATACTTACCAGCAAGTATGGTATTAACAGGCTATTTAGTTTTCTTCTTTATATTGGTTATGCGTTTAAATAGCTAAACAATATAAAAAGACAACACTCAATCACTTATTTAACTTCTTACTAGTTTAATAAATAAAATAGTAAGAGGAACATTAAATTTAGTATCGGTCATCAGAATTAATTCGGACAGTATTAAACCATGAGAAAACCAATGAAACTTAATTCAACAACAAAATCAATCAAGCTATTCATTCTGACAGCTTCATTAAGCGCAACTGCCATCGCTCAAGACACGATGTTTACCTCTCCACAAAACGTATATAACGACAGTGAAGTAGTGCTTACTAAGTATAACAATGGCGGAGTAGTGAATGCTTCGGTGATAGAAAACGTAGCAAAGACTCAGCCTGAAGAGGCGTACATCAAACAAGTAACAGATGGAGTTTGGGCAATCACTGGCTATCATTTCGGCTACAAAACAGTTATTGAGGGCGAAACTGGCCTTATCATTTATGACTCTGGTGACGACATTGAAGAAGCAACGGAGATCTTGGAATTAGTACGCAAACACATTAGTGAAAAGCCGATCCACACCGTCATTTATAGCCATTCTCATTATGTATTTGGTGCACAAGCGATTCAACAAGCCTTTGATGGCGAGCTCAAAGTGATTGGTCATCCAGAGATCAACAAAAACGTTCTAGAAAGCGGCGGCTTAGGTGCGTCGATTCCTGAATTATCACCAACGCTAACAGCCCGTGCCTATGAGCAATTTTCGGTGCTTCTGCCTGCTGAGGGGCCTGACGCAAAATCACCAACACCGATAGGTAAAACACAAGGGTTTGTGCCAGTAAATACTCCTGTAACACAAGGCCAAACAATGACGGTTGATGGTGTCGAGATGGTTTTCTACACCGACTTTGATAGTGATACCGACGATCAAGTGATCGTCTATCTGCCTGAGTCCAAAACGGTACTCAACAACCACCTATGGCCAACTTACCCGAACTTCTACACATTAAGAGGTTCAGTGTATCGTGATCCGACAGTTTGGGCTGAAGGTATCCGCCTTATCAGAGACTTAAATCCAGAACATCTTATCAACACGCACACTGAACCACTCAGTGGCCATGATGAGATCCAAACCACATTGAACGGTTACTATGATGGAATTATGTACCTCTATGACCAAACTATTCGAGGGATTCTACAAGGTAAAACACCTGAAGAGTTAACCTACTCGGTTCAGTTACCACAAGATCTCGCCAAATTACCCCATAACCAGATGACTTATGGTGAGTTTTCTTATTATCCGAAAAACATCTATTACCATGCGCTTGGTTGGTTTAACGGTGAAGCTGAAACCTTGAACCGTATTGAGCCGAACCTTCAAGCTAAGAAAATCATTGAAGGGTTTGGGGGAGTAGACGCGGTAAAACAAGAGCTAAACAAGACTGTTGCCAACAATGAACTCGCATGGTCAGCAGAACTCGGCGGCTACTTAGTCCGTGTTGTCCCGAACGATGAAGAAGCTAAACAGCTTTTGGCAGACACATTAAGACAAATGGGCTACCAAACAGAGGCATCAATCCCCCGATCTTGGTATCTAACCAAGGCTCTTGAATTAGAAGGAAAAGTCCAAATACCAAGCGTGGTGTTTTCAGATGCTAATTCAATCATAGGATCTCCAGCCGAGACGTTGGTGGGCCAATTTCGAGTGCGTCTAGACCCAATCGCAAGCTATGGGGAAGACCAAATGATGGCAATTACGATAAAAGACTCGGATGCCCCAACAATGGGATTGCATGTACGTAGCACTGTCGCTGAGTTTATCTCAGACACCGAAGACTACAATCGCCAAGCTGACCTTGAAATCAGCGTATCTAAACGCACTTGGGCAGAGTACTTTGTTGGGGAGAAGAGCTTAGATCAAATGCTAGAAAGCGCTGACGTGAGCACTAACCACAAAGATGATGTGAGAGGATTCTTTAGCCTCTTTGACCAATTAGACGAATCGAAAACCCGGTTTGTATCCCCATCGCAGTCTTAGACTAGAGCTTCGACATAGACTTAGTTTTTCGGCTTAAACATAGCGATAGCCATGGACTAAACCACTTTTAATCAAAGCCTCCACGACGGAGGCTTTTTGCTATTTATCATGTTCTATTTATCTAAACGCTTGTTACAAAATATCTAATTTAACCAAACACTGAGCTCCCCTAAAATACCAATCAAATGATTAGGGGAGATAGAACATGATTAGCTCAGCACACAATGACGAACTCAACAGATACATAGAAAGACTAGACTTAAACCTTACCAAGGCTCAGGTTCGTGAACTTGGTTGGCAGCAAAGCAATGAAGAGGTAGGAAAAGAAAAAACAGTATTAGGCTCGTGGTTTTTCTTTTCTTTCTTTGGCTTATGTACGTCTGCATGTTTTGCGCTGCTGATGTATATTTCATGAGGATAAACAAAATAATGACCACGTATAACCAGCATGGAACGTTTAATTGGTTCGAGGTCGATGGAGAAACGTACATACTGTTCAAGGTCGGCAGCAACAGTGCTCTATTGAATCAAGACTATGAGGATGTCACCGAACAACAGAGCGAAATATACAGGCTGTTGGGTCCGATTCCATAATCTCCTACTGCACGTATTCACTTATGGTGTATCTATTCATTTATGTTCTCTCTACTCACTAATTAGCGAAAACATCCGTTCTGTTAGGAACAACAACGAACTACAACAAACGGTTCTTATACTGTTCTGGCGTTTGGTTCGCGTAACGTTTGAACATGGTGATAAATGGACTTGCTTGGTTATAACCCAATGTAAGGGCGACCTCTTTAACCGATTGGCCGTTTCTCAACAAGTCCATAGAGTATAGGTAGCGCACTCGCAGTCGCCACTCGGTAAAGCTCATACCAAGCTCCGTCTGGCAATGACGAGAAAGGGTCCTTTCTGTGGTGTGAACACGTTCAGCCCAATCTTTCAGCGTCACTTCATCGGTTGGGTTTTCTTCAACAGAAGCTAATATTGGTGCTAGGTACTTATTGTCGGTTGAAGGCAAGAAGTGGTGTTCAACCTCACGCTGCGCAAGTTGGTCAAGCAGTACCTGAACGAGCCTTTGATCTTGCTCTGTTTCCGCAACATTTATCCCACGATCGCGAAAATCATCGATGATAGAAGACACAATCGGCGTGATCTTTATAAGGCTGGTTTTATCTGGCAGGTGTTGCGTGAGTTCTGGTGCGATATTTAGCGAACAGTAGTCCAAAGGCTTACGGTTATAACTGCAATGCATCACCCCGGCCGGTACCCAAATCGCCAAATGTGGTGGCGCCAGAAATCGGGTGCTTTCCGCTTCCATCTCTAATATACCGCCACTGATCAATTGAACCTGTCCCCATGAGTGGCTATGAACTCGGGTTTCAGTATTCGAAAGAAACGCTTCAAAATTCATAAATACGTTGGATGGTGCCTTATCAATTGATAAGGATGGATGAAGGTTTCTGGAGTGTTTTTTCAAACTTGTCTTCCTATCGCGCCTGATGTCTTTCTAAAGATACTTGTAAGTATAACGACCTGTCAAACTAGCCGCATCAACTCATTTGCGACGGAATTCACATGCATTATCTCTTACCATTTTTTACAGTCTGTATCTGGGGCGCCAATGCAATCGTCAACAAGCTTGCTGCAAGCACCATAGAACCGAGCGCAATGAGTTTTTACCGCTGGTTTTTTGCGATGTTAATTCTCACGCCTTTCTGCATTCGCCCAGTGATGAAACAGTGGGCTGTCATTAAGCCAAACTTATCTAAATTAGCGTTCCTCGGCTTTTTGGGCATGGTGTTGAACCAATCTCTAGGTTACTACGCAGGCTTAACCACAACCGCTTCCAACATGGCCTTGATCACGTCTTTAGTCCCATTGATCAGCGTGTTTCTAAGCGTTCCTTTGTTGCACAAGTCGATTTCTAGTTTAAGTATTGTTGGCGGTGTGTTGTCACTGTCAGGCTTAGCCCTGATGTTAGGCAAAGGCGACCCTTTGTTCTTCATGCATCAAGAATTGACTCAAGGCGATGGTTATATGTTGATTGCGGCCTTTGTTTATGCTTCTTACTGTGTGTTATTGAAACGCTGGAAAATGCCCATCAGTAGCTGGGTGGTGATTTACATTCAGGGTCTGTTTGCTGTCGCGATGCTTACGCCACTTTGGCTTACCAGCGAACAGCTTTTACCACCACAACAAGCGATCCCATTGATAGCTTACGCCGCGGTTGCCGCTTCAATTTTAGCGCCTTGGATGTGGGTGAAAGCGATTGACACCATTGGTGCTGACTCAAGCGCGATGTTCATGAATTTGCTTCCGGTTGTTGCGATCGTATTAGCCGCGACATGGCTTGGCGAAGAAATTAACCAGTTCCACATCATTGGTGGTGTGATGGTAATTTCAGGTGTCATCCTTGCACAAATCAAAAGAAAACCAAGGCTTGAGGCACCTCTCCCTCAACAAAGCTAAACGCATTACCCAACCTCACATTAGGGTAAATATTCAAACTCACTTTTCTCACAGTGCCTACTTCCGAAGTAGGCACTGTTGTTTTATTCACAAGCCTTTCAAATGCTTTTAATACGCGTTCATTGTGGTTGCAACATGTTACCGACTCAGGTTTAATGTATTAAGTACTGTTTAAGTTGTAAAAGGAATTACAATGACTCAACCAAGGATCCCTGTGATCATCTCGTCCCTGCTTGCTTTGTCATCTGCTTCAAGTTTTGCTGCCACTGTTCCTGCTGATACGCCATTAGCTGAGGAACAACATTTTGTACGTGGCAACGGTGCAGAGCCCAATACACTAGACCCTAGCTTCGTAAATTCAGGCATGCCCGGTGACATTATCGTCAATGATATGTTTGAAGGCTTCGTGATTGAGAACAGTGACGGGCAGATCATCCCAGGGCAAGCCAAAGAGTGGTCTATCAGCAAAGACGGCAAAACCGTGACGTTTGTATTGAAAGATAACCTCAAGTGGTCGAATGGTGAGCCAGTCACAGCATCCGATTTTGTCTTTGGTTGGCAGCGCGCTGTGTCTCCTAAAACAGGTAACAACACGGGTTTTGTTTTTTCGACGGCTAACATCGTGAACGCTAGCGAGATTCTATCAGGAGACAAAGCTCCCTCTGAGCTTGGCATCAAAGCATTAGATGAGCGCACGGTTGAAATTTCACTTTCAAAACCTACGCCCTACTTTATGAGTTTAATGAGCATCAAGACCTTTTTCCCTCTACCCGCTGAATTGGTGAAGAAGAAAGGCGATCAATGGACTCGCGCAGAAAATATCGCGACCAACGGTGCTTACACTTTGAGCAAATGGGTACCCAACGAATACGTTGAAGTCGAGAGAAACCCAAACTATTGGGATGACACATCGACAGTCATCAATAAAGTGACCTATTTAGGCTTATCATCTCAAAATGCTGAGCTGATTCGTTACCAAGCGGGTGAGATTGATATGACCAATCGTGTCCAGCTTGAGTACTACCAAAAATTAATCCAAGAAAGCCCTGAACAGATCAAAGCGCAAGCTCTATTGGGCTCTTACGTTTATTCATTCAATACACGTCAAGCACCCTTTGATGACGTAAGAGTACGCCAAGCACTGAGCATGGCCGTCAATCGTGAGATTCTGGTCGAGAAAGTTACAGGTCAAGGTGAGCCAGAAGCATACAGCGTGACGCCGAATAATATTCCTGACTACACAGCGCCTTTATCCGAATTCAATTCTTTAGACAGCACGCAGCGTTTAACAAAAGCCAAAACACTACTTGCTGACGCTGGATACAACAAGAGCAACCCACTCAAATTCACACTGACTTATAACACCAGTGAAAATCACAAAAAGATCGCTATTGCGATTGCCTCGATGTGGAAGCCGCTGGGTGTGAAGGTAGAATTGGAAAACATGGAGTGGAAAGCGTATGTTGCGGCAAAAGGCGCTGGTGACTATCAAGTTGCACGCTCATGGGCTTTTGGTGACTACCCAGAGCCTTCTGCACTGTTAGAGGCATTCACTTGTGGTCACACGGCAAACGAAAGTGGCTACTGCAATCCCGATTATGATGAGCTCTTACAGCAAGCGAGTAAAACGGAAGATCAGTCTAAACGCTTTACTTTATATCAGCATGCTGAGTCGTTACTCAACGATTCTGCAGCAGTTATACCTCTGTATCACTACAATCACACACGATTAGTGCGAAATACACTAAAAGGCTTCCCAAACAATAATCCGAAAGGAAATATCTACGCGAAGGATCTATACTTTTTAAAACAGTAAAAGTGAGCTGATAAGAAAACAATAATCACTACCACTTTAGTGGTAACTGAGATACAGTCACTTTAACTAAACCAAATCAACAGCGGTTAGTTGGCTAACACAAAAAAGGTACCGACATGAGTACCACACGGCTTAGAAACACCTAGCATTGCGCTAGGTGTTTTTTTTTTGCAATCGACCTATCTAGTGACTTAATCAGTATTTCTATTCTCTTGCTTGATATCACTTCATCCATGTTTGCCATTCGCCTGATACGCCTTTAAGCACCAATATTCATCAACTGATCATCTGTTTGAAAAAAATAGTCTTAACCGTGAGATTATCCGCTTTAACTTATGTCATCTTAAGTATATTGTTACTAGTAAGTAACAAGCATGTTATGCAGCAAAATAATAATGAAGGAAGATAGATGAGCAGTAGCAATAGCCGACAAGATGGTAAACGAGACGTTACTCTGCGTTTTTTAGCTGAACCCGGGGATGTGAACTTTGGTGGTAAAGTTCATGGTGGTGCAGCAATGAAGTGGATCGATTTAGCAGCCTACGCTTGTTCTGCAGGTTGGAGCGGTAAATACTGTATAACAGCCTATGCAGGCGGAATTCGATTCGTTGCCCCAATTCATGTAGGCAACCTTGTGGAGGTAAGTGCAAAGGTCATCTACACAGGTTCATCTTCAATGCATATCGCTATCGACGTGCAAGCAAGCGACCCTAAAGAGCTCAATAACCGCCTAACAACTCACTGTATCGTTATTATGGTCGCTGTTGATGAGAATGGTAACCCGACTAAAGTACCAGAGTGGATACCAGAGACGCCAGAAGACATCGAATTACGAGATTCGGCTATTCGCCTAATGAACATGCGAAAACAGATTGGTGAAGAGATGGAAGCTCACGTGAAGTACCTGAAATAAGGTCCACCAGCAGCCCTCCCCCTACAAAACCTTATTACAATGCCAAGCGCCTGCTTGGCATTGATCTATTTGATACCTTCGTGCTCTACACCGCCAAATCCGCTGCACACCCAATACAGACGACAAGAGCGTGATACCCAGCCAAAGGTTGAAATGAATCGGCACTTGTTCACTGATTTATTTTGACTGTAATAAAGTCGTCATTTTGCTCTGATTAAATACCGCCAATCATAATAGATGCATTTGAATTTCTTGGAGCCACTCTTGAGCGTCATACGCCCCACTCTTAGCGAGTCTACACTGAACAATTTAAAGGCTGTTGAGTACCAATGGGTTAGAACTTTGTACGTCGAAGGCTACGACAGCAATGAAATCAACCACTATATCCAAACGTGTTTCGGTGGAGATCCGACATTTGCCGATCTATTTCGTCGCGTGGCACTCGATCAAGAAAGCATCTATGTGCTATTGCAACACTTAGGCTGTGCTCCCTCGAGCAAAGAGTTCTGACTTCTAAGTCCCACCAAAAACCAGATGCATAAGTAAGCCCACCTCCATAACCCTCATGAATATCACTTAAATATTCTGTAACTGTCTCTCGCTTACCCATACATTTTCAGTGCAATTTCAGGTTTTGTTGCATACAAATCATTGAAGTATCACGCATTGGAATATTAGCAACATATCAATAGTACAACGGCCACTTATACTGAGTGTCTGATTTGTGAGACTCGTTCATTTCTACAAGTAACCAAAATGAAGTGGTCGGTATTTAGGAGAGAAGTAACTCGAAACTTTGGGTTTTAAAGTAGATATGAGCGCGATAGTTGACGAATAACGCTAAGACAAAAAAATAAAAAGTAGCAGGCATAAAAAAACCCAAGTAAATACCTGGGTTAGAGTTACAAAAACCACTAATCATTAATAGCGTAAGGAACCTGATTAGTAGCCAGCTATGCGTAACCTGAGGGTTATTTTTATTACTGATCGGCGGCCAAACCAAATGATGTAATAAAAATGCCAATATAGAGCGACCTAACGGTCGCTCTTTTTCTTTCTTATAGAGTACAGCTTATCCTTTTACACCACCTGCCGTCAAACCGCCAACTAACCAACGTTGAGCAAGTAAGAACACGATAGTAATCGGAAGTGCTGATAGTACAGCAGCTGCCGCAAAGTCACCCCATAGGTAGTTCTGAGGGTAGAGGTACTGCTGCATACCTACCGCTAGTGTGTAAGAGTTCACATCCGATAGTAGGATTGAAGCAACTGGCACCTCACCAACAACACCAATGAAAGATAGAATAAACACAACCGCTAGGATTGGCACGGACAGTGGTAGTAGAACCAGTCTGAATGCTTGCCAAGGTGTTGCACCATCAAGGGCTGCAGCCTCTTCCAGAGAGTTATCAATCGTTTCAAAGTAACCCTTAATCGTCCATACGTGCAGTGCAATACCACCTAGGTAAGAGAAGATTAGACCACCGTGCGTATTCAAGCCTAAGAACGGAATGTATTGACCAAGTTTGTCAAACAGCGCGTAGATTGCTACTAGAGCCAGTACTGCTGGGAACATTTGGAAAATCATCATCGCTTTCAGGATAGTTTCTTTACCTTTGAAGCGCATACGAGCAAATGCGTAAGCCGATGTTGTAGACAGTGCCACAATTAAAATAGAGGTAATACCGGCTACTTTTATTGAGTTCCATAACCAAGTCAATACTGGAAACGGAGGTGGCGTTACCGAGCCATCAGCATTCGTCACTGACATACCTAATGCTAGCTTCCAGTGTTCCAAAGATGGGTTATCTGGAATCAAGCTACCGGTTGCAAAGTTACCTTCACGGAATGAGATAGCAATAATCATTAACAGTGGGAAAATAATGAGCGCTAAGAAGCACCACAGCGCAAAATGCGTTGCCCATAGTCGGTATTTAAGGCCTTTACCTTGTACCATAGCCATTGTCGTGCTCCTTAATCTTGAGTCAGTTTAGTGAAACGAAGGTTTAGTAACGCTAGTGCACCAACCAGTAGGAAGATAAGCGTTGCGATAGCACTTGCTAGACCGAAGTCTTGACCGCCGCCGCCTTCGAATGCGATTCGGTACGTGTAACTTACAAGCAAGTCTGTGTAACCCGCTGGCTCAGAAGTACCAATCATGTTCGGGCCACCGTTAGTCAATAGTTGAATCATTACAAAGTTGTTG
Source organism: Vibrio sp. 1CM23M (assembly GCF_023161755.1). Taxonomy (NCBI): domain Bacteria; kingdom Pseudomonadati; phylum Pseudomonadota; class Gammaproteobacteria; order Vibrionales; family Vibrionaceae; genus Vibrio; species Vibrio sp. 1CM23M. Next base: position 498,545 of record NZ_JALNTR010000001.1, read on the forward strand.
AAGTTAAAGGCAAACGCTGCAATCAATAGCGGTGTAAGCGGTTTAATCATCAATGGGAACGTAATGCGCTTGAAGTTATCAATGAAGTTCGCACCATCAATCGCTGATGCTTCGTACAAGTCTTCAGGAATCGCTTTTAGTAGACCCATACACAGAATCATCATGTAAGGGAAACCTAGCCATGTGTTAACAATCAACACCATGGTTTTTGCAAGAATCGGGTCTGAGAACCAGTTAGGACTTAAACCAAAGATACTCTCAAGCACCATGTTGATCTCACCAAAGCTTTGGTTGAATAGACCCTTAAAGATAAGAATCGAGATAAACGCTGGTACGGCGTAAGGCAGAATCAGCAGAACACGGTAAACTGCGCGGCCTTTCAGCTCTTCCCATTGCACAACGTTCGCCAGAATCAAACCAATCGCAAGTGTGAAGGCGACAGTACAAATCGAGAATACAACCGTCCATATAAAGATGCTAATAAACGGTTCTTTAATGCCGTCATCTTTCCAAACACGTTCGAAGTTAGCTGTTCCGATTTCTACAACAAAACCTGGAGAGATGGTGTTACCCGTAAACTCACCTTTATCATCAACTGGTTGATAGAAACCCACTTCCATGTTTGGCTTCAAGGTTTCGCCAGATTCATTGTTGTATAGCGTTTCACCGTCGTCCTGAAGGGTGTAAAGCGGAGCAACGGCAGCAAACTTACGTAAGCCACTCATGCGGATGTCATCACCGTTTGGCAGATGGAAATCAACACCACTGATCGCTGAACGGTTTTGGATGATCGCTTTGATCTTCTCTTTTTCACCTTGCGCAGACTCGATTGCTGATAGGTCCATGTCTGTTGCTGTCATACCTTCTAGAGAAAATACGTCAGTTGCCAACAGCTGGTCGCCATCTTTCACTACGATCTGGTGACCGTCATCTGTTTTGTACAAAGTAAATGGGTAACTTTCACCGCTTTGGAATGAACGGTCTAAAAGAACGGTTTGAGTACGCTCTAAAGAAAGCTGGTTTTTTGCGCTGTAGTTAGTAAACGCAAGCCCTACGGTGTATGCCAATGGGAAAAGAATGAATAAGATCATTCCGGCAATACCTGGGTAAATGTAACGGTGGGCGTAAGTTTTCTTACTGCCAAAAATGTAAAGTGCCAAAGCCGTTAAGATCACCGTAAGCAGCGCAAATGCGAGCTCACCGCGAGAATACATTAAAATTGTAGCGTAGCCGTTAATTAAACCAACACTACCAAGCAACCCCCATTTGATGAAGACGCTTTTACTGCCTGGAAGGCTTGATGGTGCCGGGATCGCATCTGAACCTTGAACTGACTGCATAGAGGAACCTGCTAACGAGATATAAAAATAGAAAAGTAAGGAGAGGTTGCCCCCTCCTTAAAAGGTAATGCTTTATTATTACTTAGTCATACGAGCTTCAGCAGCGTCGAGTGCTTGATCAACAGATTGACGACCGTCAACTACGTTACCGATCGCTTCTTCCATGCTGTACCAGAACGTTGTGAACTGAGGGATGTTAGGCATGATTTCGCCGTTCATCGCGTTGTCCATCGTTGCTGCAATACGTGTGTCGCTGTCTAGTTGACGTTGGAAAGAGTTAAGAGCAACAGCACCAAGTGGCTTGTCGTCGTTCAAGGTCTTCATACCTTCATCTGTTAGTAGGTAGTTTTCCATGAACTCAACAGCTAGGTCGCGGTTTGGAGAAGCAGTACTGATACCACCTGCCCATACACCAACGAAAGGCTTAGACGCTTTACCGTTAAACTTAGGCAGTGTTGCTACACCGTAGTCTACGCCAGCTTTCTCAATGTTTGCCCAGCCCCAAGGACCGTTGATTGTCATTGCAACGTTACCTGCAACAAACTCAGACTCAGCTACTGAGTAATCCATGTCGGCAGAGATAACTTTGTCTTGTACCATCTTCTCGATGAAACCTAGAGACTTCTGAACACCGTCAGTCGCTACGCCCGCATCTTTAATATCGTAACCTTCAGCAGTTTGTTTGAATGCGTAACCGCCGTCAGCTGCTAGTAGAGGCCATGTGAAGTAAGCGCCGCCACGTAGAGGCCACATGATTGCTTTTTTGCCGTCTTTTTGAAGTTCAGCGTTAAGTGCTGGAATTTCTTCCCAAGACTTAGGTGGGTTAGGAACAAGCGCTTTGTTATAAATTAGAGAAACTGACTCAACAGCAACAGGGTATGCGATTGTTTTACCTTCGTATGAAACAGCGTCCCATGCGAAGTCTACGATACCTTCTTTAGTCTCTTTAGAAGGTTTGATATCAGCAAGAAGACCCGCTTCTGCAAAACCACCAAAACGGTCGTGAGCGTAGAAGATCATGTCTGGGCCATCGCCAGCTGCTGCTACTTGAGAGAATTTCTCTTCTAGTTTATCTGGGAAAGCTACTGTTACTTTAACGCCAGTATCTTCTTCGAAACGTTTACCTACTTCAGCCATTCCTTCATAAGCTTTATCGCCACCAACCCAAATAGTTAGTTGACCTTCTTCGATAGCAGCGTTTGCACCAAATGAACCCAGAGCTACTATTGTGCCTAGAGCTACAGCGCTTAGAGCGTTTTTCATGTCAATATCCTTTTTATATTTATACGTAGGGCGCATTCAATTAAGACGAGCCAGTTTTCGGAGGTTATGATCTGAGAAAATCGATGACAGCTCATCATCCTAGCCACTACGCCCTAGCTATTATGGCTTAATTTCGTGATCGTCATCCGGTCAGATTAGAGAGCGAAGTCACAAAGTGTATACTCATCGTGATCCACATCACCGTTACGTGGTGGATTTATTTGAACTGGATCGCCAATTGAGGATAACCCCATTTATCTACTCCTCCCCTCCTACTCCCCCTAGTTAATTTTCCATTAGGAGGATGTACCCTTACGCCATTTCACCGAAACTGCATTCATCCAAGAGTGGATAGTAAGAACCCTTTACCGGCAAGTGTTATGCGTTGACGCATTATTCATTTAGTTGGCTTCACTGCCCGCTGGTGTCTTATATTAGCATCGAGCTAAATCTGTGATTGAATCACGGGGGAGGTTTAGCTGGATGCGGGGGAAATGGGCATCAGTTTGGCTATGACGGGTGGGCTTGGTTAAAGAGGCCAAGTTTCACCCACTTTTTTCTTACTCACTCAATACTTACCAATTCCTACAGTTACTGCTGACCCAAAAATTTCTTATAATGATAAGCAGTAAAACTTAAAATTTGATCGATCGAGGACAAGCTAGATGGCGAGTGTCACGTTAAAAAACGTTTATAAATCATATGGTGATGTACAGATTTCTAAGGATGTAACCTTAGACATCAACGAAGGTGAATTCGTAGTATTCGTTGGACCATCAGGTTGTGGTAAATCGACGCTATTACGTTGTATCGCAGGTCTAGAAGACATTACGTCTGGTGATTTGTACATTGGCGACCAACGCATGAACGACGTTGAGCCATCAAAGCGTGGTGTAGGTATGGTATTCCAATCTTACGCGCTTTACCCTCACCTTAACCTTTACGACAACATGTCTTTTGGTCTTAAGCTAGCGAACGCAGATAAAACTGAGATTGATAAGCGTGTTGAGCATGCCGCTGAAATCCTTCAGCTTGGTCACCTACTAGAGCGCCAACCAAAAGCACTTTCTGGTGGTCAACGTCAACGTGTTGCGATTGGTCGTACTCTGGTTTCTCAACCAAACGTATTCCTACTTGATGAGCCTCTATCAAACCTAGATGCCGCGCTACGTGTTCAAATGCGTTCGCAAATCACCAAGCTACAGCGTCAACTGGGTTGTACCATGATCTACGTTACCCACGACCAAGTGGAAGCTATGACAATGGCGGATAAGATCGTTGTTCTGGATGGTGGTTATGTATCTCAAGTCGGTAAGCCGCTTGACCTTTACCACTACCCTCAAAACCGTTTCGTTGCTGGCTTTATTGGCTCACCGAAGATGAACTTCATGTCGGTACACATTGAACAAGCTGAAGCAGAACGCGTATTGGTACAACTTTCTAATGGCATGACTTTCTGGATTCCTGTTGACGGGACGACGGTTAATGCTGGCGATCGTATGTCTCTAGGTATTCGCCCTGAACACTTGATGTCTGCTGAAGCAGGTGACGCGACGATTGAAGCAGACGTGATGATGGTAGAGAAGCTAGGTAACGAAACTCAGGTTTACCTAAACCTTGAAAGTGCCGATGCTGATGTTATCTATCGCCAGCCTGACACGTTAACAATCGAATCAGGTGACAAGTTGGCGATTGGTATTCCAGCGCACCGTTGTCACCTGTTCCACAGCGATGGCCGCGCATGTCGTCGTTTGTACAAAGAATACGGCACAGACTAATCGCTTAGCCTTTTAGGATATAACTTGCCCATATAGAATCCCTCTTACTCAGTAAGGGGGATTTTTTTATGTGCTGGAGACGGCTTCACTTACATTGAATAGTTCATGAGTCAGCCACTCGGTCTTTCGCTAGCGGCAACAAAAAAGGTCTAGCAAGCGCTAGACCTTTATCTGTTAGTTAGGCTATGAACCCAACCGCTAATATCACTTCTTTCAGACATGAAACCTGTCTAAATCAACTTAGTGAATTGGCGTATCATTCTGTTTGTTGAACTGGCCAAAATGCTTCTCTAACACTTCAGGAGTCAGTTTGCCTTCCGCCTCTAGTCGCTTGAACTCAGCAACAATTGCTTTTTGCTCTTCAAGTGATGGCAGTTTCACCTCAGGCTCATCGCCCATCTCTTGAGTCATCTGCTCTAGTTCTTTTTCAAAATCGCTCATGATACTTACCTAAATATTAAACCTAACGAGATTTTACTCATTTACGCCCTATGATGCTAGGGTGATTGAAAGCAAAGCCCGAAACCAGATCAAGCTAAAGGCAGTTAGAGGCAAATTAGCGCACTAATAAAAAGAGCCGGATTCACGATGAAATGACCCCAGCTCTTCGTCTATATCCCTTTCTAAGCCGTCTTACAGCTTGAAAGAATTAAAGCTTAAATGAACCAACCATCTTATCTAGACGAGACGATAGATCACGAAGCTCTTGGCTCGCTTCAGCAAGTTGCTCAGCCGTGCCCGTTGTCACTTCGTTGATTGCGTTAATCTCTTCAATGTTCTGGTTGATGGTGTGAACTACGGTTGATTGCTCTTCCGTTGCCGTTGCCACTTGAGTGTTACGGTCTGTGATATCAACGATACGGTCTGAAATGCCACCCAGCACGTCCACCGCTTCATCCGACGCTGATACACCTTCAAGAGTAATCACTTTACCCGCACTCATTGCCGTTACCGCGTCTTTAGCATCGCTTTGCAGTTGGTTGATCATCTTCTGAATCTCTTCCGTTGAATCTGCAGTACGACTTGCTAGGTTACGAACTTCATCCGCTACAACCGCAAAACCACGACCTTGCTCACCGGCACGGGCTGCTTCAATCGCCGCGTTCAATGCGAGTAAGTTAGTTTGCTCTGAAATATCACGAATAACACCCAGAATAGAACCGATGTCTTGAGTTGTAGAAGCCAGTTGCTCTACTACCTGACCTGTGCTTTCAATATCTTGCGCCAAACGACTGATCGCGTCTTTTGCTTTGTTCACCACAGAGCGGCCTACTTCCGTATTGCCTGAAGCTTGAGTTGCCGTTTCTGCTGCGGTTGCCGCGTTCGATGCAATCTCGCTGATGGTCATACCCATTTGGTTAATTGCAGCCACCACTTGAAGCGTTTGGTCACGTTGCTCTTGGCTGTTGTCGTGGGTGATGTGTGCTTTGTTAGAAACACTCTCTGCCGCCACTTGAAGAGCTTGGCTTGTCGAACACACCTCTTTCATCGACTCGTGAATCTTTTCAATGAATCCGTTGAAGCCCTTTGAAAGCTGTGCGATTTCATCGTTGCCTTTCACTTCGATACGCTGTGCAAGGTCACCGTCGCCTTCACCTAAGTCGCCGAAACGCTTAGCCAGAAGTTTAATAGGTTGAGTAATGCTGTTCGCAAGTACTACGCCCATTAGGATAAACACTAGTGCCACAACCGCAGTCATGATCAACATCTTTTGCGCGGTCGCATCTAGCTCTGCAAATACTTCACCCGTCGGAACTACACCAATAACAAACCAATCCATTGACGACACATACAAGCTCGCCACGAACAGCTCTTGGCCTTGGCTTTCAGTGGTAATCAGGTTAAAGCCCGACTTGTTCAGTAGTTGGCTTGCTTGAGGACCGTAAAGTTGTTGAAGTGAAGAATCACTACGTGAACGCTCACGGTGAATTTGTACGTCACCTTGGCTATCGGTTAAGAATACGAAGCCTGTATTTTCAATTTTGAAACCGTTCAGCAGGTTAACCATGTCATCCATCGACTTTGATAGACCAGACATCGCCAAACCAGAAGGCTGCTGATAGTTAGCAAACATCTTCACTTCGCCATTGGCTTCTTGGAACATGCTCACCATGGTCGGCTGTCCAGATTGCGTAAAGCCAAAGAACCAACCATCTTGCTGTTGATTTAACTGACGTAGGAAACCATTTTGGTTCCAGTAGTGAGCCGTTTGACGGTTCGCCACTGAGGCATCGTTCAACTGATATTGGTTACGAACATTGTTCAGTTGTTTAACCAGCTTGTTTTCTAATGCCGGATCGCGATCGGTCGATTCGATAGCATCAGAAATGAATTCATTTGAAGCAATTTGCTCCGCCGCTAACAATAGCTGAGACACTTCACGATCAATCTCACCATTGATTCGCTCTAGCATTCCTGGAAGTTCAATATCGATCAATCGATGACTTAGTACATCTCTTGCTTGCTGTTGCGCCATCGCGCCGACAATCACTGTCGATGCAAGAACCGCGAAGGTAATTCCAAGTACAACTTTTTGCTTGATACTCAGAGAGTTAGTTTTAAACATATTAGGACCTTTAAAAAGAATCGCTCGTTATCGGTATACCCTGAACAGGACTTTTTAGTACACGCCAACAAGCAATGCACAATCTGAGTGATGTATCGGCCACAACCAATAAAACTAGAGACTTTTCTCTCAAAAAATTGCAAGCGTGATGTAACGATTAGAAACATTCATCTTGAGCATGAATTAACTAAGCCAAGACCGTACTGTCGAGAGTCGATTTTAGCTCTCAGCCCTTAGATCTGACCGAACTCAAACCACTCCCCACCGCCGAGCTTTTGTATATAAAAACCAATTGATATGGTAATAATCACAACCTAACGATGTTTTTAGCTAACCACTTGTAAATCTTTCCAATTTTGAAAAAATAAATTACGCAAATGTACTGGAACTTTTTCCTCGAAATCAGTGACCAATACACAAAATAAAAATCAAATGGATACCCAGAGAGTCCAAAATGCACAAATCAAATTTCGAAGTCCTTCAAAACTATCTAGAGTCTCAAATCATTGGTCAGAAAGAGCTCGTTAAGCAACTGATGATCGCCCTTTTAGCGGATGGTCATATCCTCGTTGAAGGACCTCCCGGCTTAGCAAAAACTCGCGCAGTAAAATCATTGGCTGATTGTGTTGAGGGCGACTTCCACCGTATTCAATTCACTCCCGATCTGTTGCCTGCTGATTTGACGGGTACCGACATCTTCCGTCCTGAGACTGGAGAGTTCACTTTCCAATCAGGTCCGATTTTCAACTCATTGATTCTAGCGGATGAGATCAACCGTGCTCCGGCGAAAGTTCAAGCTGCAATGCTGGAAGCGATGGCGGAAAAGCAAGTCACTGCCGGTCGAAAAACCTATGCTCTGCCTGAGTTGTTCTTGGTTATGGCAACACAGAACCCGATTGAACAAGAAGGGACTTACCCGCTGCCGGAAGCTCAGTTAGATCGTTTCTTGCTTCACCTAGAAGTTGAATACCCAGATATGGAAAGCGAGCTGGAGATCTTACGACTCAACCGTGGTGAGGCTCAAGGAAACGAATCAGCTCAGCCACAACAGATATCTCAACAAACGATCTTTGAAGCGCGCCAAGAAGTGCTCAATATTCACATGGCAGACACCATTGAGCAGTACATCATCAGACTGGTAATGGCGACTCGCCAACCTAAGCAATACAGTGACCAATTGGATCAATGGTTAGACATGGGTGTCAGCCCGCGTGCAACCATTGCGTTAGACCGTTGTGCCCGCGCTCACGCTTGGCTTGCAGGACGCGACTATGTTACACCCCAAGATGTTCAAGCGATGGCATTCCCTGTGTTACGCCACCGTCTACTGCGCAGCTACCACGCACAAGCTGAAGGTGTCACCGCAAACCAAGTGATCGCACACCTTATTTCATTGGTTGGCAGCGCATAGGGATACGCGCATGAATAATCAACTACCCAACCATAGTGACGGTGTCACGTTAAATCTAGATGAGCTGCTGCAATACAAAACGCAGTCTGTTCGCTGGTTGCCTCCAGCCAAAAGCCTTTGGTCGCAGCTTAACGGTCAACACGAGAGCAATCGCAAAGGTCGCGGGATGAATTTCTCTGAGGTTCGTCAATATCAGGCGGGCGACGATATCCGCAGCATAGATTGGCGTGTGACGGCGAGAACGGGCAAGGCGCATACAAAATTGTTCTCTGAAGAAAGGGAGCAACCTGTCATTCTGTTCTTAGATCTTTCAAGCAGTATGATTTTTGGCTCAACCTTGTTGCTGAAATCAGTTCAACTCGCGCACTTTGCCAGCCAACTTTGTTGGTTAACCGTCGCTCAAAAAGACCGTATTGGCGCGGTGATCGATACTGGCAAGGAGGTCATTGAGATTAAGCCAAGTGCAAGCAACCATGCTCCACTGCGTATTTTGCAAAAAGTCATAGAAATCAATAATGCGGCACTGTCTAATCACGACAATCATAATGACACGACCTTAGAGCATGGGCTGAAATCTCTGCACCAGCTTTGCCCTAAAGGAAGCGATATTATTATGCTCAGCGATTTTGTGCGCTACCAAGAAAGTGACTACTCACTTATCAGTCAAATTCGGAGGCACAACAGAGTACGTCTGGTGCATTTCTACGATCCGCTAGAGCAGGGTGAAACCGCCTATAAAGGTTCTAAACAGGTCACCGATGGTAGCAAAACTCAATGGTTTAATTTCTCTTCTAATAAAGAAAAGCAAAAGCTTAACCATGCTTTTTCGCTTAAGAAACAGCAGCTGCAACAGATGGGGTTGTCTCTCGCGATACCTTATAGCTCGCTGTCGAGTGCGCAGTCACTCATGAGCCAGATATCAGGAGCTCAGTCATGAAACAGCCCTTAGATTTAAGTCCGGTTATTGCGCCAGACGCACCAACTTGGTGGCCTTTGGCGTGGGGCTGGTGGGTAGTGATTATCACAGCCATTACCCTGATTGCCTTGACGTTTTTCATTCTGAAACGTAGAAAAAACAATCAACAGACGAAGCAAGAAGCGCTGTCTTACTTTAGTAATAGTCAGTCCCAAGATGGCTTGTCTCCGAGCAAAGCTCAAGACATCGTTCGTCAGGCAGCACTGAGCTATTTCCCTCGTAAAAAAATTGCAGGCTTGTCTGGTAATGATTGGTTGGAGTTCTTAGATGTACAATTAGCGAAGCCGTTATTTGTAGCAAAACAATCCCAGTGGCAGCAAGCGCTCTATCAAGATGCAGCCCTAATGAACGACGACCAGAAAAAGGCTCAACAGCAATTGGTTAATGACTGCGAAACATGGCTTCGTAAAGCCCTTCCTCCAAAGCGAGGTCGTTATGAGTGATTTTCTAAGCCCTATGTTTCTAAGCAGGGACTTGCTAAACATCGAGTTCGTTTGGTGGTGGATGTTCTTCATCGCGCCACTGCCGTTGCTCGTTTACTTGTTCTCACCAAAGTCAGAATCAAGCAATGCCTTAAGGCTTCCATTTCTGCCAGAAGACAGCAACACAAAAACACCGAGCAGTCGCTTACCAAAGGCGTTGTCCGTGATTATCTGGCTTCTGCTGGTTACGGCGAGCGCACGCCCTGTATGGTATGGCGAACCGGTGGAGTTTCAGCCTAAGCATCGTGATTTGATGTTGGTTGTCGACCTCTCCTACTCGATGAGCCAAGAAGACATGCAGTTCAATGGCGAATACATCGACCGCTTGTCGGCGGTGAAACTCGTATTGAGTGACTTTATTGAGCGTCGTAAAGGTGACCGAGTCGGACTTGTGTTATTTGCTGATCACGCCTACTTGCAGACTCCGCTTACGCTAGATAGAGATACGCTTTCACAACAGCTCAATCAAGCGGTGTTAAAGCTTATCGGTACTCAAACCGCGATTGGTGATGGTATTGGCCTTGCCACCAAAACCTTTGTCGATAGCGATGCGCCCCAGCGTGTAATGATTCTACTCAGCGACGGCAGTAATACCGCCGGGGTATTAGACCCGCTAGAAGCCGCGGATATTGCAAAGAAATACGACGCGACGATTTACACCGTGGGTGTCGGTGCCGGCGAGATGATGGTCAAAGAGTTCTTCATGACGCGCAAGGTCAATACGGCTCAAGATTTGGATGAACGCACACTAATGGAAATTGCCAAACGCACTGGCGGTCAGTACTTCCGTGCGCGTGACAGCAAAGAGCTAGCGACGATTTACGACACCATCAACCAGTTAGAGCCCGTGACGAACGCTACTAAGATCTGGCGCCCACAACAAGAATGGTTTGTGTGGCCACTGTCGGCGGCAATGTTCTTCGCATTTATGCTGTTAGCCATTAGGAGAAACAATGTCTAACTTTACTTTTATCTACCCATATTGGTTCTTGGCGCTTGCAGCATTGCCCGCTATTTGGTGGCTGAGCAAGAGACAATCCAAACAAGGATTACTCGCGTCACACATCGCTCGATACTTGGCGCCTGAATCGAGTAAGCCATCGAAAAATCGCAGTACTTACTTCAGTATTTGGTGGCTGGTCGGCGTTATTGCATTAGCTGGACCAAGCTTCGAGAAAAACGAACAGCCGAGCTTTGAAAAAACGCAGGCACGAGTTGTGATCATGGATATGTCGATGTCTATGTATGCCACCGACATTAAGCCGAATCGCTTAACTCAAGCGCGATACAAGGCTCTGGATCTGCTTTCATTATGGAAGGAGGGGCTAACAGGCATGGTGGCGTATGCTGGAGATGCTTACACCATTAGCCCACTAACCTCAGACATCAATACCATCAAGAACCTAGTCCCTAACCTATCGCCAGATATCATGCCTTATCAAGGCGGTGATGCCGCATCAGCCGTTAAGCTTGCGATTGATATGATGACTCGCGCTCATATCTACCAAGGTGATCTAGTTCTGATTGCTGACGATATTGATGCTCAAGAGAAGAAAGAGATCGACTCGCTACTCTCTGGCAACGATTGGACATTGTCGATTCTAGCTGTAGGGAGTGAAAACGGTGCGCCAATCTCGTTACCTACGGGGTCGATGCTGCAAAGCGACTCAGGACAAACCGTGGTGGCAAGAACCAACTTGAAGAACATGCGCGAGCTTACACGCAGCTATGGTGGCACGTTCACTGAAGTTCAATTTGATAACTCAGATGTTGAACACATCGCGAGCTACCTCGACCGCGTTGCAACAACATCGGAAGTAACCAAGACCAACAACTCACTCAACACCAGAGTGAACAACGGCTTCTGGTTACTGCCTTTGCTATTACTTCCCGCACTTGGATTATTCAGGAAAGGGGTTATTTGGTGTGCCTTAGCTGGAGTGATCTCTTTTAGCCAACCAAATACTGCGTTTGCGAACCCATGGAAAACCGATGATCAAGTAGGCTATCAGCTGTATCAGGACGAGGACTTTCAACAAGCTGCTGAACAGTTCACCCAACAAGAGTGGAAAGGCATTGCTCAATACAAAGCCGGTGATTTCGAAGCCGCAGAGCAGACGCTGCAAGACCTTTCTGGTGAAGATGCTCGCTACAACCTTGCTAACGCCCAAGCCCAACAAGGTAAGTACGACCAAGCGATACAAGAGTATCAACGTATTCTTGAAAGCAACCCTGAGCATGCTTATGCCAAGAAGAACTTAGAGGTCGTCGAACAAGCCCAGAAGCAACAGCAACAGCAACAGCAACAGCAACAGCAACAGCAACAGCAAGGCGATTCTGAATCCAAAGACCAGAAAGACCAAAACCAGCAAGGTCAGCAAGGTCAGCAAGGTCAGCAAGGTCAGCAAGGTCAGCAAGGTCAGCAAAATGATTCTTCGCAAAGCTCTCAGAATCAACAACAAAACTCTGCTGACAACGGCAAGTCACAAGATCAAAGCAGTAACCAAGATCAACGTGGTAGCCAAGATCAAAACGCAGCTCAAGGCCAACCTGAAAATCAACCTGACTCTAAAAAGTCTAAACAAGACGACAAGCAAGCCAGTCAACAAAGTAAGAGTGATCAGCCGAAACAGAGTGACCAAGAAGGCGCGACACCTCAAAGTGCTAGCGCACAACAAGCTTCAAAAGAAGATGGTGAGCAAAATGGTCAGCAAGCTGTAGCACAAACCTCAGATCAACCTCTGTCGAGCGACCCTGACATGCGAAAACTTGATCAAGTAGAAAGCGCCCGTGATCCGAGCCAGCTGCTTAAAGCGCAAATGATTTTACAAGCACGACAAAAAAGTGCTCCTAACAACCAGAACAAAAAGTGGTAACCATGCGATTTTTAAACAAGCCATTTTTATCCGTACTCCTAACATTGTTGTTGGGAGCTTTCTCGTCCTTCTCAGTATTGGCTGCAAACGCCGTGGCGAGTGTTTCACATAACAGTGTCACCAAAGATGAAGTGTTCCTTCTTAGAGTCGCAACCGATGAAAAGGTCTCCTCTGATGCTCTAGATCTAACAGCGCTCCAGCAGGATTTCTATGTCGGCACACCAAACTTTGGGTCGTCGATGCGAATCGTCAATGGCAGCCGTTCGGTGTCAAGTGAATGGAACATCAGCCTTGCTCCTCTGCGTTTAGGCAAGATCCAGATTCCTAGCTTCGATATTGAAGGGGCGAAAACTCAGCCTATCACCATTAATGTTGAAATTAACAAAGCCGCTCCAACTCAACATGACATGGCAGAGTTCCAGCTTAATCTCAGCAAGAACTCGCTGTACCCACAAGAAGTGGCTGAGCTTGATGTAAAACTCATCATCAAAGCTGACCCAAGAAGGCTGCAAGATCCTAAAATAGCGCCACCGAGCTCGCCGGGCTTAGATGTGGAACCTATTGGTGAATCGAAGCAATTTCAAGATGTTCTCAATGGACAAGAGGTGACGGTAGTTCAACAGTCTTTCCGTATCTCCTCACAAAAGGCCGGACAGTTTAAGCTTAACGGACCGAAGCTGACTGGAGCCGTTGTTTACTCAACTAACAACTCAAGTAAAACGCGTCTGTTCCAGCTTAATACACCTGTTGAAACCTTAGATGTCACCGTCAAAGAGGTGCCAAAAGGCTACCAAGGTGAGTGGTTACCAACATCAAACTTCAAACTGATTCAACAATGGTCAGATAGCCAAGGTAATCAACTGGGAAATAGTAATGGTTTAGAAGGCGACAACCCATCCATTGAAATGGAAGCGGGTGATTCGTTAATCCGTACCATCACCATGACGGCTAGCAACTTAACGCAACACCAGCTGCCAAAGCTGAATATCACCTACCCTAAATCGGTACGTGTTTATGAAGAGAAGCCACAATTTGGCACAACTCAGTCAGGTGATGCTGTCGTTGTTTACAAGCAAGTATTGATTCCGAAAGAGTCTGGAAATATCTCGCTTCCTGATGAGTCTCAAACTTGGTTTAACACCGATTTGCAATCAGAACAAACCAGTAAAGCGCAGGGGCTAGAGTTAGCGGTAAAAGCAAGTGATCGCGCAGCGTCAAGCACTCCACCAGTTACGGCTACGCCCGCCCAACAAGTAAGCCCGACGGTTGTTACTGTGGATAGCCCTGGGATCTGGCCTTATCTCACCGCTCTGTTTGCTGTTTTATGGTTAATCAGCTCAGCGATGGCTTTCTATTTCTGGTCACGACGTGGGGTAACAACAAAACCAACACACATAGTTGAACATCAATCAGATACAGCAGAAGCGCTTATTGAAGCGCTGAAGGCGAAAGATGGCGTGATGACCAGAACCTTGTTTGAGCAATGGAAAGCAGAAAATCCAGACTTGAGTGACGAGACAATAGACGTGATTGAAACTGAGTTAACGAAGCTCTATCAAAGCCTCTATGCTGAAGCTGGTTCACCAAGTCAGTCATGGGGTCCTTCTGAGGCAGTCAAAGCAGTTAAAAAACCAAAGCGAGTCACAAGCAAAGCACGCAAGAGCACATTGGAAAAGCTTTAGTTAACCAGCAATCTAAGCAAGCAAAAAAGAACGAAGCCGTGATGACCACTTTGTGATCATCACGGCTTCATTCGTTTTACGCTAGGAAAAAACAGATACCACACTAGGAAATTGAAACTGCGACCTTTTTACGTTTCAACGCAGAAACGATCCGATTTCGCCCTGAGTCTTTGGCTTGATACAAGGCTTTGTCTGCCTTGCCATACAGTAGGTCGAAGTCAAACTGGTGCTGATCAGAAGTTATCGATGCATACCCGACAGACGCGGTTAGATACTTGCTGGTACTGCTTTCACAATGGAGGATCTTCGCCTCTTCAATACATTTTCGGATCGACTCTGCTCGCCGCTTGGTCTCAGAATGGTTGGTGCCGATCATCAACAACATAAACTCCTCTCCCCCAATACGGCAGAAAGTCTCTTGTTCACTATAAACATGGTTATTCAGTATCTTACCTATCGAGCGTAAAGCAGCGTCACCTTCGGTATGGCCATAAACACTGTTGTACAAACCAAAGTGGTCTAGGTCGACAAGGATCAATCCAAATGTGACTTCATGTTGTGTGGCAAACGCTCCTTGATCGTCGCAGTTCAAATCTTCTAACACTTGCGACAACATACGGCGGTTTCCAAGGCGCGTCAGCGGGTCTAATTTAGAAATGATATCCAACTGTTCATTGGCTCGTTCAAGCTCTTGAGTGCGTTTACTGACCTCTTGCTCAAGCGTTTCATTGAGCTTTTTAAGCTCCTCTTGCGCCATGGTTCTTTGCAACACCTCTGCGAGGCTAGAGGCAAAGATACGAATCACTTCGCGAAGCTGGGAAGTTAAAGGGCTGCGTGTTAACAAGTTATCAGCGGCAATAAACGCAATCGGCTCACCTGTATTGGTGGTGAGCATGGTCATGGCCGTCCAACCTACCCCAACAATATTAAAGTCATGATAAATCGGCACTGATTCTTCAAATGCGACCTGATTAGGACAAGCGCGAGCCGCTGAAACAATGTTGCGCTCCACCAGCTCTGAACGATAGTAGGACTCGTCGACAATATCGCCTTTTATGTCGGTGCCCCATGTACCTTGCATGTAGCTGCAATTCTTATCCGTCAGGAAAACCGCCAATCGGTCGATGCCTAAGTGTTGAATAGCAAAGCTAACCGCAGACTTACACACCTCACTAACACTGTCGCAGCGAGACAACTCAACCATGCTCGAGTGCAGCATGCGTATGTTCTGTTCTTGGCGTTTACGAATGTATATCTGAGAGAGCAGCGAGCCGAAGGACTCAAGCATCTGCTTTTGATAATTGGTAATGGGTGAACGGTGGATGTAGTTATCCATCGCAATCCAGCCGACCGGTTTATCCCCTTCACGCAAGATAAGCATCCCATTCCAGCCCTGCCCCACCACCTTGCCTTCGGTGTAGAGTGGCGCTTGTTCAATAATGACTAAGTTGGTGTGGTTGTCAGACAGCGCCTCAATGTATTCGGCTTCAAGCTGGTGTAAATCATATTGAGTATGATGTTCGCTGTTGGTTTTACCCGTTTCATCAGTGCCGTAAGTACCACTAAAGCAGCGCTTTTTCATATCAAGCAACATGAAGATCGCACGATCAAAGCCTAGGCGATCGCGTACGGCTTCTACTGATGCTTTATAGAGTGCATCTAAAGTTTCGGGATTAGAAAGCTCTAACGCCACCTGATGAACTAGCTTCATGTTCTCGACAAACAGTTCACGAAGCTTAATCTCATCAAGGTATTGAGCTTCACGTGTGTCTCTGTGTTTGATCTCAAGTGCCGCGTTCTTCTCAGCACGAATACACTGCCAACGAGCGGCGGCAAGTTGAAGAACATCTAGATCTTGGTCGAAGGTTTGATTGATCTTTTCGGCATCGCAATTTTGAACAATTAAATAAGTTCTGCAGGCAGGCGCATTGTCGAGCATCATGATGAACGACTCCCCACCGAGCACTTTTATGTGATCCCAGTTACAGGTATTGATTGCCATAGGTAAAACACCGTCTGCGGTATCGAACTGTGAAACCCAAGGCCAAAATGTAAAGGGGTAATTCTCAAGAGAGGTTAATTCACCGTAACAAAACAACGGCAACGAATCGCTTTCCGGTATCGGCTCAGCAAATATCCCAATCCCTTTTGGAGCAAGCATTTTAGCCAAGTACTCAAAAAGAGACTCTGCCAATAAACGGTGATCGCGCGTAGCAGATATTTGTTTTGCAAAGGCTTTTACAGGCACAGCTTCCGTCCATTGGCTATTGAGAATACAGCAAAAATACAGAAGCCTTAATATGCAATCAATGTAACTAAAAATGAGATGTTAAGCGGGTCGCAATTTCACTTTTTACATTATCACAAGCATGAGAAGGACTACAAAAATGGGATTTCCTGCCCAAAATTTCATCGACATTGAGGATTTTTTAAAGGCATAAAAAAGCCCCACATAAAGTGGGGCAAAACTTCCATCGCTTATAGTTATAGTGATAATTCTGTCGATCTATTCGATTATCTAACCTGCGTATCAGTTAGCGTGCTGGTTTTGCTAATAGGCCAAACACAGCACTTAAATAATCAATTAACCAAAGTCACCGTTTACGTAACCTTTAGTACGATCATCTCTTGGTTCGCTGAAGATAACACTCGTTTCGTTGTGCTCTACAAGCTCTCCCATTAGGAAGAAAGCAGTACGGTCTGAAATACGACGCGCTTGCTGCATTGAGTGCGTTACGATAACGATAGTGAAGTCTTTCTTCAGGTCTTCCATCAATTCTTCAATCTTGTGCGTCGCGATTGGGTCAAGAGCCGATGTAGGTTCATCCATCAGGATTACATCCGGTTCCATTGCAATTGTACGAGCGATACATAGACGTTGTTGCTGACCACCAGACAAGCCAAATGCGTGTGCTTTAAGACGATCTTTTACTTCGTCCCAAAGTGCTGCACTGCGCAGTGAACTTTCTACTACTTCATCAATGTGCTTCTTGTCTTTGATGCCTTGAGCACGCAAGCCGTAAGCCACGTTCTCGTAGATGCTCATTGGGAATGGGTTTGGCTTTTGGAATACCATACCTACGCGAATACGTAGGTCAGCCACATCAATATTACCGTAGATGTTTGTACCATCCATATCCAGCTTACCTTTGATAGTAACGCCTTCAATTAGGTCATTCATGCGGTTCAAGCAACGTAGTAGCGTTGACTTACCACAACCTGATGGGCCAATCAGTGCCGTAACCTGACGAGTAGGAATTGGCAGGTTGATAGATTTAAGCGCTTGGTTGTCGCCGTAAAACAGGTCTAGGTTCTCAATATCAAATTTGTTCATGTTCGTAATCTCTAAATTCTTAAATTCGTGTCTAACTTGATGCTTTCTTTATCACGGGGGCTCTCTTTATTGATGAGCCAGCTAATGAGCTTAGTAAGTTGCCGTGTTGAAGCGTCTCGCAATCAGTTTTGTAACCATGTTGATCAAGAGAACCAGTACGATTAGGACTGTCGCCGTGCCGTAGGCTTGGTTCCACTCATCGATAGTAAATAGCTCTGTTGTCAGCTTATATAGGTGAACCGTTAGTGTACGGCCAGAATCGAATACCGACTCAGGAACACGTGCCACCATACCTGCTGTCAAAAATACAGGTGCTGATTCGCCAATTACACGACCAATACTAAGAATGACCGAAGTTAAGATACCTGGCATTGCGCTTGGTAAGATCAAACGCCAGATAGTGTAGATTTTTGAAGCGCCAAGGCCATATGAGCCTTCGCGGTAAGTTTGTGGCACTGCCATCAATGCTTCTTCTGTAGTACGAATGATTACAGGAAGAATCAGGATACTTAGCGTTAGTGCACCCGACAGAATCGAGAAGCCAAGACCAAGAATCGAAACAAAGAAGGTCATACCAAACAGACCAAAGATGATCGATGGGATACCAGCTAACGACTCAGTACAGAATCGAATAACTTTCACCAATCGGCTACCGACTTTCGCATATTCAGTTAAGTATATCGCCGTCATGATGCCCAGTGGCGCGGCTACCGCAATCGATGCGATTACCATGTAGATCGTGGCAATGATCATTGGGAAAATACCACGTTCTTCACCAGTACGAGTGTAATCGTCAGTGATGAAGTTCCAATCTACGTATTGCAGACCGTTCGATAGGATGTACCAAATAATCCAGAATAAGAAACCAACGGTTACAGCCGCAGCTGCCCAGATAAAGCCTTTCAGGATGTTATCTTTGGTTTGACGTGCTTGTTTTAGTTTTACGCGATCCATATTACTTATCCTCGCCTACTTCGCTTTTTCACGGTTAAGGTAAAGTAGAGCACCATTTAACATCATGATGAACACTAGAAGTACAACACCCGTTGCGTACAATGCGCTAGCGTGAACGCCACTTGCGTAAGACATTTCAATTGCAATGTTTGCTGTTAGCGTACGAGCAGAGTCCAAAATGCCTTCTGGCATTGCTGGCGCGTTACCCATAACCATGATGATTGCCATGGTTTCGCCAAGTGCGCGACCAATACCCAAAATCACACCAGTCATAATGCCTGAACGTGCAGCAGGAACGAGTAGCTTAAAAATCGTGTAGATTTTCGAAGCACCCAGTGCAAGTGAACCTTCTTTGTATGTGCGAGGTACAGCACGAATCGAAGTTTCAGAAACCGTGATAACGGTAGGAAGAATCATGATACCCAGAACAATGATACCCGCTAGGATAGTGTTACCCGCTGGTACTTGGAAAACGTTCTGAATCATTGGAACGATAATTACTAGACCGAAGAAGCCGTAAACTACCGACGGGATACCCGCTAGAAGCTCAACTGCTGGTCGAATAATATCTGCAAGACGCTTTGGAGCAATCTCAGCAATAAAAATAGCGGTTAATACACCAACTGGTACACCAACAACTACAGCTCCAAGTGTCGAAACAATCGATGCAACAATCATAGTTGCAACACCGAATAGAGCTGGAGGTAACCAGTCAACACCCAGAACGATGCCAGAAACACCGGCCTCTTGGAATGCAGGGATACTCTCTGCAACGATAAAGTAAGCGATAACGGCTAGTGATACGATGCCGATTACAGCACTCGATAAGAACAAGCCGTGGAAGATTCTTTCTCTCCAGTCGATGCGCTTCTTAGCACGTAGACTTGGCTTGTTGATTTGAGTCGCTTCAGTATTCATAAGCTTTTCACTATTTGCGATGGTCATATATAAAATCTCAAACTTTGTGGCTCAATAAGAGCTCGAAATAAACAAAGTTGAAAGAAAAGGCTCAGCCTAAAGCAGGCTGAGCAATAATAAGATTGAGTCAGTTAAGATTAGTTAACTGTGATGTAGCCTTTTTTAGCTGAGATAGCTTGAGCTTCGTCTGCAACCATCCAGTCTAGGAATTGTTGAGTTTCAGCTGATGGAGCGCCATCTTTGTAAAGAACTAGGAAAGGACGAGCAACTTTGTAAGAACCGTTCTTAACGTTGTCTACAGTCGCAGCAGCGCCGTCGATAGTTAGAGCTTGAACAGATTCGTCAACTGTACCTAGAGAGATAAAGCCGATAGCGTATGGGTTGCTTGCTACAGAAACTTTAAGTGCGCCGTTACCGTTTGCAACTTGTGCACGTTGAGAGATAGCCGATACTTTCTTATCGCCAATCTTCTTCTTAAGCTTCATGATGTCTTCGAATGCACCACGTGTACCAGATGCAGTATCACGAGTGATTGCTACGATTGGCTTGTCAGCACCGCCAACATCTTTCCAGTTAGTGATGTCGCCTTTGTAGATTGAAGTGATTTGCTCAGCAGTCAGAGCAGATACTTCGTTGTTCGGGTTAACAACAACTGCGATACCGTCACGAGCGATAACTAGCTCTTTCAGGTCAGCTGTTTTCTCTTCTTCTTTTAGGTCACGAGAAGAGATACCAAGGTCAGCACTTCCATTTTTGGCTGCTTTGATGCCTGCAGAAGAACCTGGTGCTTGAATTTCGATGAACACTGGTTCGCCTTTATTCATGTAGGTTTCTGCAAAAACTTCAACCAGTGGAGAAGCACTGTTAGAGCCAACTACAGAGATAGTTTCTTTAGCTGAAGCTGTATTCACTGTTAGAGCGCCTAGTAGTGCGATTGCACCGATAACTGTCTTTTTCATCACAAATTTCCTTTAGTGGCGTTATTGCCGTAATGTTGTGTTTTGCTTGAACGAGGCCTACTTTAGAATCTGAATATGACAGTTGTGTTTCACTTAATTGAAGCCTATATGACAACTACAATTTTTTTTCTTGTTTCTCCCCTACCAAATAGCCTTAAAGTAATAAATTAGCCCCACTCATAGGCACCGAAAATTCATTCCAACCTATTTAAGCTAAACCGCTCAATATCTCGCCATCCCTTTTATTACCTAATACCACACAAGGTTCTGTACCAAATAACCCTACCTTAAAAATGGCTAAAGCCTTGTTTGTACAATAAATATTCAAAATTTATCAAATATCTATCTCATATATCAAAATCGAATTCATTACTGATTGAATTGTCATTCTCAGAAGTTAGAATCACCTGCTAATTACAATAATAACAATTGCTTCTGCTCATTTATTTATTCAAAGAGGGACATTACATGCGCCAACTTCTCAGTGGCTTATCAATCAAAATACAAATTCTTATACCCGTACTATTTTCCGTCGTTTTACTTTTAGCCGGTGTCATTATCGGTGGTGAAAAGCTAGAAAGTGCATTCAAAGATGTGTCAGTAGCAACCGACCAATTAATCTTACATAAAGAAGAACTTAGCGAAATCGTCGACAACAGCTATGGCATGCGTATCAAAGCGATTTACAGTCTATTCAATGCTGATGACGTAAAAACACTGGTTGAAACACTAAACCAAAAACGTGATCAGAATACTCGCCTACTGAATTCATTAGACACAGTGCCAGGCATGCAAGATGAAGTAGCGGCGATGAACAAAGCGATGAATCACTATGTCGACTTTTCTCGCACCACCATGCTTCCTCTATTAAGAGCGAAACACGGCGATACATCACTCTCTTCAGATTTTGAAAACCGCTACCAGATCGCAATCGACCAATACCGGCACGCGGGTAATGAAATGGTGCAAGCGATCAACACTCTGTCTAAGAAGCTGAACTTGCTTGCTACTCAAGAGGTCGACATCAACGGCCAGCAACACGCTAGCACACTGACTACTGCGACCATTGCACTGTTGGTGATCCTGTCTGTAGCTCTAATTATCAGTTGGACGCTGGCTGGCATCATTGTTAAGCCGATCAGCAACATTCAAGAAACCATGCGAGAAGTAGCAAAAGGTAATTTGTTAGTTAAAGCAGAAGAGTATGGCGACAACGAAATCTCACGCCTAGCGCAAGACGTAAACCAGTCTGTTGAACAACTGCGTGACACGGTAAGCTCGCTGTCTCGAATCAGTATCGAAGTGGCTTCTGCGTCGACAGAGTTAGCAGCAGTCATGACACAATCGAGCGTTAATTCAGACCAAGAGAAGCAAGAAGTAGAACAAGTTGCTTCTGCTGTAAACCAATTAGAAAGCACGGCAGCACACGTTAATGAGAACGCAGTACAAGCCGACTCAGCGTCTAAGCAAGCTGACGAAATGGCGACACACAGCATGAGCTTGTTTAATGAAAGCAACAAAGCTAACGAACAGATGGCGATTCAACTAAGCGAAGCTGCAAATGTAGTGGGCACGCTAAAAGAGCACTCTGAACAGATTGGTAAAGTGATTGAGGTAATTCAAAGTATCTCTGAACAAACTAACCTGCTTGCACTTAACGCAGCAATTGAAGCAGCTCGTGCAGGTGAAAGCGGCCGTGGTTTCGCAGTGGTTGCTGATGAAGTCCGAATGCTAGCGGCACGTACACAAGATTCAACCAAAGAGATCCAAACCATCATTGAAGGTTTGCAGATTCAATCCGGTAACGCGAATGAAAGCATGAGCAGCTCACTGACGATGCTAGAACACAACCAAGCTCTTGCAGGTGAAGTAAGCGCGGCGCTTTCAGGCATTGCTAACTCGGTGACGGACATGACTGAGATTAACACTCAGGTTGCCTCTGCCGCCGAAGAGCAAAGCCAAGTAACCTCAGACATCAACCGTAATATCTCAAATATCTACAGCCTAGTAAGCCAAAACGTAACCGGCATTACTCAAGCCGCAGCAGCAAGCCACGAGCTATCTAACCTAGCCGAACAACAGAAGCAGCAGTTGGATTATTTTAAGGTCTAGGGTTTAAGGTTTAAGTTAAGACCTAAATACCAAAACCTAAAAGGCCGTGGAGAACCACGGCCTTTTTATTCAGAACATTTCCATTAAATTATTCTGCAACTAATAAGACGCTAAATTTATATTGTGCAGCGTTATACTGGTAAACCTCACCATTAATCGAATCAAACGTCATCACGCTCTGTCCACCACCTGCAGGCGTTGAGCTCCAAATAAATGAAGCTAAGTTTCCGACTTCAACGTTAAACGTATCACCGAACACCTTGTGACTTATTGCTGGAGAGTGACAAGCCACCTCTTTTAATGATACCAACTCTTTGATGTTTGGCATGCGCCATTCTTTTACGCCTGCAAACTGATGTAACACATGGCTACCACTCTGGTCATTAATTGATTCAACCATGGAGAGCGCACTTTGCCAATGGTACGTTTCAGCAGGTCCACTACAAGCTAATGTCTTCGTATCCCAAGTTTTACCTAGTTGACAACGCATCCAAGTTAATCCAGTCAGTTCATCGCTAAACGTCCCATTATCATTCGCAATGTAACGCGTACTTGGAGCTGATTTTTCGATATTCAAGCTGCACTCTTGTGCTATTGCACCCGCAGAAAATAGACCAATCAAAGTAATGGTTAATAAATTTTTCATCGCTATTTACCTTGTAGTGAAACTAAACGAGCTGGAAATTGGTATGAATCGTAATTGTCTGAAGAATCAACGTCGCCAGAGTAAATTTCGAGAGAACTGATGTATCCACGATCGCCGCCAAGGGTGCCAATTTCGTTGTAATAGAAGCCCCCATCAACGGCAGTATTACTGTACTGATTATAAATAATGGATTGATTCCATACCGACCCTATATAGCTTGTGTAGTCGATCCCAGCCGTTTGGTGGGGGAAGTACTTATAAGTTAAACCGTAAGCCTTACCATCCGAGTTGGTTTCTGTCTCACCAAAGTCGAGTAGATTATAAAATTCATGAAATGTTGGTAAACGCCAGTCAGATTTTCCACATAAGTTAATTGAGTTAATGTGCTCCACGTAATCTTGGGTCGTACAAACTTGATCGCCTTTGGTATTACACGTTGCTAGATCAACATCCTGATCGTAAGGCGTTACTACTCCAGGTAGTTCAAGGGCTAATAAGCGGTCTTTGTGTTGAATCGAGTTTTCATCATCCGTTTTCGATTCCCAAATCAAGCCACTGCGTTGATCCAAAACGCAAGACCACTCTGCTGCATCATCGGCAAGCACCTGACCATTAGCATCCAACTTCGCGTACTGAAAACCATTGCCAGTGTTCGTATTCAACTCGGTTTTATCAAAACCATACTCTACATCTTGACCGGGGAATGAGCTCTGTGGTTCTGCCACATCTTGTGTGTCATCAATATCAGAGAAGTAACGTATGACACCGGTATCATTCAATGCTGTCGCAGCTTTCAATTCACCCTCTAAGAAGTTTGCAAAAGCGACAACCTCTTCATTAGTCAGTACTCCATTGACATAATCAGCCGCACTCTTATCAAACTTCGCACTCAACTGAGCGAGCATGAATGCACGATTCGAGTGCTTAAACGCCTTAATTGTTGATACAATATTTTGCTCCAAACTCGCGAGCTCAGACGCAGATAAATCATCTTGTATGTCACCAGAAATAGAGATGCCACTTTTCGCCAACTGCGCTTTTAACTTGCTGTTGGCCTCAGTAACCGTCAATCCATCCGCAACATAACCAGCCAGTAATGAGCTAATACCATTGATCTCATTCCCAGCGTTTTTTTGTAAACCAGGTGCCGCTATGTAAGCGTAAGAAGATGCAGAACCACTTGCACTATTTGCAGCAATCCCCGTATCGACTTGTGCTAACAAAGGCACCGATAAAATCGATTTTTTAGTACTGGTAATACTAAATTCACCATTCGCGTTAGCTGTTGAACTAGGCTCTCCGCTGTCACACATGTAGTTCTGGTTTATGTCTGCGCAGACCTGACTTTGCAAGTCTACATTCTGTGCTGTCACTGTACCTGACACGGTATAGGTTGGCGCTGCAGATGCAGAGGTATCGGAACCGCCCGAACCACCGCAGCCAGCAAGAGCCAAAGAGATGGCCAAAATTGTCAATTGAGGTTTCATAGAGTTATCTTCTTGTTTTGTTTTTAAAGAGCCTTGCCGTTAGAGACAAGTAACGCGTACCAAATGACCTGCCGAACGAGAGCAAGGACATGAATAGAATTGATATGAGTGAAGCAGAACCACCAGAAGAGCCACTGGTAGCTGTTGGTTCTTGTGGTGAAGTCGTTGTTTCTCCACATTCGTATTTCGAAATCGTGCCAAGCCCCCACCGTTTTAAGTGCCCAGTTTCACCATTCACATAATCGGCAACTTCTAAGCGCCAAGATCCGTTAATAGGCTCCCCCTTAAACGAATCTAGAATCGAGTCATGCTTGAGTGTGAAGTAACCATCAAAGCCAGAAAATCGCGTCGATTTATGGTTAAGTAAATCTATCCGTGTCCCTCTAGGTGAAATCAAGGTGACCACTAAATCACTCAATCGAGGGTGACCGATCTCTAGGTACACTCCGAAGTTTTCGTCTGCCGTTTGAACCGCTCCATTTAGGGTAAAATTAAATGTTTTAAACCCAACGATCGGCTGATTTGTTGAGCTCAATCTGCTGTCTGGAAGATAGCCGTTCATTTCTTTGATATCAGGTTCGAGGACAGGTAACCCATAAACAAGTGACAAATTATGCTGCCAGTTTTGTGATTTCAAAGCGTCGCTGTATTGATAATCGACGCTCGTATTCATGATGACTGACGAACCACAAACCTCACCAGTAGGAAGTTTTGCCTCTATCAACAGCTGGTTAACCGGATCGCTAACGAATGGCTGTGTTAATGTCGATATTTTGACCTGACCGTCGACCTGTGCCTGTCTGAGCGTGGGATACAACTCGATCGCTAGCGCTTTTTCTGGATCAACATAGCGGCTAGCAACTTCAACCTTAAACGCCTCTATTACCAGCCCATGCACATCAAATTTTTGCTTCAATATTTCGGCATAATCGCGATTTGGATACAGTTTTTGAGCCACAAACAGCGTGCTCTCAGCTAGATTGTGCATCTTCAACCCACGACCAACCCCGTACATAGATTCGAGTACAATTGAATCGAACTCTTTAAAAGCGAGCTCACCATATTGTTCAACCGATGCTTTCAGAGCCTGGAACAAAGGCGTTGACCAAAGCTCATCACCTAGCTCACCCGCAACGCTTTCATGAGGGCGATATTCCGCTTGTCTAAAGTAACGTGCTCTCTGGTTCCATAGGCTGCGAGTGGTATTCCTGACCCCGAAGTATCCATCCCAGTTAAAGACGGTATCGATCTCGAACTCTTGTCCACGAGTTTGAGCATTTTCATATTGAGTACGAAAGCTAAAACTACCCGCCCAGTAATCACCAAAACCTTCACCGATTGCGCCGGTATGACCATAAGCCCAATCTTTTACTATGTGATAATGAATCCCATGCCCCAGCTCATGCAGGATCACATCACCATCTAGTGCATCAGGAGATCCTCCACCGATACCAAACAAAGCGGCTTTGGGGCCATAGTAATAGGTCGAGTTATCTGCGGATAAACCTCTGCCATCGAACTCAAGTTGCTCTTCAAACAGATCGAAGCCCAAGTTGCTGATATAACGCAAAGATTGATCAAGGTGAGCGAAAACCATTAATTGCGGGAATCGTGTATCTTGCCAATCTACATTTTGTAGTTCAGCTAGGTCAGTAAACTTAGCGACACCTTCAGCTGCGAGGAAATTTGAAGCATCACGGTTCGTTACAGCACCCGAGCCAGTATCAATCGAATATAAGGCAGCTGCATCAACCTGAGAGACACGATCATTGGTAAGGTAGATACCATCGCTGTGGTTCAAAACCTCCACATCAGTTTGTACATAATGTGGAAGACTCGGGTATTGGCTAACATCGGTAAGTAAAGATTCTGGTGGTGCAGCTTTGTCCATAGTTCTCAAATCTGGACTGAATACATTTACATGCGTCGAAACCACTTGCCCGCTGCTTAAGCTTGGCGCTCGCTCAGCTTCTAGCAAACGAGGAACTTCAAGCTCAGCTGCCGTTGTCGGAATTCCATTGAGTAATACGGTATTTTCCAGACTCCTGAAGACTCGCGAAACCTGCTCGTCTATGTTGGTTGATAACACCACAGACTTCTGTTGTTGGTACTCGCCTTCGATCAATACATCGAAGTTGTAGTGGTGCCCCAACTTAGACTGAGTTTGATAACGAAACCTAAACGTACCAACCTCAGGGTAAGCTTGTTCTAAATAGGCTTTGGCTTCCTGTTGCGTTGTCACAACAGTATTATCAATTGGGTAATCCCACTCGGCAGCGCTACTGGCTGCTGAAACCAAGAACAAAGTGAGGTATAGAGGGCTCTTTTTCATATACCCTCCTTAAAACGCATACTTGGCGTTAACGGTGAAGTAGCGGCCAGGTTCTGTGGAGTAAATTTTATTGTTGTCCGCAATACCCGCAACGTCTTGGTATCGGATATATTCTTTGTCGAATAGATTCATCACATTGGCGCTAACATCCAAACCAAAATTCCAAGAGTAACTGACTCCCAAGTCGACACTTGCCCAGCCAGAAGTGGTCGCACAGTCAGTAACGATACCTAAATCATCTTCACACAGAGGTACGCTATCCATAGCTTGAGCCCAATTAACCATCGCGTAAGCGGAGAACATGTTGTCGTCATAAGTCACCTCGGCATTGCCTTCCCAAGGGGTTAATGTGCGAACTTTTTCTCCATCCTCATCTTCACCATCAACAAAACCGACTTTGGTACTCACACTCCAAAAGTCACTCAAACGATGCGCAATTGACGCTTCGATGCCGTACGTCTCGACTCCATTTACGTTTTGATACTGCTTGTAGTAGTTGCCTGTATTTGAGTCAGGCACAAACGTGATCTGTTTAACGTCGATAAAATTATCGAACTTCTGATAGAAAACGGCGGCGTATAACTGAGTTGGGCCATTATCAAACTTACTACCTAGCTCAAACGAATCACTGGTTTCGGCCTCTAGGTCCATATTAGGCACAATGACAAATGGGGTAATTGGGACAAAGTCATGGTTTTGATAACCATAAATTTTGTCATAACCCGGAGCTCTAAAGCCGTGGTTGTACGAAAGGTATGTGTTGAGAGATTCTGTTAACTGATAACTCACCGATAAGCTAGGTGAGAACTCGCTAGAGCTTTGTTCCTTCACTTCGTAGCCATTGATCGTGCTCTGTGACTCAGGTTTCAACTGGTGTAAATCAAAACGGGCACCTGCCGTCACCGTCCACTGATCAATTTCAATCGCATCACGAACAAATGCAGCAAAGTTGTACGAGCGAGCTGGAGCAAAAGGGACATCCGCGTTAAGTGACACTCCGTTCCAGTCTAAAACAGAAGATTGACTTGGACGCTCATGGAGGTTGGTTTCCATGCTCATGCCATAAGACAAGGTATGGATCATGTTTTGATGTTGGAATGCGCTAATAAAATCGGCGTTAGCACCAAGAAGTTGATCTGTGAAACCACGAACATCAATCGTTCTACGAAGCTCGGAAACGTTGTTGTTGGTTCGAGACATCAAACGATTCGTTGTGTCCTCATTAGTCATATCACGCCAATATATCTTGGCATCTAACTCCTCAAACCAAGAATTTAGGGGCAGATACTCAAAGCCCGCATACGCAGAAAACGTCTCAGTATAAGACTGTTGGTCAAAATCTTCAGTGTCCCACTTACCGTCTTTTTGGATCTTAGAGGTACCTTCTTTTCGACTTAGATTCTCTTTGTAGTACTCAACATTCCCTTTAAGCATCAAGGCATCACTTGACCAGTAGTTCAAGGTGTAACCACCACCGACACCATCTATGTCTCGGTTATATAAGTCTTCATCAAAATTTCGTGTTTCTTCACCTTCCCAATAAGAAAGATTAACCAAGCTTTCGAATTTTCCCGAACGGAAGGCGAGGTTTGTTGCACCTTTATATTTATTACTGATACCGGTATAGGTTGCAGAGACATCACTATAGAAATCTTTGTCCTCTAAATAGTCCCCCGGCTTTTTAGTCCGAACCACCACCACACCACCAATAGCACCTGAGCCAAATACAGACGAACTCGCCCCTTTTATAACCTCAATACTTTCTAGGTTAGACATATCAAACGAGTTACGCCCAATCTTGTCATTGATGTCATTGGCACCAAAGCCATCAGCAGACTTGATTCCGTCTTTCACAATCAAGATACGGTTACCTGTCATTCCGCGGATAGTGATGTTTTGAGGTCGCCCCGCTCCCCCAGAAACACTAACTCCCGGCTCGCTCTTTATTGCATCATAAAGCTCTGTTGCACCCTTTTTCTCTAGTTCTTCACCAGTGATCACAGCCACTGACCCAGCGACTTCGGATAGTGGCTGTTCTATTTTATTCGCTGTTACGATCACTTCTTCAAAGTGATAAACCTCAGATTCGGCGTGCACGAGGTTGGCAGCAAGTACACTCAGTACTGCCGCTGATAAGGGGGAAAGCTTCATTTACTGCTCCGCTTTAATGTCTTTTGGGATAAGTGATAAAAGAAATGCGTACTCAAACGCTTGTTGCGATTGCGATCGTCGCCTGTCTGCCGAGTGCCCTTGAGTAAAGTTTGTCGACAATAAATAAGGCCCGCTCCCGGTCGTTAGTTCGCTAAGTTTTGCGTAATACTTAGCTCCTTCCCAATAGGGAACTCGGCGGTCATTGAGGCCAACCTGAATCAATATTGGTGGGTAGTTTTGTTCGCTAAGATTCAGATAAGGGTCGTATTGCTGCATTACCTTCAATTCATCGGCAATATTTGGATTGCCCCACTCACCATACTGCTGAGCCGTTAGAGGTATTACAGAATCAGACATGCTGTTCACGACATCGACAAAGGGGACTTTAAGGACTGCACCATTAAACAAGTCAGGAGCCTGATTTAATGCTGCGGCAACAAGAGTGCCACCAGCGCTTCCACCCATAGCGTAAATTGGGCGTCTACCTTGATCGTATGTCGTCAAATCTCGAGCTACAGCAATGAAATCCGAGATAGCATTCTCTTTTTTGACCCCTTTTCCTGCTTGGTACCAAGCGTCACCATAAAAGCCGCCACCGCGAACATGTGCAATTGCATAAATCACGCCCTCATCAAGTAGGCTAATGATTTGGGGCATAAAGTAAGGCTTCATCGTCATTCCGTAGGCCCCGTACCCGTACAAAAACAGAGGTGTATCCTTCGTGAGCTTATCCTTGCGATACGCCAAAGTTACTGGGATCGCTACCCCGCCAGAGTTGACGATGACTTGCTCGGAATAATAGTTAGATTTTTGATATTCAGGGTAGTGATCTTGAGAGAAGAGCTCTCGTTTTAGAGTGTCAGTATTCAGCCGCTCCCACTTCGCTGGCTGAGTTAAAGACATGCTTCGAATGTGCAGTTTGTTACTTTGGTAGTCACCTACTTGGCTTACCCAAGCAACTTGACCCAGTTCTGCTATCAGCTGTCTTGAACGATGACGGCCGTCGTTATCGAAGAATTGTAAGAATTGAGACGCACCAGTCTGGGTGATGATCACAGGCCCAGACTCAAACAGATGAAAGTTACTGATTCTAGATTCATCACTCGGTTTAAAAACAGCATTCCAATTATCTATTTTTGATGCTTGATTAAGCGCTACCGAGTAAAAAGCAAATCCCTTGCGAGCATGGTTACTGTTTGAGAATAAACGAGAGCCAACAACATCAACGTAGTACTCCACGCCAGTTCTGCGAGGTAAGAAAGGTTTAGAGATTTCGCCGGTATCAAGATTTAACAGGCGTTGCTCACTTGAATCTTCATTGTTTGCCTGAACGATAGCAAATTGCGTATCACTTGAAAGGTAGTACGACAGTAACCACGCAGAATCTGGTTCTTCAATTAATTGATTTGGTTCTGACTGGTCTAAGAAGTATTGCGTTAGCGCATAAGGTCTCGAAGTTTGTTGCTCAAGTTGAACCAAATACAGAGATTGATCGTCTTTCGACCACGCAAGTGTACTGTCTACATTCCGCGCAATTGGGGTAACTTGACGAGTTTTAAGATCAACAACACTGACTCGGTACTGTTCTGATCCTGTGTCATCTTCTGCGATCGCCAGCTGTGTTCTGGTTGAGTTTAATGCCCAGCCAGCTAACTGATAGTAATCAAGACCGGTAGATCGATCGTCAAGGTTAAGTAGCTCCGTTGATTCTTCATTCCCAACCAATCGGGACGACAAAACTCTTTCACCATTGTGATTGAGGATCGCATACTCATACCCACCGATTTCAAACCACGGTTTGTCAGCTCTCTCTGGGCGATTGTCCTGCCAATTGTCTTGCAAGGATTCACTCAATAACCGAATACGTTCTTGATATTGCTTAGTTTTATTATTTAGTTGATTAAGATAGTTGAGTACGTTGCTCGCGCTACGGGAATCATCTCTAAGCCAAGAGAACTGATCGGAAGCACTGACCGTCCCCATCAGTAAAAGAGTAAAAGCTAACAACACAAACACTTTCATAAACTCAACAAATCCATACGCTAATTTAATAAATTTCGCGTATACTGCACCCAAACGATAATGAGATCAATTATCATTTACATGAATGTGTGATATTAATCACGATAGATACGTCAATTAATTATGAATTGGTCTTGTATTACTATGAAATATTTATGTTTACTCAGGAGAAGAAAGGTAGTTGATAATTTTGATTATAAGCAATAATTTACCTTATTACAGAATAAGCAATCGTTTACTTAATTAAGCTAAATGACTTTACTGTTTAGCTTCATTAGCTCGAATTCTTTCAATCGCTTCTACCCTTCTAAGCTGTTCTGGTAGGAAATGTTCAGTTCTAAGTTGCGCAATTGTCTCTTGTTGTTCGGTTTCTGATAGGGCTAAGTCGTTCAAAACATCATTTCGTTCTGCGAAGTAGACCTCTAACGAGTCTTCAAAGGCCGCTCTTTGTTTATCAAGTGCTTCAAGCCTTTGGGTTGCTTCTTCACCAACAAGTTCGCTTCTCTTTAAGTATTTACCCTGTTCATTGAGACCTTCAGAGCTAGAGAGTTGTTGGAGTAACACCTGATTCTGGTGACTCGACTGAACATAATCAGGTTGCTCAGATAAATAGGATTCAAGTCTTTGTTGGTATTCTTCATCCTCTAATCCCTCCTGTTTCAGAAGTAACTTTTCTAAGGCGATTTCTCTCATTCTGTTGTCGTGCGTAAACAGAATACTTATCTCGCTTTCATTGAAGAACTGAGCTTGAAGGTCAAGGAGCGCTTGATTGAGTGCACGTAGATCATCAACGGAAATGGATGTGGTATCTAACTGCACGTCCAACGATATCAGTGCCGACTTGTACTCAAGATACTTGGCAAACAGTGCTTCATCGACAATCGTAGCTTGTGATTGCTCATGGTGTTTTGCCACATTGTCACGAATATCTTCAAGTGTTAGTTCGGTATTACCGGACACGAAGTATTCCATCATGTCTTTGGCTGATGCGTTATCGATGTCGGTATCTTTCTGAGAGGCAACTTTCAATGCGGAGACGCGTTGTTCGTCGTCAGTATGTGTATCTTGATTATTTAGATATAAAAAGACCGCCGCCGTACTCATCAGGGCTATCGTGGTTATCGACAAAATGGCGGTCTTTTTCATCATACTTTCCTTGTTTTCTTATTAAACGGCTTTGCAGACTACAAACCAGCCAACTTCAATCGATTGGCATGTTGACGATATAGAGTTACAGGGTCGGTTTCAAACAAGTGGTGAATCCCCAATAACCCATTGATCTCATCTAGGTGGTTCATTTTGTAATCATCACCAATCACTTTGCCCAAATGGGCGCTGCATGCTCCTACTAACCCGTCATTAGGTTCATTGAAAGCTAAGCCTAGGATTGTCATCGCTCCATCGGTAGGATCAAGAAGGTTGGTAAAAGTGGAAGACCCTGTCCATGAATAGTAATAAACGCCGTTACTTGCTTTCCACTCACCATCACCACACTCAGAGGTCGGAACGCCCTCAGGGTAAAACTGGTTGAATGCTAGTGAGCCTTCTGTGGTCAATGCTTCAAGAGAAGCGAGGCCGTCTTGATCGAGATCCGTTCCACCAGATAAAAGGTTAATCAGTGTCGTTAATCCACCTGCTAATTTCACCGCGATACCTTCTGTGACAGAGCCTTCAGATACGTTCCCTCTAACGAGATCAGCAACCTTAGAACCTTTATGCACACCGCCAATACTGGTCACTGAAGCAACAAGATCCGGTCGAACCGACGCAACATAACGAGTCGTAGGCCCACCGTGGCTATGACCAACCAGATTCACCTTACTTGCTCCTGTTGCAGCTAACAGCGTTTCAACTTGGCTGAGTAACTGTTCACCACGGACCTCAGAACTATTGGTTGCAGAGACCTGAGCGACGTATACGCTCGCACCATCTTTGGTTAGGGATTCAGGTACGCCATAGAAATAGTCGACGCCCGCTAATGTATCGAAACCAAACAGACCATGTACCAACATAATGGGGTATTTTGTTTCAGTGTATCCGCTGGCTTCTAATGCTGATGCGCTCGTTCCGGCATATACGCCAAAACTGGATAGGCAGGCTATCGTCCAAATTAATATCTTTTTCAATGCTCTTTCCTTAAACAGATTAGACCTCTGATGAGTAAAAGAACCGTAGATGATGATTTTATAAAATAGAAAGTAACGACTTGATATTTGTGATGGCGAACTTGAATTAAACAGGTGCGATGAACATCAGACGACCAGAATCGTGATAAAAACTAAACCATAAGCAATTGATTAAATTAATATTTAGTTAATATTAATGAGATTACTCATTCAATATCCCGACTCAAATATCAATTCCAAATTCTCAATAAACCAAAATTTTTCGACAAACAACCGTTTGGAAACAGGTATTTTTCAACCATAAACTCGTTGAAAACTTGATACTTATGCCATTAACGACACACCACAAACCTGAATGTATTGACGTTAATTATTGATTTTAGATATAGGTCGTACCAGTTATTTACTTATCCAGTTATCAGCAAGAAACAAACAACAACGTTTTTGTTTGGCTCATCTAAATATAAAAGAGAATACAGTGATGAAAAATACGGCTTTAATACTCACGTTAGCCCTGCCTTTTGGCGCTTATGCCGCTGAAGACTCAATACCAACACCAGAATCGATTACATCTGCACAAGTACTCAGTACACAAGGCTCAGAGACCTATTCATATGTTAGATGTTGGTATCGAACCGATGCCTCTCATGACTCCCCAGCCACCGACTGGAAATGGGCAAAGAAAGAGAATGGTGATTACTACACGATCAACGGATATTGGTGGTCTTCTGTTTCTTTCAAAAACATGTTCTACAGTGATGCGCCTCAATCTGAAATCAAACAGCGTTGCGAACAGACACTCGACATCCAACATGACGCCGCCGACATCACCTATTTTGCGGCAGACAATCGCTTCTCTTACAACCACTCAATCTGGACCAACGACAACGCTTTTCAAGCCAATAGCATCAACCGTATTGTATCCTTTGGTGATAGCCTGTCCGACACTGGTAATCTATTTAATGGCTCACAATGGGTTTTTCCTAACGCAGATTCGTGGTTTTTAGGGCACTTTTCGAATGGTTTAGTCTGGACAGAGTACTTAGCAAAAGCGAAAGATGTCCCTCTGTATAACTGGGCAGTAGGCGGCGCAGCAGGTACCAACCAATACGTAGCATTGACTGGTGTTTATGATCAAGTCACCTCTTATCTAACCTACATGAAAGTTGCCAAAAACTATCGCCCGGAAAACTCACTATTTACTTTAGAGTTTGGTCTCAATGACTTCATGAACTACAACCGAGAAGTCGCCGATGTGAAGGCTGACTTTAGCAGCGCACTGATCCGATTAACGGAATCCGGTGCGAACAATATCCTGCTGTTCACCTTACCCGATGCGACCAAAGCCCCTCAATTCAAATACTCTACCGAACAAGAGATCATAAAAGTTCGTGGCAAGATCTTAGAATTCAACCAGTTCATCAAAGCTCAAGCCGAGTATTACCAAGGTATGGGGAAAAACGTGGTGTTGTTCGATGCAAGTGCGTTGTTCGCCAGCATTACCGACAACCCAGAACAACATGGCTTTCGAAACGCGAGTGATGCTTGTCTTGATATTAATCGAAGCTCAGCGGCCGACTACCTGAAAAGCCACAGCTTAACCAATGATTGTGCGACCTATGGTGCAGACAGTTATGTATTCTGGGGCGTGACCCACCCAACCACCGCCACACACAAATACATTGCCGACCATATCTTAGCGTTTTCATTCTCGACATTCGATTTCTAAAGTCGCCAAGTTGAACTTTAACTTTAGGTAGCACCTTTTAGGCACAAAAGTCAGATACAAAAAACCGCCTAATAATGGCGGTTTTTTATTTGCATCAACCTTTCAAAGCTAAGCTTTTAGGTCACGCAAGTTGATTACTCGTCGTCAGTTTTTGGCGCAACTTTCTTCTTAGGGATAAATACTGTATCACCCACTGCCACATTCTGGTGGAAGCTCTTATCGCGCTTAACTGGTTTCTTCGGCGTTTTCTTCGCTTGAGTGTTGGTTTTCTTCTTCGCAGGGCCGCCTTTAGCAAACGCAGGTTTACGAGGCTTAATACCTTTGAACTTACCTTTTAGGCCTTCAAGCACAGAGAAAGTAAGATCTTGTTGAAGGTAAAGCTCAACACGCTTGAAGCTGTCCCAGTCTTTTGGACCAACCAAAGAGATTGCATCGCCTTTGTTACCCGCACGGCCAGTACGACCAACACGGTGAACGTACTCTTCGGTGTGCTTTGGCATATCAAAGTTGATTACGTGGCTTACGTTTGGAATATCGATACCACGAGAAGCAACATCGGTTGTTACCAAAATCTTGTAAACCGCACGCTCAAACTGACTCATGATCGCATTACGCTGCGTTTGGTTTAAGTTACCGCTCAGTGCAACGGCTTTAAGCTTCTTCTCATTCAGCTTATCCGTTAGGCGATCAGTATCAGCACGAGTTGCTGTGAAGATCATAACCTGACGGTATTCAGCTTCTTCTAGTACACGGTCTAGAATCGCTTCTTTGTGATCTAGGTGATCACATAGGTAGAATTTCTGAGTGATATCAAGGTGCTGCTCGTTAGAAACACCCACAGAGATGCGCTTAGGTGCGTCTAGCATTTCATTGGCAATACCGTTCACTTCAGCGTGGTCTAGCGTTGCAGAGAACATTAGCGTCTGACGACGACGGTGCTTAGCCGCATTCGCAATGCGACGCAGTTCTGGAGCAAAACCAAGATCAAGCATACGGTCTGCTTCATCAAGGATTAGCGTTTCAACACCATCAAGGAACAATGAGCGGTGCTCTAGGTGGTCAGCAAGACGACCAGGCGTCGCTACGATAAAGCGAGGGTACTTACGCAGTGCTTTAACTTGGTCGTTAAAGTTCTCACCACCTAAGATAAGCGCCGCTTCATAAGACAGACCACCAAGCATACTGCGCAGTTCGCCGTAAACTTGCTTCGCTAGCTCACGAGTAGGAGCCAAAATTACACCACGAGGATCTTTAGCAGAAAACGCTTTTGTTTTTAATGCTTTATGTATCATTGGCAACACAAACGCCAATGTTTTTCCTGATCCCGTTTTTGATGAAGCCAATAGATCCTTACCAGCAATAGCAACAGGGATCGCTTTTGATTGGATCTCTGTCGCCTTCTTGAAGTCGTAATGTTTTAAGTTCTTCAGTAAGCGGTTATCTAAGCCTAAATCTTTAAAGTGCAAAGGACTCTCCAGTCATGATGGTATTGAATAAAATTAATTTAACGTGACATGATACCGCGAAAGTACTTTATAAGGATAGAGATCACAGTAAATTTATCCCTTTATCTATGTTTAGCTAGAACATTATATGCATTGCTAGCAAAGGGGTGGCCCTCCAAAAACACCTTCAAGTCGTCTCTAAATCCTGCATCTCATAAGTGAGACAGAACGTGATGCTTAGCTAATTACCTCAAAAATTTAGCAATTTCTTTAGTTATTGTTTTTGCAGTTAAAAAATTAGTCGCTACAATCATTAATGAAGCGACTATATGATAAAGAATGTATAGCGCATCTTTTGATGATAAATAAGCAAGGAGTTCTTATGAATAAGACGTTAATCGCAGCTGCAGCATCAGTTTTCATTCTAGCCGGTTGTTCTTCAGAGCCAGAAGAAGCTGCAGTGTCAGAAATGGATCAACTAACTAACCAAGTGGCTCAACTTACAAGCGAAGTTGAAGCACTTAAGAGTGACAAAGCAGCCGCAGAAATGAAGGCTCAAGAAGCAGAAGCAGCCGCTATGGCAGCGAAAGAAGAAGCGGATCGTGCTAACGAACGCATCGATAACATCGCTGAGTCTTACACTAAGTAGTTTGAGATCTAATCGCGATTAAGCTGTAGATTAAATAAGTCGCAAAAAGCAGTATATAGACAGCACCACTTCTTAACGAATGTGGTGCTTTTTTTTTGGGCGATACCAATTCGAGTAGAAGGTATTGATTCGAGTAGAGAAAAGATAAAACGCCCCTTGTTACAGAAGAGGCAGTCGAATTAAAACTCAATCACAGGTGGTGCTATCTCTACAGGTACGCCGTTTTGAGCAAAGATAACCGCTTTCGCCTTTGAATTTGGCAGTTCTGCGTCTTCAAGCCACCATTTTAGTTCCACAGGGATCTGTAATGATTTCTTTGAACCATCACTTCGAGTTAATGGCTCGTGCGCTTCAACAAACACACTTCTATCTGGTTCTAATGACACCTTAATCGGCTCATTGATAATGGTGACCTGTTCACCACGGTTCACTTGCTCAAATAGCCACTCAATATCTTTAGGTTCCATTCGGATACAACCAGAGCTAACTCGTAAACCTATTCCGAAGTCTTTGTTAGTACCATGGATCAAATAGTCGCCAGCGCCATAAGCAAGTCTCAAAGCATACTCACCCAATGGATTTTCCGGCCCAGCGGGAACCACTCTCGGTAATTCAATACCCTTTTCAAGATACTCTTTGCGGATTGAATTTGGTGGCGTCCATGTTGGATTCGGTCTTTTTTGGCTTATCTTGGTGATCATCTCGGGAGTATCGCGCCCCACTCGACCGATGCCGACAGGGAAAACATGCACCTGATTTTTCTCGGGCTCAAAGTAATACAACCTTAACTCAGCAAGATTGATGACGATCCCCTTTCTTGGGGTGTCAGGCAAAATCAAGCGGCTTGGAATGCTTAACACATAGCCTTCCGCGGGAAGAAAAGGATCCACCCCTTTGTTAGCTGCCATTAAAGAGAGAAAACCAATATCGTATTGCTTGGCAATGATGGCCAAGGTTTCGCCCGCCGCCACTTCATGCTGCTGGATTCTGCCCACAATGCGGCTTTCTGTCGGTGGCAATTCAAAGGTTGCAGCAGACACCCACGATGAAGCTATCCCGCTGGCAAGCAAAGTGGTTCTTACAACAAGCGACGCCGCCCTGTGAAGTCGTGTTTTCATTGACGGCAAAGGCGTCGGTTTAACGCAATACGACATACAAATCCTTGGTTTGTCTTTTATCAAAGTTTAGATTATCTCTGATCAAACGTCTCTACAACGTATTGTTGTCTCGAAACTGATAGGCAACAAGTTTATGTGTAGGCCTTTTCCTCTCATTCGCTTGCAATTTACCCATACAAAATCGATTGCCTTTACGCTTTCAACATATTTGGTTATCAATATTAATAAAACTATAATGGCAGACCTGTTTTGTGACTAAAGTCTCATGGAGCCACGTTCTAACTCGCTAATATTGCCTCAACAAAACGAATTCAATTCAACAGAATCGGTAATTGATTAAATCCTGTTCCTATAATTACCGTTTAAACTTTGGAGAACGACCATGGCTACACCTCATATTAATGCTCAAGCTGGTGATTTCGCAGAAACAGTACTTATGCCGGGCGACCCGCTTCGCGCAAAATACATTGCAGAAACATTCCTTGATGACGTGAAGCAAGTTTGTGACGTTCGCAACATGTTTGGCTACACAGGCACTTACAAGGGTAAGAAAGTTTCTGTAATGGGCCACGGTATGGGTATCCCATCATGTTGCATCTACGTACACGAGCTAATCGCTGAGTTCGGCGTGAAAAACGTAATTCGCGTAGGTAGCTGTGGCGCAGTACGTGACGACGTTAAACTAATGGACGTTGTTATCGGTATGGGTGCATCTACTGACTCAAAAGTAAACCGTATTCGTTTCAACAACCACGACTTCGCTGCTATCGCTGATTTCGGTCTTCTAGAAGAAGCAGTAAACCAAGCTCGTGCACAAGAAGTTCCAGTTAAAGTTGGTAACGTATTCTCTGCAGACCTTTTCTACACTCCAGAAGCTGACCTTTTCGAAAAAATGGAAAAGCTAGGCATCCTAGGTGTTGATATGGAAGCGGCTGGTATCTACGGTGTTGCTGCAGACCTTGGTGCTAAAGCACTAACTATCCTAACAGTATCTGACCACATCATCCGTGGTGAAAAACTAAGTTCTGAAGAGCGTCAAAAATCTTTCAACGACATGATGAAAGTTGCTCTAGAGACAGCAATCAACATCTAACGATTTGATCAAAGATACATTGAAAAGCGTTACCCCGCAGCCAGGCTCGCTTGGCTGCTCAAATAATCCCGAGGGGGAGATCGTGTCTAACGACAAGCTGCCAAAAGATGCGGATGGTTTGCAACTCAACTTTTGTAAAACATTGGCGTGTGACAACTTTGGCTTGAGCGATGCAAAACGGTATGTTTTGCAACACGCGAACCCTAAGCGTCCAGCGATGGTTTGTCGTGAATGTGGAGCTTTCCCCCCCTTACTTAACAACCGTGAAGTGTTAAGCGAACTTCATCGCCTAAGACAACTTCACAGCGATGGGCTCCCTGCTTGTCGTAATGATGATTGCGATAATTTCGGCTTATCGGTTCATACCCATAAACATCTTTATCATGCCTTCGGCTACAGTGGTGACAGGCAGCGTTATCGATGCAAAGACTGCCAATCAACCTTCGTTGATAAATGGTCTGGATCCAACAAAAAACTCCAATTTCAAGAGAACCTCATGGGCTTACTGTTCATGGGCTATTCCGTACGTGAAATCTGCCGAAAATTAGAGATCAACCCAAAGACTTTCTATGATCATGTTGACCATATCGCGAGCCGTTGTCGTCGTAAATTAGCGATGATCGATGCACGATGGGTTAACCATGCCAAAGACTATCAATTCGCTTCCCATTATCAGCGCTTACAGCCACAAAGTAACAACGGTGTGGTTTGGATAGCGACGGGTGAGGCGCATTCTGGCTATATCCTTTGCCAACACGTTAACTACTCTCAAAATGAAGAACCATCGGGGAACGTGGACCACAATCCTTATGATGATGTGGCACGATTTGTATCCAAAGAGCACTCTTCAGAAGCAAATCTCGAACTGCCTCAGCCCTCTGACAAACTAAAAGAGCGCATTGAACAGCAATACCAGGTGATTCTTGCGAGAGGTAACGTTGAGGACCCAATGGGTAACCTCACCACATTTAGCTACCCTTCAAAGGGTGCACTCATTCGACCGCCTTATACCTCTTATGCTCACTTCTTACATGTGTTGGATATGTGTAACGAAGACAAACATGTCGCCATCTATATGCCACAAGATCCATTACTAAGATCTGCCGCTTTAAGCGTATGTTTGCCGCGTATTCAGAGTCAAAATATTGACCTTATGTATGTAGAGGAAGATTCAGGCTGGCAAGACGACCAAAGTTTTGAAAAGATCGACATCGTTCACATGAGTTGGTGGCGAGATCGCTGGGCTATTGCCAATCAGGGTGATAATCAGAAAGGTATCTGCTACCTAACCGGTAACAATCCAGAACCAAAACAGTGGTTTAACACGGCCTCAATTCAACAAACTAAGTTCTATCAACAACGCTTTCAGCTGTTATTTGATAGCTTTATTAATGAGCCCAGACGTAAGCTTCGTCCTGGGGGCATTCTTCCATTGCTCGACATATTTAGAGCTTGGCACAATCTGTGCTACCAAGATAAGCAAGGGCTCACGGCAGCACAACGTTTAGGCGTAGCAGAGCTGCCATTAACTCTAAAGCAACTACTTTCATAGCAACAAAGCCTTTAGGTAATTATTCGGGAACTCATTGATTTTAAAGCGACAACATGAGGTAACACCCATAATTAGAAAAGATCGATGTTCCTTTGACGCTCTACGAAAGATAATTGGTGCTTATCTCAAATTACACTCTTATAATGATTGTGTTATCAATATGTTCGATAATCATGGATGTAAGTCTTGGACAAAAATCAGTACCTTCTTGAAACAGAATTAGAAAAACTTAAAACTCGTGTCGACTCTGAGCCGTCAGTGATCCTAGAGATTGCCCAACAGTGCCTAGTCCGATCAGAGCAAGTTCTGTTTGAAGAGGGTGCCATCCAGTCATTGATGCTAATGGCAAGGTGTAGCTGGAACCTGATGGATTACCAAAAAGGTTTAAAATACATCAAGGAAGCCTACAAGCGCCAAAGCCGATTAGATACCGACCTTTTTCTCCCTGAAATCCTCCATTTACACGCGCTCCAGTTCTGGGGGCAAGCCAAGTACTATTCCGCCCAGCAGTTCTGGATCAATGCTTTAGAGCAGTCCGCGTTGGTTGATGAAGTCGAAATTCAAATTGAATGCCTCATTGGCCTTGGCAATATTTGGCGAATGACCCACGAATATAAACTTGCACGTTCTACCCACCAGCTTGCCGTTAAAGTGGCTAACAACAGCCGCATTGGTTGGTTAGAAGGCAAAGCCAGAATACTGCTCGCGTGGGATTACTACCTGCTCAACAACTATATTGAAATGCTATCGGTATTGGACGGCGCAGAAGAAGCATTAAAAGATCATAAAGATAACACTTGGCACGCTGAGGTGTGGGACTTCCGAGGCCTTGCCCTACTTGGTCTCGAACGCTTAGATGACGCAGAGCGCGCCACGGCCAAAGCACACAATCTAGCCGTAGAACACAACCTCGTTTGGATGAAGGCGCACTCATATATCAGCCGAGCTAGATTGGAACTCTTGAGAAAAAGACCAGAACAGGCGGCAGAATTACTAAGGCTCGCAGAACAATCCGCAAACGAGTTCGATAATGGCGAGTTGTTAAGCCAAATCTGTTACCAACAATCCTTAGTTGCAGAAGAAAACCAAGACTTCCAAGCCGCACTCGTCGCCTTTAAAAAGTACCGTCAATATTCTATCGGTATGCTTAAAGAGCAAACTAATCGTGTCGGCTTGGACAAAGCACGCAGTTCAAAACGCCAGCTTGAACAGAGGGCACGAAAGCTGATTAATCGTATTCGTGGCCAACACGAATACGATCCTGAAAAGCACCTCTCTTACGTTGTCTCTGAAACCTTTTGGTGGGAAAAACTGGTACTGTTTAAGACAGAGCTTAAGCGTTCAAACCACAGCATCATTATGTTCCATCATGTCGATACTGATTACTTAGATGTCTGTACCGAGATTGCTCATGCTTTATGTAACCAGAATGACTTCATTGCAAGGCTAAGTTCTGAACGTGTGGCTCTTATGCTTTCCGAAAAAGGCGAAGCCGCAGAGCAAACCTTCCAAACTCTCAGCACCATGCTTGATATCTATCCTTGGCATAGAAAAGGATTAAAAGGTTCAAGACCGACCGTCAGCCTCAATGATATTTTGACGTTCCCGTTTACGCTTGAACAATTAGAAGAAGACGATGCTGAGGTAATAGAATAATGGAAACGCTATTAAGCAAGATCACAGACGCCGGTTTAGACCCTTCATCGGTATCAGGTGAAGAAGCGATCATCTTCTGGAACCACATTCGCCAGCACGTTTCGACAACGCAAACAGAGCAAGCGCACTGCTATATCATCAGCTCTGAATACCGTGCCGAGTTACAACAAAATCAAACCAGTATCGAAGAGTTAAGACGAGCACTCGATCTGCTCCACCTTCCTGCCGATATTGAAGACATTTTGACAGTCAAGAGCAGCCTAAGTGACCGCTTAGTTGAAATTGGTGATTACACCTCAGCACTCAATGAATTCGTCAGTTCATCGACAATCGCGGTTGAACACGGCCATATCGATGAATATGTACTAGCAATTTTAGGCATGGGCAACCTGTGCGATTCCTATGGCGATCACAACAGAGCTCTGCGTTACTACCAAAAAATCAGCAGCATAGACCATGCGATAAGCAGTCGCTCACTTCGCCTCAAATTCAAGCTGCATATGGTAGCAAGCCTACTTCTACTCAATCGCATTACAGCAGCCAGCGATTTACTGAATGAGTGCGAAGAACTGAGTATTTTGGTGAGTGACAAGTTGCTCACAGCTCAAATATTGCTTTACCAAGCAAAGGTGCTGCGCGCTAAGAAAAAATACCACGAAGCGCTACGCTGTCTGTCTAAAGTTCAATACCCAGCCAACAACACTCAAGCAAGCTGGCTCGCAACCATGACTCGTCTAGAGCTAGCACATTGCCTAAGCGCAACTGGTAAGCAAGACTACGCGAGCATGATTTTGTCGAGCACGGACAAACGTGTAAAAGCCTACTCGTCGCCAGTACTTGCAAAACGATTCTACGATTCGCTAAGTGATGTGTGTATGAATCAAGGGCGTTTTCAAGAAGCGCTAAGCTATGAGAAAAAAGGCTACCGAATTGAAACCGATCTGATGAAGCAGATCCCGATCAGTGAACTCGGTGCAAGCCAGTTACGCCGCCTGTCCCGTTTTGAATTACAACTCAAACTCATTCTCTCTGAACAAGAGAACAAAGAGTTGAAAGAGACAACCGAGCAACACAAGAATGCGGTGGCTCAGCTCCAACAAGACGTGTTCACCGATCCATTGACCGGGCTACACAACCGTCGCTGGTTAGATGTGAAACTGAAAGACATGCTGCTACACGATACCTCTTTCGCACTGATGGTTATCGATATTGACCACTTCAAGTCTATCAATGATGAACTGAGTCACTTAGTGGGTGATAAAGCGATTGTTAGTGTGTCTCAAGAGCTGCGTTCATACTTTAAGTTTAGAGGCGCATCGTGTGTCAGGTTTGGTGGAGAAGAGTTCCTTGTCATTCTTGAGAACACTGATCTTCCTAAAGCAGAAATGCACTCTGAAAATTATCGAGAGCGCATTTTCCAATTTGGATGGCATGAAATACTTGGGGAGCGCGGTTTGACCGTGAGTATCGGTATCACTTTGCATCGTGACGGAGAGAATACTCAACGTACCTTCTACCGTGCCGATAAAGCGCTATACCGAGCTAAAGCCAACGGCCGTAATCAAGTGTGTACAGAGTAATGGCATGTCACTCTGTAGTTCTGTAGTTCTGTAGTTCTGTAGTTCTGTAGTTCTGTAGTTCTGTAGCTAAGGCCAACAGCTTATTGATAAAAGAACAGAGAAATACCAGCAAGGGCGGCAAGCGTGCCGATGATACTTTGTTTTGACACCTTCTCCCCTTTCAGCGCATAAATCACCAAAATAAAGACCGGGCTGGTCGCTATCAACGTTTGTGCAATCGCAGGGTTAGCATTTTTCAGCGCCACTTGTTGAAGCCATAGAGCGAGAAACGTTCCGACAAAGATTGCCCCTAATAAC
The DNA here is from genome assembly GCF_023161755.1 of Vibrio sp. 1CM23M. Classification (NCBI taxonomy): domain Bacteria; kingdom Pseudomonadati; phylum Pseudomonadota; class Gammaproteobacteria; order Vibrionales; family Vibrionaceae; genus Vibrio; species Vibrio sp. 1CM23M. The sequence goes on from NZ_JALNTR010000001.1 coordinate 543,079, forward strand.
CACAGTTTATCGAACCTAGTCATTTCCCATAGATCTCTTTTTATCGATGAATACGGCTTCTTTTCAACAAAAGGGATAATCAGCATCACAGCAAACACGCCGATAGTCAGGCGAATCAGTGCACCTAACAATGGTGGAATATCGCCCGCCACTAACGCGTAATGAGAAATAACCACACCAGATGCCTGACAGACACTCGCCACAAGTCCATAACCAATGCCACCCCACTGCGCTTGGTCATTCGATTCACCGCTCGCCGATTTTGATGGCTGGAAGACAACAAAGGTCACCGCCAGTGTTGTAATCACGACACCGAGCCAGCTTTGCACTGTCAATACAGCACCAAGGAACATTAATGCCAGCACACCAGAAAGAGGCGGTGCTAAAGACTCCAGTAACAGCGTCTTATTGGCACCGATTCTTTTCAACGCCGCAAAATAGGCGCTATCTCCAATCGCAATGCCAATCACACCTGAAATTGCCAATATCAGAAAATGGTTGGTACTCAGTTCAAACTCCGGCATCGGGATAAGAGGCATCACCAGCAACATCATCCCTGACGCCACCACACCCTTAACAATGTTCAATTGCATCGCAGAGAAGCGATGTCCAAATTGCCCATAGATCCATGTCGCACATGCCCACACAATTGCAGCACCAATGGCCGCCAATTCACCTATATACATCCGTATTTGTTCCTTGTGGTTATGCACGTCATTTAGAATCGTAGCTGTCATCATTTCAGCTGAAATACCAACCTGAAAGCCGAAATAGCCACTTCAAACACGATGAGATTTTATAAGATTCATCAATGCTTTTATTCGCATTAGAAGCGACAACACATTATTTTCAACTCGGTAAATCATTTTTATAACAATTACTTGGATGATAGCGTAGTATATTTATAACTAATATCTAACATTACAAGGATCTGTTATGTTTTTAGACTACTTTGCACTCGGTCTACTGATTTTCGTAGCATTGGTTATCTTTTACGGCATCATCGTTATTCACGATATTCCCTATGAAATTGCGAAAGAACGCAACCACCCTCATCAAGATGCTATTCACGTCTCAGGCTGGGTTAGCCTATTCACCTTACACGCTATTTGGCCCTTCCTTTGGATCTGGGCAACGCTGTGGCGTAAAGATCGTGGTTGGGGCTTCGCTAAATTAGAAGAAGAGCAACACGATATTCATCATCGTGTCGATATTCTCATCGATCAAGTGAGTACCCTTCAGGAAGAAATCGCACAGCTCAAGCAAGCTGGTGCTGAGCAAAACAGTCCAGAGAAAGAGACAAACAACGTTCAAGATCAGGAGGCTAAGTAATGGATTTACTGCTGATAATGACCTACGCGGCACTTTGTATCACCATCTTCAAAGTATTTAATATCCCGCTCAATAAATGGACAGTACCTACCGCCGTTCTTGGTGGTGTCGTCATCATAGGTACTTTGATCCTACTGATGAACTACAACCACCCTTTCACGCAAATTGGTAATCAAGTTTACTCAACAACGCCAGTCGTTTCAGGCGTTAGGGGTAAAGTTATCGAAGTGCCAGTAGAGGCAAACAAACCTCTGAAGGAAGGGGATATTCTTTTCAAAATCGACCCAGTTCCATTCGAAGCTGAAGTTGCAAGATTAGAAGCTAAAGTAAAGGAAGCAAGCCAAGGTGCGCTTGGAATGGAATCTGAAGTGGCTGAAGCTGAGGCTGCAAAAATCAAAGCCATCGCAGAGAGAGATAAAGCCCAACGTGAATTCTCTCGTTACAAGCGCGGTTATGACAGCGGAGCCTTTACCGAGCAACAATTAGATACTCGCAGACAAGCTTACAAGGCATCAGAAGCTGCCGTAAAAGTGGCAGATGCTAATCTAGAACAAGCAAAAATCGCCTTAGACTCTGAAATTGGTGGCGAGAATACAGCCGTTTTAAGCTTACTGGCTGAATTGCGTAAAGCTCAGTTTGATTTAGAGCAAACCGTGGTTCGAGCTCCCACTGACGGATACGTTACGCAACTAGCATTGCGCCCAGGCGTTATGGCAGTGCCGCTTCCTTTAGCTCCTGTGATGACCTTTGTTCACACAGAAGAACAATTCTATACCGCTGCGTTCAGACAAAACTCCTTACAACGCCTGCAACCGGGTTACGAAGCTGAGTTCTTGTTTAGAGCATTGCCAGGGAAGATATTCAAAGGACGTATTGATGAAGTGATTCCAGCTATTGGTGAGAGCCAATTCCAAGCTAGAGGCGCGCTTCTAGGTACTGATGCGTTGCGTACCAGTGGTCGTGTGTTTGTTAAATTGAGCATCACAGATGATCTGTCTGACTACCATTTACCTATGGGCACCGCGGTTGAAGTTGCCGTTTATTCTGACAGCTTCACTCACGTGTCTATCATGCGTAAGGTCCTTATTCGCATGAAGAGTTGGCAAAACTATCTATACCTAGACCACTAAACGGTCGTAGATATGTGACGAACCCGCTTAACACATTGTTAAGACGAATGAAAAAGCTAGACTCGCTCTGGCTTTTTTGTTGCTTGATTAACCGTAAAATTGCACTTTTTACACGATATTTCGGTGTTCAGATGGAATTTTAGACATCTAGACACTTACCTTCCCTTATGGAAGGGTTCTACTGTATAATGCGCGCCTTATTTTTTATATTTGCCCAAAAAACGCTCTCATTGAGACGCATATTAATAATGGCGAATATTCGTTCTTTATTAAGCTTTATCTTTCAGTATTCGAGGTTATCTATGAACTTTTCAGCTAAAACAGTGGTCGTTATTGCCATTGGCGCGGCACTGTACGGCATTGGTGGTTTACCTATGTTTGGTGTCCCAGTGTTTGCGAACACGACATTGAAACCAGCGATGGCAGTTCTAGCACTGTTTTCTGTTTTGTTCGGCCCAATTGTTGGCTTCTTAGTTGGCTTTATCGGTCACTGGGTAACGGATCTGTTCGCAGGCTGGGGCGTGTGGTTAACTTGGGTACTAGGCTCAGGTATCGTAGGCATGGTTATCGGCTTGTTCCCTATGATGACTAAGAACCGCCTTCAACAAGGCGAACTGCCAATGAAAGATTTTGTATTGTTCGTGATACTGGCCCTTGCAGGTAACGTTGTTGGCTATGGCTGCTCTGCGTTCCTCGACACCATCTTATACGCAGAACCGTTTACTAAAGTCTTCACTCAACTGTCTATCATCGCAGCGGGTAACACCGTTCTGATCGCTGTTGTGGGCTTCCTGATCCTAAAATCAGTCGCTAAACGCAACAAACAAAGCCGCAACCTGACTGAGGCATAAGCGATAATGACTATAGCATTTTCGAACTTCTCTTTTAGATATGAGTCGCTGGATAAACCGACGCTAAAAAATATCAATCTAAGGATAGAGAAAGGAGAGAAAATCGTCATTATTGGACCAAGTGGTAGTGGTAAATCTACCCTAGGTCAGTGTCTCAATGGTTTGATACCTCATGCAATCAAAGGTGAGGTGTCGGGCTCTTTAGAGATAAACGGCAAGAATATCTCTGAGTTTTCGATGCACGATTATACCGAGCAAGTCGGCACGGTATTACAAGATACTGACAGCCAATTTGTGGGTTTGAGTATCGGTGAAGATATCGCTTTCGCACTCGAAAACCAGTTGATGTCGAACATTGACATGTACCCGTTAGTTAAGTCGACGGCAAAAATGGTCGACCTAGCGGACATGCTTGAACGTTCACCTCATGACCTTTCTGGTGGTCAAAAACAGCGAGTATCGTTAGCGGGTATCTTAGTTGATGACGTTGATATCTTGCTGTTTGATGAGCCTCTAGCAAGCCTTGACCCAAAAACGGGTAAGGCAACGATTGAGATCATCGACCAGCTGCATAAAGAAACCAACAAGACCATCGTGATTATCGAGCACCGCCTCGAGGATGTCCTACATCGCGATATCGACCGCGTGATCTTAATGGAACGCGGTGAAATCGTTGCTGACACAACACCCGATGAAATCTTGGCTTCTGAATTACTTGATACACACGGTATTCGTGAACCGCTTTACTTGTCGGCGCTTAAGGCGGCGAAAGCACCACTAACCAGCGAAGACAAGCTGTCAAACCTCAAAGCTTTAGACTACAAAAGGTTCCGTCCTGCTGTTCAAGCATGGTTTGCTGAGCGCCCTGCCCTGGTAGCAGAGAAGCAGTACCCACCTTTACTCGAAGTTCATGGTCTAACTTATTCTTACGACGGCGAGAAGAACGCACTCGAAGATGTGAGTTTCAAGATTGGCAAAGGTGAGTTCGTTTCGATTCTAGGCAAAAACGGTTCGGGTAAATCAACCATCACTAAACTCATCATGGGTGTGATCGATGCCGATTCAGGCTCTTCCTATCTAAATGGTGAAGACCTATCTGAGCTTTCTATCTTTGAAAGAAGCCAGAAAGTCGGTGTCGTGATGCAGAACCCAAATCATATGATCTCGCATCATATGATTTTTGACGAGATTGCCTTTGGTCTTCGTAACCGCAACATTGCAGAAGAGAAGATCACAGAAAAAGTAGAGCATGTTCTTGAGCTATGTGGGCTGAGCAAGTTCCGCCACTGGCCGATCGAAGCCCTGAGCTACGGCCAGAAAAAACGTGTAACCATCGCATCTATCTTGGTGCTGGAGCCTGAGCTTCTTATCTTGGATGAACCGACTGCAGGTCAAGACTACCGTAACTACACATCCATGCTGGCCTTCATCCAAAAGCTTAACCGTGATTTGGGTATTACCGTTGTGATCATCTCACACGACATGCACCTCGTTCTCGAGTACACCACACGTTCAATCGTAATCGCAGACAGCAAGTTGATTGCGAATGCAGCGATGACGGAAGTGTTTAGCCAACCATCACTTCTAGAACGTGCAAATCTTTGTACCACCAGCATTTATGAACTCGCGACTATGATGAAAATCGACGACACCAATGCGTTTATGCAGTACTTCATCGACTACGAGAGAAGCGCTCAATGAACGCATCAAAAGTAAAATTCGGCATCAATTACATTGATACAAAATCACCACTTCATGCACTTAACGGCATCACCAAGTTTGCACTCTTCTTAGCTTGGGTAACCGTGGTATTGACTACGTTCGACCTGAGATTGATTACGCTGCTTATTGTGACTGGTTTATATCTGCTAAAGCTGACCAATGTGCCTGTACGCGTGTATAAGCCTTTGTTATTAGGAACGGCGAGTGTACTAAGCCTAAATGCTCTGTTCATGTATCTACTGGCTCCACAGCAAGGTACTGAGCTCATCGGCAGCGAGACCTTATTGCTGACATTGCCGGGTAACTACTCGTTGAGCCAAGAGACTCTGTTTTACTTGGTTACTGTGACGCTCAAATACATGAGCATGTTCCCGATAGCGTTGATTTTTGTCTTCACAACGCATCCAACGGAGTTTGCTGCTAGCCTCAACCGTATCGGTGTTCCCTACAAGATCGCCTACGCGGTGAGCTTAACACTGCGTTACTTGCCTGAAGTTAAAAAAGACTTCATCAATATCATGCATGCTCAACAGGCTCGTGGTGTAGAGCTTTCAAAGAAGGCTCCCCTAGTTACTCGAATCAAAAATGTGGCTAAGGTTCTAGGACCTCTCATTTTCTCTAGCTTGGACCGCGCAGACGAGATCTCTAACGCAATGACATTACGAGGTTTTGGTCGACACAAAGCACGCACTTGGTATAGCTATGCACCTTTGAAACGTATCGATTTTGTTTGTTTGAGTGTCATCGCTTTTATCGTGGTGTTGGCCATTGCGAAACGCATTCTAGAGCCGAAGTTATTTTGGTATCCGTTCTAGTCATCTGAATTAGCAAAGATAAACAAAGACTTTAAATAACACACCGCTCAATAGGGCGGTGTTTTTGTGTGGACTCAAAGCCTGGTCAAAATTCAAGCGAACGAGCTATAGCTATCGACTTTTGACGATAAACTAACGCTTTTTTTACCTCTAGCGTTTGAGATATCTATAAGAAACTCTTAATATATGTTGTTTACAGAATGTTACACTCAATAGAGATTTGTAATGGCTCGAATTACTCAAGTACAGAAACTAGAAAACCAAAAACACTACGATGAAATCGTACTAAACCTTTTTCTGGCTGAAGGACATGAAGCACTGACTTATGCAAGGATTGCTCAAGAAATTGGCATTAGTTTAACGACGCTTCAGGGCTATTATCCGTCGACACGCGCTATTCGTTCAGTACTTCACGAACACATGTTATCGATCGTTATAGACAGTCTAGACTTTTCATCGGAAGCGCTGTTTATCCAGTCTTGGCAAGCCGCTCTAGATAATGATCAGTTTCGATACGTGATTAAATTGATGTTCTTCCATGCTTCGCAAATAAAGAATCCTGAACAATTTAATCTCAGCTCGAACGGCGAATTTCGTGAAAAGATGTTGGACAGTTTTGGCAACGACTCTGTTCGAATCCTTGAAATGGTAGTCGGACGCTCAATGTTCTATCTCACCAACTTCAAGTAACGCTAACCAGCTTACTAAAATAGCAAAAGGGAACCCTACGGTTCCCTTTTTTAGACTTTAAAAAAGTGAGCAGTGATGACTTGCTCAACTTATAGACCTAATTTAGCTTGTAAAAAACGGTCGATAACGGCGGTAAGCGTAGCTCAATCGAAGTGTCTAGCCCTTCGCTTTCTACCGATTCAATCTCAGCAGTCTGCTTCACTTCAAAACCGCTGCCTGCATAGTCCACAGAGTCTGTATTTAACAGTAGTGAGTACTCACCTTTTGCAGGGACTCCTAAGCGGAAATGCTCATGAGGAACTGGCGTAAAGTTAGAGACAATTAATACACGCTCACCAGACTCACTGATGCGTTCGTGCGCTAAGATACTCGCTTCAGCAGAGTCCTGTAGACGCCATTCAAAGCCTTTCGGGTCAAAATCAAGATCGTGCATTGCAGCTTCAGAGCGGTACAGGTTATTCAAGTCTTTCGTTAAACGCTGAACACCTTGATGACGCTCGTAATCCAGCAAGAACCATTGCAGTTGGTCGTCATGGTTCCATTCAGCCGTCTGGCCAAATTCTGCGCCCATGAAGTTCAGCTTCTTACCCGGCTGCGCATACATATAACCCATGTAAGCACGTAGGTTAGCCGTTTGCTGCCACTCATCACCCGGCATCTTGTTATGGATAGAGCCCTTACCGTAAACCACCTCATCGTGAGACAGAGACAATACGTAGTTCTCACTGTGTGCGTAAACCAGAGGGAAGGTAATCGTATCGTGGTGATATTTACGGTTGATTGGATCTTCTTGGATATAAGACAAGCTATCGTGCATCCAACCCATGTTCCACTTAAAGCCAAAACCTAAGCCGCCCATGAAAGTGGGTGCCGAAACACCTGGGAACGCTGTAGACTCTTCGGCAATCGTCATCGCATTCGGGAAGTGCTTGTACACTTCTTCGTTCATCCACTTAAGAGTTGCGATGGCGTCGTAGTTTTCATTGCCGCCGTCCGCGTTCGGAATCCATTGATCATGGCTGCGCGAGTAATCGAGGTACAGCATCGAAGCGACTGCATCAACACGGATGCCATCAATGTGGAATTGCTCGAACCAGTAGAGTGCATTAGAAACTAAGAAACGACGAACATGCTCTCTGCCTAAATCGTAAATGTACGAGTTCCAATCTTGATGCCAACCGCGACGCGGATCTGGATCATGGAACAATGGCGTACCATCGAAGTTTGCTAGGCCGTGATCATCACTTGGGAAGTGAGCTGGAACCCAATCCAGAACAACGCCAAGACCCGCTTGGTGACATTGATCGACGAAGTATTTGAAATCATCCGGAGAACCAAAACGGCTAGTCGGTGCAAATAGACCAACAGGCTGATAGCCCCAAGAACCGTAGAATGGGTGCTCTGAAACTGGCATTAGCTCAACGTGCGTGTAGCCAAGATCCGTTAAGTATGGGATCAGCTCTGCCGCAAGCTCGCGATAATTTAAGAATTCACCTTCAGCGTTACGCTTCCAAGAACCTGCATGCAATTCATAGAACGAAAGCGCTTCTTTGCGCTTTTGCGTTACCGGGCGATTTTGCCATTGAGTATCTTGCCACTCGTAACGAGCGTGATCGTAAGTCACGGATGAGAACGATGGGTATTGCTCAGAGTAGAAACCCCATGGGTCAGCTTTGTGTGGTAAGCCTTCGCCATTTGGTCCTTTTAATTCAAACTTGTATTGAGCGCCTTCTTCCAGTTCAGGAATGAATAAGCCCCACATACCGTAATCTAGGCGTTGCATTGGGTGGCGGCGACCATCCCAAGCGTTGAAGTTACCCACCAAGCTTGCCGCAGTTGCATGCGGTGCGTACACCAAGAAACGCGTACCTAAAATCGTCTGTCCATCACGCTCTAGCGTAATAAACTGAGCCCCCATGTGATGATACATATCTTTCGGTGTATGAAGATCTTCATAACTCGCGTACAGATCGTGGTACTGGTACGGATCATCGATGATCTGTTCTACGCCAGCCCAGTCAACCGCAAGCTTATAGTGAGTGAAACGTAAGTCTCTCTCTTGCTTAAGAATGAAACCACTTTCATCCTCTCGCGCTAACTCAATACGAGGTTCCTTTCCAACAATCAACTCGACTTTATCTGCCCCAGGAATCCACACACGTAATGCACCTTGCTCAGAAGGTAGGTATGGCCCTAAAAACGCGAATGGGTCTGTGAAACAAGCCTGTGATAGTTGGGTATATATTTGTTTTTGCTTTGAAATCGAACTTAGTTCCAAAACGTTTCTCCCTAACCAAACATCCAAAAAACATAATACAAAAATGCCCGCTATTAGTGCGGGCAATATAACGACGGTTTATTCTACCAGATGAGCATTCATTATTGAGTGACCGAGGTTGTAGTTTCGTATGGCGTAAGCAAAAAACCACCTAATTTCAAGTCACTCAATGTCATTACTTACCTGCTTTTTCTCGAACGTCAGTCAGCTTAGAAGCGATACGATTAACACCTTCGTGGGCAAATATTTCGTCCAAGTTCATTGATAGTTTACGACGCCAGTTAGGGTATTCATCGACCGTGCCAGGAATGTTTACTGGCTTATCCATCTCTAGCCAATCTTCTAGCTGAACGCTCAGTAATGTTGAACCACCAGCCGCTACGTGCAGTTGAAGTGCCTCAGCAAGGTAAGAGTCCATCGGTACTTGGCTCGCATCGCGGCCCACACCTTCTGGTAGGAAACCATGCCATGCTACTGAATCTAAGATACCTTGCTTGCACTCTAGGCGGTCATCGAACAAGGTTTCTAATTGTTCTGCATCTGGGTATAAGCCAATCTCTTGGCCCATTTTTAGGTCATCACAGTGCCAAAAGCCGCGAAGCGTTGGCATATCGTGAGTACACAGTGCTGCCATCGATTGTGATGCGTAGTGTTTTGGTGAGATGAAACCACCGTCGTCTTCTGATGTTTCGAAGAAGAACACTTTGTAAGAATGCACGCCAGCATCTGCAAGGATGTCGACAATCTCATCCGGTACCGTACCTAAATCTTCACCGATAACGCTACATTGGTAACGGTGAGACTCAAGCGCCAGAATAGACAGCATATCTTGTACTGGGTAGTAGATGTACGCACCCTTAGTTGCGTTCTCACCCTTTGGAATCCACCACAAACGCAGTAGACCTAATACGTGGTCAATACGCAGAGCACCACAGTGCTTCATGTTTGCACGAAGTAGCTTGATGTAAGCGGCGTAGCTTGTTTCTTGAAGCACTTCTGGGTTTAGCGGAGGTAGACCCCAGTTCTGACCCAAAGGACCAAGAATATCAGGTGGAGCACCGATGCTCGCATCCATCACTAGGTTGCCTTCGTCAGCCCAAGTTTCGCTGCCTGAATCTGCAACACCTACCGCTAAGTCACGGTAAAGGCCGACAGCCATGCCCTTCTCTTCAGCAAGAGACTGTGCATCGTTGATCTGGCAATCCGCTAGCCATTGCAGGTACATGTACAGATGAACGTTTTCTAGGTTCTCTTTGATGTACTTCTGTGTCGCAGGGCTTTCGAATGTACGGTACTTCTCAGGGAATACTGGCCATCCCCACATGCCAGAGTCTTCAGCATGCAGTTCACCGTGCAGCGCATCAAACGCAGCTTGATGCATCAGGCTATCGCCGCCCTCTTCTACGAAGGCTAAGAACGCTTGTGCACGATCGCTGTTTTTGTCTAGATGACGAGTCTTAAATTCTGCGAATAACAGAGGCAAGATGCTCATCTTAAGCTCAGACACTTCGGTGTAGTTTACCCAGTGTGCTTCACGTGCTTTTTGTAGACGCTGTTGGAACTCTGCACTGCCTACAGTTTGTTGTGCTTCTGCACTTAGTGCAAATTCAGGAACTGAACTCACATCAATGTATAGGATGTTCAACCAGCGACGAGAAGATGGGCTATATGGGCTCGCACCTTCAGGGTTAGCAGGGAACAATGAGTGAATTGGGTTTAGACCAACGAAGTCACCACCACGAGAAGCGATATCCGCAACAAGCTGTTTTAGGTCACCGAAATCACCAATACCCCAGTTGTGCTGAGTTCTTAGTGTGTAAAGTTGAACACTTGGTCCCCAAAGCTTTTTGCCTTGCTCGATTGGTGACTGCTTGAAACACGCTTTTGGCGTAATGATCAGTGTCATCTCGTAAGGCTTCTTACGGCGCTTACGGCTCACAATGAGCTTGTGATAACCCCATGCCAAATCACTTGGCAATGCAAACACTAAAGGGCCACCCTCGGCACGCTCATCACGAACGACTTGAGATTGAAGATAGCCTTCAAGTACCTCTCCTTGCTCGGTTTCTAAGCGCCAGCTGAACTCACTTTCACGAGCACTTACACCTAGATTAAGCGCCACTTCTACTGGCTCACCGTCACGCAAGACAAGAACTGGGTCTAGTACATCTTTTTTGTGTTTTCTTTCTGCTGACTTAAGCAGTGCATCATCGCTGCTTGTATCGTAGCCCAACGAAGCCAATAGAGACGTGATCGTCTCGTCTGATACTTGTGCTTCATCGCCCCACGCACTAACGTAACTGTCGGCAATGTTTGCCATTTCTGCGACTTGTTTTAATACGGTCTGTTCTTTCATCGCTCTCTCCGAAAACGTTCTGACGCTTTCTATTTTGTAGGGTTGTTAATTTAATTTTTACTAATCAATTAGCTTGTGACAATCGGTTTGTAAGCAGCTTGTTTATAAACGAAACCTTTAAGCCTTTCGTTTGCTCACAAGCTAATTGAGCCAAGGCAGAAACTGCCTTGGCTACTTTGGAAGTATTAACGGTTAACCGCTTCAAGTTTCCAGATGTTGTTCACGTAGTCGCGGATAGAGCGGTCTGATGTGAACTTACCAACCAATGCTGTGTTAAGAATTGCTTTCTTAGCCCAACCTGCTTGGTCTTTGTATTGCGTGCCCATGTCTTCGTGTGCTTTCACGTAAGACGCGAAGTCAGCAAGACATAGGTAAGGGTCACCACCGTCTAGCAGGCTATCAAACGTTGCACGTAGAAGGCCTGGTTGACCTGGAGTGAACTCATCGCCAGTCAGTAGGTCTAGAGATGCTTTCAGTAGTGGGTCTGCATTGTAGTAGTCGTATGGGTTGTAGCCCTGAGCTTTCAGTGCTTGAACACCATCAACGTCTAGGCCGAAGATGTAGATGTTTTCATCACCCACTTCTTCACGAATCTCAACGTTTGCGCCATCCATCGTACCGATAGTTAGCGCGCCGTTTAGAGCCATCTTCATGTTGCCCGTACCAGATGCTTCTTTACCAGCTAGTGAGATTTGCTGAGAAACGTCTGCTGCAGGGATGATGATTTCAGCCATGCTTACACGGTAATCAGGAATGAATACCACTTTAAGCTTGTTACCGATGCGAGGGTCGTTGTTGATCTTCTCTGCAATCTTGTTAACCGCGAAGATGATCTCTTTCGCTAGGTGGTAACCCGGTGCTGCTTTCGCTGCGAAGAAACATACGCGTGGCTCACACTCGAAACCTGGTTCGTTAAGAATACGGTGGTACAGAGATAGAATGTGTAGCAAATCTAGGTGCTGACGCTTGTATTCGTGAAGACGCTTGATTTGAACGTCAAAGATAGCGTTAGTATCTAGCTCGATACCCATGTTCTCTTGAACCCAATCAGCTAGGCGCTGTTTGTTTTCTTTCTTAACAGCCATGAATTCTTTTTGGAATTTCGCGTCTGTTGCAAACTTAGCGATGCCTTCTAGCTGCTCAAGTTTTGCTGGCCATTCCGTGCCGATCTTACCCGTGATTAGCGTAGATAGGCCTGGGTTACAGAACTTCAACCAACGACGTGGCGTGATGCCGTTCGTTACGTTAGTTAGTTTACCTGGGAAGATTTCGTTGAACTCAGGGAACAAGTCTTTCTTAACCAGTTGTGAGTGAAGCGCAGCTACACCGTTTACTTTGTAAGAACCAATCACACATAGGTTTGCCATGCGAACCATGCGGTGGAAACCTTCTTGGATGATAGAAAGCTTCGCTTGCTTCTCACCGTCACCAGGCCACATCTTGCGAACTTCTTGCATGAAGCGGTGGTTGATTTCAAAAATGATTTCCATGTGACGAGGAAGAAGACGGTTGATCAGAGATTCAGACCAAGTCTCTAGTGCTTCAGGAAGTAGTGTGTGGTTCGTGTATGCGAACGTATGAGCACTGATTTCCCATGCTTGATCCCAAGATAGACCTTTCTCGTCAATCAAGATGCGCATTAGCTCAGGAATCGCAATCGTTGGGTGCGTATCGTTAAGCTGAATCGTTTCTTGCTTAGGCAGATCTTCTAGAGAGAAACCTGCTGCTTCGTGACGACGTAGAATATCGCGAACAGACGCTGCTGAGTGGAAGTACTGCTGCATTAGGCGCAGAGTCTTACCTTTCTCGTGGTTGTCGTTCGGGTAAAGAACTTTAGTGATGTTACCTGCATCGATTAGCGAGTGTTGCGCTTCGAAATAATCACCGTTGTTAAAGCTTGCTAGCGAGAATGGTGCGATTGCCTGACATTCCCAAAGACGCAGCGGGTAAACTGTGTTTGACTCGTAACCTACGATAGGTAGATCCCAAGGCATTGCTTTTACTTCCATGCCTGGAACCCAAGTACGAACTTCTTTACCGTCAACGAATTCAACGTCTACATGACCGTAAAAACCAATGTGTTGTGCTAGTTCTGGACGAGCTACTTCCCATGGGTAACCTTCAACACCACGCCATGCGTCAGGTGCTTCTTGTTGACGACCGTCTTGGAAAGATTGTTTGAATAGACCGTACTCGTAGTGAAGACCGTAGCCTACTGTTGGGTATTCTTGAGCGGCACAAGAATCCATGAAACAAGCAGCTAGACGACCAAGACCACCATTACCTAGTGATGGGTCGCGTTCTTCTTCTAGAAGGTCAGTTAGGTTTTGACCTAGCTCTTCCATTGCATGAGTGATCTGTTCGTAAAGACCCATGCTGATCAGGTTGTTACCTGTTAGACGACCAATCAAAAACTCAAGTGATAGGTAGTTAACGCTCTTCGCGTTCTTAATTTTTTCATCATTTTCTGTTTCTAGCAGGTCAAAAGTCGTTAGCTCTGCAAGAGCACGACCCATTGCTAGATACCATGAACGGCTGTCTGCTGTTTCAACGGTTGTTGCGTAGGTTGCAGATAAATGTTTCTTAACACTCTCTTGGAATGACACTTTATCGAAAGTTTTTTGCTGAGTTGGTTTCATTTCAGAAATCTCGCTTTTAATAGTTCTAATTCATCTGTGACATATCGTGCATGGTCACCATAAACTAAACATCCTCCCGCTAATGCAACTGACTAGGAGTAGATGGGAGGGCGTAGGGGGCGTACCGACTTAGGGTTAGTGATCTGACTCTCATGTTCTGACTGAGAACAAAAACTTGGAGTGACTAAGATCACAAGCTCCCGTTCGATAACTTAACTTCAATTGATGTGACTTTTATTTAACCAGATTAAAGTCATTGTCAAATCTGATATTCAGATCACGAAAATAATTTCCAACTCTCATCTTTTGCATAGATTCCCGTGTAGGGATGAACGAAGTCACATTCACAAACCAACCCGCAACGTGAGCAAAGTCTCAAATAAAGGGCGTAGACACCCAAAAACATGCAGGAGCGCAAGGTTTCTGAGGAGGATCATAGTCGGTAACGTTTGGCTTCACGTAATATGAGTAAAGACTTAAGTAATTAGGCTAATGTCATTGGAGTGCACTCAACGATAGATTGGGATATTCCAGAACATAGCCACGGAATAGGTGTAAAACTTCGATATGTGGATCCCTTCGAAACTGACTCGTCCCGGCCGCTTACATAATGCAATCCTACGACCTAGGGTTCTCGATCTGCTTCACAATGCAGATTGCTATAAGCTTGTGTTGTTCCGCTCTCCAGCGGGCTACGGCAAAACCACCATGGCTGCACAATGGTTGGTAGATAAACCCAATGTGGGTTGGTACAGCATTGATGATAGCGACAACGATGCCTTCCGCTTTATCAACTACCTACTTCAATCACTTAATAAGGCGACTCAAAATGCCTGTCCGAATGCCCAAAAGCTGGCAGAAAAACGACAGTTTTCATCGCTGCATTCTTTATTAAGTGAAGTATTTTCCGAGATGTCGGAATTCCATCACGAGTGTTTTCTGGTGTTGGATGACTATCACTTGGTCAACAATGACGACATCCACGAAGCCATGCGCTTCTTCCTCAAACACATGCCCGATAACCTAACGTTGGTTGTCACCAGTCGTGGTACGCCACCACTTGGTACAGCAAACCTGCGCGTTCGTGACTTAATGATCGAATTAGGTAATGACTCGTTGGCGTTTGATACCGAAGAAACCACACGCTTTTTCAACCAACGCGTAGCCGACGGCATTGATGACACGACGGCAGATAGCATTTGTAGTTATGTAGAAGGTTGGCCTTCTGCATTGCAACTTATCGCGCTACAAGCACAACACCAAAAACGCACTCTTGCACAGTCCGCAGAGTCGTTCTCTCACTTTAATCACGCCCATCTTTGGGACTACTTGGTTGAAGAAGTATTCGACCTGCTAGACAAAGAAACCCGACAGTTCTTGATGCAATGTTCAGTGCTTGATCACTTCAACGATGAACTTGTGTGTGCACTTACACAGCGTGAAGATGCGTTAGGTATGATCGAATCACTCAACCGTTTTGGTTTGTTCATCTACCCGCTTGAAGGTGAAAAGAACTGGTATCGCTTCCATAACTTGTTTGGTGAATTCCTCGCACATGAGCGCCAAGCTCGAATTCCTCAGCAAGAAGCAGAACTGCATCGAAGTGCTGCAAAAGCGTGGATCAAGCAAAACACACCACACCAAGCACTACGTCACGCACAGCGCGCTGAAGATCCAGAACTGATCATTCAAATCCTGACTGAACACGGTTGGCCGATGTTCAACCAAGGTGAGCTTTCATCTTTAGAGATGGCGATCAAGCAACTGACTACCGATCAACTCTACAGCGAGCCAAAGCTTTCGATGCTACGTGCATGGCTTGCACAAAGTCAGCACCGTTATGATCAAGTGGGTACTTTGCTGGAAGAGGCTGAGACTCAATATCAAGCTCGAAACATTGAACTCGATACTCAGCAGCAAGGCCAATACAACGCCTTACGTGCACAAGTAGCCATCAACAGCAATGAGCCTGAGAAAGCGTTGGAATTGGCTGAGCTTTCATTGAGTCAGTTGAACACCACCGTTTATCGCAGCCGCATTGTCGCGACCTCAGTTGTGGGCGAAGTGAATCACGTAATGGGTAACCTAAGCCGTGCGCTACCGATGATGCAACAAACAGAAAAACTGGCACGTCAGTATCAGGTTTACCATCAGGCTCTGTGGGCGATTCTGCAACAAAGCGAAATCTTGATTGCTCAAGGTTATGTTCAAGCTGCATTTGAGCTACAAGACAGTGCATTCAAATTGATTGAAGAGCACCAGCTTCAATACGTGCCTCTGCATGAATTTTTGCTGCGTGTTCGCGCTCAGATCTTCTGGTGTTGGAACCGACTAGATGAAGCGGAAGAGTGTTGCTACAAAGGCTTAGATATTCTTGGACACCACTCTCCGAGTAAACATCTACACAGCTACTCTATGTTGGCTCGTATTTCATTGAGCCGCGGCGAGATTGATAAAGCGTCGAAGTTTATTGACCAGATTCAGCACCTATTGCGTCAATCGACTTACCACGTAGATTGGACAGCGAACGCTTCTCTATCTTTGATTCTGTTCTGGCAAGTAAAAGGCGATAAAGAAGCTATCCGTGATTGGCTGAGTGTGGCGGTTCGACCTGAATCGGCAAGCAACCACTTCTGCCAACTTCAGTGGCGAAACATCGTTCGTGCTCACATCATCCTTGAGCAATATGAAGACGCGGAAGAAGCGCTGACTTTCCTTAAGAGTGAAGCCCAGCGTTCGCACCTGATTACAGACACCAACCGCAACTTGATCGTTGAAGCCGTGTTACGCACACAAATTAACGATGAAGACAGCGCACGAGTACTGCTTGAAGAAGCCCTTCATATGACTAACCAAACCGGTATGGTCGGTAACTTCTTAGTCGACGGTGGGACTATCGGGCATATCCTAGATAAGTTGAGCAACAAGCCTGGCTTAGGTGATTTAGAACGTCACCGCGCGCAACAAATCATGAAGGATATCTCAACTACGCAACGCAGTCGTTCGGTGCATTTCGATGAAGACTTTGTTGAGAACTTGGTTAATCACCCGAATATTCCTGAGCTGGTGCGAACTAGCCCACTCACCCAGCGTGAATGGCAAGTACTTGGTCTGATCTATTCAGGATTCAGTAATGAGCAGATCGCTCAAGAGCTGGATGTAGCGGGTACCACGATCAAGACTCACATCCGTAACCTTTACCAAAAGCTCAACATTGCTAACCGTAAAGAAGCAATCAGCACAGCGGAGAACTTGCTGCAGTTGATGGGGTACTAAAACGGATTCGAGATTGATTCGAGACAAACTTAAGCTAGTCACCGATGATGGCTGGCTTTTTTTTCATCTGAAGTTTAGAGCCTAAAAATGTAGGAACGGGAAATGAAAAAAGACAATCACCAAATGACAGGCAAAAAAATAGCCAACCGCAATAATCGCGATTGGCTCTATATATTTGTGAACAAATCATAAGTTCACTAACAACGTCAGTTGGCTAGGTGACCCTCGGCTTAAGAAGGGTCAATGTATAGAATGCAGTTAGCGTGCCAACTTTTATTCGACGTTTTATAAGCCCTGCATCGCATAAAAACCATGAATTTGTCATGCGAATTGCAAAGTGCATTTGCATAATGCAACCAAGATGCAATATCGATAAGAGATCAGTTTCATCTCTGCTCTTAATGACAAATCACTAAGTGGTTGTTATATAAATGTTAGGCAAATATTCACTTCAACTTATTGAGTTACAATTAATAGAGTAATAAAAGCCTTTCCCCAAAAGCATATTCATACTTTTTTTACACTAAAGTTTGTATACTGCACAAAATCATCCTCAACTCTATGAAGCAATGAACTACTTAAGTACTTTTTTCAAAGGCATGGCTATGGGCGCAGCAGACGTTGTTCCTGGCGTGTCGGGCGGAACCATCGCATTCATCACTGGTATCTACGATACGCTGTTAGAAAGCATTCGCAGAATTAACCCTAGCGTACTTGGCTTATGGAAACGCGAAGGCTTCAAAGCCGCGTTTAATCACATCAATGGTTTCTTCCTAATTTCACTGTTCGCGGGCGTATTCACCAGCATTGCGACATTCGCAAAATTGATTTCTTGGTTATTAGTCACCCACCCTGTTCCACTGTGGTCTTTCTTCTTCGGCCTGATCTTGGTATCGGTTTTCCATATTCTTAAGCAAGTAGAGAAACGCGATATGATTCGCTTCGTGTTTTTGCTGCTTGGCGTTGCTTTCGCTTATAGCATTACCGTGCTTAAACCGCTGCAAATGGAGCCAACCAGCATCAACGTATTGATTGCGGGTGCGATTGCTATCTGCGCGATGATTTTACCCGGTATTTCAGGCAGCTTTATTCTGCTCCTGATTGGCATGTATGGCCCCGTGCTTGGCGCCGTTAAATCATTTCAAGTCGATGTACTTGCGCTATTCCTTGCGGGCTGTGTGATCGGACTGCTGACTTTCTCACACGTACTGTCTTGGCTATTGCGTTCATTCCGTGATTTCACATTAGTGTTCTTAACCGGTTTGATGATCGGTACGCTGCCTAAGATCTGGCCTTGGAAAGAGACCATCAGCTGGCGCACAAACTCAAAAGGTGAACAAGTTCCTCTGATTCAAGAAAACCTATCACCGTTTGATTTTGAAGCGGTAACCTCTCAGCCTTCTCAGTTGGTCATGGCGATTGTGATGATGTTTGCTGCGATTGCATTGGTTTTAGGCCTGGAGAAGTTCGCAGAGCGTAACGCTGACTAATCATTCAACGTATTTCTGGAACATGTTCAGAATGGATAGAACTTAGAAATACTAAGCTCACATATCTATTAAACAGACAAAAGCGAAGCCAATGGCTTCGCTTTTTTAGTTCTACCATACGCACAAAATTGCTTTTTGATACAAGCACGTATTGAGGGGTATGATAACATCGCCGCTCTTATAAAATTAGATGAGAACACGACATGCACTCTGCATTAAAGGTTGCTGCTGTTGGGATCGCTCTCGTGGCAGGCTTTTATGGGCCGCAAGCAATTCAGCAGTTTAAATCAGCGATGGAGCACTCAACTGCCGACGTCAACTTGGATGATTACTGCATGCTTTCAACCACATCATGTGAGCAAAATGCGGTGGCGATGACACTCGATAGTGAGACGGCACAGCCACTCGTTCCAAGTAAAATCAAAGTAGTTTGGCAAGGCGCAGCCTCTGACACATTAATGCTGTCACTCACTGGCTTAGAGATGGAAATGGGCTCGGCACGTTTTCAATTAAAGAATATTGGCGACAATACCTATGAAGGTGACGTGATTTTACCTGTGTGCACCATGGATAAAATGACTTGGCTTGGCGAACTCACCGATGGTGTTGAAACCGTAAACCCTGCAATAAGGATGGCAAGATGAGTAAGAATTGGTCGTTAGCATTAGTGGTAGCGTTTGTACTTGGCTTTGGTGTCAAAAGCTATCTTGATGGGCAAAACGAAGCTCAAGAGCAACACGCTGCAAAACAAGAATTCTCTGCAACAACCCTTTTCGGCAAAGATAACCAGCCAACCGAAATCTTTGACCAAACCGATGACAGAATTCGTATCGTTTACTTCGGTTTCACACGTTGCCCAGATGTCTGCCCTACCTCACTAGCAATGTTAGCTGGTGCACTTAACCAAGTCTCTGACGAAGCAAAAGCCAAGATTCGCCCGATGTTTGTCTCTCTTGACCCTGAGCGCGATGCAGCAGAAGCCTCATACGAATACGCACAATACTTCCACCCAATGATGGAAGGGTTAAGTGGTCCGTTAGATGTGACAACCACGCTTGCACACAACTACGGTGTTATTTTCAGAAAGACCGAGCTGGAAGGTTCAGAGTTGGAATACACCCTTGACCACAGCTCATATTTTTATTTTTTAAAGCCCGACGGCACCTTGATTACTAAAGTGCCGCATACGTTAACGCCAGCGCCGATTGTTGAGGCCATCAACCAATTGACGCAGTAAAACGTAAGAACAAAGAACTTAACGAATAAAGTTCAAACATAAAGTCAGGTCCCAGACCAAAACATAAAAATAAGGACAACAACATGAAGTTAAAAGCACTTGCTCTAGCAGGCTTATTGCTCACTCCCTTTGCTCACGCGAATAGCGACATTATGGTTCACGACGCGTACGCTCGTGCAACACCGCCTTCAGCAGTGAACAGCGCAGTATTTACAACTTTGATGAACCACAGTGACAAAGATCGCGCTATCGTTTCTGCGACCACACCCGCAGCAGGCAAGGTAGAGCTTCATGATGTTATCGTTGACGGCGACGTAATGAAGATGCGCCAAGTTCAAGAAATTACAATCCCAGCAAATGGTGAAGCGGTACTTAAACCAGGTAGCCTACACATCATGTTGTTCGACCTAAAAAGCAGCCTAAAAGAAGGTGAGCAAATCGAGATGACACTGACCTTTGCCAATGGTGAAACACAGACCTTCGACGCACCCGTGAAGAAAGTGATGAGCGGCATGAAAAAGATGAACCACGACCATCATTAACCGTATTCACAATTGATAAAATAATTTAAGCCACGATGACTTCTCGCCATCGTGGCTTTTTGTTAAACTGAGTGCGCTTTTTATTCAAAGCCTGAACACATTAATAAACCAAGGAGAATAGAAGATGATTGTAATGAACACACTAAAACTGGCAGTAAAAGTAACGCGTTAATTTGTTTGGTTAATCAAACTTAAACACCGACATACCAACTTATCGTCATCCATTGACGACCGCACACTTTTACCCGGTTTACTGTTGATCGTAAGTGATCAATATCTGCATGCCTGTAAGCATGACTCAATCCGGGGTCCTATCTATTTGAATTCGACCCAAGCTCAAAACATTTTTGACGTTTCGATGCTTTTATCTCATCAACGCTTTTTGATCTCGTCAACAACCTGAGATCTCACAAGATGTTAATGCACTGATAAGACTTTAATGCTCTCACAAGAAAAGAAAGCTCGCACGTCTGGGTAAATAAACATGAATTCACAAAACGCATTTTCTCATCCAATGTCACTTCAACAACTTGGATGGCAACCTGTATTCCAACAACAACTGACACTCGAAGACTATGACTATTCCGTCATTGCTCGTATCGTCGCACATCACCGTAATGGCTATACCTTAGCGTCAGAGCAAGGTGAAATTGTTCTACCCATCCACCAAAACCAACCGGCAATGACCGTTGGCGACTGGGTAATTCTGAACTCCGATCTGCAATTCGACCGTTTACTAGACCGTCAATCGCTCTTCCGCCGTAAAGCTGCTGGCAGTCGCGTAGCTGAACAATATATTTCAGCCAATATCGACACGGTTTTTATCGTAGTTTCGTTAAATAACGACTTTAACCTAAGCCGCATCGAGCGTTATCTCGCTCTCGCTAATGAAGCGCAAGTTGAAGCCGTTATCGTACTCACTAAAAAAGACTTGTGTGACGACTACCAAGACAAAGTACAGCAAGTGCAAAGCTTAGATCCGATGCTGATGATCGAAGCCGTTAATAGCCTAGACCAAGACTCTACTCAAGTATTAGCACCTTGGTGTAAAACGGGAAAAACGGTGGCTTTGATGGGGTCGTCTGGTGTTGGGAAATCTACACTGGTCAACTCACTGCTTGGGGAGACTCAGCAAGCCACGGGTGGCATTCGTGAAGACGACAGCAAAGGCCGACACACAACGACGTCACGCTCACTGCATTTACTGACATCGGGCGGCTTACTGCTTGATACGCCAGGAATGCGAGAGTTGCAACTTGCAGACTGCGCCGAAGGGGTAAGCGAAACCTTTTCTGATGTCGAAGAGTTAGCTTTGCACTGTCGCTTCTCTGATTGCCATCATGAGTCCGAGCCTGGATGCAAAATACGCAAAGCCATTGAGAATGGAGAGTTGTCTGAAAGACGATTTAATAACTATCAAAAGCTATTGCGAGAGCAAGCCAGAAATGGTGCTTCATTGGCAGAGCAACGTGCTAACAGTAAGCAGCTTTCGAAGATGTACAAAACCGTTCAATCAGAAAGTCGAAATCTTAAAAAAGCTTCTGACTAAACCTTTAAGTTAACGACTATAAGTT
This sequence comes from Vibrio sp. 1CM23M, assembly GCF_023161755.1. Taxonomy (NCBI): domain Bacteria; kingdom Pseudomonadati; phylum Pseudomonadota; class Gammaproteobacteria; order Vibrionales; family Vibrionaceae; genus Vibrio; species Vibrio sp. 1CM23M. The sequence continues at coordinate 565,011 of NZ_JALNTR010000001.1, forward strand.
GTATTTGAGACAAGCTTAGCCCCATAGTGTTAAACACGTGGGGCTTTTTGTTTCAATTTGGTCTTAGTGTGACTATTTATGCACACAATGTTCTTACCAATAGCCGTTTACATTTCCAAATTTACAGTATATTAAGTCTATTAAATGTCATTTTGTAGATTTATAGCTCAATCAAAATACATTTACTTAACATTTAGATCTAAAAACACCACGTAGCGCAAACAATCACCCTAAAAGTAAACTATTCCTAGACACCCTCTTAGATCCCGCTAATATGACCGCCCATTCCACTAGTGTATAGTCGGATTTGGTACAACTTTATAAAAAGATACATCACTATAATAAATTAACAATTGCAGGTATTTTATGCAAAATCACAACATGCTCGCCCGCATCGCTCGTGGAAATCTCGTTCTACAGATCCTTGCTGGTATTGTTTTCGGTGTCGTTCTCGCCATGGTTTCTCCTTCAGCAGCTCAAGATGCAGGCCTACTAGGTAGTCTGTTTGTTGGTGCTCTGAAAGCTGTTGCCCCAATTTTAGTATTCATTCTTGTTGCAGCTTCTATCGCAAACCAAAAGAAAGGTCAGCATACTCATATGCGTCCGATCATTGTGCTTTACCTGATTGGTACGTTCTCTGCTGCACTGACTGCTGTAGTACTGAGCTTCATGTTCCCAACCACTTTGACACTGGTTGCTGGCGCTGAAGGTGCTAACCCTCCTCAAGGTATCGCGGAAGTTCTTCATACCCTTCTATTCAAGCTTGTCGATAACCCAGTTAGCGCACTAATGAACGCGAACTACATCGGTATTCTTGCTTGGGCAATCGGTCTTGGTCTTGCACTGCACCACGCATCTGCAACAACCAAAGCGGTTTTCGAAGACCTTAGCCACAGTGTTTCACACATTGTTCGCTTCATTATTCGTCTTGCGCCATTTGGTATCTTCGGTCTTGTTTCGACAACATTTGCAACAACGGGCTTCGATGCACTAGCAAGCTACGGTCAACTGCTAGCGGTTCTACTAAGCTCAATGCTGATCATTGCACTTGTGGTTAACCCACTGCTTGTATTTGCAAAAACAAAACAGAACCCATACCCACTTGTACTGCAATGTATTCGTGAATCTGGTGTAACGGCATTCTTCACTCGTTCAAGTGCTGCAAACATCCCAGTGAACATGAACCTTTGTAAGAAGCTAAACCTAGACGAAGATACTTACTCTGTATCTATTCCTCTAGGCGCAACGATCAACATGGCGGGTGCTGCAATCACTATCACTGTGTTAACACTTGCTGCTGTACACACAATGGGTATTGAGATTGATATCTTCACTGCGATTCTATTAAGCCTTGTTGCTGCAATTTCGGCATGTGGCGCATCGGGTGTTGCTGGCGGTTCACTGCTGCTTATCCCACTAGCATGTGGCCTATTCGGTATTTCTAACGATGTAGCGATGCAGGTTGTAGCGGTTGGTTTCATTATCGGTGTGATTCAAGATTCAGCTGAAACAGCGCTTAACAGCTCAACAGACGTCGTGTTCACTGCGGCTGTATGTAAAGCTGAGCAAAACAAAGCTTAATAAGCTCTTAGGCATTAGGCATTAGGCATTAGCCATTAGGCTTTCACTCTAAGCTCTAAGCTCTAAGCTCTAAGCTCTAAAAGCAAATAGCACATAAATAAAAAGGGAAGCATCAGCTTCCCTTTTTGTTGTCTTGAGTGTCTCGATTAGAGCTAAAAAGACCTATCAACCGTACACAATCAATGAGTGCAATTTACTAGTTTCTGTTCCAGTTAGATTCAACAGCAGACTGGCTGAAATCTAAAGAGCCACTATTCTGACTAGCTGGTTTATCTGTTGCTACCTGATCGGCATTGACCTGTTGGCTGTAATCAACATTCGTATCTTGAGCACTCGCCGATTGAGTATCTAAATGGCTCGCATCTACATTTAGCGCCTCACCTTCTTCATCAGACGCTTCTTTCACTTTCTTCGGAATCGGTATATTACGCTTGTAGAGCTTGTTGAGCGCTTTAATGATTGAGTGCTTAGTGATTGCTTCTTGGGTCAGCTTAGTCATTATCGGCTTAGTCAGAGCCTGTAAGCCCACGACAGCATCCACACCAAGCTCCCCGCCTACTTTATCTCTCAAATGTTTGGCTTCTGAGTAACCAAAATGAGCTGATAGGAATAACCAGATATAAGCGATGGCGTTGCCGTGTTCACCATGGTCGATCCAAGCTTCGCCTGCTCTAAACATCGCTTCTGCACTGTTCTTTTCTGCGGCTGTCTCAAACCAGTAAACAGCCTCGCCATGGTTAGGCTCAACACCCACACCGTTCAAATAACTCATACCGAGTTTGATCTTGCCATCTAGGTTATTTTTTTCAGCAGCCTTTTGGTACCACTCGACAGAGCTTTCAGCTGAGTAGTCTGGGTTTTCTTTATCGAGACACCAGTCACCGATAAACAGCATCGCTTCGGTATTACCACCAGCCGCAGACTCTTCAATATAGGTATAACCCTTAGGGATGTTCTTATCGGTTCCACGACCAAAGACGAGCGCTTTGCCCATCTCGAATTTCGCCGATACGTCATTGTCTAAAGCAGAGATTGCTAACTGCCAAAAGTTGGCTTTCTCTCTTAAAATCAGGTCTTCTTTACGCTTCATACTTAGGCGCACAATGCCGTACATGCCATTGATATTATCGAGTTGCGCCGCTTTGTCGTACCAATACAGAGCTTCCTTAATATTGTTACGTTCCGCTTCTTTTGCCAAATACAAAATCGACGGTATATGGCCGGTTTCGGCTTTGAAGTGACGCTCTTTTTGCTCTTGTATGCGCGCTTTTTCAATCGCTTTTCGGTAAGCGACAGCACGAGCCTTACGTTCTTGTTCCAAGCGCTGCTTTCTTAGCGATAAAGAGATCAGCCACACGGCGACAAGTATTAACGAAAGAGCCGTCGCACCAATTGCGATTCCCATTGTACTCATAAAATATTTTAACCTAACTCGGTTGATATCAGCCTCGGTGTCGAGGAGTTATCAACCTATAGTGAATGTTTCGAATTACAGGGAAAAGCGCCGTTATTAAAACGTTCCGCCCTAAAATGAACTCAGTTCAGTATCTCAGGAATACATAACGATAAAAAGTCTACTTAGACCTATCCGTATGCACTCCATAAATGATGTGATCTTGCTTCAATATCGATTACTTATGAAGACCACCTTTCACCAGAAAATCTGTAGTAAAGGGAATGATTTCCCACTCTCTACCTCTTACACTTATGGTTAGGTAAGCTGCCCATAAATGTATGCTAACTCAGCGACCGTTTTCGCAGAAAACTTCTTCATCAAACTCGCTCGGTGTACTTCCACGGTTCTCATTGCGATGCACAATTCATCGGCTATTTTCTGGTTACGCTTACCGTCGATAATTTGTTTGAGGATGCCTATCTCACGCTCGGTTAACGACGCGTACGCTTGGCGATACACGTTCATGTATAAGTGCTTTTCAGAAGCATCCAAACCTTGTTTGATCGCCTCAGCTAACTCATTGCCTTTCACTGGCTTTTGAAAGAAGTTCACCGCGCCGGCTTGTAAGGCTTCAACCGCCATTGGCACATCACCGTGACCCGTCAGATAAATCACCGACAGTGGGCTCTGCGCTTTTACCATCAACTCATGAACTTGCTGCCCTCTCATCTCTGGCATTCGGCTGTCTAAAACCACACAACCCGCCGCACTCAAATCCACTGAGTCTAAAAAACTCGGGCCATCTTCAAAAGCTGACACAGTGAAATCATGCTCTTCTAATAGGAACACCAACGAGTCGCGCATCGACTCATCATCATCAACCACATAGACCGGAAGCCTTTGATGAAGTTCAGACATAACAAGATTCCTTATGAATCATTTGAAAGAGAGGAAGGCAGTGTCACCGCAACATGACATCCATGTGGGGTGAGTGACGTGATCGTCATTTGACCACTGTGATCTTCAATAACATCTTGGCAAATCGCGAGCCCAAGCCCCAAGCCATTTTCTTTGCTGCTCACAAAGGCTTGAGTCACTTCTTGTTCAGTGAAATCTAAGCCCGTTCCGTTATCGATAATCGACAACATTATTTTATCCGGTTGATACTCGGTAATCACTTTAATTGTCGCTGGCTCACTGTTTTTGTTATCAATATCAGACGCAGCGCTTTGTTCGCGATGCTGTTGTGCATTACACGCATCCGTTGCATTGTTGATCAGGTTTACAATCACCTGTTGCAAACCCACAGGGTCAACATTTAGCTTGATAGGTTTGCCCACAGCATAACGTTCAATGGTTATCTTGTGCTTCTGTAATCGAAATTGCAGTAACTCAATGGTGTCTGTAAGCAGCTGCTCGATATCGGTCTGAGACTTCTCTGATGAGCGTTTTTTGATCATGTTTCTCAAGCGCTGGATGATTGCATCTGCACGGTCCACTTGCGACTGGATCTTCTCAAATACAGGCTCGATATCAGTCAGCGGTTTGTTCTTCGAAATCCGCAGTAAACCACCTTCGCTATAGTTACGAATTGCGGCCAAAGGCTGATTGATCTCGTGTGCTAAGCTACTTCCAAGTTCACCAACTACTGCGATACGTTGTGAATGTTCTAACTGTTCACTCTTGCTTTTCAGCTTGTGCAACGTGGCTTCTAACTGTTTTTTGCTGCGGCTGAATTTGTATTCCAACCAAAAATGGTAAGCATTCAGTAACACCACCATAATAAAGAACGCCCATGCCCACTGTTGATTGTATTTGAGCCAGATTAACGCCTCTTTCCACCAAGGTTGTTGCAGTGGGTGCATGTCGAGTTGTTGATAAAGCTTGTCTATTGAGAGCAAACTTGTCGGTGACGTCCAACCCGATGCATTCGCTGCAATGGCCGGTGCACTGCTCTTAGGCATCGCAAATAACACCTGACTCATCTGCTTAGCCAGTGCAGAAGAAGCCCGCTCTGTTTTGGCGAACGACCAGTTGGGGTACAACGGCGTAGACACTTGGCATCGGAATCCTTCTGGCGCTTGATTCTCGATAATTCGATATTGCCCCGCCACCAGCAAACCTTCACTGATCATGTTCTCAACTAAACAGCTTGGTACAACAGCCGCTTCAATGTGCCCTTCACGCAGTTGATACAAACTGGCGTCGATCGGGAAACCTAAAAATTGGGTGTTAGAGAAAAAGTGGTTGGGATTAAGCCCTTGTTGCATTACTTGATAACGCATTGTTAGATAGCCGCCAAATGCATTTTCAGATACTGCCGCAATCGGCTTACCGCTTAATTGTTCGAGCGAGATATAAGGTGACATTCTTCTCACTACCAAGGCAGAACCAATACTTCGAGTATTGCTGATGCTTCGATCTTCGAAGTTATGGCTGGTCATGGTTGCCATCCAAGAGAGGTCATATTGACGCCCTAATCGAACCGCCTGACCCGGGTTGGTGATGACAAAGTCGACCTCAACACCTTTTACCGCATCAGCCATCTCTTCCAAGTTGAAAGGCTTGAGAACAAAGTGTTTGCTGGGAATGCGCTCCGACAACCAATCCATCATCGGCTGCCAGCGCTGCTGTGCGGAAAGCTTGCCTCGGATAGCCAGCACACCGACCTCAATAACCTGCTCCGACTCAACAGTGCTTGTCGTTGTAATCTCTTGCTCCGTTTGCGCGGCTAAACAGATTCCTGAGGTTAAGCTCAACCAACAAAGGCTAACGATTGATATTAGGTTTCGGACTGTCACTAAAATATCTTTCTCCATACTGACGGCATATTCACACTCAAATAACGCATTAACGACACGTTAAATAGAGCCTTTAAACAAAGCATAACAGCTAGATTGGTAAAACCACATTTGTTCTAGATCAACTTTGATCTGGGTATGTGGAAATCCACAATACCCCGCGTACGCCCAAAATCTGACAATGAGCCCAACAGATAGAATACCCATTTATAGGTACCAACATGGACTCATTGAAAAGACGGTTTCTCAGCCAATTCGGCAAGGTTTCCGCTGGTGCTGCGCTCATTCCCATCACCGGAATCAACACCGCAGTCGCAAGCACAGCCATTCGCAATAACAACCAACCTGACCGCAAAGGTGAAGTAGGTAAACGCTACGCCATGGCGGTTGATTTACGTAAATGCGTTGGCTGTCAGGCGTGTACTGTTGGCTGTAGCGTTGAAAACCAAGCGCCAATTGGCCAATTCAGAACCACCGTAAAACAGTATGAAGTCTCCCTTGATGATGGCTCGACTACTCAACAAGACGTGAAGTCATTCATGTTGCCTCGTCTGTGTAACCACTGCGACGATGCTCCGTGCATTAAGGTTTGTCCTGTTCAAGCGACCTTCCAACGTGAAGACGGTATTGTAATGGTCGACAACGAACGCTGCGTAGCCTGTGCTTACTGTGTTCAAGCTTGCCCTTACGACGCTCGATTCATCAATAACGACACCTTTACCGCAGACAAATGCACCTTCTGTGCACACCGCCTTGAAGACGGTTTACTGCCCGCTTGTGTCGAAACCTGTGTTGGTGGTGCGCGCGTTATTGGTGACCTCAAAGACCCAAACAGCGAGATCAACCGCCTGCTTAATGAAAACCAAGACGACATCAAGGTGCTCAAGCCAGAGCAAAATACCAACCCACATGTTTTCTATATCGGCATGAACGAGCGTTTCGTTAGCCATATCGAAGGTCAGCCTGCGATTTATGATCCCGCCGCCATCGATAACTCATCCTCTAGCAAACAAGAATTGGCAATCGCGACACAAGGCAAACAAGGAGAGACAGCATGAATATCACTGAGGTGTTAGTCCCCGCTCAAGAGATCGCTTGGCTACCGTGGGCGGTTCAATATTTCTTCTACATAGGTTCAGCTTACGCAGCGGCTATTCTGTTCTTGATTTCACTGATATTCAAAAACTCAACCAGCCATCAATTCCGCTCTGCCCTTGTACTTGTGATGGCCATCGGCGCGATTGTTGGGCCATTAGCATTAACCGGTGATTTGCACCAACCGGGACGTGCTTGGCACTTCTATGCCCACATCACGCCTTGGTCATGGATGTCATTAGGCTCTTTGTTTCTACCTCTATTCTCTGGTCTGGCTGTTGCGACTGCTTGGGTTTACCTGCGTGACGACATCGCACAGCTTAAACAAAGTGAAAACCCATTTCTAAAACGTTTGTCTTGGTTGACGCTAGGTCAATGGCAAATATCGTCAAAGCTGATGATTGCACTCGCTGCTGTGACGGCTATTTCGGGCCTAAGCATCGCGCTTTATACAGGTGCAGAGATTGCAATTTTGGCGAGCCGACCGCTTTGGCATCAACCGGCTTCTCCACTGCTTTGGTTCACGACCGCATTCTTTGCTGCAACGGGCTTAACGCTGTTAATTTGGGCTCTACTGCCTTCAAGCAAGCCAAGCTTAAAACCAACAGACTTATCGCTCGTACAAAGAACCATTACTTTAACGGGTGGTCTTGCCATCATTCTTACGTCGATTTGGGCATCTAACCATGGTCACTTCAATCTGTATGAGAACGACGCTTGGGGTATCAACCTAGGCATCATGACCACCAGTATTTTGCTGTGCATGATCTTAGTGCTGCCACTGCAACTCCTATCGCAAAGTAAGCTAGGAATTATCTGTGTTGCGCTTGCGACCATCGTTTCAGCATGGGCGGTACGTTGGGTCACCATGATGGAAGTTCAAACCATTCCCCGTTTTGATGTGGGTGCATTCCCTTATGAATTGCCAATGGGTAGCGCAGGATTACTCGGCATTGTTGGTATGTGTGGCCTGTGGCTAGCACTTGCGTTGTTCGCCTCTGAAATCGTGTCTGCTGGATCGACAAGAACAACTGGCTCTGCGACAAAAACAGCATCTAAGCCAAGCCAAAAAACATCATCACCACTTAACCGCTCACATAGCTTGTAGTCTGAGGAATCATCATGGATAACAAACGTCGTCAATTTTTGAAAACAGGCCTTGCTGCCGGTGGTGTTGGAGCTTTTGCTGCAGGTTATGCGACAACCACAAAGCACATGGTTCACGGTGCTATCGATGGCACCGCGGGTAAGAAAACCAACCATATCCACCACGGTAATTCGTTAGAGACGGAATACAGTGTCGATGAGCAAGGTAAGATCTCGCCGAATCCGAACCAACGCGTTGCACCATCAATGTGTTTTGGTTGCTGGACGCTGTGTGGCTTGCGTGTACGAATCGATAATCGCAATGATGAGATCTTACGTATCTCAGGTAACCCGTATCACCCGCTATCAAGTGATCAGCAAATCCCGTTCAAAACACCAGTAAAAGGCGCCTACATTGGCTTGTCTGGTGAATCAGGTATCAATAACCGCTCGACTGCCTGCGCCCGTGGTAATGGTATGTTAGAGATCCAAAACAGCCCATACCGAATCACTCAACCGCTCAAACGTGTCGGTAAGCGTGGTGAAGGTAAGTGGGAACCGATCAGCTACGAGCAACTTATCTCTGAGATCACCGAAGGTGGTGACTTGTTCGGAGAAGGCGAAGTTGAAGGCTTGCGATCGATTCGCGACATCGAAACACCACTTGATCCAAACAACCCTGAATACGGCCCAAAAGCGAACCAGTTATTGGTGACCAATGCCGGAAATGAAGGTCGTGACGACATCTTGAAGCGCTTTGCGTTTAACAGCTACGGCACACGCAACTTTGGTCACCATGGATCTTACTGTGGTTACGCATTCCGTGCAGGTTCAGGCGCGATCATGAACGATCTAGACAAGTTCTCGCACTTAAAGCCTGACTTCAACAACGCAGAGTTCATTCTTTTCATCGGTATGTCTCCGGCTCAAGCGGGTAACCCGTTTAAGCGCCAAGCAAGACAATTGGCTGAGGCTCGTACCAACGGAAAACTCAGCTACACCATTGTCACTCCAAGCCTTCCGGCAGGATCTTCAAGCCTTGCAGCGGGCGATCGCAACAACTGGCTGCCGATCAAGCCGGGCACTGACTCAGCATTAGTTCTGGGTATGATCCAGTGGATCATCGACAACCAGCGCTACAATCACGACTTCTTGTCTCGCCCAAGTGCGCAAGCGATGAAGAAAGCAGGCACCACACACTGGTGTAACGCATCTCACCTCGTGATCAGTGACGAATCACACCCACAAAATGGACGTATGCTTCGTGCATCGGATATAGGTTTGCTAGAAACAGGCGAACCGATGTCTGACGATGACGGATTTATCGCACTAGATGTGACAACGTCACTATTAACATCACATATTCAGGTGAATGAAGCGGCTCTGTTCGTCGATCAAGACGTAGAAATCGATGGTCAGACTGTTCGTGTTAAATCTTCTCTTCAAAGATTGAAAGAAGAAGCCTTCAAATATGACCTTGCTTACTACAGCGAGCAGTGTGAGATCCCACAAGACCAGATCATTGCGCTAGCGAAACGCTTTACCAGCTACGGGACAAAAGCAGTCGTGGATACTCACGGTGGCAACATGCACACCAACGGCTTCTACAACTCGTTCTCTATTCTGATGCTGAACGCGCTGATCGGTAACATCAACGCGAAAGGCGGTGCGATGGCGAAAGCGGGCGGCTACCCAACTTCGGTTGCAGGCCCACGTTACGACTTTACCAAGTTTAAAGGTAAGACTAAGCCTCAAGGTGTGTTCTTGTCCCGCAGCAAGTTCCCGTATCAAAAAACCAGCGAATACAAACGTCGCGTTGCCGCAGGTGAATCACCTTACCCAACGCGCGCGCCGTGGTACCCAATCTCAGCACCGCTTTTAACTGAGCACTTATCAGCTGCAATTGATGGCTACCCTTACCGAGCAAAGGCATGGATTAACCACATGGCGAACCCACTTTATGGTGTTCCGGGTTTAGACAACTTGCTGGGTGAAAAGCTTAAGGATCCAAAACAGCTTGGTTTGATCGTGTCTATCGATGCCTTCATCAATGAGACCACAGCGTTATCGGATTACCTCGTGCCAGACACAGTGACCTACGAAAGCTGGGGCATGGCAACACCTTGGCATGGCGTTGCAACTAAAGCGATCACCGCTCGCTGGCCGATTGTCGAACCTAAAACCTCACGCACTCAAGACGGACGTGCTATCAACCTAGAGAACTTCTTTATTGATCTAGCGAAAACGCTTGGCCTAGGTGGCTTCGGCGACAACGTAATCAAAGACAATCAAGGTAACTGGCACGGTATTCATAGCGCTGAAGACTTCTACCTGCGCTCGGCTGCTAACTTAGCGTTCGTAAAAGGTGGCGTGCCGAATGTCGATGCGGAAGATATTGTTTGGTCTGGTCTAGAACGCCTAGTGCCTGTGATGAACAAAACACTCAAGCCTGAAGAGATGCTCAAGGTAGCGTATATCTTTGCGCGTGGCGGTCGTTTCGAAGACGCCACCAATGCCTACACCAATGAAACCATGAAGTATAAATGGACCAAACCACTGGCTATTTGGAATGAAAAGCTCGGTACTTCTCGCAACACCATCAGTGGTGAGCAGTACATGGGTTGCCCGACATGGTATCCACAAAAGCTGGCAGACGGCACACCTTTGGCAGAGCAGTTCCCAGCAAAAGAGTGGCCATTTACGCTAACCAACTTTAAGTCCAACATTCACAGTGCGGTCTCTAACTTGTCACCACGCTTAGAATCCATCAAGGGGGAAAATCCAGTTTACATCCACCCGCAAGACGCCTCTTCTGCGGGTATCAAAACCGGTGACGTGTTTGCTATTGAAACACCGAGTTCAACCACACATGCGTTGGCGATGGTGATTGATGGCATCAAACCGGGAACATTAGGCTTTGAACACGGCTTTGGTCATAAAGAACTCGGTGAGCGTGCGCACTGGATCGGTAACACACAACAACCTGTGAAGATGAAGTCGAACGATGGCGTTAACATCAATGATATAGGCTTGATTGACCCGACGAGAGAAGGCAAAGGCGTGATGTTGGATTGGGTTGTGGGTGCAGCTGCAAGACAAGCGCTTCCGGCTAAGATCTACAAAGTCTAGACGTTCAAACCTCCCCTATTTCAGTCAAATCAAGACTGAGCACAGTAGAGCAACTTCGTCATTCGAGGTTGCTCTTCTTTTTTAAGCTTTTCCACGCCAAACCATCAATTCTTCACATCACTTCCCAGCAAGTTTCTCACCTAGCCCCATCAAGCGTCTATGCTTATACAATCGGTGCCATAAAGAGCCTTAACAAGCAGTCACACCGAGGCGAACATGGCAGTTCCCTTGCACTTCGTTAACGGCAGTTGGATTCGCCTATCGAAATCCACATCAATACCACCATGGTGATTGAGGTTATTAATGTGAGACTTACCTCAAGTTCCCAGTGAATTAATGTGGAAATCCACAATAGCGCGAACAACCAATTATGTCGAAAATGCGTGCATTACAACCAATAGCGACGCCTCATGATTAAGCTGAACATAAAAACTCAAACTCTAACGCTTTGCATCGCTGCTCTGGGAAGCCTTTCTTTATCCGGTTTTGCACAAGCAGCACCCAATCCAATGCCAGAAGCCGCAGAAACCTGTAGCGGTTGCCACCAAGCCGACGGGAAAGGCATGCCCAACATCGCACCGATGCTTGCAGGGCTCAATGCTGATTACCTCGAACATCAGCTTGTTCTTTTCTCAAGTGGCGAGCGTCAAAGCGCGATCATGAAAGGCATGGCTGATGGTGTCTCTGATCCTGCGATTCGTCGTGAAGTTGCAGAATACTTCGCTTCACTGCCTTCATACGACTTCACCGATTTAGAACAGCGCGGCTCACAAGCCGATATCGATAATCCCTATCGTAAACTTGTATTCCAAGGCGATTGGGATCGAAACATTCCTGCTTGTGCAACCTGTCATGGGCCAAGTGGTATGGGTGTCGACAAATTCCCACGCCTAGCGAGCCAGCATGCCGACTACATTCAGACTCAGCTCAACGCTTGGAAAAACGGCACTCGTAAGGGTGATGATTTAAACATGATGGGTAATATCGCCGGCAAGTTGACCGACGATGAGATCAAAAACCTCTCTTACTACTTCGCATCTTTCCGATACTAAAGGGCTCGCATGAAAACATTACTTCTAATTACCGCAACCCTTGCCTCTGGAATCGCTTATGCCGAAGCTGAGTTGCCCGATCGCCAAACCGAACTGCCCGCCGTTGAAAAACCACAAGATAATAAATATCTGGTGCCACGCGACTTGGTAGATATTCCTGATGGGGAATTTGGCGACAAAGTAAAACTGGGCTATTCCCTGTTTGTCGATTCACAACAGATGCGTGGTACATTCGTCGGCAACGAGCAAAACTGTGTCAACTGCCACATGCAAGCAGGCATGAAGCCTAACGCAGCCCCTCTTTGGGGTGCGTACATGGCCTACCCTGCGTATCGTTCTAAAAACGACAAGGTAAACAGCTACGCAGAGCGTATCCAAGGTTGCTTTACCTACTCAATGAATGGTCTACCACCGGCTGAGGGTTCAAAAGAGATGGTCGCACTGACGGCGTATTCATACTGGCTGGCGATGGGCGGAATCTTAGATAAGAACGGCATGCAAGACACGCCTGTTCCTGAGATCAGCGATGCCGACTTACAAGTCGGTGGTAAAGCGGAAAGCTTCCCTCTTCCGGAAGAGCTGTTAAGCAAATACCCAATTGATGACCGAAGCAAACTGGCAGGCCGTGGCTATCCTAAGATTGCTAATCCTGAACAAGAGCCATCGATAACGCGTGGCGAAAAGGTTTACCAAACCAGCTGCCAAACCTGTCATGGTCAAAATGGTGAAGGTATTAAAGGATCTGACGGCCGTTCATACTTCCCACCACTGTGGGGTGAAAACGCGTATAACTGGGGCGCGGGTATGCACCGGGTGAACACCGCTGCCTATTTCATCTATGAAAACATGCCGCTTGGAAAGAGCCAGCAACTTTCGATTCAAGATGCTTGGGATGTGGCTGCATTTGTGAATAGTCATGAACGCCCACAAGATCCTAGATACAAGGGTGATGTTGCTGGCAATGCTAAGCGATACCACAATCACCAAGGCTACTATGGCAAAGAAGTTGATGGTCATGTACTAGGTACCAAAGCTTATCCGAGTGGTAAAGAAGTGATTCATGAGCATTAATAGGTATTAGTGAATATGAACCGTTCACACCAGCTATAGCTAAGCTTTACATTGTAAATCAGTTATAGCAGGAACAATAAAAAAGGAGCCAAAACGTTCGACGTTCAGGCTCCTTTTTTATGTTTGAACGATTAGAAATCCAGCTAACCTTGCTGCATCTTCTCCCAAATGGTTGGAGAGCCAATATAGTCTTGAACCGTAGTAATGAACTCTTTCACTAGCTTGGTCTGCTTGCGGTGCGGATACACAGCGTAGATTGCGGTATCAATCGTCGAAATCGGGTAATCAGGAAGTAAAGTGACTAAGCCGAGCTCTTTCATTGAGGCATACAGGTTTGATTGATCAAGGAAGCCATATCCTAAGCCATCTTTCACACAAGAGACCATGGTGCGAACATCACTCACCTTATAGTTGCCACGAATCGTCAGGCTTTGAAAAGTGTCGCCATGCGGCTCTTCACTGATACGGAGATGATCAACCGTCATATCGCCATTGGTATAAATCACAGCAGGTAGCGCGAGCAAATCTTGTGGCGTCTTCGGCTCACCATGCTGCTTCACAAAATCGTTTGATGCAACGAGCATGAAGTTACTGTCGGCAATCTTCTTGGCAATCAAATTCGATTCAACGAGCTTACTGAAACGAAACGCGATATCAAACTGCCCTGCAATGATGTTGGCGATCTTATCGTCTAGTGAGAGTACGATCTGAACATCAGGGTACTTCCTCATAAACTGAGTGATGATAGGTTGCAGATATTGCTGCCCAAAATAGATAGGCGACGTAATTCGTAGCACACCTTTGGGTTCAGATTGGTACGAGTCGGCAATACCTTGGATTTGATTGATGGTGTCTTTCAACACATAGGTTTGCGCGAGAATATCCTCACCCGCCGAAGTCAACGAAAACGAGCGTGTAGAACGGTTCAGCAGCTGAACACCTAAATCTTGCTCAAGCTTTTTGATCTGTTTGGAGAGCGATGAGTTATCCATATCGTGCAAGGTTGCCGCTTTGGTAAACGACCCTTGTTGAACCACATCTAAGAACAATAACAACTGATTGGTATTTGGCACTGCGCCTCTCCTGAAATAAAACTCGACTAGCGTTCGTCTTTAGGGGTGTCCATCACAACCATAGTCGTAATAGATTGCACCTGAGCACATTCCCCAAGCACATCGGCATGAAACTTCTTATAGCCCGGTAGGTCTTTGGTTTCTACCCTTAGCAAATACTCGTTGGCACCGGTAATGTTGTGACACTCCACCACCTCTTTTTCCATACTGACGTGCTGTTCAAACTCCAGCTGAGCCGCTTTGCTGTGGCTTGATAAACCAATCGAAACATAAGCAATAAAACCTACCCCCATCAGCCCATTATCCAGAACCGCACGGTAACCTTGAATGATGCCTTTACGCTCAAGATCTTGTACTCGTCTTAAGGTCGCTGAAGCCGACAAGCCAATCCGCTCTGAAAGCTCAATGTTGGAGATTCTGCCGTCCAATTTAAGCTCTTGCAATATCCTTTCGTCAAATCTATCCATAAGTACTTATTATTGTGCATTTAGTGATAATAGAGGAAATAAAAGCACATAATTGCCTCACTTTCCACCTACTATATTTCTCAACACGTGAAAGTCATGACCGGTCAGTCACTTCGTTCATTTTTTGCTGGAGAACCATAATGCCTTTAGAACAACTTAGCGCACTTGCCTTGTTTGCGTTCGTCTCGACCTTCACGCCAGGTCCAAATAACATCATGCTCATGACATCAGGAGCAAATGTTGGCTTTGCCCGTACTATTCCGCACATGCTTGGGATTGCTCTAGGGTTTGCAGCCATGTTGCTGTTAGTTGGCTTCGGTTTAATGGGCATTTTCAACGCTTATCCGGTTACGCACCAAATCTTGAAATACCTGAGCCTTGCTTACCTTGTGTACCTTGCAATTAAGATAGCATTGAGCGGCAAAGCCAAAAGCACCGAGGCTTATAAGCCAATGACCTTCATCGGCGCGGCAAGTTTTCAGTGGGTGAACCCTAAAGGTTGGTCGATGGCACTGACGGCGATTTCAGTCTACAGCAGCGGCAGTTCATGGTGGGAGCTTGCGATCATCGCTGGTATCTTCACGCTCGCGAACTTACCATCCGTGACATTCTGGACAGCGGCAGGTAAACAACTGCAACACTGGTTAACAACACCGGTCCGTATCAAAAGCTTCAACTACGGTATGGCAGGCTTGCTTCTAGCCTCAACGATTCCGATGTTGTAACCAGATAGCTTCCCTATGATGGTTAGTAAGTGATTACTAGCCATCAATTTACAAGTATCCAATAACCTCGCTAAGCCAACGCCCAAATGTCGCCTGCCCGCTCGGGGTTAGTGTCCACACAAACGCCGCAACATTCACTGCCACTGTCACCCAATATATCGCTCTGAACGGCTGTTTCTGCGTTTTATGACGCAGCTTATCTTGAGCAATCAACGCCCCTAACCAACCACCAGCAACAGAAAAGATGTGCAGGGTTTTCTCTGGCACACGCCAATTGCCATTGATCGCTGCTCGCTTGTCTTTTGCGTACACAAAAAACGTCACCACACCGATAACCAAATACCACACCAACAGCGCTTTAGAACTTTCTGCAAACAACACAGATACCCCCACCAGAACCAAATAGGTGATAACGATTTGAATAGATGAAGACAACATGACTCCTTTTGGGCAACAGCTCACATACTGTGGCAATTACGCCCTGTAGATTTTGATAAGGATTGATAACTGGTGGTTTCGCTCCCAAAGAATATACCTTCTCCTTAAATACACTGTGGGAAATATATAAGAATTGCAGATATCTGCAAATGAAACTGACGTAATCTACCTAATTTTTTGCTGCCCCTTGAGTGCCGCTATCATCCTTAATACATAAAAATCACTAATGTTAATATTAATAACAATAATAATAAATAGAACGTGAAAACTTTATTACTCTTAAAAAATAAGAACATTCTAAAGTGATATTCATCTCACATTAATAAGGATGAGCTCTCATCCTTATTAACTACGCCTAGCTTCTACGCCTTACATTATTGATATTAAACAAATGAGTCATTGATCCAATTAATTTAACAATAACCAATTACAAAGCGTGATTTTGACACTAGGTTTCCTATATTTACGAATTAAAAATAACTTTATATATTTCTATCACAAATAGTTGACCTTGGTTAAAGCTAGGATATTCATCTTCATAAAAAGTGAAATATGGATATCAAAACGTGAACAACATAAATATTAATAAAATTATCTCTCTACGAAATACCTTCAATGTGACCAAAAAGAGAAGCTTCAAGCGCTCTACTTTGGCCAAAGCAATTTTACCTCTATTCACCGCGACTTTGATCGCAGGTTGTGGCAGTGATAGCGACAATGACACCGACGCAGGCAACGATGGCTTATACAAAGCAGGCGAAAACGAAGTCGTTGTGTATTACAAACGTGATGTTGCAGCCGCGAGCACTTCGGGCTCTACTTACGACGGTTGGGGGCTTCACCTATGGAATGGCGAAGGTTGTACTAGCACAGACTTAGTCGGCATGGGGTTGAGTGAAACCGGAACCGATTGGAACAGCCCTTACGAATACGATGGTATCAGCGATACTTACGGTGCTTACTATGTATTGAAAGTGGATCCTGATGCTTCTGACCCACATAAATGCATGAACTTCATCTTACATAATGGCGACGAAAAAGCGTTTGGCAGTGCCAATTCTAAAATCGAGCTAACGAAGCTCGGTGATTCACAAGGTGTATTCGGGTTCCATGGCAGCAGCGAGTTGTATTACGACCCAATTTCAGAGCGCCCAGTCAATATTGATGGCCAAAAAGCACATTGGTTAGATGTGACCACCATTGCTTGGGAAGCCGCTAGCAATGCCGACTCTGTGAAACTGTTCTACGCACTCGATAACAGCATCACGATGAACGACGACAAAGAGATTGTCGGTGGCACTGCCGTTGATCTCGCCAAAGATGGCGAGCTATCCTCTGAATTAAAAGAGCGTTTCCGCCACCTTGCAAGCTTACCAGCCCTGGCTATCGACGTTGACGACAGCACACTTCGCACTATTTTAAAATCTCAGATAATTCTTGTTGCTTACAATGCCAATGGCGATGTTACCTCTTCAACTGAGGTTCAAAAACCTGGTGTGCTTGATGCAGTATTTGCTAGCGAAGATGCTGGTAATGCAATGAGAGAAGAATTAGGTGCGATTGTTGAAGGCAGTGCGGCAACCTTCAAGCTTTGGGCACCAACAGCTCAAGATGTAGAACTCGTCCTGTACAGCGAAGATCTCCAGACCTCACAAGTCATCCCGATGACGGAAAACACTGAAACAGGTATTTGGGCGACTGACGCGGTGTCTAATGCAGTCAACAGTTACTATCGCTACCAAGTGAAGGTTTACCATCCAACCACTGGCAATATCGAAACTCGCCTAGTGACAGACCCATACTCTCTCAGCTTATCGAAGAATTCGGCATACTCTCAAGTCATCGACCTGAATGATTCAACTTTGAAACCAGCGAACTGGGACGACTACCAACGACCAACCGTAGAGAAAGACGAAGACCACGTACTTTATGAGTCTCATCTTCGTGACTTTAGTTTCAGCGATAAACTAGGCACAGCTAACCTAAATGGAAAATACCTCGCTCTCACAGAAGCTGATCGTGAGTCGGTCAAACACCTACAGGCTCTGCAACAAGCAGGTTTAACTACACTGCATATCTTACCAGCATTTGATATCGCTACCGTTGATGAAGATGCCGCGAGCCGTGTTGATATCACCGACACCGTAGGCAAACTGTGTGATGTAAAACCGACTGCTGCCTTATGTGGAAGCGAAGACGAAAACAAAGTCATCGAAGATGTACTCGATGGTTATGACCCTTCAACGGGTGACGCACAAGCATTAATGAATGACCTTCGTATGCTTGATAGCTTCAACTGGGGCTACGACCCATTCCATTACACGGTGCCAGAGGGAAGTTACGCGACCGATCCTAATGGTTCGAAACGTATTCTAGAGTTCCGTGAAATGGTGAAAGCGACACACGACATGGATCTTAAGCTGATCATGGACGTGGTATACAACCATACCAATGCGTCTGGTGTGAACGATAAGTCGGTACTGGATAAAATTGTCCCTGGGTATTACCACCGTCTTAACGTCAACACTGGTGGCGTCGAAAACTCGACTTGTTGTGACAACACTGCGACCGAAAACCTGATGATGGGTAAATTGATGGTCGACTCACTCAAGGTATGGGCTGAAGACTACAAAGTGGATGGCTTCCGTTTTGACTTAATGGGCCACCAGCCAAAAGACGTAATGGTAGAAGCTCTTGCTGAAGTACGTAAAATCGACGAAAACACGCTGTTCTACGGTGAGGGTTGGGATTTTGGCGAAGTAGCTAACAATGCACGCTTCGATCAAGCAAACCAAATCAACATGGCGGGCACAGAAATCGGGACCTTCTCAGACCGTTTACGTGACGCAGTTCGTGGCGGTAGCCCGTTTGATGGCGGCGTCGATTCAGAAGGCAACCACCCACTTCGCTTTAACCAAGGCTTTGGTAACGCAGCGATTGCCAACGAAGAAACCAAAGTTGATCAAGATTCGATCAATGGTCGTTTACATAACCAAGACCTTGTTCGTTTAGGCATGGCAGGTAACCTCGCAGAATACGTATTGATTGATTACAAAGGCGATACCAAACTGGGTAAAAACGTTGATTACAACGGTGCGCCAGCTGGTTACACCAAGATGCCTTCAGAGAACATCTCTTACGTGTCGAAACATGATAACCAAACGCTTTGGGACAACAACGCATACAAAATCGCCACTGGTACTAGCTCTGCTGAGCGTGCACGTATGCAGTCTGTATCACTCTCTACCGTGATGTTAGGCCAAGGAATACCATTCATCCATATGGGTTCTGAGCTGTTGCGTTCTAAATCAATGCAGCGCGACTCTTACGATTCAGGTGATTGGTACAACCGCGTCATGTTTGATGGTACTGATAACAACTGGAACGTCGGCTTACCTCGTGAAGACAAAGATGGTGCGAACTGGGATCTGATCAAAACAATCATTGCTGACCCAACGGCTAAACCAGACGAAGAAGACATTAATCTGACTAAGCAGCAATTCCTAGAGCTATTAAAAATCCGTAGCTCAAGCGAACTGTTCCGCTTAGACACAGCAGACGAAGTTATGAAGCGAGTCGACTTCCGCAATGTTGGTGAAGATCAAATCGAAGGCCTGATTGTCATGTCTATCGATGATGGTGTGTCTGCGGGCGACGATCTTGACCCTGCAAATGATGCGATTGTGGCAGTTGTAAACTCAACTAATGAATCTCAATCGTTCAAAATCACAGGAGCGACAGGCTTTACACTTCATGACGTTCAACAAAACTCGGCTGACGATACAGTGAAAAGTTCAAGCTTTGCCGCTGAAACCTTCACAGTACCTGCAATAACCACCGCTGTATTTGTACAAGTTCAAGGTGATTCACAAGGTGCCGGCCTACCGGTTGATAACACAGGCAAGGATGTATCTAGCATTCCGCCATACGGCCAAACAACAGTTTACGTTAAAGGTGACATGAATGGATGGGGCGCAACGGATGATTGGGCAATGAGCTTTGTCGCTAATGGTGTTTATTCTGTGACAGGCAACTTGGAAGCGGGTAACTATGGCTTCAAGTTTGCTGATGCTGATTGGGTATCACCTAACTTTGGTTGTGATTCCGTTGAACTTGCTGATGGATCTATCGGCATTGGCAACGCGGGAGATTGTAAATTAAACGTAACAGAAGCGGGCAGCTACACATTCACTCTGAATGCGATTCATGAATTAGATGACAATGTGGAGAAAGCTGTAGTTTCTGTGACTAAACAATAGATTCAACAACAAACAATTAAAAACATACTCGTTTGTTAGGGGAGACACGATCTCCCCTTTTTAACGGCTGTTGAACCTAATACATTGAAGTAATGCCAAACAACAGTACCTCCCTTCTTTTTGAGTAGCAGCTCACATACCACAACAACTACGCCCCGAATTTCTTAACTAAGGAGGATAAAGCAGCATTCTGATTGAGCTAGCCTCCTAACCCAAACATAAAGGTCTACACCTCTACTTCACGAGATGGAATATAAGTATGTACAACAAGAAACATTCAATCTATCAAGTTTTTACACGTTTGTTCGGTAATCAGAAAACACAAAACACACCGTGGGGAACCATTGAACAAAATGGTATTGGCAAGTTTAGTGACTTCACTGACAAAGCCCTTTCAGAAATTAAAGAACTCGGCATCACACATATTTGGTACACCGGAGTGCCGCATCATGCAGTGATCAACGACTACAAAGACATTGGCATCTCAGACGATCACCCAAGCGTTGTAAAAGGGCGAGCAGGCTCTCCTTATGCCGTCAAAGATTACTACTCCGTAAACCCAGATCTTGCAGACAACCCAGCGCAGCGCTTACAAGAATTCGAAACATTAATAAAAAGAAGTCACGACAATGGCTTAAAAGTCATCATAGATATTGTCCCTAACCACATCGCTCGTAATTACAAAGGATTAAATAATCCAGAGGGAATAAGTGACTTTGGTGAGCAGGACGACAAAACTATTGAATACCACCGAAACAACAACTTCTATTACATTCCTGGTAGCTCATTTGAACTCCCCGAGTTCGAATCCGCTTTTATCCCACTAGGAGGAGAACAACACCAGAATTTAGCCTCATCCTTCCTTGAATCACCAGCAAAATGGACAGGAAATGGGTCTCGCTTAAGCAAACCAAACTTCGATGATTGGTATGAAACGGTAAAGATAAACTATGGTGTGCGCCCAGACGGCTCAAAAGACTTCCCTGAACTGCCAAATGACTATGCTACACGTGACCACCTAGCTCACTACCATTTCTGGCAGCAAGTTGACGTACCAGATTCATGGGTTAAGTTTCGAGACATTGCCTTGTATTGGTTAGACAAAGGCGTTGATGGATTTCGCTACGATATGGCAGAAATGGTACCTGTCGAATTTTGGAGCTATCTAAACTCATCAATAAAAGTAAAGAATCAAGATGCATTTTTGATGGCAGAAGTATATCAACCAGACCTTTATCGCGATTATATTCGCTTAGGTAAAATGGACTATCTATATGACAAAGTTGATCTCTATGACGGCCTAAAGGCAATCATGCAAGGTAAGGCTTCAACGGCAATCATCCCTGAGATTCAACATCAAATGATGGACATTGAACACCACATGATGCACTTTTTAGACAACCACGATGAACAGCGTGTAGCATCTCCAGAGTTTGTCGGTAACCCACACATCGCTAAGCCAGCCATGTTGGTTAGTACGCTATTAAGTAGTTCTCCAACCATGATTTACTTCGGGCAAGAAGTCGGCGAACCAGGTGCGGAGAATGCAGGTTTTGGACAACCTTCTCGCACATCTATATTCGATTACATCGGTGTTCCTCAACATCAAAAATGGATGAACGGAGGAAAGTTCGATGGTGGGCAACTCAACAATGATGAAAAGCAACTCAGACTCTTCTACAAGCGAGTGATGACGTTTGCACTGAACCATTCATCTATGACTGGAGAGTACCAAGATTTACACAAATCCAATCAGCTAAGTGATTCTGTTTATGCTTTCTTGCGCTTTAATAACGAAGAGCTTGTTATCGCAGCTGCTAACTTTAGCCAAAGCATAACGGATAATATCGAGTTGAAGATTACTGCAGAAGTGATTCAAGAGCTGGGAATCGCAGACGGAAGCTATGTGCTAAAAGAACATATTGAAGGCGTCCAACAACAGACACTATATGTGGAAAGTGGCGTCGGTTACTTCAGTGCTGAATTAAATCCCCTAGCTGCTTTCGCTTGGGTATTAGCTATCTAATATACTGACTCTCGAAGTCATTAATTATTGCAGCATCGAAATAAGGATAAACGGTACTTAACGTAAATATCAAACATGTTAAGTACCTAAATGCCATGAGCAGTGGAGATGTTGAACCATCGAAATTGCACAAAATCCTATTAGTTTTTAAAGCCTAATCAAAATTAGCCTTTTGTAAAATTTCAATGAAGGTTTTAATCTTCAGGTCGTCCGCTCCCTGCTTCGCGTAAAGACCAACATTCCCTCGCTTAGAATCATCAATCAATAAAGTTTCAAATCCTCTTTTTTTCATCCAATCACACATTTTATGACTGTATGGCATAACTGCATCGGACATTCTTAACATATCTAAGCTCGCAAAAAGAGAATCAACATCATAAACATCTCTTCCTACTACCTCAGAATCTCGCCCACCAGATTGTGAATTTACGTGATCAGAAAGTACGGAGTTATGTCTCGAGTGATCGGGAGTCACTTGGAGTATTGGATAATCCAACATATCACGCCTTAACAAGCTGACATCGAGATTTTTTTTTGTTAACAATGGATGACCATCTCGAACAAACACAGCTTCTTTGTCTTGAAATAGTGGGTAGAAAGTCACTTTACATCGCTCATGCAACCCATAAATTTCATGGCCAACAAACAGATCTATATCCCCTTGAACTAAGTGATGCATCAAAGATAAATTATTTCCGAACTCTAAATGTAGCGAACCCATTTGTTCTTGTTGTTTGTACTCTTCAACAGCCTTACAGACAAATTGTTCCCACCAAGCTTCGCCTGTGCCGAGCTTCAATTTACCTAATTGGCGCTGCTGCATATCGGTAAAACGGTGCATTAGCGACAGATGCTTTTCTTGCTGCTCTTGCGCAAACTCCCGAAACAGCACCCCATACTCGGTAAGTTCAACGCCTTTTGACTTCCGAATAAAAATAGCAACACCAATATCACTCTCTAATTTCTTAATTGCAGCAGTCAAGGAAGGCTGGCTTATATTCAGTTTTTCTGCAGCACCTTTAATGCTACCGGTATGCGCAACCATCAGAAAATATCGATATAGCTTGTTCATAAGATTCTCTTAGTTTGCATTCGATCACAAAATGCGAGGTTAGAAATTCGACAAATTACCCCACTGATGTTTGCACACAGCGGATAGGCAACATGATATAGGATTTTTCTATATAGGGCATTAGTAATGCTATTTCCCACTCAAAGGTGAAATCACTATAGTAAAGGCAATTAACTAATTAAGTGGAAATTGAGATGGAACAGAAATGGTGGCATGACGCGGTAGTCTACCAAATTTACCCGCGTAGTTTTTTAGACTCAAATAATGATGGTATCGGCGACCTAAATGGGATTATCAGTAAGCTCGATTACCTCAAGGAACTTGGCATCAATGTCATTTGGTTATCGCCTGTTTACCGATCTCCAATGGATGATAATGGTTACGACATCTCTGACTACCAAGCGATTGCTAAAGAATTTGGCAGCATGGAAGACATGCAACGCCTTATGGACGAAGCAAAAAAACGTGACATCAAGATTGTCATGGACTTAGTGGTAAACCACACGTCAGACGAACACCGTTGGTTCGAACAAGCTCGCTCTTCAAAAGATAACCCATATAGAGATTATTATATCTGGCGTGATGCAAAACCGGATGGGAGCGTACCAGACGACCAAGAATCTATCTTCGGCGGTAGCGCTTGGCAATGGGATGAGCTAACACAACAATATTTCTTCCACCTATTTTCAAAACGTCAACCAGATTTAAATTGGGAAAACCCGAAGGTACAAGAAGAAGTTCATAATATGATGAACTGGTGGATTGACCTTGGCATCGGTGGCTTCCGATTAGATGTGATAGACCTTATCGGTAAAGAGATCGATAAAGGAATTACGGGCAACGGGCCAAGACTACACAAGCTATTACAACAAATGAATCAGGCTACCTTTGGCAATAAAGATTTGTTAACAGTTGGAGAGACTTGGGGCGCAACACCAGAGATCGCTAAACTATACAGCGGACAAGATAGAAATGAACTATCGATGGTATTCCAATTTGAACACATCACACTGACATGGGAAAACGGTGACAAATGGAATCCTATTCCGCTCGACCTTAGAGAATTCAAGAATGTTCTGACTAAATGGCAGCTAGAATTGGCAGATGGTGGCTGGAACTCTCTATTCTGGAATAACCACGATTTACCGCGCTTGGTGTCAAAATACGGTGATGACAAAAACTACCGAGTTGAGTCAGCCAAAATGCTTGCGACTTGTCTACACTTCTTGAAAGGCACACCCTATATCTACCAAGGTGAAGAAATTGGCATGACGAACGTTGCCTTCGATAGCTTGGATCAGTACAAGGATATTGAGACTCATAACTTCTACAAAGTAAAAACAGAGTCTGGTGTCACTCATGAACACATGATGGATGCCATTCACGAGAACAGCCGTGACAATGCCAGAACACCAATGCACTGGAACAATCAAGCTAACGCAGGGTTCTCTAACGTAACGCCGTGGATTGAGCTCAATCCAAACTACCCGGATATAAACGTCGAAAGTGCATTAGCCGATTCAGGTTCAATATTTTACCACTACAAGAAATTAATTGAGTTACGCAAAGCTCATCCAGCAATTGTCTACGGATCTTTCATTCCTGTTTTTGAAGAACACGACAAGGTTTTTGCCTACGTTCGTGAATTGGATGGTGAACAGCTTTTTATCGTATGTAACTTCTCAGGAGAGTCGTTAACTCTTGAAGTTCCTGAACAATATCGCACCCAAACGCCGACTTGCCTAATCAACAACTATGGTGAAGTTTCAAGTGTAGATACGCTATTACACTTAGCACCTTATGAATCTTTTGCTTTAAAACTATAGCCCTATAAGCTCCAACCCCCGCACAAAGGCAAGGTAATCCCTTGCCTTTTTTATTGTTCCCAATCAGTGGTTTTAACTCATACAGCATAAACCTACATATGCAACCCCCTCCTTAGCCAGCTATAGCTAAATGACCAGCAATTTGTTTGAGCCCACCTTCACATTTCTTTTCACGTTCAACATCACAAAAGCTGTCCATCTTCCTCTAAAACTCTAGCTTCGCCTTAATGGTATAGATTTTTACTATATCTTCTGTTTGTTTACCTATTTCTCAAGGCACAAGGAAACCGATAAAATCACTCCAAGATAATAAGAACTGATAGAAGTGATTATCGTTATGGATAACCTTCTGAATATGGAATGAAACTATGAAACCTCTATTGAAAACACTGTCTATTTGTACCCTTGCTGCTCTTTTTAATGCACCAGCTTTTGCTATGGAAGAAGGTGAAATTACTATCTGGATCAACGGCGATAAAAGTTATGCCGGTCTCGCTGAAATTGGTAAGCAATTTGAAGAAGATACGGGCGTTAAAATCAATGTTCAGTATCCAGATTCACTGGAAGCAAAATTCCAACAACACGCTGCGACAGGCGGCGGTCCAGATATCATCTTCTGGGCACATGACCGTTTTGGTGGTTACGCTGAATCAGGTTTACTTCACGAACTAAACCCAAGCAAAGAATTCAAAGAAAAGCTTGTCGACTTCAGTTGGGATGCGGTAACGGTGAACGGCAAAATTGTAGGGTACCCTCTCGCAATCGAAGCACCTTCTCTAATCTACAACAAAGACCTACTTCCAAACCCACCGAAAACATGGGAAGAACTTGCTGCTATTCAAAAAGAGATGGCTAAACAAGATAAAAAAGCCATTATGTGGGATGTGAAAAATGCTTACTTCACATGGCCAATGATCTCTGCCGGTGGTGCATTCGCTTTTGAGAAAACAGAAACAGGCTATAACGCAAAAAGCACTGGTGTTAACAATGAAGCAGGCGTTCACGGTCTTCAATTCTTAGTTGATATGGTAAACCAAGGGGTTGTTAACCCGAACATGGATTACTCAGTAGCTGAAGCTGAGTTCACCAATGGTAACGTTGCGATGACCATTAACGGCCCTTGGTCTTGGGGCAACCTAGATAAACTTGGCGTTAATTATGGTGTTGCAGAATTGCCGACATTAAATGGTGGTAAGGGTAACCCGTTTGTTGGAATCCTAAGTGCAGGCATCAATGCTGCAAGTCCGAATACTGATCTTGCTGTCGAATTCTTGGAAAACTACTTATTCCAAGACGATGCTTTGAAAACCATGAATGATGATAAGCCTCTTGGCGCCGTGACACTAAAATCATTCCAAAAGATCCTTGAGAGTGATGAACGCATCAAGTCAACTATGACGAACGCTGAAAACGGCGAGATCATGCCTAACATCCCTCAAATGACCGCTTACTGGTTCGCTGAGGGTGCTGCAATCGATAACGCAATGCAAGGTAAGCAAACGGTTAAAGAAGCACTAGACACAGCAGCTAAGCAAATAACCAAATAACCTTTCTTCTTATTAATATCCTATTGTCCTTTGGCACAGCGCATGCTGTGCCTTTTTTGTTTTGGAAGTCACCTCGTTATGCAAATCCCTACTCTTTATCTCAAAGGTACATTTAATGGTTGGGGGTTAGACACCCCACTTATCAAGGAGCAAGATGGCTCTTATAGAGCAAGCATATGCTTATCAACCGATCTTTATCGCTTCAAGATCTCTGATTCCGATGGAACGAAGCAATGGACACTTTCTGGGCATGAAAGTGAAGCAACACTTTGCGAGTTCGAACAAGCAATCTCTCTTATCAATACACAAGGAATTGGCAATGACCTACTACTCTCTCCCACCGAGGCAGGTCAGTACTCCTTGAAAGTTGAATTCTCCTCGTCGACTCCAACCCTCACCATAAGCAAAGGTGAATACAACACTCAATCAACACCTCAACGAGAGCGCCTTGATACTAAGCTCATTGAGATTGAGGGCGTATTTCCTGACTGGAAGCACCCTGAGTTTGCAATACCACACGAGCAACTATTCCAAGAACTAGCCATCACAGAAAAACAGTCATTCCCGTTTGTATTCGGGGATAACGTCGATGGTTATTATCACGGTACTACCTATAACTATGTAAACAGTGGAAAATATCGCCACCACCAAGGTTGGATACTAGGCTCCTTCGCCAGCTATACCAACGGCAAGTTTAATAATAAGCTAGAAGCTCAATGTGCTCGCCTTATGCCTTATGGAATTGAGCATCATTACGACAATAGTCAGGAATCGCTAAGCCTTGTTCAAGGTTCGAGGCTTGTATCGCTCACGGTTTCGTCAAACAAACCAAGCATTTTAAGCCTGATTCCAGAACTCAACATACCGACTGTTCACTCTACAGTTCATACCTCAAGCTCAAATGTAGTCTTAGAACTCAGCCCTCAAGTTTGCCCTGAAGGCAGCCCAAGATTTGTAGCAATTGCTAGCAACCATTCAATACATGCAAAAGAGGTCTCACTAGACGATCATCATGAACTGCGCGACTTAGTTCAACTCTCTGAGAGTAATGTAAAACTAATGCTCTCAACGTCGAATAAACAAACAGACCTTATTGTCTATTTAGGCTTTGCTGACACTCTTGAATCCGCTAGTTTACTGGTAAATCAAGCTGTCAAAAATAACGAGCACGTTCTTCACCAGCAGCGAGTTTATGACTTCCTGACCAATAATTATTTGTGGA
The DNA here is from genome assembly GCF_023161755.1 of Vibrio sp. 1CM23M. Lineage (NCBI taxonomy): Bacteria > Pseudomonadati > Pseudomonadota > Gammaproteobacteria > Vibrionales > Vibrionaceae > Vibrio > Vibrio sp. 1CM23M. The sequence continues at coordinate 592,877 of NZ_JALNTR010000001.1, forward strand.
CCAACGACCTGGAATACAACCGAGCGGTTATGTGGTCACGTCTTGCCAGTAGAGCCTTTGTTAGCCATGAATTTGGGACCGGTATTTGGGCTGGGCTACCTTGGTTCAAAGACTGCTGGGGCCGCGATACGTTTATCGCTTTATCAGGAACAAGCTTGGTTAATGGCTTATTTAGCGAAGCCAAAGAGATAATTGAAAACTTTGCATCAATGCAGATGCTCGACGAAAGCTCCGTGAATTTTGGCCGAATCCCCAATCGCGTGACAAGTAAAACGAACATCATTTACAACACTACTGATGGCACACCGTGGATGATTCGAGAAGCTCTCGAATACATCAACTATTCTGGTGATATCGCGTTCGCTAAGGCTATTTACCCAACCCTGAAGCGTTTCATCACAGGTGTCGAAAAACACTACTTAAGTGAAGATAGCTTGATGGCACATCGCCACCCTGATACATGGATGGATGCAAAAATTGATGGGATGACACCTTGGTCTCCTCGTGGACCTAAAGCCAATGATATCCAAGCTTTATGGTTTGAGAGCTTAAACAGTGCCATTCAACTCGCAACTTTAGTGGGCGACTCCGAAGCAGAAAAGAGCTGGACAATCCAAGCAGGAAAAGTGAAGGAAAACTTCGCAACCAAATTTTGGGATAATGAACATAATCGATTAGCCGACCATTTATCTGAAGGTGACGTTCCAGATTATAGCGTGCGTCCAAACCAACTCATGACGATTTCAATTCCTCAGAAAGTTGAGCTTAATCAGAATGAAAAAGAGCAATACATCGTCAAGAATGCTGTCGAAACGCTATTGTTCCCATGGGGGATCTGTTCGTTACAACAAGAGCACGTTGATTTTCACCCATATCATGACAATCAAGTCATGTACCACAAAGACGCGGCTTATCACAATGGTACGATCTGGGGGTGGAATGCAGGCTTTACCATCACTGCTCTCAACAAGTTTAAGAAGCAAGACCTCAGTTACCAACTATCTAAAAACTTGGCGAGACAAATCCTTACACAAGGCTGTAGAGGAACAATGAGTGAGAACTTGGACGCCTACCAAGTCGATGGCCGCGATCTTGTAGAATCAGGCACATTCGCTCAAGCTTGGTCTGTTTCCGAATATGCACGTAACGCGCAACAGGACTATTTGGGATACTGCCCACGCTTATTAGATAAAGAGATACACCTAACACCCAACCTTCCAAGTTGTTGGCATGAATTGGTTGCTACGCTACCTTTTGGGAAAGGAAATCAACTACGGCTAGCATTTGAATCTAAAAATGGTATTTGTCACTACGAAATTCAGTCAAATTTAGAAGGTACAATAAGTTCCGAAATAACATTAGTTCTTAAACTGGATATAGACCAAAAATCTGTGGCTGTTATCTCAACACCATTGACGGAGCAGTTGGAAATAATGGTCGATAGTCTCCAAAATCAGGTCACTGTAAGCAATAAACAGGCGCATATTGATATTCAACCTAAACAAAGTAATACCATCTTAAGTGACTTACAATTTGCTAAACCTGATTTTTCCAAGAAACACCGTTGCATGTTTAACAATGACTACTTGTTGAATAAACGGAATAAACAACAGCTATCAGTAGCCAAAGACTAATTTCATCGTTAGCAAGCCGATATCAAGAAAGCCTAATCCACTTATCACTAGAAAGAGAATGGAATTAGGCCTTCTTTTATTGTCTAAAAATAAAGTCGATGAAGTCAGGGAATCGCAGAGACCAAGCCGCTTCATTATGCTTATGATCTTTACCTTCTTGATAAAACAGCGTCACGTTCCGTTTTTGAGCGAGTAACTTATTCATTTCTCGCGAACCACTTAGATATACATCAGCGAAATCGACTGTTGTGCCTTCGCGAGCTTCATCCGTTCCCATATCCATATATATTTTTGTTGGATACCTAAAGTTAAACTCTTTCATATATTCGAAGTATGAGGTTTTATTGAACCAAAACGCTGGAGAGAAGACCCCAAGTCCGCCAAAGGTATCCTGATATAGAGAGCCTCCGTACAAACTGATTAATCCCCCCATCGAACTACCAGCAAGATACGTAAACTCTCGGCTAGGCTTTGTTCTTAATGTTTGGTCTATATAAGGCTTCAATGTTTGACAGATGAAAGCCATGTAATCGTCACCTTTACCACCAAATTTAAGTAACTCTTCATCCATGCCCATTTCTTTTATGTCTCGATGTGCTTTCCAAGGTGAATACTCGTTATAACGCCCCATCTTATTAAGCTCATCACTACTGTCGATTGCTACGACAATTAACCCAGATAATTTACCAAGTCTCTGCATCTCATCAAGGGTCGTTCGTGCATCCCAACACATCCCATATGTCGCTGTGGACTCTTCAAAGACATTCTGCCCATCGTGCATGTATAAGACCGCATAAGCTTGTTCTGATTGTCGGTAACCCGCAGGAAGATAAATACGAAGTGTGCGAGTTCGATTAAGCTGTGGGATTAGGAACTCATCAATAAGAATCAATTCAGATTGCATAACTACCTCTAAACCTGAAATATATGAATACAGATAGAAAAAACGCCCCTTAAAGGAGCGTTCGATCTAAGCTACAAGGCTACTAATCTATTAAGCTATTAAGCTATTAAGCTATTTTGCGTTGACAGCTCGTACAAAGGCTTCTTGTGCACCTTCAACATTGAGAGCTTTTGCTTCATCCAACAAACTTAAAGCTTTAGGTACATCACCAGATTTAACCGCATTTTGTATAGCAGATAAATAGAAGTCTTTTGTCTCTTGTTGTACGCGAATCTGTGTATCAGCTTTGTTAGTTGTCGCTACCGCAGGTGCGGCAACAGCAGCCACTGGAACTACAGCAGCTTTAGCACGGTAAGGGCGAAGCTTTAGAGTTTCAACTTCTAATACTAGACGACCACCTAGTTGATTGGTGTATACAGGGTCAGTGACCATAGGCATCACTTCACCAAACTCTTTCGCACGAACTTTCGCAGGGTGATCAACTCTAATCGCTTTTCCTAACTCATCAGCTGGTGTGTAAATAATAATGTAAGGTGTTTTACTTGCATCAACACGTAAGCGCTCAATGTAACTAGTGCGTGTAAACGCATCGGATGCCTGAACCTTAAAGTCTTCAAACTTCAATGTTTGTACTGGCTTAAAGTTCTCATCAAGGAGCATAGCTTCTGGAGCGAAAACAGAGTCATCGATCATCAAACTAGAGAGCTTAACTAGCATCTCACCAGAGCGCTCGCTGAACTTGAACGCTGCAAAGTGGCTATTACCGGTCGTAAATGTACCGACAGGTGAACCCAGGTCGATATCAAATTTTAAATCTTCATTGTCATTTAATCGAGCGTATGGGAACTGAGAAAAATCGCTGCAACATACTTCTGCGTTGGTAGGGGCATCTAATTTAGTTTGAACTTGAGCATCTGAAGCACAACCGCTTAGCAAGGCACCTAGTACCACGGCTAACATAGAGCTTTTATTTGTCATTTTAATCTCTCTCACTATTGGTTGTTGTTTTGGGGAAAACGGAAAAAGGCAGCCAATTGGCTGCCTTATACTGTAAATGGTTTAGAACCAAATTTCAGTGTGCACACCGAATACAAATTGGTCTTTACCGTTTTCGATACCAATTTGCTTAGCACTTGCTTCGTCGTCAGCTTTAATGTAGCTGATATAAGGTTTTACTTGTGGGCGACCAAAGTAGTCTGAGTTTGCTGTGAATGCTGTGGCAATTTCTAGGTTAAGAATATCACTTTCCACATCATCACCGGTGCGCCCCCAGTAACCTTCATCACCTTCTTCGTGTGCGTAAGAAGCTGTCGCCTCTAAACGAATATTGTCGTTAAGCTTGTAAGAAGGACGAGCTGCAACAATATAACGTGTTAGGCCTTCAGCGCCCCAAAGTTCATCAAGAGCTGTGATATATGTCGCTTCTGTACCTAGCTGCCATCTTTCTGAGATATTTAAGACACCGTAAGAAGTCAAGAATAGAGACTCAGCATCATCATTACCGCCTGACCAGTTACCGAAGTTCACGCCACGGTTTTGCATTACACCTGTACCGTATGCAATTGCGTTTTGAGTCCAACCATCTAAGCCGTAGTAGCTAGTATTAAGAGTCACAGACGCACCGAAGCCGTCGTCATTTTCTCCGTCAAGAGCTTGTTGGCCGTATTTCAAATCAAAATCTAATGAACCGATACCTGCGTCAACACCGTAATAGTAGAGGTCAAGAGAAGAAAGTGTTGCACGGTCAGTACCATTATTGATGGAATCATTTGTATCAGCCATCGTGTATGCAATACCTGCAGTATTTCCGCCTAACTTAGTTTGGATACCAGCACCAACACCTGATGATTGTTTCCAGAACTCACCAGACAAGATACCTGCAGCACGATTTAGGTAACGTTGACCAGCCCAAATTGATGTGTCTTCTCCAAGAACGCCACCTAGTTCAACAAAGGCCTCTTTTACTTCAAACTGAGAGTCAGTATTCTGCTTCTGTCCACCTTCAGAAGAGTATGCGTAAGAGTTACCATTACCATATTCAGTACGTAGAACGTAGTCAGCCCAAACACCATTTTGGTATTCAGAGTGCTTCTTAATTACGAATTCAACTTGGTTAGTGCTCTTACCATGTGTACCCGCAGTTTTGTAATCTGGCTTACCAAATTCAGTATCGACTGTTTTACCATCTACAACACGTACGTTAGAAGACATGTAACCGTGAACTTCCCAACCATCAGCAATAACTTCCGTTGGGTTTTTAACCTCAACTTCCATTGCTTCATCACCACTTGTTACATCAAGAGCTACTTCTTCTGCATATACAGAACCAGCCATAAGTGCAGTAGTCACCGCTGCAGCAATCAAACTTACTTTTTTCATTCTTAACTCCATTAAGGACGATTTATTTTTAGGTTTTATATTTTTGCTCTCTTGCGACAACCAAAGGCAGTTATGGCGGACGTAAGATAGAGAGGTTTAGGGTTTCCCCTGATTCGTTTCAACGGAGCCAATATTAAGAGGGGATGACAAGTTTGACTTCCTCCGCCCTGAACTAAATTAAGGGGGATGAGAAGGGAGTAGAATTTATACAGAACGGTGTTTACAGGAGTTAGATCACTTAATCTAGGAGGAGTAGACAGCACACAGATCTAATTATTCAATATAAGTGGGATCTACTTCAAATATATAATTTGAACCTAATCGGTAAATTATTTTTTTAACAATAATTATTCTGTGAAGTTGCTTGACCTTACTGTGACAAAGCTTTTTACTTATAGTTCACTGATGTCGATAAACGAACAAGAAATCAAGCAATGACTAGAACGCTCGCTCGCCCTTATCCACTAGGCGCAACGCTAGGTAACACTGGCTGTAACTTTTCAATTTATTCTCCTGACTGTAAATCACTCTCTCTCGCTCTTTTTGACGAGAACGACGAATTCACCACTTATAAATTAGAAAATGAATACGCTGATATCAGATATGTCTTTATTGATGGTATTAAAGCGGGACAAAAATACGGTTTCATTGCAGAAACGGACAATGGCCCTATCCTGCTTTCAGACCCATATGCCAAAGCAATAAGCGAACCGCTCGATTACGTCACGCCATATACCAATGAAAAAAGCTTTGCGATGGCGAAATGTGTCGTTGTTGATGACACCTTCGATTGGCAAGGCGTAGAGAAGCCACGCATTAGTCGCGAAGATACCGTTCTTTTTGAAACGCATGTAAAAGGTCTATCTCAACTCCACCCAGAAGTAGCAGCCAATACTAAAGGTCGTTACTTAGGGTTAGTGAGCCCTGAAATGCTTGCGTTCTACAAACAACAAAATATCAACTCTCTACAGCTTCTACCCGTTGCTGCGTGTATGCATGAACCTCATCTCTTGGACATGGATAAAGTGAACTATTGGGGTTACAACCCATACTTGTTCATGGTGCCAGACCCACGCTACGCAGAAAAAGACGCCGTTAATGAACTCAAAATCGCAATTCGTGAACTTCACCGAAATGGCATCGAAGTCATTCTAGACGTGGTGTACAACCACACGGCAGAGGGTGGCGAAGGTGGTACAACCTTCAACCTCAAAGCGCTAGATAGCCGCTACTACATTAAACATGGCTGCCATTACGCAAACTTTACGGGTTGTGGTAACACCGTTGATCTCACCCACCAGCCTGCACTCAACTTAGTGATGGATACGCTTCGCTACTGGGTGAGTGAGTTCCAAGTCGACGGATTCCGCTTTGACCTAGCAGCAACGTTAGGACGCGAGGGTGATAACTACAACCCTGAGGCTGCATTCTTTAAAGCTGTGGCTCAAGACCCTGTACTTAAAGAAACAAAGTTGATTGCAGAACCTTGGGACATCGGCCCGAATGGCTACCAAGTGGGTAATTTCCCGCTAGGCTGGAATGAGTGTAACGACAAACTACGAGACATCACACGTAGCTTCTGGCGCGGTGATCAAGGCTATCTGAAAGAGTTTGCAACCCGTTTGATGGGGTCACGCGATATCTACAGTGCAGCGCATTGGCCGTACAAATTAACCGTCAACTACATCACTTACCATGATGGCTTCACCATGCAGGATCTGGTTTCTTACAAGCACAAGCATAATGAAGAGAATGGTGAGAACAACCGCGATGGACACGGCGACAACCGCTCTGAAAACTACGGTGTTGAAGGTGAAACCGAAAACCTGTTAGTTATCGCGACACGTGAAAAGCAGAAACGCAACTTCATGGCGAGCCTGCTGTTTGCTTTTGGTATTCCCCATATTTTGACGGCCGATGTGTTATCTCATACTCAAAAAGGTAACAACAACGCTTACTGCCAAGATGGCGTGACCAGCTGGCTTAACTGGGAAGATTCAGAGCGCAAGACTTACTTCAAGACTTGGTTATCTGAAATGATCTCTGCTCGTCAGCAATACATGGTGCCGTTTATTAAGGCATTCAGTGGCGAAAAGCGTAACTCTAACCGCATCTTCTGGAGCCGTGTCGATGGCACACTTATGGAACATGATGATTGGAACCGCTTAAGCTCAGTAGCTTTGCATTTAGGTATTGGTAAAAATGGCGACGAGTTGATTTATCTGATCAACCAAACCAATGCGCCAGCACGTTTCTCGTTACCTAATGATCGTGAACAAAACTGGGTAACCATCTGTGATACCAACTCGCGAAACGTCAAACCAGGTCATGCAGAAGGTGAAATGTTGTTATCGCCCACTTCGATGGCAATTTTGCACTACTCACCAGAGAAGACTGATTTGATTAAAGTAAAAGCTAAGTCAGCTTAATAAAACACCGAAAACCATAGAAGCCAGTTATATTTATAGCTGGCTTTTTTGTTAGCTGAATATCACAAAACTCATTTATCCATATGGAATCATTTGCATTGATGTGGTTAATGAAACTGTTTAGTATTGCCGTACTATAAAAATGAATCTATAACGTCTTTGGATATCATGGCTTTACCTAAAACATTAATTCGGCTTTTTAAACCATACATTATTTTATTAACTGGAGGGATGCTCTATCTTGCTGTGGCTCAGCTTGAAAAAGTAGAAACAACAGCAACAGAACAATCATCATCAAACATTCGTATCGCAAGCTCTACCATTCGTTCCAACATCGAAGCCACATTCGGCAAACTCTATTTTTTAGAAACCAGTTTAGGCTTACCTAAAACGGCTCCAGTCGGTGATAAAAAATTCAGAGAGTTGAGTGATAATATTCTAAAAAGAACACCAAACTTCTCCGATATCGTTCGTTACCAACCACAATCCCAACAATATATATCAAGTCGTGGATTGCCTCTTTCCCATGAACAAATCGACTCCATAAAATGGAACTCAATAGACAGTGTGGTTGAAGATTTCTACATCTCTTCGATTTACCAAAAAGCAGATGGTCGTTGGGTATTCGCAGTTAAACACACGGCGGAAAAATTGAATGAAGAAATATGGATTGAGTTTGACCTTCTACACACCACACAAGGCTTAAGAGACTTAAAAACGCTTAATCACGGCTATGTGTTTGTGGTTGACCGAGCAACAGAACGACTGGTCTTCCACCCAGATCCAAAACGTATCGGAACTAAATCAGTCAGCTATCACGCAGGTATCAGCCATCAACTCTCACAAGGTGAAACCGTTGGTAAGCACGAATATTACTATCAAGATAACTTCAAAATATCGGTGTTTGACGCTGACAACAGCTTGAATTGGGTATTCATCGCAGGTACCGATCGCCACGATATCTTAACCAGCTCACACCAATTTACACTAACTGGCTTGGTACTTGGTTCACTGCTTCTATTGTGGATTGGCGCAAACTATTTGGCTTATCGTTTGAACGTGTCCTTGTCACAACTGAATAAAGTCGATGACCTTGTAAGCTTTAAGCGAGAGTTAAAATCCATACTGGACAGCTTTACCTACCAAAAAGGCATTCAATTCTGTCTCTATCAGCCTGAGAACCACTCATTCAGTACCATCGACTATCACGGAAACAAATCAACGGTACATTGTGACAAAGCCCTTGCAGAGCGATTTACACCGGACACCATGGCTTACCGAAGTGGTAAGTACGCAGACCCATTAGCGTGTAAACTCAAAATACACCAACGTCATTACTGCATTCCTTTACACTCTCGTAAGCAGTTGATCGCAGTGTTGTACGTAAACGCAAACTTACCGATCAGCCAGAGTATTCTGCGAATGATCCGTGATTACACTGAAGTCTCTTTGTCTAACTTACTGCTTCAACATCAATTGAGTAGCAAAGACCTGATGACGCAGTTAGACAATAAGAGCAGTTTCAGTCTCGCCATCGAAAACTACGCGAGCGAGCACGATACCTATGTTGCTCTGCTTGATATCGATAACTTCGACCACGTAAACCGTGCCTACGGTGAAGCGGTGGGTGACAAAATGATCAAGCTGACTGCAGAATCGATACGTTATTACTTCCCTAAGCCGAAAGGACTTTGCTTGGCGCGTGTTGGAGGAAAGGAGTTCGCGGTATTGTTCAAAGCCAATGATGTGAAAGATGCAAAATTCCAGCTAGACCAGTGCAGAGTCGGAATCGCGGAGAAAACCATCGTCACTCCAGATATCACCTTATCGCTAGGGGTTAGCGTGGGATACTCGCAAATAGAGGGTGAAACAGACTCAGCTTTAGCGCTGGCGGAACAGGCAAAGCTTATCGCACAACAGCTTGGTAAGAACCGAGTGGAAGGCCATATCAGAGCCGTTGCCAAAGCATCGTAAACCTATACTTACATTTCTGTAGCCACTACAAAGCACCTAGGATTCACACCCTAGGTGCTTTTGTTTTTCTAGAAAGTCATTACAATGCGCCTTCGATAAGACAACATCCCTTTTCTAACGACGCGAACCTTATGAAGCTAAGTAACCGACTGCAAACTCTCCACTCCCTTGTCAGCAATGACTACCAACATATTTGGGACTGTTGTTGTGATCATGGCTTTTTGGGTGTTCAACTGTTGTCGGATAATAAAGCGCCTCAGATTCACTTTGTCGATATTGTCCCGTCTTTGATGAGTGAGCTTGAAGGAAAGCTAGCGCGCTACTTTCCACAAAGTAATAAAGCCGAACAAACGGTTACCAGCCAATGGCAAGTCTACTGCATGGATGTCGCCGCTATCCCACTTGAGAAACATACTGGCAAACACCTGGTGATTATTGCAGGCGTCGGTGGCGATCTTACTCAAAAGCTCGTTGATGATATTCATCGTCAACACCCAGACAAAGCGATCGATTTCTTGCTTTGTCCGGTGCATCAGCAATTCGAGCTAAGAAGCCATTTAAAGGCGCTCAATTTTGGTCTTATTGATGAAGTGTTGATTGAAGAGAACCGTCGTTATTACGAGATTTTATTGGTGAGTAATAACCAAGGTGATGCTAAAAAGAACCAAACCATTAGCGAGATATCAAACGTCGGTGACAAGATCTGGACACCAAGTTGTGATGAACAAGTGAAGGTATCACAACAATACAAAGCCAAAACATTGCAACACTACTTGCGCATCCATCAAGGACAAGAGAAGCAAGGCAAACTGAGCCAAGTAAAACACATCATCGAGGCTTATCAAGCAATTTAACTTTACACTCTCTTTGAGTGTCTTCACCTTAAAGAGTTAAAAACATAGTAAGCACTAACTTCACGGTTCAAAACCAATGAAACCTATTCAATAAAAAAGCCGACAGTTCAGTGAACTGTCGGCTTTTTTGATGCTATCTGTTTGATTTGAGCTTACTGCTCTTGTTTCTTATGAACAGCATCAAGCCCATCAATCGTTTCAGCCTCACAGAGCGTATCAACCCCATAAACCGTATCAAGATAGGCGTCTTTCTCTTTCCAAGTGCTATTCAACCAACTGTGGAAACGGCGCTTAAACGCTTTGTCTTCAAAGTAATTGCCGTTCACGTTCTCGTCCATCGGATGCAATTTAATACGCACCACGACCTTGGTCATTTTGCCTTTTAGCATGTCTTCAAACGGAGAAGTCTGGTTTTCTGGATAAGCCAGAGTGACATCAACAATGCCATCTAAGATTGGTCCCATTGCCGATAATGCAAATGCTACACCACCAGTTTTAGGCTTCAATAGGTGTCGGTAAGGTGTTTTCGCGGTCGCCAGTTTCTCGTGATTGGCACGCGTGCCTTCAACGAAGTTAACCAAGGTTGTCGGCGCTAGCTTGAACTTCGTACACGCTTTGTTGATTGCATCAAAGTCATCATTACGACGCTCTGGGTTACGCAGCAAGAACTCACGAGAGTGACGTCTCATGAAGGGCATATCTAGCCCCCAACATGCCAACCCAACAAAAGGGACATACAGCAGTTCATGCTTAAGGAAGAACTTAGTCATCGGCATCTTGTCTTTCAAGATAGAAGACAGAATAACAATATCCGCCCAGCTCAGATGATTCGACATCATCAAATACCACTGTTTGGTCGAGATATCTTCCCCGCCTTCGACTTGCCACTCGATGTCGTTGTTCACGTTCAACATCCAAAGGTTGAGCGAAGCCCAGCACCAAAATGTGAAGTTAGCTAAACGAGTACACGACTTCTGTACAACAGAGATTGGCAGAATCAATTTGATGAGGCCAAAGAAGCTCACGGTAAACGCAGTCATTGCGGTATTGATGGTCACGAACAATACGTTCAAGGCCATACGAAGATTATCAAGCATAAAACACGGCTATATTGAGATCGAAAGCCGCCATTATACTCATCTGCAAAATATTCTCTTTAGTAATTAGTTGAATACCCTAGGGGTCAAACCACTGCACTAATTTTGCTTGTATCTAAAGACCAATTCATCGTTCTTAATCAACAAAATCAGCATCAAAAAATATCAATGATGTCATTTAGACTCAAAGTTAAATAAGTCCATTTGACACAATTTCAAATTATTTTCACCACAAAAGCAGTATTGATAAGCATTCTCATTATTGGCATGGTACATGCAACTCCAAAATGTAAATAGTTGAGTATCCTTAATGAGATAACTTCTCTACGTAAAGGTGATGATATGACAGATATTCCTCATGGTTTGGTAGCCGGTAAAGTTTTAAACAAGACGGAATGGACAGATCAACTGTTCTCACTTCAAGTCAGTGCTCCTGTCTCTCACTATCAGGCGGGGCAGTTCACGAAACTTGGCTTGCTTAACAGTGAGGATGAGTTCGTAAGACGCGCCTATTCGATGGTAAACGCACCAGAGCACGAACAAGGTCATCAACATCTGGAGTTTTTGATTATTAAGGATCAGAACGGTCAACTTTCACCTCAACTTCATGAGTTGAAGGTGGGCGATGACATCTTTGTCGGCAAAGACCCAAGTGGCTTTATGACCTTGGATGAGATCCCAGAGATCGCCGACGATCTATGGATGCTTTCGACCGGAACCGCGGTTGGGCCTTTTATCTCAATGCTCGAAAGCATGCAGATACAACAGCAAAACGGCTCCGAATCTGAAAAAGTCGCCTCGTTCAAAAACCTTGTACTGGTTCATGCCGTAAGAACAGAACAAGACCTGACTTATCGAGACCGTATCGCTCAACTCGTTCATCACTTCCAAGGGAAACTACAATATGTGCCAATTATTTCTAGAGAATCAGTCACCGGAACTTTGCGCGGACGAATCCCAAGCTTGTTACTTGGAGGCGACCTTGAGCAAACCGCGTCTGTCGCTTTCAATCAAACCCGCAGTTTTTTCTACCTTTGCGGCAATCCGCAAATGGTTCGCGACACAAGTGAAGCACTAACCAGCTTAGGTTTCGAAAAGCACTTACGCAGAAAGCCCGGTCAATTCAGTAGTGAGAACTACTGGTAAATAACAACCGCCACCCGTTAGACAGAAGCACAACTTTCAAAGAACAGTTAGAGAAGAGGTTTTATATGAGTCATTTACGTATTCCGTCACACTGGAAAATTCAACGTTCCACTCCATTTTTCACCAAAGACAACATACCAGCTGCGCTTCTCAATCATCACAATACCGCTGAGGGCGTATTCGGCCAGATCTGCGTAATGGAAGGCACGGTCACCTTCTACGGTTTTGCCGATGCAGAAGCGACAGAACCCGAAAGTGTTATCACAATCGAAGCTGGACAATTTGCCACAAGCCCACCTCAATATTGGCATCGAGTAGAGCTTAGCGACGACGCACAATTCAACATTAACTTCTGGTCCGAGAAAGAGACCAAGAAGATGTTCAACACCCGAAAGTAAGATCCATTCAATATTGATGAACTTATAAGCAAGCTGCCTCGTACTGTGATTTTTTAATGTTCAAGAAGTGAAGAAAAAGACCAAATAACCATAGTAATTACAGTGACTAATGGTGATAGACAAGAGAAAAAAACTCTAGCACACTGAACAGAGTTGTAGGGCATGTTGACCTATCGAGCTGATTTTTGCAGCCGTTTGTGGGTTATTTATACAAGGCAGAGAATTCGACGTGTAGCTCGCCTACATGAGAATTCGATAACGCTGTAGAAAGGAACCACAAACACTGCCCGAAGGGTTCGGCTAAAATCGTTTTACTCTTTGTTGAGAGGGTTTTGCTTAGAATGACTAGGCGGCAAACCTCTCGTCGCGATTAAAACGATTTTATCTCGAACAAAACTTAACCGCGAAAGGTCAACATGCCCTTGTTTTAATCCCGTTTCAGAGAATGAATCAGTGGGTTATTTATATTTTAGGTAAGAGAGGAAGCCATGCTCAACATTGCTTTTTTTAGCTCAAAATCATACGACGAGAAATCATTCGAATTGGCAAAAGGCGAACTCAACGCTGAGTTTCATTTTCACGATTTTCGACTCACTACAACAACAGCAAAAATGGCGCACGACAACGAAGTGGTTTGTGCGTTTGTAAACGATGACCTATCGCGAGACGTGTTAGAGATTCTTGGTCAAGGCGGCACCAAGCTGATCGCGATGCGCTGTGCGGGCTTTGATAAAGTAGACCTAGACGCAGCCAAAGAGTTTGGCCTGCAAGTGGTTCGCGTTCCGGCTTACTCACCAGAATCGGTAGCAGAACACACGGTTGGCATGATGATGTGTTTGAACCGTAAACTACACAAGGCATACCAACGTACTCGTGATGCGAACTTCTCTCTTGAAGGCTTAGTAGGCTTTAACTTCCACGCTAAAACCGTTGGTGTGATTGGTTCAGGTAAGATTGGCCTAGCGACAATGCGAATTCTGAAAGGTTTAGGCATGAACATCTTGTGCTACGACCCGTACCCGAACCCATTGGCAAAAGAACTGGGCGCTAAATACGTTGAACTCGACGAGCTTTACCAAGAGTCTGATGTGATTTCTCTGCACTGTCCTATGAGTAAAGAGAACTACCACTTATTGGATGCAACGGCATTTGAGAAGATGAAAGATGGCGTGATGATCGTCAACACCAGCCGTGGTGAACTGCTTGATTCAACCGCTGCTATCGAAGCGCTTAAACAGAGTAAGATTGGTGCGCTTGGCCTTGATGTTTACGACAACGAGAAGGAGTTGTTCTTCCAAGACAAATCTAACGATGTGATTGTCGATGACGTATTCCGTCGCCTATCTGCTTGTCACAATGTATTGTTCACAGGTCACCAAGCTTTCTTGACCAAAGATGCTCTGTTCAACATCGCCAATACAACGCTCACCAGTGTCGATGCTTTCTTTGCTGGCAACACTAGCGGCAACGAACTCGTTTAATAGCAGACTGAGTTAATAGCAGATTGAGTTAAAAACAAACTCGCTCTGCAAATACAAAGCCACGCTATTCTGAAGTGAACTGCGTGGCTTTGTCGTTTATCCAGTATCCTAAAAACGTTTCTAGACGCAGAAATGGCAATCTTCGGTGTCTAAACCATACACGCCTTTTCGAATGGCAAGGTGCTCTTCACCCGCTTTAATGCCCATCTCGTAACCTGCATTAAGAGTACTTTGATCCATAGTTAAACGCTTCACTGCGAACGCTTCTGGCGGCGCTATCACTTTAATGGTCGCATCTTTGGGTGGGTTACGAATGAACTCCAGAGACTGATTATAATTGTCGGCACGCACCGCCATCGATTCAGCAATATTTGGGAATTTCTTTAATAGTTTCTTCAGCATCCATTGGTGCTTTTGAGGCTTCATTCGGTAACTTAAAGGATGAGAAAGAATCACCGTAATGTCTCGCGCACCACGACGGTATGCTTCGCGCACCGGAATCGAATCCGCGACACCACCATCGGTATAACAGCCGCCAGAGAAACACGGTGTCTCGCGGTAAGCAATAGGTAAAGCGGTGGTCGCTTCCACCACGTTAGAAAGGTTTTCTGGCTTAATATGGTAGTAGTCTGCACTGCCCGTATCGACGTTTGTTACAGCAGCGATGAGTGGGATACTTGAAAAAAGCTCACCACAATCGAGCGGATAACGCTGATTGGATTCGTTCCATAACCATTTCACGTCCACTAAATTACCACCTTTGGCAAAGCGAGTAGGATTAAAGAAGGTCTTATCCGTCGCCATCGTGGTGATCACATCATAACTGCGTTTTGGTGCATGAGATAAGTAGCCAACCAGATTCGACACACCTGCAGATACGCCGATGGCAAAGTCATAAGGACGGAAATCGTCTTGCATAAAGGCGTCTAAAACTCCGGCAGCAAAAATGCCTCTCATTGCTCCACCTTCAACGATTAATGCGCTCTTATTCATCTCAAACTCTTCTACTTTATAAACTGATAGTCGTAGAATAATCCGATCACTCTTACAAAGATAATGGGATTGATTTATCAATTCGATAGGTAAAAACTATCAATGTGGATTGTTTAATTTTTCAATGATTTAGGGTTGCTTGATATTCAGCGAGATCAAAAAAGGCCATCGAGTAATTCACTCAACGGCCTTTCAATTAACGAATCAAGATGATTGATTACGACTTAAATTCGCTCACATCGATTTCAAGCAGTTTACCAATGCCTTCACCGTATGCAGGGTCGGCTTTGTAACAGTGTCTTAGGTGACGCAATTGAATCTCTTTTGGTACGCCGCCTAGGTTACGAGCAGTGTTATCAAACAGAATCGCTTGCTTCTCTGGCGTCATCAGACGGAACAGATCACCCGGTTGTGAGAAGTAATCTTCATCTTCGCGGTGATCCCAGTGCGCTGCAGCACCATCTAGGTTCAATGCTGGTTCAGCGAAATCTGGCTGCTCTGCCCACTGACCTTCGTTGTTTGGCTCATAACCTAGTGTGCCACCGAAGTTACCATCAACACGCATCGCACCATCACGGTGGTAGCTGTGTACTGGGCAACGAGGCGCGTTCACTGGAATGTGCTGATGGTTAACACCCAAACGGTAACGTTGTGCATCACCGTAAGCAAACAAACGACCTTGTAGCATCTTGTCTGGCGAGAAGCTGATACCTGGAACCACGTTCGCAGGGTTGAATGCCGACTGCTCAACTTCAGCGAAGAAGTTTTGTGGGTTGCGGTTCAATTCAAACTCACCCACTTCAATCAACGGGTAATCTGCATGAGGCCAGATCTTAGTCAAATCGAACGGGTTGTATGGAACCTTCGCTGCATCCGCTTCTGGCATCACTTGAACTTTCAACGTCCATTTCGGGAAATCTTGGTTATCGATGCTGTCTAGCAAATCACGTTGGTGGCTTTCGCGATCATCACCGATCACTTGTGCCGCTTCTGCATCAGAAAGGTTCTTAATACCTTGCTGAGATTTGAAGTGGAATTTCACCCAAAAACGTTCGTTATCAGCGTTGATGAAGCTGAACGTGTGGCTACCAAAACCGTGCATGTGTCGGTAAGTGGCAGGGATACCACGGTCACTCATTACGATAGTAATTTGGTGCAGAGCTTCCGGAAGAGAAGTCCAGAAATCCCAGTTGTTTTTCGCGCTACGCATGTTGGTGCGTGGGTCACGTTTCACCGCGTGGTTTAAGTCAGGAAACTTAAGAGGATCACGAAGGAAGAATACTGGCGTGTTGTTACCCACCATATCCCAGTTGCCTTCTTCAGTATAAAACTTCAATGCAAAGCCACGGATATCACGCTCAGCATCGGCAGCACCACGCTCACCCGCTACTGTTGTGAAGCGTGCAAACAAGTCGGTTTTTTTACCTACTTCAGAGAACAATTTTGCCTTGGTGTATTTTGTGATGTCGTGTGTAACGGTAAATGTGCCGTAAGCACCTGAGCCTTTCGCGTGCATACGACGCTCTGGAATCACTTCACGATCAAAATGGGCCAATTTCTCCAAAAACCAAACGTCTTGAAGAAGTTGTGGACCACGTTTGCCCGCAGTTTGAACATTCTGGTTATGAGCAACAGGACAACCCGCAGCTGTAGTTAGTTTTTTACTCATCATCAATTCCTTATTACCTTTTAGGTGCAGCATCTTTGTTGCACCGCCACTTCTGTATGGTAGTTATTCATCACACAAAACCACGCAGTAACTAAGGATATAGAATAAGCTTGAATCAAAGTAAAATATAATCGTTTGTAATTATCGTTATCATGGACAAAACCTATCAATTGAATGATCTAAATCATAATCATAATCATAATCATTCAATATTGACAGTAATATTTACAACATAACAATCAACAGGTTACATGGTGTTACAAGTTAATCCCATGATAGATCGTGTTCTATCAAAACTCGCTATTTTTGCGATATTTTGTGACCTAACCGTAAAGTCGCTGCAATATTTCTTGCCGTTCTCGTCAAGTTGATATCAGCCTCTTGTAGTACTTTTTCTAAAGTTTGAGGTGATCTTACCGTCCCGAACAAGCTGCTCATTTCACCATACAAGGCTTCGACTTCTGTACCTAAAGAACCTGCAATCCCTATGGTCGGAATACCCTGTAAGCTCGCACGTTTAGCAATGCCGTAAGGTGTTTTTCCTTGCAGAGTTTGATTATCCATTTGCCCTTCACCGGTAATTACAAGATCTGCACCTTTCAATACTTCATCGGCTTGCAAAACATCAAGCACCATCTCAATACCCGGTTTGATCTGCATGCTAAACAACAATCCAAGCCCCATTGGAGCACCACCAGCCGCACCATAACCCGTGCGCTTGTGAACAGGGTCACCACCATGAGTACAACCTTGAGATTCAGCAACTTGAGCAAAATTCTCAAGCGCCTTATCAAGCATCAATACTTGGTCAGGAGTCGCCCCTTTTTGTGGCCCGAATATATGGCTAGCACCGTTGTCACCACACAACGGATTATCGACATCGCACGCCACAATTAACTCAATATCAGCACAGCGTGAATCTAAACCAGTAAGATCAATCGATGCTAAATCCGCTAGTGCAGCACCGCCCCTGCTCAGTTCTTGCCCAATGCTATCTTCCCCTTTGTCATCCAGCAATCGACCACCTAGAGCTTGAACAATACCCACACCACCATCATTGGTCGCACTGCCACCCAATCCAAGAATAATCGTTTGAGCGCCCTGCTCTATCGCTTCCAAAATCAATTGCCCAGTACCAAATGAAGAAGCCACCAATGGATCGCGCTGCTCTGGTTTCAACAAGTCCAAACCCGATGCAGCAGCTATCTCTATCAAAGCCGTTCTCTTGGAGCTCTGAACTGACGGTTCTAACATCGCCCATTCAGCATTAACCAATTCGCCCAATGGCCCTTCAACTTGATGTGTTCGCTTTTGTCCGGCTAAACCTTGTAGCAATACATCTACCGTACCTTCGCCACCATCGGCTAAAGGCAAGGTCACGAATTCAGCATCAGGGAAGATTTCACGAAAGCCCTTTTCAATACACGCCGCCACCGATACCGCCGATAAGGATTCTTTAAACGAGTCTGGTGCAATAACAATTTTCATACTGAGAGATCCAAAAAAAAATTAGTTTTGATGAGTGCCCGATCCAAAAATGCCCCTATTGAAGATCAGCAAGCTAATCACTTAATAGGGGCAGTATATAAAGGTAAGTAGTATTAGTTAGTAACGGCTGTCTTTACTTGTGATTTCTCTTTGCTTTTTAGCCATACAAATACAGCGCCTAGGACCGCAATTGGAATAAGTGGGTCGATCAACGTACCGCCTTTACCAAACACTAAGTTTAGAATCATGATGATGCTTGCACCAATCGCCCATGCGATGGTTGAAGACACAGACCAGATCTTAATTTGGTCAGCTAGTTCAGTAATACCTAACGTACGGTTGATGATGTGGAAGTATGAATCGTTCAAATGAGAGAAGCCAACCGGACCTACCGCACATGCAAGTGCTACGAATACTGGGTCTAGACCTAACGTTTCGACTAGAGGCAGTGTCATCGTTGCTGCAACCATCATTGATGCCGTTGCTGAACCTTGGATTAGACGAAGCATTGAAGCAATTGCTAGTGGTACAAGTAGAGGTGGAATACCGCTGCTCGCGATAGCTTCGGCTACTTGAGGACCAGCACCTGATGCTTTAAGTACTGCACCCATTGCGCCACCACAGCCAGTTACCACAAGAATTAGACCTGTAGTAGACAGAGCATCATCCATAGAGCTAACCATGTCTTTGCGCTCAATATGACGAGTAAGACCGTATAGCGCCATAAGAACACCGATACCAACAGCAACCACTGGGTTACCAATCAACGAAATAACGTTGTGCATTGCAGTGTCACCTTGACCAACAAGCGTGTTGATTAGGATGAATGCGATTGGCAGCAGAATTGGACCGAATGATAAAAAGTTACTTGGTAGCTCTCTGTCATCTGTTTCTTTTACTTTCTCAAGGTTTGCCCAATCAGCTTGGTTAGTAATCCATGTCTCTCCGTTTGGTACGCGGTAGTACTCGTTACCTACTCGGCGAATATAAATCATAGAAAGAAGCATCATAGGGATAGAAACCATCAAACCCCATAACATGTATTCACCTAGATCTACACCCAGAATTCCAGCCACAGCAACTGGACCCGGTGTTGGTGGCACAAGGGCGTGAGTGATAAGCAAGCCAAGCGCTAGAGTTACACCAAGGCCAACCGCTGACTTACCCGTATCACGTGAAATTGCGCGAACAAGAGAATGCAAAATGATGTACGCAGAGTCACAGAAAACTGGGATAGCGACAAGCACCCCTGTAAAACCTAGTGCTAAGTCTTCACGACCTTTACCACACAGCTTTACAAACGTTTTTGCCATTCGAACAGCGGCTCCAGAGCGTTCAAAACACGCGCCCATGATAACGCCGAATGCGATGATCAAACCAATGCCACCAAGCACGCCACCAAAACCTGCTTTAATTGCATCAATCAACTCTGTTGGCGCCATACCCGCAAAAAGACCCATGATGATACTTGCAATAACCATAGCAAGTGCGACTGGGATTCTCGTTTTAATGATCATACCCATCATGGCTAAGATGCCAATTACGATGCCTATCAGTGCTCCATCCATTTTTATATTCCTTTTGTCTCTTTCTTCATTTTTATGAAAATTGTAGGGTGGTGCATATAGGTAATATCGGGATCACCTATTGCACTTTATCGTTATGTGTTGGCTTACCTGTAAGCCGTATTATCTAAATCAGTTTTTACTTTTATGGTTCGTTACATATAAACGCCATTCACACCGCGCTATAAATAACTTTTTACCCAGCTAAGCCCTTCTTCTGTCGTGCCTCTTGGGTTATATTCACAACCAATCCAACCTAGGTAACCTGAATCATCCAGAACATTAAATAGATGTGGGTAATTCAGTTCGCCTTCCGATGGTTCATGCCTTTCTGGTACAGAAGCAATTTGGATATGACCGATATAAGCAGCCACTTCACGAATCAAAGTACTTAAATCACCATCCATGATTTGCGCGTGATAAAGGTCGAGTTGCAGCTTCACATTTGGCCTATCGACCAACTTAATCAGTTCGACAGCATCACGTTGGTGAGCAACGAAGTAATTAGGAACATCACGGCTATTCAGCGGTTCAATCATCAATTCGATGTTTTGCTCAGCAAACTTATCTGCGGCAAAACGAATATTTGAGATAAAGGTTTCAACGTGTTGCTGTCTCGTGAACTTCGCATCATGTAGACCTGACATCGCGTGAACTTTCTTGCAGTTCAGCGCTTTAGCGTACATAAGTGCCGTATCAACGCTGGCTTTAAACTCTTCTTCACGGCCAGGAATCGCTGCGAAGCCTCGTTCACCTGCGTCCCAATCACCCGGAGGCATGTTGAACAGAGCCTGTTCAAAGCCAAATTTTTGCATTTTTTCGGCAAGCTCTTCGGCCTCAAATGCATAAGGGAATAGGTATTCAACTGCTTTGAAACCGGCTTGATGTGCTTTTTCAAAGCGCTCTAAAAATGGTACTTCTGTGAATAACATCGTTAAGTTTGCTGCGAACTTAGCCATTATTTGCCTCTCCCTTTTAAATCCATCACTTCTTCGTCCGTTAGGTAACGGATATCATTCCCTTTCAATAAGAATGCTAATTTGGCGGTCTCTTCTAGCTCTTCAGCGTTATCAACGGCATCAACAAAGTCAGTGCCTGTTACTACTGGGCCGTGGTTTGCTAACAAAAATGCTCGATAATCACCTGCTCGTTTTGCCAACTCTTCAGCGATTTGCGGGTCACCCGGACGTAGGTAAGGAATGACTGGTAACTCGCCAATTCGCATCACGAAATACGGTGTGAAAGCCTTAATCGCGTTGTTACGATCCAACCCTTCAAGGCAAGATAGTGCAGTTAGGTATGTAGAGTGCAGGTGTACAATCGCATTGCACTCCGCATTATTTCTATAAATCGCTAGGTGGAATGCCGCTTCTTTAGAAGGCTTCTTACCTGAGATGTGGTTGCCATCGATATCAACAACCGACAATTCCTCAGCGACAAGGCGACCAAATGAAGAGCCTGTTGGTGTTGCTAGAAAATGCCCATTAGGTAATTTGATAGACAGGTTACCTGCACCACCAGTGGCGTAACCTCGTTCGAACATTGAACGAGCGAGCGTGACCATTTGCTCTCTTAACTGCTGCTCGTTCATCAAAACTTTACTCATTTGAATCTCGCTTATGAAAAGAATGATTGAGCTTTAGCGAAGAAGTTTTCGTCACCAAAATTGCCCGATTTTAGCGCTAGTGATAGCTCACCTTCGACCGATTTAACCCAAGGCACACCTGGTGCGATTTGAGGACCAATATGAAAACCTTTCACGGCTAGGCTTTGCGTCACGACGCCTGATGTTTCACCACCAGCAACGATGAAGTTTTTCACGCCATGTTGTTGTAGTTTGATAGCGAGTTGACTAAAAAATTGTTCAACGGCGTGGCTTGAAGCTTGTGCGCCGTATTCTTCTTGAATTGCTTTTAGTGCGGCAGCATCTGCGGTTGCATAAACCAAAGGAGCAAACTCGCCTTGGTTATTGGTCATCACCCAATCGAACACTTCATTGGCGTATTGATCATTGGTTAAGCAAGCCTTCACATCGATAGCAAAGTGAGGAGCAAGCTGCTTATATACCGCAACTTGTTGGTTAGTCATCACTGAACAAGAACCAGAGAACACAACGGTTGGTGCTTTGACTGGGCTACCGGCATGTTTTGCATCACTTTGGTCAGCAAGATGTTCTGTCCAATTTTTAGCGATACCAGCAGCTAGGCCTGAGCCACCTGTGATTAGTTTCAGAGATTTAGCCGCTTGACCTAACGTCACCAAGTGCTCTGCATTAAATGCGTCTACCACGGCGTAGCGACTACCTTGAGCTTTGAGTTCGTTAAAACGAGCGGTAACCGCATCAGCGCCCTGTTCAATCGTTTGAAAGTTAACTAAACCGGAAACACCTTCTGATTGTGCGTCCATCATTCGAACCACACTTGAATCCGTCATTGGTGTAACAGGGTGATTACGCATACCTGAATCACTGAGCAACTCACCAAAAACAAACAAATGACCGTTATAAACCGTGCGACCATTTACTGGCAATGCAGGGCAAACCATAGTGAAAGATTCTCCAAGTTCCGCCAAAAGTGCATCTGTTACGGGACCAATATTGCCCTCAGCGGTACTGTCGAACGTTGAGCAGTATTTAAAGTAAAACTGTTGGCAGCCTTGAGATTGAAGCCATTTAAGCGCAGTAACCGAATCCGTCACCGCTTCGTCAACTGGGCAAGAGCGAGATTTAAGGCTGATCACTACAGCATCTGCTGATGTGTCAAACTCTCCCGTTGGAATCCCATTCAATTGAACAGTGCGCATACCGTTTTCAACCAAGAAACCAGCAATGTCTGTAGCACCTGTAAAGTCGTCTGCAATAACACCTAATAACATGATTATTTCTCCGCCTTTGACGTGTTTACACCCGGTAGGTCAATACCTTGGAAGACTTTTATCACTGCACTGTCGTCTTCTTGACCAAATCCAGCATTACTCGCGCTAACGAACATGTTCAGTGCTGCACTTGATAATGGGAGTGGGAATTTCAGGTCTTGAGCGGTATCTGATACCAAGTTCAAATCCTTCACAAAGATATCAACCATAGATTTTGGAGAGTAATCACCATCGACTACGTGCTTCATGCGGTTCTCGAACATCCAAGAGTTGCCCGCTGCATTCGTAACAACGTCGTACATCAAATCAAGCGGAATGTTTGCGCGTGCGGCTAGTGCCATCGCTTCAGCGCCCGCAGCAATATGAACACCTGCTAGTAACTGGTGGATAATCTTAACGGTCGCACCAAGGCCAATGGTCTCACCGATGTTGTAGACTTTAGCTGCAGTTGCATCAAGTACCGGAGCCAATACTTCGAATGTACTTGTCGAACCTGAAGCCATGATGGTCATTTCACCCGCTTCTGCTTTTACTGCACCGCCGGATACTGGAGCATCCAGCATCACAAGATCATATTCAGCAAGCTGAGCTTCGATTTGTTTCGCGTCTTCTGCTGAGATCGTTGCCGAGACCATAACTGGCGTGTTAGGTCTTAGTGCCGCCGCAAGACCAGTCTTAAACAGTACCGTGTTAACTTGAGCTGCATTCACAACCAATACCAAAACTGAATCAAGTTTGTCGGCAAACTCAACCGCGCTTGTAGAGACCGCTTTTGCGCCATATTCACCCAAGGTTTCAAGCGCTTGCGGATTCAAATCGAAACCATATACATCAAGGCCTGCACGCACGCATGACTTCGCTGCGCCCATGCCCATAGAACCTAAACCGATAACACCAACAGATTGAACTTCATTCATAGCAAGATGCCTTTCACGTAATTATTGAATTCTAGATTTGTTAATTCTTGTTTATGTTTGTGATTATATGTGAAGCAATCGAATGCGACTTAGTGACAAGTCACACTTTTAACAAAAGTTAACACGCCTGAGTAATTTAACCCTTTAGAGGCATTAGATAAGGGTAATTTCGGCAGAAATCACAGTTCTAATTGCTATTCCACAACAGATATTCACAGATATTCACAAAACAGCTAAAGATTGATAGGATGATGAAAAATAAGAACATAGAAGAAGAATCATGATTCCAGCGGAACGTCAGAGAACCATTTTGTCACTATTATCACACCAAGAAGTGATCAGTATTTCTGAGCTTGTTGAGCACTTAGAGGTGTCTCATATGACCATTCGTCGAGATATCGTAAAGCTAGAGACATCAGGGAAAGTGATTTCAGTTTCGGGTGGCGTTCAACTGACTAAAGCACTTCACAGCGAATTGTCACACGACATAAAGGTAGAACAGCAAGCAAGCGAAAAAGCTCAAATAGGTCAACTAGCTGCTCAATTGGTTCCTGAGTATTCGACTATCTACCTAGACGCTGGAACAACCTCTTTGGAGATCGCCCACCAACTTGCAGGGCGAGATGATCTGCTTATCATCACCAATGACTTCGCGATTGCCGCGTACCTAATGAACAGCACACAATCTGAGATTTACCATACTGGTGGCAAGATTGACCGTGAAAATCAATCAAGTATTGGGGGCAAAGTAGCTGAGTTCTTGGCAGGGATGAATATTGATATTGCGTTTATCTCATCTTCATCTTGGAATCTAAAAGGGCTCTCGACACCTTGTGAAAATAAGGTGTTAGTCAAACAAGCCATTGTTCAAGCAGCTCATTCAAACTATCTGATTTCAGACTCAACCAAATACGGACGTATCGCTACTTTCCACGCCTTAGATTTAAGTGCGCTTGATGGTGTGATCACCGATATTGATCTTTCGAGTAGTGTGATTGATGAGCTTCAAGACAAAGGCATCAAGGTCATTAATTCGTAACGGATCCCTCATCAAATTTCAGACTCACTAACCCAACATTCAGAGCCTGAATACAACAACCCCAAAGTCATCTATTTATCTACTCGATAAAAATAATTCTTACAATTAAACGTTTATATTCATTAATAATATTGCCGGCGGGCGGCATAATAGCCGCGAATCCTTTTAACGAGTCTGGTTATGTTCTACAAGCGCCTTTTGGTATCGGCTTTACCGCTTACTTTTGTGTTTTCCACCCATGCTGAAACGTTTGGTGAGCGAATGGCGCGCATCGAACAAGAGAATGTACTGGCGAAAACCATGAGTGAAGAACAAGTTGAATTGATACAAAAAGTCGTACAGACCAACCACTGCGCTAAAGTGGCGTTAACTCATCACCAACGTATTTTGGGTCAATATAAGGTTGAGACATCTTCTTCTGAGTTATTCGTAAAATGGCGTCAACTCGGTAAGCAGTTAGACGCTCAATACGAGACGGATTACCCCGGCTACACTAAGCACGCTTTTCAAGAATATCCTGCGGCGTCAGGCAAAGTCGATGGCTACCTTTTTGCTCTAATCGACAATGGTTTAAACGAGCAATCGTGGATCGCCAAAGAGTTTAAGCAGTGTAAAAAGAATAAGCTCATATCCCGAACCTAAGCTCTAGTCTGCTCTGGTTCGAGAGTACTCACTCACATTGGTTCTAATAAAGTAAGAACAGCCCTTCATAACCGCCAATTTCTATTTCACTCACATAGTCACCAACGTTACCGCTAGCATCAACAGGTTTCATTGGAACATCCAGCGTAATGGTGAGTTTTGACGTTTCATAAAAGCTCGGATTCTTACCATGGAAATCCGTACGATACAACACACGACCATTGCTGAACTCTCTCGCTAACACCATGTCCTCAGAGCCACCAGCGACCACCTGATTTTCAGATTGATACATAAAGTACGTAAACGTCGGTAGAACGTGAGTCATACCATTGGGTAGATCAGCATGCACCAATTCGTTCATTGAGGAATCGCCAACGATGGTGTAGTCAGCGGGCTGAGGTGTCGTTGTCGAAAGCATCAAAGGCATCGGTTCAAAGCCTTGTGGGATTTGATGACTCGGCTCTCCCAAATCAACGGCCAATAACGAACTTGGTTGATAGGCGATGTTTTTAGGGACACCACTTTGCCAGAAAGTATCTGCAGTCGTGTTACCACTTCCATAGACGTAACCATTGTTCCACTGATTGAAATAGCTATGTTGAGCATGTCGATTGAGGTGGTAGATCGCTAGGGTCGAGTATTGGTCTTGCTTCCAGTTCTCTTCACTATTTCCAAGATACTGAACTCGCCCATAACGCGTTGTCGCCTGAAAAATAACACTTTGTCCATTGTAGGCGAGCGCAGAATTATCCCAGAATTTAGAGATTCCCGAATAACCACTAAACCCAGTAGATGGAAAAATGTAGTGTTCCCGTAAATACAGAGATCCCGCCTCGCTAAGATGAGACTGTCCATTTCGACCCAGTAAGTTCGCGGTTCCGATATTCAACCCAATCGACGCTTCACTTTCTAAAGCAGATAGATTTTTCAGAAACGCTGAAAATTGTTGTTTATAGAGATCATCCGCTTGATTCGAACCCGCAACTGCTCCTAACTCTTGAACATGCCCGCCAGAATGAACATAGAACTGGTTCGAACCAATGAGTTTATTTGTGTCGTCGTTGTACGCACCATTCAAACCTTGGCTTGCCCAGCTTTGCTTGTAGTAGCGATGAATAGCGGATAGATAATCCGCGTTTGCGACGTTTGTTAACGACCAAGATGAGTTAGCGCTCCACATTCGACCAAATGGCACCACTCTTGATTCCCAACGAAAACGCGCTGTTGCGTTCTTATTGGTTCGATTTCGATACTCGCTTGGCGACAAGTAGTTATCACCATCTAGGTCTGCAGACACATCAAAACCGCGGATTTTTCGCCATTGGCTGATAGCATTGCCGTCCGGGGTTGAAGTCGGAGCATCGGTTAACTTGACGGTTGGAAAACTGTTTTTGAGTTTTACTTCTTTTAAACGCGGCCTGTCGTCGGCGTTCTCACTTTGCCAACGAACTCTCACAACGTATAAGCGCCCACCCTCTCTCAAAAAGGTGGAACCAAAATACTGGCCGCCGCCATAACTAGCACCGCTCCCATCATGAGTAGTGGCTCTTACCCAGTCATTAGGAAGGTTCCAGATCACCGATTGGTTTTTGGTCATGCTGAGCGTTTTGTCTTTCTTTACATCGAGCCTTTCCCACTGTGAAACCCTTCCGTGAGAATCAATAGCTGTTGGGTATTCAATCCAAAATTCGCCGCTGCCAGCAAACTGTGAGAATTTAAAGGTCAGCCGTTCGAATTGCTCAGCATGATACACATACAAAGCCCCACCCTGTTCGAAATTCTCAAACACATCGGCATCCCACGGAGGCTCTTGATACAGCCAAAAGCCTGCATGGTCTTCACTGGCTGTATAACCCAAGATCATAGGTTTTCGGTTTAACAGATTCTTTTCGCCGTGAGTTTTATCAACATCGGCAATGACAGTATCTTCAGAAAAGTGCAGGAAATAGTCTTCGAAATTGAGGCCTTCTAACTCAGCTTGGTTACGGAGATCGTTCTCCAACCAACCCGAGTTCATCGCCATGACTTGGTTGTACATATAACCAATTGTCGTAGCCCGCTCATTGTCGGCTTTGTCGGCATAAGCTCCGAACACAATATCACTGTTGGAAATTTCCCAATCAATGACGGCATTCGCAGATAGTGGGGAGCCCGATAGATCAACACCCGCTTCATGTTGCCCTGGCAGCACAACTGCTGTACCAACAGCAAAAGCGTAGCCAGCGATTAAACATGACGGTATAAGTGCGAGCAGCCCAGAAATGTAGGTTTTCATGATTCAAATTTCCTAATCGATACTGTCATGCCTTAAATCACAAGACGAAAAGTCAGCCAACTTACGTGTCAATTTAGGAATCAAAATACGAAAAAGTATCGACTACATGGCTGCATTGTTCAAGTGCTCGTCTGTATTGTTTCATCCATGACAAGGAAGACGAGCAAATGCCGATTCAAAATCAATGTATTAAGGAAAAGATAAATTTTTATGATTTTAATTTTATTTGGAAACCAAGTATCTCCGGCTAACGAGAAATCAGCGCACATTTTCTCAAAATGAGAATAAATCGATTTGGCAGATGGAGGGTTATCAGAGCCTAGAACTCAGAATAGGACTTGGATTTCTGTATCGAATCTCAGTTTGAGCGCCGCAATGTTGAAACTCAATTTGGATGGCTAGTCTCGGTCATCTAAACAAGAACGATGACTACGCGCCTTAAAGCCTCTTGTTCCACTTTCCTCGATGGTCACGGTCGCAGTTTTCTTGCGTATCGTAGCTCACATGCTTATCGATATTCTTCAGTTGAATTCCAACTTGATTGAACGCTTGTTGAATAGCCCCAGAAACACTCTGTTGACCTTCGCCATTTAAGAAGTTCGTTCTATCCTGATTAGTATCGAATACGCAGACAATTTTCAAACTTTGCGGAAAAGAGGAGAAGTTGACCGAGTGAGTCACCCACAAAAAACCATCGAAGCCTTTCAGCGTGTCTTCACAAACGTCAGTTAACACGTCTCTGATTTGATTTTCGATTTTCTTATCTGATTTACGCATGCGGCAAAGTTCCTATTTAACACCTTAAAAAATAAGGTTTTTCGGTAAGTTTTGTACTACCTGATATTGGACACTGTGGCGCTTTCAAATGCAAAGTATTTATACTTACACCGATGAATTCCACAATGTGGGACTCTTGTTTCACAAAGTGGAATGTTGATAGTTATCACATTATCAATAGCAAACTACCGCTATATTTCTCTCATACAACGAGAGGCGGTTTTATGAGCAAGTTACAAGGTAATCAAGCGTTGGTAAAAGCAATCGCGGTCATCGACTCGATCGCTGAAGGTAATCGACAACTGAAAGATGTGTGTGAATATTTGCAGCTGCCGAAATCTACGGTGCACAGAATTATCCAAGGCCTTATTGAAGCTCGTTATATCCGAGAAGTGAAAGGGATTGGTCTAGTGCTAGGTACTAAAATGATTCAACTTGGTATCCGCGCCCAACAAGACATGCCTCTCAAAGAAATTGCGAAACCCTTTATTCGCGAACTTGCTGCTCAAACTAAAGATACCGTCCATCTAGGCATCAAAGATGAGGATCAAATCTTCTACCTAGATAAAATCCCGGGAGAGCGTGCAATTCAACTGCGATCTCAAGTGGGAGACCGACTGCCAATGTCTGCAACGGGGATAGGAAAAGCGTTAATGATTGATATGCCAAAAATGGAATGGATTCGACTTATTTCATCGCAAACTAATCATGACGTCGAGTCGATGCTAAAAAGAATGAATGAATATTCTAAGCATGACTATAGCTATGACTTAGAAGATAACGAAGACCTTGTACGTTGCGTTGCTGTACCAATAAGAAATAAATATAACAATATTATTGCGGCTATATCAGTAACCAGCATTAAAGAATATATGTCTGACGAGAGAATGACAGAGTTAATCCCTGTTATTACTGAATATTGTCAGAAAATATCCAAGCAACTTAATTAACCCTACAGGTGTATGTAACGTACACTTTATATAAATAATAAATTAATCAGGTACGACTATGTCTAGAACCGGAAAAATTCTAGCCATTGGTGGGGTGTTTGTCGCCTCAATCATTGGTGCAGCTATTGCTACAAATTCTCAAGGAAATAACCAATCGGGTATTGCAGCAAGTGAATCTCAAGTTCAAACATTACGTTTCAGCATGAGCTCTAATAACAAACACCCTATCTATGATGGTGCTGCTAAGTTTAAAGAAATTGTTGAGAAATTTACTGAACTGAAGGTGGATATATATCCTTCAGCGCAATTAGGTGATGACCGTGCGGCGATTGAAATGCTGCAATTAGGAACACTTGACGTATCTATTCCATCTACGGGTCCATTGGCTAACTTCTACCCTGAATACAATGTGTTCGACCTTCCCTTTATGATCACCAGTGAAGATGTCGCAGATAAAGTGCTACGTAGCGAATTTGGTGACGACATGCTGAAAAGATTAGAGTCAAAAGGCTTAGTCGGCCTAGATTTCTGGGAAAATGGCTTCCGTCATGTCACTAATTCACGTCGTGCTGTGAAATCGATTGAAGATGTGAAAGGCCTAAAGATCCGTACTATGGAGAGCCCACTTCACCTAGACGCATGGAAAGCGATGGGCGCAACCCCAACGCCGATGGCCTTCAACGAACTGTTCACAGCACTGCAGCAAGGCACAGTTGATGGGCAAGAAAACCCATATCCGAATATCGCACTGAACAACTTGTTCGAAGTACAAGAAACTTTATCAAACACAGGCCATGTATACACGCCATTGGCTTTAATTGTTAGCCAAGCGACATGGAACAAACTAAGCCGTCACGATCAAAGGGTTCTGCGCCAAGCCGCTATTGATGCTGGCGACTACGAGCGTCAAGTTAACCGTCGAGTCAATCTTGAAAGCTTGGATGTTATTAAACAAAACATGGAAGTCGTAACGCTAACACCTGAAGCACTGGTTGGCTTCCAAGAAGCGACTAAGCCCGTTATTGAGAAGTACACACCAATCATTGGCAAAGATGTTGTCTCCACTTTCCAAGAACAAATTAAAAAAGCTGAAAACGAATTAGCCGCTCAGTAACCCAAGCCATCACTTAACATTTAGACCATTACATTATTAATACTGACTATTTTGATGATTAACCCTCATAACTATCATTAGTAAATAATAGACAAGTAATAGGTCTAAATAATAAGTGAACAAGGAACCTTATTATGTTGAATTGGTTAGATAAGTATTTTGAAAATACGATAGCCGTAATTCTGCTCGTTATTATGACGGCGGCAATATTCTTACAAGTAGTATCCAGAACATTCGATTATTCAATTGCTTGGACTGAAGAGTTAGCTCGCTATTGTTTCATTTGGTTAGTTTATATCGGTATCAGCTTTGCTGTCGCGAAAAAGAGCCACATAAAAATAGAAGCCATAGCAATGTTAATTGATGAGAAGGAAAAAAAGTACCTAAGCCTATTTTCGGACTTCGTCTTCTTAGCATTCTCTGTTGTTATTTTATTTAAATCAACGCAGATGGTGGCGAACCTATATTACTTAGGTCAAACATCACCAGCACTTGGATTGCCAATGTGGATCGTTTATCTAGCAGGCCCTGTAGGCTTTGCACTTACATCAATCAGGTTGATTCAACAGATGGTATCCACCACTGATGACATCAAAACAGCGAAATAGGAGGTAATCATGTCAGTATTTATTTTGTTTGCGACTTTCGCACTACTCGTTATTGCCTCTGTGCCCATTGCTATCTCATTGGGTATGGCAACGCTACTCACCATTATTTCAACCGGCACCTTAAGCGTTGATTTTCTTGTGAGTACCTTAATCACCTCTGTCGATTCTTTCCCAATTATGGCAGTACCATTTTTCATCCTAGCGGGTGACATCATGGGCAGCGGCGGTATCTCGCAACGTTTGGTGAACTTTGCTAACTCATTAGTGAAAAACATCACGGGTGGCTTCGCGATTGCTTCAATCATTACATGTATGTTCTTCGCTGCTATCTCGGGCTCAGGCCCAGCTACAGTAGCAGCGGTTGGCGGCATCATGATTCCAGCGATGATCAAGTACGGCTACGACAAGGGCTTTGCAACCGCGGTTGTCACAGCGGCAGGTGCGATTGGTGTCATGATTCCACCAAGCATCCCAATGGTGATGTACGGCGTATCTGCAGGCGTATCAATTGGCGACTTATTCATTGCAGGCATCATCCCAGGCATCTTGGTATCGCTTTGTTTGATGGCTTGGGCATACATCTACTCTAAGAAAAAAGGCTACAAAGGTTCAGACGAACCGTTTAGCTGGAAAGAGGTGTGGGCTCAATTTAAACACGCTCAACTCGCACTGCTTATCCCAGTAATCATTCTTGGTGGTATCTACGGCGGTATTTTCACCCCAACAGAAGCAAGTGTAGTAGCGGTGGTTTATGGCCTTATTGTGAGCCTATTCGCCTACAAAGAAATTACCTTTACAGACTTACCAAAAATCTTCACTAAATCGGTGATTACTTCCGTGATTGTGTTGTTGATTGTGGGTACCGCGACTGCTTTTGGTAAGTACTTAGCACTTGAGCAAATTCCAACACAAATTGCTAACGCGATGCTTGAGTTCTCTGATAGCAAGGTGATCTTCATTATCTTGATGGTAGCACTACTGCTCGTTGTCGGCTGCTTCATGGAGACGGTAGCAGCAATCATTATCCTGACGCCTATTCTGGTTCCTGTGGCCATGTTATTTGGTTTCAACCCAGTTCATATAGGCATCATCATGGTAGTAACCCTAGCTATCGGGTTTATCACGCCTCCTCTGGGTCTAAACTTATTTGTCGGCTCAAGTGTTTCTGGGGTCTCTGTTGAGAAACTCTCGAAAGCAATTATTCCGTTCTTCCTAGCGATGATGTTTGCGCTAACGCTGATTGTATTTATTCCTCAGATCTCTTTGGTTCTGATTTAAGTAAGGTATTTATTGTGAAAATTATTGATGTCATTCCACACGCAATCTCAGTTCCACTAGAGACACCGTTTTACTTCGCACAAGGCTGGGTTCATAACCGTAGCTCAATGATCATCGAAATTGTTACCGATGAAGGTGTTATCGGTTTTGGTGAAGCCTTGTGTCATGGACTGCAAAGCCCACACATCGCTGCTGCATTTGTCGAGCATACCTTTAAGCCACTGCTACTTGGACGTAGCCCATTCGACGTAGAAGTGCTTTGGGAAGAGATGTACAACGTGACTCGTCCATACGGTCAAGGTGGTTCTGCAGTCAACGCAATCAGCGGTGTTGATATTGCGCTGTGGGATGTCATTGGTAAGGCTCTCAATAAACCGATTCACTCTCTCATAGGTGGTGCTTTCCGTAAAGAAGTCACCCCTTATGCAACGGGCTTCTACCGTATTGCAGATGCAAAATATCCAGAAGCCGCGATCGAAGAAGCACATCGTTATGTCGATGGCGGCTTTGAAGCCTTCAAGCTTAAGATTGGATTTGGCGTAGAGGAAGATATCGCCTTCATTCGTTCAATTCGTGAAGCAGTTGGTAATGATGTGAAGATCATGGCTGATGCTAATGGGGCGTACAACGCGGCAGCAGCACGTCGCATCATCAAGGAAACAGAAGAGTTCAACTTGTACTTCTTAGAGGAGCTGTTAGCTCCGGAAGACATTGCTGGCTACCAAGAAATCAAGAACCTTTCTAAAACTTATATCGCCGCAGGTGAGCAACTGTTTGGAAAAATGGGTTACCGCCCTTGGCTTGAACAGAGAGCGTTAGATGTGATTCAACCTGATCTATGTTCTTCAGGTGGTATCACGGAGTGCAAGAAGATTGCAGCAATGGCGCAGGCTAACCATACCATGATGATTCCACATGTATGGGGCTCTGGTATTGGCATTGCGGCTTCTTTGCAGTTTATTGCTTCACTCCCAAGTTCACCACTATCACTCAACCCTATCGAGCCAATGCTTGAGTTTGACCAATCTTCACACCCATTCCGCAAAGATCTCATTTGCGATGGCATCAAGATGGAAAACGGCAAGGTACAAATCTCTACCAAACCGGGCATCGGTGTCGATGTGAATACCGACATCATCAAGCAATACAAAGTTAACTAAAGAGGCAAGGTTAACTAAATAAACAGAGTTAGCTAGACCCGAAACGTTAACGGTTCGACAAAGTAAACCGATAAAAATGTACATCAACTAAACCTAAAACTGCGCGTCTTAGGGCGCGTCTGTGAGCTGCAATTATGAATCAAAAAAACACAATCAGTTGGCTAATTCTAGACTGGGGAACGACAAACTTTCGTGCCTTTGCCATGGATGAAAAAGGACAGGTCGTTGATAAAACAGAACGCAAAATGGGACTGCTTCAGGTTGAAGATGGTGCCTTTGCAACCGAACTTGAATCATTACTAAGCAAGTGGCTTGGCGAGTACCAACACTTACCAATTTACATGGCTGGCATGGTTGGCTCTGCACAAGGTTGGGTTAACGTCCCGTATGTTTCCACTCCAACTAATGTGGAGTCCTTGGCTCAAAACACCCACCAATTCGAGCTTCCTTGGGGGGCAACAGCTACCATCATACCGGGTGTCAGCCATTGTGATGAGCATGGCAACTACGACGTCATGCGCGGTGAAGAGGTTCAGTTGTTTGGACTTCTTGAGTTAGCAGGTAAACCGACGCTTGAAGCAGCCTTCCCGGGTACTCACAGCAAACACGCATATATTGAAGCGGGTAAGTTAGTCTCGTTTTCAACCTACATGACTGGCGAACTTTTTTCTGCACTGTCGACACACACAATCCTAGGGCGTGGCTTACCTAAACAAGCCAGCTCCAACGCTGCTTTCGTAAAAGGGGTAGAGGAAAGCTCGAACCCGTCAATCACCAATCAGCTCTTCAAAGCCAGAACGCATCGTCTATTCGGCAATCTAGAAGAGAGTGAAGTGTTTGATTACTTATCAGGGCTGTTAATCGGCAACGAAGTACGAGAACTGCATCAAGAGAGCATTTACTTGGTGGGCGGAAAAGCCCTATCAGAACGCTATGACCAAGCATGTCGTCAGCTAAATAAAACAACCGAATACGTGAATGGCGATGACACTTTCATCGCTGGAATGTTAAAAATTAAAGAGGCAATGAACAATGAAAAATAAAGACTTTAACCTAAGTGATCACTTACCACTCGTTGCCATTATCCGTGGTGTAGAACCGGCAGATTGTATTCGTGTGACGCAGATTTTGATTGAGGAAGGCTTCTCAATGATTGAAGTGCCATTGAACTCACCAGATGCATTGACCAGCATTAAAATGCTAGTCGAACATTTCGGTGATCAATATTTAATTGGCGCGGGTACCGTTACCACACCAGAAAAAGCACAAGCTGTGATTGATACAGGTGCAAACTTAGTGGTAACGCCGAACTTCAACGAACAGGTCGTGAAAATGTCAGCGGCTGCAGGTTGCGTCAGCTTCCCTGGTGTTGTTACGCCAACAGAGGCGTTCGCTGCACTTGCTGCCGGTGCGACAGGGTTAAAGCTATTCCCAGTTTCAGTGCTTGGCCTTGATGGCTTTAAAGCGTTGAATTCCGTACTGCCTCCCGAGGTAATCTGCTTACCTGTAGGAGGAATCAACCCTACCGTCGAGAGCATGAAACCGTACTTAGACATCGGTGCAAAAGGCTTTGGTTTAGGGGCGTCACTGTACAAGCCTGGCTTATCTGACGACGAGATTCGTGCCAATGCAAAAGCATTCAATACCGCCTTTAAGGCGTCTGTAGCTTAAGTAAGCTCGGCCAAAATGTAAGCAGAACCAACAATACGGCTCATATTTGTCTACGTGATTTGTTATCAAGTCATACAGAACAATATGAGTCGTATTTCTTTTACTAAAACCTTAGCTCGCCGCTTGTTCCCAATCAGTCAGTAACTTCATGATCACGCGAGAGTCTTGGTGGCTCGCCATTGGCGCAGCAAGTTGTGTGTCACCTCGCTCGACTGCTTGGAGGATATTAAGTACTTGATAATGGAAGCCATCGCCTTGCGCTTCAACTTTCACTTCACGTGTCGACGTCTCATAGATCTCTACCGTGAATGTGTTGTCTTCGGTAGGTAGCCATGGATTAGTATCTAGCGTAATGCAGCCTTTACTGCCTAGGATCGTAAAGCCGTGCTTTAAACCGTGGTCTTCAGCAGTATGGATTTGCGCGGTAAAGCGGTCATTGAAACGCATCATCGCCGACGATTCACAGATATTGCCATCTTCGCCTCGTCGACCGATTGCTGATATCTGCACACCATCGAACACACTCTCGCCAAATTGCTGCTGCGCAACAGAGTGAATCAGCGACATTGGGTAACAGCCAAGGTTGTATAGCGCGCCTTTGCTCGCAGGATTCACGAACTGATCAATCGCCGCAACGTAGGAACCTTGAATTGAACGCACTTCGCCAATCTCACCAGTTGCCAGTTCTTGATGAAGCTTGGTGATAAGTGGATGGTTTAAATACATCAGACCTTCAGCAAAGAATACGCCCGCTTCTTTCACGGCTAGTAAAGCTTGCTCGGTTTTTTCCATATCTACCGACAGAGACTTCTCACACAAGATCGCTTTGCCTTTTTGAGCTGCTTTAATCACATACTCATGATGGACATGGTTTGGCAGAGCAATGTAGATAATGTCGACCGACTCATCTTCAATCAAGGCTTCATAGCTGTTGAAGGTTCGTGTTGGTTGGTATTGGGCAGCAAACTCGTTAAGTGTTTTTTCAGTACGACCAGCAACGGCATACAACTCGCTTTGAGCATCGCCTTTAATCGCATCTGCCATTACGCCGGAGATAAAGCTGGTTCCTAGGATTCCCCATTTCATATCTTAGATCTCCTGCTCTTGTGCTTTGATAGGTCCACGTTCCGTTTCGAACGCTTGAACCAACTCGGTAATGTCACGCTCAATAAACGCTTGGGTATGAGGCATACCAAAGTGCTGATTAATCGCCTCGCGGTTTGCGTATTGCTCAAGCAAGATCACACGATCGCTTTGACTTTGATCATAGGTTGCAATTGCTTGTAGGCAGCCCGGCTCGCTTTGCATGTCTAAACAAAACTGTTCGATAGCTTCGATCGCAGCAGCTCGCTCAATGTTGGTTTTGATCTTAAGTTCGGCAGTAACAAAGATGGTTTCATTCGTTTGAGGCATTTCACGCTCTTATTTTAGTTAATTATCGGTTTGCCATTAATATAATTAACCCCTAATAATTGATAAACTCGCGTTTTGTTTATTGTTTATCAACCAAGAGTGTTCAATGGATAAGTTAACTAGCATGAAAGTCTTCGTCTACGTAGTGGAACAGGGCAGCTTTCGTAGCGCCGCAAACCACTTCAACCTGTCGGCGACCATGATAAGTAAACATGTCCATTCCTTAGAAGCCAGTTTGAAGTCTCAGCTGATCCACCGCACCACGCGTAAGCAGTCTTTAACTGATTCAGGTCAGCTTTATTATCGAGAATGTAAGCGAATTCTCGAAGACATCAGCAATGCAGAGAACCTGATTCAAACCTTGGAAAATCAACCACAAGGCACGGTAAAAATAAACTGCCCTGTCACCTATGGAAACAAGGTACTCGCCCCTATCGTAGCTAAGTTTCTCGCGCATCACCCAACCATTAACGTTGAGCTGATGTTGAATAATGACCTTGTTGATCCTTATTCATCTGACATTGACCTGATTGTGCGAATTGGTGACCTATCCGATTCAAGCTTGGTCGCAAGGTATTTAGGGGATTATGAGATGTGTTACTGCGCGGCGCCCGCTTACCTAAACCAACATGCTGAAATCAGAGTATTGGAAGACTTGGCGCAGCACCCATCGCTTGGATTCAGTTACAGCAGCCAAGCTCCTCACGCCACACCGAATAAAGAACGTGTGCGCTTGATGTCGAATAATGGTGATGTGTTGCGGTATGCCGCCCTGCAGGGTGTGGGCGTGTTGTTGCAACCGACTATCTTAGTCGCAGAAGAGATTGATCGTGGAGCGTTGTTGGAAATCCTACCCGGCATGGCGCCGTTACCAAAGCCGATTCACTTGCTCTACAAAACCAAGCAACTGTCGTTGAAGAACAGAACCTTTGTCGAGTTCTTGTTAGCTGCGTTTGCTGAGTAACTAAGCGCTTTCTAAACAACAAAGACCGCTAGACTGTTTGCCATTGGCTCATCAAGCGCTTGCCAAGATCAGAGGGCGTGGTGTTATGGACGATCATCTCATCACATAGGTTGAACACCATGAAGTGTTTTAGTTCATCGCATAAAGCATGAACCAACGACTCATGGTTTTTAATTCGCTCTTCCACAACCAAGTTACGGATATTGAGTAAACGGGTCTTCCTGTCGACCTTGCAATCCATTCGCGCCACCAGTTTACCTTGCCATAGAATCGGCAAACTAAAGTAACCAAACTGACGCTTGGCCTCTGGAACATAGCATTCAAGGAGGTAGTCAAAGTTGAACAATGAGTGCATTCGCTTTCGTTGAATCAGCAGGTTATCAAACGGAGACAGTATCTTAAGCTTGGTTCTGGAAAGAGGTTGATTCAACAGATCAAAAGCACCTGGCAGGACATAGTAACCAGAGCCTTGAATATCTACTTTCAGAACCTGCTTATCTTCAAGCATCTGTTGGAGTGTTTTCTGAATCAGAGGCTTTATGTTCTTGAGTAGATAACTCATTTCCGACGCTATTCCAACTCCGTTAGCCTCTAAGTAACGTGTTATCAGATGCTCGATGTACTCTTGTTCAGTCGGCTCAGAAGCATCAATCCCGCTCGGCAACACTCGCTCGGTTAGGTCATACACCTTATGAAAGTTAACTCGGCTTGGCACCATTAAGTCGCCTTGCATGAACAATGTTTCTAATGCTTGCTTGGCCGGTTTACCGCCCCAACCGCCGGGGTTTGGCCTATCCCCTTCAAAATCTTTCGCCATTAACGGCCCTTCATTCTCAATACGTTTGAGAACATGAGCCATCAGTGCGTCATCCTTTTTATACCAATGCTTGAGCTTACCGCTCGCAAAGCCATTCTTGCGGTGTAGGCTGAATCGGAAGTCACGCATGGGTAAATACGCGGCGGCATGCGACCAATACTCAAATACCTCTCGATGCTCTAGCAGCTTATCAAGATGGTTCAATTGGTAGCCTTGATTGCGATTCCACAGCGTGTGGTGGTGAGCTCGCTGAATCACAGAGATGGTATCAATTTGCACATACCCAAGGTTTTCAATCGCAGACAACGTGTTCGCCAAAGCGCCCCCATTGCGTTGCTTTTTAGGTGGCAACTTCTTAGGCGGCAGCTTTTGCGAAAGCAATACCAGTTTTTGCGCTTGAGCGAGTGACAGTGATTCCATGAAATTCAGACTCTAATTGATAGCAATGATCCGTTTATGATTCAGCAATAAGCTCTTGAAGAATCTGCTTGTAGGTTTCTACCGTCTGCGCGCCCGTTACTGCACTCTTACGATTGAACACCACAGTAGGAACCGCAGAGATCCCCATGCGTTGCCATTCAAACTCTTGCGCTTCAATTTGCTTCAAGTTGTCGGTGTTCTTTAGGCGCTTCAGTGCCTTCGTTGAGTTTAGCCCAACCGCTTCAAGCTCTTGTGCCATGACTTCAAGGTCAGACAGGTCTTTCTGCTCTGTGAAGTGAGCAGTAAAAAAGCGTAGCTTTAACTCAGTCTGTTTACCGTGCTCTAGTGCAAAATCGAGAAGCACATGTAGATGACGTGAATTGACCATTCTCATGCTGTCATAGAAGTTAAAATCGAAACCAACCTCTTTGCCACGAGCCGCAAGCTGTTCACGTGAACGCTGGCTCTCTTCTGCGCTAGAACCGTATTTTCTCATGATATGATCACGCAGGTTTTCGCCCTCTTGCGGCATATCAGGGTTAAGCTCAAACGGCTGCCATTCAAGTTCAATCTGTTGTTCTAAGCCAAGCTCTGAAACGGCTTGCTCTAAGTTTTTGTAACCGACTACGCACCACGGGCACATCACGTCAGAAATAATATCAAGTTGAAGTTTCTTGCTCATCGTCATTCCAAATATCGTTACTAAGGCGTATTCAATTCAAAGTGAATACCCATCTTTCTGATTAGATTACAACAAGCTGAACACTCGTTCAAATTTAACTCAATACAACAGCAGCCAACAAAAAAGCCAACTCATTTTCACGAGTTGGCTTTGATAAAAATCGAATCGAGCTTAAGAGCGTTACGCTAGCAGCTTCTCAAGCACTTGGAATACACCTGCATCAACGTTACTTGGCGCGCCAAAACGAGCGATCTCTTTCAGCTTTGGATGTGCGTTTTCCATCGCGTAAGAGTGGTAGCTCTCTTTAAGCATTTCCAAGTCATTCAGGTAGTCACCAAAACTCATGGTCTGCTCGTAAGTGAAGCCGAGTGTGTTTTGTAGATGTTTAATCGCCGCGCCTTTTGATGCCTCAGCGTTCATCACATCCAACCAAATTTTTGCACTGACAACCACTTGGTAGTTCTCACCGAATTTGGCATCAATAGTTGGGTTCACTTTCTCTTGTGAACCGTCGAAGTGACAGATAGCCACCTTGATGAAATCGTCTTCTACCGTCAGTAAGTCTTCTACTTGCTCACGGCGATGGTAGTACTTAGAGATCTCCGCTAGAGCACGCTCATCTTTGGTTTCAATGTACGCCGATTTCTTACCACATAACACCACATGCGCGCCTTTAATAGCACGCGCTTCTTTAATGATCTCTTTGATGGCATCAGTATCAAGTAAGCAGCTGTAAAGTTCTTGGCCTTTGTGCATCACCAATGTGCCGTTTTCAGCAACGAACATCATACGATCTTTAAGTGGAGCAAAGGTTTCCATCAGGCTGTAGTACTGACGACCCGATGCCGCAGCAAAAATAATGTTTTGAGCTTCTAGTTGCTCATAAAGATTGAAGAATTCCGGGTCTAACTTTCCGTGTTCATTAAGCAGAGTGCCGTCCATATCAGCAGCGATAAATTTGATGTTCTGTTGTGGCATTTCAGGGCTTACCTATAAGTAAAGATTAAAGTGTAAATTATGATTTTTCGTTATCTTGTGTAACGGTTATGCGTTCGATTATATCGTTAGAGTAGCCAATGAATGCAATGCTTTTCGATAGGCTTGTCTGTTTGAGTCTGACTTTGATTCAAGCTGACCAAACTCACTTCTTACAATAAGGCCTTCGATGAAAGTCATGACTGATTCACTGCGTAATTCAAGTATTGCAGTGTCTACTTCTTCATTACCTCTTACCACATCACGAATGCTGTTTTTGAGCCAAACCTTGTGCTGTCGTGAGAGCATCGCAATGTCATCTTCCGATTCTTTAAATTCGGCGAGCGCATGCATAAACATACAGCCTTTGAAGTCAGGTTGTTCGAACCATGCAAGGTGCCAATCTAACAGCGCATCCAGTTGGTTTTGTAATCCAGACGTTGATGATAGCGCCGCTTCTAAACTCGACTCGAAACGCTGATGACGCCTTTCTAACACGGCTTCAATCAGCTTGGTTTTCGATCCAAAGTGGCGGTACATGGATGTTTTGGAAACCGCTGCCTCATCTCTAATCATATCCACCCCAACAGCGGTATAACCAAACTGATTAAACAACGATTCTGCTACATCCAGAATCAGATCTTTTTTACTCATCGTTCATCAACCTCGACTCGCTCTGAAATCGTAGAGCTCAATTTCTCGTTGCAAGAAGTGTACAGATCTGTATCATCCAAATCAAACAGTACAGACCTGTACACTTTCAATAAAAAACAGAAAACGAAGAGGAAACGATTATGATCAGCAAACTATCTGGTGGTGGAGCCCTTCCTCCGAAAGCAAGCATTAGCCAGCTTATTAAAGGTTTTATTGGCGGTACGCTGGGCATCTTAACCTTGTGCCTTTTCGCAGAAAGTTCTGGGTTCCCGTGGTTAATGGCTCCATTTGGTGCGACGTGCGTACTGCTGTTTGCGGTGCCTACATCGCCGTTAGCTCAACCTAGAAACGTCATTGCGGGCCACTTTATTTCGGCTGCCGTGGGCTTAATCGCGTTGTATGGCTTTGGGGATTCTTATTTGACCATGGCAATCGCTGTCGGCTCATCCATCATGCTAATGCAATACTGTCGAGCGGTTCACCCACCCGCTGGCGCTAATCCGATTGTGATAGCTTTGGCAGGTACCGCACATGTGGATTGGACGTTCTTATTCACTCCCGTATTAGTAGGCAGCATCGCTTTGGTTGGTATCAGTGCGCTATTGAATAACAGCGATTCACAACAAAAGTGGCCGTTATACTGGTTTGGTTCATCCAAGTCTTAGTCCATTGAATTTCAATGATAAATATGGATTTTGACATCCAATTTAAAAGCAAATTGAAAGATCACATTGACCCTTATATAAAATGGGCTTACTATTAATCGTCTTTTAACGATTATGGAAAGCGAAACATCAATATGAACGAAACTTGCTCTACAACTGGTGGCTGTGCTCTGCCAATCGGACACGGTGATGTCGAAGCTGAAAAGCAAATGGCAACTCTAGCCAAAGCGCTCGCTCACCCGGCAAGAGTTCGTATATTGAGTATCCTTTCAACGCTAGAAAAATCGGGCGGCTGTTTGAACAGCGACTTGGTTAGCGAATTAGGTTTAGCACAATCGACAGTATCAGAGCACCTAAGAATCTTGAAAACCTCTGGCTTCATCACTGCTGAATCGATACCACCGAAAATGTGCTACCGCATTAATCGAGGTAATATTCAGCAATTTGAATCGCTAATCGACACCATTTTGAAATAGATTCATCGCGCTTAGTTTGTCGAATACAGAATAAACTAAGCGTATTTTTTTGTTTTTTAATATTGCTTTTCGACGATTAACGATATCAACCAAAGAGAAAATATCATGAAGCCAAAATTAGGTTTTCTAGATCGCTACTTAACACTGTGGATCTTTATTGCCATGGGTCTTGGTGTATTGCTTGGCACCCTATTCCCACAGATCGAGCAGTGGAACGAATCTATGTCTATTGGTACCACCAACATTCCGCTTGCGATTGGCCTTATCTTAATGATGTACCCACCTCTGGCTAAGGTTAACTACAACCTGCTAGGCACCGTGGTAAAAG
The DNA here is from genome assembly GCF_023161755.1 of Vibrio sp. 1CM23M. Lineage (NCBI taxonomy): Bacteria > Pseudomonadati > Pseudomonadota > Gammaproteobacteria > Vibrionales > Vibrionaceae > Vibrio > Vibrio sp. 1CM23M. Next base: position 635,587 of record NZ_JALNTR010000001.1, read on the forward strand.
ATAAGAAAGCGATCAAACTATCTTTGATCATGAACTGGCTTGTTGGCCCAATTCTAATGTTTGTATTGGCACTGACTTTCTTGGGTGACCACCCAGGTTACATGGTCGGCGTGATTCTGATTGGTCTTGCTCGTTGTGTGGCGATGGTTCTAGTTTGGAACGACATCGGCGGCGGTAACAAAGAGTACGGCGCGGCATTGGTTGCTCTAAACAGTGCATTCCAAGTGGTGAGCTACAGCTTTATGGCGTGGTTGTTCATCAGCGTTCTTCCACCAGTATTTGGTTACGAAGGCATGTTGGTTGATATCTCGATGATCGACATTGCACACAGTGTACTTATCTACCTAGGTATCCCATTCCTAGCGGGCTTCCTAAGCCGTAAGATCCTTGTGTCGATGAAAGGCGAGCAGTGGTACAACGATGTGTTTATTCCACGTATCTCTCCAATCACACTGATTGCGCTACTGGCGACTATCGTTCTGATGTTCAGCCTAAAAGGCGAGATGATTGTAGAACTGCCAATGGACGTATTGTTGATTGCGGTTCCACTGACTATCTACTTCACAGCGATGTTCTTCATCAGCTTCTTCATTGGTAAGAAGATGGGTATTGAATACGACAAGAACGCATCAATTGCATTCACAGCGACAGGTAACAACTTCGAGCTAGCGATTGCCGTTGCTATCTCAGTATTCGGTATCAACTCAGACCAAGCGTTTGCCGGTGTTATCGGTCCACTGATTGAAGTACCTGTGTTGATTTACCTAGTGAACGTGGCGCTTAAGATGAAAGACAAGTACTACAACGGTCAGACGGTTAAATCTAGCGTCTAGCATCTAGAGTTACAGCTAACAAAAAGCAGCATCACATCAAACAGAAAGGCTCACACGTTAAACGGTGAGCCTTTTCTTTATTCAGTTTGAACCAATTTATGTCTCGTCCAGCTTACGTTTCGTCTAATAGGCCTTTCAATGCTTGTTCAAGCCAAAGTAATGCAGGACCTTTTGAGCGTGTTTTAGACAGAACAAGATCAACGGGCGGCGACCATGTTTTGTGATCGAATGAGACATTAATCTCCACTAAACGCTGTTTGTTCAGCTCCTCTTCGACAAGGTGTTTGGGTAAGTATGCCCACCCAATATCGCTGCCGAGCACCATCTCTTTGATAACGATAAAGCTGTTTGACCACCATACCTTTCCGGCAATCAGTGGAAACTGATCCATCACCTTACCTTTGTCTCCCCTCAACATTAGTTGACGATGCGGGAGTAAATCAGAGAGTTTCGCGACACCTGTTTTTGCGAGTGAATGACTTGGATGACACACAGCAATAAACGGTAGGTGGCCGATAAAGCATGGCTCAGAACCGACATCAAAAGCCAAATTGGTAAACATCAATCCAATGTCGGCTCTCTCTTCGATAATCAACGGATTGACCTCTGTTGTGGTACACGCAACCAATTCAACTTCAGTCGCTGGGAATTGTTTACTGAACTGACTAAGGATCTTAGATAGATTCGGGACCAATAGTGAATCATCTAATGCAATTTTGATGAGCCCCTCTTCACCGCTGCCCATCGCACTAACCGTCACATTCAGATCTTCAACCTGCAGTACGATCGCTTTCACCTGTTTAAATAACTGCTCGCCCGCTTTGGTTAGTGAAGGCTTTCGAGTGGAACGATCAAAAAGCTCAACATTAAAATCTATTTCAAGATTACTGATGCCTTGGCTCACCGCCGACTGTACCTTACCCAGTTGACGAGCACTGGCAGAAAATGACCCTAATTCAACGGCATACACAAACATTTTCAGTTGTTCAATGTTGTACATTCGGTGTCTCCCAAAACTTACTATCACTATATGTGATGCTAACTATCTTTATATTATCACTTAAGTAGATATTATCTAGCCAAGTCATTAGCCCATAGGCGGCTATTTAATCGTAAAGAGAGTTAGAAAAATGTCACATAAAGAACGCATTTTGCACATGGTGCTATTTGAATTGGTTGCTTTGGTTTTGATGGCAGGGCTTGCAACCTATATTACAGGAAACGGCGCAGGTGAAATGGCAGGCTTAGCGCTCGCAATATCATTGATAGCGATGGCTTGGAACTACGTTTACAACTATGGCTACGACAAAATTTACGGAGCTGACCGAAGCAAAAGAACTAAGAAAACACGTGTCTTGCACGGATTAGGTTTTGAACTTGGCTTGATGACAGTGACTCTGCCTGTCTTGATGTGGGTTCTACAACTCGACTTCCTAACCGTACTGATCATGGACATCGGCCTAGTTATTTTCTTCGTACTTTACGCGATTGCGTTCAACTGGGCATACGACTCGGTTCGAGATCAATTGGTAGCGAAAGGAAAAGTGGCAGCTCTGGTTTAGAGCTGCACACATTGAAATAAAAAGGGGCTAACTGGTAATCAGTCATCGTAAAAAGGAGAATAAATACGATGACCACATAAGCATAGACGGACGGGTCACATATCAGTTAGCCCATGAGTTTACTCTAACAATCTAAGCTGTCATGCGCCTGACATGACAGCAGTTAAGTTTCGATGAATCAGTGAGTGATGTAGGGAAACCAATCACTCACGATTTATTAGCTCACCATGAACAGAGGCACGTTGGTTTTGCTCAATAACCTTCTGGTAACGCCACCCAACATCTGTTGATGCATCTTCTTATGAGCAAGCGCACCAGCCACAATCAAGTCAGCATGAAACTGCTCGGCATGAGCAAGGATCGCTTGAGGCGTTTTTATTCTGCCCTCTTTAAACGAAATACACTCCACTTCAATGTTATGTAGCCCCAAGTAACGCTTTAAATCTTGTTGGTTAGGCTTTTTGTTGAGTGAACGCTCACTGGTTACCACCACGATGTTCTTTGCTTTTCTAAGCAGCGGCATCGCAGCTTTCACAGCCCTCGCCCCCGGATCATCGCCATTCCAAGCAATCATAATGCATTCTGGGTTAAAGCTTTTTTGCTCACGTGGCATCAGCAAAATGGGGCGACTGCCATGTTCTATCGCCACGTCAAAACTTACGCTACTTTTGCCATTAAGCGGTTTAGGGATAATGATTAAGTCAGACACCTTCCCGCGCTCAGATACAACATCCGCTCGATAACCCGTTAGATTATGCCATTGAGCACTCACGTGTTTATTGGCCTCATTCATCACTAGGTTATCACTGTCACACAACGGTACTTCGAGCTTGTCGCACAAGGTAGTGAACTCAAGTTCAGACTGGTTCATGTCTTCTGCAACGTAGTTATTAACTAACTGGTCGATACGGCTTAACCACTTACTCGGTAACAGTTGTCGCTCTTCTGGCATCAACTGTTGTGGGCTAATTTGAGCGTGTAACACATCCAAATGTGCACCAAAATATTGTGCAATGCTCAGCGCGCCTTCTAATCTTTCAGCGGAGTTTGCCGTAGAAGCGAAAGGCATAATAATCGTTCGAATCGTCATAATTTCTTTCCCTCTATTATCCAATTGGCCAAGGCAGATTAACGGTTTCTTGTAGCAAGCCAATCGGCAAATCCAATACCATTAGGTGAGTTAAACCCAGTAAGAAACCGGTGGCAGCAACGGTAACCGATGCTGAACGGATCAAGCTCAGCCCTGCTTTACTCATCAGGAACAAACAGAAGAACGCACTGATAGAAATCACATAGCCCACAAAGTAGCAACCAAGGATCAATGCGCCTAGCCAGTACAGGTAGTGCATCATGCTGATACTGTTGGTATCAAAGGCGTACCCTTGCTCATACTCATTATCGAAGTAGACAGCATCGCCTTCTGGTTTGGTCAGCAGTTGGAATAGCACCACAGCGGATAGCACCCACATAATGCTGGCAATGATAATAGTGAACACACCACCTAAGAAGCTCTGTTGGTAGCCGTCATAAATGCCATACATAAACGCGATATTGACCAAAGCAGCGAAGATAACTTGAGGCTTACGGTTACTGATTCTCACTGAAGGTTGAACCGTTTCGGTCGAAGTGTCTTGTACTTCACTTTGCTTGTTTTTCTTGACGCTTTGACGCCACATGAAGAACAGGGAGAAGACCGTCAGCGCACCAATGATCATCACGCCAGGGCGGAGTAAGAACGCAGCACCATCAAACTGCACAGCTTGATACAGGTAGGTTTCCATACCATTCGCCAGTACAAAACCAATCAAGAACGCTGGGCGAGGCCAGTCGAAACGCTTCATCAGCACACCCAGCGTACCTATGCTTAATAGCGTGACTAAGTCGCCAAGGTCGCGTGTTGCTTGGAATGCAGCAAAACAAATCACCATCACCATGAATGGAGCAAGCAACGTATAACGAACCGTGGTCAGCCTAGCCACCCAAGGTGAAATCAGCATACAAGCGCCAGCACCGAACACGTTCGCAAGTGCCAAAGACCATACTATGGTGTAAGTGATATCGAGGTCAGTACTCACCATCGCAGGGCCCGGTTCTAAGCCCACCAACACCATGCCACCGAGGAATACCGCCATGCTGCCAGAACCCGGAATACCAAATAACAGCGTAGGGACTAAACCACCGCCCTCTTTCGCATTATTCGACGATTCAGGGGCAATTACACCACGCACATCGCCTTTACCGAATTCAGGATCTTTCTTAGTGGTTTGCACCGCATGACCATAAGCGATCCAATCCACTACGCTGCCACCAAGGCCGGGAAGCGCACCAACAATACAGCCGATCACACTACAACGCACCGCGAGCCATTTGTTTTCCAAGAAGTCACGAACGCCCGCAGACCAACCCTTGCCAAGTTTACTAACATTGGCGATTGGCTTATTTTGACGAAGCAGATCGATAATCTCAGGAAGCGCAAAAATACCTAAGCCAACGACAACCAGAGGAATGCCATCCATTAGGTAGAAGTTGTCAAAGGTCATTCGATATTCGCCAGTTGCCGGGGCACTACCAACACTGCCAAGCAATACGCCCATACCACACGCCGACAAGCCTTTTACTAAGCTCTTACCTGCTAACGCACCGACCATGCTCAAACCCAACAAGGTCAGCATGAACAACTCACCAGAACCAAAAGCGAGGATCACCGGTCGAGCAATCAGCACAAAGCCGGTCAGTATCACCGCGCCAAACAGACCACCGAATAGCGATGACGTAAACGCAGCCGATAACGCACGCGCCGCCTCGCCTTTTTTCGCCATAGGGAAGCCATCAAGCACGGTTGCTTGCGAGCCACTTGAGCCCGGAATACCCATTAATACCGAGGTAAAAGTGTCAGACGTTGGAATAACCGCAACCAAGCCGATAAGCATCGCCAAGGCTGAGATTGGGTCCATGCCATACAGGAATGGAAGCAGTAGTGATAAGCCGGCAATACCGCCAAGCCCTGGAAAGATACCAATCGCGAGACCCAGTAACACACCACCTAACATAAAGGTGATGTGCTGGACGCTTAATATGGTTTCCAGTGCAGCAAAGAGTTCGTTAAACATCGTTGAATCCTTTCTATCATGAAACTCACTTTCGCTTCGTTTACCACCGCTTACCTATCCATGGATGTCAAAAGCCCTACGGTTCAATCCGTATAAGCCCATGCTATTGGAGTTTGGCGCTTACTTTTTTACGTAGCGATATAAAAGTTACGTACGCTATTGAAATTACGTAACAATATAAAAGTGAGATGAAAAGGCGTGAGCCACGATCTTGCGCCGCGGTCTCACTGCCAGTTAGTACTGAGCGTTGTTAAAACTCATGTTTTCTTGGGCTTCTGGATAGCCTGTTTAGAAACGGGTGTTGTAGTTTGTGGTCAGCCAGTTTCTGACCCATTCAAGGTTACTTTCATCAAGCGACAAAGCGGCGTTTAACGCTAACTGTGCTTGCTCGCCAGTCAATTGCGGGTAATCACCCAAAACTTCGACTGCGCGTTTTTGAAAATCAGGTTGAGATACTAATTCAGAAGCCGATGCGCGCCATGCTGCAACTGTCTCTTCTGGTGTCGACTTAGGCACAAAAATCATCTTTTGAGCAGCAAATCCAGCCATGAAGAATGAGCGCCACACTGCGTAGCCTTGAGTTTCAGCCTCTTCCGGGTGGAACATTTGGTAGACCTCAGCGAAGTGAGGAAGCTCTGGGAAATTAGGATCACGCTTCAACTTGCCGTCTTCACCCAATACACCGAAGCTAAACAATGGAATCGCTTTACCTTCATTGACTAGCGGCGTCACTTTGTCGATGTAAGATGAGCTAGTTTGAGAATCGATGTTCACTTCGCCTCGCTCGAACGCCAGTCGACCAGCACCTCGCCCTTGCATACCGAAAATCGCTTGTACCTCCAAACCAAGTAGATCCATCGCTAGCAGTGGTACTAAGTCAATCGAGGTCGCACCTTGGCTTGCGTATTGAAACTTGATTTGATCTTTCTTATCGAAAAGATCTTGTACGTTCTCGATGCCCGTTTTAGGCGAAACATATACAACACCGCCGGTTGGGGATGCGAGAATCACGCTCCAATCGTTGTAGTCGTAACGAACTCGGCGATCTTGAAGAAGATAGGGATATTGGGTTGATGCCGAGCTTGCAAAGATGTTGAGGCCGTTGTCTTTCGCACGGCGAGCAAATTGGTTAGCGCCTTTTGTTGAGCCGCCACCCGGAATATTTTTCACTACCACTACAGGATTGCCCGGTAACGATTGAGACAAATAAGGTGCATAGAAACGCCCCCATGTATCGGTACCGCCGCCCTCTTTGTAAGGCATCACAAACTCGACACGCTCACCTTTAAACGAAACCTCTTCGGCTTGTGCGTGATGAGATAATGCCCCCACACCAAGTAGCGTGACCAAGAGTGATTGGCAAACTTTTAACTTAGACAATTTTTGAGTCATAAGAAAAGAACCGTTCGAGAATAACGAACCCTTAGTAGATAGTTGTGTATTGCCGGGTAGTTGTACGTTCAGCATCGTGCCTCCTAATATCCATTTACTGCGTGTTGTCTGCAGTTGGACTGTTTTTTGTGGTTTCTGACAAATTAGTCGCCGAACCTGTCACCCAACTGACACGCTCCATTTTGATAACAAAAGTGTTACAAAGATCGCCCTTTAAGGCACAAAAACAGAGCAGAGTGCGCTGAATTGGTGCAGAAAATTTCTAGATTTTACGTGGTTTAGGAGAGCCGTTTAGGGATAAAAAGAATATGAAGGTGAGAATAAAAAAATCGCCAGCCCAAAGGCTAGCGACATGAAATAGCTAATAAAGCAGATTAGATTAGAACGTCGGGTAAACCTGACCTTTGAACAGCGGGCGAGCTGTGCGCACCAACGCCGCTTGGCGAACCGCAGGCTCAACTTCCCCCGGCTCTACTTTGATATTGACTTGGATTTGTCCACTAGGGTGCTCAATCACGACTGTTTCAGAGTTAATGCCTTGGCACACTTCATGGGCGACCGTGCCCGGAATCATGCAAGCCGCCGCTACACAAATCCCTCCTGTAACAGCATGACTTGCATGGCAGTTGTGTGGCACAAAGTATCGAGAGGTGATGTGTCCACCATACGTTGGTGCCGATAACAAGGAGACCTTAGGTACCACACTCCCCGTCACATCGCCCATACCCATTAATCGGCCTGCCACCAATCGGATAGACTCTATACGTTCCAATAAGGGAGCATTGTCATCGAGCTGTTGCTTGGTTTCATTACCCGTTAAGCCAAGGTCTTGAGCATTAATGTGTACCATAGGCACCGCCGCATCTAAACACGTCAATTCGACGCCTTCGACCTCATCGCGCACCTTGCCTGTAGGAAATAGCTTGCCCGTTTTGGAGCCTCCGACATCTAAGAAATTGAGCAAAACAGGAGAGCCAGTTCCGGGAACGCCGTCCACACGCACATCACCGTCATAACGTAAATGGCCATTTGGGCTTTCGGCGGAAACTTCGATAATCGTATTGGTGTTGATGTTTCTGACACGCAACATGGTCGATGGACTGCTTAACTTAACCAAATTATTTTCACTGGCGAACGCCACGATTCCAGAGAGAATATTGCCACATGAGGGGCGAGTATCGACTTCTTTTTCTTCAACGCCAACTTGAGCAAATAAGTACTCTAAGTCGGTACCTTCTTCTGAAGATTTAGAAACAATGGCGACCTTGCTAGTCAACGTTGTTCCGCCACCAATACCATTAATTTGCTGTCCCTCACCAGAGCCCATAATACGCACGAGCAGTTCATCTCTTTCTTGCTCACTTTCAGGCAAATCACTGGCTAGGAAGTATGCACCTTTCGATGTGCCACCGCGGATCAACATGCAGGAAATATTCTCATTCATGACCGTATTCAACCTCTTACTCTTGAAGTGAAAGAGCAAATCCATGCTCATTTGTGGACTTCAAGAGTAAAAAACGAAACTGTCATGCAGCTGACTCGGTGACATTTAGCAGGGGCAGACAAACCAACATTTGGCTCAGTCGGTTCAAAGGCAGAATAACAGAGGGTTAATACCGAGGCTAAAACTGACCTAACCTGACCTAAACTGAACTGAACTGAACTGAACTGAACTGAAATAAGAATAAGGCTAGTCGTAGCTTTTTAAGGCACTCTCCCATTCCGTAATCACTAACGATTTTTTGCTTTGATCTGAGAAGATCAACAAGCTGACATCTAATGGCAAAGGCTTAAGTTGGTTCGCAAACTGTTCACGTAAGACAACGGCGGATTTTGCACTTTTTATATCGGTGCGCACTGGAGGCATGTTGGTTTCTTCTGCCATTAGCTTCTGTCCTGAATAGGAAAACAGATAATCGATAAAGGCTTGAGCTTGTGCTGGCCGCGGAGTGGTTTTGTTGATAAATGCAGTTCGAATAACCACAGGGGTATAGTCATTCGCAGCCACAATCACCACATCTTTGTGCTTTGATTCCCATGAGTTCGCGTACGAGCCCATGATGTTGTAGGCAATCGAGATATCACCATTGGTCAACGCCTTGAGCATCGAGGCGGAGCTATCAAAGGTGCGCGCGTGATGAAGATTAAACAACTCTAAAAACTGCCCGTAGTTACTTGTTTGTGCTCGTTCAAAGGACCAAAGCAGATAACCGATACCCACATCACGAATATCAAACAGCCCTATCTTCCCCATCAGCTCATCACTATGTTGACGAATAAAACTCAACAACTCAACACGACTAAGCGGGACTTCTTTGCCTTCAAGAAAAGCTTGATTAAACACAATCACAGCAGGTTCATAGCTAAAACCAAACAACTCATTTCGCCATTGGCTCCAGTGCGGAACAATACCCGATTGAGAGCCATAGCCCGGCACATTGATTTGGTAAGGTAATGCGTAACCATCATTAACAAGTCGCAATTGTAAATCCATCACAGAACTGATGGTGATGTCAGGTTGATCCGGCTTTTGGTCTCGAATATGAGCATCTAATACATTGCTGCTCATCGCTTGATAGCGAACCGTAATATCTGGATTTCGACGTTGGAAGTCATCGAGCAGTGGCTTCATTTCTGACAAGTAGGCCGCACCATAGATCACCAGTGCATCTTCATTGTCATCACCTTGGTTGCTATTGTCTTGGTGAACAGAGTCTTGGCGACTAGCGCCTTGATTAGCTTGTGCGGTGGCATTCGTAACAAATAGAGCGCTTGCTAGCAGCACCGCCGAAGTTAGCCCTGTAATCCAAGCCCGTATTAGTTTGATCATTAAACCTCCCACCAATAGGTATGCGGGAACTGAACTTTCACCGTAAGACCGCGATTATCCGTTTCATTTGGGTTTGTATCTTCTAAGCTCAGAATTGCATTGGATTTTTGGGCAACATCTAACGCGATACTCATCCCTAGCCCTGTGCCTTGGCTAATCGCATTCGGGCTGCGATAAAACTTCTCGAACACATGAGGCTTATCTTGCTCATCAATGCCCGGCCCGAAATCGCGAATATACAGCACCGCTTTGCTGCCTTGCTGTACTAATTCAACCTCGATAGTGCTGCCTTTAGGGGAGTACTTGATGGCATTTTCAATGAGATTCGTCAGCATCTGAGTTAAGGCGAAACTGTCGCCTCGAATGTGAAATTTAAGTGATTCTATGTAGCTCAATTCGATGTCTTTATTGAGTGCATTCATCGCCAAGCCACGGCTGGTTTGTTTGACTAACTCATTAAAATCAATATCTGTAGGTTCGATACTTTGGTAACGATGGCGAATCGTCGCGTGGTTCAACAGCTGCTCCACCGTGCGCTCAAGCACCTCGCACGCACCGGTGACTTTATCCAAATAATCGAGCGTGTGACGATCACTCGCTTTACTTTTAGCCAGTTCGATTTGGGCTTTAATCCCTGCGATTGGTGTCTTTAACTGATGCGCAGCTTCGCCGGTAAAGTTCTTAAGGTTGGTTAAGTTCTTATCGAGCTGAGACATGAACACATTAATGGTGTCGACCAAGTGCTCAACCTCTTCAGGAGCATCGAGGTTAATTGGGGTCAGGTCGAGATTGGAACGCCTTTCCATCTTATTGTTGATCTCATTAACCGGCTTGAGCACCTTTACAATCAACACAAAAATCACCAACAACGCACTTAACATCACCGCAAGTAGTAGCTTGACTGCGTGGTCCGAGAGTTGCTTCTCCCATACTTGCCTCGCTTGTGTGGTTTGCCCCACAAGCACGTAGATATTCTGAGGCCCTTCGCGGGTATTCATGATGCGACTGACCAAAGACAAACGCACCCATTCATCTTTGAAGGTTAAGTAAAAATAAGCGGCCTCTGGTTCGAGTTTTATCTGGTATTGCTCAATTTGGTCACGCACCAGTTGGTCATCAAGCAATTCTTTATAACCCGTAATGTAACCAGACTCCGATGAACTCGGAGAACTAACAACCAGATAGAAAACCTTATCTCTTGGGGAATCTGCCAGTGATTTAAAGGCCGCTGTGGGAATGTCGACACTGAATGTTAAGCCATTAAAACGAACCTGCTCTATGATCTGCAGAGCCGCGTTATTCAACTGGCGATCATAAAACATCTGAGTGGTTTGATAGGCGTAGCGCTTTACCGCAACCAAAGTGAGCAAACTAATCAGGCACAACAGACAGGTCGCAGAGAACAATAATTGAAATCTCAGCGATTTTGTTCGAAAACGAAAGCGGACAGATTGGGTCAGTGCCGTCACCTAATACTCCTAAGCTCAGTCTTCGACTTTATTGAGCACGTAACCAAGGCCACGTAGGGTTTTGATCTCGACATTGCTATTGGCTAGCGCCTTCCTCAAGCGACCAACGTAGGTTTCAATCGCATTAGTATTGGGTGGGTTATCGAAGTTATATAAGTGATCGATGATCTCTTCTTTGCTCATCACACGGTTGAGATGGTTCAGGAAGATTTCTAATAAGCGATATTCACGCTGTTTAAGCTCAATGACCTCGCCCTTCACTTTCACAATGCACCCGGCACTGTCGAACTCAATGTCACCAAACGTCACTGTGTTCTGATCGCTGCCTTGACGACGTCGAACGATCGCGCGACAGCGAGCCTCTAACTCACCAAAATCAAAAGGCTTAGTGAGATAATCATCAGCGCCCAGATCCAAAAGTTGAATTCGGTCAAACACTTCACTGCGCGCGGTAAGAATGAGAACAGGGGTATCAGACGATTGGCGAATACGTTTGATGATCTGCTCACCCGATTTATTGGGCAGGTTTAGATCGAGGATCACTAAATCAAAATCGGTGTGGCTGATCATGGCGAACGCGACAGCCCCATCGTAGGCACAATCAACACCATGACCTAGGTCGATAAAGCGCTGTTCTATTGCTTCACTGATCAAGCGATCATCTTCAACTACCAATATTCGCATCTTATCCCCCGCATAAAGAAGACGATTGTTCTCAAGTATGATGGCAATTTCAATAACAAAAGTAACAATAATAAAACAAAGCACAGTACCACATCACATTTAGAACATTCTGTTCAGTACACAAGGTAAAGTGTGTTAAATATCATCAAGCTACGTCTAATAATCCACCACTCACGAAGTAGCATCACAAATCCAAACATAAACTCCTCGTACCAGTTGTGCATCCGTTTACATACAGGTAGTTTTAGCGACCTCGAAACACATCCATTCGAGCAATGACGTTCATGCGAGCATCTTTTCCGAGCAAAAGTGTTCGGATTAACATTTCAAGTGACTTTAATTAACAATTTTATGCTCAAACGCTCACTTTTGATGTTCGTTTATTTTCGAGTTCGCAAATATATGCACAATACACGTGCTAGATAAGCAAAACTAAAAAGGACTCGAACATGACAACAAACAAACACCCTTCTTTATTTGGGCAATGCTTGGCTGAATTTATCGGTACAGGATTACTCATATTCTTTGGCGTTGGCTGTGTGGCCGCTCTGGTATTAACCGGTGCGACATTCGGACAATGGGAAATCAGCATCATCTGGGGCTTCGGTGTTGCGATTGCAATTTACTGTACTGCCGGCGTTTCAGGCGCACACATCAACCCAGCCGTAACGATTGCACTGGCCATGTTCCATGGCTTCGATAAAGCGAAAGTGGTGCCTTACATCATTTCGCAACTGCTTGGCGCTTTCTGCTCTGCAGCATTGGTTTACAGCCTGTACAGCAACCTATTTACTGACTACGAAATCGCACATAACTTCGTTCGTAGCAGCCAAGACGCACTATCAACTGCTGGTATCTTCTCGACTTACCCACATGCTTCACTTTCTTTCTTCGGCGCTTTTGCTGTGGAATTCGTGATTACTGCAGTGTTGATGTTTGCCATTTTAGCGTTAGGTGATGAGAACAACGGCGCATCTCGCGGTGCAATGAACCCTCTACTGATCGGTATTCTTATCGCGGTTATCGGTGGTTCTTTAGGTCCACTGACAGGCTTTGCAATGAACCCTGCTCGTGACTTCGGACCAAAACTGTTCGCTTACTTTGCAGGTTGGGATTTCGCACTAAGCGGTGCTCGTGATATTCCTTACTTCATCGTTCCAATTCTTGCTCCAATTGCGGGTGCGTGTTTTGGTGGTTGGTTGTACCCACGTGTTATCGGTGCTTACCTACCAGTAGAAGGCCAAGGCTGCACAATTCCAAACCAATGTGAAACAGAACAAGAAGCTGAACAAGCTCAAGCTTAATTCCTAAGCGACCCTACATTTACTAAAATATAAATAACGAAAGAAAAAGGATTCTTACCATGACCGAGCAAAAATACATTGTTGCCCTAGACCAAGGCACCACAAGTTCTCGCGCTGTAATCCTCGATCACGATGCAAACATCGTTAGTTCTTCTCAACGAGAATTTACTCAGATTTATCCAAAAGCCGGTTGGGTTGAGCACGATCCAATGGAAATCTGGGCGACTCAAAGCTCTACATTGGTTGAAGCTCTTGCTAAAGCAGGCATCCGCAGCGATGAGCTAGCGGGCATTGGTATCACGAACCAACGTGAAACCACCATTGTTTGGAACAAAGAGACAGGCAAGCCTGTTTATAACGCAATCGTATGGCAGTGTCGCCGTACAGCAGACATCTGTGAAGACCTAAAAGCGCGTGGCCTAGAAGACTACGTACGTGACAATACTGGCTTAGTCCTTGACCCGTATTTCTCAGGTACCAAAGTAAAATGGATTCTAGACAACGTTGAAGGCGCTCGCGAAGACGCTGAAGCTGGCAAATTACTGTTCGGTACGGTTGATACGTGGTTGGTTTGGAAGATGACTCAAGGACGTGTTCACGTTACGGATTACACTAACGCGTCACGTACTATGTTGTTCAACATCAACGACCTATGCTGGGATCAAAAGCTACTTGATGAAATGGGTATCCCGTCATCAATGATGCCTGAAGTGAAGCGTTCTTCTGAGGTTTACGGTCAAACGAACCTTGGTGGTAAAGGCGGTACTCGTATTCCAATCGCGGGTATTGCGGGTGACCAACAAGCGGCACTTTACGGTCAAATGTGTGTAGAAGCAGGCCAAGCTAAGAACACTTATGGTACTGGTTGTTTCCTTCTAATGAACACAGGCCAAGAGAAAGTCACATCGAAAAACGGCCTACTAACAACACTGGCATGTGGTCCTAAAGGTGAGCCTGCATACGCACTTGAAGGTGCAGTATTCATGGGCGGCGCATCAATCCAATGGCTACGTGATGAAATGAAACTACTGGCTGGCGCAGAAGACTCTGAGTACTTCGCAACCAAAGTAGATTCTTCAAACGGCGTATACGTGGTTCCTGCATTCACTGGCCTAGGCGCACCATACTGGGATGCTTACGCTCGCGGTACAATTGTTGGCCTGACTCGCGGTGTTAACTCGAACCACATCATCCGTGCAACCTTGGAAGGCATTGCTTACCAAACGCGTGACGTACTAGACGCGATGCAAGCTGATTCAGGCATCAAGCTAGCGAACCTACGTGTTGATGGCGGCGCAGTAGCGAACAACTTCCTAATGCAATTCCAATCAGACGTGCTTGATACCGAAGTTCACCGCCCTGAAGTAACGGAAGTAACGGCTCTTGGTGCCGCTTACCTTGCTGGCCTAGCGGTTGGTTTCTGGGACAGCATTGACGAGCTTCAAGACAAAGCCGTTCTTAACCGCACCTTCATGCCACACCACGACGAAGAGAAACGTAACCGCCGTTACAAAGGCTGGAAGCGTGCAATCAAGTGTGCACAGGTTTGGTCTGAACTGCACGATGACGACGAAGAGTAATACTGAGTATTCAGCTCATCGTTAATCATTAACCGTTGATCTAGGAACTCGAGCAATCTCATCGATTAGATTGCTCGAACCTCAGCAAACGAAACTAAAAAGAGCACTCTTTTGTGCTCTTTTTTGCGTTTCAGGCTCAAATTCCACGTTTTGCGCAGCGTTTTTGCGGTTTAGACATGATTCCTTACCATCATTACTTCTCTCTTTTCATCAATTCGAGCACAATAGCGTGATTTTATATTTTCGATTTTGACGCGCTAGAGCCCTTTGCGCGCAGGGAGTGGTAAGTTAAGTGAAGCAGATACCAAGACACCAGCAGATTGTAGATCTGGTAAAAACACAAGGATATGTGAGCACCGAAGAGCTCGTTGAAAAGTTCGATGTCAGCCCACAAACCATCAGACGAGACCTCAATGAACTTGCCGATAGCAACAAAATTCGTCGCTATCATGGCGGCGCAACCATTCCTTTAAGCTCGGAAAACACCTCTTATAACACGCGTAAAGCGCTTAACTTCAACGAAAAAGACGTGATCGCCGACGAACTGGTTAAACACATCCCAGATGGTGCAACCCTGTTCGTTGATATCGGCACCACGCCAGAATCGGTGGCACGCGCGCTCAATAAAAATCACAAACAGCTAAGAGTCGTCACCAACAACATTAACGTTGCCAGCATCCTTCTTCCGAACCCAGAGATAAAGGTTATCTTAGCGGGCGGCGAAGTGAGAAACCGCGACGGCGGCATCGTGGGTGAAGCAACGCTCGATTTCGTTAAACAATTCCGCCTTGATTTCGGCATCTTAGGCATCAGTGGCATCGACTTTGATGGCTCACTGCTCGATTTTGATTACCACGAAGTTCGTGTAAAACAAGCCATCATCGAAAACAGTCGCAGCATCTTCTTAGCCGTCGACCACACTAAGTTTGGTCGTAACGCGATGGTTAAGCTCGGCAATATCTCTCAAGCCCACATGGTGTTTACTAATAAGCAGCCACCAGAAGAGATTCTCAACATCCTTAAAGATTCCGCAATACCGCTAGAAGTGATCGATACCGCTCGTCCTATTAGCGAATAAATCAAAACAAGAGCTCAGTGACGCCACTTTCTTAAATGAATCACAATTCTTTATAGAAAAGTTAATAAAGTAAAACTTGCTCGCTGTCACTGTCGCTTCTATGCTCGAATTAGACTTATTTGAACCTCTGCCTTCATAAGCAGAGGTTTTTTTATGCCCAAATCACATAAAACGCGCATAAACGAAAATAATAAATGACCGCAAACGAAAGTTCATATAGGATTCAATTATGTTCTAAAATGCTCGTTCGCTCAGAAAGAGGTCAAAACCATGAGTGCTCAACAAAATAATTCAAACAACAGTACATCTTCCACTTTAGACTTGATCGTGATTGGCGGCGGCATCAACGGTGCAGGCATCGCGGCAGACGCATCAGGTCGTGGTCTAAACGTTGGCTTATACGAAGCAAATGATTTCGCATCTGCAACGTCTTCTGCCAGCTCAAAGCTTATCCACGGTGGCCTACGCTACCTTGAACATTACGAATTTCGTTTGGTTTCGGAAGCACTCGCTGAACGTGAAGTCTTGTTAAGAAAAGCGCCTCATGTTGCTCAGCCAATGCGTTTCCGTTTACCTCATCGACCATTTTTACGCCCAGCTTGGATGATTCGCTGTGGCCTATTCCTTTACGATAACTTGGGTAAGCGCACCACTCTTCCAGGAAGTAAGACAGTCAACCTAGCGAAATCAGGCCTACTGAAACCAGAAATGAAGACAGGCTTCGAATACTCAGATTGCTGGGTTGATGATGCGCGTATGGTATTGCTTAACGTGTTGGCAGCAAAAGAGAACAACGCAGAAGTACGTAACTACTGCCGTGTTGAAAAAGCGCACCGTGAAGGTGGTATTTGGCATGTGACGATCCTTGATGTGATGACAAACCAGCGTTTTGAACGTAAAGCGAAAGCACTAGTTAACGCAGCAGGCCCTTGGGTTAAGCAATTCTTTGATGATGGATTAGAGCAGGCTTCACCTCGTAATATTCGTCTTATCAAAGGCTCACACATTGTTGTGCCACGCATTCACGACGAACCACAAGCGTATATTCTGCAAAACAAAGACAATCGTATTGTGTTCATGATCCCTTATCTAGATAAGTTCTCGATCATCGGCACTACCGACCTTGAATACAAAGGCGACCCTCGTAACGTCGCAATTGATGATGTTGAAGTGGATTACTTGATTGATATCGTTAACCAGCACTTTGTTAAACAGCTTGGTCGTGAAGATGTGGTTTGGACATACAGTGGCGTAAGACCGCTTTGTGACGACGAATCGGATTCACCACAAGCGATCACTCGTGACTACACGTTGGAATTGGACGCAGAGCTTGATCAAGCACCACTGCTTTCGATCTTCGGTGGCAAGTTGACCACTTATCGTAAGCTCGGCGAAGCGGCACTTAAGAAGCTTGAGCCACACCTAACCAACATGGGTGCGCCATGGACAGCGAACGACACGCTTCCAGGTGGTAACTTTAGTTGCAGCCGAGAGCAGCTTGCGAAGATGATCCACACTAAATACCCTTGGGCATCTGAAGCGCTATTGCTTCGCTACGTAACTCAATTTGGTACTTACACGTGGAAGCTATTGGAAGGCGCAAACAGCGAAGCAGACCTTGGCATTCAATTCTCAAGCGAGGCGCATGGCGTTTATCAAGTTGAAATCGATTACTTGATCAATGAAGAGATGGCAATGACTGACGAAGACATCTTGTGGCGCAGAACCAAACTTGGCCTGTACATGAGCGAATCCGAGCAGCAAGCGGTGACGGATTACCTGAAAGAGAAGCTACAAAGCAAGGTTGTAAGCTTTTCTCAAGTAGGCTAACCCCACCAGCTTAAACATGGTTCAAGAACATACTTAACAACGAAGCTTAGCGTCCCCCGCGCTAAGCTTTTTTATTGTCTGCTATTCCGTTCGGCCTGAGACTTTGTTCACACCTCTATTTTCAACAAAAACTAAATAGTGTTTTATTAATCCGGTTGATTATCAACTTCACAAAAGGTTGCTATTCTTTATCTCAACGAAACAACACATTTAAAAAACGCTCACCATGTCAGCGCTTTAATAAGGAATCTATTCCATGCAAAAAGTTATTCTGATCACAGGCTCTACCGATGGTATCGGCTTCGAAACGGCAAAAGTACTTGTTCAACAAGGTCACCACGTTTTATTGCATGGACGTAACCCAAGCAAACTCAAAGACGTAGAGCAGCAACTTGTGGCTATCTCTGCTGAAGCGCAAATTCAAAGTTACGTGGCAGATTTGTCTGTTCTGGCTGATGTGGATGCATTGGCTGACGAAATAATTGCTGGTCACGATAAGATTGATGTACTGATTAACAACGCAGGTGTGTTCAACACTCCGAACCCAATCACTAAAGACGGTTTAGATGTTCGTTTTGTTGTGAATACCATTTCACCATACCACCTGACTAAACGTCTGCTACCTGTACTCGATGCATCTAGCCGAGTGGTGAACCTGTCTTCAGCGGCGCAAGCAGCAGTGAACATCGAAGCGCTAGAAGGCAAGAAGCCAATGTCTGATGGTGACGCTTACGCACAAAGCAAGCTTGCAATCACTATGTGGACTCGTGAAATGGCAAAAGAGTTAGGCTCTACAGGGCCAATGGTGGTTGCGGTCAACCCAGCTTCGTTACTAGGCAGCAAGATGGTGAAAGACGCTTACGGCATTGCAGGCGGCGACCTAAGCATAGGTTCTGATATTCTGGTTCGCGCATCATTGTCTGACGAGTTCGCACAAGCGGGCGGTCAATACTTTGATAACGACAACAACACGTTTGCGAACCCGCACCCAGATGCAATTTACGGCGATAAGTCGCAGCAAGTTGTCGCTAAAATTGAAGATATCATCAAAGCAACGCTTTCTTAATCGCGATGACTCATGCTGAGTTGATTTGCAAATCTCAATAAAAAGCCCTGTGTTTCTAATGTATTAAGTTAGAAACACAGGGCTTTTTCGTACAACGTTTGTCTCTACGTTTGTTCCCAATACGGCGGATTACCATAATATTCAGAGAAGTAGTCAATGAAGGCTCTCACCTTTGGCGCAAGTAACCTTGTGCTTGGGTACACAGCCCAA
The DNA here is from genome assembly GCF_023161755.1 of Vibrio sp. 1CM23M. Lineage (NCBI taxonomy): Bacteria > Pseudomonadati > Pseudomonadota > Gammaproteobacteria > Vibrionales > Vibrionaceae > Vibrio > Vibrio sp. 1CM23M. The sequence goes on from NZ_JALNTR010000001.1 coordinate 654,535, forward strand.
ATCGCAGGTTCTGAGGTTAATGGGTAATCTTCTAATATTTGAATCAGTTGACCGCTTTTCAGTTGCTCATACGCACACCAATTCGACGTCACCGTGATACCTATTCCACCAGAAGCTGCGTCACGCAGTGCTTCTCCGTTATCTGCCCTGAACGATCCCGATGCCTTAATCGTCTTAGGCCCGCTTTCGGTATTGAAGGTCCAGTTTTCTAAACCAATTAGGCTAATACACTGATGATCGTTAAGATCTTGAGGTGTGGCTGGCTTACCGTATTTGATTAAGTAATCAGGCGATGCACACACAATGCGTTTGTCTGTCGCCAATTTTCGGGCAATCAGTGTCGAGTCTTTCAGCTCTGAGATACGAATTGCGATATCAAAGCCACCCTCAACAACATCTACCATTGAATCTGATAGTCTGAGATCGACTTTTAACCCAGGGTAGCGTTCTAAGAATCCAGGTAAAGCAGGCACAAGATGCAAACGCCCAAAAGACGCAGATGCGGTAACTCGCAGCGTTCCGGTTGGAGAATCACAACCCACACCGACCGCCGATTTGGCTGCATCGACGCTCGATAGCACTTCTTCAGCATGAGGTAAGAATGCTTCCCCCTCTTCGGTTAAAGAGACCTTACGAGTGGTTCTGTGAACCAAGCGAACGCCTAAATTGTCTTCCAGCTTACTGATGTGTGAGCTTGCAACAGCAGGTGATAAACCAAGCTCTTGCCCAGCCATGCTGATGTTATGTGTGGAAGCTAAACGAACAAACAATTTGAGGTGTTCAATATTCATGAGATTACCAATAAAATCTTAAAAATCGTGTACGAGTAACCCTCATTATGCGTCATTCACATAACAATACAACGTATTAACTCAGTTGAATTGTGAAGAGGTTATTGAGCCAAAACGAAAAAAACTCCCGAAGGAGTTTTTTGTCTAAGTCTGCAATTCGCCATTTAGCTAATCAGCAAAATTACCCGCTCACTAGCCAGTTAAACGTGCATGCAGTGCATCTTTCAGTACAGAACGATCATGTTTCAGTTGGTGCATCGAGCCGTCATCAATGGGTGAATCTTTCAGCTCAAGCTTACGAATCTCTTTATCAAGGTTGTCGTACGTCTTCATGTCTGCTGCAAAGCCATCGTCAGTTTTAACAAGCTCAGCAATTTTATCTTTCATTTCAGGAAATTCGTGAACAAGAGAATGATTTTCACCTAGCATAGAAACCTCTTAAGTTGAGTAAAGTGATTGGGTTAGTCTTAAACACATTCATTATTAACCTTAGCAAGTGGTTCAAATAACAAATGAGATCCAGTACACAGCATAGAATATAGACAATTCAGATTCACAAATTTACAACATCCACCAAGAAAATGGCTTTGCTGATTTTGAATTGTCTCAGTAACGGAAGTAGGTTTATGGCGATTATCCCGCCTCAAAAACAATACTTCTTTCGATTTTTACTTAGCCTGCAAATATCGTTTTTAAGTAAACGCTACCAAGCAAACGTCTGGATAACACTATCTTTAGCCATTGGGTTTGATGCTATCGCACGGTTCACCTTAGCCAAAAATTGCTCTCTTGAATCAAGTAGGAAACCTTTCTGATTCACGATGTTATTGCCATGGTCACCCCAATAGAAAGTGTCGATGTTTAGGTTCTCAAGCAGATACTTTTCTTCTTCTAGGATCTGAAGTTGCGTCGGCATAACGAACTTACCGTCTTTTACTTCCTGTTCCATCACGGTCCCTGGCTGAATCGCTAACGCCATTGGTGCTATCTGCTCAGGCTTCATGATATTCAGTAATCTTGTGGTCTCGACAATATGTTCACGTGAGCGATCGCGCCCACCAAGACCGAAGATAAACGAAAGTAAGGTTTCAATGCCGGCTTCTTTGGCTAATGCCATGCCTTCGATCGCTTGTTCTGGTGTCATGCGCTTTTTGATGTTGTCGAGTACAACCGTATCGCCCGACTCCAACCCCGCATAAGCCATAGTTAGACCAGCACTTTTAAGCTCTTTAAGTTCGCTCCGGCTTTTACGACGGAAATCGCTCAATCCACTGTAAAGCGAAACTTTTCTGCTTTCAGGAAAGGTATGACGAAGCTTATCCAAAATCTTAAGAAGGTAGTCCGTACGAGCGGCCATCACGTTACCATCGATAAGGAAAATCGATTCAACATAAGGGTAAATCAAACGCGCTTCTTCGATATCTTTAAACACATCCTCAATATCACGAACCTTGAATCGTTTATCGCTGAACATATTACAGAACGTGCACGTGTTGATGCTGCAACCTAAAGTGGTTTGAATCAGAATGCTCTTCGCCTCTGTCCATGGACGATATACTTTTCCCTCGTAATTCATATCGGTTTCTCCGGTCTATAAGCACGAGTGCGTGCTTGAATAAAACAGAGTTTATCAACACCAGTATTCATTGATAATTCGCAATATAGTCGAATCAGTTTTTAGATTTTGTATAAAATAAAAGCCTTGTGACAACACAAGGCTTTATAGGGGGCACTCTTTGTTAGAGCAGCTGAAAAGGTGTTTCCACAAAAAGAGATTAGCTGCTGCACCCCTGAGTATGCACTCGATTCATGTCGTCACCGACTTGTGCTTCTTGAGAGCCCGTCGATTGGCATCCTGCCACGAACAATAGCGTTACAGATAAGATAAGCCATTTCATAATTAATCCTCTTTTAGTCATGACTAAAGCATTGTGCTTAAAAGCGCGGATACCTCAGTCATTAACTAAAGCCTTACCTGCCGATAAAGCCTTAGTTAATGAACAAAGCATCGCTTCATTAACTAACGACCTGTCTTCGTGCAAAAAACTTTCACCAAACGAACAAAAAACAGTCACAACTCTCTCTAAGCTTCACAAAAACCAGCGCACCAATTCCTTTTAGTTATTATCTAAATAACATCAATTCATTTTTAGAATCACCACCAGAGCGATACATTAGTGTCATCTCCTAATGACGACCTCAAGGTAAACGATATGAAAAAGACCATTTTAGCAACACTGATTACCATCACATCAATGCAAACAATGGCAGCAGTTGAAGTAACCGACGAAAACTTCGCTCGTGCAGAAAGCGACCTTTACTTCACTCAACAGTTAGAGCATCAACCGGTTAATGTTTTTGAGCATAATCGCGAGAACGTAACGGTAGAGAACCAAATGATTATCCGCTCTAACACCGACCTGCTCTATTCAACCGCGGTTGTCGATGTCTCAGAAGGCGCAACATTCAAACTGGCGAAAGGCGATGCGTACCAGATCATGCATATCTTCAATAACAATCATGACAACCACATGGCCATTTATGGTGGCGAAGAAATTTACATCGACTCAGAAATCGCAGGTTCAGACTACATCTACATACTGATGCGAACTGCAACAAGTGCCGGCGCAGATGAAGCGCATCGACTGCAAGATGCGGCGGTCATTAATGCGAAATCAGCTAAGCCTTTTGAACCTGCTTCTGATTGGGATGATGCTTCTCGAGATAACGTCCGAGCGAAATGGGAGAAGCTAGTTAATGACATCAAGACAGAAGAAGCCTTCACACCAAACATCACAGCAACATCAGATAACAAGCAGTTTATGATTGGTACTGCGGTAGGTTGGGCTGGTATGCCGGCAGAGCATGCTGTGTATACATCACGAGCGGGCACGGGTAAAACAGAATGTGCAAACATCACGTTTGAAGCACCCTCATTACGTTATGACGAAGGCGGTTATTGGTCAATTACGGCCTATTCAAGCCAAGGTTGGTTAATGACGAACAACAACAGCGCTGATTCAACGACATCAACACCCAATAAAGACGGTTCTTACACGATTCACTTTGCGCCAAAAGGGCAAACCTGTGACGCTGCAAATAACGTAATTGAAGTAAACGATGATGGCTGGAACTTCGCAGTTCGTGCATACCGTCCTAGCGATGAAGCGTTAGCATCAGGTGAGATGCACAACTTCCCACAGGTCACGGCTAAGTAGCGGGGAATAACGACTGAGTTGCGAGTGATTAGTGTTAATTAACTGGCAATAACAGCTGCTAACAATCACAGCTACTAACAATAATCTAGCCTCTCATTTGAGAGGCTTATTGCTTTTCTTTTATGATGGCTTGGGAGGTAGTGACAATTTTGCGCTTAAGCCATTGATTCATCGGGTGCATTCTCTTGTTATGAGATTCCACCAACACGATCTTTTTGAGCTCTTCCGGTGCATAATCAGGAAAAGAGAGATAATCGAACTCTTCATGAAGATAAAGAGCGAGCTGCTTGGAACACGGTAGAATCATGTCACTTTGTTTAATGACCTCTAATAGCGTGTGCAAATACGAGCTTCTTGCTTTCACTTTAAGCTGCTCTGTCGACAAATGCTTAGCGATATAAGGCTGAATATCATTCCACCCCGGTATCACCAAACTCGCGTATTCCGCTTCATCTATCTCTTGCTGTGAAATCACTTTGCCAGCTAATGGATGGCCGGTTTTAACCAACCCGACAAAGTCATCCTCACCGATAATCTGATGGGTAAACTGCTTATTCGTGTCGATTGGAGAAAAGTTGATAGCTGCTTGTATCTCGCCATCCAACAATTTTTTCAGCGTTTGAGAGCCCCAATTAACAATATTGACTTGAGCATTCGGCGCTTCTTGAATGAGACCAAGGCATAAACGCGCCCCAAGCCAGTTCGAGATAAAACCGTTAATCGCAATCGTGATGTTGCCTTGATACTCGGCAGGGTCAAAGCTTGGAGTTTCAAGAATCACGTCGTCCAAGCTTTCCATGATCATTGGCAGCCGTTCACCAAGCTCTAACGCACGTGGAGTTGGCTTCAAACCTGAATGGACACGAGTAAACAATTCGTCATCAAAGTATTCTCTCAATCGCCCTAGTGCTTTACTCACTGCGGGCTGACTCAGCGCCAATTTATTGCCAGCAATGCGAGTATTTTGAGTTTCTAGCAAAACCAGAAAAACGCGGATTAAATTGAGATCCAATTGTTTCATAGTTACCTGTCATTAAAGTTTGGTCAGGGAGATATTTAGCCGTCTGGCGATAAAAGCTAACTTAGCGAATATCTCTCTCATTATGGCTCATTTGACGATTGATTCGCTTAACGATCTTTAACTCTTTTCTAAGTATGTGACTCATACAAACTCGCTTACCCTCTGCTCCTTCGAAAATACTTGTTGTAAAAAAGGCTCGAATCAACAATCCGAGCCTTTGTTGTTTTTACCGAGTGTAAACTAGACGTTAATACACCTCACACCAATCGGATTTCATGTCGATTAGTGTCCAATCCTCTCTGGAATTTGCCTCATCTAGTGCTTTATCAAGCTTGCCAACATGGGACTTACGATCGTACTGCCACTCGCGCTCAGCATCAGTGTGATGAACAATCATCGCCATTGAGTTGGGTTGGCTCGTTGCCCATTGCATCATGGCTTGATCACCGTCTGAGTTACCGACCGCTAGAATAGGTTTTTTGCCGATAATATGCTGAATGTTAGTGACCTTTCCGGCTTTGTCATCGATGGTCAAAATGGACGAATCCTTGGTAACCGTCGGCTTACCATCGTTATAGCTGTAGTTATATTTAAGCGCACTACCAATGATCTGCTCTGGCGGGATGTTATAAGCTTCTGGAGCCCACGCTCGCATAAAGTCAACGCCTCCGCCCGACACAATGTAAGTTTTAAAGTCATGCTCTTGCAGGTAAGTCAGCATCTCTTTCATTGGCTGATAAGTAAGGTCTGTGTAGGCTTTATTGAAGCGTTTATCTTTTGCTACCGCCAACCATTGCTCAACGTCTTGCTGGTATTGCTCTACTGTCATACCAGAATGTGTCGCCATGATGATTTTCAATAACCCTTCTTCGCCACTGCCCAGAACACTTTCAATATCATCTTCAAGTACATACTTAAACGGTGCTTCTGTTTTCCATTCAGGGTGTTCAGGCGCCATCTCTTTTACACGGTCTAGTGCAAAGGCTAGTTGGAAGTAGTAAGGTTTTTCTGACCAAAGCGTACCGTCATTATCGAACACGGCGATGCGATCGGCTACCGCAACGAACGTATCGGATTCAGCTTTGGTGGCTTGGCCCACAAAGTCGACGATGGCGGATTTACTGTCACTGTCCTTCCAAGATGGCAGCAAGTTAGGATCACAATCTTTAGCAAAAGATGAGAAAGACATACTGGATAAGATCGCGACGGATAAAAGGGTTATCTTCTTCATAGCACTACCATGTTGTTGAATTAATTACCGGGTTTAATGTAATTCATCCTAGTTGGTCTACTCTGATTTTCCACTTATGGACACTATAACCAATACTCATGTTGGTATTGGGACAAACGTAAAACGAGGGCTAACCTCACGGCCAACCCTCGTTGTTTAAAAAGCTAAATAGAAAGCTTAAAGGCTAGGTGGAGTACCCTCACCATTGGAAGCAATCGCATCAATTTGCACTAAAGCACCCATAGGAATATCAGACACACCGATAACCGTGCGCGCAGGTAATGGACCTTCAAAGTAATGCGCGCACACGTCATTGAGCACATCTAGATCTGTCATGTCTCTTAATTGGATCTTCAACTTCACGACGTCATCCATGACATGGCCAACGCTCTCAATCACTTCTTTAATGTTATTCAGGCACTGCATCGCCTGCTCTTTTGCGCCATTCGCAACAATCGCTCCAACTCTTGGGTCTAGCGGTAATTGAGCGGAGATATTGTTGTAGTGTGAAAAGGCCACAGTTTGCGTTGAAAGCGAGCTTATTGGGGCAGCTTTGGTATTGTTCGCATTAATTACAATCCCATGTCGGTCTTCAACCGCTTGCGGCGGAGTGCCATCGCCGTGTGACACGGTCGCATCCATCTGTACTAACGCTCCCATTGCAAGGCCTTCAACCACCGTCACCGAGCGTGCTGGCATGTAGCCGACAGCTCTTGCAATCGCGGAATCCGGGAAAAAGGTGGTATACACTTCATTGACTGCTGCAAGGTCATCAAGGCTTCTCACATGAATATTCACCTTCACAATGTCATCAAGAGGAACATCAACACTTTCCAGTATCGATTTTATGTTTTTGAGGCATTGAATCGCGTGCTCTTTTGCTCCACCAGCGACGATGCTACCCGACTGAGGATCAATCGGTAACTGTGCTGAAATGTGATTATAGTGAGAGAAAGCCACCGTCTGAGTTGATAAAGAACTGACTGGTGCGTGTTGGGTATTTCTCGCGATTTTAACTAACTCACAAGCCGCTTGTGGGTAAGTGCCTTCACCATTCGAGATCACAGCGTCCATTTGTAAGCGAGATCCTTCAAACGGTAAATCAGCGACAGCGAGTGTCGTGCACGTTGGTACGTAGTGTTGGAAAAACGATGCATAAACTTCATTCACAGTGTCGAGATCGGCAATGTTTTTCAAATATATATTTACTCTCACAACATCGTGCATGCGGTGTCCAATGCTCTCCACAATTGCTTGAATGTTTAACAAACACTGCTTGGTTTGATCTTCTAAAGAGCCTGAGATCAAGCCGCCCGTTTTTGGATCAATCGGTAATTGAGCTGAGAGGTTATTGTAGTGTGAGAATGCCACCGATTGTGTTGAGAAAGGGCTCAATGGTGCATCTTCAGTGTTTCTTGAAACTTTAATAATATCGGCACTCATGTCGATACATCTCCTATTCGAGTATTGATGTCAGGTAGAGCCAATTAGCTGCATGTTTACCGACATTTCAAAATAAAAGGCACAAAAATAGCCGAACCAATAAATCATGATAAATACTGGTTCAGCTTAATTCAGAGCGACACAGTGGAGGTTCTTACGCCCCCACAAATAAACCTCTACAGAGTGCTTAGGAAGCTACTGATTTTTTCTTCATGATGCTTAACGGTTTCTTGTGTTGGGATAACCGCATCTTTATGTGTGAAGTACACCAAAATAGCCATCTGAGCTGTTAGTCGGTTTTCGGCTTCATCGAACGCCACTGAGTATTCACTTTCTAGTGCGCCACGAGTCACTTCTTCTTTGTCATTAGCAGGTAGGCAGTGCAGCAACATTGCGCCTGGGCGAGCCTTCGCCATTAGCTCTTCTGTGATAACGTAGTTAGGCATGAATGCTGCAAGGCGCTCTTCCTTCTCATCCATTTGCGTCACCCAGTAGAAGCTATCGCCGTACACCACATCACAGTCGCTGATGCGTTCTACATCATCAGTAATTTCAATCTTGCCACCAGACTCTTCACAAAAGTTCAGTGCCATATCAATCCACTCTTGCTCCATGTGGTATTTCTTAGGACCAATTTGCTTAAAGCCCATACCGTACTTAGCACAAGTCAGCATCAAAGAACGGCACACATCTGTCGCGTCACCCATGAATGCTAAGGTTAGGTCTGATAGCTTACGTCCATCTGTAATGTGCTCTCTGATCGTGTAGAGATCCGCAAGCATTTGAGTTGGGTGGAAACGCGTATCAAGGCCGTTAATCACTGGCACTGTCGACATTTCAAGTAGGCCATCTAGTGTTTCAGGACTATTGGTACGAGCCATGATGATGTCGCACATACGTGATAACACTCGAGAAGTATCATCAATCGACTCTTTACCACCTAAGTGAATGTCTTTTGGTGATAGGAATAGCGCATGCCCCCCCAGTAATGTTGCTGCCACCTCGAAAGAAACACGTGTACGAGTAGAACCCGCTTCGAAGATCATCCCAACTGACTTGCCTTTGAACAGTGGTGGAATAGCGTTGTCTTTGCGCGCCTGCTTCAGGTGAGTCATCAGCTCCATCATGTTGTCCATCTCTTCGACAGAGAAATCTTTCATGGAAACCATGTGCTCTAGGTTTGCTTTGTTTAGTTCAGTTGCGCTAGAAGAAGGTAATTTCATAATAAGTTCCTATTTTTCATGATTTTGTGTGCGGTTCTTTTAAGTTCACTTTCATGGCAATTTGATTTTGAATACCTGCCATCACTTTCAAGAACCGCTACGTTTGGGATTAAATTTTGGTATTAACGACTGTTCTCAGTCTTTAGTTGTTATTAGGTTTTATCGTTGTAACTAAACTCTTGGCACTTGTTGGGTGATGCAGTGGATATTGCCGCCACCTAACAAAATTTCTCGAGCCGGAACGCCGTTCACTTCGTAGCCTGGATAAATGCCTTCCAAGATCCCGATAACATCGTTGTCGTAGCGCTTGTCCAAAAGCGGCAACACAATTTGGTTATTGGTAATCAGATAATTGGCATACGATGCCGCTAAACGCTCGCCCGCTTCTCGCTCCATTCCGTCTGCGATATCGATACCTGCCGCTTCTTCCTCGGTCATGAATAGAGGGCCTGGCATTGGCAGCTTATGTACTTTTATCTGACGGCCTTTGGCATCGGTCTGGCTGGTGATGTAGTCATAGGCTTCTTTGCTGATCTCATATTGAGGATCATTCTTGTCATCGCACCACGTTAAAACGACTTCACCCGGCTTCACGACGTGAAGGATGTTATCGACGTGACCATTAGTTTCATCGTTGTATAAACCACGAGGTAGCCAAATTACCTTCTCAACGCTGAGGTGTTCGCAAAGTACTTCCGTCAGCTCTTCTTTGCTCATATCTGGGTTTCGGCTTTCGTGTAACAAGCACTCTTCTGTTGTGTAGAGCGTGCCTTCGCCATCAACGTGAATAGAGCCGCCTTCTAGTACGATTGGAGCGCGGTATCGAGAGTCACGAATGGTTTCACACATCTTTTGAGCGACTTGGTTGTCGCGGTTCCACGGTGAATACAATCCATCCACAAACCCGCCCCATGCATTGAATTCCCAATCCACTCCTCGGCGTTCACCGCTGTCATCAACAACATAAGTCGCACCGATGTCGCGCATCCAAGAGTCATCAGTCGAGATTTCCAATACTCGAATATCCTCTGGTAAACGAGATACTGCGTTATCGTATTGGTCTGAACTCGCGAGCATGGTGACTGGTGTCGTATGGCTGATCTTGGTAGCAACGTCTGCAAACACCGCTTGTGCTGGTTTTGCACCATTGCGCCAGTTGTCAGTACGCTCTGGCCAAGCCATCCAAATTTCGCTGTGTGGCTCGTGTTCTCCTGGCATTCTGAAGCCATCATGTTTTGGAGTAGTCTCAATCAGTTTTTTCATCGTTATGTCCCCTAAATTATGCTTGAGCTTCTTTTTTATCTTGCGTGTCGGCTGTGTCGTTATCGTCCGAGCCTTGCTGCTTCTTACGCTTTAGAGCGCCTAGTAGAATCCACTCACCAGCGAGGATGGTGGCAATCACGCCAATCAAAACAGGTCCTGTGTATCCCCAATCAGCAACGGTGAGATCAAGAGCCTCGGGGAAGATAAATAAAATCACGGCTTGAAGGATGACGAAGAAACAAACAATGGACATCACCCACTGTGCCGCCATGCCACCAGGTACTTTGAATGGGCGTTCACGTTTACCATCAACCACTCGAAGCTTTAGGTATGCAGGGAACATGAACAGATAAGGCAGTAAGAAAATGCAGCTAGAGAAGGCAAATATCGACCAGAACAGATCATCATTACCTTGGGCAAACAGCGCGTAAGACAGGATGACGACCGTTGATACAGTGCCTGTGATATTGTTTGCACCAACTGGAGAACCTTTCTCTGATACTTTCGCGACAGGCGCTGGAAGTTCACCTTCTTGAGCGGCTTCAGCTGCAGCTCGGCTCGCACCCATTGTCCAGCTCACCATGTTGCCGATAAGCGTTAGCAGAGCGAAAGTACCGAAGATGTACACCATGGCTGTACCAAACACGCCAGCACCGAAGAGTGTTTTGAATGTGTCGATAAGACCAGACACTAAGCCAATGCTTTCTACAGGAAGCGCCATCAAGATGCCTACCGTACCGAAGATGTATAAGAAAGCGGTGATACCGATAGAAAGGAAGACGGCCTTAGGCATGTCGCGAACATCTTTCATTTCTTTAGTCATGGTCGCAACCAGTTCAAAACCCATTAGGTTGAACACAATCGCTGGTAAGAAAGAGACCGCAGAATCCAATGAAGGCATCATAGCTGGCAACGTAAATTCGTTGGCAACGCCGTTTTTCATTGCATAGATGAAGCCACCCACACCCAATGTACTGATCACAACAATTTTTAATATTGCACCAATATTCGTGACCCAAACACCGATGTCGGCAGACACATTACAGATCCAAACCGTTAACCACGTCAGTAATATACAGATGGCGATTTGTCCCCATAAAGACAGACCTGGCATAAAGAGTTCGGCAAACATCCCTGCAAACATGATGTATACCGCAGGCATCCATAAACCAACGTTAATCCAGTAAAACCACGTTGTTCTCACTGCCCATTTAAAATTGAAAGCTTGTTTTACCCAATCGTATATCCCACCTTCACCTGGGTAGGTGGTACTCAATTCCGAAGTAATTAAGCCATATGGAATGACAAAGAAGACCAGCATTAACACCCACCAACCAATGGCACTGACACCAATACTGGCTGACGCGGTTAATGTGTCGACCACCAAAACTGCACATAGTGTAAAGAGTGCAATTCCCGTAACCCCCATTTTTCCTTGCGTTTCGTTACTCATCTCTTAGCTCCTTAATCTCTAATTCGGGATTAATTAAACGGCAAAACGATGAAGTGAACTGGGATGAAAATTGAATATCGGTTTTACACAAACGAGTTCGGAGCAAAAACAAAATAAACCCAACAAATATTAGATTTATAATGCTAAAAGTCGGAATACTTGATTTTGGTCAATAACCATTCGATTAATAAATACATTTTCTATTTCAAAACCAAGATCACATATCTAGTTAATCTAGAGATAATTAAGGCTTTCTGTGACATATAGGCGACTAAAAACATCAAATATTAAGCACAAATCGAATTGTGATTTTTATCCCCACGACTCCGACAATATTTAAATACAATTCAAACCAACTTATTTGCCAAGAGCAAAATATTATTTGGAGAATTAAACATGTCGAAGCCTATTATTGTTGTTGCTGTCGGTGGGAACGCTTTACTACAACGTGGTGAAGTGATGAGTTGTGAAAACCAAAAAAAGAGCATCGCGCAAACCGCCAGCTCTTTGGCTGAACTCAGTAAAGACTACCGTTTAGTTGTTGTGCACGGAAATGGCCCTCAAGTAGGGCTACTGTCATTACAGAACAATGCTTACAAAGATTGTCCTCCTTACCCATTTGATGTCCTTGGAGCTGAGACTCAGGGAATGATTGGATACCTTATTCAACAAGGGTTGAACGCTGCGATTCAAGACCGCTTTACTACGACAATTCTGACTCGCATTGTGATTGACGAGAACGACCCTGCGATCGCCGACCCAACCAAGTTTATTGGCCCTGTCTATACAGAAGAACAAGCTAAACAACTCGCAGAAGCCAACCAATGGATTGTGAAACCTGACGGCGCACACTGGCGTCGTGTGGTTCCATCTCCTTCGCCAAAAGAAGTGCTAGAGATAAAAGCCATCAAAGACTTGCTAGAGAAAGAGCACCTAATTATTTGTGGCGGTGGCGGTGGCGCTCCAGTCGTCGAAAAAGATGGCGCTTATGTGGGTTTTGAAGCGGTAATCGACAAAGACATGACAGCGGCTCTTATCGCAGAAGAAATCGGCGCAGAACATTTACTGATCCTCACTGACGGCTCTCATGTTTGTTTAGATTGGGGAACTCCAAAGGAAGAGAAGCTTGAGAACGTGTCAGTTGAACAAATGAAAAAGTACACTTTCCCAGCAGGTTCTATGGGGCCGAAGGTAGACGCATGCTGTCTTTTTGTTGAAAAGACAAAACAACACGGACACATTGGTGATCTATCGAGCGCACTAGAGATCATAGAAGGTAAAACGGGGACACATATTAACGCCTAACATTGGGTTATAATGTTTTATATAAATAAAGGGTAATAAAGTCTAAGTTTTGATATTTCAGTTGGAACTTTGCTTGAAAACCCTTTATGTTTTTTGTGTTCCAAATAACAATGAGGATCATTAGATGCGCAAAGTAACCACCGAAGAAAAGTTAATTCGAATTCATGATGCTGTTGTGCAACTAATGGAACGCCGCGAAGCGACTGATATTTCAATGTATGATGTTGCTAAAGAGTGTGGAATGGCAACATCCACGGTTTATCATCACTACCCAAATATAGAGAACTTATTCCATAACTTGCTAGATGATGTATTTATTGATTTCGACTCTCTGCTAGGTAAATGTATAGATGCCGAGCATGTTAATCATTGGACTGACATCAACCGCATGATTGAAACAGCGTATGTTAATTATTACAACGATCACCCTATTGCCAAAAAACTTATATTAGGTCGTCATACGTTCACGGAGTTAGGTCATGCAGACACCGAGAATGACTTAATTCTTGGTAAAGAAGTAGAAACGATTTATCGACAGTTTTTTGATGTCCCACAGTTACCGCAATCCATCAATGTCTTCGCTATCTCACTGCAAGTCGCAGATAAAATATACTCGTTATCTTATCGCCAACATGGCTGCATCACACCAGAACTTGCCAATGAAGCTATCCGACTGACTGAGTCTTACCTTCAACTGTATATTCCGCATATCTGTCAAAGAACAGAACCCAACATGCTGCATACGCATTAAGAGAAACGGTAATCCCGATAACGTCTTGCCTTTCTATTTTCGCTCGATGACCAAACTAAACTCGCTGACCTAACAAAAAAGCAGAACTTCAATTCCTCAAAGTTCTGCTTTATCAATCCATTACTGCTTACGCTCTGCGCTTTTTGAAGGCGTGCCAGCCGGCGCTGAGAATGGTTTTTAACACCACACCTAATGCGCTTAATTTGGGGTCGGCATTCTTGCCAGAGGCGATGCGCCACATCTGATGTTCATACCAAACTAGCCCGACCATCGCCATCTTGTCTAAAGCGGGTTTTCCTGTGGTTGGCACCGTTAGTGGCATGCCGTGACTAGGGTTTTCAATTAACTTGTTAGGGAAATCAGGATCAACCGCCATTGTGCGTGCAATACCAATAAAATCGGTCGCCGAGGTGTTTAATGCTTCATTCATTGCCTGCGCGGTTCGAAAACCACCCGTGACCACCAGCGGCGTGTTGACGAGTTTTCTCGCCTTCACCATGTAATCCATAAAATACGCTTCACGCTTTACCGTGCTGGCCTTGATTGGTTCAGCTTTGCTTTTCGAACCCATCATTGATGGACTTTCATAGGTGCCGCCTGATATCTCAATCAGGTCGATACCGTTATCACTCAGTGTTTGCACAACCTGCATCGACTCTTCTTCAGTGAAGCCACCTTTCATGAAGTCAGCACTGTTGAGCTTAATTCCGACAGGGAAATCGTCATCGACCTCTTTTCGAATCGCGCGATAAACCTCAAGCACGAAACGAAGTCTGTTTTCGAGTGAGCCACCCCATTTGTCTTGGCGTTGATTGTGTCTCGAAGACAAAAACTGACTGACAAGATAACCATGAGCACCGTGAATCTGGACACCAGTAAAACCCGCTTGTTTTGCAAGCTTTGCACTCAACGCGAATTTATCAATAATTGCGATTATTTCCGTCTCAGTCAGAGCTCGTGGCGTATTGAAACCTTTTTCTAATCCACGCTCTAAAGAGATAGCTGAAGGGGCAACCGGGCTATCACATAAGAACTTAGGGATTTGCTTACCTGGGTGATTCAGTTGCATCCATATCTGCGAACCATTCTGTGTTCCGGCTCTCGCCCACTCACGAAATACGGTTAACTCACTGTGCTCATCCAACACAACGTTTTTAGGTTCACCAAGCGCCCCCCTATCGACCATCACGTTACCCGTCATGGATAAGCCAATTCCTCCTTGAGCCCAACGCTGATAGAGCGTAACTAAACCTTGCTTAGGGTTATGGTGTTTATCACCTAGCTGTTCACTCATTGCCGATTTGAACAGGCGATTTTTGATCACTTGGCCATTAGGAAGAGAAAAAGGGTCGTTGAGGCAGATTGGATTCATGCGCGTGGTTACTTTCTTTGGTTTATATATTCAGTCCAGTATGCCCTATTTTATTCTACAGTTCTGAGCATTTAACGCCTATTTCGAAGCAAGTTTCGCTCAATAAAAAATGCCAGCGGCATAGCAGCTGGCATTAATCGATAATAAACAAAACCTTAATCAGGTGATTTAAGGCATCACTTTATCGTGTTTTTTTTGACCTTGGTGAACGGTGTTGATTTCCATTTATCTGTTCTTACCTCTTCACCGGGCGTGTACATGCGTAACACTGAATACCATTGGTGATCCGGGATAGGTAAGAAGTTAGGATCATCTTCATGCCCTTTTACGTCGCTACTCATGTAAATGGTGTAGCTACCATCAGCATTAGGCGTTAGCGTTCTGTCTCCACGGGAATGACGGTTTAAGTCATTTTTCTCCATCAATCGGGTTTCACCACTGTAGGCCGTGTATGACCAAAAACCACCCTCTTCTAGCGGTGGCGCATCGAAGGTCACCGTGTAATCATACTTACTACCATCGAGCGCACCACCTTCACTATCGAAGAAGTCACCGCTGTACATAGTGTGTTTTGCAGGCAACCCCCATTGGCCCATTAAGGTGCCGTAGGCGTGTTGAAAGCTTGGAACCTTGGTCATTTCATCGCGAGTGCCTAATACGTCACGTGAATCATCAAAGCCCGCATTAATGATTCGTTCCAGTCCGTCTTTTTGACCAGACTCGAGCATACTAAGCTGCTCTGCCGTAAATGGATGATTGGTTTTGCCTAATTCAACATCTCCTAAGCCAATGTACTCGAACAGTTCAAGCAGCTTTTGGTCATGCGTCTTCATTGTTCCTTCAGACAGGATGAAATTGGTTCGTTCGACCCAATTAGAATCTTCAGGGTCTGGATACTCGCGTTCAACAGGATCTGGCCCTTTCTGACCTAAATATTCCGACAACGTCCTAACATTCCATTGATCCATTAACTTTTGAGCAGTTGCAGAATCGTCACCGCCAAGGTCCATGATTCGACCCATCATTTTGACCAGCGGGTGCTCGACATAGATGACTTGATCGACACTCGCAGGCACTTCACCTTTCCACCCTTCAACTGCATACATGAAGCTGCCGCCTTTTGTGCCTCGCTGTGGAGAGCCAAAAGCCGAGTCAGTAAAATGCTGCATATTCATGGTATGGAACAACCAGTATCGATTGTCATCATGGTCTGGAATCGTAACGATGACAGGCTCTGCTGCTAGGTCCATCCAACCCATCAAATGTAACGTGTCATTGTTAATCGTCGGGTGCGCAGTGTAAGTGTCGTCAGCAAGTATTCGAATATTTTGGAATCGATTCAAAGGGTAGTCTTGCTCAACGACGGTTTTGTAAAAGTATTTGTAGGCTTCATCTATCGAGTACGCGTACTCATAGGCAAGTTGTGCCAATAGCTGATTATCCTTTTTGAGCGACGCTAAACTCGCCATCTCAACGGGGAGAGTTTCCGTTTTTATCTCCATTGCTGTTTTTGTTGCCACAGCTACGCTCGTCGCGTCCACGGATTGGCTCGCGAGTACCGGAGACGGAAGTGCAACCATGAAAGCACAAGCCAGTGCTGTCGCAAGTATGTTTTTTTTCATCATTTAATGTCCTAACTAAAAACGAGTACGGAAGGTGATCCAAGTGTTGTTGTCAGTATCACCACTAAAGATGATGATGTTGTCACTATCGACCTTGTAGCCCAGCTGCATTTCAGCAGAGAAATCTCGTGTGTTCTCACCATCTAATCCGTAGGTGTATTGAGGAGCGAGTAGAAGATAAAATTGGTCAGCAAAATCGTACTTTAAGTAGTTAATACTGCTGATGATTTGCGTGTCCTCAAACTGATTACTCTCCTCCCACATTTGTCCGTACGTTAGGGCGCTGTACAGGTTAACCTTATCGCTCAGCTTGAACGACTGCATGATGCCCGCCGACGCATAGTTTGAGGTTATGCCATCGTTGGAGAAGTCGTGTCCAGCATCAACAAATAAGCCGGTGCCCGTTTTCTTATTGGGTGTGAAGAATCGTGCTCGATAGTTTTCAAAGTTGTTTTTGCCTTCCAGCTTACCCAACACACCCCAATCGCCACGATTCACGCCAAACTGGAAGGTAGCGCCAAGCCCTTTATTGCCCGCAATAAGTTCACCTCCCGTATAAACAGCCATTGGATCAGCCATGTCACTGGCAGGTTCTTCTTGAGCGGAAACACAAAATGCAAAGGGGATAAGCGCAAAGATAGAGAGTGTAAAACTGGAAAAGGTGCCCGTGAGCAGACGTAACGGTTTCTTCATATTATTGTCCGATAGCAAGGTGCGCTTGTTACAGCACACCTTGCATTAGTCGTATTTGGGTTAGTCAGCAACCACTGATTTGTCTGCCATACCAATACCACCGGCTTTCTGTCTTGGTGGAAACGCTTTAAGTGACTTCTGATATTCCGCCGCTGATTTTTGCAGCTTTGGTAATACCCAAGACTTCTCTTTCATCCATAAGAACCAACCACGAGTATCAGGGCTACGCTCATAAGGATCAGCCTTGATGTTGATGAGCATCCCTAGTGGCCACTCTTCAGGAGGCGCAATCCACTCCGTTTTGGTTTTTAGGTGCACTTTCCAATCATCAACTCGGAACGCATTCAAATCTTGCTCGTTGTAGAAGAAGAACTCATGGCGTTGGCTCGGCTCACCTTTGGTCAACATATCCAGCTGGTTATAACCATCCAAGTGGACTTGATAACGCTCGCCGTTTAACTCTTTTCCATCAAGCAGTTCTTGCTTAATGTCGCCTTCACCCACTGCAGCCATAATGGTTGGCACCCAGTCTTCAGAAGTCATGAAGCCATCGGTGTATTCACCTTGAGGGATTTTATCTGGCCAGCTGACCAGCATTGGTACACGGAAACCGCCATCCCACGTCGTGCCTTTTTGACCACGGAAAGAGGCAGAACCACCATCAGGCCAATGATCTAGGTTTACGCCGTTGTCTGAGGTAAACAAGATTATCGTGTTATCAATTTCACCAAGATCTTCTAACTTATCGAGTAATACACCGATCTGGTCATCAAGTTCAATCAAGCCATCGTAATACGTGTTGATTTGGCTCGCGCCTTGATACTCAGGACGCACGTGTGTTTTTTGGTGCATACGAGTCGGGTTGTACCACATGAAGTAAGGTTGTTCGTCTTTCTCTGCTTCATGTCTATCGAGCCAATTAGTAGCAAACTCCAAAAATTCGCCATCAACGGTTTGCATGCGTTTAGAGCCTAAAGGACCTTTATCTTCAATCGTTTGCTTTCCAACCACACCAAACCTTGGGTCTTCTTGCATGTCCACACTCTCGGTAGCGATGGTGTGAAGAACATTACGAGGGCGACCTCTGAAGTTAGGGTCTGTTGGGAATTCCGGCTGTTCAGGCATCTCCATAACGTTGAGGTGGTAAAGGAAACCGAAGAATTCATCAAAGCCGTGCACCGTTGGTAAGTGACTGTTGTTATCGCCTAGGTGACTTTTACCGACATGCACGGTCGCATAGCCTTTGTCTTTCAGCATTTCGGCTAGGGTTGGATCTTCTTTTTGAAGGCCAAGTGAAGAGCCCGGCTGACCGACAGACGTTAAGCCTGTTCGGAAAGGATATTGACCTGTGATAAAGGCAGAGCGCCCCGCGGTAGAGCTGCCTTGTGCGTAGTAATCACTGACCATCATGCCGCGCTCGGCAATTCGATCAATGTTCGGCGTATCCACTGCGCCTAAACCGCGGTGGTAGGCAGACAGATCCGTTGGGCTCACATCATCGAGCATGATGGCAACCACATTGGGTTGGCTCGCTGCGTGTACATTGACGCTCGCCAGTACCGAGAGCGCCAGAGCGGATTTAACAAAAGACTTATACATTTATAACCCTCATTCACTATGAGTAAATCGCTGAAGTCACAACGAAAATTGTGCATGTCTCAGCGAACCATTGTTGAGGTAAATGGTATAAGAAAGAGGCCAAAAATGGCTTGATAGCCACTATTACGATTCTTAATAGTGGCCGTTAGAAAGGGGCGTTATTTAAAGGGAATAGTAGCGTGATGCTAGGATTGAATAATCGACGTAATTTCTTTTTGAAGCCAATCCGTGAACGGATTATTGCGGTTTGCTTGATGAGTAAACAGTGCCAATTCTCGACGATAGGTGTCTTTCAATAGTTCCGGCGGTAAATCGATACAACGATAAGAGTGATCAAGCAAATAGCGGCATTTAGACGATGTCACATAGATGAAGTCGCTATCTTTAACGACCTCTAGCATCAAATTCATATTGTTGCTTCTGAGCCCGATGTGTTTATCTAAGTCATATTTTTTGATCAACATTTCCGTCTTGGACGGCTGAATGTAACCAGGGATCATATTGATACAGAGTGGGTATTTCAGAATCTCCTCAAGGGAGTTGCCTTGAATTGGGTGGTCAGCTCTTAACACCAACATGAACTTATCAAAGCCAACTGGGCGTTCAGTCAGGGTTTTATTGACGTCCATAGGAAGATAGCTCACTCCCCAACACATTCGGTTGGTCTCTAGGGACTGCACCCCATTATCTAACCAAGGTGAGCATTGAAACGTCACTTGCGGCGCTTCTCTGGTCAGCTTTTTGATTAATGGCACACCCACAGGGATCAACAGCGGGGAAGGCAGCATGATTTGAATCTCCCCTCTTAAATCTTCCAAGCCCCACTCATCATTGGGTATGTAAAGGTTATCTAGTTGCTCTAATAGCAGAGGCAAGGTTTCGATAAGCTTCAAGCATTTTGGAGTGGGTTCAAGCCTTGCTTTATCTCGAACAAACAACTCATCATCAAATTGTTCTCTGAGCTTACGAAGCATGACACTGATCGTCGGCTGACTTACGTTCAAGGCTTTGGCTGCACTCACCGTTTGACGAGTTTCATTAAGCACCAAAATGAGCCGCAGTAAGTTTAGGTCTTTGGTCATGCCCTACTCCAAATGATTTAGAAAAGTGGAAAGTACGCTGGCGAATACCCTTTTTTCATCGCTTCTACCATAGGCAGTAATTTGGGTAATGCATGAAGAAAAAACATCTCATACCCTTGGCACAAATGATTCATCGGACTGCCATCTTCGGTTGTTGCTATTCTGTTTTTAGGACAACCACCTTGGCAGAGTTCAACAAAATCACAACGTCGGCAAGTGCTGTTTAACTCATCATATTTGTTGGTGCCAAACGCGATTTGTTCTGGTGAGCTCGCCATAGTTGCAAGCTTATCACTGTTCATGGTACCCAATTGATGATCTTGATACCCATAATGGTCACAACTGTAAACATTGCCGTCATGCTCAACCATTAATTGCTGTCCACAAGTCGCGCTGTGATGACACATTTGGCTTTGGTAGCCCATCAACACCATTAAACAGTTTTCAAAAAACTGGATATACACTTTACCGACATCATTGGCGCTCCATGCATCAAACAAGTCGCAAAGAAATTGCCCCCATTGCTCCCCCGTTAACGACCAGTCGTGCCCTGTTCGCCTGTCTAACTCATGATCGATACAAGGTTGAAACTGCATGTAACCACTGCCATTTTCAACCAAAAACTGATAGATCGTTTTACCGTGTTTGTAGGTTTTATTGTTCACTACCGTTAACGTATTAAAATCAACATTGTGCTTCTTTAGATAAGACATCCCACGCATTGTGCGCTCAAAAGACGACTCGCCATTTTTGTCGATCCGAGCGATGTCATTCAGAATATTGGGCCCATCGATACTGATGCCCATCATGAAATTGTGTTTAGCAAAAAAACTCGCCCAACGATCGTTAATCATGGTTCCATTGGTCTGCATCGTATTCACGACGAGCTTGGTTGTCGCTTTGCTTGCCTGCGTTTTCATCGCAGCTTCATAGAAATCGAGCCCTCTTAACATAGGCTCGCCACCATGCCAGATAAAGTCCACTTGCTGATCTTTCATTGGCTGCGCGTCGATATGAGCACCGACAATTTGCTCCATCATGTCCAGAGACATTGACGATCTTTTATCGCCATCTTGTCTATTGAGATAATAGCAGTAGCTACAATCCAGATTGCACTGAGCCCCTTCTGCTTTAATGAATAAGCTAAAAGGATAAGTAGATGTGTTCATATCGATTCCCGTACTTTTTTGCCAACATATCAACCGAAAATCAATCAAACAATAGCGCCTCAAGCACCCTACTCGCACACGTCGTAGGGGCACTTCACCACCCTAAATCAATGTTAGTTAAAACAACCACTTGAAAGGTAAAAAGAGACTATTAACATCCTTAATATCGGCTATTACACTCCTTAATCTCACTTGCTCATATGATAAATGCCTAATTCTGTTCCTACGATCTAAGGTGTTCCATGAGAAAGCTCCTCTATAAGAAAAGTGTACTGACCAGTTTAGTGTGTTCTTTGTCCAGTATTATCGCGATGCCATCCCTTGCCCAACAATCTATTAACCCTGAAGAAGAGCTCGCTTACAATCTAGGTGTTCAAGCATTTATCTATGGTACGGGTCCATTAACCGTGGCTGCAGTTAGGCAAACGACCACATCTGTTGATGCGCCGATGGACAACGCCATGGCACCATTGAATGAGATGGGTAAAACACGCGTTCTATCCGGTCCTGAGGATAGAATTGTACCGACCGTCAACAACGATACGCTCTACTCACAAGCTCACTACGATCTAGATTTATCGGGCCCAATGGTGATTGATATTCCTCGCACCGATAACCGTTACTACATTGTTCAGTTATTGGATGCTTACTCAGATTCGATTGAAGATCTGCACGTGAAGAATGTCGGCGACCAAGGTTCAAAAGTGCTTTTGGTCAACAAAGGATGGGCTGGCGAAGTGCCAGAGGGGATTGATCGTGTCGTAGAGTCTCGCACTCCTATGGTTTGGTTGATTCAACGAACGGGCGTGTTTGGCGAGCAAGACCTCAATGACGCGTTGGTTACTCACGATAAATTCCTCAGCTACCCACTTGATCAGCTTGGCGCAGAGCATGACATCGTAGAACTCAAAGCTTCGACAGGTCGCATCCCACCCATGGCGAGGCCTGAAGGGTTAGAGTGGTATTCGCTAATTGACCGTGAACTACGTAAAAACCCGATTCCAGAAGATGCTGCCATCGTTGATCAGTTCCAACAAATTGGTATTGGAGGATCGACCCCCTTTAACCCTGAAGCGCTAACTTCAGCACAGAAAAAAGGGCTAATGCGCGCGATTGAGTCTTCACAACAGATCATTCAATACGCAGGTCGAAGCATCGGTGATGTCAATAATGGCTGGTCGATGATGTACGAGGGTGGCCGTTACGGAAATGATTACCTAAGCCGAGCGAGCATCAATATGCGTGCGGCTGGTTTGAATGTGCCAGAGCGAGCACTCTACCCAAATCGATACACGGACTCGAATGGCGAGCAGCTGTCGGGAGACAATCAATATCGAATGACCATGCCTGCCGATGCACCCGCTGACGCCTTTTGGTCTTTGACCATGTACGACGCTAAAAACCTGTTCATGGTTGAGAACTTCATTCAACGTTACTCCATCTCAACCAATCGTAAAGATGAGCTGAAATACGCAGAAGACGGCACCTTGCCAATATGCATTCAATACGTAAAACCGTCCGATCCAACGTGTAACTGGCTGCCAGCCCCTCAAGATGACTTCTATCTTCACATGCGCCTGTATGAGCCAACTCAAGCCGTTCTCGACAATGAATACCCACTGCCACAAGTTGAAAAACTCTAACCCCAATTAGGTCAATTAAGTCGATCAAGTCAATTGCCACGGCGTTCTTAATGTTCGCTCGTGGTAATTCGTTTTATCCCTAAATACATGACTCAAACTGCTAGCAACATAACTCATACACTGAAAATAAGGTTCTATTCTTGAAAACACCTTTCATCACACTGTCTCTGTTAGTAACAGGGATAGTCAGCTCTCTTGCTCACGCGGGAGGGTTAAATCTATCTCAGATTGCGACCACTAAAAGCGTCGGCACGGCAGGCGCAGGGAACGTCACCGCGAACGATGCATCCGCCGTGATCACCAATGCTGCGGGGTTATCGGCTATTGAAGAAAGCGCTTGGATTCTCGGCGTTCAATACCTCGATGTTGAAACCACTTTTGTCCGTGACGATAACTCGGCTTCGACCACGGGAAGCAGCGCCGATGTTCTCCCTCATTTGTCTTACGCATCAAGACTCAACGATCAATGGGTCGTTGGCGCAGCATTGCACGCAGCTGGCGGCACTGGCGTTGAATACTCACACGGCGTTGGCGCGCACCCTGCTTTATTGATCAAAGAAAATAGCATTTCGGCACTCAACTTAACGTCGTCATTGTCGTATCAAGTTAGTGAACAACTGTCTCTTGGTGGTTCTTTGATATTGCAGCACGCAGCTCTTGAAACTCAAGCTTTGAACGGTCGAGAACTCCAAGGAGATAGCCTCGACCTAGGATTCGGCCTGAGTCTCAATCACCACATCAGTGACAACACACAATTGGGTGTCAGTTATCAGGGCCAATTTGATCACGACCTTTCCCTTGATAACGCCAACGCTTTTGGAATTAGCTCTGAACTGACGTGGGTTCGAAGCTTAAACTTAGGGTTGAAGCATTCATTAAATGAAGACTTAAACCTTCTACTCAGCTCCAACATGGAGACTTGGCAAGATTATGATGACAAATACTCAACCACTTACTCTCTTGGGGTCGGTGTGGAATACGCATATGAGGATTGGTTGCTGTACAGCGGACTGAGCGGTGACACGAGCCCTTTGAGCAGTCAAAACAGAGATGTGTTACTCCCGCTCGATAAACAGTGGCGTATCGGATTCGGCGCTGAGAAGAAGATATCCAATGACTTACATCTAGGGTTGAGCTACCAATATCAAGATCTAGGCCATGGTGAAATTAATGCTGACTCAGGACTATTTCAGCCTTCTGGCAGCTATTCGACCAACAGAGTTCACTTCATCACTTTGTCTCTTCGCCATTAAAGCGAACTCTTGAGCGTTCCATTCTAGCTTCTAGCTTCTAGCTTCTAGCTTCTAGCTTCTAGCTTCTAGCTTCTAGCTTCTAGCTTCTAGCAAGAAACCGTACAAAAAAGGATTGGCTGTGACAGCAATCCTTTTAAATTCATGAATATCATTCTGCCAACCAGAAAGGTTCTAACGCCCTTTACGCTCATGGTAATTGTCGTTATTGTGATTCTCTACGCTATCATCACAAGGACTGTCTGAGAGTTATGAACAGCACGATTGAAACTATTCTGGGGCACCGCTCCATTCGTCAATATACAAATCAACCGATTGAAAAAGCACAACTTGATGTGATTATTCAGGCTGGTCTCGCGGCTTCATCATCGAGCTTACTGCAGGCTGTTTCTATCGTGAGAGTGACAGACACAGAGAAGCGCAAGTTGCTAGCCGAATACGCAGGCAACCAAGCTTACGTTGAGAACGCGGCTGAGTTTTTGGTGTTCTGTATCGACTATCAACGCCACGCTCAAATTAACCCTGAAGTGAAAACCGACTTTACTGAACTGACCCTGATTGGCGCTGTCGATTCTGGCATCATGGCGCAAAACTGCATGCTGGCTGCTGAGTCTCTAGGTTTGGGTGGCGTGTACATTGGCGGGCTGCGTAACAGCGCACAACAAGTCGATGAACTGTTAGCACTGCCACAACATACCGCCGTGTTGTTCGGAATGTGCTTAGGTCACTCGGCACAACAACCAGAGGTTAAGCCTCGCCTTCCTGCTCATGTGGTGATGCACGAAAACCAATACCAACCGCTGAGCCTAGATGAAATTGCCAGCTACGATGATTCAATGCAGAGCTACTACGCAAGCCGTTCAAGCAATCAAAAGCAGAGCAGTTGGTCACAGCAGATCACGCAAAAACTGTCTGGCGAATCTCGCCCGCATATCCTGCCTTACTTAAACAGCAAGCAGCTGACCAAGCGTTAAGCCGTTAAGCCGTTAAGCCGTTAAGCCGTTAAGCCGTTAAGAGCTTGCAACAAACAGCAGTACAAACAAAAATGTCAGCGTATTATGCGCTGACATTTTTATTTATCCGGAGGCGGCTAGCTTACAGATATTTCTCAATCGGTAGCAATTGTAAGAAGCCTGACTGCATTCGTTCCCACTTACCCGTTTCAGGTTCGCTGTCCCAACTTTGCTCACCTGAATACCAATACACATCGCCGTCTTCAAGTTCCAAGCGCCAGCTATTATCGTCACTCATTGCTTGTTCAATAGTTTTTGCTAACGTTTCAGCAATCTCTTTATTCTCGATGATCAAAACCGATTCAGTATTGAGATAGGTAGAGCGCAAGTTGAAGTTAAATGAGCCGATGCTCGCGATGCTGCGGTCAAATACGACTGATTTAGCGTGCAAGCCATAGGCCGTCTCAGGCGCACATTTAGACACGTCTTGAGTCGATGCTTCACACAGCTTGGATTCTGGTTTTAGCTCAAACAGGTCGATGCCATGCTCCAACATGTCGTAACGTCTGCCCGCATAAGCGGAGTGATTAGTCACCAGATCATTAGAGGCCATAGAGTTCGTTAGCGCTTTTATCTCAACGCCCTTGTTGTTCAATACCTGCCACTCTTCAAGCTGACCATCATCGAATACAAGGTAAGCGGATTCCAATAAGATCTCTTGTTTCGATTCGCTCGCTAATTTCCCTAGAAGAATCGCGGTCGCTTTCGGTTCATCGGTATTGTCTGAATCATCAGGGACGGGTTGATCGTAAACAAAACGCGCATTCACCCAAGTCATCTCACCAATCACCTCTTTCAGTAAGCTATCAGCAGCCTTGCGATCTAATGGTAATTCAGGGTAATTTTGATAATGCGGAACGACAATATTATCGATCTTCGAGATATCAGGTTGTTCGTCATCACCCAGCATATCGACAGGGTAAGACCAACGGCTGTTCCAGTATTCAACAAAACTGGTTTGGATGGTGTTAACTACCGAGCCCATGACTAATACATCGCGGTCTCGGAAATTAATTTCATCAGAAAGGTCAAAATATTCATCACCAATATTACGGCCGCCCACCACAGACAAAGTGCCATCTACGGTAAACGACTTATTGTGCATACGGCGATTTAAACGAGAAAAGTCACCGACAAAGCTCAGCCATTTACTAAAACCGCGACGTGTTGGTGTTGGGTTGAAGATACGAATCTCGACATTAGGGTGCGCATCGAGTGCCGATAATAAACCTTCACGTTCGTTGAGGTTGATATCATCCAGCATTACGCGCACCTTCACACCGCGCTCGGCCGCTGCTAATAAACGGCTGGCTAAGTAACTGCCCGATTCGTCAGAGTTCCAGATGTAGTATTGAATGTCGATGGTGTGCTCGGCACTTTCGACCAACGCTAATCGCTGTGCCAAGGCATCCCAACCCGACTCTTGCAGACGAACCGCAGTGGTGCCTTGCTCTAAAGCTTCAGGCTGAAATTCATTGGTTAGAACTGATAAAGCGCTAGGTGCAGGAGAGGTTGGCGGTTCTGTTGGATGATCGATGCCTTCAGGAAGTGAAGAACACCCACCTAAAACGGCGATTAAGATTAACGTTAAACTGATGCGTTGGAGCACAGGCATGTATCTGACTTCCTTTTCACGATGGCGTCTTTAGAAACTTTCCGGACAGCTTTTCAATGAACAAGCTGTTCCGATCTATTCATTGATTATTACTGCTAAAGCCTGAAATTTATAGGTAATTATCCAGTATAAATTTAAAGGTCAGTAAATTGCCTACAGATCACTTAAGTTGAGTGAGCGCCAAACAGTATAAACTCAGCGGCTTTTCGACCATTTCAATGGTGAGCTCTGTTCGGTCTGGGTTGCAGTTCAACGCCAAAGCGTAGCCGTGTAAATAATCCACCAGCAAGTCCAACGCATTTTTTGTTTGCTCTTCCGTTAACGCTAACGGGCTCAACACCGCTTCAAAACGTTCACTAAATACCTCCATCGGCCCGAGGGATTTCATGGTCAATAAGGTCTCTAACAAGCCTCTATATTCGTTGAGCATCGACAAGTAACTCACACTGAGCCGATAAAGGTTATCTCGCCAGTCTTGGATCAGCTCTGGCTGCGCAACTTCTTCAATCAAAGAAACCGTGATTGCCTCAAGCAGATCGTTTTTGTTTTTGAAGTAATGGTATATGGCCATCGCATCGACCCCGAGTTCCGTCGCCAACCCTCGAATGCTTGGCACTTTGCCACTCTCTCGCATCATGCTTTTGGCAATAGTGAGAATTCTCTGTGCGCTGAGTTGGCTTGATCCACTCTTTGGTCGACCTCGTTTCTGATCCTTGACAGTCATACCGTCACCTCTTAAACTTTATTTCTACACTGTAGAATATTTTAATTTATTACCGTGTAGATGCCAAGTTTCTCATCGATATCGGAGTTAAAAATGTCAAATATTGTATTCATCGCAACCAGTCTTGACGGTTACATTGCAGACAAACAAGGCGGCTTAGATTGGCTGCAAGCGATTCCAAACCCAGACGGTGATGACATGGGTTACAACGCTCATACCGATCGTATCGATGCGCTGGTCATGGGACGTAATACAATGGACATGGTGCTGAGCTTTGGCATTGATTGGCCTTACAGCAAGCCAGTCTATGTACTGAGCAACACTTTGAATGAAGTACCTCAAGAGCTTGAAGGTAAAGTATTTTTGATGAAGGGAGATCTTAAACAGATTGTCGCGGATTTGAATAACAAAGGCCTAAAGAACTTGTACATCGATGGCGGCATCACCATTCAAAACTTCCTGAAAGAAGACCTGATTGATGAGCTGATCATCTCGACCATTCCTGTCGTGCTTGGTGGTGGGTCCCCGTTATTTGGTGACTTAGTGTCTCCGGTCGATTTTACGTTGAAAGGCGTCACGACGTACCTTGATGAGATAGTGCAAACTCATTACTTGCGTAAGCGTTAAAGCTGTTGTTGCTCTAAGGGCATGAAAGGATCAACACCGAAAACATTGTTCACGCGACGTAAGCTTTACCGTCTCTACACAAGCCTCCCCTAAAGTAGTACCCTTTATCGTCTCTCATTCTTGATGGTAGCTGGATATTATGAAGCTTTTGGTCGATCGCACTGGTGAACAGTTTTTAGAAATTCTGCAAGAATCTGGAGACACGCTGACGGTTCAATTCATTACCAATGAAGGCAGTAGAAAGGGCAAGCCATTCCAAGATAACCTGAGTGGATTGTTCCTCACAGGCTGGAAGCCGCGCACCACTTCAACCGCCATCGGATTAGAACGCTTTAAGCAAGGCAAACTTAAAGATCCCAAAGTGAGTTTCGCATTGCACCAACTCTATCCACTGGGTCGAGACGTAAAATTACCTTCCGGTGATATCGCAACTATCGCGAGTTACGCCAATACCCATGCCGATGGCTACTATATGTTTGTGCGCCTCAACGATGAGTTAACCCGACTCAAGATTACGCCCGATTGGGAACTGCAACCTTCCGCTCAAAGATTGGCTCTGCCTTATTACCCAGCCCCAAGAACTAAAGAAGAGCTCGACAACATTGACGATTTTGATGCGTGGGCGGGCGGCTTCTAACACTCCTCACCTACGCCGAGTAGCACATAATACCCAAGCTATTATCAATTATTTTTTGACAATAATTCAAATGTAGCACTGTTTATCGTTTCAAATATTCCTACTATTATTTATCCATCGACACAGACTGCAGCTCAATGAACAAAGAGTGGCGCTGTATACACAGACAAATCACCATTTCGGTGAAAAATAATATAGGTACGAACATGACTCAGCTAACTATCGTCGCAAACATCGTCGCTAACGAAGACAAAATTGAATTGGTTAAAGCAGAGCTGCTAAAGCTGATTGATATTACTCGCGCTGAAGAAGGCTGTATCAACTACGACCTTCATCAAGACAATGAAAATCCAGCACATTTCACTTTCTACGAAAACTGGACATCATGTGAACTTTGGCAAACACACATGGGTAATACCCACCTTGCTGAATACATGGCAGCAACCGAAGGTAGTGTTACGTCATTTACACTTAACGAGATGACTAAGATCGCTTAAGTGTGAATGAAAGCTAGCTACGAGCCTCCAAATATCCAGCCCTACAGTCTTTACTGTGGGGCTTTTTAGTTACTTTTGTTTTACCGTTTTTCTTATACAATGGTCTCTTATCCCCTCTGAAAATAGGCTCCGAGCTAATCACTTTATGCTGGTCACTGAAGATGATATTTACTATACATCACATATCCTCGACTTCTTATCTGAAAACGGAGAAGCCTTGTCCTTTCGTAAGCATACAATTAAGAAAGGCGATCCTATATTTCAACAGGGGCAAGAGATAAACGACATCATCTTCATTACTGGGGGAGCTATTTCGTTGTCTCGCAGTTCACGTTACGGTCGTCGATATCAGGTAGGAACATTCAACCACAATGGTTTTCTTGGGCTTATGGAGTTGTTTTCAGGGAAACCCTGCTTCTACTCAGTGAAAGCAGAATCTGATTGTGAAGGATTCATTATGAATGGGGCGATGTTTGCCGAGCTAATCTGTCAAACCCCTATATTGGCAGCACAGACTTTTAAACACCTCACCTCCAAATGGTATTTATCGGTCGAGAGAATGTCGCGTAATATTCTCCACTCAATCACCTATTGTGTAATTGATGACTTGTTGCAGTTTCACAGCCTGAATCCAGATAAAGATTACATCGTAAACAAAAGCTTAGAGTGTGAACGACTAGGCACAAGCCTGCGCGTTTACAATCGAATTTTAAAGCAATTGAATGACAGCGGCGCGATTTCCGTTACAAGAAAAAGTATTCGAATCATCAATCTAGACAAACTCGAAGCGACTCGTTTGAAAGAGTCCGAAAAGCAATAACTTCATTCTAATACTTAGTAATTTATTCACTTATTCCAACGCTCCCACAAACGTAAAACGGTGACCCATAGGCCACCGTTTATTTTGATTATCGACAATCATTAAGACTAAGCTTGAAGAAACTATGAGTTAGTTCCACAGCTCATGTTCAATGATTTTCTCAGTAGTGAAATTAGGGTAAGCCATCTTCCACATGTTCAAACCTGAGTATTCATCACTGGAGTACTGAGCAAAAAATTCATCCAACGCTTTTGTCATAGTATCCTGAACCGCTTGACGTGGTGGCTCTGCGATATACGCCTCACCCATTGGGTTACTCAAATCATACCAATGGTCGATCGGCTCATTGTTCTTATTATAGTAACGCACCAACTTCCAATGCCCGTTAGTGATCATTCGTGCATTACCACGCTCTGAGAATTGGTACTGACGCCAATCACGAACGCGCTCACCCTTCATCATAGGTAACAAAGACTTGCCTGGGCCATAGCTCATATCATAACCTTTACCATTGCTGGCGAGCTCCATGATGGTGGTATGCAGATCTAAGATATCAACAAACTCACCACGCACTTGTTTCTGACGCACCATGCCTTCAGGGCCTTTGATGATGAAAGGCACGCGAATCGTCTCTTCATAGAAATTGTATGGGAAGCTGGCGTTGATCTTACCGTATAAGCCATATTGCCCCATCAACAAGCCATGATCAGAAACAAAAGCGATCACGGTATTATCCATCAAACCACGTCCCTCTAAACCATCGATCAACTGGCCGACTTGTTCATCCAGTAAAGTCACTGCAGCCAGATACTGCGCCAGCTTCTCTTCATGATCAGACGGCACCAAGGTATAAGCACTCATATGTTCTAGTACTGAATTCCCACCGTAAGACACCACTTTATGGGCAATATCGCGGTATTTCTCTACCAATCGTTCTGGTAAACCTTCAAAGGGGAAATGCGGCTCAACATAGTTAAGGCTAACAAAGAAAGGCTTATCACTTGGCTCATCAATGAACTTAATGGTCTCCTTGGTTAAGAACTGCGCTTGAATACCGGTGTGTTCTTCATTCTCACCATCTCGCGAGAACAATACAGTTCCAGAATGGAGGTATTGGTTTTTCCAACCCGCTTCTAACGCGTCGTAACTCAACCAACGATCAAAACCGCGAATCGGATCTTTACTATCAGTCGTGGCGTGCCATTTACCAATTAATGCAGTGCGATACCCTTCATCTTGTAAACGTTCCGACAGCAATTTCTCACCATCTAACCAACCGGCATCAAACTTAGGGTCTTCCGCTAAGAAATCATACACACCATGCTGAGAGGGCATTTTACCAGTATGGAATGAAGCTCGGGCAGCAGAGCTCACAGGTGCTGGCGTCATACCATTATCGAAACGAACACCGGTTTCTGAAAGGTATTCTAGATTGGGTGTTTCAACGTATTTGTTATGGTGACTTGTCGCCCAATCACCAAGATCATCGGCCATGATGACCACAATATTCGGTTGTTGGGGTTGTTTGACTTCTTCAGCGATAACACTGCCTGAGCAGGTCATTGCCGCAAGCGCGAACGCTTTTGAAACCGCACTAAGCGGAAATTTTTTCATGTTCGACTCCATGAATATTCAGGGGATGAGTTATTGGGATTCTTTGTTTTTGATGATTTGCATGATGGCAGCAGGAGGATGCCCGGCTTGATAGAGCTTCTTCATAAGATCAATGTAAGGCGCTGAATACGAGAAAAACGTTTTATAGCCATGACAAAGGTAGTTTTGATCAGGCTTACCCGAAGAGGAGAAAGAAAAACGATGTTTAGGGCAGCCGCCATTGCACACCGCACGATATTCACAACGCAAACAATCTTGAGAAAGTGATTGCTTTTTATCTTGACCAAATTCTTGGTTCGCGTGGCTTTCGTTTATCTCTTTGATGGTAGTGGTATGGATATTCCCAAGCTTAAATTCTGGAAAGACATAATGGTCACAGGCGTAAATATCGCCATTGTTTTCCATCGCAAAGGCACTGCCACACGTTTCGGAAAACACACATAATTGTGCTGGCTGGCCACATGTCATTGCAAAGGTATTCTCAAATAGCTGTACCCACACCTTTCCAACATCTTGCCGTACCCACTCTCTAAAAATTGCAGCCATAAACAAGCCGTAATGTTCTGAACCCACACTCCAATCACAAAGAGCTACCGCTTCCGACCGCCCAGGATGTAACAGGGTTAAGCCATCTTCCGTTTGCTGCTGCGCTTCACGTTCCACCAACGGAATAAACTGCATGTGCGCACTTCCGATCCCCTTAAGGTAGTGATACACCTCTAACGGAGATTTGGCATTCACATCGCTGATAACGGTTAGTGTATTAAACTCAACACCAAAGGATTTGAGCAGATTGATCGCCGC
Organism: Vibrio sp. 1CM23M; assembly: GCF_023161755.1. Classification (NCBI taxonomy): domain Bacteria; kingdom Pseudomonadati; phylum Pseudomonadota; class Gammaproteobacteria; order Vibrionales; family Vibrionaceae; genus Vibrio; species Vibrio sp. 1CM23M. The sequence goes on from NZ_JALNTR010000001.1 coordinate 687,015, forward strand.
TTCAACTTTGTGGTGAGTAGGTTTCCCTGAGCGTGTTTTACGATAGGCATCATGCAGATGTTGAGGACCATCAATCGAGATGCCAATTAAGAATTGGTGAGATTTGAAGAACTGACACCACGACTCATCAAGCAATAAGCCGTTCGTTTGCAGGGTATTAATGATGGTTTTACCCAAACCGTATTTGTTTTGCAAAGCGACGGCTTTTTCAAAAAAGGCCAAGCCAAGCAACGTAGGTTCACCGCCTTGCCAAGCAAAAGTCACCTCATTGGACGATTGCGCTTCAATATGTTGAATAACATAACGCTCCAACGTGGCATCATCCATCTTCCAAGAGGTCGCTGAACTGGCAGATTCAGGATAGAGTTTTTCTTTTTCAAGATAAAAACAGTAGCTGCAATCAATGTTGCATTTAGAACCCGAAGGCTTTGCCATAACATGACAGCCTTGAGGTGAAAAAGTATCTATACCCATCTTCGATTACCTACTCAATTTCAATATGCGCATGCTAAAAACTGATAAGCTTCGTCAATAGGACAAATGTCCGAAAAGCGGTGATTTTAATCAGTGAGAGTCAGTAAACGCTATTGAGATCACATCCACTGATCGAATCTCAATACAACAATATGTGCTCTCTAAACATTGATACGAATACCCGTTCTCAAACGATTCAAATAACGGTTTGGCTGTGTGCTGCTAAAGAGTGTTTCATGCTTCCCTACAAGCTCAAACGGGGCTGTATAAAATCGATAAACGCCGAGATACGTTTAGAGACAGAGGACGACTTGTAATAAACCGCATTCACTCGCTCTCGCTCTGTATTGGCAAGTTTATCTTGTTCCAGAATAGGGATTAGGCGACCCGCAGCCATATCTTCCTGCACCATAAAACCCGATAAACAAGCAATCCCATTTCCAGCTAATGCCAGTTGACGCACGGTTTCACCATTACTGGCTGTCACGGTAGGCGCGACATAACTTTGGTTTGGTAAAGGCCAATGGTTAAGCACTTTGTTCCCTGCAAAACCCACAATTTGATGTGAACTCAAATCTTCAGGTTTGGTGGGCAGCCCACGCTTAGCGAGATAATCAGGTGACGCCACAATATGGAGTAAACTTTTTCCTAACGGGCGTGCGTGCAGTGTTGAGTCGGACAACTTACCGATTCGAATCGCAACATCAGTTCTCTTTTCCAGAAGATCAACGAAGCCTTCGTTGGAAGTGAGTTCCAACTCAATGTCTGGGTAAGCCTCTTTGAATGACTGCACCAAAGGCACTAGCTGATGGAATACGAATGGACTGGCGGCATCGACTCTTAAACGACCTTTTGGCAACTCACCGCGCGACACGATTTCTTCTTCCGCGCTCTGAATCATCTGTAATCCCACCCTGACTGAATCGACAAACTGCCGCCCTTCCTCCGTCAATTCCACGCGTCTCGTTGTTCGGTTGAATATTGAAACGCCGAGTTGCGACTCAACCTTACTCACCGAACGAGATACCTTGGCGACCTGCACATCCAGCGCCTCTGCCGCCGCAGAAAAACCACCAGCATCGACAACGGTGAGTACCATTTCTAAATCATCTGAACGGGTTAACATAAGGCTCCTTCGCTATCTTCATTTTGTTTAATGTCATTTCGCTTGTGCTCATCAGCTTAATCCAATGATCGGTTAACCCTTCAATTATTGCAAATTTAACAAAGGTTATTTGTTAATTAGGTCATTTATCACAAATATATATTGCTAGATAATCCTCGCCATCAAACGAAGCGCTCCTATTGCAGTCACAAGCTGCCCCATTTTATCGCGCTCGGTATTTAACAAAGAACAATAAGAGAGATGATTATGCCATTAGCATTACTTGCATTGACGCTCAGCGCCTTTGCCATCGGAACCACAGAATTTGTCATCGTAGGCTTGATTCCTACCATGGCGAGCGACTTGAATGTATCTCTGCCATCAGCAGGTTTATTAGTCAGTTTATACGCGCTTGGCGTTGCTATTGGCGCACCAGTATTAACTGCATTAACCGGCAAATGGAATCGTAAATCGGTGTTGCTGACCGTGATGGCATTGTTTGTCATTGGTAACTTATTGGCATGGCAAGCTCCAGGCTATAACACGCTCATCGCCGCACGAATTTTGACTGGCCTTGCCCATGGTGTGTTCTTCTCGATTGGATCGACCATCGCGACAGGTTTGGTTTCAAAAGATAAAGCAGCCAGCGCCATTGCGATCATGTTTACGGGTTTAACGGTTGCATTGGTAACAGGCGTACCACTGGGCACTTACATCGGCCAAACCTTTGGCTGGCAAGCAACCTTCTTGATCGTGGCTCTGCTTGGTCTTATTGCTCTTATCGGTAGCGCTATCTTGGTTCCAAGCAACCTTAAGCAACCACCTGCGGCGAAGATTTCGGCACAGCTAAAGGTTCTAACTCAACCACGCTTACTGTTGGTTTACGCTATCACAGCACTAGGTTATGGCGGTACATTCACAGCGTTTACGTTCCTTGCTCCGATACTGGAAAACGTATCAGGGTTTGATTCGAGCTCTATCAGTCTCATCATGTTGGTTTACGGTGTGTCAGTGGCGGTAGGTAACATCTGGGGCGGTAAAATGGCCGACAAGATGGGCCCGATTAAAGCACTGACCGTTATCTTCTCTGGTTTAGCCGCGGTACTGGTGGTATTCAACTTTACCGCTGTAAACCCTTACGCAGCTGTTGCTACCATTTTGGTTTGGGGTGCGTTCGCATTCGGTAACGTTCCGGGGCTACAAGTGTATGTTGTGAAACTGGCTGAGAAATACACACCAGACGCAGTCGATGTCGCTTCTGGGTTGAACATTGCAGCCTTCAACGTCGGTATCGCATTAGGCTCATGGGGCGGTGGTTTGATTGTCGCGAAATCTGGATTAATGAACACCCCTTGGGTAGGTGCTGTGATCGTTTTGATCGCTCTTGTTCTGACTCGATTCAGTGGTGCGTTAGACAAGAGAGGTCAACAAGTGGGCTCTCCTATCCAAAACATCTAGTTGGTCACTCAATAAATAAAATGGCGAATAGACTATCTATTCGCCATTTTTCTTTATTGAAAATCACCTTACTGATAAGTTCACCACTAATACCTGATATAAGCGAATCAACATTGCTTCAGAAATAATTAGTATGGATACTATCAAATGTATTTTTTTAATATCAATTAGTTATTTAATTTTCTTTTTAATAACTTACTCATTAACTTTGATTTAGATCAATACTAATTAATTAACAATAATACCTTGCGAAATCAAGGTCATATTATTTAGTTTTCACCCAATTGGGTGATGATAAAGACATCAATAGGTGACTAATATCTAGATAAGATAGTGGAAAACATACGACAATATGAAAATATCCGCTTGATGCAAGCTTAAGGAATGAGAGATGCAGATATCAGAAAACACAATTCCATTAGATCATGGTTTTAATAAATCCCCTTCTGAATTAGAAGAGGAAATTAAAGATGGGCTCATAGAAATTGGGATTGAACATGCCACTTTAGTTATCATGTCAAAAAACAAAAAACCTGTTTTCAAGTATATAAAAAGTGTTAATGATAGAATCTCTATTTCAAAGCGAGTCACAGAGAAGCTTGACTCTTACCTATCTTTACTCTCAATGGATAAGAAAGGTCAATTATTCCATAGCCAAGACACCATAATTGAAAATCGAATCTTTGATCATCAAGAGCTGTCGATCATTACCCATGCTCTAAATCACTATTCAATCACTGATGAACTCTCTTACAATTATGAGATAGTCATTGTTCTCCACAGCATAAATGCACTGAATCCAGAAGAATTCCGCCAACTTGAGCTCATCTGTGACATCACTATCGCTTGGGCAAATTCTTGGATAGCTCACCATACAATGTTGTTGCATTGGAACCGCTACGCCGAACCTACAACCACAATCCTGCCCCCGATTCTTACAAAATCGGAGCTTGTTGTTTTAGAACTAATAATCAAAGGGTTAACTGGTTCAGAAGTAGCGCAAATACGCAATGTATCCAAAGAAACAGTCAGAACCCAAATCAAAAGCATTCTTCACAAAACTCAATGTAAAAATCAAAATCAGCTGATATCACGCTTTGGACAAGGCCAGTGGTTGATGAATAAATCAGCGCGCTTAGTTTACACATAATTCCGTCGAAAAACGCAACAAGGTAGGGTACTTATGTCACACCACCTTCCATCTCCATATATATGTTTAATTACTAGAGATATAGTTTTATCTAGGGTTATACAAGACATTTTGAAATTTGCATTCCCATTGAGTCAGTTTCAAGCTCTTGAATCCTTTTCTGAACTTAATGTTAGCTATAGAGGCATCGTCATTTACGATAGGCAAACCATCCCCATGCCAAACAAATGTGGTTTATCTATCGTAAATAGGAAGGACAAATGGATTGCGATCAACATTACTAGTTCAAGTTGTTATGACTATTTACAGCTTGGATTCTTTGGTCAAATTGAAACCAATCACTTTGAATTTCTGCCTAAAGCCATTAAGTCTATTCAAGATGGTGAATTATGGTTCCCACGTCATGTGATGGAAAGTTTCATTATTGATCTATGCATTAATGACACACAAAAAACACCAATATCTATAACAGAAAAAGTTACGAGTAAATTTTCTTTGACGAAAAAAGAAAGGCGCGTTTTTGAGTTAATGTTACAAGGATTTTCGAACATTCAAATAGCAAGAGACACTAATGTGAGCATAAATACTGTAAAGACTCACGCTTACAATGTGATGTCTAAGTTAGATGTTCACTCACGGTACGAATTATTTGCAAAAGCACATGAATTAACTGTTTAAAATTAGCACTCTTTTCATACTTGTTTATTAAATATATCACCCACCTTTGCGAGGCACATATCTTAACGGCAAATTATTATCTAGTTGTTGTCGGTAATAACACAGGTAATGAGGGAATAATTATGAAAAAGTTAATGATAGCAGTAGCAGTAGCAGGTGTGATGTTTAGCGTAAATAGCTTTGCACATGGTGGTTCTGGCGGAGCTAAATTAGAGGCAAATGTCGTCCAGTTTGGTGGAGCAACTAACACCCTACTCAGCAATGCAAGTAACACTGATGGAGCACACATTCGCATGGAAGGCACGATTCCACAACGTTGTGTACTCAACTTAAAGTCAGCACAAACCGGAGAGTTTGTGAATGGCGATATCCACCTAACTGACATGTTGGCAGAAAGCAAAAATTTGGTCTCAGGGTTAACAGCTAGTAAGCCAATTGCAAAGCTTCGCGCGTGGTGTAACTACGGAAAATCAATGGAAGTCGATATGACTGCCACACCTTTCAAAATGACTCGTTTTGGCATGGCCATTGGTAAAGAACGTATCGATTACACGCTACAAGCAAATCAAACTGACATTTTCGATACAAGCGAAGCAAGTGATGGTTTGTTTGGTAATACGACAGGTAACTTCCAAGTTAAATGGAGTGGCGAACACCAACAAGCAAGAATTGCAGAAGTTCCTCTTAGTATTACTACAGAGGGTGCAGCTCTAGCAAGAGCCGGTAATTATCGCTCTACAGTGTATGTGAAACTCCAAGCGAAAACTTGCCATCGCATGTGTGGCTTTTAGCTCATAAATTAGAGCCCGCAAATGTGGGCTCATTTTACCAAGGAAGGGTTTTATGAAAAACATTACTTTATTTATCAGTCTGCTACTCTTCCACACCGCCGCTTTCAGCTACGAAATTACCCCCATGTATCAAGAAATGAACGAATTTGGAGGAAAGGCTCTCTCAAGCTATACGATCAATAATCCTCAAGACCGTTCACTTCCAATTGAAGTTGTGGTGTATGACGTAAGTTACGATGAAACCGGTGAGGTGCTAACGCTTAATGAGGATAGTTTTCTCATTTTGCCTCCTCAAATAATGGTAGATCCACAAAGTTCTCAAAAAATTCGGGTGCGCTATATCCCTAGCGATGCTCTCACAATGACCAAACTGTACCGAATCGAATTCAACGAACTAGAAGTTGAAGGGCCTGAAGATAGTGACAGTAAAATAAAAACACTTCTTAGTTTTTCGACCTTAGCTTTTGTATCTCCTAACTCAATAAAGCCGACTATGAAGCCCTCGATTAAAGACAGGAACATAGTGGTAGAAAACACCAGCCAAGTCTTAGTGAACTTGCTTCATTCAGTATTCGAACTTCAAATGAATGGCGAGAAAAAAGACCTTCCTTGGAGCCAAATAGACACTAAGACAAGTGGTTACTTAATGCCTGGCGCCACCGCCTATTACCCTATTCCAAACGAGTTCAAAAAAGTCACTGGTATCACCATTAAAAAAAATGATTAGCACTGAACCACCGGCTTCTACACGAGCTTTATTGGGAGGTAAACATGAGCCGATACTACACAGTTCTTCTGTGCGTCTCTCTATGTTTGCTAACCCAACCTTACGCCTATTCCGCGGATTGGTTATTCCCATTTCCAATCAACTATTTGGGCTCAACAGTGGGCGATGTTGATGCCTTTTCTGATGGCAAAACTATCTCTAAAGTTAATACAGAACAACTACATAAACTGATTGCATCAGCGCTTACGAGCGAAGTGTCAGGTAACTTGTCTTCGTACAAAGACACTTTTATTTCAGTTGAAATACTTAAAGAGTGGGGAATATTACTCTCCTTCTCATCGTCCGACATGTCTATCTCGTTGTCTTTTGTTCAAGATGTACGAAAAGAACAAGCTTTGAGTTTCAGCTCCCCTTACTCTTCGCCTATTTATTCTACGTCAGCCTTTTTTACTAACATCAATAACTTTAACTTTGGCGTATCGGATACACGAGGGGTCAAGACTCAAAGTGGAGAACAAAAGTGGAATGTAGAGTGGATCTCTACAGGGAACTTTGCCGGAGCTCGGGGGGTGAATTATAAACTTTCAGGGTATTTTGATGGCGGCACCGATGAGGACCAAAGTTTTTATCGTGGTGATATATCGGCCTTTATTGACCGTGCAGAAGTTCCTTACCGAGTAACATTTGGCGATCAGGTCAACAGCACTTCAGGCCACCTACCTAGCCAACAATTTGGTGGAATCGGTTTTGAACGTAATTACTCAGCATTACAACCTAATCGCAGTATTCAGGTAGGCGGTACTCAGGCATTAGTTCTTGAAGAATCAGCCGACATCGAACTCTACATCAACGATTCTTACGTAACAGAATTTCGTCTTCCGCCGGGCCGCTACCTACTCGACAACTTACCGCTCTCTTCAGGTAGTAACGACGTTCGTTTAGATATTGAATATCAATCAGGAAGACGAGATTCCATCCTCTACAGCGTGTTCTACAATTCGAAGTTGCTTAAAGAAGGAATATCAGACTTTGGTATGTATTTAGGCGCTCCTTCAGAAATAGAAGACAGTAACTATAAGTACGATACCGATAACCTAATCACCAGTGCTTTTTATGACTATGGCTTAACCGAATACTTAACTCTAGGACTAAACGGCTTTTACCATAAAGACGGATTCGTACTGGGGGGAATCTCTACGCTTGGGACTTCAATCGGTAATATTGGCTTTCGACTCTCGGGCAGCCAATCCAGCGAATACGATGAAACTGGCTATATTGCGAGTATCGATTATGCCGCTTCGCTCTGGGATCAAAACAACTACAGCGCCCCCAATTTACGTATCGCCCTTGAGTCTTATGATTCCTACTCCTATCAGCCTTGGACAGAAGAAGGCACTACAGGCCACTCAGCAGCGGTCAGCTATACCTTAGGTATTACCGACGATATTTACTTGTCCCTTTCATACAACCTAGATAAAGAGAGTGGCTACGAAGCTGAGTGGAGTGCAGAGGCTTCAACATCTTGGTCTTACTCCAATGTTGTGATTGGTTTAGGTATTACTCATGAAGAAGACCCAAATGAGGGAGTTTCAAATACTGAAGGCACCGTATCTATTGATTGGACATGGAGTTCTGATGACGGTCAATATACCGCAGATGCAGGATACGCAAGTGATACTGAGATCGGACGTGCAAGCTTTAGTAAGCCTAGTAAAAACCAAGTTGGTCAATATGGTTATGCGTTATCTGCAGATGTGGAATCTGACCAAGGCCAATATCAACTGCGTGGTGATTACGTCAGTAACCGAGTTCGCTACGACGGTGATGTCACCTACTATAACTCAACCGAATCTGAAGACACCGTCGTCACCTCTTTTAGACCAAGTACCGCATTCACAATCAGCGACGGCACCTTATCTTGGTCACGCCCGATATACGGTGCAGCTGCGGTCGTGCAAGTTCATGACACCTTAGACTCAAAAGTATTGATAAACAGCGATGAAGACGATAACGCCGAAGCCATCTCTTCAAATGGACTCAACAATGCAATAAGCCTTTCTACCGCTCATCTATCTCAAAGCTTCACGGTGGATGCACCGGATGCACCGATTGGCTACGACATCGGTAATTACTTCTACAACGTTACTCCTGGCGCATACACCAGTCACATTTTCACTGTTGGCTCAGACGCATCCAAAACCGTGATCGGAAGATTGAGCTTAAGCGATGGAAAACCGTTGTCACTAACTCAGGGTTACTTTATCAGCGATACAGGCGATTCCATCCCATTCTTCACCAATAAAGGTGGACGATTCGTTGTAGAAGGGATCCGCAGTGGACGCTACAAAATTCAACCCATGAACTCAGAGATTAAAGGACACATGAACATCCCGGAATCAGAGGACAATTTAATTCGTCTTCCAGAGATTCAACTCATACAAGGAGCGAGTCATGAATAGAAAACTCTTGATGAGGACAGTGCAATGGCTACTGACGTCATATCTACTTGCGTCAGCTATTGCATACCCCTCAATGGCCTTTGCCACGAATTGTGCAGGCGTCTGGGATATAACCCAATCGAGCAACACCCCGCTCGAATTTGATAAATCCGGCTATGCCAGCATCCGATTTGAGTTGAAAAAACTTCGTTCTAAAACTGAACAATGTGCACTGAAATCTGTACGTTTAAAGGTGTTAGACCGCCCAAAATCTTCACATATTCACTTCATTAATCAGAATCAAACTATGCTGTCCTATGACCCCAAAGAGCGTGAATATTTACTTAGCTCTCAGCAGAATCGTCCGGTTCGCTTCTCATTAGTCGATCCCAAAGCAAAAATTAATTATGCGGCCAAGTATGCGGTGCCATTTCTCGTCAAATTGCAGTTCAAAAACGACCAGACCGTGACACTCTCAGCAAACGCAAACTACAAAGTTAAGTCATTTGTCTCTTTGGATTGGTCTGGCAAAGGTAACAATTTTCATAAAACAACATCAGGGTATCGCTGGGCTTTGGGTGTTCTATCAAACAGCAAGCGCTATCAAACCGACTTTGTAATCAGTTCAAATTCACGCACCGAGCTATGGGTAAAACCCAAATATCGACAGTTGGTTAATTCTCAGAATCCAAAATGGACGATTGAGTACAAGCTTATCGTTGACGGGACTGAAATATCACCAACGCATCAAATGCTTCCGATAAAGCGTTATTCAAGGGGAAAACACAATATCCCTTTTGACTTAAAAATCACTGGAAATACAAACCTATCGCGAGCAGGACACTACAAAGAAGAGCTACAGATACAAGTAAAAGCCATAGACCCCATTTACTGAATGAGCAGGGGATACTCACGGGCTTTGAGTTTTCGAGACAAGGGTGAACCATATGAATATATTGAAATTCATCATCAAACAACGCCACTGGATGATAGCCTGTGCTGCACTGAGTATCTTATGTTTGCACATTGGTGATATTAGAAAGCTGATTGGGTTTGTTGAAAAAGACCAACAACATAGAACTCAGCTCATCCAGTTTCTTGTCCAAGATAATATATCCCGAACGTTAGAAATATTAGGGGCTACGTTATCGCCTTCACTTGGCCACGTCGATATTAATAGCTTGGAAGGGGTACTTCATTCATCTTCATCTCCTTTCAGTGGTAGCGATATTCAAATCGTCGCGCGTCGCTTTGGTTTAAACCCTGAGTCGTCTACATTTATCAACGCAATCAAACATAAACATACACTTTGGGGTTTAGATTATGACCAAGCACACTCTCAAGTACATCTAATCGCAGGTAGCATAAAACCACCCAATTATTTTGAAACCCACTTTGACTTAATGCCCTACTTCCCGAAAATTAATTCTGGGTGGAACACCATCATAATGATTGAGAATGAGAAAAAAGAAGTCTTCATGCCTTCTGGTGAGCCCGCGAAAATCACGTTCACCAACAACCTCATTAGATCCGGTCAAGTAAATGCTGATACAACCCTCCACTTTACCGAGACACACCTCGGGAACTTACTGTTCTTTAGGCTCGGCTCAGACGACAATCGATATTTTCATTTGATCACAGTACCTCTCCCCCAACTAAACGCGAACTTATTGGTGTTCGACAACATGACCTCCTCCGTTGTTGAGATCATTGTCTCATTGCAAAATCTCATTGAGATCATTCTGTTGTTGGGGTTGTTCTATGTATTAATGCAGGCGTTTTCTCGCTATCAAGACAGAACAGCGCAAGCACTACAATCAGATACGCTTACAGGGCTTAAAAACCGGCTTTACCTTGAAACTGCAAGTTCGCGTATCGAACAAACCCAACAACATGAACAAGCTCGCTGTGTCGGCGTTATCGCCATAGACCTCGACCATTTTAAGATGATCAATGATAAATATGGCCATCACATAGGCGACTGTGTTTTGGTTCGAGTGAGTGAAATATTGTTAGAGAGTGTTAGAAGACACGATGAGTGCTATCGGATCGGAGGTGATGAATTTATTGTGATCATTAAAACAGAGAAGCAATCTGATATCGTAAAACTCGCCGACCGTATTCGCGCTAAAATATCAAGCGATCAGCAGTTGCACAATCAAGTCAACGGAGGCATTTCAGCTTCATTAGGGCTTGTGGACTTATCAACAGGTCAATCAATTGAAGAGGCCATCATTTCTGCTGATGAACTTTTGTATCAAGCCAAGCACCGAGGAAGAAACCTAGTACAGAGCTCAATTTAAGGCGATGAACAGGGATATAGCATCGAATGAAATCATTCGGGATAAATGAACATTAAAGAAAGCCTATAAAGTCTCATTCCACCTCTATTAATGGTGATTTTTAGCACAACAGTCGGTATAAGTTGAACAATCAATATGCCGACTACACGATGACCAATGAAATATTCAGACTTTAGCCTTATTCCAACTTTCGTTGCGATTATGGAAGAGCGCAGTTTTAGCCGCGCTGCAAAAAGGCTTGGCGTCAGTCAATCTGCAATAAGCCAAAGTGCGATTCGACTTAAGGCTCTATTTGATGACCCCTTATTTCTCCGAGAAAGCCATGGAATAACACCTACTCAGTTGGCAATCAGTATCTATCCGACGCTAGCCTCTGCGGTCGAAGACATCAAACTCACTACGCCTTATTATCGTACCTTTGACCCAAAACATTGTGAGCGAGAGTTTGTCGTCTCTGCGCTAAGTGTATTCGGTTTAAGCATCCTACCTGTCGCATCAAAGCTTATTGGTCAAGCAGCTCCCTTGGCAAGCATCAAAGCAGAAGCACATGTAAGCCAATCAGAGACAGTAAGTATGTTGAGAAAAAGGTTCGATATCACCTTAGACGTTGATTATGGCCAATACCCACAACTATGTTCAGAAGTGATCGTCAAAAACCAGCTCAATGTTATTTGCCGCAAAGGACACCCTCGATTAACTGGGTCGAGTATTACAGCAACAGAGTTTTTAAATGAAAGGCACGTCACACATACGGTACCCGGTCAGGTGCAAAGCTATTTGCTGAATAAAGGGCTAACAGCAGAAAGGTTATTAAGAAAACGAGACATTGCATGGCACTCGAACAGCATCACGGAAATGTTGCCGATTATTGAACAAAACGACTATATCGGCATATTTCCAAGCACTCTTTTAGATAAGTACTTTCGTTATTTCAACCTAAAAACATTGCAATGCGATTTCTTACCTGATTGGTTGAGTATTTCAATGTTCTGGCATGCATCAAGAAACAATGACCCAAGCCATCAATGGCTTAGGAGTATTTTTTCTGAAACATCTAAACAGCTGTCATTGAAATACTCTTAACACCTGAGTCAAAACAATTAAATCATTTCTCAAGTATCGACGAGTTTACTCGTTATCGATCGCTTTCAGCACTTTACATGGATTACCGACTGCAACCACATTGGCTGGGATGTCTTTAGTTACCACACTGCCTGCGCCAATAACGCTGTTTTCTCCAATGGTTACACCCGGGCAGATGATTACACCGCCGCCAAGCCAAACATTGTTGCCGACGTTGATCGGTGTGCCAAACTCAACGCCTTCTTCTACACGGCCTTTCACATCGAGTGGGTGACCTGCGGTCAGGATTTGAACGTTCGGGCCAAGCAGCACATTGTCACCAATAGTCACTTCAGCCACATCCAAAATCACACAGTTAAAGTTAGCGTAGAAGTTCTTGCCCAGCTTGATGTTCGAGCCGTAATCACAACGGAACGGCGGCTCTAAGTGTGCATTTTCACAGCCCGGAATGAGCTCTTGCGTTGCCGCTTCCCATTCGGGTGTGTCTGGAATACTGTTATTGAGTTTTTGAAGCACCTTACGACATTCGATACGAGCTGAATAAAGCTCTTTATCCCAAGCCTGATAAGGTTCGCCTGCTAGCATTTTTTGTTTTTCTGTTTTCACGTTACTTACCTGTTCTCACATCACTTAGCTATTTTTATATTACTTAGCTAGTTTCACATTACTTAACTAATGCAGGTCAATTCATCGACCCAAAAACGCAATATCGCACATCTAAATAACAGTGAATAAGGAGTGTTTACGCTTGGTTGAAGAGATGCGCAGCTCGTCACTTTTTGTAGGTGAAATATGAAATTCGAACGGTGCTAATTTAGCTTCGCTATCGAATCACGTAACACCAAACTGCCAGTGGTATTGATGGTGGTCGCTTGCTCTGTTTCACCGACAATTTGCAGGATCGCCTTTTGCGTCATTTGCTCTAATGGCACACTGACAGACGTTAAGCTTGGCGTTAAAAACGCCCCTACTTTACTGTTATCAAAACCAACGATAGAAACATCTTGAGGCAATGAGTACCCTAGTTCAGTTAACGCCTTAATCGCGCCAATCGCCATGTCATCGTTTTCAGACAAGATCGCAGTGAAGCTTGCTTTATTCTCCACTAAAGCTTGAGCCGCGTGGTAACCGCTCCCCATTGTCCAATCACCTTGAACGACTTTGGTTTCATCTAGTGCAATACCTTGCTTGGTTAACACATCTTGATAGGCTTGGTAACGCTGCTCATCAGTCGAAGAGCCGGCTTTTCCTCGAATCACTGCAATGTCTGTATGGCCTTGCTCGATGATGTGTTCAACCATCAAACAAGCGCTCTGATAGTGGTCGGTGGTAATGGCATGATTAGGCTTCGACGGCATTTCTCGGTTGAGCACTAAAATCGGTGTGTCAGTGCTTTCGATGATCTTTGCAATCTCGCTTTCGGTTAAGCATTGCGGATAGATGATGATGCCCGCGCACTTCATATCCAGCAGGAAGTTGATCGCCTTTCTTTCGTCTTTTGCGCTGTGTTTACCATCGGTGATCACCAGCTGGTGATTCGACTTTTCGCTATAAGAAGCCGCGTGATACATCAAGGAAGAGAAGTAAGGGCCATTGAACAACTCATTGGTGATTACAAAGCCGATGAAATTGGTCTTCTTGGTCGCCAATTGCTGAGCCAACAAGTTCGGTCGATAACCTGTTTCTTGAATCGCATCAAATACCTTTTTCACCACATCTGGGCGCACGATGTTCTTGCCATTTAAGACACGAGAAACGGTCGATTTAGATACGCCTGCGCGGTTCGCGACATCAAGCATGGTTACCATTCGCTTCTTTTCCTTTATAAAAAATTAGCCGACATAGGCCGACTAATTCATTGCAAAATGACAGATCACAGTTCACATAACTGCGCTGGGAAATGCATTCTAAATAGTGGCACCGTTAGATGCAATCACGCCTTTATACCACTCGAACGACTTCTTGCGTTTGCGTTCAAGTGAGCCAGATTGATCGTTGTGCTTATCTACGTAAATGAAGCCGTAGCGTTTTTTCATCTCGCCCGTGGTGAACGACACTAAATCGATACAGCCCCAAGGGGTGTAACCCATCAAATCAACACCATCAAACGCAACGGCTTTTTTCATCTCTTTGATGTGGTCACCAAGGTAAGCGATGCGGTAGTCGTCATTAATGCTGCCATCTTCTTCAATGGTATCAACAGCGCCAAAACCGTTCTCAACAATGAACAATGGCACTTCATAACGTTCATACAGAGACGCTAAACAGAAACGCAAACCCGTTGGGTCAATTGGCCAGCCCCAATCGCTAGACTGGATGAACGGGTTATCAACCGAGTTTTCATGACCGCCGTCCATCGCCTCTTCAGTCGACTGATGCGAAGAAGAATCCAAAGTATTCGACATGTAGTAACTAAAGCCTAAGTAATCGGCCTTACCTTCTTTTAGGATCTGCTCATCTTCGGGCTGCATCTCAATGTTGAAGCCTTTGATTGCCCAGTCACGCTTAGCGTAATTTGGGTAATGACCACGCACCATTACATCTGAGAAGAAGTAACGGTCACGCATCGCTTGCTGTGCCACCATGATGTCTTCTGGCTTTGAAGAACGAGGATAGAAAGGCACCATCGCACACATTGCGCCGATTTGAAGATCTGGATTGATCTCGTGACCTTTTTTAACCACCAACGCACTGGCAACAAATTGGTGGTGAACCGCTTGATACATGGCTTCTTGCGGCTTTTCGCATTGTGGAAACTTCACACCAGAGCATAACCAACCGAAGATGTCTGCCGAAGTGTTCATCTGGTTGTTGATCTCATTAAACGTCATCCAGTATTTCACTTTGTGCTGGTATCGCTCCATCACCGTAGTTGAATACTTAACGAAGAAGTCGATCACTTTACGGTTCATCCAGCCGCCATATTCGTTAGCTAGATGGTAAGGCATTTCGAAATGGCTCAGCGTGACCACTGGCTGAATGTCGTATTTCAACAGCTCATCGAACAGATCATCGTAAAATGCTAAACCCGCTTCACACGGTTCTGATTCGTCACCATTTGGGAAGATACGCGTCCACGCGATACTGGTGCGGAAACACTTAAAGCCCATCTCAGCGAATAACTTAATGTCTTCTTTGTAGCGATGGTAGAAATCCACTGCGACTTGGTTTGGATAGTTTTCGCCGTCAATGACACCATCGGTGATTCGACGTTGTACACCATGAGCGCCCGCTGTTAATACATCAACAACACTGACACCTTTACCATTCGCATCCCAGCCGCCTTCTAGTTGATGCGCTGCTACTGCACCGCCCCATAAAAAATCGTTCGGAAATTCGTTGTTCATACCATTACTCGCTACAAGTTATTCGTGAAAAAGACCAGGATTAGAGCTGCGCTCACAACTCTGAAACCGATTTCAATAAAAGCAAAGATACAGATTGAAACCGGTCTCAGCAATAGTTAAAAGATCTTTTTTGATCGAACTACAGACTAGTCAAGAGTCAGCATTACGATCAATGCTGCTCAAAATACTGATCATGCAGTGATTTGCCAGATTGGTCTTGAGTTCCCGGGTAGAACTGAACGAGTGTCTGATCGGCTAGTGTGAGGTGAATCCAACCCTCTTTGACTTTCAACCAGTTGGTGCCGTTGGTCTCATAGACGGCAGGAAAATTGCCCCAGCCAGACTCTGATACTTGCAACTCTTGAAAGCGGTCGATCGGCGTTAGCTTATTGCTGGCAAAATCTGCGTCAGCATAGACTGATAATGGCTCGATGGCATCGTTTGGCTTAAATGTATAACAGCTCACAGAAGCTAAAGTGCGATCAAACCACTGGTAGGGCTGTGCGCCGATTAAATCGTAGACCGTGCAATCATTGAATTGAATGGCCCACTCTTGATGGGCTTTGAAGCCAAGGTAACCTATGGGTTGGGATGGTTCAGGCTTTGAGTCCGCCTCCTGCTCATACACCGGTTCTGAGGTAGCACATCCCATAAGCCCAAGACTAAAAAGGAAAGTCAAAGCAAGCTTCATCATTGTCATACCTCAGTTCCGTTAGTAGATGAGTAACTCAATTAAGTCTCTACATTAAACGGTAAGTTCCAAACGATTACCATCAGGATCGAGTACACAGCTCTCATAATAGCCATCGCCTGTTCTTCTTGGGCCATCTAAGCGCTCATAGCCGTCTTCGACCAAGCGTTGAGTGAGTGCATCGACCGCTTGCTCCGACCCCAATGAAATCGCCATATGAACAAAGCCTGTAAACTGATCATAGATGTCATCTTTCGATTCAGGCACAGAATCCATTTCCATGATCTCTAAACGACTTCCCGTTTCAAACGAGAGGAAGTATGAAGAAAACCCTTTAGTTGGGTTGTGATATTTTGAGTTCGATGTCGCACCGAAATAGTCTTCGTAAAATCTCTTCAAAACTTCGAGTTTTTTGGTCCAAATTGCGATGTGTTCAATCTTCATTTTGTTTGCCTAAGTTTGATGTCTAACGCTAGATTACCCGCCAAATTAGGAAGGATAAACAGAACAGAATTCATCAAAAGTGTTCCTATTTAGCGAGCCGTTTGGTTATCAAAATCACAACAATTAGCTGCACAGTATTAATATCTAAGCTTGTGTAATATATAGCTTTGATCAATAGTCGGTGTTTTACACATTCTGAGATATACGCCGTGAACTTTCTAAAATTAATAACTCTCGCTGCGATATGGGGCGGTTCGTTTCTGTTCATGAGAATTGCCGCTAATCCATTGGGCCCAGCAGTGTTGATTGAAGCAAGAGTACTATTTGCAGCAATCACGCTACTGTTGGTGTCTTTGTATTTAAGAAAAAAGCTGACGTTCAACACTCACGCTAAACACTTCTTTATTCTTGGGTTGTTTAATACCGCAGTTCCCTTTTTACTGTTCGCTTATGCCGCGCAGACACTGAACGCCTCGACACTCGCCATCTTGAACTCTACCGCGCCAATATGGGCGGCAATCATCGGTGCGGTATGGACTAAAACAGCACTCGAGGCGCGAGTTCTATTAGGACTTGGGATTGGGGTAGCGGGAGTAGGAGTACTCGTTGGTTGGGATGCAATAAACATTGGCCATGAGGCTGTACTTCCTATTTTAGCTGCGGTGATGGCTGCCTTTAGCTACGGAATAGCATCAAACTATACCAAACAAGCACCTAAAGTTGAGGCATTCAATAATGCACATGGCAGCATGTGGGCGGCGGTCTTAATCGTATTGCCGTTTGTCTTTTTTATGCCGATGAGAGAGGCTCCGGATCTAACCATCACCACATCGGTGATCTTATTAGGCGCCGTGTGTACTGGCCTTGCTTACTTGCTTTACTTCAATCTCGTTTCTGAATTGGGTGCGCCTTCGGCTCTGTCTGTTACCTTTTTGATTCCAGTGTTTGGCATCTTATGGGGCAACCTTTTCTTAGACGAAGCGATTGGCCTTAATACTATTTTCGGATCGGTTCTGGTTATTACCGGTACCATGTTAGTAACCGGTATGACGCCTTCTAAGATGATAGAGAGCGCCAAACAAAAACGAGCAGCAAGAGCGGCTCGTTAATCAGCCATGTATTGTTGAATCTTGTTTCTCAACCACTGATGAGCAGGATTCAAATCGGTTCTCTTATGCCAGATCATGTATTGCTGCATCGGTAAGATTTCAAACGGCTGATCAAGGACTTGAAGCTGGAAAGGTTCAGAAAATTGATTGGCAAAATCACGCGACGTACTGCCAACACAATCTGAGCCCGATACCAGCACACACATGGTCATCAGTGAGTCACACTCTGCACTCACTTTTCTCTGTTTCAGTGGTGACTTGGTAAAATAATCTGCCGTATATAAACGGGTTCGACGCATTCTAAAAGTAACATGCTTTTCGTTGTAATATTGCTCTTCAGTCACTGAACCATTGATTCTAGGATGCCCCTTTCGAGCTATCAATACGAGTGCATCCTCAATCACAGGCTGCTTCATGTAGCCGTTAACTTGCGGGTAATGGATATCAATCGCTAAATCAGCTTGTTGCATGCTCAAGCCTTGCAATAATTCTTCTTCGTTGTTCGGCACCATATTGAATTCAATCGAGATATTGCCCAACGTCTCATCTTGCTCGACGAGAGGTTGAAGCTTGGTTAATCCAATCTCATTCACCAGGATACGAAACACATGATGCTGCTGATTATCAAATGTCTTTAAAGTGCTTACTGCGCTGCTTATCCCTTCTAGAGCAGGCTCTACTCGGTCTGCCAATTGCACCGCAGCGTTAGTCGGAATAATCCCACGCCCTTCACGAATAAACAGGTCGGTATCAAGCTGAGATTGCAATCGCTTCAATGCCCCGCTAACCCCAGGCTGAGTCATACCAAGCGATTCTGATGCAAGCGTGATCGACTTTAATCGATACACTTCTAAGAACACGCTCAATAGATTTAAATCCAACTTTTCCACGTCGCTCACCGTTACTCTCCCTGTCAATGTGGTCTTAATCAATCATAGGTCAGGATTCGCCTTCGTTCCCCAACCATTGCATGACTCAATACATAGCCAATCGTGATGTATTAAATAAAGCTTACTTTATTTTTTGCTATATGTCTTATTCCTATAATCGCCTCAACGAAACAAAATTCTGAAATGAAGAGGCTCTTATGACGACTTCACGCACGTTCAAAAATGCATCACTGTTCCTAGCTATCTCGCTCGCATTCCCTGCAGTTGCAGCTAACCATGACCACGCACACTTCAGCGAAATTGGCGACCAAGGTGGCAAAAGCGCAACCGAGATGACGACCAAGGCAAACCAAGAGTTCGCAAAAACACTTAACTTTGCCGACACTCGCGCTTTCGACAATAACAACAAGGGTCTTATTGCTAGCTTCGACCAAGAGACGGGCGACATCATTCGCAATAGCTTTAACTTTATCGACCCAAGTGTGACGAATGCAGACCAAGCACCAGATTCAGTAAACCCTTCACTGTGGCGCCAAGCGGTATTGAACCAAGCAGCAGAAGGCTTATATGAAGTTGTTCCGGGTAAAGTTTACCAAGTTCGAGGTGCTGACTTAGCGTCTATCTCTTTCATTCGTAGTGACAACGGTTGGATCGCTTACGACGTTCTTCTTACCAAAGAAGCGGCCGCTAAATCACTCAAATTCTTCAAGAGCAATGTGCCTGATGGCGGCGAACTGCCCGTCGTTGCTATGATTTACTCTCACTCGCACGCTGATCACTTTGGTGGCGCAAGAGCAATCAAAGACGCATACCCAGATGTAAAAGTGTACGGTTCGAAAAACATTACTAAAGAGATCGTCGACGAAAACGTATTGGCGGGTAATGCAATGTCTCGTCGTACCGCTTATCAGTATGGTGCAACCCTGAACCGACACGAGCACGGTATTGTTGATGCTGCACTGTCGAAAGGCCTATCAACCGGTAGCATTACTTACGTACTGCCAGACTACGAGCTGAACCATAACGAAGAGATTGAAACTCTGGTTATTGACGGCCTAGAAATGCAATTCATGGATGCTTCAGGTACCGAAGCGGCCTCTGAAATGGTGACGTATATTCCAAGCATGAAAGCACTTTGGACTGGCGAACTGACCTACCAAGGCATGCATAACCTGTACACGCTGCGTGGCGCTAAAGTACGTGACGGCTTGAAATGGTCTAAGAAGATCAACGAGATGTTAGTCACTTGGGGTGAAGATACTGAGGTGCTGTTTGCGTCTCATTCATCGCCAATTTGGGGCGAACAAGAGATCTCTGATTACCTAAAAATGCAGCGTGACGCTTACGGTTTTACTCATAACCAAACGCTTCGCTTAGCCAATAACGGTGTGGTTCTACAAGACATCGGGGACGAGATTTACAAGGTCATGCCAGACAGCATTCAACAGTCTTGGCACACCAACGGTTACCATGGTACTTACTCTCACAACGCCCGCGCGGTGTACAACATGTATCTTGGTTACTTCGACATGAACCCAGCTAACCTAAATCCACTACCAATCAAGCCAGAGTCAGTGAAGTTTGTTGAATACATGGGCGGCAGCGACGCTGTGATTGAAAAAGCGCAGCAAGACTTCCAAGAAGGTGAATACCGCTTCGTTGCAACAGCACTGAATAAGGTGATTCAAGCAGAACCAGAGAACAAAGTTGCACGTGGCTTATTGGCAGATACGTACGAGCAATTGGGTTATCAATCAGAAGGGGCAGGTTGGAGAAACATCTACCTAACCGGCGCTCAAGAGCTTCGTATTGGCACACAACCGGGCGCACCAAAGACTGCATCTCCGGATGTGTTAGCGAATATGACCATTGAGAACTTGCTGGATTACTTAGCAGTTAAAGTGGATTCGCTAAAGGCACAAGAAACACCATTTACGTTGAATATTCAGTTGCCTGATGTAAAAGAGTTCTACTACGTTGAGATGTCTAACGGCAACCTGAACAACATCCAAGTGAACGAACTGCAAGATGCGGATACAACACTGATCATCAATAAGTCTGACGTGTCTGACATCGTGCTTAAGAAAACAAGCCTTGGAAAACTGTTAGAAGACGGACAAGCAGGCGTGAAAGGTGATAAGACATCACTTAACAAACTGCTGTCTTCACTGACAGAAGCTGACACCTCTTTTGAGATTGTACCGCGTCCAAACAAAGGCGAAGAAGTTGATGCAGAGCTATACCAAGATTCAGCGGTACACGCTCATTAAACGCCAGATACACTAAATAAAAACAACAGCAGTTAGCTAGAAAAAACGTTCTATAAAGAACATAAAAACAAGCCCCTACCTTTTGTCGGGGCTTTCTTATTTGTTCTCAATAAGTGCTTCTGAATCGCTACTGAGCTTGACCGTTTACTTCGCAATCCCAATAAGAAGGTGAACCATAATATTGAACAAAGTAGTCGATAAATACGCGAACCTTAGGCGCAAGCAACTGGGCACTCGGGTATACCGCCCAGATAGCCGCCTCATCTTTTAAAGGGTACTCCGGCAACACCTCAACCAGCGAACCTTCCGCGAGCTGCTTGTATGCTATCCAAGTCGCACACATGGCAATGCCCAAGCCATCGACACATACATCCCTTACAGCTTCACCGTGATCAACGCGGATCGCACCTTTCTTCTTGATGGTGACATCGCCTTCTGGCGTATCGAACGTCCACCCTTCCAAGCCGGTTTGATTGATACATTGATGTTGCTTGAGGTCTTCTGGTGTTTTCGGATAGCCATGAGCTGCCAAATATTCTGGCGACGCACACAAAATACGTTTATCAGTAGAGAGCTTACGAGCGATCAGGCTTGAATTTTGTAGCTCCGCATTACGAATCGCCACATCAAAGCCACCATCGACCAGATCGACGATTGAATCACTGAGTGAAATGTCCACCGACAAATCTGGATACTTAACCAAAAAGCCTTTTAGCGCTGGCATAACATGCATTCGACCAAACGAAGAAGGTGCAGATATTCGCAACACCCCTTTTGGTAGTTCATTACCGGTTCCGACAGAGGCAACACCCGCTTCAACACTCAAAAGGATTTGCTTGGCGTGAGGAAGAAATGCCATGCCTTCTTCGGTCAGGGAGACCTTTCTCGTGGTGCGATGCACAAGACGGGCACCTAGGCTCTCTTCGAGCTTTCCGATATGAATACTGGCTACCGGAGGTGACAACCCAAGCTCTTGTCCTGCTTGACTGATATTGTGCGTAGACGCGAGTCGCACAAACAATTTTAGATGTTCAATATTCATCAATAATGGCTAGCCTGCGCTGAGTACACGCTGCTTATTGGCTGCAGCGGCACGGGGAATAATGTGAGTTTTAATATAGGCATTAAGCTTAAACCATGCAAAAGCGCCCGCTAAAACATTGGCGACGGTCGCAGCAATAACCGCATTGATCATGTCTCCAGTTATCGAGCCGAGCCATAAAGCAGGAATGTAGAAAACAAACAAGCGTAAAAAAGAGACATTCAAAGCTTTACGAGGCACACCCAAGGCATTAAAGACCGAAGCAACCAACATGCACAGCCCTAGTGGGCCATAGCTGAATGGTATAAATAACAAGGTCACTTCAAACCAGCTGCGTATGCTTTGTTCTTCCGAGATAACAGGAATAATCCAGCCACTAAACAGCGCCAATAATGCGGCCATCACAGTGTGGAAAACCAGTAAGAACTTCGCTGTTGTATTCAATAGCTCGGGGATTTTGCATCGCTGCTGCGCCCCTAGGTAACGACCAATCATAGGCGGGATAGACATCGTCAGAGCAAGAGAAAACACCAGCATAAAACTTTCAACACGGGCGAGTAAGCTCCAAAAAGCCATCTCATCGGTTCCGATTCTCGCAATCAAAAGCATTGAGAAGAATGCGCTGACCGCAGGTAATATCTGATTCGCAGTGGTTGGCATTACCGTCTTGAATAGCTCAAAACTGTAGCCTTTAATTTGGTTACGGCACGCGCCATTGAAGCCAAACCAACCCTTGCCGCGAGACTTGATTAGCATGTAGATTGCGCCGAATGCGTAGCCAATGCTCGATGCGATCGCCGCCCCTGCAATGCCCATATCCAATCCAAAGATCAGAATAGGGTCGAGAATTAGGTTAATCACGCTGGCAGCCAAGAACATGCTGCCGGTTGTTTTAGTATCACCATTGGCACGATAAACGCAGGTGGCCAGATAAAGCACTGCCACCATCAACGCACTGAACAGCCACAACGGCCAGTACACATTAAAAATCGACAGCATGGATTGGTATTGAGCGTCAGAGACATCATTCACAAACGACGCGAAAACAGAATCGCTAAAAACAATCAGGCCTAAGCAGATCAGAGCAATCACCAAGACACCAAACCCGACCGACAACGTGGCAATTGAAGTAGATTTACGTTGCTCCTTTGCTCCTACCGCTTGAGAAATAATGGACGTTGCCGCCACACCGATGCCCACTTGAACCCCGGTAAACGCCGCTTGGAATGGCAAGGTGATACCGTGAACCGCCAACTCATTAACCCCTAGCTGACCAATAAAGATCGAATCGACCAATTGCACCATCATGATCGCAAACACACCCAGCGTCAGTGGCAGCGTTTTCTCAATAATGGTTCTCAAAGTCGCGGATCTCATCTGCATAAGTCGGTTCACTCTTGTCTGTACCTTGGGCTAATTACCTAGTTGAGCAGTATACGAAGCTAAATGAAAAGGATAAGAGCACCAAACAAGGAATGAGTTTTTAGATTTCGTTGACAATCGAATTAGCAAGACACCTTTAACGTTAAAACATCCATCTAAGACACTGAATATATTGAAATTATAAAACCCGTCAAAACTCTTAATAATTCGTTAATAGTGTTTCGTTTAATGGTTAATTGTTGGTTCGAACATTCCTCGCTAGCCTGAATTTAGGTCGCATTCACACTGAATAGGCTGAAATGAAATCTCTCAGAAGGAATATGGAAATGGCATATCAAGGTTATACAACGTTTAAAGCTCAAGCCGAGGATGGAATTCTTACCGTCACTTTTGACTTCGGTACTGTGAATGTTCAAGGGCAAGAGATGCTTGCCGACCTCAATGGTTTAGCAATGAGACTAGAGCGCGATCGTGACATCAAGGTCGTGGTATTTCAGTCAGCAAACCCTGAAGTTTGGGTCTGCCACTACGACACTAATCTATTAAAAGACATGTCGACAGAAGCCGTTTCTCGTGAAGAAGCGAAGTTACTCGACCTGCAAGTGGTGCTAGAAAGAATCAGCAAACTGCCACAAGCCACCATTGCCAAGCTTGAAGGGTTCGCTCGAGGTGGAGGCCACGAATTTGCACTGGCGTGTGATATGCGATTCGCGGCTCGTGGTAAATACAAATTTATGCAAATGGAAGTGGGTATGGGCATCCTTCCATGTGGTGGTGGCGCATCACGTATGGCACGCCAAGTCGGCTTAGGTCGCGCACTCGAAATCGTCCTAAGTGCACGAGACTTTGATGCTGACGAAGCCGAAGCATACGGCACCATCAACAAGGCACTAGAGCCAGATGAAATTGGCGAATATGTTGATACTCTAGCCAAACGAATCTCAAAATTCCCTGCCGAATCGATCAATGCATGTAAGCAAGCGGTGTACGAGTCTATCGATAAACCGATCGACGAAGCACTCAAAGCGGAAGCATATTGGTTGTATCAAGCCACCAGCAAAACCCCTGCGGTTAAGCGCTTCCAAATTGCCGATGAGCAAGGCCTAGAGCACGATATGGAAAACCAACGTAACTGGGAAACTCTGGTTATGAACGTTCAAGACATCAAATAACTCGGTCACTTCTCTTAATTTGGGTCAGCCACAAACTGACCCATTGTCTTACTTAATCGTTAAACGCCAACGGTTAACCACCAAGTGTTAAAATGGTCATTATTTGCCCCATAGACTCACATTTGAGTCTTCAGCTTGTGAGCCAAATGCAACTATGTGTCATTAATCTTTGTTATAACGTTGTTCAAACTATTTTTTGAAGGACGGAATATGCAAAAAATAATTCTGATCACAGGTGCCACGGATGGCATTGGTTTAGAGACCGCAAAAGCACTAACGCAGCAAGGGCACCATGTTCTGATTCATGGCCGCAACCCAGTTAAGGTCAATAAAGTCGTGACCGCTTTGTCTCGCCTGTCTAAGAATGCAATCATCGAAAGCTACATCGCAGACCTATCGACGCTCTCTGAAGTTGAGGCGCTCGCAACCCAAATCAAAAGCGCTCACAAACGACTCGATATACTCATCAACAACGCTGGCGTCTACAAGGTGTCCGACATTACTACCCCTGATAATCTGGATGTGCGTTTTGTTGTTAACACCATCGCGCCTTATTTACTGACACAAAAACTGCTCCCTCTTTTTGATGCGACTGGCCGTATCGTCAACCTATCTTCAGCAGCTCAAGCAACCGTAGATTTAGATGCATTAATCAGCCCGAATGCGGGTGAACTGGATGGTCCGGTTTACGCACAAAGTAAGCTCGCACTAACGATGTGGTCCATCGAATTAGCCAATACTCTTTTAGACAAAGGCACCGCAATTATCCCTGTAAACCCAGCTTCTTTCCTTGGCAGTAAATTAGTGAAAGATGCTTATGGCGTTGATGGTAACGACCTAGCGATTGGAGCCGACATTCTTTGTCGTGCTGCGCTCAGTGATGAGTTTGCCAACGCTTCCGGTAAATATTTTGATAATGATTCTGGGTTGTTCAAAGACCCGCACGCCGACGCATTAGACAACACTAAGAACCACAAGCTGGTGACAGTGCTTGATCAATTACTCGAAGAAAAGCTGTGCGTTGCGCATTGATCATTCATCAGTAAAGAACGACCACTAACACTCCCCCCCACCACCACACACACAATCCAAGCCGCAGTTCTATCCATACAGACAAAGAACTGCGCGCTCTTTCGATTATTAAAATTTCTTTAATACTGATTCCCCGCTTTGCCCAATTATCACCCAAGATGCAGATTGTTAAACTTGCCCTCGTCGAAACAACACAGGCTACGGCCGAGGAGCATTTATGCGTTTTGAAGGTAAAGTTTATCGTCCTTGGATGGAAGCAGAGAGCGTACTCATCCAGACAACATTGGGGTGCAGTAACAACCAATGTACCTTCTGCACGATGTTTGATGATAAGCGTTTCAAAGTAAGAGACATCAAAGACATCTTTGAAGATATTGATGCAGCGAGAAAGATCTACCCGCATGTAGAGTCTATCTTTTTAGTCGATGGTAACGTAATGGCAATCCGAACCGAGATGCTGATTTCGATTCTGGATTACATCAAGATCACCTTCCCAGAGATCAAGAACATTTCTCTGTATTCAGGGTTCAATGACTTCCGTCGTAAGAGCTTGTCTGAATTAAAAGAGATTAAGTCGGCAGGTTTAAGCATGGCCTATTCAGGCTTGGAGTCCGGTGACCCAATTGTGCTTGAACGCATTCAAAAGCGCATGACGCGTGAGCATGCAATTGAAGGTATGAACCTAGCCCGTGAAGCAGACATCAAGGTGCTGGCTTCTTTCATCTTTGGCCTTGGCGGCAAAGAGCGTTCTATAGAGCATGCGATTAATACCACCAGCTTGCTGAACATCATGCAGCCAGATGCAATTGCACCGATGGCTTTAGCCGTTCAACCGGGGTCGGTGTTGGAAAAAGAAGTAAACCGTGGCGAGTTTGTTTTACCAACGCCATTGCAGATTCTGGAAGAAGAAAAATACTTGCTCGAAAACCTAGAAGATTTCGATTGCTACTACTGGGGCGACCACGGCAATAACATCTCACCAATGCGTGGCATGTTGCCTCAAGCTCGCAAGCCGTTTCTTGACAAGATAAATCAAGACATCGCTCATAACCCAATCACTAAGCAAAACGTCATTAAAACCTTTGCTTGGTAATAGCTCGATTTAATTCGTAAACAGTAAACGTAAACAGACCAAACGACAGGCGTTGCAGCTCCAAATTATGGAATAATCAAAGTCCAGCAGCGCCTAACGTATATCTTACTTTTTCAGATTCACAGCTCTACCTAAGCCAAAGCCGCTAACAACAAGTCAGTACTCGCTTCCACGTGAGCTGCAATCTCTTGTTCTGTGGGTGCAGGCATTCCCATCAACACACCCTCTCTGACACTCATCACCATACCAAGCCAAAGCTTAATTTTGGTTTGTGGTTCTTCAATATCGAATCGTTCATTGAAAAACTGAGCAAGCACACGATCGGTATCATCTGGGCCAACGTCCATAAAACGGCTGACCAATTCTGGAGACTTGCTGCCTTCTGCGATCAACAGCTTAAAGGTCGCAATATGCTCGCTCGAAAGGTGAAACAAAACGAAGTCTTTTGCGAAGCCCAATAGCGCTTGTCGAGTATCGGTGTGTTGCAAATGCACCACCAACTTATCGTCTGTCTGGCTACCCATTTGTCTTAATGTCGCTTCAAACAACACATCTTTAGAAGAGAAGTAACGATAAAGCGTTTGCTTGGTCATTTTCGCTTCACTAGCGACTCGGTCCATGCTGGTTTGCACATAGCCTTCCGCGAGGAATATCTCCTTCGCCGCTTTTAAAATCGCGAGTCGTTTCTTCTCTTTCTTCTGCTCAATCTTGCTCATTACTTCGTCCCCCCCAAAACAGAGATCATACTTTAAAGTATGATTTGTGTTGACTCAACCAATTCTTAAAATCATACTCACTAGTATGATTTATTGGTAGTAGATAATTGGACAGAGAAATGACGACAATGAACCTCCCTAAAACTGAAGCAAGAAACACACGAACCCTCGGCTTTACCCTCGCGATCGCAGGTGCCGTATTAATGAGTATTGATCCCATCTTCATTCGTTATGCCGGTGTCAGCGGATTCGATACTGCCTTTCTGTTCGGCTTATTCAGCGCAATCTCGATGCCGATTTTGCTTAAGTTCAACGACAAACGTGGAATCCGAAAAGCAGTCGTACAGAGCGGTTGGCCATTGTTGGCAGCGGGTATTCTTATGCTCGGCAGTGCCTCAGGCTTGGTGTTCAGCATTAAGATGACCTCGATTGCCAATACCTTTGTGATCCTCAGTGCGGCCCCTGCTGTTGCGGCTATTTTCAGCTGGTTGATCTTGAAAGAAGCCACTAGTCGATCGACTTTGGTTGCCATTGTTGCGGTGATGATTGGTATTACGATTGTCGTTTCGGGTTCGTTTTCTTCAGGTAATTGGATGGGTGATGCTTTAGCGGTATTCGCAGTGATCTGTTTATCTATGATGTTTACCTTGCTGCGTAAATATCAAGACGTCAGCCGATTGGCGAGTGTGGGCCTAGGTGGTTTGTTGCTAGCGGTTGTGATGTTTTTCTTCGCAACTCCATCAAGCTACAACATTGAAACGTGGTTAATCATGGGCATGATGGGCTTGTTTACGGCTCCTGTCGGCAGAGTGTTATCTATGGTCGCAACGCGCCACATTACCGCGCCAGAGGTATCAATGACTCTGATGTTGGAAACTGTGTTAGCACCAGTTTGGGCGTTTATCTTCTTCACTGAGATCCCACCAATGACCAGTATTGTCGGCGGTGTGGTGATCTTGATTACGATCTTCATCTACACCTTAGTGACCATGAAAAACGATGACAAATAAATCGATTAATAAAGAGACTAATAGGAGCTAAATATGGCTGCAGAACTGAAATTTATTGGCCGAATTACCACGCCTTATCACTCGGTTTCGGAGTGTCCGAATAACATCCAACCGGACAACGGCCCGATCTGTGAAATCATCTTAGATGACGTTTATCAGCAAGGCTTACTGGGCTTAAACACTGGCGACCACATCCTGATTCTCTATTGGCTAGAAGGCGCTAACCGAGATGAATTGGTACAAAGCAGGAATGACGAAACGCCGACCAGAGGCACCTTCGCACTGCGCTCACCGCACAGACCAAACCCAATTGGTGCCGCCGTGCTACCGATTGAAAAAATCGAGAATGGCACCGTAACCGTGAGAGGTTTAGATTGCTTGAACAACACACCACTGTTGGATATCAAACCCGCGATCTATAGAGAGCTGAGTGAAAACAAATAAAAAGGGCCAGTATCAGCTGGCCCTTTCATTTTCTAGCTATGTCGCTCTCTATCGAACTATCTAGAACCGATCGCTCGAACTAACTCTGCGATTCCATCCCAATCACCCTTGTCCATTTTGTCGGTCGGTACCATCCAAGTACCGCCACAGGCAACGACTGATTTCAGTGATAAGTAAGACTCAACGTTCGCTGGGCTTACACCGCCTGTCGGCATAAAGTTAACCGGGTAAACAGCCGTCAACGCTTTCAACATAGCAATACCGCCAGATGGCTCTGCTGGGAAGAACTTTAGTGTCTTAAGCCCCATTTCCATTGCTTGTTCAACCAAGCTTGGGTTATTCACTCCAGGAACGATCGTAACCCCTCTTTGCTGACAGTATTTGACTGTGGTTGGATTCAAGCCTGGGCTAACAATAAAATCAACACCCGCATCAATGGCAGTATCCACCTGCTCTGTAGTCAGCACAGTACCTGCGCCAATCAGTAACTCAGGGTAAGCTTCACGCATCAAACGAATCGACTCTGCTGCCGCTTCTGTACGAAATGTCACTTCAGCACAAGGCAAGCCATTTTCAACCAGTACTTTCGCAAGCGGCACAGCCTGAGCAACGTCATTAATGGCGATCACCGGAACGATACGAATATCTCTGAGTCGCTGTTCAATTGTTTTCATTGTTCATTTCTCTCATTATCAAACAGACAAATTAAGCCAAGTCGCTGCCGTTGCTTGCGATCACTTTTTTGTACCAGTGGAATGACTTTTTAGGAATACGATTTAACGTACCATTGCCTAGGTTGTCTCTGTCCACGTAGATAAACCCATAGCGCTTGCTCATCTCTCCGGTCGATGCCGCAACAAGATCGATACAACCCCAAGGTGTGTAACCCATCAATGGTACACCGTCTTCCATTGCTTGATGCATCGCAACAATGTGCTGACGAAGGTAATCAATACGGTAATCATCGTTCACTTCACCATTGTCATCCAAGGTATCACGAGCACCTAAGCCATTTTCTACCAAGAAAAGTGGTTTCTGGTATCGGTCATAGAGTGTGTTCATCGTGATTCGAAGACCTGTAGGGTCAATGACCCAGCCCCAATCACTTGCTGGAAGATGAGGATTTTTGATGGACTTAACAACATTAGCCGCGCTGGTGTTACCCGCATTCATATTGGCAGAAGCACAGCGTGAAGCGTAATAACTAAATGAGATGAAATCGACGGTGTTCTTTAGAATCTCGAAATCTTCTTCTTGTGTTTCAAGCACCACACCTTTGTTATCAAACACTTTTTGAGCATAAGATGGGTAGTAACCACGTGATTGAACATCGATAAAGAACAGGTTCTCGCGATCTTTTTCCATCGCCATCAGCACATCTTCTGGCTTACATGAATATGGATAGAAGTTACCGCCCGCCAGCATACAACCCACTTGGTTTTGCTCATCAACTTCATGGGCAATCTTGGTTACCAAAGCGCTTGCTACTAGCTCATGGTGAGCAGCTTGGTACTTCACTTGATCGTGATTTTCGCCTTCCTGAAACAACAATCCAGCACCAGAAAACGGGCTCGCTAGTAAAATATTGATTTCGTTGAAGGTTAGCCAGTATTTCACCAAGCCTTTGTAGTTCTCGAAACAGGTTCTCGCGTAACGGCTAAAGAACTCAATCATCTTACGATTACGCCACGAACCATACTCGCTGACCAAGTGCATTGGCACATCGAAATGGCACAAGGTAACGAGCGGCTCAATACCGTATTTCTTACACTCTTCAAAAACATCACGGTAAAAATCTAAACCGGCTTGGTTCGGCTCTAGCTCATCACCTTTTGGAAAGATTCGGCTCCAAGCGATGGATACGCGGAAGACTTTAAATCCCATCTCTGCCAGCAAGGCGATGTCTTCTTTGTAACGGTGATAAAAGTCTATCGCGTTATGGCTTGGGTAAAACTCGTCTTCGCTGAGCGTGACCTTATCAACCTGACCAAGCTTAATTGGCATACGGTTCTCACCGTAAGGGATCATATCAACGGTTGTTAGGCCTTTACCACCCGCTAAGTGAGCGCCTTCAGACTGGTTTGCGGCAATAGCGCCACCCCATAAGAAATCTTCGGGAAATTGAATGTTTGACATCGAATACCTCGGAAACAATAAAAGTCACCTTACGCTGAAGTAAGGTGACTGAATAAATTAATCAATTCTAATTAAGACGCGGACACTACTGTCGGCTTGTCTTCTGCCTTACCAGCTTCTTTGTTTGCTGGCTCTGAAGTTGCTTTCTCATCGGCATCATCTTCTGGAACATCTTCAAAGCCTAAAACTAGGGTCAGAACAAATGACAGAACAATAGACAATGCGATCAGACCGAACACCCAAACGATACTCATCGGGTCATTCACATCGAAGAACTGAACACTCGTAAACAAGCTTGGTGCTGCCATCGAGTGACTCGCAAGGCCACCCATGCCCGCTAATGCACCTACGATAAAACCAGTAATCATTGTTGCGATAAGTGGACGTTTCAGACGAACAAGCACGCCGTACAATGCAGGCTCAGAGATACCGGCGAAGATAGCCGAAGCACCCGCGGCTAATGATGTCTGCTTTAGTGCGCTGTTTTTGGTTTTGTAAGCAACAGCCAAACACGCACCACCCATACCGAGATTGGCACCGATTTCTGAAGGCATAACCATACCTTCACGACCTGTCTCGGCAATGGTTTGAATAATCGTTGGAGTAAATACACGGTGCATACCAGTAAGAACAAGTAGAGGCCAAAGTGCACCCATGATAGCAACTGACAACCAACCTAATGTGTCATGAATTGTATAAACTAGCGCTGAAAGTGCAGTACCTACCCAAATACCAAATGGACCGATAAGTACGATAGCAACCGGAGCTGCAATCAATACGATCAACATAGGTTTCAAGAAGTTTTTAGTCACAGCTGGGGTAATGCTATCTACCCAACGTTCTATGTAAGAAAGAGCCCAAGTCATCACAAGTACAGGAATAACCGTGTAGGTATATTTTACTGACGTGATTGGGATACCGAAGAAATCAACGTGCTTGCCTTCTGCCGCTTGCGCCATCAATTCCATGAAGTTCGGATGGATTAAGACACCGGCAATCGCAATGGAAAGAGACATATTGGTCTTGAATTTGATTGATGCCGAAGCGGCAACCATAACCGGTAGGAAGAAGAAGGCGCCATCGCCAATCGCTTTCAAGATAATCAAGGTAGGCGCATTTGGCTCAACCCAGCCCAGCATCTCAAGTACCATGGCGAGCAGTTTGACCATTGAAGCGCCAATGATTGCTGGGATAAGAGGCGACATGGTACCAACCAGTGCGTCCAACATTTTCGCACCAATTGACTTAGCCGTTAGCTTCTCTTTTTTAGCAGGAACCTCTGACTCAGATACAGTGGATAGCTCACAAAGCGCCATCACTTCTTTGTATGCATACGATACCTCGTTACCAATGATAACTTGTACTTTGTCTCCATTATCAACAACACCCATCACACCTTTCAGTGCTTTTAGCTTGTTAATATCGACGCCATCTTGGCTGTGTAAAACGAATCGTAGTCGAGTCATACAGTGTGTTAGGGCAGCCACATTTGTCTTGCCCCCAAGATGCTCAACAACAGATTTCGCAATTGCGCGGTAATCGTTGGCCATTTTATCCCCCAAAGATCTCTTTCCAGTGATTTTTAAACGCGAATATAGTGAGATGTGACTAATTTTCCGTCAGTAGGATGCAAAAACAATCACAATTGTTGTGAATTGTTGTTTTGTGTCCTTCATCACACTTCCTTAAGTTACCGGTAACATGTTACCGGTAACGCTTATAAGATAAAGCCATATTTACAAGCGATGTTCAAAATTGAGATCACGCGCAAATTTGTTAAGAGGATTGAGTTATGGCTGGTAGTAGTGTCATCGTCATGGGTGTCAGTGCTTGTGGGAAAAGCACGATAGGCGAGCAGTTGGCAAAAAAACTTGGGCGTAAGTTCATTGATGGTGACGACCTTCATCCTCGAGCAAACATTCAAAAAATGGCGTCAGGCCAACCTCTTAATGATGATGATCGCATTCCATGGCTGGAACGCGTTCGTGATGCAGCGTACAGCCTAGAAAGCAAAAATGAGCACGGCATTATTGTGTGTTCTGCGTTGAAGAAGAAGTACCGCGACCAAATTCGCGAAGGGAACAAAAACCTCACCTTTCTCTTTTTAGATGGCAACATTGACCTGATCTTGCATCGAATGCGTCAGCGCCAAGGCCACTTCATGAAAGAGAACATGATTAAAAGCCAGTTCGAAACATTAGAAAGACCCGATCACGAGCCAGATACGGTTGTCATCAGCATTGATGGCGATATTGATGACGTTGTGGACTGTGCTGCGATTGTGCTTTCAATGACTGATGAGGCAGAAACAGCATGACCCTTCCAACCATCCAAGCGGTGACTCAACGATTAATTGAACGAAGCAAAACGACTCGTGAAGCGTTTCTAAACCGAACTCAACATCAAGCCTCTGCAGGCAAAGGTGGCAAAGGGCTTTCTTGCGGCAACTTGGCTCACGCTGTCGCAGCTTCTTGCTCCGATGAGAAACGCTCGATTCTTGATCTCACTAAATCCAATGTGGCGTTAATCAGCTCTTACAACGATATGTTAAGCGCCCACCAGCCGTATCAACACTATCCAGATCAGATCAAAAAGGCGTTAGCTAAGTTCGGCCACACCTCTCAAGTAGCAGGCTGCGTTCCCGCGATGTGCGATGGGGTAACTCAAGGCCAACCAGGCATGGATATGTCTTTGTTTTCAAGGGACTTGATTGCTCAATCGACGGCTCTTTCACTGAGTCATAACGTGTTTGATTCAACCCTATTACTTGGCATTTGCGACAAGATAGCTCCAGGACAACTAATGGGCGCGCTCTCTTTTGCGCATCTACCAACCGTCTTTGTTCCGGCAGGCTTGATGGCAACGGGCATCAGCAATGATGAGAAAGTACACATTCGCCAAGAATACGCGGCTGGCAAGGTAGGAAAAAGTGCCTTGCTGGATATGGAGTGCAACGCTTATCACTCAGCGGGCACCTGCACTTTTTACGGCACAGCCAATACCAATCAGCTGGTATTTGAAGCGATGGGGCTGATGCTTCCGGGCTCAGCGTTTATTCACCCTGACTCGGAATTGCGCGCATCACTCACTCAGCATGCCGCCATTGAAATTGCTTCAATGACACCACAAGCCGCAAACTTCCGCCCACTTTCTGAAGTCTTTACCGCTAAAAGCTTAATCAATGGCATTGTTGCCCTACTCGCATCAGGTGGCAGTACCAACCACAGCATTCACATGGTCGCGGTAGCACGCGCAGCAGGATTTATTCTGACTTGGCAAGACATCAGCGATCTATCCGATGTGGTGCCTTTACTTGCTCGAGTTTATCCGAACGGCCCAGCAGATATGAATGCGTTCCAAGCGGCAGGAGGAGTTCCCGCGCTGTTACGCCGTTTAGATCAAGCCAACTTACTGCACCGAGATGTCACACCTACCTTTGGCTCGTTTGAAGATCAAATGAGTATTCCAGAGCTTGAAAATGGAAAGCTAACGTGGAAAAAGTGCAAACAGTCGGCAGACGCAGAGGTAATTGCAGGCCAAGAACAGGTATTCCAAAGCACAGGCGGAACGCGAGTCCTTTCTGGGAACCTTGGCAACGCAGTGATTAAGGTGTCAGCGGTTGCAGAAGAGCAACGTGTAATAGAAGCACCTGCGGTAGTTTTTGATTGCCAACATAAGGTAGAAGCCGCGTATCAACGAGGTGAGCTCAACAAAGATTGCATTGTTGTGGTGATAAACAATGGCCCAGCTGCGAACGGCATGCCTGAACTGCATAAGCTCATGCCGATTCTAGGTAATGTTCAGAAACAAGGGTTTAAAGTGGCTCTGGTTACTGATGGGCGCCTTTCTGGAGCCTCAGGAAAGATCCCATCCGCGATTCATGTCTCACCAGAGGCGATTCGAGGCGGAACTATCGGGCTTGTTCGCGAAGGCGATATCCTGCGCTTAGATTGCGCGAGTGGCGAACTCAATAACCTCAACGACATGCAATCTCGCCAAGCGAGAGTGTTTGAGGCAGACACCAACCAACAAACCATGGGGCGCAACCTATTTAGTGTGATGCGCCAAAGCGTTTCGAGTGCAGAACAAGGGGCGAGTTTTATCGTCTAGCTGTGTTATCGCTTAAATGTAAAAGCAAAAGGGGCATCATTTCGATGCCCCTTTCAGTTTCCACGATACTTGGTTAAACGCTTTCGCCATCCGTGATGCGATAGCCCATATCCACAACCGTTTCCGTGACTGGCTCACCTTTCAATCGGGCAAGCAGTAGCTCGGCACTTTTCTTACCTATTTCATAACGTGGCGTATCCACGCTAGTCAGTTTTGGGCGTATGGTTTGACCGATATCTAACGCGTTATAGCCCACCACAGATAGCTGTTGCGGCACTTGGATTCCACGTTGCTGGGCAATGAGCAAGGTACCTATCGCGATGTCATCATTGGTGCAGAACACGCCATCTAGATCTGGGTAATCCGCAAGAGCGCGATCAAGCAGATCTTCAGCCAAAGAGAAGTTAGAGTGCTGTTCAGTCAACACATGTTTAGGCTCTAATCCAGCCTCATGCATCGCTTTGTCATAGCCTTGCAAACGCAGCTTGGTTCGCGCATCCAGTCGAGCGCCAAAGTAAGCAATAGAGCGCTTTCCAGCTTCAATCATTCGCTTCACGACATGGTAAGAAGCATCAATATGGTCTAAGCCAACAACCATATCGATCGGATTGGTTGGGAGCTCCATTGTTTCAACAACAGAAACACCTGAATTCTTGATTATCTGTAACGTGCGGGGGGTGTGATGGCTTTCCGTCAATATCAACCCATCAACTTGATACGAAAGCAGCGAAGCAATTTTTTCCTCTTCTTCCACAGCATCATAGCTAAAGTGAGCAAGCAACGTCTCGTAGCCATTCTCTTTAGTAACCGTTTCGATACCTTGAACAAACGCGGCAAAGATTTGGTTTGATAACGAAGGGAGCAAGATACCGATCGCTTTACTCGACGATTTCGAGAGCATAGCTGGCGCTTTGTTTTCGATGTATCCCATCTCTTCAATAACCGCAGCAATTTTAACGCGAGTTTTGGCTGCGACTGAATCGGGATTGCGCATGTAACGAGAGACGGTCATCTTTGTGACCCCCACTTTGTCTGCAACATCTTGAAGTGTGGTTCGAGTTTTCTTCTGCTGTTCTGTCATAACTATTTGAACTCTTTATTATGTTACAAGTAACATTATAAAGTTCTCACCGCCTTAAGTTCAACCCATTCGTTGTCATCGACACATAGTATTGAAATGGTTCATCCATTGGCAAATTAGCATTAGCGAAAGGTTGATATTACGCGTGCTTGATGAAAGCTTGGCTTAACTGCTGAAAGAGTGAGTCGATGTTGGGAAGGCTAGTCAAATGTGCGGACAACGGAGTATGAACCTGCGCATCCACCACGGTTGGATTCCCGCAAACTTGATTATAAAAATTCACGGGCACAACGATGTTCTCTAAGTCGACATCCAACAAGATACAAGCTTGCGAAAGTACGATTTGGCCGCCCCCTTGTTTAAGCAAAACACGCTGCGCAGTGCCCACTATTTTTTGTTTATTGATATTGAGATTGTAGTCGCCATCACAATAAGAACCGGGAGTCGCGTGTACATCCACATCGATGCCCAATTCTTTGAAAAACAGAGTTAAGACGTCGCATAAATGTCGATACGCTTTTTGGATGTTGTAGGCTTCATCACGAGGCCAATGGTAAATGTGCGATAAGTTAATGATCCCCGGCAGTTGGGGAACGGGAGCGCCACCTGTTTTACGTGAGGTGAGTTGCCAGCCTTGTGCCGTGAGTTGCTTTCTAGACTCTACGGTCACTGGCCACTTTTTACCTGCGGGCAAAACGAGTGTTGGCGTTTTTGCTTGCCACAGCATTAAGGCTTGTCCAATCTCACCCGCCTGAATTTGCTGCAATAAATCAGCTTCTTTTTCAAACGCACGATCAACATCAATGTGCGGGTAACGTACGAGTTTATTCGTTAGCTTCAATGCACTTTCCTCTACAGATTGTGGTGACCTACCATTTAACGTTCTGCAATGGTTGATGACATATGGGACTATGTGAGATGAAAACAGCACCAAAATTTAATTATTGGCGCCATAGTTGTTTGTTATACGTATTTTTTGAGCAGCTTTGCTTTTAGAATTTCAGGTTTCATTGCTGGCTTAGTGCGATGAATCATACGGTGACAATTTGAACAAACCACACAAACGTCATTTAATGTACTGATGTAATTCTCATCTTTTTCGTATAGAGGGTTCTTATGATGGCACTCGATAAAACCAGCGCCTAATTCTTTTCCATACACCGACTCGAAATCAAAATCACAAACCTGGCATATAAAACCAAACTCGGCTTTTGCGTCTTTTACTAACTTAGCGTTACGCTTGAAATATGAAGCTTCTCGCACCTGCCGTTCGCCCTCAGCATACTCCTGCTCTGGTGAGTTATCTCGAATCTCATAGTCACCTAAATCATCGATTACATATATTTTTTGTAAAAGATGACTGACATAGCCTTCTGAACCGCCAAAATGTTCAAGTCGATCGCTCCTCACACGATAAACATTTCCTGACGGTCGAAAGTTAGGCATATATTGAACATCTTTCTTGAACTGGGTCCAAGTCAGTTCGATATACTGAGTTTTGAAAAAGAACACGTAGGGGAAATGACTACTTCCCCACAAAAAGTTTGAAAGGTCTAAAAGCTGCTCTTTACAAAAGCCTTTTATATGACAAAGAGCAGGCATTTCACCATCACCACCAGTGGTCTTGATTAAAAGCATGACATCGTCAACTTTAAGTTGACGAATAACACTCTTGGCGCCATCAGGGACTCCCCAGACGTTACACCAGCCATCGGGAAACTCAGCCAGAAGCTTATCTTCTATTTCCGCTTGTAGATGAGGTGGACAATATTCGACGATATCGGAAACAGCGACTTCACCAAAGACAGTTTTGGGGAAATCTGCATTAGCTCCTTTTAAGCCAACATCATGGAAAAATAACTGCATAATACTTCCTCTGAACTAATACGTATAACGAATGACATGGATTCCCCCTACCGAGGTTCTGCCCCCCTTATGTGGTATTAAAATGCATCGGAGGCACCATGTCTGATTATTCTTATTTCTGCGGTATCGACCTAGCTAAAACCACTTCAGAGTTCATGCTGTAGACCAAAATGGTAAGGTCCTGCTTCATAAGTCAGTAACCCGCTCTAAACTACTGACTACAATAGCAAATATGCAACTCATACGTATAGGTAGTGATACGTGTGGTGGTGCACATTATTGAGAAAGGGTGAATCTAAATTATGCCGTGGCTATCTCCAAAACAGTCCGACACCTTTTCTCGATAACACAGAGTCTTGATGGCTTCTGTCTGACAAGGTTGTCTGATATGGTGGCGGCAGAACTTCAGCAATTGTTTAGATAGTATTGAATATGAAAACACTAACCATACTTGATGGCGGCATGGGCCGAGAACTCAAAGAAATTGGCGCGCCATTTTCTCAACCGCTTTGGAGTGCTCAAGCGCTGATTGAAGCACCAGACTTTGTTAGCCAAGCGCATCAAAATTTTGTCGATGCAGGTGCTGAAATCTTGATCACCAATAGCTACGCGTGTGTACCCTTTCACTTAGGCGAAGAGCTGTTCGAGCAACGAGGCTTTGAACTCGCAGCACTGTCTGGCGAACTGGCTAAAGCAGTTGCTGACAATGCTTCTCACACCGTAAAAGTGGCGGGCGCGATTCCACCACCATTTGGCAGCTACCGACCAGACTTGTTTAAGGTAGAAGAGGCTGCGCCAATCATTCAAACCCTTTACGATGCACAAGACCCGAACATCGACCTTTGGATAGCGGAAACCATCTGTAGCCTGCAAGAGTTCGAATCCATTCATGCGGTACTCAAGCAATCAAACAAACC
Source organism: Vibrio sp. 1CM23M (assembly GCF_023161755.1). Lineage (NCBI taxonomy): Bacteria > Pseudomonadati > Pseudomonadota > Gammaproteobacteria > Vibrionales > Vibrionaceae > Vibrio > Vibrio sp. 1CM23M. The sequence continues at coordinate 725,975 of NZ_JALNTR010000001.1, forward strand.
GTGTTATTACGCTTTTAGCTTGGAAGATACCAAGGGCGATTCTGCCAATATTCGTTCTGGCGAGAGCGTAACAGACTCAATCAAACTTGCCTGCCAATCAAACGCGACAGGCATTATGTTTAACTGCTCAGTGCCAGAAGTGATGGATCAAGCCATTATTGATGCTCAGAAAGTGATCGATGAGCTAGGCAGTGATTTAGAAATTGGTGTCTACGCAAATAACTTTGCTCCTATCAGCAGCGAACATGAAGCGAATGACATGTTTCAAGAAATGCGTGAGCTGGATGGCCAAGGTTACTTAACTTACGCTAAACGTTGGCATGCACTGGGCGCGAATATCGTCGGTGGCTGTTGTGGCATCGGGCCAAAACACATTCAAGCTCTAGCCGATTGGAAACGCTCCATACAGAGCTAATCCTGAGCTTCAACTAGAATAAATTAAATAGAGAACAGGTTGAGAAATCTGTTCTCTATTTGTATGTGGCGTCTCTGAGTACACTGATACAAAACAACGATTTGGAGCAACTGATGAGCGACACGCAACGAAAAATCAAATGGGGTATCGCAGGGCTAGGCAATATCGCCAATCGATTCGCAACAGCTGTAACCGAGTACTGTCTGCATGGTGAATTATATGCCGTTGCCGCAAGAGATCACTCACGCGCAGCCACGTTCGCCAACAAGTTTGGTTGCGACAAGGCTTATGGCTCTTATGAAGAGATGGCGAATGACCCAAGTGTTGAAGCGGTTTACATCGCTACGGTTCACCCATACCACCAGCCACTCGCCGAACTGTTTCTAAAGAACAATAAGCACGTATTGGTCGAGAAGCCGGCTTTTACCAACCTTGCTGACTGGCTTGAGATGAAAGCCCTCGCAAATCAAAATGGTGTGATGTTGCTAGAAGCAATGAAAACCGTGGTGTTTCCCGCGTATCGTGAGCTCCAATCATTCTTGGTCGACAACAATATTCAGATAGACTCAATCGAAGCCAGCTTTGGTAACCATCATGACTATGAGCCCGATTTGTTTATCTTCAATCCGGATTTGTCAGGCGGAGCAACGCTTGATGTTGGGGTCTATGGGCTTTGGTTCTTTTACGATCTGTGCAGAACACTGGGTGTGACCCCTTCAAAACCTCAGGTAGAGATGTCGTGTCTTTATGAGGGGGCGAATGTTGATACCGATGCGTGCTTTACATTCTCTGGTGATATGAACGGAAAAATATCGGCATCAACGGTGCAGAACCTTCCCCGAACAGCACATTTGAGTGGGCCTGATACCAAGATCACCATTCACGAAAAATGGTGGAATCCGGCCTTTATTGAGATTGAACATCAAGGCAACAAGTCGACCATCAACTGCCGAGTGACGGGGAATGGGTTCGAATTTGAAATCGACCATTTTTCAGGATTGGTGCTTCAAGGTAAAACTGAGTCGGATATCCTAAGCTCAGAGATAACCTCTCGAGTTCTCGATACGATGGAAAAAGCACTGATTGACTCTGGCTATCCACATTTAACTCAACCTCGTCGTTAGGAAAAGCAAATTGGGCAACCTTAAGCGCAAGCTTGAACTGTATGAAAAGATATTTCAGGCTTTTGGGCCTGGAGTATCACATTGTCAGGTCAACCAACTGGCCACACTGCTGCACGTGAGTGAACGTCACGTTCAGACTTTACTCAAAGCGATGACAGCACAAGGTTGGATTGAATGGCAAGCCAGCTCAGGCCGCAGCAAGAAGGCACAGCTGACGTGTCTGGTTGAGCCCATTGAGGCGTGTTACCAATACGCACAAACCCAAGCTGACGCAGGCAACATAGAACAGGTGTTTAGCACCTTGAGCTTCAATGGCCGCAATGCTGGCGCTGAGTTGCAAGCCTTTCTAAGCAATAGCAATCCGTCGGCGCAGAATATCGCGTACATCCCCTTTCACCGAGAACTCGAGGCTCTTCACCCTCAACGCGTGCTTAGACGCACCGAACGTTTCTTAGTTATGCAAATTTGCCAACGCCTAACCTCCGTTAAGCACGGCAAACTCAGCGGCGATCTGGCTTATCATTGGCAGCCTAATCAAGATGCGACACAGTGGCACTTTCAGATTCGCAATGGTGTTCACTTTCATAACGGTCGAACGCTTGAACCTCAAGACATAGCACGCAGCCTAAACTCGCTCTGCCAAAGCAAAATATGGCGTCGCTGTTATCAGCATATTGATGAGGTCTCTGTCTCGGCAGGCAATGTGGTTGTCGTGAAATTGAATCAACCTGATTGGCATTTACCGCGTCTACTTGCTAGGGCTGAAGCCTCCGTATTTGATCACTCATCACCGACAGATAGACTGATTGGATCTGGCGCGTTCTCATTAGACATTTTCTCAAGCAAGATGTTGAGATTAAGCCGTAATAGCGCCTATTCACACAGCACGCCTATTCTCAATCGAGTCGAGTTATGGGTCTATCCTGAATGGGCACAGAGCAAAGCCTGCGCTCAAAATCAGGTGTGCGTGAAACTGCCCGAGAAAACGACCACCGTGCGTGGCGATGACCATGCTTCCCAACCGGATTTCGGCTCAACCTTCTTTAAGATTCAAAACCCGATGTTGTCTTCAACCGTTCGTGAGTTCACCGTTGAAGACACCTCTGAATGCCAAACCCTTTTCGAGCAGCTGTCTGTATCTAGCAACCACAAAACCAACGTGGAATATGGCCACTACCTAACTAACTTCCTAACTACCAAAGACGTCACGTTGTGCAGCATTATTGATGAGAACGACACCTTCACTGCGTGGTTAAGCTTTTTCACTCGCTTCCCATTTGAGGAATTAACTTTACCTTCTGAGATGCTAGAGAAAATCGAACAAGGCTTAGCCTCAATAACAAACCAGCCCAACGTTGAGTTAGCGATGAATACACTGTTAGAACTCAAGCATTGGTTGAATGACTCTGGGGTTGTGGTTGAGCTTAAGCAAGAGGCGTTCAACTTAGAGGTTTCTGAAAAGATACACGGCGCGCAAGTGAATGGCTTCGGTTGGTGTGAGCTCGACAAGCTGTGGATTAGCCATTTGTAAATCTAGTCCTGTTCAAAATAAGCCATTAGGCACAGAGACTTATCTTTAACACTCCCCTGCCAATAGCAAAGTGAGCGGGTGCTAATGTACTCTCGAAGTGAGATTCAACAAATATAAGCACAAACTAAATAGATCCAATAAGAAGGTAAGCCATGACTCGACACCTAACAGGCTCATTACTGTTTCTTTGCGTACTCTCTTTTAACAGCATGGCGAGCACCCAATGCGACGTACTTACAGGCTGTGAAAAGAAGTTCTGTGAGATCGAATATCAGATAAAGAAAGCGGAACAGTACGACAATAAGTACAAAGTAGAGCGATTAACAAAAGCGTTGAAAGCCGCGAAAGAGAACTGCACCAATGAAGGTTTGAAGGATGATCTCCGTGAGAAGATTGAATCCAATGAACAAGATTTAGCTGAATACCAAGCCGATTTAGAAGAAGCAAAAAGAGATGAAAGAGCGGATAAGATTCGAAAGTATGAGGGTAAGATCGAAAAAGAACTGCGTAAAATCGATGAATTGAAACAAGAGCTGGCTAAGATCCCTTAATCGATAATTGAAACAAAAATGGTCTTACTGCTTAGTAAGACCATTTAGAAAATACCGCTTTAGGACGACTTCAGAATCAACCTAGCCAACGCCAGGCGTTATTATCCTACCAGCGCCAATTCAGACTCTTTATAAATCCGGCTAGCCACTTTGCATGCCGCCGGAGACGTTAGTGTTTCTTTGCATCTGCGCTTAAACTGCTCGACTTCAATCGTTTGTTCCTCCAGTAAATAGTACAACTCACTCAAATAGTTGGCTTCAAACACAGCTTGACCAAGTGGCGTACATTCGTATCGGCTCGACTCTTGGTAGCCAATTGCGGTCAACACAGATTCTGGCAGCTCCCAGAACTTAGCAATGGTGTAAATCAGGCGAATAGAGTAGCTGTTCATCAGGCGCTTCAATGCTAACGAGTTAGGTGGAACAGAAGGATCAACATGCTTGAAGGCTTCGACCATCATCTGGAAAATGATCATCTTGCCTAAGTTTCGAATCAACCCAACAAAGTACGCCGCCGCTTGATCTTCTTGAGATGAAGAGTCTTTCATCAACTCCTTAGAAAACGACGCAGTCTGAACACTGTGATTCCAAATTTTCTCACCGAAGTGACGCCAGTAAATATTGTTCCCCGGCGTGAAATTCTTCATGTAGCTATTCACCACCCCTTCAACAAGCCCTTGAGAACCTATATTTAGGAATGCTGTTTTTAGGTCGGTAACCTGTTTTTCATTGCGTTTGTAAAAGGCGCTATTTGCCAGTTTAATCACATCGGCAGCCATACTCGGCTCACGCTCAATCACTCTTAACAGAGCATCTACATCAAACTCATCGCTCTGTAATTCTGCCATTAACGTGGTCACAGAGGCTGGCATCACTGGCAGTTCATTAAGCAAGGCTTTTGGAGAGCGAATCAAGCGTTCGATCTGACAAGCAACAAAATCACTAAATGGGTCTGACTCCGTGCGAAGGCGAGACTCTCCAAACAAATAATCAAGGAACTCACCATCATGAAGGCTAAGCGTCTTATCGACGATCAATGATGATGGTTGATCGGACGACGGCGGAACAAAAATTGAAGACTGAACAGAATCAGTAACAACGGTTTGTTGTTGCTCTTGTTGGGCAGGCTCTGCAGAGGGTTTGTTTTTTGAATCAACAAAAGGTGAGAATAGTGCCTGCAATACCCTTTTAAACATCAATACGGCTCCTAGATGATTATCAAACAATTCGGGATATATAACGACGGTGATTATCGCACAGTTGATCCATAAACCACACAGTGACAAATGAATCATTAATTTCTCAGCTGTATAGGATCTGTTACTCAACGGGCTGCGAGACTAAGCCCGCCAGCATTCGCCAGAAACAAAAAGAGCGAGCAAATAACGCTTGCTCGCTCTTCCATAGATTAGACGTGTGACTGCCAAGAGTTAGCTCTGAGCGACTTCCAACACGATCTTACCGACGTGTTTTTTCTTCAAAAATTCATCTTGTGCAGTATGAATTTCAGCCAACGGGAAAGACTGTGCAACGATGGCGCCAATCTGCTGTTTCTCGATACGGTTGACTAGATTCTGGAATACTTGTGATTCTAAAACCGTGCAACCAAAAAAGCTGAGATCTTTGAGATACAAAGTTCGGACATCAAGCTCAACCATAGCGCCACCAATTGCGCCAGATACGGCATAACGACCGTGTGGTTTCAGCACTTCAAGGAATTCAGGCCACTTATCACCGGCGACTAAGTCGATAACCACATTCACACTGCTTTCGCCTAGCGCTTTAACCAAATCAGCATCACGGGCAATCACTTCATCAGCGCCAAGTTCAAGTAACTGTTGGTTCTTGCTTGGGCTAGTGATGGCAATAACATACGCGCCACGAGCTTTTGCTAGCTGAATAGCCGCAGAGCCCACACCGCCCGATGCGCCAGAGATAAGCACGCGATCACCCTCAATCACATTCGAGCGAGTCAGCATGTTTTCTGCGGTCGAGTAAGAGCATGGGAAAGACGCCAGCTCAACATCCGACATGGTGCTGTTCACCGCGTAAGCGTGTTTCGCCGCCACTTTGGTGTATTCAGCGAAACCACCATCGCACTCAGATCCGAAATACCATGGCTGTGGTAAATCTTGCCCATAAACCTCAGTCAAACAAGGTTCAATCAGAACACGCTCGCCAATACGTTCAACCGAAACTTGGTTACCAACGGCTACGATGAAACCGCACACATCGGCACCTTGGATGCGAGGGAATTTCAACGCTTCGCCAGACCAACTGGCATCGTCTGAATCATCACTTTTTGCATACCAACCGATTCGCGTGTTGATGTCGGTATTATTAACGCCAGCTGCCATCACTTTGATCAGCACTTCATTAGGCTCAATTTGTGGAACAGCAATGTCTTCACGGTACCCAAGCATCTCTGCCCCGCCGTGTCCTAGCATCTCTGCGCCTTTCATTGTTTTTGGTATCTCGAAATTCATACTGTTTCCTTGAGTAATTTGGTCACCATATTCTGTGCCGATGCCACTGCTTCTTCGCCTAAGACTGGCCACGCGCTTGATACGCCTTCATGAAGTAAAAACAGCGGTGTCGCGAGATCCTCCCGCAGGCTCTGCTTACCTATTAGCAAACGTACTTGTTCTTTGTGCTGTGTAACCGCTTGGCTGATAAGCTCATTATCGGGAAACGCGGCCATCGCATTCATCGACATACACCCGTGCGGCGCATATTCTTCTAACCATTGTTGAAGCTTATTGAAGATATGAGTAACCGATGCGAGCCCCTTTTCAGGCGACGTTTCCAACAAGAAATCTAGGTAACGTTGGTGTCGATATTCCAAGGCACCAACAATCATCGCTTCTTTTGAAGGGAAGTGTTTATACAAGGTTCTTAGGCTTACATCGCACGCCATTTTCAGTTGTGCAACACTCGGCTCAGCAAAACCTTGCTGGCTAAACGCCACCTCTAAGCTTGCTGCAATCTGTTCTCTCAACATAGTGCTCTCTTAATACCGAATACCAATCGTAGTAAATAACTGTGATTGGCATAACAATGGTAGAATGATTGTTCTACTTACAGGGTAGAACGATCACTCTACCCCTGTCAATATCCAAATTTACAAACCAAGAAATGATAAATTCCGCGCCAAGCAGGACACGGAATTTATCAATACAGATGAGAGACTTAGCGTTTAAGCTGGAGTGGACTGCGTATCGTCACCAGAATAGATAAAGCGCCGCAAAGTACCAACACCACCCCTAAATCTTGAATCATTCCCGCTAAAGCGAGCCCTGAGCCGATCAAGGTGTAATACATCAAACCAAACAGTGCGCCTGCACTTCCCGCTTGAGATCGGTAGCTGACTAATGCGCGACTCAACACATTGGGAATCGCAATACCAAATGCCATGACCACCAGCATCATCGGAAGTAAAAACCATATTGAGTGTTGTGAAAAGTAGACACCCACCGCACCTAATGTTTGAAGTCCTGCCGCGATACCAATCAAAGACATTGAAGACACCTGTCGCTTCAACAATGTCTTGCTCACCAAACTTCCTAACAGAGTCCCGAACCCAAGCACAATGCCGCTGTAGCCAAACTGCTCGACGCTGAATCCAAGTTGAATGAAGGCAAATGAACCCAATTGATAATAGGAAAACAGCGCAATATTGAACGACGCGACCAGCAACGCAGACATCCATATATCGCTATCTTTGATCATGTGAATACTGAGTGACTTTAACTGCAATGGCTGCTCAGATTGTTGCGTTTCAGGCAATGACCATAGGCTATGTACCAACAGCGCTAACACCATAATAAACAAGGCAATAAACACATATTGATGCCCGCCCGCTTGGCTTAATTGACCGCCAAGAAGCAGCCCGATGATTGGGCTAATCGACAGCCCCATCCCCATGTAACCAAACACCTTGGCCAGTTCAGCGCCGCTAAAGGCATCGCGCAACATGGTTTGTGTCACCACCGAGCCCACCGCAAGCCCGAAAGCGCCCATGGCTCTGGCTATCATCAACCAAACAAAACTATTGGTTTGCATTGCGATCAGCGCAGAACACGCGAATAACCCCAAGCCCAATAACATGGTTGGCCGGCGTCCCCATTTGTCTGCCAATATGCCCCATACCACCACACCGAGCGCAAACGCTGAGAAGTAGATCGAGAGGGTTTGCGCCGCTTGTGCGTAACTCACATCAAAGGATTTCGATATTGAATCCAGAGTCGGGCTATAGATGGTTTCTGCGATTTGAGGGAACATCAGCAATAGCACCATTTGCCATAAAGAAGGTTTTGTTTTCATCATTTTTCCAAGACTAGTTAACTTGACGAGGAGTCTAGGGGAAACTAACCTTGGCTCGTTAACAACATTAAAACCAAAAACAACAAGATTAGGACAAATGGCATTAATCAGCGAAACGATTGAGTTTGATGCAGACAGCTCACCTGCGCCCGTAATAGGGATTGCGGCAGAGCTAGGTCAGCATGATTCAGGAATACATCACCACGTAAAAGGACAGCTGCTGTATGCTCCGCAGGGTTGCATCACCTTGACCTTAGAAAACGCCATTTGCATTTTGCCGCCGACTAAAGCCGTGTGGATCCCGCCTTATACCAAGCATCGAGCGCAGATGACCAATGTGGTTGCTTATCGGTCGCTCTATTTTGATAGCAGTATCTACACCTGCCCAGAAGCGATTGAAATTGTGGAAGTGAATGAGCTTTTAAAAGCCCTGATCAATAAGATGGCTTTCTGGGATTGGGACATTGCCAGCGAGCAAACCACCAATACCGCCAACCTATTCTGGGAAGAGTTTTACAGCGCTAACCAACACTCGTTTATCTTGCCGCTACCAACAGATCGCCGTTTTAAAAGCTTTTGTAAACGAGTCCGAACCGCTTCCTTTCTTGCCCCAGCCCTCTCGACATTAGCGAACTCGGTTGGCGCAAGCACCAAAACGATTACTCGATTATTCAAAGCCGAAACAGGCATGACTTATCAAGAGTGGCGACAGCAATGGCGCTTGTTTAAAGCGATTGAACTGCTCTCAGAAAACCGACAAGTCTGTGATGTGGCTCATCTGCTAGAGTTCTCATCCAACAGTGCGTTTATTTCCTTTTTCAAACAGCAAACTGGACAAACCCCGTTGGCGTTTACCAAGTTAGGGACGTGATCTTAGTGATCCAAACTCTTAGGTTTTACTGAGCTCAGATACAAAAAAACCAGAACATGAGTTCTGGTTTTTAGGCGTATTTTAAAGCTAGATGCGGTCGTTACTTGGTGTAGAAAGCGCGTTTCAATGCCATCTCTAAACCACGAACTTCAGCTAAGCCTTTCAATCGACCAATCGCCGAATAACCTGGGTTAGTGGTTTTCTTAAGGTCATCCAGCATTTGATGGCCGTGATCCGGACGCATTGGAATTAAGCGGTGATCGCCCACTTCTGCACGACGATTTTCTTCATCCAAAATAGCCATCACAACGTTGTACATGTCCACATCACCATCTAGGTGCGCTGCTTCGTGGAATGTCATTGGGTTGCTCTCTTCACGCTTAGTTGAGCGCAGGTGCGTAAAGTAAATTCGGTCACCGTGCTTTTTGATCATATTAACCAGATCATTGTCGCCACGAACACCGTATGAACCCGTACACATCGTCAAGCCATTCATTTTGCTTGGCACATGTTCGGTCAACCAATCGATGTCTTCGATCGTTGAAACGATGCGAGGCAAGCCTAGAATCGGACGCGGTGGATCGTCTGGGTGAACGGCCATCTTCAAACCATTCGCATCACAGATAGGCATCAACTCAGCAAGGAAGTAAGACATGTGCTCACGTAGCTTGTCTTTGTCGATTCCCGCATAGCGATCTAGCTGTGCTTGAAACGCTTCTAGTGTGTAACCTTCTTCAGCGCCTGGCAGGCCAGCGATGATGTTATTGGTCAGTTGCTGAATTTGCTCTGGCGTCATTTTGTTGAAGTAATCCAACGCTTGAGCTTGCTCTGATTCTGAATAGTCCGATTCTGCGCCTGGACGTTTCAAGATATGCAGCTCAAATGCCGCAAACGCGATTTGGTCAAAGCGCAGTGCGCGCGAGCCATCAGGCATTTCAAATTCTAAATCGGTACGTGTCCAATCCAACACGGGCATGAAGTTATAACAAACCGTATCGATGCCACACTCAGCAAGGTTAGACAGAGTTTGCTTATAGTTCTCAATCCATTGCTGGTAGTTGCCAGTTTGAGTTTTGATCTCTTCGTGCACAGGCACGCTTTCTACGACCGACCACGTTAAACCTTTCTCTTCGATAATGGCTTTACGCTTAAGGATTTCTTCTTTTGTCCAAACTTCACCATTTGGAATATGGTGCAGTGCATTCACAATACCAGTTGCGCCCGCTTGACGAATATCGTCTAGCGAAACTTGATCATTAGGGCCGTACCAACGCCACGTTTGTTCCATGAGACTTACCTTTCTTTAAGACGCACTTAGCCGGCTCGAATTAATCAAGCTAAATGCAATAACGACTTCTTAATGGCAGCAATGACAATTACTGCCCGAGATAGCACCGGTCTACGCCGGTCTAAAGACGATTACCTATCTACAACCTAGTGAATGAATCAGCTTTCAAGAGGAGCCTTGTCGCTGAATTCAACATTAGCTTCAGAACTAGCTTTCTGAGCTAAGCAGCACCACTGGGTTGGAGCTAAATAAGTAACCATCAAAGTTTGGGTCATCAATGTCTGACAGCGCTAACAAACGCTGTTTAACATTCTCAAGGTGTTGCCACATTGCGTTCTTAGCAGCGACAGGGTCTTTGCGCTGTAAGGCGGCGAGGATACGAGCGTGATCATCTAACCATTCTTCACGGTAATCTTGACCACTGATGTGAGAGTGGAGTTTATTCCACATTGGACTCTTTTCGCGTCGCTCCCAGGATTGTTTCAACATGTCTACCAGCACAGAGTTTTGAGTTGCCTCTGCAATACACATGTGAAATCTTTCATCTCCGCTGCAATCGGTGGTGCCGCTTGCAAGCTCTTCGCGCTCGAGTTCGAGTGCAGAGCGCATCTTAATGATGTCGCCCGGAGTGACCTGAGTTGCCGCAAACTCCGCGATATTACTTTCTAGTAATTGGCGGGCCTGCAGCATCTCGAATGGACCAGCATCATCGCTGACCACATTCTCGCGAGAATGAGTTGGAATGTTCAGGACATAAACACCCGACCCTTTTTTCACCTCAACTAAGTTTTCAAGCTCCAGCATGATGATTGCTTCACGCACCACAGTGCGGCTTACATCTAGACGATCAGCGATATCGCGTTCTGGAGGTAACCTATCTCCGACCTTATACAGGCCTTCAATCAGTTCTTTTCTTAGTACTAACCCTATCTCCTGATAAGGTCTTTTCGGCTCGAAAGGCATCATGATGATATTGTCACTTCTTTCCATTGTATTTCTCTCGCCATCATAATGACCAAATATAATTGGTCAACCTCTATATCTTAAAATGCAGTAACACCTTGTTTTTGTATTACTCTTTTTCCTATATTTTCTCGTTATTCAACCGCCTGAATACGGTCAATCAATGCGCTCAATTCTGGGTCCGCTTTATCTAGCGCGTCGTACATAGGTTGAACCGCTAGTGCGAACGCAGCTTTGTCTGGTTCCACAAAAGTAACGCCCATTTTCTCGGCTTTAGCACGCTCTTTTGCTTCCGATTCAGCCCACAATTTTTTCATCAATTCAGATGAATCACTTGCCGCCTTCATTAACGCATCTTGTTGTTCTGTAGTCAGTTTATCGTATGCTTTGGTTGAGATAACCAACACATCCGGAACCATCGTGTGCTCATCTAAGCTGAAGTATTTAGACACTTCACTGTGACGGCTCAAGCTGAAAGAAGGAATGTTATTTTCAGCCGCATCTACGACACCTTGCTGCAGTGCTGTGTACAACTCACCGTAAGCTAGTGGCGTTGGGTTACCGCCTAACGCTTTCACCATCGCAATAGCTGATGGGCTTGGTTGAACACGAACTTTCAAACCTTTCAGATCTTCTGGTGTGTTAATTGGCTTATTGGTATAGAAGCTACGCGCACCAGCGTCGTAGTAAGTCACACCAATAAAGCCGCTATCACGAGAAGAGTTAAGAATGTCACGGCCTACTTCACCATCAGTCACACTGTAGTAGTGCGCTTGATCGCGGAATAAGTAAGGCATGTTGAATGATGAATAAGCAGGAGAAAAAGCTTCTAGCTCAGCAGCATTACTTTTCACCATATCTAAAGCGCCGTTCTGCATCAGCTCCATAGATTCACGCTGTGTACCCAATTGAGCATCAGGGTAAATACGAATACGCACCTCACCGTCAGTCAATTCACGTACTTCTTTCGCCATAAACGTCATCGCTTCATGTACTGCATGGTCACGAGGGTGGTTATGGCTCAGTTTCAATGTTGTCGCTGCATAAGCAGAAGCTGTTGCTCCAAAAGTCAAAGCAGCACCGACAACCGCACTAATCAAAGTTTTACGCGTCATCATCATTCTTATTCTCCGTGGATTGGTTATCCAAAATGTAGGGTGTTTTTTGTTATGGGCTCATATTGGGGCTCAAAAAAGGAACCGTCAAAGCTGAAATTAAAATTGATTGACCAATATCACAATAAAAACCCATAAATTGGTCAACCAAAATCATTTGTGAAGTTGCTCACGCCAACCAAAAAATGAATAGCTTATGATTCAGCCAGATTTTTGAACATCCCATCCCTACATAGAAACAATTTCTTACATTGGTAAACCAATTGTTATGAGATACGCAATTTTGTTGAAAGGAAATAAACATGAATAAATTGGTCAGTTACATAAATAGAGGGTTGGCCGCCTTTACAGTGTCTCTATCGTCTTTCTTAGTGCTGTGTGTGATATGGCAGGTTTTATCCCGCTATGTTATTGGCAAACCAAGTACTGTTACCGACGAGCTCGCGCGTTATCTCTTTATGTGGGTAGCCTTAATTGGTGCTGCTTACACTACGGGTCTGAAACGCCACCTTGCCATCGACCTGCTTACGATGAAGCTGACTGGCAAACGCAAATTAATCAACGAAATCGTTATCCAAATAGCCATCGCTTCTTTCTCTTATATCGTTCTAGTACACGGTGGAAGCCAACTTGCTGCTAAAACGCTTGCGATGGGACAGCTGACTCCCGCTCTAGGTTTAGAAATGGGCTACATCTACTTCTGCTTACCGATTAGTGGCGCTTTGATGATTTTTTACTCCGTCGTATTTACCTACGAACGCGTTGAACAATTAATGTCAGGTGACGATTTGATCACCGACTCACAACTTGATTGATAGAAGGATTTCACAATGGAATGGCAAGTAATACTGACCTTATTCGGTAGTTTCGCTGTACTGCTTACAATCGGTGTACCGGTCTCTTTTGCGATTGGTTTATCGTCACTAGCAACCATCTTAATGAGCTTACCACTTGAGCCTGCAATCGCTGTAGTTGCTCAACGTATGGCCGCTGGCCTTGATAACTTTGCACTATTGGCAATCCCGTTCTTCATTTTGGCGGGCAACATCATGAACCAAGGCGGCATCGCGCTGCGTTTGATCAACTTCGCGAAAGTGTTAGGTGGTCGTCTACCTGGTTCATTGGCACACGTAAACGTGATGGCAAACATGATGTTTGGTTCTATCTCAGGCTCAGCGGTTGCATCGGCTGCTGCAGTGGGTGGCACCATGTCTCCTCTGCAAAAGAAAGACGGCTACGACGAAAACTTCTCTGCTGCGGTAAACATTACGTCGTGTCCTACTGGTCTATTGATTCCGCCAAGTAACACGCTGATCGTTTTCTCGTTGGTTTCTGGTGGTACTTCAATTGCGGCGCTGTTCTTAGCGGGTTACATCCCAGGTATCTTGATGGGATTAAGTATCATGATTGTGGCGGGTATCATCGCGAAACGTCGCGGTTACCCAGTGGCAGCGCGTCCTTCATTATCAATGGTTTGGGATACCTTCTTAAAAGCGGCACCTTCTTTAGCACTGATCGGCATCATCATGGGCGGCATCATTGGCGGTATCTTTACTGCAACTGAGGCTTCTGCAATTGCTGTGGTATACACGTTTGTTTTAGCTGTGCTTGTCTACCGTGAAGTGAAATGGGGCGATATTCCAAAGATCATCCTTGAGTCTGCAGTAACAACATCTATCGTTCTATTACTGGTTGGCGCATCAATGGGTATGTCTTGGGCAATGGCGAACGCCGATGTGCCTTACATGATTGCTGATGCATTACTGGCGGTTTCTGATAACCCGCTAATGATTCTATTGATCATCAACATCATTCTGCTGATTGTGGGTATCTTCATGGATATGACACCAGCGGTACTGATCTTCACACCAATCTTCTTACCAATTGCGCTAGACCTAGGCATCGACCCTGTTCACTTCGGCATCATGATGACCTTCAACCTTGCTATCGGTATCTGTACACCGCCAGTAGGTAGTGCTCTGTTCATTGGTTGTTCGGTTGCCAACATTGCCATCGACAAAGTCATCAAACCTTTGCTGCCATTCTACGCAGCACTGATTGCAGCCTTGATGGCCGTTACTTTTATCCCTGAGCTGAGCTTGTTCCTACCTGAATTGGTACTGGGCTACGGTTCGTAATTTGGTCACAGATACATTCTAAGACTGCTAAACACTCAAACGTTTTACCAAATAATAAAATCCCGCTGGTTCGCTGGCGGGAAAAGGAACTGAATAATGAAGACTGTTGCTAACTCTACGCTGCCAAACACTGTATTACGACCTGACTACGACCGTTCAGCACTCCAAAGCCGTATTGTGCATCTTGGTTTCGGCGCATTTCACCGAGCACACCAAGCGCTGTTCACCAATGAAATGCTCAGCAAAACCAATACTGATTGGGGCATTTGTGAGATAAACCTATTCGGCGGCGAAGACCTAATTGAATCACTTCGCGCGCAAGACCACCTTTACACCGTAGCTGAAAAAGGCGCTGAATCCACAGACGTTAAAGTGATCGGCTCAGTGACCGAATCTCTTCACCCAAGCCTAGATGGCATCGAAACCGTATTAGAAAAAATGTCTGAGCCTCAAGTGGCTATCGTTTCTATGACCATCACAGAGAAAGGCTACTGCGCTGACCCAGCGACAGGAAAACTCGACAAAAATAATCCATTAGTCATCGCTGACCTAGCTAACCCAACTCAACCAAAATCAGCGCTCGGCTATATTGTCCAAGCCCTAAAAATTCGCCGCGAACGTGGCTTAACACCGTTCACGGTTATGTCTTGCGACAACGTGCAAGAGAACGGTCATGTAGCAAAAGCAGCGATCATTAAGTTCGCTCAACTGCTTGACCCAGAATTACGTGATTGGATTGAAACCAATGTCACCTTTCCATGCACCATGGTTGACCGCATCGTACCCGCAGCAACAGAAGAAACATTGACAGAAATTGCAGAACTGCTTGGTTGTGAAGACCCATGTGGCATCGCTTGTGAACCCTTCCGCCAATGGGTGATTGAAGATAACTTTGTGGCAGGTCGTCCAGACTGGAATGTCGCTGGCGCAGAGTTCGTAGAAGATGTAGTGCCTTACGAAGAGATGAAACTGCGCATGCTCAATGGCAGTCACTCTTTCCTTGCTTACCTTGGATACCTTGGTGGCTACGATCATATTTCCGACACCATGACGGATGCTGGCTACCGAAAAGCCGCTTTTGACATGATGATGAAATCCCAAGCACCGTCGTTAACGATGCCTGAAGGGACTGATTTAGAAGGTTACGCAACCTTGCTGATCAACCGCTTCACTAACCCAAGCTTGAAGCACAAGACGTGGCAGATTGCGATGGATGGCAGCCAGAAGATCCCTCAACGTATGGGTGGCAGCTTACGATTCCATTTAGAGCAAGGCTCAGATTTCTCGTGGCTTGCAACCGCCATCGCTGGCTGGATGCGCTATGTATCTGGCGTTAACGAGCAAGGCAACGAGATTGATGTTCGCGATCCTATGGCAGACACACTTCGCCAGATCTGCGACCAGCATGGACTCAATGTTTCTGTTGTTCCGGCATTACTTGCGGTTGAAGCGATTTTCCCTGCCGAACTAGGCCAAAACCCGCAGGTGATTGATGCGGTAAGTTCAGCGTACCAATCATTAATTGAACACGGTGCTGTTGCGACCGTGGCTGCGTTGTAAGGAGTACAAACAATGAAGAATTTCTTATGTGAAGACTTTTTGCTGTCGAATGAGACAGCGCGCCGCTTGTACCACGAACACGCAAGCCACCAGCCGATTTATGACTATCACTGCCACCTAAACCCGGCAGAAGTGGCTCAAGATCGTCAGTTCGAAAACATGTCTAAGATTTGGCTTGAAGGTGACCACTACAAATGGCGTGGTATGCGTTCAGCAGGGATTAATGAGCGTCTGATTACTGGAGGCGCAAGCGATTATGATAAGTTCATGGCATGGGCTAGAACCGTCCCTCAAACCTTGGGCAACCCACTTTACCACTGGACTCATTTAGAACTGCGCCGCCCATTTGGTATTACTGGCACTCTATTTGGTCCAGAAACCGCAGACCAAATTTGGCACGAAGGCAACGAGCTATTAGCGACACCAGAATTTAGTGCTCGCGGCATCATGAAGCAAATGAATGTGGTGATGGCAGGTACGACAGACGACCCAATTGATTCTCTTGAACACCATAAAGCGATCGCTCAAGACAGTTCATTTGATGTGAAGGTACTACCAAGCTGGCGCCCAGATAAAGCGTTCAAAATTGAACTTGATGGCTTTGCTGATTACCTACAAAAATTAGGCATGGTTGCCAACGTTGAGATCACTCACTTCCATCATCTATTGAGTGCTTTAGACAGCCGCCTAACGCATTTCAACGACCATGGTTGCCGTGCAGCAGACCACGGTATTGAAGTGGTTCGCTACGCACCTATTCCATCAGAATCGGATTTGGATGCCCTGTTAACTCGACGCCTCAATGGTGAAGCACTCACCGATCTAGAATGTGCGCAGTTTTCAACAGCGGTTCAAGTGTGGCTAGGTAAGCGCTACGCCGCAATGGGTTGGGTAATGCAGCTTCACATTGGTGCTCAGCGCAATAACAACACGCGTATGTTCCAGCTGTTAGGCGCAGATGCAGGGTTTGATTCGATCAGCGATAAGACGTTTGCCTTCGAATTGGCTCACCTGTTGGACGAGATGGATCAAAGCAACGAGTTACCTCGCACCATCCTTTACTGCTTAAACCCTCGCGATAACGAGATGATGGCCACCATGATTGGTAACTTCCAAGGTGGCGGCATCGCGGGCAAAGTTCAGTTTGGTTCTGGTTGGTGGTTCAACGATCAGAAAGACGGCATGCAACGCCAAATGGAACAGTTATCTCAACTTGGTCTGCTTAGCCAGTTTGTCGGCATGCTGACTGACTCTCGCAGCTTCTTGTCGTACACACGCCACGAATACTTCCGCCGAATTCTGTGTGACATGCTTGGTCGTTGGGCTGAAAACGGCGAGGTGCCAAACGACATGTCACTGCTTGGCCCGATGGTCGAAGACATCTGCTTTGGAAACGCAAAACGCTACTTCGAAGAGAGGGCGTAATCAATGAAACATATCGCCATTATTGGTGAATGCATGATCGAGCTGAACGGCAAACCGTTCGGCTCAATGCATCAAACGTTTGGCGGAGACACACTCAATGCTGCGGTTTATTTAAGCCGCGGCTGCGAGGCCAACCTCAATCAAGATGACATCAAAGTGTCCTACGTCACGGCTTTGGGCGCAGACCCGATTAGCAAGGGAATGTTAGAACGCTGGCAACAAGAAGGGGTATCGACTGACCTTGTTCTTCAAGACAGCCAACGTACTCCAGGCCTATACCTGATTCAGCTTGATGACGCAGGTGAACGTACCTTCCTGTATTGGAGAAATCAATCGGCTGCGCGCTACCTGCTGCAGCACCCAGATTTCAATCAGATAAAACAGGCACTGCGCAATGTCGATATGGTTTTTCTCAGCGGCATCACATTAGCGATTCTGCCTGAGCAAGATCGTATCGAGCTATTGAACATCTTGGTTGAGTTGAAGACGCAAGGTGTTGAGATCGCCTTCGACAGTAACTTCCGCCCTGCACTTTGGCCACAGGACGAAAACCAAACCGTCAAAAACAGTTACCAAGCCATGTATACATTGACGGATTTAGCGTTAGTAACATTCGATGATGAGCAGTTAATTTGGGGAGATGCTTCACCTGAACAAACTATCGAACGTCTAACGGCGCTGGGGGTTAAGCGATGCATCGTTAAACTGGGTGCAGATGGCTGTCTCATTCAAGATGCCACCTTTCAGGGTGACATAAATCCAGATTCTGGTACTGCTTCGACTCCACGGGCGGTGCCGACCCTACCTGTTGAACATGTCGTTGATACGACCTCGGCAGGAGACTCATTCAATGGCGGATTTTTATCTGCTTACCTTGCGGGCGAAGACTTAACAAAGTCATGCCAGCGCGGTAACACCATGGCAGGCGTCGTTATCCAACATCGTGGTGCCATTATTGCTAAAGAACTAACTCAAGCGGCCATCACAGCCATTTAAGGAATACCAATGTCTAACATCAAACAACAACTGAAAACACTGAAAGTTATCCCTGTGATCGCTATCGACAACGCTGAAGACATCATCCCTCTGGGTAAAGTGTTAGCTGAAAATGGTTTACCTGCAGCAGAAATTACATTCCGTTCGGAAGCTGCAGTTGAAGCTATTCGTCTACTTCGTGAATCACAACCAGATATGTTGATCGGCGCAGGCACTGTACTCAATCGTGAGCAAGCTATCGCCGCTAAAGAAGCAGGCGCAACGTTCGTCGTTTCTCCTGGATTTAACCCAAACACGGTAAGAGCCTGCCAAGAGATTGGTATTGATATCATTCCTGGGGTCAACAACCCGAGTACAGTAGAAGCCGCTCTAGAAATGGGTTTAACCACATTGAAGTTCTTCCCTGCTGAAGCATCAGGTGGCATCAACATGGTTAAGTCACTTCTTGCGCCTTACACGGATATTGAGATCATGCCGACTGGTGGCATTAACCCAAACAACATTAAAGACTACCTAGCGATACCTCGAGTGCTCGCATGTGGTGGTACTTGGATGGTAGATAAGAAGCTGATTGAAGAAGGTAATTGGGAAGAGCTGGCTCATTTAACTCGTGAAGCCGTTAAGTTAGTCAATTAAACCTAATGCAATAGCACCTTTAGCGTTATATCTAGCCCTCCTTTTGGAGGGTTATTTTATGGTTGAGCATTATTCTCTCAAAGTTAATATTTAATCGTGATCGATAGCATCTAAAAATAAAGGCTAAATATGGAAAACTGGATAACACAAGGAGTTGGCGGCCTGGCTTTTTGTATCGGTGTAATGGCCTTTTGGCAAAAAGATGATATGCGTTTTCGCTATCAAATGATGATCTTTTGTTTTGTCATGAGCATCCATTTCATATTAATGGGTGCCATAGTGGCGGCTATAGGCGTAATTATTAATGCTATTCGCAGTTACGTATCGATAAAAACTCAATCACGCAAAGTGATGTGGTTCTTTATTGGCTTAATGTGGTGCATGACTTTACCCAACATGAATCATTTCTTTGAGTTTATTACGGTTGTTGGTTCATCCGTTGCGACATGGGCACTCTTTTCCAGACAAGGCATCGCCTTGAGATCCTTGATCTTATTCAATTCCTTCTGTTGGGCTAGCCATAACATTTGGATTGGTTCGATTGGCGGGTCCTTTGTCGAAATCACTTTTATAGTCACCAACATGGTCACTATCTATCGTTTACATCAGCGCAGATTGTTAACTATAAAATAGGCAATATATTTTTTATTCTAGATTTAAAATATGGAAGTAATACATCACTAATTAAATGGGGAATTAATTGGATATAAAAAATTTAAATCTAGTTAAGTTTACATTATTTAAACATCGTCAATATATTTCCAATACTAAATTGAATTAAATCACCAATTAAATTTATATGGTGATCCAAATCTTTAGTTTGATTTATTTTGGTTAACCAATAATCCGTTAATTATTAAAATTGGTCATGTACTTATTATTATACCAACAATAGGACCGTGACCATGAAGCGTCTTACCCTGACACCTATAGCAATCGCGTTGCTTCTTGCAGGATGCAACTCATCTGATAGCGACAATAACTTCCAACAGCCCCAAGTCCACTCTCGTGTTCATGATGTATTGAACGTTGAAGGTTACCAATTCCGAGATTCTAACGGCAATGGAACACTGGAACCCTTTGAAGACTGGCGATTATCTCCAGAAGAGCGAGCAGCAGACTTGGTTAGCCGAATGACGCTAGACGAGAAAGCCGGCATGATGCTCATTGACACCTTAAACTCGTCCGAAGGTGGGCTTGTTAGCAGTACAGGGCAAGACATGATTGCCGATGCCCAAATGACGCGCTTTATCTTCCGTAACACCGTTATCGAAACACCAATGAATGCACCTGACTGTGATTCTGGCCGTTCAGGCTGTCAGATAACCCCAACAGAAGCTGCCCAGTTCATGAATAGTGTTCAAGAACTGCGTGAACAAACTCGAATGGGTATCCCCGCTCTATTCAAGTCCAATGCTCGTAACCACATTGATCCATCTGCAAAAGCAGGGATCAACGTTTCTTCAGGTGCCTTTTCGGCTTGGCCTAAAGAGGCAGGTTTAGCAGCCACTCGCGACATGGATTTAATCACTGAATTTGCTGGCATCATGAATGAAGAATGGTCTTCAATTGGCCTGCGCAGTATGTACGGATACATGATGGATTTGGCGACAGAACCTCGCTGGTATCGAGTACACGAAACCTTTACCGAAGATGCCGATTTAGCGTCTGACATTATGCGTTCACTGATCAAAGGCTTGCAGGGTGGCGGTGAGGTCAACGAAGACAGTATCGCGCTAACCATCAAACACTTCCCTGGCGGCGGTCCACAAGAAAACGGCGGTGACCCACACTATGACTTTGGTAAGAACCAAGTCTATCCAAAGAACAATTTTGATTACCACCTAAAACCGTTTATTGCCGCGATTGAGGCTGGCGCTTCTTCAATCATGCCTTACTACGGCATCCCTGTAGATCAAAAGTGGATGCCAAACGATGTTGGCATGTCGTTTTCAAAAGGTATTGTCACCGACCTGCTCAGAGACGAATTGGGCTACACAGGTAACGTGAACTCAGATACCGGCATTATTGGTGAGCGAGCATGGGGTGTAGAACACAAAACGATTGATGAGCAAGTTGCAATGGCGGTCGAGGCTGGAGTCGATGTTCTTTCAGGTTTCCATGATAAAGAAGTCATCGTGAAACTGGTCGAAAAGGATCTGATCACCGAAGAGCGTGTCGACCTATCAGTAACACGCTTACTTGAAGAACAATTCAAGCTTGGCCTTTTCGAAAACACTTACGTTGATGAGAAAAAAGCCCAAGAGATTTTAGGCAATGAGAAGTACCAAGAACGCGCTGATTACGCACAGAAAAAGTCTGTCGTCTTACTTCAAAATACCAATAAGACTTTACCTTTAGCTGAATCAACCGCACAAGCTCCTGTTGCTCTGTATGTCATGGGAATGGACGAAAACATTGCTGGAGACGACAAGTACAACTTTGCCGTGACTTCCGGTGATTACGAAGCGGGAGAAACGCGTCCACCAGTACCAGCCGATACGGACTATGCGGTTATTCGTGTTCGCGTATCTAACGAAGGTTCAGATCCTGATCTTATCTTTGGTGGTGCGAACCCAGACGAACTCGATATTCTTGCATTCAGTGAAATGGCTACAGCTGCATCTTGGCATATTGAACCAAGCCTAAGCGACATCAAAGCCGTTATGGACGAAGTGGGTTCTGACAAAACGGTCTTGTCCATCAACTTTAGACAACCCTTCGTGCTAGACGATCAAAGTAATCTTAAGCAAGCCGGTGCCGTGATAGCCACATTTGGTGTCTCGGACAGCAACCTAATGGAAGTGCTTTCAGGCAACTTTGCTCCTCAAGGTAAACTGCCATTTGCTTTAGCGAACAGTGCCCAAGCCATTCAAAACCAAGACTCAGACTACCCTGGGTATGATCAAGCCGACACCCTTTACCCGTTCGGACATGGTTTAAGTTACGAATAATATTTGAGCTAATTCAGGCAGTGTTGAGCACTGCCTTTCCTTCTTAGATACCAAGGACAAAGTCATGGAACATATCTTACAACTGGGTTGGGATGATCACGCTATTCCACATAAAATCTGGATAGAACAATACTACGATGGGTGTCGTATCTGCTTGAAAGTCGTAAAAGACGTTGAGCCAGAAATGCTCTCATTGATTGTTCCAAATATTGATGTGCAAACCGCTCATAAGGCGTGGCAAGGCAAAGCGACGAACATTACACCAGCCTATGATGACGGCGTGTTGTTCACTCAAACTCGCTCGCTATTCAATTTGCCTCACGGCTGCGTGATTTGGGCGGTAACACATATCCAGATGCAAAACGGCTTAAAAATGTCGGCAGACAAATTGTGCTTCGTACCAAAATACAGCAATCAAGATTCTTGTTTTAAGGTTCCAGCATAACGTAACGACAAGCCGAGTCGCTTATCCAACTTGGCGCTAATCTGCAAAGAATCATAAACAAGGCCAGCGTATAAACGTTGGCCTTACTGCTGTCTGTTACTCGTTAGAATTCAGAACTAATCAATCAACACCAACGAATCGAGAATCCCTTTTCCACTGTGGATTCCACCTTCATTTTCGCTAGCGGGTTTGCTGCGGATTAAATAGCCCGCGTAGCCGTCTAACTCTGTTACTGGTTCACCTTTGAAGTAAGCGGTGAACAAACCCACTTCGCAGACTAAGTCTGTCACGAGCGTTTGTTGAGTGTCACGCACTGCAATGGTCGGCACGTCACGTTCATGCGGGTACAAGCGCTGCATCAATGCCCACGCGTCGTACTCTTCTGGTTTAAGCTGACTCAGTTGCTCGCTGATGTCATCACCGAATACACAATGACCACCGCCCTCACCTTGGTTTTTCAGCACCCATTCTTGCTTATCAGCTTGTGTGTTAAACCATTCAATTGCTTCATTGGTGATAGGCTTCATATCAGCCAGAACACTCTTGACCAGTTCGGCTTCTTCTCGCGTTAAACCCCAACGTGCGTATTCTGCTGCTGGCATCATGGTCAGCAGCATTTGCATGGTTTTACTGGTCGCTAATTGCTGGCTGATGGTCGCGTTCATTGCGACATGGTGTTGTTCCATAAACAAGCGAGTCTGACTTAGCGTATGGCAACAAACCGATTCATTTAGCTCTGGAGCCCAGTAATCGGAATACTGATAGCCAGCTCTTAGATACACCACATCGACAGCTCCGACATCTTTCAATAGCAGGCGTTGATTATCGCCCGATGAAAGCTGACAGCTCAATTGTTCAAAGGTACGACGAACCGTGCGAACACCCTGTTTTTGTAGCTCAACTTCAAGCAAATGTTGGTCATAAACGTTGTCTTCATTCTTCTGCACCACCATCAAGAACACCGGTTTATCTTGCTCATTAAAATCGGTTTTCACTGGCCTTGCAGCATTAGCGATACCATAAGCCAACTGCGTTAAGCCTTGGTTTTCAGCCGGTGTTGCTGACAATTCTTCCAACCAATGGTTATAAACGTTTGGCCACTGATTTTGCATGAACGCATGAAATTCCGTTGCTCGTTGACCAAAAGGCGCCATCCCTGCCGCAATACCATTAAACTCAATCACTTTGGCACCGTGTTGGCGATCGTCCATAAAATCAGTACGCATCAACAACAAAGGTTGTCGCGCTGGATTCAAGCGCTCATCCGCACTGCCATGGGCTTGTCGGTGCAACGCCATCAGACGACCAAAAAACGGATCGGCTTTCGCCATATCGCTCAATGATGACTGTAAAAAGTCGTGGTCTTCAGAAACATTATTGATGAGCTTGGTGATCAGCGGCGTCACCTTCAACAGGTGTTCAAAAACCTCACTCTCAATACTCATTGGAGCAAGGCTAAACGGGCAATGTCTCGCGGTATTGTCAGACTGACGAAAAGCGACACCGTGCATAATTGCCCACTCACAAGCATCTTCAATGACTTGTTGCGGAATCGATGGCATTGGATTCATTTAGATATCTCATTCTTGGCGGGCATTTGGCACCCGTAATAAGACGATGCTCATTCTAAAAAGACGAAATAAATTTAAAAAAAGTTATTTCGCCGTTTTGATCATCGTAGCTTGCAGTTTACAGCTGAGGTTCTTGGGTCTTATTGACTATGAGGTCGCGAAGCCATTTGTGGCTTGGTTCAGAGTCAAAGTAACGATGCCAAAGCAGAAACAAACCACCGGGAACCAACTCAA
This sequence comes from Vibrio sp. 1CM23M, assembly GCF_023161755.1. NCBI lineage: Bacteria > Pseudomonadati > Pseudomonadota > Gammaproteobacteria > Vibrionales > Vibrionaceae > Vibrio > Vibrio sp. 1CM23M. Next base: position 750,115 of record NZ_JALNTR010000001.1, read on the forward strand.
TCGGAATCGGCTTCATCACCAGTTCGCCACTCTCAATATAGTCACGAACCGAGTTGTACGGATAACACATCAGCAAATCGCTTTGCTTGCACAACTTTACTGCGCTGGTGATGTCCGACACGTTGGCGGCTTTGTTAATTTGAAGCTGTTTGGCTTGCAAGATTTCCAGTAGCAACCAGTCGCCAACGCCACCCGTCACTAACTGAATATGACGGTATTTAAGGAAGGCTTGCAGGTTCCACTCTTCTTGAAGCACTGGGTGATCATTACGCATTAAACACACAGAGTAATCTTGCAGCAACTCGACATGATTTAGCTCGGCAGGGATATTTTGAATGTGGGTACTCGCCCTTTCATCGAGCTCAAAAATTCCAATCCCGAAATCGACCTCACGCTTTAGTAAACGCTTAAAAGTTTCGCTGCTCCAAGTTGTGCTGTTTACCGTAATGTTGGGCGCATCTGCTAGCGCGTTAGGCATAAATTTAGGGTAAATCGCGGTATAAGCGGTTTCGACTAGATCGATATTAAAAGTGCGTTCGCTGTCTTTCGGCTCAAAGATGTCCGGCACGGTTAGCTGTTCAACTTGCAGCAGGATCTGATGAATCTTGGGCGCTAAAGAGGTGGCTTTCGGGGTTGGAAACAAACCTTTTGACTCACGTTCAAACAAAGGGTCATCAAATAAAGAACGCAGCTTGGTGAGTTGCTTACTCACCGCGGACTGACTAAGGAACAATCGCTCTGCTGTTTTGCTAACGCTGCGCTCTTCAAGCAACACGTGTAAACACAGCAGTAAATTCATATCACATTTGAGTAAGCTCTTAACATCTACCATGATATTCCTTAGATTCAGATTAATGATGACTTTATGTCACTTTAAATCATATCACAAACTTGTTAATTTAAGCCCATGTAACCTATGAGTTAATAACTCAAAAAATAATAGACCTAAGGAATACTCATGAATTTTCTAGCACTCCCTAAGATTGATCTGCACTGCCACCTAGACGGAAGCGTTCGTCCAGACACCATTATTGATCTGGCGAAACAGTACGGAATCGAACTTCCAGAAGACCGTGAAGCGGTAGTAAAGTCTCTAACAGTGCCTGAAGATTGCAAAAACCTTGATGAGTACCTAGCTTGCTTTAGCCTGCCACTGCAAGTGATGCAAACGGAAGAAGCGATTGAGCGTATTTCTTTTGAGCTTTACGAAGACGCAGCACTAGAGAACGTTAAATACCTAGAAGTTCGTTTTGCACCGATTCTTCACGTAAACAAGGGCTTGTCTCTTGATGCGATCATCGCAAGTGCGGTTAAAGGCATGAAGCGTGCAGAAGAGAAGTACGACATCAAAGGCAACTACATCATGTCTGTACTGCGTATGTTCCCGAAAGACTCAATCAAAGATGTAATCGACGCAGGCCAACCTTACCTAGGTAAAGGCGTGGTTGCGTTTGATATTGCTGGCGGTGAAAAGCCGGGCTTCTGCGCTGAATTCCCTGAGTACACGCAATACGCGATCGAAAAAGGCTACCGTGTGACAGTTCACGCAGGTGAGCAATGGCATGGTCAGAACGTTTACGATGCAGTAACACTGCTTGACGCTGAGCGTATCGGCCACGGTGTTCACATCCAAGGTAACGAAGACGCATACAACATCGTTAAAGAGAAGCAAGTTGCACTTGAAACTTGCCCAACAAGTAACGTGCAAACTAAATGTATTCACAAATTCAGCGATCACCCAATTGCTGAATTCAAGAAAGACGGCATCGTTGTAACGATCAACACAGACAACCGCACTGTGTCGAACACAACCATGACTAACGAAGTGAAGCGTGTATGTGAAACGTTCGGTCTAACACAAGAAGACTACGCAGAGATCTACAAGTACTCTGTAGAGAGCGCTTTTGCTTCAGACGAAGTGAAGAAGCACCTAATGGGTTTCGTTGAGCAAATCTAATTTGAGCAATCTTGATTGCTAAGTAGAAAAACAGGAAGAGAAAGGCGTAGGCTTTTCTCTTTTTTTATGTCCAATTATCCGTATTCTAATATCGATGTTGACGAATGGGATGCAAACAATGAAAACAGAACTCGAGAAAATGCTGTCCGGCGAGATTTTTGATGGCGCAGACCATGAAATAGACCACATGCGCACTCACGCCAGTAAGGCGCTGTCGGACTTCAATCAATGTTCAGACGATACTCAACAACCAAGCCTGCAAGCTAATCTGTTTGGTAAAGTAGGCAGCAGCATTGTCCGTCCTCCTTTTCATTGCGAGTTTGGCAAAACCATCGAGATCGGTAACGACACCTTTATCAACATGAACGTGGTGATGCTTGATGGCGCGAATATCAAAATTGGCAACAATGTATTGATAGGACCAAGTGTCCAGTTTTACACAGCCTCTCACTCACTGGATTATCTCAGCCGCCGTAAATGGGAAACTTTCTGCCTGCCTATCACAGTCGAAGACGATGTGTGGATTGGTGGAAACTCAGTCATCAACCAAGGCGTGACGATTGGCGATCGCTCAGTTATCGCAGCGAACTCAGTCGTCAACAGTGATGTACCACCAGACTGCCTATACGGCGGTACACCTGCGAAGCTGATTCGACACTTGAATACCGAACAAACCCGCGACTAAACAAGAAAGCGCGTATCCAAATCTAAAAAGAGCCATGTTTCAATAACATGGCTCTTAATCTAATAAGCAGCATTGCTCTATCATACAGTTAACTTTCTACACAGTTTATCTCATTCACTGCTCTGAGGCCTGTAATGGGCTTCGCTCTAAAGCCTTCTCATACTCGGTTTGTGGTGAGCTAAGATAGGTGTTTTTCACGAAATCCTTCCACCCTGAAAATAGCGACTCTATCGGCTCATTCGTTATTACAGATACATCGCCGTTACTCTTTATGAGCTTGATAAAAGCCTCTTCTCCCCAAGAACGCTCGATAAATTCACCGATGGTATAACCAACTTCGTAGATTGTTGCACCACCATTAGGGTTTATGTATAACTCTTGAACAAGCCCATCAAAACGGGCTTTGATTGCATTCCGGTTATTCATGTGGAACCAGTAATCTTCAGACTTATAGATAGCCACGGCTTCCCACAACCAACGAGGGTTGTTCACGAAATTAGGGTGAATTTGAAGTGTCAGTAAATGCACAAATTCATGCAGTGCCGTTCGTTGGATTTCGCCACCAAAATAAAGCAGCCTGATTTCATTACTTTGAGGCTCGATGTAGCCTGTAGAAAACGCATATCGCTGACCAATACTACGCTCTTGCTCATCTAAGTACGCCTTTTGGCTTTGCCATACTCTCACCGTTATAACCGGTATCGAGTCAAGACCGAAGCTCTTCATCAAAGGAATCTGTTTGAGCAATAGCTCGTTGTGAATACTTGGAATTATCGCAGGTGAAGTACCATCATAAAGGACAAACTTGAACTGTCCTTTATCTGATTCATAGCAACCATCACATGCTTGCTCACCGCGGATTTGAAGCACGACAGCCACCACTAAAACCAGCGCCGATATAGTCAAAAACAAGAATGCAACGATAGACTTAGGTGGGTATCTTTTCATTTTCTACATCCTCAAATTTAACTCATTCGCCAAGGCGTCAATCGATTAAATTAAGGCCAAGCGCCTGTAAGCTATTTTCACACTGAACAGCATTAGTAAACTGGATAGCCGCCATACCCACAGTTCTCGCACCTTCAACGTTATAAGGCATGTCATCGAGGAAGACGGTTTCTGAAGCTTTGAGCCCATAATTCGATAACAGCGCTTGGTAGATTTCAGGTTGTGGCTTAAGCAAACCAAGTTCAGCAGATACTGCCGCACCATCAAACAACGCCCAAAATTGATAAGTATTTTTTAAGTATTCAACAATCTCAACCACATTGTCGGTAAGCGCGTACACACCATAACCCGATCGCTTTACACGCTCGATGAGTTCAACTGAACCATGCAGTAAGATTTGCGTTTGCTTAACGTAATAGAACAAGCGTTCGCACTCTAACGGGGATAAGTCGAGTTCTTGTTGATAACGCAGCTTGGCCTCACTTTCGGTCAAGAATCCTTTGTTCAAATCCATCCAAATCGTACTTTGAAAAATAGAACGAGCTCGAGACTCCAATTCTTCAGTATCACCAAAAGTAAGCCGGGCAATTTCCAGAGGTGCCCAACGCACAATGACATTGCCTACATCAAACACCACATTTTTGATTTCATTAGAACTCATACACACTCCCATTATCACTATGTCATTGATGAAAAATCGACACAAAGCGCCGCACATCAAGATTCATAGCGAACGTTTATAAATTAAAAGCCTTGGGTAGAATATACAATCAATAGAGTACAAAAAAGGCCATCATTACGACGGCCTTCTCAATATCAATAAACTAAGAAATAACTAACACAAATCAGCTTCTGAAGAGAATATGGTTGGTGCTTTAGAAGCGCAATACGCCTATACCTTTATTGTTCTTTTTCCATTGAAGTGGTGTTATTCCGTTCGATCGCTTAAACGCTCTTATAAATTGTGAGGCATCTGCGTATCCCAAGTGAAGTGCAATATCTGAGATCGAATAATCTTGCTCAGTCATAACGCGCTTGGCGAATTCAAAAGAAAGGGTCTCTTTAATGGTTCGAAAGGTCGTCCCCTCTTCACTAAGTGCCCTTTGGATTGTACGCTTACCAATCCGGTTTATCTGACCAAACATCACCAAATCTACATCGACTCGACCGATATAAGGAAGCAATGCTTGTGCCACCTTGAAGGTAGAAGTAGTAACCGTTGATACCGCTTTGATTGAGCAATCTCGAACAATGGGGTTATACGAAATGCACGTCTCAGTTTGACCTAAATACTGTGGCGTTTCCGTTTGTATTCTCAACTCACTTAACGCACTCGCCGACACCGAAACTAAGTCGTAGCGAATTGGCTTATCAATATCAATCTGCTGAGTTTTGAAATAAGCGTTGCTATAAACGATCAAAAATAGCTCGGCTTCAATACCATTGAGCGAGTGATTAGATACTAGAAATGAAAGCTTTAATGGCTGTGAAGACGATTCGACTGACCATTGTTCAAACGGAAAAAGAGACAGAAAATCTTGAGCTAAAAGGTTAGAAAAATCGAGTTCGAGCGCGGCTCGTTGAGCACTGCATAATAACGAAGAAACAAACATCTCGGATGGTAATACCTTCCTCAAACCCTCTAAGAACTGAATAAAAACATTAAACGAGACATATTGAGCAGGTGAAGTATCCATTGAGAATGGCATGCTCACTTGAACTCCGAGCCCTTCTATCGCGGCATGGTATCGATCTAATGACTTATCTTCTCGCACGCACTGCTGAAAATGACTCACAACACTCTTCGCAATCAATGGTAATTCAAGCATCAGTTCACGATTCCTTTGTCTTGTTCAAAACAGGTTAAATCCACAACTCAACCCAATATCAGCATCAATTTCTTCATCAATACCAGTCTAAGCTCAGTGGCACAAAATGCACATTTTACTTTTCTAGCTTAGCTACTATTACCTCAAGTTAACAAAAGGCGCTTTAAGTTTTTAGCATTAGGGCGAAATCACAATTCAGGACGTAACGCTTTGATTACAAAGTATGACAGGGTTATCAATTTTAAATAACTCAACGATACCGTCAGGGTCTACTATTAAATCTAGGCAAAAATATAAATGGACTTAAGCCAGTAATTGAGAGGTTTTCATGTTTAAAAAGATAACGTTAGTAGCAGCAAGCATTGCAATGAGTGTTGGTGTTGCACAGGCAAGTGTTGAGAGTAAGACCTGGCCTGCATCAGATAAGGCTAAAACATTTGTTCAAGACACCATTGTCATTGGTATGCTCGCGAGCCCTTATGGTGCAGGTTGGCAGGACGAGCAACAACTGTTGGATTACTTCCAAGATGCTCGTGATGCAGGTATCACAGGGCATGAATACACCATTACCGCTGCTGATCACAACTTTGATGACTTCTTGTTTCACCATCATAAACACCGCTCTGCGATGGCAAAACAACCTGACAATTTCATCATCGCGCATTCCAATAATGACATTGAGAAAGCGCACACCGAAGGCAAAACCGCCGTACTTTGGAACAGCCAAACCGCCACTATTTTGGAAGAAGATGTGACCAAAATGGCGATTCTAAAAGACATGGGCTTAAAAAGCATGATCTTGGCGTACAACGACATTTTCAGAACAGGTTCAGGACAATTAGCCGCATTTAACGGTAGAGATATTGGCCTAACACCTTGGGGTGAGTCTGTTATTGATTCGATGGTCGAGTATCAAGTCATTCTCGACCTCAGCCACACAGGCTCAAAGACAGCAAATGACGCAATGGATTACATGGAAGAAAAGTATCCTGGAACCCCATTTGTTTACACGCACTCAGTGCCTGCTGGGCTTTATAAGAGTGAGCCAGATGCAACGCCACAAGGTTGCTACCGTGCGATTCCTGACGATGAAGCGATACGCGCGGCTAAATCAGGTGGCTACGTTGCCCCAACCTTCACGGAATGGATGATGGACGGCGTTTGGCCTGAAGATATTTCTCCAGTGCAAGCTGCAGATATGATCGACTATTACGTGAAATTGGTAGGCGTTGACCACGTAGGTATCGCAACTGATGATATGTTCTCTACCGCAATGGTTGTGGATTTCGCAACCAAGAACGCGAAAATGTACGACGATGGCGGCTACATGATTGAGGCGTTCAACAAAGGCGCTACCGGTAATGGTGAACTGTCGAAGATCCTAGCGGCGATTACTGATGAACTGTGGAAACGCGGTTACAGTAACGATGATCTAGCTAAGATCTACGGCGGCAACAAGATGCGAGTGTACGCTCAAGTATCTGAGGGCGCTGACCCTGACGAGTTCCAAAAAGAGTATACAAAGCGTCTAAAAGCGCTCACCAAGTTAAGAAATGAAAACTTAGCTATGTAGCTCGCAACCAACAAAGCTCAAACACTCGAAGCACGTCCTATTGGGCGTGCTTTTTTATTATCTACTTGCACGTGACCTCGCCTTCCCCCTACCTAGCTAAGAAAGAGAATGGTGAGGCACCAAATAGTTTTCAGGTCTAACAATAAATAGAATAAATACATAAAAATTTAGAACATAATTATATAATATGATTACGCTTCAATAATTCCACTCTCTATTTAACTAACCTCTTCACTCCTTATAACAAGGTTTTCACTGGTCACCAACTCAATGAAATACCAGTCACTCGCGAATATTTTGTGATATCAAGCTAGACTAAATTCCTAAGTACAGCTTTTTGATACTTCCCACCTAATAAATTAACCTCTCCAAAGAAAACTTTTACTAAAAACCACCGTTAACTTAATTTTATGCATCAAAACAATTATACTCATCGCATACTGACAAAGAGATAAAAACTAATAATATTGAGTAAAACTTGTACAGATAGCAACAAGTAAAAATATCAAGCTTGGTAGTTATTTAACTCATAATAAATGTTGGAAATGTTTGGAACCAGAATCACAAGAGTAGGACTCTCTTGAATTTATTATCAGGGATGCTGACAAAAATAAAACAGGCATTGTTAGATGAATAATTCCGCAACGTATTTACTTGCTGCTTTACGAGAAAAAATCAAAGAGAAAGGGATTTGTTATTCCGACCTCTCTGCTGGGATGGCAATTCCTCTCTCAACCATTAAAAGGCAACTGCACAATACGTCTTTGGGGCTAGACAAAATACTTTCGTATGCCACTCATTTAGATACTGACTTGGTAGAATTATCTATGCGAGGCAAACAGTTACAGCAAGATAACGAACAATTTATCACCGATGTCAACAGTGAAATATTTAACCAGTACCCATATTTGTTTGACTTTTTGTATCTATTACGACGAAAAGAATGGTCACCACAAGATATTGCCAGTAAATACCGACTGAGCCATACGTCAGTCGCCATATATTTTCGCGCATTAGAAATGATGGATTATCTTGAATTAAAAGGTAATGACCAATACCGATTCAAAGATCAAGGTCGTTTTATTTTTGAAGAAGGTTCTAAGCTTGATACTTTATTCGCTAAACGTTTTCGAAATGAAGTTTTCAGCCATGATGTACGTCCCCCTATCTGTATGGGAAGCATTGCTATTACTGAAGAACAAGAAGAGAAACTGGCGAACGAAGTATACAACAAACTGATTGAGTTTGATTTACAAAACAAGAACGGTGAAGGTAGCGAACGACTCAGAAATGTATTGATGACCTACACACCAGGCAATCAGATATTTCTTTCTGATACGATTCCAAACATTGATGGTGAATTATTAAAATCCATATCGATGGCAAACGAAAAATAATTAATTACTTATTATTTAAACAAGTTGAATAAATAAAGAACAGACGTAAATAAGCGTTCTTTTCTCATACCAATAAATGAAATAAATAAGGCTGAATCTTCATCACGAAACTCGGCAGGGCATGTCTCGACCTTTTTTCGCCTGATCAGGTTCAAAAACCTATAAATGAAGGATATAACATGCAGTTTAAAACGTCTTTATGTGCGGTTGCTGTCGGCGTTGCTCTAACGCTAAGCGGATGCAACAGTAACGATAATAGTTCGAATGTGGATGCTCCACTTAAAGCGACCGAATTCCACAACACCATCGATCGTGCAGGGGTACCAGTGGCATTGCGTGATTTACACGGTGGTCACCTGCGCTACATTCCGATGTTCGATAACGGCTCATGGCACGGTCACACATTAGACACCAAAGGTGGTGAAATAACTTTAGGTGGTACAGCACTGCTGACCGAAGAATACGTGTCATTCATGGCAGCACGTTTTGACCGCTTGTCTCTGACTGTTGATGGTCAGGTTATGCCGCTAGAACTGACAAACGCATACTCACAACCAGGTGCGTTGATTCAAGCGTATACAGGCGATAACGGTATCGAAGCCGAGCTAGAAATGCGTTTTGTGACTAATCGTACTTCTCTTGTAAAAACCACCATCAAAAATCCAAATAAGCTTGATATTCAAGGTGAATGGGATGGTGAGTTGATGCAAAACTATCGTACTGATGATGGCACGGCATACAAGAATGAAGACAGCACAGTTCGTAGTGTTGAAGAAGCTTACCCCACTTACTCCCGTGAAATTACAGCGACAGACAGTGGTGTAGAAGTCTCTTTTGGCGCAGTTCGTGATTCATGGTCATTGTTGACATCTGGCGATTCAAAGTTCGAAGTGACACGTTCTATCAAACCAGAAACTTCTACCATCAATGACGACAAGAAAGGTTTCGTGCAAACGGCCTCTCTAGGCGATGGCGAAGAGATCACGTTATACACGGCTTACACTCACATTCAAAACACCAAAGAGCAAGCGTCTGAGTTTGCAAAACTAAATAAGGTGATGGCCGATCCAAAAGGTTACATGCACGATTCAGCCATGCGTTGGGAAGAATACCTAGAAAACGGTCTCACCAACGATGCGGCTTCAAAAGAACATGAGTTTGTTGCAGTAAAAGCAATGGAAACATTAAACGCGAACTGGCGTGGTGCTGCGGGTGCAATTGATCACGACACGGTAACCCCTTCCGTTACGGCCCCTTACTTCTCGGGCAATATGACATGGCCGTGGGATACATGGAAGCAAGCTTACGCAATGTCACACTTCAACCCAGATGTAGCGATGGAAAATATTCGTACTGTATTCCAATACCAAGTGCAGTCTGATGATCCAGTCCGCCCTTGGGATGAAGGCTACCTACTTGATGTCGTGACTTACAACCTACCAGCAGAACGCTGGGAAGGCATGTCAGCGGAATACAAAAAAGTGTTCCCTCAAGCGACCGATGGCCTGAACTGGAATGAACGAAATACCAAACCATCACTGGCAGCATGGGCGGTATGGGAAGTGTATACCGCTCTGAAAGACGAACATAATCGTCCAGAAGAAGCACAAAGATGGCTGGAAGAAATGTATCCGAAGCTAGTTGCGTTCCACGATTGGTGGTTACGTGCTCGTGATACCAACAAGAACGGCATTCCAGAATACGGCGCAGCGAAAGATCCAATCCACACGGTTTTCACAGGTGACGTGAATGACGGTTCTTGGGGATCAGATGCGTCTGTTGACGATATGAAGTTCCAATACAAAGACGAAGCTAATGGCGACCAGTGGATCAAAGAAACGAGTATCGAGAAGTACAATGAATTGCTGACTACAGGTGATTACACAGCAATGAGTATCCCAGCGAAAGTAGCGGCGGGTTGGGAGTCGGGTCGTGATAACGCAGGCGTGTTCGGCTTTATCGACACTATCGATAACCTACAAGGATTATCTGAACAACCGACTCAAGAAAAAGCGGAAGTGATAGACCAAATGGGCCGCTACGCTCATGACACTAATGGTTTCGACAATACGTATGACATGGCTATGGGTACAGATGGTTCAGTGGTGACCTACCTTGATGATTCAGTTGAGAACATGGACAAACTGGCTCTGGCGAAGAAAGACTGGGAGGTGAAGTTCAACGAAAACACGGATGATTCAGACAGCTTATCTGGTTACTCATTAATGCAAGAGTCGGTAGATCAAGCCTCTTACTGGTACTCAGACAACCTATACCTGTCACAAATTGCCGACGTATTGGGTAAAGCAGACAAAGCCGCTGAGTTTGCAGAAAAAGCGGCCGATACCAAAGAATACATCAACCGTTGTATGTACGATGAGTCAACGGGCTTCTACTACGATATTGAAGTGGTACCAAATGGACTCCCTAACCAATGTGCAGGTCCGGTACTGGTGAAGCGCGGTATGGGACCTGAAGGTTGGTCACCACTATTCAACAACGCAGCGACTCAAGAACACGCGGATAAAGTCGTAGAGAACATGCTAAATACCAGCAAGTTTAACTCACCTAAGATTCCGCTAGGTACGGCATCAATGGACAACCCAGCTTACGGCCCAGACATATACTGGCGTGGTCGCGTATGGCTGGATCAGTTCTACTTTGGTGTACGCGGTATGGACAACTATGGATACGGTGTGGAAGCGCGTCAAATGGTCGACAAGCTATTCCAAAATGCGCAAGGCTTAACAGAAGCTACCCCGATTCAGGAAAACTACAACCCAGAAACGGGTGAGGTTCAGGGCGCGAATAACTTCTCTTGGAGTGCAGCGCACCTTTACATGTTGTACAACGGTTTTGTGGGCAAATAGCAGCCACACTCATTAGATATTAGGCGTTGCAGATGCCCCCCTATTATCTGCAACCGCTTAAACATCTTCAAGTCAGGTTCAAAAGTCACAGTAAATGCTGTGGCTTTTTTATTCTCTGCTTGCAGGTGACCTCGCCTTCACGCTTATCTAACCAAGAAGGAGAATGAAGTCACACACCCAGAAGTAACCCTTGAATTCGCCCTCCAAAACACCCTATTTCTCATCATCTAATTGGCCTTCTATGTTAGAATTATCGGCTAGTTCGGAATGCGCTGAGTATCTGATTTAGTTAACTATAATTTAATCACCATGAGTGCTTTTTTAAGTTTTTAGAATGAAAAAATATGAATTAGTTGTTCAAGATATTGTGAGCAAAATTTGCCAAAACAGTATCAGCCATAAGCTTCCTGCGGAACGAGAACTGTCTGAAATATATGGATTATCTCGTTTCACGATTCGTAAAGCACTAGCCAAGCTAGAGGCTATTGGCATGGTGAAATCTAAGGTGGGTTCTGGTTACTTCGTCAACACTTCTCTCATTGGTACACCACTGGTGTACAACTCCATCACTGAAAACAGTTTTGAAGAGATCTCTTATAAAAAGCTCCAGCTAAATAAAGCGCTGCCCGATAACCACGAACAGCAGATTTTTTCTTTAGACGACAATGATTACATTTGGAAAATTAGACGGCTTCGATTGATTAACAACAAAGTAGTTCAGATTGAAGAAGCCAAGATCCCTGTCAGTGTCTTCCCAGAGATGAATGCCGAGATCATTGAAAGCTCAATCCAGAAACATGCATTGGCGAAAGGCCTTCAGATCGATAGCTACTTAACAACGTATCAAGCGATCAACGTTTCTAAAGAAGATGCAGAGTTGCTCGGCTGCAAAAAAAATGCGGCGGCGATGAATATCACCAACCGAGGTTTCTTAGCATCGGGTGAGCTGTTCATCGTCAGCGATATCATCGACATCAACTACCAATGCACCTACCACACGCCTTTTAACAGTGAGAGCATGAGCTTCCGAGACAAAAAGTAACGGCTTAATTTGTATTGAGCCACTTGTCTTCCCACGTTTAATTTCTCTAGTTTTCCGTACCACAAAAAAACAACAACCCGCACAGTGGCGGGTTGTTAGTAGAATTAAATCAACCGTTATTAGAATTCGTAGTACAAACGTACACGAGCACCAAAATCATCGTCTTCAGAGAACGCAGATGTATTGGTCGTTTCGTTGTCGACCGTCGTGTAGTAAGTACCAAGAAGAACAGAGAAGTCTTGTACTTCGAGCACATTCTGGAACTCATAAGATGCGTAACCCGTGTTAACCGTCACATCGCCTTTCGCCCATGTGGAATCATATTCGTTCGCACCGTAGATGTAACCGATACCGAAGTTGTTATAAAGCGCGTTCAAACCCGCGGTTGCATTGGTTTCATCGACAGCATCTAAGTAAGCAAAGTTAGCGTTAACGCTCCAAGAATCATTAGACCAATTACCTGTTAGGCCGTAACCAGTTCGGTCAGAGATATCTTTACCCGAGGTGTCGACAACGGCATCGCTGACTAAGTTAGTTTCCATTGAGGCTGCAACAGTAAAGTCACCCATTTTATATGACACAACCGGGCGAACAAGGAAGGCATCTTTGGCGTTGTCGTGGTCTACGTCCACACCATGGTAGCTATCAGAGAACAAGTCAGAGCGGTCACCGATCATCGTACCAACCTCGACATACAGATCCCCAAAACTTTGGCTATACATCAACTGACCATCAGAACCACGACCGCGAGCTTCTTTCATCTGATACACATAAGCGCTGCCACCCGTATAAAGTTCATTTGAGGTATCACCTGAATACTCTAGGAAAACATCGAGGCCGACAGGAAACATATCGTAGGCTTCAAAACGACCCGCTTTGATCGCCCACCCGTCTTTTTTGCCGAACTCAAAGTAGGCATCATCGAGTGCGACATTGCCTGTGCTTTCAAATAGAGGCTGCGCTTTAACCCCAACATAATGACCATTACTGGTGTACTTTTCGCCAGCGAACTCAATCAGAACTCGACCATCTTGGTTGAACTCTGCGTCACCGTTATCATTCGATTCTCTATCTTGGTAGTTGAAGTTCAGCTCCACGTTACCACCGACAGAGAAGTTACCTTCTTCTGTATCAACAATGGCAATGCCTGCATGAGCTCCCATTGCAGAAGAAACTAAAACAGTAGCTAAAGACAGCTTGAATGTGCTTTTCATATAAACCCTAATATTATTTTATTGTTATTAGTTGCATAGCAACTTTTTGAACTTCAAGTTGAAATATATGGACAGTATTCGACTCGATTTCTAGGGCGTATATTTACTAATTAACTCCTCACTCACAATATTATCCATCTGGAATTGCAGACCTAAATCACTGTTTTATATTTATAAAAATAGCCTTTAAATTCAACGCTTTAAATGTAAATCGCAAAATTAAAAACTAAAATAATCTCTATTGCACAATACAGGTTAAATAACAGTCAAAACTTGGGTGGTTTTATAGCAATACGCTAAACCACTTAATTTAGATTAAATTAAACTGTTTTAATAACCATCATATTTTTTATTGGCATTTAAATTAACCAAAGGTTAATGAAGAAGTATTTAAAATATTAATAGTGATAATTAATGTACATCATTACTTTTTTATGAGCCAATTAAATAAAAATTAATCTATATCGAAAAGACAAACTTTTAAAGTAGGCAAACTAATTTCCGAACTTATAGTGGAACGTTTTTCATTAAAGTCAGCCTGTTATTACTGAACTATTTAAAGTCAGTTAATTGAAGGTATGTGAGAGGTAATACTAATAGTTTGGATATGAAAATTCTGATTACTTGCTGATTGATTAGCTTAGTTAAGCAACTGCAGCAGCAACAGCAACAGCAACAGCAACAAATTGAGAACGCAGACTGACAAAGAAGCTAAAACGAACGGTAAGTTTCAGACAAAAAAATGGCCGCTATCTGCGGCCATTTTGGTTAACTCAATGAGTTATGGAGTGTGAATCGCGCCATCAGGAAGGCGACTTTGAGTCCACTCGTGGGGGCGATACATAACAGGGAACTCAGCTGCGACCTCTCGGTCGATTTCAACACCAATACCTGCGATTTCAGAAGCGTATAAGTAGCCATTAATTGGCTCTGCAGCGTTCGGGAATACCTTGTGCGTATTCTCTTTATACTCGACATGTTCTTGAATGGCGGCATTGTGTAAATGCACATTCAAATGCGTGTTTACCGCTGCACCAATTGGCGTCATATCTGGCGGGCAATGCCATGCAATACGAACACCGAAGTTCTGACATAGATGGCCTAGTTTCAGAGCTGGGGTAATACCACCAATCTGTGAAACATGGCAACGAATGAAATCAATGCGACGGTTAGCAATCAATGATTTCCACTCTTCAGGGTTATTAAATAACTCCCCTAAACCTAATGAAACTGAGCTCTGGCTGCGAATATTATCCAACCATTCCGTTTGATTTGGCGGCAGAATATCTTCAATGAAATACGGCTTATATTGCTCGACTTCCTTCGCAAATTGTATTGCCTGATTTGGGAAAAGACGCTCATGAACATCATGAAGAATATGGAATTGGTTACCATATTTCTCTCTCAGCGACTTAAACATCGTTAGAGTATTGTCCATGTACTGATCTTGGTCGTAGTACGAACCTTCAGTCGGGGTTTGAGTAGTATGTAAATCGGTTGGAACACCGCCATAGAAACCAAGCTGACAACGAATGTGCTTGTAGCCTTTGTCTAGGAAAGATTCCACCAGCTCATAAATCCCTTCCATCGTGTCGCTAGTCGCGTGTGTGTATACAGGAATAGCATCACGAGACTTACCACCAAATAATTGGTGTAGCGGCATGCCTGCCAATTTGGCTTTAATATCCCACAGTGCCATATCAACACCAGAAATCGCATTATTGATAACAGGGCCATTTCGCCAATAAGCGTTGACCATCATCATTTGCCATAAGTCTTCAATATTGTTGGCATTTTTACCAATAAGAATAGGCTTTAAATATTCATCGACCATTGTTTTTACAGCAAGCGGTCTTTGTTGGAATGTCGCACAGCCAAAGCCAGTCACACCTTCATTCGTTTCAACGACAACGGTAATGAGATTGTGTCTGTCTGGCTTAGTAATAATACAATGGATATCGGATATAATAGTTTCTTTCACAATTAAATAACCTAAACTTAAGTCAACTCCTATTATCTAACCGCTTTAAAAATCACATTTCAAGCGCTAATTTTTGCCCAAAAATAATTGGTACGTTAAGTGTTTTTTTTTGATAAACAAAACATACCAATTGGCAAAAAACGCTGAAAAATTAATTTTTCGAATTTTAAATGTGATTGAGATCTCTTTTTACTCCGTTGGATTTAAATTGGTTGTCGTTATGATTTCTCGAGTTAAATATATTCCAATAACAGGTGTAGTATGCAAATGGTAGAAAAGAGTGATGCCGTTGTGAATAACTCTAAGTCATCATCGAAAAAGAAAAATTTCAACGAAAATATACAGTTATTAGTCACCGCTGTTGGTGGTGAAGACAATATCGTGAGTATCACGCACTGTATGACAAGGTTGCGCTTCAAATTAGCAGACGAATCGTTGGTAGACGAAGAAGCGATCAAGCAGATCGCAGATGTGAAAGGTGTGGTCCTTCAACAAGGCCAAACCCAAGTCATCATTGGAGTTGAGGTCGAGAAATGGTTCAACGCACTCTCAAACACTCAACAAGCTGACGCAGCTCCTGCTGATGAGCTAGAGAAAGGCAAGCTATTCCAAGGTGTGATGCGCATTGTCGCGGGTATCTTTGGTCCTGTTGTGCCAGCCATTGCTGGTGCCGGTATGCTAATGGGTCTGTTGTCTGGCCTTATTGCAACCAATGTTATCTCTGAAACCTCAGACACGGTTTACTTCTTCCGTTCTATCTCTGTAGCTGTGTTCTTCTTCTTACCTATGTTGGTTTCTTTCTCTGCAGCCAAGGTCTTTAAAGTAAATGAGTACATAGCACTTGCTGTTTCGTCTGCAATGCTAGCACCCAAGCTAGTAGATAAAGCGGCGATGCTAAAGGATGCTGGCGCTGCACCTGAGCTGACGGTTCTTGGTGTGGTTCCTATTGAACTTCTCAACTACGGCGGCGCTATCGTACCCGCTATTCTCGCAATCTGGTTATTGTCTAAAGTGACTCCGTTAGTTGACCGTCTAGTCCCTTCTTCTGCAAAACCAGTATTTACGCCACTGCTTGCCTTTACGGTGACTTCAACCATCACACTATCATTTGTGGGTCCTGCGGGTATCTGGCTAAGTAACGGCGCGGGTTGGGTGATGAGCTCACTACTGGAAATCTCTCCGACGTTAACGGGCTTTGTGTTTGGTCTAACTCGTCCTATTACGATTGTATTTGGTATTCACCACAGCATGACGCCAATCAGCCTGAACAACTTCGCACTGTATGGTAAGGATCTACTTATGCCAATCATGTGTTTGGGTAACATGGCAATTGCTGGCGCGACAATGGCTATCTGGCACAAGCAACGTAAAACGGTTTCTAAAGAGCAATCTTCAATTACGATGGGCTCAAGTGTTACCGCGATCTTAGGCATCACGGAGCCGGCTCTATTTGGTGTACTAACGAAATACACCAAAGCGATGATGACCGCGAGTTTGGCTGCAGGTGTGTTCGGTGCTATCTCGGTAACAATCGATACGCACTTAACAAGCTACATTCTTTCTTCTGTATTCAGCCTGCCAGCTTACCTTGCAGGCGGTACGCAAAACTTCATTCAAGCACTGATGGGCGTGGTGGGTGTATTTGCACTGTCTTATATTCTCACGCTGTTGTTCGTAAAACTAGACAACAAGTAATCGGCTAGTCTTACTCCCGTAAGATTAGAATCGAAAAAGCATGACCGCATCTAGTTATGGTCATGCTTTCTTCATACGAGCAAATCCAACCTTTCCTTTCTAAGGCTATATTATGACCCACATCGCAATCATCGGTGAGTGCATGATTGAACTGAATGGCGCGCCATTTGGCAACATGCAACAAAGCTATGGTGGAGACACATTAAACGCGGCAATCTACTTGAACCGCAGCGCTGCGGTTAACAATCCCATGAGCAGCAATAACACTGCGAATCCAGCGATACGAACAAGCTATGTCTCGGCGCTAGGCTCAGACGCTATCAGCCAAGAGATGCTTAACCGATGGCAAGATGAAGGACTATCAACCGAGTTCGTACTTATTGATGAGCAGCGTTCACCCGGGCTCTATCTCATTCAACTCGACGATGTTGGTGAGCGCACCTTCCTATACTGGCGCAACGATTCGGCGGCTCGCTACATGGTACAGCACCCCGATTTCGATAAGATCGCCAACCAACTTCGTGATGTTGATATGGTGTTTCTGAGTGGCATTTCCCTCGCGATACTGCCACACAGCGATCAACTAAAGTTGCTCACTATCATAGAAGGCCTGCGTGAACGTGGCGTTACCATCGCCTTTGATAGTAACTATCGACCAAAGTTGTGGAGCTCAGAAGCCGCAACTAAAGAATGCTATCTATTGGGCTATAAAACGACCGATATAGCCCTAGTCACGTTCGATGATGAGCAACTGTTGTGGAGCGATCAAACACCACAAGACACCATAACAAGGCTGCATGCACTCGGTGTCAAAACCGTTGTTGTCAAGCTGGGTGCTGAAGGCTGCTTGATCAGCGAAAACCCCGTAAATGAGCCCGTAAAAATCACAACGACACCTGTCGAGACTGTGGTGGATAGCACCTCTGCTGGCGACTCTTTTAACGGCGGTTTCTTATCTTGCTATCTCGCTGGAGGTTCTATTGAAGAAGCCTGCCATCAAGGTAATGCATTAGCCGGATTGGTGATTCAACATCATGGCGCAATCATTCCAAAATCCATCACCGACACTCTTTCAAACTGATATTAAGAAGTACACATGTCTACAATTAACGAACAGCTAAAAGCACTTAAAGTTATCCCTGTTATCGCCATTGATAACGCAGAGGATATTATCCCTCTAGGCAAAGTATTGGCTGAGAATGGGCTTCCAGCGGCTGAGATTACGTTCCGTTCAGACGCCGCTGTTGAAGCTATCCGACTGCTTCGCCAAGCACAGCCTGACATGCTGATCGGCGCGGGCACCATCTTGAACCGTGAGCAAGCACTCGCAGCAAAAGAAGCGGGCGCAACGTTTGTTGTATCACCGGGCTTTAATCCGAACACAGTTAAAGCATGCCAAGAGATCGGCATCGATATCATTCCAGGTATGAACAATCCAAGCACTGTTGAAGCAGCATTAGAGATGGGCCTAACAACCTTGAAGTTCTTCCCAGCAGAAGCATCTGGCGGCATCAGCATGGTGAAATCACTCGTTGGCCCATACGGCGACATTAGACTGATGCCAACTGGCGGTATCACGCCATCAAACATCGATAGCTACTTAGCCGTGCCTCAGGTATTAGCCTGCGGTGGTACATGGATGGTAGACAAGAAGCTGGTTACAAACGGGGAGTGGGACGAGATCGCACGCCTAACACGCGAGATTGTTGAGCAAGTGAATCGTTGAGCGATAACGTTCTAGAAAGAACAAGTTCGCTTGATTCTATAACAACGAAGCCACAGCAAAACGCTGTGGCTTTTGTTTTATCGAGTTGTATCAATACCGCTAACTGTCTGTCGTCGTTAATGGCCTTTTCCCATCACACGCTCCTTTCTCAAGGTCGTATAGCGGGCTGGCCCCATGACTGCTCCATCGGTGATCTTCTCTAGCTAATTTTCTATATTGAGTCGGCGTAACACCAATGTACGTTTGGAAGGTTTCATAGAATCGGCTGCTCGAATTGAAGCCCACCGTGAGTGAGATATCGAGAATGGTTCTATCCGTATCACTCAGTAAAGCACGAGCGTGGTTGATGCGCATCGCAGTAATATACTGCTTAATGGTCATCTGCATCGTTCGTTGAAATACGTTCATCGCATAGTTGCTGTGTAACCCGATATGTTCAGCGATACCTTTAACGGTTAATGGCTGATTATGGTGAGTCGCAATGTATTCCAACATCTGACTGACATAGAATTGGGAGTGTTTCGATACCCCTTTCTTAGTCGACTTATCCTGTCGATTTACCAGCAGTTGTTGCCAACCATCAAGGCAGATTCGTTTAAGCATTAAGCCAATTTCATCCATAGCCAACTGTTGACGACTTTCGGACGAATGTTTTATCTCTTGTGCCCAGCGGGAGATTTCAAACTCACTGATCAACGCACAGGAATTCGATTGCAATACACTGCCATGAGTTATCTGATTGATAAAATCCCGACTGAGAGCCCACGACATAAAATGGTGAATCGGTATGTTAATGATCCCCATATTATGGCATTGACCTGGATTGGTAAGTCGATGCGGTACCGATGCCCAAAACAAGCCAATCGATCCGCTTTTAACCACAACCGGACTGCCGTTAATGATGTACTCCACATCATCCCCAAAGGGAATATTCACCTCAACTTGACCATGCCAGTGATAGCCTGGCATGGAGTGAGGCGCTCTGAGTTCGATATCGATTTTCTCATAGGAAGAATAGAGAGAAAGCGGACTTACCGACACGGTCTCGGATGAGTACTTATCTAAAGTGATAATTCTCACCGTATCTGGGGCTGATTGCGGCATATCTCGCTCCTTAGGAAATCGTATAGCTGAGTTTTAGCAGTTCCTCGATAATAAAACTCTGAAGGCGATCATAGAGCCGCAGTACCCCAATTCATAAGATCATCACGATGTGATTAGAGTCAGTATCTTAAGTGCAAAACTCGCTTCATTGCATAAGCTCTCTCCTTAAAAGCCAGCAAGTTGTCCCATTTCCTAAGATTTTCGTTGGGTGATTTAAAAATATTAGAAAACGGGAGAGCTATTAGATTATCTGAGACGAATCGACATGGGTTCTAGGTGTAATTTATCTGCATCAACAAAGAACTCAGAGAGATAAAGGATTCCACTATGCAAAGCCCTAAGATCACATTCATCGGTGCTGGCTCAACCATTTTTGTTAAGAACATTCTTGGTGACGTTTTCCACCGTTCGGCATTACAAAACGCTCATGTCGCCTTGATGGATATTGATGAGACCCGTTTAGAAGAGTCTCACCTTGTCGTCAGTAAGTTGATGGAATCATCAGGCGCTACTGGCTCTATTTCATGTCACTTAAATCAGAAAGAAGCACTACAAGACGCAGATTTTGTCGTCATCGCTTTCCAAATCGGCGGTTACGAACCTTGTACCGTCACAGATTTCGACGTGTGTAAGCGCCATGGTCTGGAACAAACCATCGCAGACACACTAGGACCAGGCGGTATTATGCGTTCGCTACGCACAGTCCCGCATCTTTGGAGTGTCTGTGAAGATATGACCGAGGTTTGCCCGAACGCGACCATGCTCAACTACGTCAACCCAATGGCAATGAACACATGGGCAATGTACGAGAAGTATCCGCACATTAAACAAGTCGGTTTATGTCACTCTGTTCAAGGTACTGCTGAAGAGCTAGCACGAGACCTAGACTTAGATTACGCAGACCTTCGCTACACCTGCGCGGGCATCAACCACATGGCTTACTACCTGACCCTCGAGAAGAAAACAGCAAGTGGCGAGTACGTCGACATTTATCCAGACCTACTGGAAGCCTTTGAGAGTGGCCAAGCACCTAAACCGGGGATTTATCACAATGGTCGCTGCACCAACTTAGTCCGCTATGAGATGTTTAAGAAGCTTGGCTACTTCGTGACAGAGTCTTCTGAACATTTTTCTGAATACACCCCCTACTTTATCAAGCCAAATCGTCCAGATTTAATCGAACGTTATAAAGTGCCACTTGATGAATACCCTAAGCGTTGTGTCGAACAGATCGCCGATTGGAAAAAGGATCTTCAAGAGTTCAAAACGGCCGATAAGATCACCGTTGAAGAATCCCATGAATACGCTAGCACCATCATGAACTCCATCTGGACAGGTATACCGAGCGTCATCTATGGCAACGTTAAAAACGAAGCCTTAATCGATAACTTACCGCAAGGTTGCTGTGTTGAGGTCGCTTGTTTAGTTGATGCGAATGGTGTGCAACCGATCAAAGTTGGTCACCTACCAAATCACTTAGCGGCATTGATGCAAACCAACATCAACGTTCAAACTCTATTAACCGAAGCCATTCTCACTGAAAACCGCGACCGTATTTATCATGCTGCGATGCTTGATCCTCATACCGCCGCAGTACTTGGAATAGAAGAGATATACGCGCTGGTTGATGACTTGATTGAGGCTCATCAAGGTTGGTTACCAGAGTGGGTTAACAAGTAATTTCATACTAATAAAAATACAATAACGTGAATATTAACGCCTTCTCAGTGAGGAGGCGTAAGGAGTGGCAATGAGTATCTCAATGAATACCAAACTCAGTTATGGCTTTGGCGCATTTGGTAAAGACTTCGCAATCACCATCGTCTATATGTACCTAATGTTTTACTACACGGATGTGGTCGGTATTTCTGCCGCTGCAGTCGGTACTATTTTCCTCGTCGCGCGTATCTGGGATGCGGTCAATGACCCAATTATGGGATGGCTGGTCAATAACACCCGCACTCGTTGGGGTAAATTCAAGCCTTGGATTTTAATCGGCACGCTCGCCAACTCAGTCGTGCTATTGATGGTGTTTAGTGCTCACTATATCGAAGGCCCTTGGCTAATCGCTTACGCTGCTGTCACCTATATTCTTTGGGGCATGACCTACACATTAATGGATATTCCTTTTTGGTCATTGGTTCCAACACTCACCTTAGATAAGCGTGAACGTGAAGAGCTCGTCCCATACCCTCGCTTCTTTGCTAGCCTAGCTTGGATTGTCACTGCGGCTATCGCGATGCCTTTCGTGAATTACGTAGGTGGTGACGACAAAGGGTTCGGCTTCCAGATTTTTACACTCTTGTTGATCGCTTGTTTCTTGGTATCAACTTTCATTACATTGCGTAATGTGAAAGAACGTTATTCAACCGCCAACCTAGACACAACTCAACCTGAAGAAAAGGTTTCACTGAAAAAGCTACTGTCACTTATCTACAAAAACGACCAACTGACCAGTGTTCTGTGTATGGCGTTGTCTTACAACCTTGCGACCAACATCATTACCGCCTTCGCGGTTTACTATTTTACTTATGTGGTCGGCAATGAAGAGCTGTTCCCGTACTACATGGCGTATGCAGGTATCGCGAACCTTATCACTCTAGTGTTGTTCCCTAAACTTGCGAAAATGTTCTCACGCCGAGTTTTATGGGCCTGTGCATCCACTTTCCCTATCTTAGGCAGCGCGGTACTCATCTACGTCGGCATGTATGACAAACAAAGTATTCTGCTGATATCAACGGCAGGCGTCTTCCTACAAATCGGTACCGCTCTGTTCTGGGTACTGAACGTGATTATGGTGGCAGACACGGTCGATTACGGTGAGTTTAAACTGGGTTCTCGTTGTGAAAGTATCGCTTACTCGGTGCAAACCTTGGTCGTAAAAGCAGGTTCGGCATTTGCCGCTTTCTTTATCGGTATCGCCCTCACTGCAGTTGACTATGTGCCCAACGTAACGCAAAGCCCTGAAACCGTCTTCGGCATGCAATGCATCATGGTCGGCCTACCTGCTTTCTTCTTTGCCATTGCGTTAATCATCTACTTCCGCTTCTACAAGCTGAACGGCGCATACCACCAAAAGATTCAAGATCACTTAACAGAGAAATACGACCACATTACAAACGATGACTCAAGCACAGGAGAAGCTTCGAAGCCAACCAAACCAGTACAAGCAATTTAGATCCAAGTAATAAGTCAAAGAAACTGGGGACAGAAAAGTCAAAACAATCAGCACATCATCGATGCAAAAAATCCCGGAAACTAAAAAGCCTAGCGAGTAATCGCTAGGCTTTCGTACATTAAAACAATAAGTGAGATTAGGGGAAAGGTTGCCAATCATCAGTTCAAATCAGGTGAACTGCACCAGTCTTCAGAACTTCTTTATTTTAGCGGGTCATTATCCGGCAGTGCCTTATGAAGCCAGAGTGCTAAACGCTTCTTAATGTTCGCGCCATCAAGCTTATCGTCCGGTAACGGTGTGATCTGATTGACTTCAACCAGGAACAAGTACACCGCTTTAACCTTTATCGGTTGGGATGAATTTGGCAAATCAAAACCTTGTAGCTTTGCCATCTTAAAACCGACTTCAACTGCTTTTTTTACCAGCTTATCTTCATTAATGATCTTCGCGGTTTTCGACATATCATCTCCATCATCTTTATCGAATGAATACTGAGTATATCAAACCGAAAAACTCACAAGATTACTTCGTTCTCAATTTGAGGAATAGCTTTGATAAATAACAAACTCCAAATACGGAAAAGCCCAAAGTTATTAGCTTTGGGCTTTTTGATACCAGTAATCATTAACTCAACAACACACTTAATATAAGTGTGCAAATTCTTCGATTCGACTCTTACCGCGCAATAATAAAAAGTTCAAAAAGCGGGATGTTGAGGTAGTGATTATTTTGTCTTCTTCCACACCGTGCTTTTCAAGTAATGCTTTTACAAGACCCAAATGAGCAATCTCTTCACAGAAATGCGCATCAGAACCTGTAGAAAAGTAAACGCCAACTCGCTTGCCGATCTCGACAATTTTTGAGCATCGCACATCACTTCCTTTTCGGCTCTTTCCTGTCAGCGACGTATTGTTCACTTCAATCGCAACATTGTGCTCCTTTGCGCACAGCAGAACCGCTTCCATATCGAACTTGTAGTTTGGGTTCCCTAAGTGCCCTAGCACATCAACTTTGCCACTCTTAATGACGTTCATTAACGCCTGTGTATGTTCTTGTTCCGTCGATGGCTTGAAAACTGGCTCATGTAAGCTCGCAATCACCCAGTCTAAGTGTTGGTAAGAAGAGGGAGGAAGATCCAACTCTCCATCAGTATTCAATGTGTTGGCTTCCACACCACGCAAGATACCTACATCGTGCAGAAAGCGGGGCAAAATCCTTTGGTTATTGAAAAACCAGTAGTGGGGGGCTCCCGGCATTTCAGGAGCATGATCCGTTGTACAAAGGAGTTTTAGCCCCTTATTTTTCGATGCCAGTGCATTGTCGATAATGGTGCTATAGGCATGGCCACTTGCCAATGTATGAGTATGGCTGTCGACAACAATCTCCATTATGACCTCCTAAATTGTTTAATTGATTTGAAACGAACCGTCTTGATTCATGAAGAGTGTTAGGTCAGCAGGAATAGAATGGTCTAACACTTTATCGACGTTCTTTGAGTCTGAATTTTTATAGAACTCGACCGCCTCTTCTAATGTGGTACCTCCTCGCACCTTGCGGTTTACTAAGCGCTCTTCGAGGAACTTAGCGTCGGTGTCTATGAAGATGGTGAAATCAGCCAACTCATGCAATCCATTCCAAACAGGCTCGTTCAGTAACAACCAGTTGCCTTCAATCACGACAATGTCCTTGTCTACCGAGATTGCGTCATCCACAGGATCATGAAGATTTCTATCGTAATACGGCCACGTAGGATTTTTTACTTTCAGCTGTTTCAACTTATCGATCAACGAGGTTAGGTTGAACGTTTCGTGAGAGCCTTTAATGGTACGGAGTTTAATTTTCTCTTCATCACGAACGATGTAGTTTGAGTCCAATATCTCATTGGGGTAATGAAAACCGTCAAATGGCAATACCTGAAGTGGCTCAACGTTGGTTTGTTGATGGGACAAATGCTCCCAAAACGCTGCTAACGTCGATTTACCACTGCCAGGAGGGGCACACAAAAAGATTATCGTACGTTCTTTTTTCTGCTCAAAAAGTCGCGTAAATTTTTCAACCAGTGGTTTATGAATCTGTTCAATATCTTTATCAGGGAATGTCGCTTCGGTTTCAAAGCCACTCACATTTAAGGAAACTTTCATGTTCAACCTTATCCTAATATCTCTTTCTCAATACTTTCCAACAAGTTCTCGCAACAGAGTTTCAGCACTGTTTTAATCAGCGATTCGTAACGTGTTTGAGTGAATGAATCGAATGACGAGAATTTTAATTGGTTAATTGAATCTAAGTAGAAGCTATCTTTGCCTTTCGAGAGGTTTGATTGATTACTGATGAAGTCGTAAACCATGTCATCACCAAATGTCAGTACTTGCGATTGCTTACTAGTGTATTCATACATTTGGTCGAATAAGCCAATATCAGCGTAGGTTTCCAAAGAGATCTTACCCATCGCAAACATCAATTTAGAGGCGACGTCGGTTGTCACAAGAGGCCCATCTTCTTTTAAAAGAGGTACGACGGCGTACTCCATCACCAAAGCATCTTGAACAAACACGTTCGGTAATAGCTTTTTCAGTTTTTGGTTTATTAACTTATTAGACGCTTCGATCAAACTCGTCGCGGAATCACACTGTTCCAATGCATCCAATAATTCATCTTGCAACAAAATATCAATTACCTCATGAAGCTGTGGTGGCTGGCTCGCCACCACAATAATGAACCATATTAAACGGTTAAGCTCACATCATAAAATTCAAGTAGCGCTTTTTCTGCCAATTCATTCCAAACGTAATTATTGGCTTTCAAGATTTCATCAAGATCCAGGAAGAATGGAGACAGCTCTGCCAGTGTATGGAATTGGTCAATCGCTGTCAGCGGTAAGTCGATATGTGGGTAAATCAATTTCTTGCCACCCGGAATATCTAACTGATTGAGAATTGTATGCGGTGCTGCTTCTAGACCACCAACATGTGTCAGCATAAATGAAGGGTTGATTTTATTCGCTTCTGAAAGCTCAATAGACTCGACCATATCACCCGTAGAGCCACCAGAAGTGCCAACAATGTGAGTCGCTTCGTAGTGAACGTTATAGAAGTTGAATGGTACTTTGAACTGCTTGTCCGTTGGGCCAGCAAAGAAATTTAAGCAACCATCATTGCCTAGCAACTCATCCGCTTGCTCAAGCACTTGTGCAACCGCGGCATACACCATGACATCATCATACCCCTTGCCATCATTCAGCTGCTTAAGGTGTGAGACAGGATCTTCTAACTTAGCGGTATTCACATAGAACAGTTCGATACCGTTCTCTGCTGCTTTTGATACAGGAATTAGGCTCTCAGCTCGCTCTAGGCGCGCTTCGTCAATATCGGTGACAACGATTCGACTTGGTTTGACTGGACCATTAATCGAGTAGTCAATTGCACCAATACCCATAGGGCCTGCACATGCTAACAATGCAAGAGCACCGCCCTCTTTGATGCCCATTTGATGTTCATATACGTAAGGCGTTGTATGGTAGCTTGCGTGGAACGCACCAATGATGCATGACATAGGTTCAGCTAAAGAGGCATTAGCGTAGTACGAACTCTTGTAAGGCAATACACAGTCCAAGTCGATTGCTACTTTAGGGATAATTGAGTACGTTGCATTGCCGCCGAACGTTTCATAGCTATAACCTGCCGAGTAGCCCGTAGGAAGTCCCATAGCAGGTTGCAGTACAAAAGGTTCACCTGCCGTAAAACGATCTTGCAAGTTTGCACCCACTTCCACAATCACACCTGCGTATTCGTGGCCTGTCATTACGGGAACTTCAGCAATATTTTCCGGTACACGTTTATGGTTGCTGCCTAACAGCGCAGCTTTGTAAGTAGAAAGACAGATGCTGTTTGAGATATTTTTAACTAATAGTTCATCATCAGAAATTTTTGGAAGATCGAACGTTCTAAGTTGAACATCTTTTTCACCACGGATAACAGCAGCAGTTGTTTGAGTCATGATTTTCTCTCCGAAAGTGGGACCACTGAGTGGCCCCAAAATTTAAATTAAGCTTGTTGACCAATGGTGTTCATTAGGTTGTCTAATGCAGGGTCATGTAAGAAGTTCTTGATAGTCACTACTGGTAAACCCGTTGCTTTAATCGCTCGACTCTCTAGACTCTCGTGGGTCACCACCACGTCCGCGTTACTCGGCACTTTTTCGATTGCGAAGTTCTTCACTTCAACGTTAAAGCCGGCTTTTTCTAGTTTGCGTTTGAAAGTCGATGCTCCCATGGCGCTTGAGCCCATTCCTGCATCACATGCAAAGGCGACAAATTTAATGTCTTTCGCTTCTGCTTTTACCGCTGCTTGTGCTGGCGCTTTTGCTGCTGCACCTTCAGCTTTCATATCTTTCATGTCTGTGATTGATTGCTCAAACTCTTCTTCAGACTCTTCTTTCTTGCTTACTTTGAGGATTGCGCTTGCGACTAAGAAAGAAACAATCGTTGCTGTTGTTACACCGGCGATGGTCGCGAAGAAGCTGCCTTTTGGTGTTAGAGCTAAGTAAGAGAAGATTGAGCCAGGGCTTGGACCAGCCACCAGACCACCATCAAGTAGATTGAACGTTGCGATGCCTGTTGCTGCACCTGCAATCATCGCTAAAATCATGATTGGCTTCATTAGCACGTATGGGAAGTACAGCTCATGAATACCACCGAAGAAGTGGATGATGATTGCACTTGGTGCTGATTTCTTACTTAGACCTTGACCAAACTTAGCGTAAGCCAGAAGCATACCTAAACCAGGGCCAGGGTTAGACGCCACCATAAAGAAGATAGATTTGCCCGTTTCCGCCGCCGCTTGTAGACCTAGTGGGTAGTAAATACCTTGGTCGATAGCATTGTTAAGGAACAAGACTTTTGCTGGCTCGTTAATAATTGCAAGTAACGGTAGGAAGCCAGTCGCTACAAGCGCTTCGATGCCCGATTTAACGAATAGGTTCGCTGCAGTTACAGCAGGACCAACAATCGCGTAAGCAAATAGACACATCAACATGCCGAAGATGCCTAACGAGAAGTTGTTTACCACCATCTCGAAACCAGAAGGGATCTTGTCTTGTAGGCGTTTATCGATTTGAACAATCACCCAGCCACTTAGTGGACCCATGATCATTGCACCAACAAACATTGGAATCTCGGCGCCGGCAATAACACCCATAGTACCGATAGCACCAGCTACAGCACCACGCTTGTCACCAACAATCTGACCACCGGTATAACCAATAAGTAACGGTAATAAATAGGTAATCATCGGACCAACAAGCTCACCGAAATACTCATTCGGCATCCAACCTGTTGGGATAAATAATGCGGTAATGAAGCCCCAAGCAATGAAGGCTCCGATATTTGGCAATACCATGGCAGTCAGATGACCACCAAAAGCTTGCACTTTGGCTCTTATATTTGTAGACACGTTAAATTCCTTATTTTCAAAGGTTATTATTAGTAACTTTTAATAATTTCAAGCACTTCTGCTTTTGAAGAAGAAGCAGCCAGTTTGGCAATGTTTTCTTCATCAACCAGCATTTCGCTAAGCGCTTGAATAACCTCAATGTGTGTATCTGAATCCTTTGCAGCTAATGTTAATAAGACATTGGCAGGCCCCATATCAGACCCAAAATCCACCGGGTTAGAAAAGACATGAATACCAAGTCCAGTCTTTAGTACACCTGCTTCTGGGCGTGCATGAGGCATTGCAATACCTGGACAAAGAACGTAATAAGGTCCATTATCATGCGTTGACTGAATGATCGCGTCTGCGTAGTTATCGGTAACGTAGCCCTTATCTTGTAGGTAACGAGTCGTTTCCTTAACTGCATCTTCCCACTTGTATTCAGAGTGGTTAATAACATCAATTAGGTCGTGGTCAATAAGGTCATAAAGCATAATATATCCCAGTTATTCTTTGTTCGTTGTTGTTGGGATTATTATCAATGGAAGTAGAAGAATAGAGAAATGGCAATAAAGTAAGATCCAGATCACTTAAATATCAGAGTCAAACGATTAGTTATTCTCTACCTCTCATATTTGTCATGAAATTTAATTACAATTTTATTATTAACAACAAGTCAATAGTTTAAATTTGATAGTAATCCCAGTTATAGGATTTAAATAAGATTACACAAACGTGATAAAGATCCATTTATACGTATTGACCAAGTATTAATTGTGATGATGGTTACATTTAATTTGGGCGTTTGGGTAATGTTAAGCGCTAAGATCAGTGACCAAGATCCCGTATGAAATACAAACACCACCGCTTTGTAAGTGAGTAACACCTCGTTCACGCACCTATTCAGATCTGCCTCATATTGGATAATTTGGTTATCATTGGTTCAGATACGGAAAAGCCCAAAGTTATTAGCTTTGGGCTTTTCTTCTAGCGACTGTGGTTGATTACAACCGAGTGATACGACAACCGAGTCTTACAGCGTCATATGCAGAATTGGAAATGGTTTTCCCATATCATCAAGTGGTGAGCGTGATTCTACTTTAAACCCCATGTGCTGATAGAAGCCTACCGCTTGTGGGTTTTGCTCATTGACGTCAACTTTGGTGGCTGCTAGCTGCTCAATCGCATGTTGCAACAACACCGAGCCCACCCCTTGTCCTCGAACTTCATTCAAAACAAAAAGCATTTCAATCTTTGCTTCATGGACGCCCACGAAACCAACAATCGAACCATTTTCATTTTTCACGCATTTCAAAGAAACCGCAGGGAACGCATGTTCCATGATGATGGGTTTAAAAAACTCAATATCCTCTTCTGTAATAAAGTCATGAGTTGCTCGGACCGAATTTTCCCAAACATTAAGCATTTCGGCGTAATCTTCAGGAAGCACACTTTCTATAGTCATAATTTTCTCTAGATTGAACTGAATATAAACATGTGCAGCCGCGAGCCCGTAGTTTGCAGTGGTTAGAAAAACAAAACAACCGTCTTCCCTATTCGATTTACTGATTTCACAAGCTCTATCAATCAGGCATTACCACAATACCCATGGTTTCAAGCAGTTGCTCTTGCTGCCAAGCAACGATTTTAATACCCGATGTGTCTACCTTGCGAGGATCTAACCCTTCTAATTCAGCATGGCATAAATTAGCACCTTGCATACTGAATTGCCCCCATACATCTTCCGAGAACACACCTCGGCTGAGATCAGACTCTTTCAGTGACGCGCCGCCAAGGTAAGTGCCTATCCAACGGTTCTCAAACAGCTCACACTTCTCTAAACAAGCTTGTTCAAAATTGGCGTATGACAGATTACAGCCCGTAATATACGCAGAGCAAAAGTACATTCTATTGCTTACCTGATTGGCAAAGTTAGCGCGAGTAAAGTTCGCCCCTTTCAGGTCGCATTCACGTAGCTCAATCCCATAGCAATTCGCATTACTAAAATTCGCCATCGCCAACTGGCAATTCTGGAAGCTTGCATCTCGTAAGTCGGCAACATCAAAGTGGCATCCCTCAATATCGCCTTGTTCAATAAACTTACAGTTAATAAACGTTGCGTCACGTAAGTTCGAACGTCTGAAATCACAACGGATAAACGTACAGGCTGTAAATGTAAGCTCTGATAAGTCTTGCTGAGCAAAACTGTGGTGATGATAAGTGCTGTTATTAGTGTCCATTTAGCCCCCTAAAGAAATTAAGCTAAGACTATCATTGCGATCTCAAGAAGACACCAAATTAAAAACCAACAAAAACAGCAACTTAAAACACCCCAATTTAGCCATTTTAAGGCACCAAACAAGCCCTATAAGGTTGTTATTTTCGTTTTATAGCATGCGCTTAACTTGAAAAAAGTTTTATCGCTTAGAAGTGTAAGCAAGAGAAAAATCAATTTGACGAAACGAGTCAATTATTGACCGCGTCCTAACGCGCTAGACTGGACGGTTGGTATGTTGCTGGTTACACTATTCCTCATTCTCAGCATAAAGAGTAAGAACAATGAAAGACATGCGACAAGCTATGCTCGATGCAGGGTTTAGCCTTATTAATGAACACGGGTTTGCTGGTGTTGGCCTGATGAAAATCATCAACCAAGCGGAAGGCACGAAGGGTTCTTTTTACCACTACTTTAAATCCAAAGAACACTTTGGTGAGATCCTTCTTACTAACTACTTTGATGAGCATCTCGCTAAACTGGATGACTTTTTAAGTGATGAGTCGCTTTCTCGTCGTGACCGCGTTAAAGCCTATTTCGAGTTTTGGTGTGCGTCGAAACTGACTGAAGACTTCAATATCCAATGTCTTGTCGTAAAACTGGCGGGAGAAGTAGCTGGATCTGCTAATCCATTGCAATCAACCATGGCAGAAGGCGCTGAAAAGATCATCCTGCGTATGGCGAAGCTGTTTGAAGAAGGCAATGAGGCCGGTGATTTCACTATCGCAGAGCCAGAATCGCTATCTCGAACGCTTTATGGTTTATGGCTTGGCTCAACGCTCATGGCCGCTATGCAGCGTAACCGTTCGATTCTAAACAATGCCATGGATGAAACCATTCTTGCCATGAGCTCGGCACAAGAATCAGCTGACTAGATACCCCCGTTACCAGAAACTAAATACTAAATACTAAATACCAAAAGGCTCGCACAATTTAGCGAGCCTTCTATCTAACTTAAATCTTGATTGAATCCATTCACACCTACTCCGTTACCCCAGACGAGACGCAATATTATTGGCTTTGAGTAAGCCCTTAATAACCAGGTCGATATGCTTGAAGAAGCTCAGCCAACCTTCACAGAGATAATTTAACCCCGCCTCACCATCTCGGCTTGTGATGATACGGTTTTTGGGGCATTCGCCATGACATGCGAATTTAAACTCACAGGTTTGGCATTGTTTCGGCAGAGACTTTTGTTTGGCGAACCCAAAACGCTGCTGCTTTGGCGAGAAGGCTAAAGTTGAAAGTGCTTGCTCCTGAATATTACCCAGCTGAAATTCAGGAAATACATAATGGTCACATGAGTACACATCACCATTGGGCTCAACCGCTAACCCTTTGCCGCAGATCTCACTCAAGGTGCACATGGTGCTTTCTCTGCCCATCCATACACCGACAAAATTTTCAAAGTACGGCACTAACACCCGACCAAAATCATGTTCGAACCATTCGTCAAAAATGGTAGTGAGGAATTGTCCCCATTGCGCAGAACCGACACTCCACGGTTCAACCTCGCCTGATACGGGAATGATCGCTTGTTGGTTGCTCAACCATTTATTGTTGGTGTGAGCTTCGCGCTTATCGACCACAGGTATAAACTGCAATTGCTTCGAACCCACTTCATCGCGTAGAAAGCGATAGACCTCTAATGGATACTTTCCTGTCACATCATTCACGCAGCTTAGAGTCGCGAACTCGACGTTATGTTGTTTCAAGTAGCGAATGCCACGCATTGTTTGAGAAAAAGTGCCTTTGCCTGCACGGTTAGTTCGGTAGTGATTATGTAGGTGCTCTGGTCCATCAATACTGACGCCGATGATAAAGTCATTGTTCTTGAAGAACTCGCACCACGCATCATTCAATAACGTGCCGTTGGTTTGAAGGTCATTGCTGATCTTGCTGTAACTAGGACAATATTTTTTCTGCAGCTCAACGACCTTTTTAAAGTACTCAAGCCCCAACAAGGTAGGCTCTCCACCATGCCAAGAAAAGATGATTTCAGGCGTATTCTGCCCTTCTATATATTGCTTGATATAACGCTCTAACAGGACTTCATCCATCGTATATTGAGAGCCTTTTGGGTATTCAAGCAGCTGCTGTTTCTCTAGGTAATAACAGTAGGTGCAACTGATATTACACACCGCCCCAATCGGTTTTGCTAGCGCTTGAAGCTTACTGTGTGCTTTGCCATTGAACTGCGGAATTGAACTCAAATTTGATAGCGATAATGTCGTCATGAAGAGTGCCTCGATGTAAAAGTTATTGTATTAGCCAAAACAATTCGTAATTCCTTTACACGGTGTTCATCGGCCAACCAAGCTTGATGGCATTAGGTTGGCCGAGTGGTTCATTTCCTCTATTTCACGTTTTCAAACGGGTTCCACGCTTCGTCAACCGGGACGATGTTTTGCGCTTTTTCGTACTCTTGATATTCAGCGACCATTTCAAGGAACAGATCTGGCATTTGATTTCTCAAGTCATGTTGCTCAGCAGGGTCTTTCTTGGTGTTGTATAAGTGCCATTCACTGTCACCGCCCATACCGGTAGAGATTCGGATGATCTTGTAATCACCTTTGAGCAAAATCCCGCTACCAAACAATTCAAATGGAATCGCATTATCGGCACTGTGCACCTCTGCCGTTTCACCTTTGAAGTAAGGCAACAAGCTCACGCCACTCATCGGCGCTACTTCTCGACCTTGATATTCCGTTCCTGGATGCTCTACCTCTGCAATCTCGAGAATCGTGGCTGCAATGTCTTTCACTTGGGATAAGTCGTCTGTTTGAGTTCCCGGCTGTAACGCATCTTCACCTTCTAGAAGCGCTTTGGCAGGCTTAACGATAAACGGCACACGAATACCGCCCTCTGCTGTGTAAGCTTTGTACCAAGATAGGCCGCCGGTTGAAGCGCTTGCCCACTCAGGACCAAGTGACACACTGGAGCTCGCCTTACCTAAGTTTTCGGTCGAATTATCGAAGTGATGAGCGGTCCACGTTCGGATCAGGTCACTGATGTTTTCACCGGTAATATCCGCCGCTTCTGGGCCGTTATCCGCTAGATACATGATGTAGGTATTATCGTATTCCCCGATTTCTTTCAGATAATCAACTATCTGACCGACTTGTTGGTCCTGCATTTCCATCATGCCCATCGCCACAGCCATTTTCTTGCCGTACCACTTTTGTTCTTTCTCAGAGAGCGAGTCCCAAGGGCGGCTTAATGAATTACGTCCTGAAATCTCAGCCTCTTTAGGAATCACGCCCATCTCTTTCATGCGTTCGAAACGATCTTCTCGAACCGAGTCCCAACCATGTTCAACGTAGTAATCGACTTTATCTTGATAAGCAGATTCAGGCGCTTGCAGTGGCAGGTGAATACCGGTGAATGGGACGTAAGCGAAGAAAGGCTTACCGTCGTCTTTTTTGCTGTCGATCATCTTGATGATCTCGTTGGTGTAAACTTGGTCTGAGTATTCGCCTTTGTATTTATCCTCAACCACTTCACCGTTGCGGTAAGTTGGCTCAACTTCAACACCTGGAATATCGCCTTTTTGCAGCGCATCCGCTGTCGCAGCGTTTTTGGCTGGGAACATCATATCTCGGTTAAAGTGATTCGAACCGCCCGCTAAAATACCGTAACTCTCACCAAAACCGCGATCATCCGGTAAAAACCCATCTTCGTGTCCCAAATGCCATTTACCAGAGAGGTAAGTGTTATAGCCGCTCTCTTCAAGCAGCGTGGCGACCGTAACACCTTTCTTGGTGAGGTAACCTTCATAACCCGGCTTACCAATCGCGCCCGGATAGACGGCATAGTCGAAGGTACCAAGCCCAACCTCGTGGCTGTTTGCTCCGGTTAGCATCATAGAGCGCGTTACCGATGACGTTGGGGACGCGTGAAAGTTAGTAAACTTAACCCCCTCTTCAGCCAGCGCCATTAGGTTTGGGGTATCCGCTTCTGAGCCATAAGGCTGTGTATCTGCAAAGCC
Source organism: Vibrio sp. 1CM23M (assembly GCF_023161755.1). Taxonomy (NCBI): domain Bacteria; kingdom Pseudomonadati; phylum Pseudomonadota; class Gammaproteobacteria; order Vibrionales; family Vibrionaceae; genus Vibrio; species Vibrio sp. 1CM23M. The sequence continues at coordinate 785,006 of NZ_JALNTR010000001.1, forward strand.
CACATCATCGCCAACAATTACAACAATATTCGGTTTTTCTGATTCAGCCGCAAGAGCAGCACTGCTTGCCGCCGCCATTGCCGTGAACACTAAAGATTTCTTGAATGTCTGCATAAGACGTTCTCCAATTTCTGTGATTAATTTTTTATGATTAATTTTTTATGATTAACTTTTTCTGTGGTTAACCTTTCTGTGATTAACCTGAGTTAGGATTTGAATTAGTGCGCGGCTTGCGACATCCAATGTAATAAGTCGAGCGCAGGGTCATACTCTTGAGCTGCTGCCATGCCTATCCAGATGACAGCTTCCGCTTGGCTGGCTTGAACGCCACTTCCAGAGATATACATCAACCCAAGCTGCGTTTGAGCTTCAGGGCTACCGTTATTGGCTGCGGTGACGAACCACTCCGCGGCTTTTTCATCATTCTGTTCTACGTCCTCTCCGCTCAGATATAAGTAAGCGACAGAGAGCTGGGCATCCAATTGCCCTTGGTAAGCCTCATCCAACAATTGCACGACATCTTGATGCTGCTGCGATTGATCCATGGTGGCTGCGTTCTTAGAGCTTTCGCTTCCAACGCTTGCTTTGGCAAAAAACAGAGCAGCCAAAACACCAGTCAGAATCACGGTAGTTAAACGTTTATTGATCATTTATTTCCTCCTCGGGAATAAAGGTCACAACGTCCCTGTTGAATGAGTTAGGTAAAAAGTAGGAATGGCGCGATGATGCACAAGCTTGATAGCAATACGTTTTCAATTTTCATAATTGGCTCTCGAGTAATAGTTGTGAGTGAATCAAGGACTGAACTAAATGGTCATAAAATTCAGTCAATTAAGACAAGGACTTAAATCGCTTTCTCAATGATGGTTTCAATCGCCTGTTTCGAGATTGGGTAGAACTGAAAGCAGATGTCTTTTTCAATCGCTTCCGCAATGTTGCTCTTCTCTTGCTCATCAAAGTCCCAGCTGCTGAAACGCTTCATCGCGCCGACACTGGTTTGGAAGTTGTTTAAGAAATCCAACACTCTCTGATAAACCATCTCATCGGTTCCCGCCGTGTCGACCGAGAAAGCTTGAGCTAACTTCGCCGCATTCGGCATATAGAATTCAGGCAGCGCTTCAATCACAACCGGCATCAGTACCGTGTTGGCATCGCCATGTGGAATGTGGCTAATCGCACCAAAAGCGTGAGCACAGTTATGAATCGGAATACCGCCCAAAGACGAATAGAAAGCAGAGATCGCCATGGTGCTCGCTTGAAGAAGATTGCCGCGTGCTGTTAGGTTTTCTGGCTCTTTAAGTGCCAAGGGTAAGTTTTCAACAATCAGTTTTGCAGCCTGAATGCCGTAAGCGTCGGTGAATGCATTACTCATTGGCGAGACAATTGCTTCAACAGCGTGTGTTAGTGCATCCATGGCGGTAGAACGAGTCAGGTGAGCTGGCAGCTTAGTGGTAACGGTTGGATCAAGAATCGCGATATCAGCTTCCAATCCCGATGCGACTAGGCTTGCCTTAATATTTTCATGTTCGTTGTAAAAAACAGCAATCGGAGAGGCTTCTGCGCCCGTACCAGCCGTTGTCGGAACAGCAATGTGGGGCACTCGAATATCTTCATTGTTTGGCCACACATCCATATGACCGCCGCCCGCAATCACGGCGCGAATGTCATCTATCTTCTTATGAAATGCGTATTTCACACCTTTAGAGGCATCAATCACGCTGCCGCCACCAACAGACAAGATCGCATCAGCATTGACGCTATTTGCAAACTCAATGGCTGCGTTGATGTTGTCGCAAGTCGCGTCTGGCGCGATATCGGTGTACACGCCAACAAGCTGGACAGTTTGTTGGCTCGCTTCCTGATTCGCATTCTGGTTTACAAACAACGCCGAGAACTGCTCAACAAAGCCAAGAGACTCCAAACCTTTATCAGAAAAGAGCACGACTCTTTGCGCACCTAAGCGACCAAACAGAGAAGGGATATTTTCAATGCCGTTCTCTTGAGCATGAACAATGGTTTTAAGTTGAAAGTTAAAATTATTGGTTGTCATGGTGTTTACCTCATTTCTAGTTGATGACTAAACAATAACCAAAACAAACCGGTCGGTCTAGAGTGTAAATGTCAAAGATATGTCAATTAAGATCTTTATGGATCATTGCCCCAAAACGAAAAAAGCCCGCAAGTGCGGGCCGTAATAATAAGTAAGATATTGATAATTAAAGAAGTGTCATTGACTCACCCTGAGCAACTCACAAACGATTAACGAAGGTGAGCTGGGACCTTACTCTTATCTCTAGTGAGGTAGTAGTACAGATAAACCAAAGAATAAACGGTCACAAATCCATCGAGCGCAAACACGCCGCTCCAGCCATAGAACCACTCATAATCGTTGATACACACGTTGTATAAGAAGATGCCAACAAACATCGACTTCTCAAATGCGCTGTAAATCATGGTCGAGGTTCGCAGCGATTTGTACTTCGCCGAAAACATCAACAACACACCAATACAGCCAACCATCACACCCCAGTGCTGATAAGTCCCCAGCAAGTACTCTTTGTTTTCCATCATGGTGTCGTTGTACGAAAACAGCGTCTGCATACTCCAATCAGGTGCGAGGAAAGTGGAAAAAGCCGTCGCCGTTAAGAAACCTGTAATCATCAAATACGATTTGATCGTACGTTCAAAAAAACGTTCCAACATAAAAGTAACCTCTTAAAATAATTTCGTGAAAATAACTTTTTGAAAAATAAACAGTGTCATACCAACAATGATTTACTGGCCAAGCATGCCCATCACTGCTGTTTTTAATTCGTTGTCTTCTTTTGAAAACAGATACTTAACTCGATGATCTAAACCCGTTTCCAAGACTGTTTTGGCGTGGGAGAAAGTCAGGAAACCTTCTTTGCCGTGATAGTTGCCCTGACCTGATTCACCAATACCACCAAACGGCGCGTCATCAACCGCTAAATGGAACACACAGTCATTAATACACATGCCACCAGAGTGAACTTGGTGCTTAACCTGCGCCTGTAAACTCAAATCAAAGCTCATCAGGTAGAGTGCCAAAGGCCTTGGTTTGCTATTGATGACTTGGAACGCCTCTTCGACATTGCGATACGTAATCAAGGGTAATAATGGGCCGAAAATTTCTTCGTTCATCACCTTGGATGACAGGCTTGGTTCAACGATCAAATGTGTCACTAACCGATGAGTATCTAGGTCCATCGCTTCGTCATGGCAAGCAACGATTCGTGTCCCGGCTTCCTGCTCTTCATTCAATAAACCAGCAATACGATCACATTGGCGAGGGTTAATGAGCGAGGTTAAACTCTCAGAGTAGATCCCTTCATCAAACAGCTGTTGGTATTGTTTTTTGTACTCCAGAATGAAGGCTTCGAGCTTATCTTCAGGGAGTAGCACGTAATCTGGAGCGACACAGACTTGGCCGTTGTTTAGGCTTTTACCATATATAATTCGCTCTACCGCAATATCGATCGGCATGTCTTCTGCCACGATAACCGGCGACTTTCCACCCAGCTCTAGCGTGACTGGGGTTAGCGTATCAGCCGCTGACTTCATCACTTGGCGACCCACTTGGGTTGAACCCGTAAACAGAAGATGATCAAACGGCAACGCCGAAAATGCGGCTGCGATTTCTACCTCACCTTCAACCAAGCACACCTCATCGGCAAGGAAAACTTCCGCCAATAGCGCTGTTAATACTTGGTTCGTCGCTGGGGTAAATTCACTCATCTTGATCATTGCGCGATTGCCCGCAGCCAGCGCCGAAATAAGTGGGCCGACGGATAACATGATCGGGAAGTTCCACGGTGCAATAATCCCGACAACGCCTTTGGGTTGATAAACCACCTCCACACGAGAGGTTGAAAGCAATGGACCGGAATGACGAATCGAAGATGTCGACCAATGAGGCAAACACTCAATGCTGTGATCAATATTTCCGATACAAGGCAATATGTCAGCCATAAAAGTGTCTTGTCGGCTGCGGTGACCATAGTCCTCACTCACGGCTACACACAAACGATCTGTGTAATCGATAAGCGCAGATTTAAGTGCGAGCAACTGCTCAATTCTCTCCGATATCGCTGGCATCGGTTTCTGTGCAAAAGCTCCCTGCATGCTGTTCAACTTCATAATCATTTGTGTTGGCGTCAATTCGTGTTTCATACATCACCTCGTGGTTAAGATGAACACACAATAATACACAACAGACCGGTCGGTCTAGTGTTTTATTGTCAGAGAATCGTCAATGGAGTTTTGATTACAATCCAATGAGGCGACTACAAACGGGGCAAAAAGTCAGGGGGATTTAAAATAAGAAGGCGTAACTAACACGCAGGGCAAATAGAGATTTTAAATTGCAGGATCAAAAATGGCCGCTTAGTGCGACCATTTGACAATTATTTAAGTTGTTGTTCTAAATAAACAATTTATAAATAAGGTTAGCTCTTGGCTACGTTTGCAATGCCTTCAAGTTGAAGTACTGGAGCGGCGTCGATGTCTTCTGCGTTCATCATTGATGATACTCGCTGCATTGAAGAAAGCAGCAAGCTTTGCTCCCACGGCTCTAGGTTTTGGAATTTTTTAACGAAGTTATCTTGCAGCGGTGGTGGCGCATTGTTTAGCAACTCTTGACCTTTTTCAGTCAGGTTTGCGTGTACTTTGCGGCGATCTGACGAGCTGCGAACACGTTGTACATAGCCATTAAGTTCCAAGCGATCGATGATCGTGGTTGTGGTGGCTTGGCTTACATTGGTGTGATTAGACAATTCTTTGATCGTCACATTACCCATTTCTTGGATTGCTCTCATTAAGATTAATTGAGGGCCAGTCAAACCATACTCTTTACTCAGCTTTTTCGAGTGTAAATCGATAGCGCGAATAATTTGGCGAATAGCGACCAGGATTTCGTCATGTTTGTCCAAGATGCAGACCTTTGTACTAATATACTGTGAATGGTTTTACAGCGTCGAAGCGATGATATGTCCTGATTATTTACGTCAGGTGAGCTCGAATTACACTGTAAATTGATAAATTACTTCATTGATTTTTCCGCATTGTACTGATGTTCATACTATTCTCAATCTTTTCTATACCACTAAACTTGCGTGGTACGGCACTTTTACTTAATGAAGGGGAAATGAAAGCTTCAATGAAGTCAAAAATAGTGAGTCAGAGAATACAAGTTCAAACAATAATATATTTTAATAATCATAGAGGTAGAGAGACTTAACCCTCTCCACCTAATAAAAAACCAGCCCTAATCGCCAAGCTGGAAAACGAAATTTTACGCGGCTGTATTCATCTGAAAATTACCCGTTAGTGCGTTGTAAAACTCGCTGTTATCCAAAATACCCACCAATTGATTGTCTTCCACCAGCAAAATCGGGTGATTACTTAGCTGTTTCAGTTTAATCGCATCACGCATGCCAATTTCCGGGCTTGCCACAACTACACTCGACTCGCTGATCGCAGTTAAGTCGTCAGACTCACTCCACTCGACAAGCGCCAAAGCAGATTCACCTTTCACAGATAAAGCACCTTCGCTCTGTTCAATCCAGAGATCTTTAGAATCGCAGATCTTCCAGCTTTCATTCTCTTGTGTCAGTGAATCAAGAGGCTGCATCAAAGAACGACCTTTAAGCACATTCAATGGATTGGTGTGAGCCACGAAGTCTTTTACGTATTCTGTTTTTGGCGTCAATACGATCTCTTCAGGCTTACCGTGTTGAATCAGTTTGCCTGACTCCATGATCGCGATGTTGTTACCAATCTTCAGTGCTTCATCTAGGTCGTGACTCACGAACAGAATCGTTTTGTTGAGTTTGTTTTGCAGCGTGATCAGTTCATCTTGCAGTTGAGCACGAATCAGTGGGTCAAGCGCCGAAAACGGTTCATCCATCAATAGAATGTCAGTATCCATTGCAAACGCACGTGCCAAACCAACACGTTGCTGCATGCCGCCAGAAAGCTCATGCGGGAATTTGGTTTCCCATTCGGCTAGGCCGACCATTTCCAATTGCTCACGCGCTTTTGCACGACGAACATCTTTTGCTACACCCTGCATTTCAAGACCAAACGCCACGTTGTCTAATACGTTAAGCCATGGCATCAAAGCAAACTTTTGGAAAACCATTGATACACGGTGAGTACGAAGATGACGCAGAGTCGCTTCATCACACTGTGCTAAATCGACTTGTTGGTCACCGTCTTTGATTGTCAGTGAACCACGGCTGATCTCGTTCAAGCCGTTAACTGCGCGAAGCAAAGATGATTTACCAGAACCAGACAAACCCATCAATACACAGATCTCGCCTTCTTCCACCGTCAGCGACACATTGTCTACGCCGACAACTTGACCTGTTTCATCGATGATCTCTTGGCGAGTTTTACCTTGATCGAGTAGCTCAAGCGCTTGATTGGCTTTGTTACCAAACACAACATCAAGGTTTTTAATGGTAATCGCGTCCATTGCCTTTTGTTCCTGAGAGATAGACATGATTAAGCTTCCTTCTGGTTTGGTGTTTTGCACAAGCGGTCAAGGATGATTGCGACTAAAACAATCGCTAACCCGGCTTCAAAACCTTGTGAGATGTTCACTGTGTTCAATGCACGAACAACAGGTTTACCAAGCCCGTCAGCACCAACAAGAGCGGCGATAACCACCATCGAAAGCGACAACATAATACATTGGGTGACACCCGCCATGATGCTTGGCAGAGCCGCTGGCAGTTCTACTTTCAATAGCAACTTCATGCGACTTGCACCAAAGGCTTTCCCCGCTTCAATCAGCTCTTCAGGGACTTTCGTTACCCCTAAACAAGTCAAACGAATCGGCGCAGCTATCGCGAAAATAATGGTCGAGATTAAGCCAGGAACGATGCCCAAGCCGAATAGAACCAGAGTTGGAATCAGATAAACGAAAGTTGGAACGGTCTGCATTAAATCGAGAATTGGGCGCAACATCGTATAGAGCCAAGGACGATGCGCTGCCATGATGCCAACCGGTACGCCAATTAATACGGAAATCGTTGTCGCCGCAAAGACGAGAACAAAGGTTTCCAGCATTTCTTGCCAGTAGCCGAGGTTAAGAATAGTCAGCAGTGCCGCGACCACAAAGATCACTAGCGAAGGTTTACGGTGTAAGTACCATGCAATCGCAGCAGTAATCACGATTGGCAGTGCAGGCGGCATCCACTTAAATACGTCGACTAAAAACATAATGACGGTTTCTAGAAAAATCGAAATAGCGTCAAAGAATCCTGCTGCATTGATTGTTAGCCAATCAACACCCGCTTCCATCCACTGTCCGACAGGGATTTTGTTTTCCGTAATAAAATTCACAATATTGCCTTTTATTATGGGTGGGCTACTTCAAACCAATCGATAAATTGGCAAGCCCACCTTTATTATTTATGTAGCTGTTGAGATAGGTAGAACTAAGCTTTAACTTGCTTTAGGTATTCAGTAACGGCTTGAGTCGCTGATTCACCTTTATGCGTTTTTACGTTGTCTAACCAAGCTTCAACTTGTTGAGGGTTGTTGTTCAACCATTGTTGAGCCGCTTTTTCTGGCTTCACTTTTTGGTTAAGAATCTCTTCCATCAACTGGTTTTCCATCTCTAGAGTGAATTCTAGGTTTTGTAGAAGTTGACCGACGTTTGCACACTCAGACAGGTAGTTTGAACGAACGTTGGTGTAAACATTCGCGCCACCGTAGTTAGGGCCGAAGAAGTCGTCACCGCCTGAAAGGTATTCCATCTCAACATTGCTGTTCATCGGGTGCGGAGCCCAACCAAGGTAAACAATCCATTGGCTACGGCGTGCTGCGCGTGACACTTGAGACACCATGCCCGCTTCGCTTGATTCCACTAGGCTGAAATCTTTCAAGCCAAACGCGTCTGAATCAATCATTGATTGTATTAGGCGGTTACCGTCGTTACCCGGCTCGATGCCATAGATGCGGTCTTTAAATTTGTCGGCATGTTTTGCTAGGTCGGCGAAGCTTTTTACACCTGAGTCGTACACGTATTTTGGTACGGCTAGCGTGTATTTTGCGCCTTCAAGGTTGGCACGAACGGTTTCAACCGTGCCCGCTTCACGGTACTTAGCAATATCGCCTTCCATGGTTGGCATCCAGTTGCCTAGGAATACGTCAATATCGCCGTTCGCCATTGAAGAGTATGTCACCGGTACTGAAAGTAGGTCGGTTTTGGTTTTGTAACCAAGGCCTTTTAATAGTTCAGAAGTAACGGCGGTTGTTGCGGTAATGTCAGTCCAGCCTACATCAGCGAAGCGGACGTTTTCACATTGCTGTGGTTCAATAGAAGCGTTAGCACCAAATGCAAATGAACTGATGGCTAATGTTGCTAATACCTTTTTTGTAGCGGTTTGTTTATGTTGAGTCGTCATAATGATTCCTTTTTATCTTTCCTTTTTCTGCCCTAACTCATACTAATCAGGGCAGTTTTGCTGACTTTTGACTAATTTTGGTTGTTACTTTTTATTATTTTTATCTCAATAACAGAGGCTTACGCTTCTCTTACTGGTTTATTGATTCTTTGCTTCTCTTGCCATTCAGGTGCAATCCACACTGGAACGTCCTGCTCTTTGAGCATTGGCTTACCCAAAATCAAATCGGAAGCACGCTCAGCCACCATAATGGTCGGGGCGTTCAGGTTGCCGTTTGGAATAACTGGGAAAACCGACGAATCAACAACACGTAAGCTGTCGATACCGCGAACGCGACACTCTTCATCAAGCACTGCCATTGGATCATCATCAGCGCCCATTTTGCAGCCACATGAAGGGTGATACGCACTTTCCACGTTCTGCTTAACCCATTCGTCGATTGCTTCATCAGAAGTCACACTTAGACCCGGCTGAATCTCTTCGCCTCGGTACACATCCATCGCAGGTTGCGACAAAATTTCACGCGTCAGACGAATACAATCGCGCCAATCTTGGCGGTCTTGCTCAGTCGAGATGTAGTTGAAAATGATCTCTGGCTTGGCATGCGGATCAGCAGAAGTGATCGCAACCGTACCGCGACTCTCTGGCTTATTAGGCCCAACGTGTACTTGGAAACCGTGACCATCAAAGGCCGCTTGTCCGTCGTAACGCATCGCTGCTGGCAGGAAGTGATATTGAATGTTTGGCCACTTCAATCCTTTGCGAGAACGAATGAACGCGCACGATTCAAAGTGGTTAGTGGCACCAAGGCCTTTGCGAGTCAGAATCCATTCCGCGCCAATCATGCCCTTGCTGACCAAGCCAAGCTTACTGTTGAGCGTGATCGGTTCGTTGCAGTGATATTGGAAGTACACTTCTAAGTGATCTTGAAGGTTTTCACCGACACCGCTTAGTTCATGTTTAACTTCAACGCCGGCCTTTTCAAGCACCGCTTTCGGGCCGATACCAGAAAGTTGCAGCAGTTGAACCGAGCCAATAGAACCCGCAGAAGAGATCACTTCTTTGTTCGCCACAGCCACTTGGGTATTGCCTGACTTTTCAAACTCGACACCGACCGCTTTCAAGCCCGATAGACCTTCTGAGTCTTGTGTTTCAAGTAGGAAACGACGCGCCACGATACCTTTCTTCAAGGTCAGGTTTGAACGCTTCAAAGCACGGCGTAGATAAGCGTTAGAGGTTGAGGCTCTAACACCCTTGTCTACCGTCATATGCATAGTGCCGAAGCCTTCTTGCTGGTAGCCGTTGTAATCGTTGGTTTCTGGGTAACCGGCATCTTTACCTGCATCGATGAATGCTTGGTAAAGCGGGTTGAGCTCCATATCGTTACCGTTACAAGTGCCGACAGGGCCATTGTCACCACGGTATTCATCACCGCCTTTGTTCCATGATTCAGCACGGCGGAAGTAAGGTAAGCATGCTTGGTAGTTCCAACCCGCTGCGCCCTCTTCTTCCCATTGGTCAAAATCACACGCGTGGCCACGAACATAAACCATGCCGTTAATTGATGAGCTGCCGCCTAACACTTTGCCACGTGGGCAGTGCAGTTCGCGTCCATCAAGGCCCGGTTCTTGCTCTGTTTCAAATTGCCAAGCGTACTTTTCAGTATTCATTGGGTAAGAAAGCGCGGTTGGCATCTGGATAAAAATACTCTTATCCGTTCCACCAGCTTCCAGTAATAAAACGCTATGTTCACCGCTTTCCGTTAGCCTATCCGCTAACACACAGCCGGCCGAACCCGCGCCGACGATAATATAATCGTAGCGTTGTTCCATGTTTTGATTTCCCTGAGATGAGTCAGTAGGGCTAGCTCTGTTAAGCTAACCCATAAAATTGAATGTTACGCGTTAGGCATAAGGGCTGGCGTAGTCGCCAAGTTCAATAAGAATGCTCTTAGTCTGCGTATAGTGAAGTAGAGTTTCTGGTCCATTTTCACGGCCAACACCCGAAAGCTTGTAACCACCAACCGGCATTTCTGCTGGTGAGTCGCCCCACGTGTTCACCCAACAAATACCTGCCTGCATTTGATGAATAACACGGTGCGCACGAGAAAGGTTTTGCGTGAACACACCAGCCGCAAGGCCGTATTTGGTGTCGTTTGCACGGCGAATCACATCGTCTTCGTCGGTAAACTTCAACACTGACATCACAGGGCCAAAGATCTCTTGTTGAACGTGAGGCATGTTGTCTTCGCAATCCACAAACACGGTTGGGATAACAAAATTACCATTTTCGAGGCCGTTGTCTGTCACTTGATAGCCGCCCGTCAGCAGGGTTGCGCCCGACTGTTTAGCTAGCTCAATTGCTTCAAGGACTTTTGAAAGGTGTTCTTTAGAAATCAACGCGCCGATCTGAGTCTCCATATCCATTGGGTTACCAATGATCAGCTTCTCAGTGCGAGTCTTAAGTTGGTCGATGAATGCGTTGTAGATGTTTTCATGTACATAAACACGAGTACCGTTAGTACACACTTCGCCTTGAGTGTAGAAGTTTGCGACCATCGAAGCTGACACTGCATCATCCAATTTCGCATCATCAAACACGATCATCGGTGACTTGCCGCCAAGTTCCATGGTGACTGATTTCAGCGTCTTAGCGCTGTCTGCCATTACCGCTTTACCGGTACCGGTTTCGCCCGTGAACGATACTTTCGCGATATCTGGGTGCGCCGTTAGCATCTGACCAACACGGTAATCGCCCTGAACCACGTTGAACACGCCATCAGGAAGACCAGCTTCGGTAAATATCTCAGCAAGCTTGAGCGCCGTTAGCGGCGTTTCTTCTGAAGGCTTGAAAATCATCGCGTTACCCGCAGCTAATGCCGGAGCCGATTTCCACATCGCGATTTGGATAGGGTAGTTCCACGCACCAATGCCCGCACAGATGCCTAGCGGCTCGCGGCGAGTGTAGAAAAATTGAGATTCGCTCAGCGGTTGTTGGTCGCCTTGTAGCGTTGGTGCCAAGCCAGCAAAGTATTCAATAACATCAGCGCCAGACGCCACATCCACTTCAATCGCTTCTTGCAGCGGCTTGCCCGTATCAACAACCTCAAGGTTTGCAAGGTCATCATTTCGAGTTCTAAGTATTTCCACTGCCTTCAACAGAATGCGGCTGCGTTCCACAGCGGTCATTGCAGACCATACCGCAAACCCGCGTTTCGCAGATTCAATAGCACTGTCGACATCTGCTGAAGATGCTTGGCCTAACGTCGCGATAGGTTCACCGTTGGCAGGGTTAATGCTATCAAAGGTTTCACCAGAGGTTGCTTTAACCGCTGCGCCATCGATGTATAACGAGTTCATTTCCATTTGAGATTCTGACTTAATTATTGTTATTAGACTCTACTGGTCTATATGTGAGTATTGGGTGTAAATAGTGGTCGTTCTAGTTCTTGCTCTAGGTCTAGCTCAAGGTCTAACGCTACCACTGCGATCTATTTGCTGTGACACGAGTAGAACGTAAGTTGTTTATCTAGATAATCATTGATGATAGCTCGCGCCTTTTGAGCATCGATACCATCTGGGTTTAGTGTGCCTCTCAGCCACAAACCATCAATCAGAGACGCAATCCCGTGAGCAACGAGATCCGCTTGTTCATGATTCAAAATACCTTTCAACTCAAGACGTAAGTGTGAAATCAAACGTTTTTCATTCACACGTTGCAGTCTTTTCAGCTGCTCGTCATGCATTGAATATGACCAAAATGCCAACCACGCCTTCGCGACCTTATTTTCTGCTTGGTAACCTTCGAAGTTACCATCGATGATCGCGTTAATTCTCTGTTGGTGAGCATCAACAGGAAGTGCTTTTAGTGAAGTCGTGATGGTATTGGAAAGTTGGCGAAGGATTTCACGCATGGTCTCTTCGAGCAGCCCATGCTTCCCGCCAAAATAGTGATTAATAATGCCAGTGGAGACTCCCGCTTCTTTGCTGATCAACGCAATACTCGCGGCATGCAAACCCACTCGATCAATCACCGTCATGGTGGCTTGAACAAGCTGTGGTTTACGTATATCAGGCATCCCAACCTTCGGCATTTCTCAGTCCTTTTATTTTATATTGAACGTTCAGTTAAATATAAAATGACAGAAATTTAGTTAGGGTTCAAATGATTATTTAAAGCAAACTCGTAACAACACAGCATTCAAAACAACAAAAACCATTATAAAACAATAAATTAAATATCATTTAGAGCACTAACGAAAACAATTAAAGATTTGAGGTGTGATAGTTATTGGTCAAATGTTTTTGCTTGAAAAGTTCAAAAATCAATCAGTGAGAGTCCTTGTAGAAACTTTTTGGGGAGGGAGTGGAAAGGAAGTATCAAGGAATTTTCATACTGAAATTTAAGACAAGGAAATCCACAATCAACACAGGTAACGAATCAAAAAATGAACAAAAAAGGTTGGTGACAACAATGTCATCACCAACCTTCTCTAGTTGTTACTAACTTTAATTCGAGCCTAAGCTACTCAATACGTGTAATAAAACCGTATTTATCTGAATCGGCCTTAGTCACCCAGTGTTCGCCAGAAGCCGGAGCAGAATCTAAAGTGAATATATAGAAGTCGATTCCTTTGTCTCCCATTACCTTTTTAAAGTAGGTCGCTTGTTGGCGATGACTTTCGTTGGTGTATGGGAATTCTTTAGCCGTTTTATCACCCTCAGCCCAACTGTGCACACCCACCTGTTTATTCAGCTCAATAGCTTTGGTGGTATCAGCGCGTTGCAAAACTCGTGGGTTACCCGCCGCGAACAGATCCGTGCCGCCAGAGAACACCGACCCCGTAGGTGTTACGATCGTCGTCATGTTGTTACTGTGGATCATGCGCCCGGTGTACATATTGATATCGTCATCAGCGCTGCCACCAATATGGTTAGCAAACTTCAATGTCATCTCGCTGCCTCGATACAATTTCACGATATCAAAAAGCTGAGAATAGGTTGATGCACCCAGAGTCGACCGAATTCGATCAACAGCGCCAGTCTCGTTGAGCACATCACGGTAAAAAGCGTTGAAAGCAAACGATGTAGTGATGGTTACCTTGTTGCCACTTTTAGATTTACTCAAAATGGTAGACCCAAGGCTAGTCACGTATTGAATCAATTCATTGTGATACTCAAGCTCGACCGGTTTATGAGTATTCGTCGTCGTGTTAATTAACGTGGTGTCATTGCCGATTGAGCGTTGAGCCGCACCACAATCAAACACGTCCAAACCCTTGCTCTCTGTGTAGATACCGCAGCTATCAAACCCTGCATCAGGGAGGTACAGATCCACACTTTGACCTAAACTATTCGCAAGCCTAACCACTTTTTGCTTATCACTAATATCTTCCGCAAACAAAACGGTTTCATACTGCACACCGTTGTAATCAAGTTTTATGGCTTCTTGAACCTCTTGTCGCTCTTTATACAACTCACCCAGTTTCGATGATGAAAATACGTAATCCGCCTTAGGTTTCACTTGTGCTTTAGTCGCCGCGTTACCTGCCGATTTACTCGAGTTGGAGCTTGAATTACACCCAGCTAAAATAATCAAGGGCAGTGCCAGTAACGTTTTTCTATAGTTATTCATGCGTCATTCCCAAAATGTTTGATTGGAAAATTCTATTATTTAGCGCTGAATTTATCTGTCGTGAGAATGTATGAGAATGTCGAACCTATTTGAACAATGTTTTTTATTTTCCTATAAATGCCAATTCATCATTGAACTAACTTATAAAGTGTTTAATCATTCGCATTAGGTATTTTACGTAAGGCCTGTGAATTGGGTATGCCACAATAACTAGATACTCAAAAAGGCTCCCTCACGTAATCTCAATAAATGAAACACACGATAAGGCTGAGAATGGAATGACAAAACCTAAAATGATCATCGTAGAAGACGATTTGAAACTTCAGCGAATGCTAAAGGATTACTTTGTTACGCAGGACTTTGATGTTTCCACACTCGATGATGGCAGTGATGCCGCACAGACCATCCTTGCCGAACAGCCTGATATCGTGTTGTTGGATTTAATGCTCCCTGTAACCGATGGACTGACAATATGCCGACAGACGCGCACGCTCTTTAAAGGTAAGATTTTAATGCTCACCGCCAGCGATGATGATTTCGACCACGTTGCAGGCTTAGAGACAGGCGCTGATGACTATGTCACCAAGCCAATCAAACCAAGAGTTCTGCTGGCCAGAGTTCGTTCACTATTACGCCGCCAAGACACCAATACAGCTTCAGTCGATGACTCAGACAACCTTCAGTTTGATCAACTGGTTCTGAAAAACACCTATAAGAAGTGTGAACTTTCAGGTGCCGTTTTATCACTAACTGACAGCGAATTTGACCTGTTGTGGTTATTAGCGAGTAACCCTGATACTCCGCTATCACGTGACTATTTGACACAAACGCTACGTGGTATTGAGTACGACGGAATCGATCGAACGATTGATAATAAAATAGTGCGCCTAAGAAAGATTCTTGGCGACGACCACACACCAGCAGAGAAAATTCAGACCATTCGCGGGAAGGGTTACTTATTTGTTTCGACCGCCTGGCGTTAACCTCGCTCAATACGAGCGTAATAAAAGAGAGCGATTATGCGACGTATCTTTTTGGAGTCCTTAATAGGGCTGTTAGTTTGCTTTATGGCCGGCCTTGTCGCCTACGAGATTAGCGTCTACCAGCTCAATACCGACTACGAATATGTACTGGAAGATTACGAAGCGGCTGCCCACCAGCAATTGATCGAGAATATCGCTAAAAATCAAGGCCTTGAAGCGGCCCATCAAGCGATAAACCAGTTTGTAGAAACCACACGAAATAAATTGGTTACATTCAGCCCAGACGATGAAATACCTAGTCCCGTTTCAGAGTTCTTCAGCACTAACCCGAATACCTTTGTTTTTCACGATGATGAACGTGACCTATGGTTTCGCTTAACAAGCAGTGACAATACCTATCACTACCTCCCCAACAGTGAAGCGTTCGTTAGGCAAAAAATAGAGTTGGAGGATGACCTCATTTGGTTGTTCTTTTTAGCTAGCTTTATCTTATATGGCTTATGTCATCTATTTATTATCTTCCGCCGAGTTAAAAAGCTAGAGGCGGCCACTCTGCGTTTTGCGGAAGGGGATCTCTCGACACGAGCCGAGACTTCAAGTGGTATTGCGATTGGTTCACTGAACAAATCCTTCAACCTAATGGCCGATCGAATTCATCGCTTAGTAGAAAGTAATCGCTCACTCACTAATGCTGTCGCTCATGAACTGCGCACGCCAATATTCCGTATTCAGTGGCAAGCTGAAATGTTGAAAGACACCCAGCTAAACGCAGAACAAGAGAGCACGATAGAGAGTATTGTCGAAGACACGGAAGAGATGGAAAAGATGGTCGATGAGCTATTGTATTACGCCAAACTCGATAGCACTGACCTAGAAAACTTACAACAACCATTAGAGATTCGAGACTTTCTCGACCACGCAATGACGCGTTGGAACAAGGACACGCAGCTCAGCATCGACCTATCACTGCCAGAGCAACCTAGCTCGATAATGGCAGATGAAACGCTACTCAACCGAGCACTAGATAACCTCGTTCGTAACGCAATGAAATTCGCACGTTCGCAAGTGTCAATTGAAGCAAGCGTGCATCAAGATAAGCTACAGATCGCGGTGCATGATGATGGTGATGGCGTGGCAAAGGAGCATCAAGCTCACCTGTTTGAACCGTTTTACGTTGGCGACAAAGCGCGTAACAAAGCCAAGAGCGGCCATGGTTTAGGGCTTTCTATCGTTGAGAAGATCTGTACTCAACACAACGCAACCGTGGAGGTAGGTCAGAGCCAGACCTTAAAGGGTGCGGTATTCACCATAACCATTCAGCTATGTAATGATTCAGCTGACAAACCCATACAGTAACTACAAAACACCTCTGGAATAATGTTCAACATCGGTCGGGAGATGCTGTCTCCCAATGAACTTATTGAATCTAAATTCCAATCTTTCTTAAGGTGTTTGTATGAAAAAGTTATTAGTCGTTTTAGGCATTGTTTCTCTAGCGGGTTGTTCTGGTATTAGCCACAATGAAGAAGTTTACACAGCGCACGCTGAAAGCTTCAACATTGTCGGTTTCCAAGTTCCAGGTAATACTCAAGACCGCGCAATGGAATTAGTACCTGAAGGTGCAACGGTTGATACGATTCGCTCAACAAACTCTGATACGAGCTCTGTTCTGGGTATCATCAACCGTATTATCGGTATCGACTACGTACAAGTTGGCGGTAAAAAGCAGTAATTCGCTATAGTGACGTTAGCCACGTACCATAATTAAGTGTCGCAGTTGCCTACCTATATTCAGTAGCCTGCACAAACTAAGTTAATCTAAGCCAGTGACCCGTCGCTGGCTTTTTTCATCCAGCAGATTTTGTGCTCTGTGCCAAACAAGTGCCCGATTCCCCTTCCCTCTTTTAACTAACAATTCGAAAAATAAGCCGAAAAGTCTTCGATTTCTTATCAAAATTGCCCCTAAATTCGCTAAATGGCCTTCTGCTTAAAGTGACACTTTCAAATCGTTGATCCTTCTATCAACCCAAAATCCGTTAATTGAGGCACAGATCAATTTACTCGAAAATCTTAATTTCCAAGAGAAATTAACACTTAATAAAAGTGTCACGATTTTATAAATAAAACATATGGGTGCGTTCAAAAATAAACAGAAATGATAACTATCTGTAAATACGAGAAATATAAGTTTCATGAATAAAAGAGATCGTTGCCATGCTACTAATTAATCAGATCGAATGATGTAAATTCGCTGTGATTAATTTGTTACGTTTTCTTGGATTTTACATGGAAAGAGAAAACAACAATGAAAATAAGAAAGCGTTTAGTTGCCGTTGCTATAGCCAGTGCTATGTCTTTGTCAGTGCATGCAAGTGAATCCGTTCAAATCGATCAACCGATCAACTTTACTAACTTCTCTGGGTTAAACGCTCAGTTAGGAGTCAGTAACGCCTCTAGCTTCAAGATGGTCAAAGAAGTAAACCTGAAAAAGCGTGGTATCTATAAAGTTAAGATCCAGCAGAACATCTGGGGTACCCCGGTATGGGGACATTACCTAAATGCCACCCAAAGTGCACAAGGTGGGGCGTTAAAGTCGGTTCAAGGGAGCTACCTTAAAACAACGACCTTAGAGCGATCTTTTGTTAAGCCATCAATCAACAGCACTCAAGCGGTTGAACTCGCAAGTAAAGATCTAAAGACTCAAGGCTTAACCAGCAAATCTCTAGACAACGTTCAACATCAGCTATTTATCTATCAAGGCTCTGTGAAGCAAGGCATCGGACAGCAAAGCGTAGATAAAACACGACTAGTGTACGTTGTCTCTTACCTAGTAGAAGGCAGTGAACAGCCGACTCGACCGTTCACCATGCTAGACGCGCACACAGGTGAAGTCATCGACCGCTGGGAAGGTATTGCCCATGCTCAGATCGGTACTGGCCCTGGTGGCAACGAAAAAACAGGCATGTACGAATACGGCACCGACTACCACTACCTTGATGTTCAAGAAGTGGGCACAGAATGTGTAATGGAGTCTGAAAATGTCGTTACCGTTGACCTAAATGGCGCGACCGACGGCGATACCACTTACAGCTATGAATGTCCTCGTAACGAATATAAAGCCGTGAACGGCGCGTTCTCGCCACTCAACGATGCCCATTACTTCGGTAACATTGTGTTCGACATGTATAAAAACTGGTTCGACACAGCGCCACTCTCTTTCAAA
Organism: Vibrio sp. 1CM23M; assembly: GCF_023161755.1. NCBI lineage: Bacteria > Pseudomonadati > Pseudomonadota > Gammaproteobacteria > Vibrionales > Vibrionaceae > Vibrio > Vibrio sp. 1CM23M. Next base: position 803,281 of record NZ_JALNTR010000001.1, read on the forward strand.
CTCATGATGCGTGTTCACTACGGTGAAAACTACGAGAATGCTTTTTGGGATGGCAGAGCCATGACCTTTGGCGATGGTGAAAGCTTCTTTTACCCGCTTGTTAGCCTAGATGTATCAGCCCATGAAGTGAGCCACGGTTTCACTGAGCAAAACTCAGGTTTGATATACGCAAACCAATCCGGCGGTATGAACGAAGCCTTTTCTGACATGGCAGGTGAAGCCGCAGAATACTACATGAAAGGCACCAACGACTGGATGGTCGGGCGCAATATCTTTAAAGGCGAAGGTGCGCTGCGTTACATGGACGATCCATCACGCGATGGCTCTTCAATCAACAATGCATCTGAGTACTACGATGGCTTAAACGTGCACTACAGCTCTGGCGTGTTCAACAAGGCGTTCTACCATCTTGCAACCACACAAGGTTGGGACACCAAGAAAGCGTTCGAACTGTTCGTGCTAGCCAACCAGATCTACTGGTCTGAAAACAGTGACTTTTGGCAGGGCGCTTGTGGCGTGAAAAACTCTGCAACCGACCTTGGCTACAGTGCTGATGATGTTGTTTCCGCGTTCAACTTAGTGGGCGTGTCACCGTGTGGCGAACCACCACTTCCACCAGAGCCGGAATACCAACGCCTTGAAAATGGTGTTGAAGTCGCAGTTGCTGGTGAAACAGGTTCGAAAACTTACTTTGATATCGAAGTACCATCAGGCCAAGAGAAGCTGACGATTGATCTTGCTGTGTCTACGGGTGACCCAGATATTTATGTCGGCCTAGATTATGCGCCAAGCTCTCAAGATAATATCTGTAAGAGCGAAACCGTGACCGATGAAGTGTGTGTGATTGAAAACCCAACCGCAGGTCGTTACACGGTTAACGTTTTAGGTTACTCAGATTACACAGGTGCAAACCTAACAGCATCGTACGAATCTGGCAGCGCTAACGTGCCACCCGTCTCTTCTTTCGAACACACGATTGTCGGTAAAGAAGTCGAGCTACGCAGCACAAGTGCAGACAGCGATGGTCAAATCGTCTCTTACCAATGGAATCTAGGCGATGGCAACACGCAAACAGGTGAAGTGACTCGTTATACCTACGCTGAAGCTGGCGACTACGTGGTAACGCTAACAGTGACTGACGATGCAGGCGTTGCAACATCAACCAGCAAGTCGATCACGATTGAAGGTGACTCAGCGGAAGGCTTCCCATTAAAACTGAAGTTTGGTAACAAAAACCCGAATGGCAAAGCTCGCGTTAAGCTGGCATGGGATTACGACACCAATGACTACTTCGTGATTAAGCGTAATGGCAAGAATGTTGGTGCGACAGACTTTAACTCATACGTCGACAAGTTCCGTCACAACGGCACAGTCGATGTGGAGTACCAAGTGTGTACCTCAAGCGATATCTGTTCAGAAACCAAGCACTACCGTTTCATTAAAACTCAATAATCGAAAGTAGATTCAGGGCTCCTTATGGGAGCCCTTCTCGCGATTGAGCTACTTGGCTAATGAGCTAATGAGCTAATGAAACGCCTACATGAAAAAACCACGTATTACACAAAAATCACCCCCATCAACATAACAAGACTCACCATAAAAAGGACGACAAATGGCTATTCAAAAAAGCATGCTAGCTTTGGCTGTACTCGGAGGTTCTTTAGCCTTAATCAACAGTACTTCGGCTTACGCATCACTAGGCATCACACCACCAGCGAACGAAGAAGTTTGGATCACCACCGATGCTGACGCACAGCATATAATGACTCAGCATGGCGCAACGGTTTATCCAAGCGTGACTGGAAACAAGCATTCCATCGTCGCGAAAATCAACCAGAAAGAGCTGGCGAAACTCTCTAGCCACATGCACGAAGAAACCCACCGTTGTGGTGGCTACATGGTGCACGAAGACAAAGTAAGCGCACTCAAAGCCGCAGCGATGCCACTGACAATGAGCACCTTCGAAAAGCCGGTGATCAGCCATCAAGACACAGTGAACGATCTACTCGCTCAGGTCGAGCCGAACAACATGGTCGCGACCATCGAAAATCTAACCAACTTCACCAACCGTTTTTATACTACTTCTACTGGTGTCGCTGCTTCGGATTGGCTTTTAGAGCGCTGGAAAACCGAAATTCAAGATGTGCCGTATGCGTCTGCACGCCAAATCGCGCATGCTGAATATCCGCAGAAATCCGTTGAAGTGACACTGCTTGGTGCTAAATATCCTGAAGAGATCGTGGTGGTTGGCGGCCATCTTGATTCAACGGTAGGTTCTTGGACAAGCGAAGGCACAATCTCACCGGGAGCTGATGATGATGCGTCTGGCATTGCTACGGTAACAGAGTCGCTTCGCCTGATGATCGCCAGTGGTATTCAGCCAGACAAGACCATCAAGTTTTATGGTTATGCGGCAGAAGAAGTGGGCCTACGTGGTTCTCAAGATGTCGCCAACGCTTTAAGAGATGAGCAAGCCAACGTTGTGTCCGTATTGCAATTAGACATGACCAACTACAACGGTTCTGCGCACGATATCACCTTCATCACGGACTACACCGACAGCAACCTCACCGCCTACTTAAGCGAGCTGATCGACACTTACGCGAGCGACATCAGTTACGGTTTTGATGATTGCGGCTATGCCTGTTCTGATCACGCCTCTTGGCACAATGTTGGCTACCCAGCAGCCATGCCATTCGAGAGCATGTTCAATGATTACAACCCAAGTATCCATACAGAGCACGACACGCTTGAAAACTCAGATCCAACGGCGACACACGCGACCAAGTTCGCTAAGTTGGCAATTGCTTACCTAGTAGAAACCAGCCTTGATTCGCCTGTTGCAGGTCCTAAAGAGCTGCAAAATGACGTGCCTGTTGAAGGACTTACTGCAGGATATGGTGAAGAGCAATTCTTCACATTTACGACGAAAAGTGCAGGTCAATTAACCGTAACCTTGACCGGCCCTCGTAGTGGCGATGCCGACTTGTATGTGAAACACAACGGCACCGTATCGAAAGCGAACTACGACTGCCGTCCATACCAGAACAGCAGCAACGAACAGTGTGTATTGAACGAACCTGCGGGTGAATTCAACATCATGGTGCGCGGTTACCGTAACTTTAGTGATGTCACTATCGTCGCTAACTTCGTCCCTGATTGGCTGTAAAGTTAATTGACTGACTGGCTAAAACAAAAAACCGCCCACAGAGGGCGGTTTTGATGCACTTATTGGCGTGTGACTTATCAGCTCATCAGTTAGCGACTTACTCAGCTAGCTGCTTCAACAGTAGCTCTGTTGGGCGAACAATCGCGATGATCGATTCGTCGTAGATTTTCGCTGAGTCAGACAGTATCGCTTGGTAAGCATTCACGTCTGCTTCTCTCACCTTTTCGCCTGCTTGCGCTTTAGCAATCAAGGTTAACGCTAAATCTGCGACTTCAACGGTTTTCTCTGCAACCACCACAGTCTCTACCGAAGACACATTACCTGCAAAGACAGTTTCAGCGGCAAGTGCAGCCGATTTTGCTTGCTGATAATGCTGAGCGAGTTGCTCTAGCGCTTGTTGATTACCCGTCGCGACTTCATTGACTAAATCTTGCATCTCATACACTGCGTAGCTTTCCACCAGCAGCGCATCAACAAAGCGGTTTAGGCGCTCGTACTGACTGTACAAAGTGCCTTTAGGCTCTGTTGAGTTCCACTTCTCCCAGTTACGTGCGTAGTACTGTGCTGGCTCGGTGTACTTCGCAAGCACGCGCAGGTCGTGGATATCCTGCCCTTTGGCAATACGTTTTAACAGCATGTCAGCGTCCGCATGATGACGAAGTCCAACAGACACTTCAGACCATGTATCCATCGCTTTCATACGCTTGTACATGCTGCGTTCGTCCGTCAATTCCGCATCAGACCAGAAACGCTCTGCAATGGCATAACTACGCGGCCATAGGTAGTTTTCTACTGTGAGGCTATCTTTGTTCTCTAGCCACATGGTGATCTCACCACCTAAGATCAGTTCTTTTTCTTTATCTGTTAATTCAGCAGGGTAACCGCCATTTGGCTCTGGAATCACGCTGCCTTCAACATCACTGCTCGCAATCACTTCACCTGTGGTTGGCCAGCGCACGTTACCAATCAACTGATAACTGCCTTCAGCAAACCCATTTGGATTCAGATTCAAGTTGAATTCAGTATAAGACATGAAGTTATCGAAGTGACCGACAAAGGTTTTACCAGGCACATAATCAAGAATGTAGATCTCTTCGCGAGACTTACCGTTGTAATCACTAAACGCACGGAAAGTACCGTCTTTCGCTTCAATGATAGTCAGCGTTCCCTTACGTGGGCTGCCTTTAGAACGAGGTTTCTGCCATTGATACGTCACGAACTTCTCGCCACTGTGCAGCTTATCGTCAACCGTTATGCCAATTGGCATTGGGTCATTGCGATAGTGGTAGCTAGTCGGCTGAGGTTGATCTAGGTAGTAACCCGTAGAAAGGATACCTGGGTAGCCCTCTTTTGCCGCTTGACCAATACTGTCGTGCCCTTGCCAACTTTGAATCACGATCGAAGTTGGCAAATCTTTATGCCAAATCTCATCCCAACCGGTCATCTTCTTACCGCGTTCTTCGAGCATCTTCTCAACTTTTACATTGAGGTAAGACTGCAAGCCGCGCTCGCCATCGATATTGTTCTCTTCAATGAACTTTTGATGCTTTTCGCTGTTTTTCCACTGTGCGTAGTTCGGCTCATCGCCACCAATATGGAAATACTCATCTGGGAACAGCTCGGTCACTTCATCAAACACATCGCCCAGCATTTCATAAAGCTCTGGATTCAATGGATCCATTAATGGCTCAAACACGCCCCAACCACGCTCTTGCTCATAGCTTTGGCCTTCACCACCCGACATCAGGCGCGGGTAAGCATAAGCAACCGCAGAAGAGTGACCCGGAAGAGACACCTCTGGAATCACACGAATACCAAGGTTACGAGCGTACTCAACAAGATAACGAACTTGGTCTTTGGTGTAGTAATTACCATCAGCGGTTTCAGACCACAAACGCGGCCAAGATTCCGTTTGAATACGAATACCTTGGTCGTCCCAGAAGTGCCAATGGAAAACGTTCATCTTCGCCGATGCCATCGCATCTAACTGACGAATCAGCACATCGAATTCAATGAAATGACGCGAGGTATCATAAGAGACACCACGCCAACGGAAACGAGGCTCATCGACAATTGTTACGGCAGGAATATGGTAGCCAGTCGCTGTCGTTTCGACGAGTTGTAAAAGGGTTTCAATACCGTGAATAGTGCCGTATGGGCTTGGTGAGCTCAGCGTAATTTGATCACCCTGAGTGGTAATTTTGTAAGACTCAACAGAATCGATGTTCTGTACTTCAGACTTTGGCGCCGCGTCGATATCAATGATCAGGTTCGCTTCGTCTGCGCTATCAACCTGCCAGTTTAGAATCGGCACGCCAGTTTGGCGCTCTAGGCGATCGATAAAGCGTTTCGCAGTGTATTCAACGCGATCAGAGTTAAAGCCTTTGATGTAAACCTTGAAGTTACCGTCGACCTTAACTTGCCCAGCTTGCAGCTCGACTGTTTGTGGGTACGGCATTAAATTTAGATCGGTATTCGGAGCCATTGCTAACGCCATTGGGGACACTACTGAACCTGAAATCAATAGAGACAATATAGTTTTTTTCATTATTAGTTTTCCTATATAACGGACGTTCTGTTTTGTTTATCGGAGGCGATTCACAAAACAGAACCTTCAGCCACTGCTGTTGTTTATCGTGATCTCAAAGCCTATCGTCTGTGTAAAGCGAATGAGCTCACAAACTTATGATTAGCTAACCAACTCAACCGCTTCACGAACCAACACCGCGATCTCGTCCCATTGTTCGTTCTCGATCATCTTTGGCGATACCATCCACGTGCCACCACAGCACACCACGCGATCCACGGCTAGGTAGTCATTAACGTTGTGTTTTCCGATACCGCCCGTTGGCATTAAAGACACATCAACGTATGGCGCTAGCAGAGATTTCACCATGTTGATGCCACCAGACGCTTCCGCAGGGAAGAACTTCAAGAAGTTAAGGCCAAGCTCTAGCGCTTGCTCGACTTGGCTTGGATTGTTTACGCCCGGAACGATTGGCATACCGATTTCTTGGCAACGCTTTACGGTGTTTGGGTTTAGGCCCGGAGCCACAATGAATTCGCTGCCCGACTCTTTCGCTAGGTCAATCTGCGCTGGCGTTAATACTGTGCCAGCACCGATACACATCTCTGGATACGCATCGCGCATCGCACGAATCGCGTCTGCTGCCGCTTCAGTGCGGAATGTAACTTCAGCAACGGGTAGGCCGTTTTCTACCAACACTTTTGCCAGTGGAATCGCGTGTTCAACCTTGTTGATTTGGATAACAGGGATAACTTTGAATTGCTTAAGTGTGTTGATCATTTCTTGAGACATAATAATTCCGCTTTTTATTTTTTAATCAGTTGGCTCATAGCGCTCACGGGGATGATGGCGCCAGAGTATTGAATAACGATTGAAGCCAGTTGGTGGCCAAGTTCGGCTGCGTCGGTGGCACTCTCACCAATAAGGCGAGCTGCCAAATAACCCGCGGCGAATGAATCGCCCGCCGCGCAGGTGTCGACCACGTTAGAAACACGTGTCGCTGAAACATAATTCTCAACAATATCGTCCTGTTCAATTTGAACAATCTTGCATGGCTCGCAGCCACGTTTGATGACGATCTCTTGGCAACCCAAACGAAGGCAACGTTGTTGAACGCTCTCTAAGTTCCCCCAGACAAGCAGATCGTCGTCTTCGGTAATCAAGGCGATGTCCACCAGCGGCAGTAACTTGGCATACCAATGTCGAGCTTGCTCGGTGCTCCAAAGTTGCGGGCGATAGTTATTATCAAAAATCACCTTTCCGCCTTGGTTTGAGAACACGCTAATGGCTTTGAATAGGCGCTCACGAGAGGCGTCATCCAAGATCGCGATACTGATACCGCTGATGTAAACCGCGTCGACTTGCTTCTCTGTCAGGGCGATTTCAAGCTTATTCAAGTCATTAGCATGGAAGTAAGATTTTACTGCCGCATCGTTGCGCCAGTAGTGAAAGTGTCGCTCACCCGTTTCATCGGTTTCGACCATGTATAAACCGGGCAGCTTGTTTGGGATGCGTTCGACGAAATTGGTTTGAATACCTTCTAGCTGCCAACTATCAATCATGTTCTGAGACAGTTCATCGCTACCTAAACCCGTCGCGTAATGAACGGACAAGTTTTGATGTTGGGTTAAGCGAGAAAGGTAAAGCGCGGTATTGAGCGTGTCACCGCCAAATTTTTTGGTTAATGGAGAGCCGCTTATTTCGACCATACATTCGCCGAAGAAAGCAATATTGAACAGAGAAGATGCCGACATAGCCGCTCCTAAAATAGAGATAATTGACTTTAGAAAAGGCCCTACCGTTAAGCAGGGCCTGAATTAAGCAAACAAGTTGTGGAGACCAGATTTAGCTTGTTTGATTTGCAGGGCGTTGAGGTGCAGCCTCTTCTTCAATTACACCTGAATCAGACATTTCCATCTCCATCAGAGCGCGTTCATCATCAAGAATCGCTTTCGCCATTTCTGGTGTTACTTGATTAGCCGGAGTGCATAGGCTCACTGCCACACCTGCTGCTAGAGCAAACAGACATGAAGGAATCACAGGGTTGCCCCAGAAGGCTGTGTAGTCAGCGTTTAGCATCACTACAAATGAAGCCACAGAAGCACCTGCTAGCGTTGCAAGCGCACCTTGCCAGTTGTAGCGTTTCCAGAATTTACCCAACATACCGCACACGAACATGCCCGACATTACGGTTGAAATCATCTTAGTGATGTAGCCAATGATGTCGTTCGACGTCAGTGCGAACAGCAATGCAAAACCAATCACCACAATCAGTGCCAAGCGAGAGTAGTTCAGCATCGACTCTTTGTTTGGTACGCGACCTGTGAACATCACGTAAACGTCACGCAGTAAGATAGACACGCCCGCAATCGCATCTGAGCTTGCGCTCGACATGGTTGCAGAAAGACCCGCGATAAGAACAATCATGCCAACGCCAACCGGAAGAACCGTTGCAGCTACGTAAGGGAACGAGTAGTTCGGGTTATCCAATGATGGGTCGATTGCGTGTGCAGCCATACCAATGATTGCAGGAATGATTGAGAAGAAAAGGTACAACACACCCGATGCAACAAATGAGCGACGGATGGTTTTAACGTCTTTGCCTGAGTAGATACGTTGACGGAATGAAGGCGTCGCCAGTACACCCACACCGATAACCACAGCCAGAGATACAGCAGGCAGAATGCCCAGTTTATCGATTGCTAAAAAGCTTGTAGCAGCAGGATCCATCGCAGCGTAAAGGTTGTCCATGCCACCAATGTGATCCACAGACATAACCGCCATCAAGATGAAGCCAGCAAAAAGGATGATAGCTTGGATAGTATCGGTCCATACAACCGCAGTGTAACCACCGATCACCACGTAGATAGTGAATGCCGCAGCAATAATAATCTTCGCAAGGTTAAGGTCGATGTCTGCAATCCACGCTAGGTACATGCCGCCACCTAGAATGTGCGCACCCAACCAACCGATCGACGCGATAAAGATAAGCAGACCAACCACGTTTTTCACGATTCGGTTAGCACCTACGTAGTAAGCCAGCTCTTCACTCATGGTCATGAAGTTCAGTTTACGAACCGGAGCAAACCAAAGGGCTAGCAATAGGATGCCGATAGCACCGCCAATGCCGTACAGAGCACCAGCCCAACCATTCGCGTAGCCGAAGCCAACCGCACCCATACTTGAGCCCGTGCCGACCATAGTCGCGACGGTTGTACCCAATACTAAGAATAATGGCAGGCCACGGCCGCCTAATAAGAAATCTTCGCCAGATTTTTGATTACGCGAGACAAACCAGCCTAACCAAATTAAAAATAATACGTACACGCCGAAGCCTGTAAGAAAAAGTGTGCTGTTCATTTGACACCTCTCAGTGAAATATTAAGTTCATTCCTGAACTTTATTTATGATTCATTCATTTTATATTTCATATAATTACTTTGTTGGTTTTGTATATTTTTTAATTAAAGTAATTTTTATAAATGTAGGGTGAGAGTATTAAAGGATAATAACAGGGATGCTTACCCCCTAATACTCTCTAAGTAGGTTATTGTGATTAGGTTATTACTAAACGCGATCAGCGCGGTAGCAAGTCACATCTACTTCAACTTTCACGTCTACCACTAGGTCACAGACCATGCAGATACGTGCCGGAGGGTTAGCACCGAAGAACTCTTTGAATACCTTATTAAAAGATTGGAAGTAACGAGAATCCGTTAGCACAACCTTTACATGCATTACGTCTTCTAGGCCGTAGCCCGCTTCAGTCATGATATCGACACAGTTTTGGATCGCTAGGCGAGACTGGTCAACAATGCCACCCTCAACCACTTCACCATCTGTCATCGGTGTCTGGCCAGAAACGTACAGGAAACCACCCGCTTCAGTTGCGCGTGCAAATGGTAAATGTTGTCCGCCTGTACCTGTACCGCCTTCAACACCGTAACGTTTAATAGTCATTTTTTAACTCCACTTCTTTATAGATAATATTGGCTATGTTCCAATATATTTAAATTAATTCGTCATTTTTATATTCACCGTAAATTTAATTTGATAATTAGAATCTAGTTTCGGTAAATAAAAACGCCTGAACGATTATTTTTTACTTTTCCTTTTTGGTAAGTTAACTCACCATTTACAAATACACTTTCTATTCCCTCAGCAACTGAAATAGGATTTTCAAATGTTGCTGTGTCTTTAATATTCTTTGGATCAAATAAAACTAAATCGGCAAATGCACCGCAGCGAACTTCGCCTCGGCCCGCTAAGTTGTAACGCTCTGCCGACATTCCGGTCATCTTGTGAATCGCTTCTGGCAACGAGAACAGTTTTTCATCTCGGCAGTAGTGACCCAATACTTTCGGGAAGGTGCCCCACAGTCTTGGGTGTGGATGCGGGTCATTTGGCAAACCGTCAGAACCGACCATGGTTAACTTGTATTTCAAAACGCGCTTTACGTCGTTCTCATCCATGCAGTGATACACCGCACCCGCTGGTTGAAGTGCTTTCGCCGCATCCATCAGGGGTAGATTCATTTGATCAGCAATCTGCTTAAGCGTTTTTCCTGCATGTTCTGGCTTTGCTTCAGACCAAGTGATGAAGATGTCGAAATCATCCGTCACCTGTTTCAAATCCAGTGTTGAAGAGCTCGCTGAATATGGGTAGCAGTCACAAGACACATCTTGGTGCTCGGAAACCTTGTCCATCAAATCAAGTACTTCAACGGTTCTGCCCCAGTTGCCCGCACCTGCACATTTAAGGTGAGAGATGACAACTGGCACTTTCGCGTATTGTCCTGTCTCAAACGCCTCTTCCATCGCGCTTAAGATCTCTTCAAATTCGGTACGCATATGCGTGGTATAGATGCCGCCGTGGCTAGACAGTACCTTTGCTAACTGCATCACTTCGTTGGCATTCGCTTGTTTCGCACTTGCGTAAGCCAGACCTGAACTCAAACCTAATGCACCTTGCGCCATCGCTAAATCAAGGTTGCTTTGCATCGCTGCGATTTCGTCTTCGCTTGCGGTGCGTTGCAGGTCGTCCATCACTTGGTTACGCAGTGTGGTGTGGCCAACCAACGCTGCTACGTTTACTGCGGGTTGAGCTTGCTCTACCGCTTGTGCATACGCCGCAAAAGTTGGGTATTTAAAATCAGCCTGCGCGCCTAACAGATTCATTGGGTCAGGTGGATCACCAGCCAAAACCGTTGGCGATGCGCTGATGCCACAGTTGCCAACAATCACGGTTGTCACACCTTGGCTGATCTTAGGTAGGCAGTCTGGGTAACGAATTACGTTGGTATCATCATGTGTATGTACATCGATAAATCCAGGAGCCAATGCTAAGCCTGCTCCCTCGACCAACTGACCACAATCTTCGTGATCGATTTGACCAATTTCGGCGATTTTTCCATCAAGGATTGCTACATCGGCACAAAACGATTGTTCGCCGGTGCCATCAAACACCTCTACATTTTTGATTATCGTATCGAACAACATTTTTCACTCTCTCAATCCACTGTGTTGATGGAGCTATATTAAGAATCCAGCCGATTATTTTCAGTGACAAAACACACACAATATTTTAATTTGTGTGATAGTTTCTACCACAAATTAGATCGAATATATATTTAAACATTAAATAACAACAACTTAAATCATGTTAGGAATCAGCAATGAAACATAACCCTGCACAAAAAGATGTTATAAAGTATCAAAATGATAGTTTCATCTTGACTGAAAAAGGCCAAAAAGGGAGAGCAGTATCACAATCTGAGAACGGTATTTACCGACTGGTTGATGAAGATATTTCGCTTCCGGTAGCAATTATCAAACAATCTGCCTTGACCAATAACCTAAATTGGATGCAATCATTCGCCGATCACCATCAGGTTAAATTGTCACCGCATGGCAAAACATCAATGACCCCTGATTTTTTTCGCCAACAGCTAGAAAATGGCGCTTGGGGCATAACAGTAGCCACGCCTGCACAGGCAGAAGTTGCTGCTATGGCGGGTGCAAAACGAATCATCATGGCCAACCAGTTGGTGGGTAAAACCAACATGGCGATCGTTGAACAGCTGATCAGTGAATTTGATGTCGACTTTTACTGTTGTGTGGATTCATCGGTAAACGTGCAGCAACTTAGCCAATATTTCGCTAATACAAAGCAGACGCTAAAAGTACTGATCGAATTTGGTGTGCCGGGTGGTCGCTGTGGTTGTCGTTCACCTCAAGAAGTTCTAGAACTGGCTCAAACCATCCAAGACACACCTGCCCTTTCGCTCGCGGGTATTGAGGTGTATGAGGGTGTGATTCACGGTGACAACGCAGAACAAGACATTCGCACCTTCTTAAAACAGGCACTGACTTCGGTCGAAAGCCTCACATCAGATGGCCTAATTGTAGGGCAACCTATCATCACGGGTGCTGGCTCTGCTTGGTATGACGTGGTTGCAGAATGTTTAGCGAACCTAACCGATTACTTGGCGATCATCCGCCCTGGCTGTTACGCGATTCACGACACAGGCATCTACCTAGACGCTCAAAGCAAAGTGTTACAGCGTGCCCAAGTAAACCAAGGTTACGCGTGTGAATTGGGTGGAGATCTGGAATCAGCACTTGAGGTATGGGCGTATGTAATATCTCGTCCGGAGCCTACCAAATTAGTGGTTGGGTTAGGCAAGCGTGATGTGGCCTTTGATGCGGGTTTACCTATTGCCGAACGCGGCTATCGCAATGGCGAAGCTATCTCTGTGAAAGGGCTGACTGCGACCGCCGTGATGGATCAGCATACCTTTGTTGAAACGGACGGTTCTTCTGAAATTGAAGTGGGCGACATGATTGCATTCTCAACTTCACACCCGTGTTTAACTTTCGATAAGTGGCGCTACATTGCCATCAGCGATGACGACCATCAGGTAACAAACTGGGTGGAAACCTGCTTCTAGTTCGATTTTTCAATAAGCTAGAATCAGCGAAACAATAAGATATACTAACGGGGCTAAGGCTTAGTTTTAAATGGATTAGTGCTCAATGGCTAAATGACTAAAAAGCTAAAAAGCTAAAGAGCTAAAGAGCTTGCTTCTTACGAGCTAGATTCTTAATAACTAGGTAATAACGATTAGCCCCATCAACAAAGGATCAGGATTCTTGAGTTTAGAAGTAGATATCATTTCACAGATAACGGAGCGTTTTCCCGCTCTTCGTGATGCAGAGAAAAAAGTCGCTAAGCTGATCATGGACGACATTGATTTTGCTGCCAATGCCAGCATCACAGAGCTTGCTGAAAGCGCTCAAGTGAGTGAAGCCACCATTACACGTTTTGCTAAGGCTATCGGCTGCAGCAACGTACGTGATATGAAGATCAAGCTTGCTCAAACACTGACAGTTGGCCAGCGTTTTATTCTCGAACCGGTTGACCAAACGGGTTATCAAGGTATCTACGAATCGATCAAGCAGAGCCTAGACATCAACCGCACCTTGTTCAAAGAGCAAGACGTTGAAACCGCAGTCAGCTGGCTTCATAACGCCAGACAGATCATTGCTATCGGCATGGGTGGTGGTTCGACTATCGCCTCTCAAGAGCTGCAACATCGACTGTTCCGATTGGGCTACCCCGTGGTGTCGTACAACGATGGCTTAATGTCACGCATGGTTGCTGCGACAGCAGATGCCAATAATGTCATGGTGATGATCTCCGCGACCGGTTTTACACCCGTGATCACTGAAACTGCAGAGCTGGCTAAGCAGTATGGGCTTAAGATCATCGCAATTACTCCGCAAGACACGCCACTGGCAAAGATTGCCAATATTGTTCTGCCAATTAAGCACATGGAAACTGATTTCATCTACAAACCATCGGCATCTCGCTACGCAATGCTAGCGTTAGTGGATGTGCTTTCTATGGGTATGGCGGTCAATCACAAGAACCGCTCGCGCGATAAACTGCGCCGCTTGAAGGTTGCTTTAGACTCCTACCGAGGTGGTGGCGACCGACAACCTCTCGGTGATTAAACGTTACCGACACCAAGCTTGTCGCAGCTAAATCAAAATAGAATCTGAATTAAAAAGCCCCGCAGTATTCACTCCATCGAGTCGTTACTACGGGGCTTTTTCACTTGTGTGCTACAGGCTGTCACTCGCCAGAATTAAACGAAGCTAAGATAAACTCGACTCTTTCCTCAATAGATAGCTTGGGCACTTCCACCAGCTGATAACCAAACTGGGTATAAGTTGTCACCATCTTTTCGTAAGTGGCGATCGCTTCATCGAAATCTTGTTTACGTTCTTCGTCATTGATGAAAATCGAATCCCATGGTGGGAAGATAAATACCTTGCTGTTGTATTCAAGCTCATTGCATTGATTCAACAGAGATTCAGAAATCGGCAAAGATTCCAACAAGCTGTAACCGTATGAATCTACGATACTCCTATCAAAGAAAACGGGTTGTTCACTTGCCTCAAATACTTGGTAATTAACTAACTCTTCTCGCACCATTTCATCACGAAAAGCCGCTTTATCTAACCATGGCAAAGCACTCCCTTTTCGCTCGACTTGGTGTTGAATCACTTTACGCCCAACCTCTGGTGCGCAGCGATAGCCACGACTTTTCAACGCATCGATAACCGAGGTTTTTCCTGAGCCCGGGCCACCGGTAAACACGATTAGATTGTTCAAATGAACCTCTTCAAAGGGGAAAATTAACGAATCGGGCCGTAACGAAACCCAAGTTAACGAATTAAGCCCAGGATCGGCTTAAACTCTGGTGCGCGACAATCTTTCACTAGCTCGTACAGGCTCATTTCTAATCCCGTAATTTGGACACCAGCATCTGTTAATCGGCGGATTGCCAGATCCTTGTTAAGTGCTGTTCGCGAACTAACACAGTCACCAACTACCTGAACCTTGTAGCCAAGTTCCAACAGCCCCATTGCGGTTTGATAGACACAAATATGAGCCTCAATCCCACACACCAACCACGTATCAACATCTTTATCTTGCACTGCCTCAACAAACTTGGGCTCGTTACACGCGTTAAACGTGAATTTAGGTATTGGTTTAGCATCACTCAAAAGGTCATTGAGTTCATCGACCGTCGCACCTAGCTTCTCTGGATTCTGTTCCAAACGAATAATTGGCAGACCCAAAACCTGCGCTCCTTGAACCAACTTTCCGCAATTAGCAATCAGCGCATCACTGTCATCAACAAGGCGTGCGAGCTTACCTTGTACGTCCACAATCACCAAACCTGTGTTTTGTCTCATTAGCATGTGTATTCCTTGTTTTTGGCAGCCTAACTCACTACGCAATCTGATGAGTATATTTTCTACTATGTAACGATTTAGCTTACAAAGCCATACAGTAATAGGTATAAGACTACGGAATAATACTCACCAACGGTCGAAAGGTCGCAAAACAAAAATTATTGATACTGGCATGACATTTAAGAGTGAGTAAGAACGATGAACAAGATAACGAAATCAGCATTAGCACTGGGTTTAATCAGCGCAGTTTCTCTTCCAGCTTTAGCTGCAGGTACTGATGGCGGTGCATACATTGGTGGCGGACTTAGTGTCTACCAAGATTCTGATACAGACGGCCACGGTAGTTTAGATTCAGACGGTATGGGCTACAACCTATACGGCGGCTACCAGTTCAACCGTATCGTTGGTGTTGAACTTGGCTACAACGATTATGCAGACTACAAAAATAGCGCTGAAAAGCTGTCGCCAACTTCTATTTCGTTG
The DNA here is from genome assembly GCF_023161755.1 of Vibrio sp. 1CM23M. Lineage (NCBI taxonomy): Bacteria > Pseudomonadati > Pseudomonadota > Gammaproteobacteria > Vibrionales > Vibrionaceae > Vibrio > Vibrio sp. 1CM23M. The sequence goes on from NZ_JALNTR010000001.1 coordinate 818,726, forward strand.
TCAGCAAACCTAGGTTATACGTTCGACAACACGATTCGTCCATTCGTGCTTGCAGGTTTAAGCTCTGTTGATCTAAACGCAAATAAGAGTGCTGGTTACGCTGATGACAGCGGTACAGGTTTCCACTTTGGTGTAGGTGTTGAATACACGCCAATCGAACACCTAACGCTACGCTTGATCTCGCAAGCGGATGCAGTAAGCGTAGACGACACGGTCCAAATTGGTAACTCTCAGATATCAGCTGGTGACCACACGCTTGCCTTCAACAGCATTAGCTTCGGTGGTTCATACAACTTCTAATGTGATTGAACCACATAGAACGAGCTGAACATACTAATTCACTTTGCTGTTCCACCTTGTCATGAAGGTCACTCAGTAAAGTGAATTTTTTGTTTCTACACGCCCTATCGCGTCATTTCACTTTAGCCGGTTTATCGCTCACCACCACTTATTGAGCTTTATGCGTTGATATTAGAGCTTTCTTGGTAGCGAGACTAAAATAAAGGGATAAGAGACGCAGGAAAACAAGACCTATGAATCTACCAAGCTTAAACATGTCGATAAACAAGCTGCCTTTTATTTTGGCCGTGTATTATCTGCTTGTCGTTAATCTACCTCTCTCCCAAGAACTGTTTAGTATTGTTCAGGCATCGAAATCTGAAAGCGTTGCGTTTCTTATCTCCATTCCTATCTTTTTCCTTGCTGCCTTTAATTTCATCTTCCAAGTTTTCAACTGGCCTATCTTCTCTAAGCCGTTTTTCATCTTATTGCTGATCACGTCAACCTTAGTCAGTTACAGCATGTTTAATTACGGTATATTCGTCGACTACGGCATGATAGAGAATGTGTTTGAGACCAATAGCGGTGAAGCAGCAAGCTATATCAGTGGTCACTCGATCTTATGGCTACTTGCTATGGGTGGTATTCCGTCACTCATCCTGTTATTTACCAAACTTGATAAAGAGTCTTGGAAGGATTTCTTTGTCTGGAAATCGATTGGCTTACTTTCTTCTTTGATCGTCATTGCGATTATTGCCGGGCTTTTCTACAAAGATTACGTATCGTTTGGCCGCAATAACTCGCACATCAAAAAGATGATCATTCCGACCGAGTATGTGGCATCAACGGTCAAATACATCAATAACACCTACATCAAACAGCCCATCCCCTATCAAGAATTGGGGTTAGATGCTCAACTCAAACCACAAGCAAAAGCGGCAACCAAACCGACCTTATTGGTGTTTGTACTTGGCGAAACCGCTCGCGTGTATAACTACCAATATCATGGCTATGAGAGAGAAACCAACGCTCATACCAAGCCTTATAACCCAATATTTTTCTCTGATGTTCAGTCGTGCGGTACAGCCACCGCAGTTTCTGTACCCTGCATGTTCTCAAACATGAATCACAGCAACTATGATCGCGACAAAGCCTACAACCAAGATAACGTGGTCGACATTATGAACCGCGCGGGCATTCACTCTATCTGGAGAGAACATGATGGTGGGGATAAGGCGGTCGCACACCGAATCAAAGAGATGACGCTCGTCGCCAAGGACAGCGACCCGTTGTGTAATAACGACGTATGCTACGACACAGCGATGCTAGAGAACTTCGAACAAGATACGCAAGATCTCAAGCAAAATAGCATCATTTTCTATCATATTGCGGGATCTCACGGCCCAACGTACTTTGAGCGTTATCCAGAAGAACATAAGAAATTTACGCCTGACTGCGCTCGTGCAGATATCGAAAACTGCACCAAAGAGGAAGTGGTTAACACCTACGACAACACCATCTTGTATACGGATTTCTTTCTCTCACAGGCGATGAAAAAGCTAGAGAAACTCACTGATAAGTACAACGTGGGGCTGATGTACATTTCCGATCATGGTGAATCTTTAGGGGAAAACGGCGTCTACTTGCACGGCATGCCTTATTCATTGGCACCGAAAGAGCAAACCCATGTGCCTATGATCGTGTGGATGTCTGATGGTTTTGCCGAGCAGAAAGGGATAAACCAAACCTGCTTAAGAAAGGCAGGCAAAGAACAGAGCTTTTCCCAAGACAACCTGTTTGACTCACTCCTTGGCCTAATGGACGTGCAAACCAAAGAATACCGAGAGAACCAAGATATTTTCGCTGCGTGTCGTTAGTTTTATAGGTGACTTATTTAAATTAATTTCCAAAGGTTAGTTTACATAAGCACCATTCGGTCGCCATTACAGCGAAATCAATGGCGGCAAAGGAGTCAAGTTAACCAAAGGAGTACTTTGCCAGTGACTTTCACTGGCAAATAACCACATTGGAGCAACCGTATTCTGTTTGAGTGAAGTAACATCCACTAACACCAACAGGGCGTAAAAACGATGTACATAGTCAACCGTCTCTTTGGGTAACCTTAAATCGGAAAACTGCCGACTACCCGCCTTTTTTACTGCTCGTTGTACCCGTCCTTCTCCAGCGTTATATGCCGCAAGAGTCAGGTTAATATCACCATCAAACTTACGATATAAAAAATCGAGATACTGCATAGCCGCATGAGTGCTAGGCTCAATCTCAAACCTTTGATCTTGCCTGTCATTAACCGTCAAACCAAACCTTTCAGCAGTGGCTGGCATCAGCTGCCATAAGCCTGCCGCCTTAGCGGGGGATATAGCATTGGAGTTGTACGAAGACTCAAGCATAGGCACAAACACAAAGCTATCAGGTAAAGACCGCTCGGCAAGCTGTCTAAAGATTTCGTTAACCAGTGGGTCGAACTCTTCTAGCTTTTTCAGTATTTGGTTTTGGTATGGTTTAAGCGTGTTTATGTGGGGTTGGATGACATTTTGGGATGGACGGTTTTGCGCATAACTGGAGCTACTTTGAAAGCACATAATTAATAACACCAGTCCTAAAAACCAGTGCACCAGAAGTTGAAAGCCAAAGCCTTTAGCCAAAACATCGCTCCATCATCGTATTGTTATTATAAGTGTTAATTGTTCTTATCCCTGTTGATACCCACCGTCAGCCTTGGAAGCACACCTATAGATCTGTTCACTCAAAGAATCACCAAAAAAAGGTTAATACCACGATGGTGCAACCCAAAAATACCGCAAAACAAATGGGAATCACTAAATGCTTATCCTTCTCGAGAGAGATAAAACCTTGTGGCTGTTGAACGATAAACATGACTAGCAAAATATTGTAGATAGCAATCAGCAAACCTACGATAAAAACATCGAAATACAGCAAACTCGTCGCTAAATAGACGTAATAGCCAATTAAAATATAATCAATGAGCACTAACCAAGCCAGGCACTTCCGTGAATTAAACATGACGTTGATTGATTCAGTCATAACGACTTAGCACTTCAAAAGAAGTGACAGGTTGGTTCAACTCCGCTTGTCTAACGGCTCTTCTCTTACTTTCGGGCAACACCTTATCTAACTCATGCTGACCAAGTGGAGAAGCTCTTGTGGCACTGCCTATCGAAAACGACTTATAGACTTTATTCAGCTGCTCTAGGGTATTTGCGGTCAATATATACAACTCTATACGACGGTTGACTCCAGATTTCGTATTCTCATAGTCAACAGGGGCGGTATCACTCATACCCGTGACCTGAAAGATATGGTGCTCTTGAAGCCCCCCTTTATTGAGATAGTAACGTGCGCTGTTTGCCCTATTGCTTGATAGTTCCCAGTTCGTCATGCGGCTACCCTTATAACGACTGGCATCTGTGTGACCAGTAATGATCATCTTGTTCTCGATTTTTTCGAGTAACCTTGCGAGGTTCAATAACAGGTCTTGATAAAATGGCGTCACTTTAGCTCCGCCTCGGAAAAACATCGGCCCTTTGTCTGAATCAGCAATCACCAATCTGGCTCCCTGCGGCGTAACGAAAACACTGACACTGCCTAGTGCATCAATACCTGAAAGCTCTTGAGTTATACGTTGTGCCAGCAATTCAAGCTCCTGTTGGCTATTAAACTCGCCTTCTAACACTGAGGTATCATTAATTCGATGAAGATCGGCATCATAGTGAGAGGTCGCGACATGAGGCAGTGGCAATGGGTTTATGGAATTACCACCACTTTCACTGGTACCTAGGTGCATGATTGGATCATTTCCGTAAGCAAAGTAGTTAAGCAGTTTCTTCTGATCATCCACATCCACCACCTGCAAAATCCACAGCACCAAAAAGAGACACATCAACGAAATCATCAGATCCGCCATTGCGACCTTCCAGCCACCATGTTGCAGTTCATTGCGCTTACGGCGACCTTTTTTCTGAATAATGACTTGAGGTTGCTGCATCATCGTCTCCTCAACTTGATGACGGCTGTTGTCTTAACACTTCAACCGCCTTCTCAAGTTCAACAAATGATGGTTTGTAGCGAGTCTCGATATTTTTTCGACCTGCATTAGCACACATGTGAGCCGACTGGCCTTGAGCATAAGCTGACAATATCGACTTAACACAAAACAGTGGCGCGAGCTGATTCTCAGACACATCTTTAATGCTGCTCGACATCGGACCTAACACACAGTAACACCCAAAAACGCCAGTGAAGGTACCCACCAATGCGCCAGCAATGTTCTTACCAATTTCGGTTATCTCACCATCCAGCCCCTGCATAGTGAGGATTATTCCCATCACAGCCGCTAAGATCCCTAACCCTGGCATCGCCTCAGCAGTGGCATGTAGCTTCTCCGACGGCTTAGTATATTCGTCTTCCAAATGTTCGATTTCTTCTTCAAGAAAAGCCTCGAGCAAATGCTGAGATTGCTTGCCCGTAATCACCTGACGAAATGAATCGATAATGAATTGTGTGGTTAACGCGTCTTTGGTAATTCGAGGATACTTCGCGAAAATCTTGCTCGATTCCGGGTTCTCAACATGAATATCCAACGCTTTGATGTTCTTCACTCTCGCGGTATTAATCAGCTCAAACATCAAAGACAGTAACTGCTGATAATAGTCCTTGTTGTAAGGAGTAGAGCGAAACGCAATACCAATCTGTTGCACCATCAATTTGAGGGTTGAAGAGGTCGTAGACATCAGCAAGCTAGCGAAGGCTGCACCAAAAATAATGATGATCTCTGACAGCTTAAAGATGAACTCAAACTTACCACCAAGGAAAATGAAGCCACCAAAAATCACACTTAATACGACAACAATGCCGATTAACTTTTGCATACATCACTCTCCTTAATTCTGCTTTTGAGAATGTCTAAACCTCGATGTTTGAGCCTGTGAACCTTAATCTCATTGATATCGAGGACTAACGCCGTCTCTTTGGTGCTCAAGCTCTTCACATAAATCAGATACAAAATCCGCTGTTCCATTGCTGGGAGTGAGTTCAGTACCAGCTTCACCTCGTTAAACAATACTTCTTTATCGGTTTCGGGCACTGCAGTAACTACAGATTCCAACTCGATATCATCAAAAACATCCACGAGGGTCATTGCTTGCTGGTAATCATCCGCTTCTACCCCTAAGTGTCGACAGACTTCATTACTGGTTGGCTCCCTACCGAGTTGCTGAAGTAACTGCCGCTCGGCATGTTTGATGCGGTTGACGAGCTGGCGTTTATCTCGTTCCATGTAGTCACGTCGACGCAATTCATCGATCAGTTCACCACGAATGCGCACCGCAACGGCACGGCGAAAATCATCATTTGCAACATGGTCAAACTTTCTCAGTTCAATCACTAAGGTCATCATGGCGGTTTGTTTAAGGTCCTCAAACGTCCCCTCATCAACCGCATAGCGATATTGATACAGCAGCCCATTAATCAACTTAATGTTTTGCTGCAATACCAACTTCTCGAGCTCCTGTAGCGTCGCTTGGTCATCGGTTTGGGTATGTTGATACTTAGGCTGCATTAACATGATGGCGACCTATTGAAATACCGCTTTCGTCACAAGCACATCACCCACTTGTAAGCTGGGTAACTCGTCCAAATCGTCTTTTAAGTCGTCTTGAATGACATAAATAAACTGTTTGTTATAGAAGTAAGACGCCTCCTTCACACTGAATTTTTTTATGATTCGATTTTTGATTCGGCTGAGCTGCTCGTGCACGTAACCACTGTTCCGTTCTGGCGTAAACATAGAGACATCCAATAACAACAGACTTTGTCGGTTACCTAGGTTAATCGGTACGAGTACATTTTCTAACTGAACCTCGATCTGTTGCGTTGGAGCCGGTTCCGGCTCACTTGGGGTTAACCATGAACTCAACAGTCCCATATTCAGTTGATTGGTTTGATAAAACCAAAATCCGGTCACACATAATGCGAGAGTTAAAGCAAAGGTGATGAAAACTTTAATCATGTTCAGACCCTCGCAATATATGCTTGGTATTCCAGTACATACTCGGGTTGATCTTGCGTATGAGCATCACTAGAGGATAAGCGTTCTTGTTCGAACGGCTGATTTTGTTGCTTCGACTCAGGTTGATGGTGGCTAGGTTGGTCAAGACTAATGTTCACCTCAGACAACTCTGAATTTTGCGAAATCAATTCGTGTCGCAAACGCTCCGATGTCGCTAAGATCGCCTCTCTGGTTAGCGCCGATGACGCACTCATTTGGATGTTCACTTTGTCACCATCAACGCGAATGTACATCTCTACCTTGCCTAACTCTGGTGGATCAAAGCGAATTCGAGCCGCCTGATTTAACGTGTCGAACTGAAGCTGGATTTTATCCCTCAATACTTGATGTATCTGCCTTTGACTTTCTAAGCTAAGCTCTTTGGTCGTCTCTACCATCGGAGCCGAAGTCCTAACATAGCTGCTATCACTGGTAGCATTAACCGCTTCAACGATGGGCTGCCCCATTAACAATAGAGTGGTGGAAGTAGCCCCTAACTTAAGGCTTGCTGGAGTGGCATTGAACATTGAACTGGCTAGCTGATGATTAAACGACAAGGCCAACTCTGAGCTGGTATACCTATTGGGGGTGTGACCAACAAATGAAGGCGTGCTCGCTTGCCAATCAGCCCCTGAATGATCCACTCCTTTAGAAGATAATAGCGAGCTTCTCTTTAAACTGAATTCAAAACCCGCTCCCCGTCTTTGATTCATCAATTCCAACTGCTGGGTAACAAGACGAGCAATCGTGCTTAACTGCGGCAGTTGAACCTGTGGCTGCTGCACGAGATCTTGTGGCGAGTCGAGTGACTCCACCACAGCTCTATCACCCAAATTCAACCCTTCCCCTGATGCCTCCAATCGAGTTAGAGGTGAGTGAGAATGAGTAGTATCAAACTCAGGACTCAATAGTTCAGGATTAGATAGTTGTGAGTAAGAAAGTACCGAATGAGAAAAACTAGCCGTGCTTTCAGAGGCACTCATATTAGGTATCAAAGCGGAATCTGGAGAAATTGCAGACATAGACGAACTCACCTGATCAAGCACCGAAAATAGCGACTGAAAAGACTGCGCAAGCGGCGTCATACGTATCTCGCCCAGCTCAGAAGCTAGAGGCGCCGTTAAGGTACTCGCGGTGTTACTTTTCACTGAAGGACTTGCCGTCGACAGTAAATCCAAACTGCCCCGATAAGGCGACGTTTGTGCTTGCAATTCCATAATTACTCTCCCGCTCTGACCTGTGTCTGAGCATAGGCTTTGTCACGTTCACGTAGACTGATATTGTTACTAAGCTGCTGTTTTAATAAGGCTTGCTCATGAGTCACTAAGATTCGACATTGCTCATGAGCCGACTTAAGTCGCCTAACGATAGCAACATAATCAGGGTGCGACTGTTCAACCTCTAGCAGCACCTTTTTCACCAACAGATTAAGCTTCACGATCTCAGCAAATTTTTTGCGATTTTCTGCGTCCTCTAACTTACTGACAAGACGTTCTACCTGTTTAGGACTGGGCTTCATCAAGCCACTCCATTGCGCCTTCCCATCCCTCTTTCAGATCGGTCACGACACCAATCAACTTAACGATAAGTTCGGTATTCATCTCTTTCGATGCCTCAAATACAGTCGCAATGGCGTGCTCATACAAGGCGTGTATGTTTTGGATAAGCTCTTCCCCAGTAGATAAATCCAGAGATGCATCGAGCCCAACTAAGATATCAATCGATTTTTGCGTTGCGTTAGACTTGAGCTCCAAGTCTTTGGTTTCAATTGAAAATTTGACACTTTCTAACTCTTGGATCAGTCGCTCGTGTAACATACAAATCAATTCAAAGCTCGACGACACTGAAGCATTAGCCGTCACTTGAACATTGGCATAGTTGGCTTGCTGCTGTTTCCCTAAAAGCATGTGTTGCTCCTTAGATAGTGAAAAGTCCAGATACCGAATCCAATTGACTACTGAGTGAGTTCAGTTGAGTAAACTGAGACAGGTAGCGGTTGTAGTAAGTCTCATAGCGAGTGTCGAGCGCCGCTAAGGCGTCATTAATGCGGCTCTTTTCATTATCGAGCGTATCTATTCGTCGACTCAGGGAGCCGTTAGAGAAGTCGATATAGGTTTCAAGTTTGCTTTCAAAAGCTTCAAAGACTCCACCGCTTCCAGTGAATAGTGTTTCAAAATCGACCGTCGTTGCCGCACTTTCAAATTTGCTGGAGTCGAGGCTAAGTTTGCCATCGCGGTCGATTTCAAGTCCTAACTCAAACAAGCGAGTACCGTTGTAGTCATCACGTATAACGCTAGCCAGTTGGTTTTTGATGCTGCGCACTGCGCTATCCGAAGCCAATACGCCCCTTGTCTCATCCTCATTACCAGAAGCGGTTAGGTTAGTGATCTCAGTAACAGCGCTGTTATAGGCATCAACAAATTCTTGTAAGGAAGCGACCGTGGCGGAAAGATCATCGCCAATTTCAATCTTTGTTGCTGAATCTCCGCTGTTGTTCGATTTAGTCACCGTAAGGTCAACGCCATCAATGAGTGATTCAAAGGTATTACTTGAATTAGTAAGTTGAGTGCCAAACTCGCCACCGAGTGCGATCACCGCATCTTGGGCTGTTTGCATTGGTGCGGCGCTTGCTGCTGCCACCACCGTATCCCAACCGCTGGCGGCATCTGCAGACAAAGTAAAAGCAGCGTCAGCGCCTTCATTTTCAGAACCAAACAGCACTTTCATCGACCCTTGCGACTTAACGAGAGTGGCTTGAATAGAACCGTCAAATTGATCATTGAAGTAACTTACAAACTCGCTGTACGTAACATCACCACTTACGTCAGTGTCTGCATCCATAATGTTGATGTCTGTAGTAACGCCGCCTTGAGTGACAGAAAACACGCCTCCCGACGCCATAACATCATTTGAATCGACCGAGTTGGCATCAAAAACTACTTGATGATTGGAAGCCATCTGTTGCACAAAAACATCTAAGTTGATGTCATTCACACCAGAGTCGACGGAGAGAGAGAAATAGTCATCACTCGATGTCGAGGTTGACGTTTGAGTTAGGCTGGACCCAGATTGAGTAAACTCGTAAATTTTATCTTCAAGCGACTGAAGGGCCGTTTTAACTTTACCAATCGCAGAGCTCTTTGAGGTAATCGTTGACAACTTTTGGGTATAGCGCAACTCAAAAGGCTGCACATCTAGACTAGCAAAATTGCTAGCTAACTGAACCGCATCAACGTTCATAACTCTTCCCCTTAACTCGTATAGGAGGTACAGCTCTACCCTCCTGCTACTCGGCTAATATATAGCCGCTACTGAGTAAATAATTGCTACTCAAACTAGCCCAATAGGCTCATCGCTAATTGAGGCACCATCTTCGATGCACTCAGCATAGAAGCACCCGATTGCATAAGCATTTGCTGCTTGCTCATCATTCCAGACTCAGAGGCAAAATCGGTATCCATGATTCGACCTTTAGAAGACTCTAAGTTTTCCGTCATATTGCCAAGGTTGGTAATAGTGTGTTCAAGACGGTTAATATTCGCACCGAACTCTGCTCGCGCAGTACCCAACAGCTCAATAAGGCCACCTGTACCAGATAGAGCATCAATATTAGATGCTGCACTTAAAGCACCGCCACCAGCAGCTAGTGCGTGACCTGTCACCGCACCGACTTCAGTTGATGCATCAACCGATAAGGTTTCCGTTGATGAGGTACCTATCTGAAACACAACCGCACCGGCACCAAAGCTACCTGTAGTGAGCAAATTGGTACCACCAAAATTTGTATTCGACGCTATGTTAGCTAACTCATCACTGAGCGCATTAAACTCAACATCAATCGCAGTTTGGTCTGCTGTAGAATTAGTCCCATTTGCATACTGAACGGCTAGGTCGTTCATTCGATAAGCAATATTGGTCATCTCGTCAAAGGCCCCCTCTGCAGTTTGCATCATAGAAATCGCATCCTGAGAATTACGCATTGCTACATTCATCCCGCGTGATTGAGCTTCCAAGCGGTTAGCAATTTGTAGGCCTGCCGCATCATCGGCAGCTGAGTTAATTCGAAAGCCGGTAGACAGTTTTTCCATGGATTTAGTTAATGCACTGTTGGTCGACTGCAATGTATTTTGAGTCACTAAGCTTGCGTAATTTGTATGTACTGATATAGCCATCTGATGTTCCCCATCTGTGTTTGCTGTTCACTAACTGTTAACGACAGTGGAAAAAATTCATTTCATATTTTTCGGAAAAAAGATCACTAAATTTAAAAATAGCAAGACTCAAAAATGAGAAGTGCGTAAAAGTATCCTAGTATATTAATCAACAATATTCATAATAATGGTTGTTATGAGACACGTATTAAATGCAATAGCTGCACGGCTAACAATTCCAATTGTGTTACTCATGATCTTGGCGATGGTGATTCTGCCGCTGCCACCAATTTTATTGGATACGTTTTTTACCTTTAATATCATGCTTGCCATCGTCGTCTTGCTGGTCAGCAGTACCGTTTCACGAGTGCTTGATTTCTCTATATTTCCCTCGCTATTACTTGTCGCTACCCTACTTCGATTAACCCTCAATGTAGCCTCTACCCGTATCGTTCTACTCGAAGGTCACAATGGCGGAGACGCCGCTGGTAAGGTGATTCAGTCTTTTGGTGAAGTGGTTATCGGCGGGAGCTACGTTGTCGGTATCGTGGTGTTCGTGATCTTGATGATCATTAACTTTGTGGTCATCACCAAGGGGGGCGAACGGATTTCAGAAGTATCAGCACGCTTTACTCTGGACGCCCTACCAGGGAAACAGATGGCCATTGATGCAGACTTAAATGCAGGCGCTATCGATCAGAAAGAAGCCAAAACTCGACGTTTAGAAGTAGGAGAAGAAGCGGAGTTCTACGGCGCAATGGACGGTGCCAGTAAGTTCGTTCGTGGTGATGCGATTGCTGGGCTATTAATCCTGTTCATCAACTTAATCGGTGGGGTTCTAATAGGAATATTTGAGCACAACCTAACCGCAGAAGCAGCTTTCCAAACCTATGCCCTACTGACCATTGGTGATGGTCTGGTTGCACAAATTCCATCGCTGTTACTGGCCACATCCGCCGCTATCATCGTGACGCGAATTAGTGATAACGATAACGACATGGCACAAACGGTGAAAAGGCAGTTACTTGCGTCACCGAACAATTTATACATGGCTGCGGGAGTCATGTTTGTTATTGGTAGCGTACCAAACATGCCGCACTTAGCCTTTTATACCTTTACCGTATTGTTAGCGTTTGTCGGTTGGAGACAATCTAAATTTCAGCATGTTACGCCCGATACAAGCCCCGATTTAGATACGCTTCCTCAGCCTCATCAAGAAAATACGATTGATTGGAGCATTATTCCCAACGTGGATGTGATTGCCCTGTCGTTAGGCTTCAAGTTGGTTCCTTTAGCAAGCTCTCAAAAGGGCGGTAACCTGATTAAGAGTATTCGTGGCAGCCGAAAGACACTCAGTGAACAAATAGGCTTTGTGATGCCAGAGGTGGTGATAACCGACAACCTCTCACTAAAACCTTCCGAGTACGCCATTAGCATTGATGGCGATGAGATTGAGCGTGGCGAAGTTTATGCCGATAAAGCGATGGCAGTAGGCAACCATATTGAGCATCCTGATCTCGATGGCATTGTTGGCATCGACCCAGCCTATCAGCTTCCAGCGCTATGGATTAAAAAAGGGGATAAAACCAAAGCGATCAATCATGGCTTTCAAGTTATTGAGGTGCATGATGTCATCGCCACTCACGTCAGTAAAGTGTGCAGCGAACACCTAGAAAACATCTTCAATTATGATGACGTGAAAGCCCTCAACCAGCGACTTGCTATGCAGCATCCAGAGCTTGCAGAGAACCTAGCAAACGTTATTAGTCCGAACCTACAAATGCAGGTCATCCGTCAGTTACTGGCTCAACAAGTGCCTATCATTAACGTGAGGACCATCGCCAACACTATTATTGAAAGCGTCGACACCATAAAAGACCCAATCTTGCTGTCTTCTAATATCCGGGTCGCGTTAAAACGAACCATCGTCAATTTGATCTCGCCAAACAGCAAGACTATCCATGCTTTCATTATTGGTGCAATCTTAGAAGGAGAGTTAAAGGGCGCGATCTCTTTGAGTCAGCAAAGCGACCCCAATATTCCTCTGGACTCGATTCCTGTTGAACCGACGATCTTGCAGAAATTCCAAAATCGCATGCCGACCATAGTACAAACCATGCAGAGCCAAAACCTGCCACCGGTCATCGTAGTACCTCCCACCACACGCCCTATGATAGCCAAGTTAGCCAAGGCCTTTGCCAAAGAGCTGATTGTTCTGAGTTACAATGAGATCCCAAATGAGTATGGATTAAATGTATTAGGGGATGTGGAGTAAATAATAATTCGCTCATTGAATCTGATTTTAGAACACACGAACTCTGTTTTTTTCAATGACGACGCCGCGTAGTAACTTTCCAGACTGTCGATTCTTAACAGAGACCGTGTCGCCTATCAGCCCACTTTCTAACGCCATTCCTAACGTTTCTAAACGTATACGATTCGATTGAAAAACCACATCGACAGAGTGCCCCTTTTCAACGTCATAATCCAAATACATAGAGGAAGTGGTCAACAAACCTCCCTTGTTCACTGAGCGCTTAATTTTGCTGCCAACGATTTCGCTGGCCTTGAAGAACACCTTTTGGTCTTTGTAGAGCTTGATCGGTTCAATCGTAATATCGTCATGCGTTAGCCGTTGGCCTTTCTTAAGTGCTTTATTAGCTGTCGCAGTCCAGACGGTTATTGTCGACGTTGAGGTCGCAGAAAGGGTCCATCTCTCAGGCGCACAGCGCACATTCCACTTTTGTTTGCCAAGCTTGATCTTGCTTCTATGGGTCACTTCAACAGACTCAGTACACGGCGGTAACTGATGAATAGCCCGAGAAAAACGCAGCTGAACATCGAGTTGGTACTGTTGGGGATAGCGGTAGCGAATGGTTTGCTCAATGAGCGAATGGATTTGAGTGGAGAGTTGTTGTTCAAGTGCAATGCTATCTGATTCTGCATTCACCTTGGTCACACAACCATAGACGAGCAGCAATGTACCAGCTAGCTTTAATAACCTAACCATACACCGCCTCAGCCTAAACATTGACTCTTAATTGATGCTTACCAAGCGCCTCTTCCATTGCTTGATGCTGCATCACCATGACACTGCCTTGGCGCGCCAACTTGGTTTTACACTGGTTTATCGACTGCTCAATTTCCGCATCCAACGTTTGAACGCGTTGCAGTGCCTTTCCTTTAAGCCGAGCCTGCATGTTTTTTGCGTACTGTCGCTCCTTACAACCGAGCCGTTTGGCCAGAGCAAATCGCTTGGCGTCAGCGTCAGCTAACCGTTGAGTCAGTGATGTGACCGCTTGATTGAGGGATTCCAGCTTCTGATACTCACGATTCAATATCGCAGCACGAATATCATCTAAACGTGCAGATAACTCGCCCGACAAAGCCAGCACATGCTGACCATAGGTAATATAACCAATCAGGTCACTTCTACGTTCCATGATCCAGTCTCGTAATGACTTTCGCTAGCTCATCCATATCAAACACTAACTCTCCCGTGGAAATTTGCGCTTTAATCTGCTCGACTTTAGCCATATCGATATCGTCTATACCGTCAAAAAGGCTCTTGGTATTATCGAGTAACTCCACTTCATGCTGAGAGAGGTTAATCGGCTTCACCTTCGCTTTTTGATCGGGCTCGGTTTTTTTGTTTTGAACCACATCTACCTGAGTATGAGGCACAACGTGTTTCACATTGTCGACCTTAATTTGACTCATCTCTGCCTACCCATTTTGCTGCACTACTAATTAACTATAACGGCAGTATTTCGTCTCTGTTTCACCTTTTTCTTAATAGTTTGATTACATTGTCTCTGGTTGGCCCACTAAAGCCGCGATGAATTGACCTAAGCGACAGCTCTGGGTTACTCACTAACTGATGCTTAAAACTGCCTAATTTTTGCAACTCGGGGTGTGAACAAAACGCGATAAGCTGGTCAGCTTTTTGCCTTTTCATTTTCAACATTTTCGATAATGCCAAATACAGTTTATTAACCCGTTCAAGCAAGGCGTCGATTTGTTGATTTGAGCCCGGCTCATTGACCAACAAGCGACTGATGTCGTCCAACACGGGATAGCGAGCTTGAGCCGGCACCGCAATCGGAGGCCCTTCAGCATACCGACCACCTTGGCCTGAAACGAAAACCTGCCCATCCCACAAACGCCATTGTTGGTCCCGAATACCGATCACAAACTCTTGTTGTTCATTAATTCTGAGCTGCAAGTGCGCATAAGCAAACATCATCTTGAATTGTTCTAGCAATACCTCTCTGTCTTCTGAACGTTCAAACGCCAACGGTATCAAACGGTTATTGATGTACAGAGAGACAACCTCATCACGAAACCGTTCTCGCTGTAAGTCGAGCCCCGGAATCGTAAATTCGATAAAAGGATTATCGCCTTGAATCGGTGCAAAACTCGAGTCCACGACATAGTCACCAAACAATCTTTTCTGACTCCAAAACACCAATTTTTTCTTAATCACATCAATGTGATTGGCTTGTTCTGGGCTGTATTGATTCAGTTCTGCTAACTGGCGCAGCTTAATCAATTCGCTCGCCACAGTTCGTAGCACTTCCCCCGCCATCATAAGCCTGCTGTACATTTTGTGAGAATCGGCAACCTCAGCAATCAGCTTAGGCCTTTCTTGCAAGTTCATTTGCACCATTTGCTGCCTAACGAGTGCATTGTTCGGCTTGTTACTGGTTAGCTTTTCCGGCTTTTTAATTTTTCCCGTCGTTGTCGGATTCACCTGATTTTTGCGCTGCGTAATACCCGTGAGTTTCATACCACATCTCCGATTAGGTCAACCTTGGCTCGTTAGCAAAGTTCAGCTTGATGATCTCTTCCGATTGCATTTGTTTGACGATATCAATGATATCTTTACGTGCTTGCTCAACCTGACTGACCGGCACAGCACCAATGCGTACCAGATTTTCTTTGAGCTCTGTCGATACCCGTTGTGGCATAGAGTTGATGATGTAAAGGCGACAATCTTTATTGGTACCTTTGAGTGCATATGCCCATTGCTCCAGGCTGACTCTTTCGTTAATCAGGTTGATGGTTTCTAGGTCTTGATTAAATAGGGTGAAGAAATCAAACATCGCCTCTTCCACCAGCTCTGCGGCTTCAGCGTCTTGATCATGAAGGAATTGGAATAAATTGCTTTTGTCACCGGAATAACGGTTGATAAGGTTCGCGACCACTTTCGAACCCTGCAGGCTGGCAGACCCGCCGCTGTGATAATTGACTTTGCAGCGATCGATAAGGTCTTTTAGTGTCTCCATCAAACCAGAGGTTAACACCTGTGTCTTAGAGATTTGCAGGATTAACGCATGGCACTCTTGTTCCTCATACTCCTCCATAACACGACCGCTGTATTCCAAAGGGAGGTGGGCAATCAATAGCGCTTGCAGGTTAATGTGCTCTTTCTTGAGATCATTGACCAAAAGCTCCGGAGGAATCCATGCCAGCTTTTCAGCATGTGAGCGGATCTCATCGCCATAAATCTCCGACACAAGATCTCTCGCCAAATTGCCGTTTAACGTCTTTTCCAGCACATTGGTGATGTATTGTCGTGTCCCGCCGAGAATCCCGGAGTGCTTACGAAAATCATCAAAAAAGCCCGACAAAGAGACCAGCGCATCTTTGGCTTTGATGTCCTTCATTTTACTCATGGCATGCGTGATCTGTTTGATCTCTTCATGGGTGAAGCCTTTGAGTACTTCAGAACCGATGTCCTCTCCCATCGTCAACACCAACATCGCGACGCCATCCACTGATTGATAGGTTTGTTTACCATCCATGCACCTTCTCCCTACTGACTTTTATTTGATTCGTTATGCTTGTATCCAAGTACGTAAAATCTCAGCCACCCTATTCGGGTCTTCTTTTGCGATTAATTTGAGATGTTTAATTTGAACTTCGAGTGGGCTATCCGCAGATGGCAAGTTGTCATCAAGCGCCTTAATACCGGTTGCATCAATACCTAACGATTCCAGTTTGGATTGTAAGGCTGCATCAGCGGCACGCTCTTCTTTGGTAATGACGTCATCGTATTCCATGCTTTCCGCTTCCAGCTCTTCTTGCTCCGCTGACTTAGTAAGGTATTGTGCTAGAGGTCGCAGCACCACCATGATCATCAAGCCACTGAGCATCACTCCAAGTAGATATTTAAGAGGCTGCATAATATGCGTGTTCTCAAACCAAGCAATCGGGGCTTGCTCTGGAATACTGGCAATCACAAAAGGGAAGTGAGTGATGTGAATGCTGTCGCCGCGCTCGGTATTGAACCCTATTGCCGAACGAACCACATTCTCAACATTAGTAAGCTCTTCAGGTGTCCAAGTTTGATTGGGGTTCGCTAAGTCGTTCACCACAATAGAGACAGAAAGGTTCTGCAATACACCTTGCTGATGCTGAGTATGGCGAACCTTGCCACTCACCGCATAATCACGCGATGTTTCACTTCGATTGACCTTGGCGTTAGGCTCTGGTTGAGGCTCTCCATCGGTCACTGGTGGTGTGTTGCTCAATGCCCCCGGAATCCCGAGCGCCATCGACGACTCGTTCATGTCACTCAATAAGGTCTCTTTTCGAACCACAGGATCAGCGTAGATTTCTTCTGTTTCTTCAACCTTAGAAAAATTAATATCACTGGCAATTTGAACTCGAAAGTTGGCTGCACCGAGAATTGGGGTCAGCATGTCAGTCGCTTGAGCGACCAAGTTTTTTTCAAGGTTACGCTTGTAATCGGATTGCTTGCCAGTCGTCACGGTAATGTCCCCAACCGTCGCATCATTTGATAACAAACGACCATGTTGATCGACCACTCGCACATGTTCCGATTTAAGTCCAATAACCGCACCAGACACTAAGTTAATGATGGACTCAACCTGAGTCGGCTTAAGATCCATTCCATTGATAATATGTACAATCACCGAGGCTCTCGGCTGCTCAGCGTCATCACGCATAAACAAACTTTCCTTCGGTATGGCCAAATGAACACGAGCTAAGCTCACTGCACTCATGGTGGTGATACTGCGCGCTAACTCGCCCTCTAGAGCATGGCGATAGCGAGCATTTTCCATAAACTGACTCTCGCCGAGGCTCTTTGAGCTATCTAGCGAATCAAAGCCACTCGGCAATTGTTCTTTTAAGCCTTTAGACGCCAATATCATGCGGATTTTGGCGACGTCACCTTCGGGAACCAGTATTTGCCCATCGTCCTGACTCAACTGGTAACGTATTGATTCCTCATCCAACATTTGCAGCACTTGGCTAGAATCGAAGTTCGCTGATTTGCTATAGAGAGGTCTAAACCGTTCTGATGACGTCCACAACATAATCACGATGATCGCCGCAGTAATCGTCGCAAAAATAGTGATGATAATGACGTTGCGCTGTGAACTCTGCCAAAACCTCGTGAGCCAACTAGAGGCCTCAGTGAGCTTCTCTTTGGCTACTCCCATATTATTGGTCAACGCGGGTTGAGTTTCTGCTTCTGCTGCCATCGCTAATCCCTAGCCTAAATTGGCATTTTTATGATGTCTTGAAAGTTGGACACCATCTTGTTGCGCACTTGCATCAATGCATTAAATGAGAGCTGAGCTTTCTGTGATGCGACCGTCGCTCCCAATAAATCATCGCTTTTACCTAACTCAACGGCAGTGATTTTTTCCGAAGCATGAGATTGGTATCTATCTACGGTATCGAGCACACTTTTCAAGGTGTTGCTGAACGCCAGTGAATTATCGGATACCGGGTTAACCGTGTGATTGTCATGCGTGATGCCTCTCACCATCGCTCCCGTGACAGCCTGGTTAGAGAACGGATTACTGGCAACCTCTTGCTGCTGCTCTATCTTCCCTAACATTGCTTGTTGCATTTGGACTGCAGTCATCTTTTCCATTGTTTACCCTCGCGGTTGCATCACTTGCGCACTAACCGAATCTCTACGCGACGATTCTTATCCCGGCCTTGCTGAGTCGTGTTGTCATACTTTGGATAACGATCACCGTGGCCACGTATCTCAATCATTTTCTTTGACACGCCATTGCCCATAAACCACTGCGCAACGTCGGATCCTCTCTGCTTTGAAAGTTGTAAATTAGCGACGGAATCACCGGAATTATCGGTGTAACCATCAATCAGGATTCTAATGATTCTCGAGTCTCGTTTGACCAAGGTGCTGATGTCATTAATGGTGCGTTTCTGCCCTTCGGTGAGTGACACCGCCCCTTGCTGAAAGCGCAATTCAACTCGACGCGCATGCTGGAAGTTGACCGGCGGCAAGCCATAACGGCACTCATTAAATTGCTCTAAAGCTGGCTTAAAGTTGGTGGTTGGGAAATAGACATCAAAGTCCATCGCATTAACGTTAAACCAAGCGCCACTTGCCATATCATCCAACATCAAGGTTGCGCCATCGTCTGTCACGAGAGCGGCCCCTTGCTTGTTTACTCTTTCGATGGTGGTTGTGGTGTAAGACTGGGACGTTCCCCAAACAGGCTCTGTAGTATTGAATGACGTTGATGTCGGAAGTGAACGCACACCACGCTTTTCCACTCTGACCTCCATCGGGCTTGCCGCCAACAAAATGAATTGCACAGAAAAGCCGGTGTGAGGATCGAAAGAGTTCAATTCACACTGATCGACAGACTCTGTGAACCGCCACTCGACACTATCGAACGGAACAATGTAGCGCTGCGCCAAAACCTGAGTCGACAGCACCACTCCCCAGCCTATCAGCAATGCGCTCAGCATCTTGCCAAGTGCACGGCGAAAGACAGAGAAAGTGCCCAAGCTAACGGTTGCCCAAAAGTATTTATTCATAGCAAATCAAACAGTGAAATTCCGGCAACACGCGCAAAGGTTTTTTGCGTAGCTTCTAGCGCGATCATACCTTGGTTAAGTTCAACGGATGCCTCTGCATAATCGAGTTCCTCTAGCTCAGAGCGAACGGTTTCTGCAAAGAACACCATATCGATACTGGTCTCTTTCAGCCTGTCTAAGGCGTTGTATTGACTCCCAATATCAGTTAATGAAACCAACAAGCTTTGATGAAGCGCTTGATTGGTATTGAGCGCGTTATCTAAAGCAGCAGTAAATCCCCCAGTTGGAAGCTCCAATTCTGCTATCGCATTGTCTAAATCAGTAAAAATTGCACTACTACCTATGGTATCGGTGATGGTTAAGTTACTCGGTACGTACTGATTATCACCGACCTTAGTCTCGCGATAATCTAAGTTGGGATTTAAGGCATAAGGCGGTGTTGTAGCGATCGCTGGGGTGCTGATATCCGTTCCTGAAAAGAGATAACTGCCATCATTGGCTTGGTTCAATGTGTTCAACATTTCCGTTTTGAGGGACTTAAGTTCTAGCACTATCCCCGCTCTACTCTGTGAATCAAGCGTACCGTTTTTCCCTTGTAGGAGCAGTTCGTTCACTTGTTGAGAGAGCTCCTCAAGCGTGTTGACGTTAGTTTCGTAGCGCGTCAGCTGTGACTGCACGTTTTCGATATTGCGTTGGTACTGCTGATTGTCAGAGACGGTCTTTTTGAGCCCTTCAAGGCGCACAGCGGCAATCGGGTCATCGGATAAATGATTGATCTTCAGCCCGGTCGACATTTGCTCAAAAACTTTGTTCAAGCGGATATTGTTGTCCATTAATGAACGCTGCATCACCGCGTTAAATTGGGAGTCCGTTACACGCATCACTTTTCTCCTAGAATGCTCTTAGCAAGGTCTGAAACATCTGATTCGCCGTACTAATAATTTTCATGTTGGCCTCATAAGCGTTGAGGTACAGCAGCATGTTGGCGGCCTCTTCATCGGAATTAACCGCACTGACACTGTCTCTCGCCACTTGTGCGTCTTCCATGCTGACTTGAGCTGCCGTTGCCTCGCTCTGCGCCTGTCGAGTGAAAATACCGATATCACCGAGTAACCCTGAATAGGCGCTGTAGGGTGTTTCTCCCACCACAGAGCCATTGGTTAGTGGTGTTTGTGACAACATCGATAGGTCTTTCAACACATCGCCGTTTCCGGCAAGGGTCGCACTCGATGAAAAGGCTAAGTCTTGTGCAGTGAGGTTAGGATCAATCGCCAAAGATAAGGCTTCACTGCCTGGGGTGTAGGTAAACAAGTTCTGACCAGCTACACCATTAAGATCAAACCCTGAACTCAATGCCGTATTCACTCCATCAGCCAAGCCTTTGGCAAGATCTGCTAACAGCGTTTGGATGGGATCGTATTGGTTCGTTTTTAGCGCTTCGAGCGCCCCTAACTCTCCACCTAACGAAGCATCAACAGGCGTCGTCATCGACTGAAAGGTAATGTTCAGATCTGTGCTGTAAGGATCGCCACTGGATAGGTCTCGCTCAAGCGATGCGGCATAACCACCAATTACTAAAGGCTGACCGTTTGGTGTCGAGAGTTCGACGCCGCCATTGGTGTAGATCACCTTAACATCGAGAGACTTAGAGAGTTCATTGAGGTGTTTATCCATCGCATCTTGTAAGCCACCAACGCTCTTGCCGAGCAGCGCATCTTCTTGCAGTTTTTGGTTTAGAGAAGCGATGCTTTCTAATTGGCTATTCACATGGGTAACCAGTGCGCCATAACGCTCACTTTGCGCGGCTTCTTGCTGACTCAACTGAGCGGATACGGCGTTAAACTGCTGCGCTAGAGCATCAGCATTTGTCAGTACTTGCTGGCGAAAAGCGACGCTTTCAGGTGTCACACTGGCCTCATCAATGGCAGCAAAAAATCCATTCATTCCCTGTGTGAGGCTAAGTCCATCAGCTCCTAACAAGTTCTCCAAATTGGACAAACCATTAAAATAGCTTTGGCTATATTGGGCAGATTCCGTCGCTTCTCTTAGTCGATTAATAGACGATTGATCGGCAATCCGCAGGATATCGCTAACCTCAACGCCGGAGCCTAAGTTAATACCATTCACGGCATTGCCAGATAAACTGGCTTCCATCGTCACGATTTGACGGCTATACCCAGGGGTATTCACATTAGCGGTATTTTGCGCCGTTGTATTGAGAGCTACACGGTTGGCGAGCGCACCACTTAATCCGATGTTGGTCATTCCCATTACTGATTCTCCTTATCAAAAGGTCGGCCGATAACTTGTGATGACAACTGTTTAAAAATCATCTCGGCTAATCCAAACGACGATTGACGACTGATTCGTTGTGCAAGCTGAGCATCTAGCATGCCCTGAAACATATCGTCTGATTTCATCGACAACGGATTATCTTTGTCACTAAGCGCTTGGCTGGCAGAGCGCATTCGGGTCAGCATTTGTTGTAAAAACAACGCCTCAAACTGCTGTGAAGCCGCTAATAATCCTGAGGCAGAATTGTCATGCTTCAATTTAGCAAGCGCGTTGTTGTCTAAGTAAAAGTTGGTCATAGCTTGGCTTGAACCTGCACTGGCTTTCGCCATGTGCACCGTTTCAGGCGCTCTATTCATCATTAATCTTGCAAATGGCAGCGGATGATCAGCATGTTTAACCGACACTGCCATTTTGGGGTTGTCCAGTATTGGCGCCGCTTGGTTACTCGATATCGGTTCAAGCGCCACGTGAGTCAAAGCCGTTAGATTCGTCATTAGATCACCACCAAATCACCGTTAATGGCACCTATCTCATCGAGTGCCTGCAATATTTGCATAAGCGCTTCTGGTGTCGCACCAATGTTGTTAATCGCATCAACGATCTCTTGCAGATTAGTCCCTTTCGGCCAAACCATAGTGGTCCCATCTTCCTCATCAACACTCACTTGAGAGTTCTGAATAATCGCGGTTTCTCCAGCAGTATTGAAAGCACCACCAGGCTGAGAAACGGATTGAGATTCCAATATCGTCACGGTAATCCCGCCTTGACTGACCGCAGCTTCAGACACCGTCACGTTCTGGCTGATCACCACAGTTCCGGTGCGAGAGTTGAACACGACCTTAGGCAGTCGTCGCCCCTCTTCAACCTCAAGCTCTTGAATCATGGCAACAAACATCACTCGGTCTTCGCTATCAATCGGGGCAGAGACTTGGATCTGACCTTTATTGAGCGCTTTGGCTACCTGCCCGCCGAACATCTTATTAATGGCTTTGGAAACATTGAGCGCGGTTTCGTAATTCGGTTGTTTGAGTTGCAAGCGTATCGTTGGCTCTAAATCAGTACCGGTCGAGACCTCACGCTCCAAGGTCGCACCATTGGGAATACGCCCGACGGTCGGTGTGTTTCTTGTAATGCTGGTTCCGTTTTCACCGGTAGCATTGAAGCCACCAACAACTAGGCTGCCTTGTGCTATTGCGTAAACTTCGCCATCGATACCTCGTAATGGAGTTAGCAATAAGGTGCCGCCGCGCAAGCTTTTCGCGTCCCCCAATGAAGACACCGTCACCGTCAGGGTTTGACCTGCTCCTTGGTGAGGCTCCACCATGGCTGTGACACTAACGGCGGCGACATTTTTCAGTTTAGGGTTGGTGGAATCATCCAGTTGCACCCCAAATTGTTTGATCATGTTAACCACTGATTGTTGCGTGAACTTCACTTGCGATTTATCACCAGACCCGTCCAAGCCGACAACTAATCCATAGCCAATAAGTTGGTTTTGTCTGTCTCCATACACCTCTGCGACTTCAGCAATCGGCCGCGCTGCATCGACCACCGAAGTAAAACAGAGCAAGCACCAAGGCAACGCCAACGAGGTTAAGTAGAAGCGAATTTGGGATTTCATTAGAATGGCATCCATGGCGAATTGAAGAACTGGGTCAACCAACCTGCAGTATTGGTATCAGCAAACGAGCCGCGGCCAGCATAAGTGATTCTTGCATCAGCGATTCGCTGGGAGGAGAGGGTATTGTCTGCCTGAATATCATCGACCCTGACATTGCCGGTCAGACGAATATATTCGTCCCCTTGGTTCAGCTTGAGCCACTTTTCACCTCTTACCCTAAGCACACCATTGGGCAAGACGTTGTAAACGGTGACAGTAATAGAGCCTGATAAGCTGTTGCCTTGCTTTGAGGCAGCAGCACCATCAAAATCACGGGTGGCATCAACGGAAGCACTCACGTCATCAAACGTCTTGTTGCCCAATGTGGGCGCGGTAATGTTGGCACTGGAATCTTTGCCATATTGAGTTGAGGCACTCTTATCTGACTCTGTCTTTTCATCCAACAACACCGTTAAAATATCGCCCACACGGTACGCTCTTCGATCTTGAAACAGGGTCATCGAGGTGGTGCCCGTATAAAGGCTGCCTTTGCTGACTCTTGTCACTTGATAGTCCAGCTCTGGCGGTGCATACGCTTCATCATTCGGCGATGGTGGAATAAAATCGTCTTGACGACCAGCACAGCCGGCAACCATCACCACCAGCAAGGTAACTACGGTTAGGTAATAAATCACACAGATTGCATGCGCCTTACCCAACCCTGGTTTGATTGACTTTTCCATGTCAGAACTCCCTAACGACCATCGCTATTCGCTCGTTAAAGCGAAAGCTATGATTGTTGCGCGATGTACTGCAGCATCTCATCGGCTGCGCTGACCATCTTGGCGCTCATCTCATAAGCGCGTTGGGTGGCGATCATATCGACCATCTCTTCCACCACCTGTACGTTCGACCCTTCAAGTGCTCCTTGTTTTAATTGGCCTGAACCTTCTGTTCCGGCGACGAGCTCGACCGCTTCACCTGAACCTTCAGTTTCAATAAATAGGTTTCCCCCTTGAGCAGAAAGCCCCGCAGGATTCATGAATTTAACGATGGTAATTTGCCCTAGGTCTTCAGGGTTAACTTGGCCCGGTATCGTGGCGCTGACCACACCATCAGCAGTAATGCTGACTAGGGTCGCTTCTGGAGGAATGACAACTTCAGGAATCAAAGGATAGCCTTGCGTGTTGACTAGCTGCCCATCAGAGTTAGTTTGAAATTGCCCATTTCGGGTATAAAGCAGTTCTCCTTCTGAGTTCTCTATCTGGAAAAAACCATCCCCCAAAATAGCTAAATCAAACTGTTGATTCGTATTCTGAATATTCCCTTGGGTAAACACTTTCTCGGTGCCGACCACTCGAACACCATTACCAAGCTGAATACCTGTTGGATGTTCATTGAGCTCTGTGGTTTCGGTACCCGCTTGTTTATCGACGCTATAAAAAAGATCTTCGAACACCACGCGGTCACGCTTGAAACCCACCGTATTGATATTGGCAAGGTTGTTCGAAATAGCCGTCATTTTTGCATCTTGTGCGGCCATCCCTGTTTTGGATATCCATAAGGCACTGTGCATAATTCCCTTCCTTAAGCTTTGAGAAGCTTATTGCCTATCTGAGCGATTTCATCTGCAGATGCCATCACTTCAATTTGCATTTCGTATTGTCTAGTAAGCGACATAATGCTGACCAGCTCTTCTAAACTGGAGACATTACTCGCTTCTAAATAACCTGAACGAACCTGAACGGTAAAATCTTCAGCCAATGCTTGCCCACCTTTCGGAACAAAATGACCACTGGCATGCATGGTCATTTGCTCATTCTCAGGCTTAACCAGCTTGAGGGCGCCAACCTCTAGCGACGCCTCACCACCAATTGGGGTAATAGACACCAACCCATTCGAGCTCACCGACACAAACTCAAAATCTGGTAACACCATTGGACCTTCTGTCGACATCACCCGACGCTCACCAAGATAGAGTTGCCCATTACCATCCAATCGAAAATTACCCGCCCGGGTAAAGAGCTGAGCAGGTTCATCTTCTAGCCCTTCGAGCGTAATAAAACCATCACCATTGATCGCAATATCCAATGGTCGCTCTGTACGTATATCTTCACCCTGAGCAAAGTTATTAATCGATGAGTTGGTTCTAGACGTGACGGAAGTCAGAAAGCCTGAGCCCTCAAGGCGCATCGGTGTTGAGTGCTCCATTAAGGCTTTAAAACCTACGGTATCCGCATGGGACAAATTATTTGCGCGAACGTGCTGAGCGAGCATGGTTCGCTCTGCACCTTTCGCTGCACTGAATAGAATAGGATTCATAGCGCTACACCACGTTGAACAAGGCTTGCGTCAATTGATCCGATGTCGATATCGACTTGGTATTGGCTTGATAGTTACGTTGAGCCGTCATCAAGGCCACCAATTCAGACGTCAGATCGACGTTAGAACCTTCGAGTGCACCAGAAGTCAAATCACCGAATACCCCACTGCCCGCGGTACCAAGAACTGGCGTACCGGAACTGAAACTTTGCAACCAAGCGGTATCACTGGTTTTGATCATGTTTTGAGGAGAAGCAAAGTCGGCAAGCACCACCTGACCTTGCAATTGAGATTGGCCGTTGGTGTAGGTCGCAAATATACGGCCATCGTTTTCCATACGAACACTGGCATAGTCACCAGAGGTATAACCATTCGGGCTATTTTTGGAGACAACGAAGTCACTACCAAATTGAGTGACCGCAGCAAGGTCAATATTAACCGTAACACTGTTCGCCCCATTCGCAGGGTCAAAACTGACTGAATAATTTCCCCCTGACGAAATGGTGCCATCGGCATTAAAAGTAAAATTTGCTGTGTCTGTTGCAGTTGGTGACGCGACAGGTATCAAGGCATCAGCGCCATCAATCGCTTTACCATCAACCAAAACATGGACATCCCAATCATTGGATGCACCTTTTACAAAGTACTGACTCACCGTATGTGGGTTACCTAGAGAGTCATAAACTGGAGTGGTATAGGAATGGTTGTAGGTGGATGAATCACCGTAATCAAATGCGGTGGCGGGAACTTGCTCTCTGGCATCTAAATTGGCAACAAACTCAATGGCATCTGTTTCCCTAGCCTGCAAGGATGCAGTACTGATCTGCACGGTGCCTACCGACCCCAACAGCAGGTTATTATTGCCATCAACCGAGTAACCTTGCAGAGCCGCACCACTATTTGCTGTGATCACGCCATCGGCGTTCATGTTGAAAATACCAGAACGGGTATAGAGGGTTTGCCCTTTACTGTCTTCAAGCACAAAGAAGCCATTACCACTCAATGCCATATCCAGAGATCGCCCTGTACCTGTAACCGTTCCACTTTTCTCAAAGTTTTGCGAAACCCCAACCACTTCAACGCCACCAGCTTCACTACCGCTATAAACGGAAGCAAACTCGGTTCTCGACTCTTTAAAACCTGTCGTAGAAACATTAGCAATATTATTCGAAATGGTGTTCAGCTCTGAGTTCGAGGCATTAAGCCCGCTCAGTGCAATACTAAAACTCATAATGTCTTCCTCTTCACGCTAAAGAGGCTATCTCCGCATGTTTACTTAGCTAGCGAAGAACGACAGCCGCCATCTTACTTACTTTAAAAAACAAACTAAAACCGGCAAAAGCCGAAAAAATATAGCGAAAATCTTTTAACCTATTTCAAACTTTACTCATTTGAGAAGGCAGCAACGTCATAAAACGCCACCATGCCAACTCCCTTTACCTGCAAGTGACTGGTACCACCGATTAAAGGTGTCGTCACATGTTCCACTTGGCCATACTGATAAATCGATGGCTGATAATCTTGTCCACTGTCCAATTTGATACGCATTTGGTACTCACCCGTCAGCCCCATGGCTTGCGCATCCAATGTGTAATCCACTCGCCCTGCACTGTTCGGACCAAGGTTCATCGACTTAACGTTGCCAAGTGAGTCAACTAACTCCAGTATCACGGTATTCGATGGCGCCTGTAACTCAACGTATCCCGCATGCTGATCAACACCCGATGCAGACAAGCGTTCACTTTTTACCGTCACTGTTTTATCAATCAGCGCGGCGGTGCTAAGCACTTGTAAGTTATCGAGCATTGTCGAGTTGTTTTGCGTCAGCTGAACAAGGTTTTCTGTACTTTCAACCTGAGAGAACTGCGCCAACTGTGCGACATATTCCGTGCCGTCAGTTGGGTTGAGTGGATCTTGATTTTCAATCTGAGCCACCATTAAAGTAATGAACTCATTCTTTAATGCACTCGCGCTATTCGGATTATCTTGAGGGGTGATCGTTGACGCAGACTCAATATTATTGACCTGCGCCGCACCGGATATCGTCGTCATGGTGTAATTCCTCTGGCGTCATTGGCAGCAGTTACATTAACTACGCCAAAGCCCCATCAGTGATTGTTGCATCGACTTTACGTTGCCGAGCACTTCTACGCTGGCTTCAAAACTACGAGTAGCCGATATCATGTCAGCCATTTCGTTAACGACATTAATGCCAGAGTAATAAACATACCCTTCGTCATTGGAGAGAGGATTGTTGGGCTCGTAACGCCCTTCCATCATTGAGGAGACTTCCACAACATCGGCAATACGAATCGGCACCACACCTTGCAGTTGAGTTTGCTGTGCATTGAAATGGTTATAGACCGCTGAGAAAATCGGTTTTAGCGGTTTATAGACTTGTGATGGGTCACCAGATACGGAATCGGCATTCGCCAAATTACTGGAGATAGTATTAAGCCTGACGGTCTGCGCACTCATCGCTGAGCCTGCCGTCTCGTAGATACCTAAGAAAGCCATGATGTCCCTACCTAATTCACTTATTGTCCCTTGATGGCAGACTTTATCCCGTTGATCTTAGACTGCAAAAACGCAAGGCTCTGATGATAATCCATCACATTTTTCGCGAACCTAGCTTGCTCATTTTCTAGCTCAACAGTGTTGCCATCTCGTGTTCTTTGCACAGGAATCCGATATTGAGCCGTCGTACCTATGTACCAGTCTTTTGAGTGACCAATACCACTGAGTACCGCCTCGAATCTTAGATCCATCGCTTTGTAATTAGGCGTGTCCACGTTAGCAATATTGGAGCTCAATACTGCTGCTCTGTCCAAACGAAACTGCACCATTTTTGGGTGTACCCCAAGCGCATCGTCTAAGTGAATCATTGCCCTAGCCTCGTCGTTGTTTGGCCTTAATCCTTTTAAGAAGTAGGCCTTTAACTTTTTATATTTTCTCTCACAACCGAAGTTGAAATGAGATTGCTTTAACCTATAGTTAGGATTAATTAGCGTGTCAAATTTGAGAATGACCGCAAAAATCAACAATTGGTACTTGACATGAAGAAGTTATCATTGACTGAATTCGGAAATCCGAGCATAAAAATGCGTAAGTTTCTGTTAAGGCACTCAAGCCATTTCTCTACAGAAATTATTGATATTTTTAAGTTTAACTTTGCGGGCCGTCACGTAAAAGCGACGTTTTCAGAAGCTCGTCGACCTCCAGCAAATAGCATCAAAACCGTTCTTCATATTGAGGAATTTGGGCATGTTTTTTTCTTTATTGCGCCACAAGCTGCCGATATTCTGCTACACAAGCACCTCAACAACCCGTTACCACTCAAGAAATCAAAGCGTAGCAATAACGACATTGCGCTAACCCAAACCCACCTAAGGCTTTTTCAAAAATTCGCCATGGCGATAACCAACGCGCTGACTGCCGATGCCAATCACTATGCCATTGAGCACACCGACCATCAGCCCTCTGACATTGGTGTCACCATTACGTTTGAGTTCGACGACCAACAGCTCGATCTGACCTTCATGATCGACAACAAATACGTGAAAAAGCTGCGCGACATGATGGAAAGTAACGAAACCTTTGATCGGGAAGAGATACTCGACAACTTACGCTATCAGCCCGTTGAGCTAGGGTGCGTCATGCTTCACCGGCAGTGCACACTCCATGAGCTTTCTCAGCTAAAACCCGGGGATTTTATGCCCATGACCTTGTGCAAAAACCTCACGGTCAAGGTCAACGGACACCCTACTTTTTTTGGCAAACTTCAATCCATAAACTCTGAACTGGGAGTCGAAATCGATGGCTAACGACAAAGAGACACACAACATTGACAGCTCAATGAGCGACTTAAACCTTCATGATGAATTACCAGATCTTGATGACTTAGATTTGGATGATCTTACCGACGACTTGGACTTGGGAGACGACAAAGAGCATATGAGTAACATCTCTCTGCTAAAAAGTATCCCTGTCGACATCACCGTTGAGGTTGCACGTAAGACATTGATATTAGATGAGCTACTGAACTTAAAAGCAGGCAGTGTCGTGATGCTGGAAAAACATGAAGGCGACCCCGTCGATATCAAGATCAATGGCACCGCGTTTGGCACAGGGGAGATAGTATCCAAGAATGGTCAGTATGGCGTTAGGTTACTGAGCATCATCAAGAAACCAAGTAAGTAGCTCCTTTGAATAACGCAAAGAGTACGATGCCGAAACGAATATTCTTCACGCTAGCTTTTGCGTTATTCGCGAGTACATCGCACGCAGAAGGGCTGACGATTCTCAGTGAAACAACCACATCTGACGGCACTGAATACAGCATTAAATTGCAGATTCTAATCCTGATGACATTACTGAGCTTCGTTCCAGCTTTCGTGATCATGTGCACCAGCTTCACGCGAATCGTCATTGTCTTGGCCATTTTAAGGCAAGCGCTCGGTCTGCAACAAACGCCACCAAATCAGGTGCTTGTGGGGATTGCACTCATTTTTACTTTGCTGATCATGAGGCCAGTCTGGACCAAGATTTACGATACCGCTTACATTCCATACTCGAACGATGAAGTGTCCTTGATGGAAGCGTTAGCCACAGCAGAAAAGCCGCTGCGTCGATACATGCTGGACCAAACGCAACGTAAGGCACTCGAACAAGTCTCCAAAATAGCAGGCGAAACCTCCATAGAGTCCGATCAGGATATTCCCTTCTTAGTATTACTGCCGGCTTATCTACTGAGCGAGCTAAAGGCCGCCTTTCAAATTGGCTTTATGTTGTTTTTGCCCTTTCTTGTCATCGATTTAGTGGTGGCATCTGTTCTGATGTCGATGGGGATGATGATGTTGTCGCCCTTGATTGTCTCTCTGCCTTTTAAACTGCTGGTATTTGTCATCGTCGATGGCTGGGGCTTACTCATGGGGAGTTTAGCCAACAGTTTTTGGATAAGTGGATGAGTCCGGAAGAAGCCGTCACCCTGGTAAGCCAAGCAATCTGGCTGATCATTCTTATGGTGTCGGTTCTTATTGTGCCTAGCCTTGTCGTGGGTTTGGTCGTCGCAATTTTCCAAGCGGTAACTCAAGTCAATGAACAAACCCTTAGCTTCCTTCCTAGGCTATTAGTAACTCTGTTATGCATCATTCTTTCAGGCCATTGGTTATTACAAGAGATCAACGACCTATTCTTGTTTATCTTCAATACGATACCAAGCAAGGTTGGCTAGCCCTAATGCAAATAACCTTTACTGATATCACCCAATGGCTAGGGATACTCTGGTGGCCATTTGTCCGATTTACTGGGCTTTTTCTTATCGCACCATTTTTTGGTGATAACGCGATACCGGTAAGAGTTAAGTTGCTGTTTGCTTTTATTTTTTCTTTGCTTCTCGCTCCCTTAGTGAAGGAGGTTCCTCCATTTAACCCTTTCAGCATCGACACTCTACTGTTCTCTTTTTACCAGCTCATATTTGGGTTTTTAATTGGCTTTGCGGTGATGATATTTTTCACGATTTTTTCAATTGCGGGGCAAGCGATTTCCATGCAAATGGGGTTAGCCATGGCAATAATGAATGACCCTGCCAACGGCGTTAGTATCGCCATCATTGGCAGAATCATGTTCATCACCTCTATGCTGCTTTTCCTCTCTTTAGATGGACACCTAGTGATGCTGCTTGTGTTTAAAGAAAGCTTTGAATATTGGCCTCTCAATTCAGCCTTCCCTTTCAACAGCATTGAATACGTCTTGAAAATGGTCTCTTGGATGTTTGCGACCGGCCTGCTGGTTGCGGTGCCTGCTATTGTCGTGATGCTATTGAGCAACATCACGTTTGGTCTAATGAACAAAGCGGCACCGTCTCTTAATGTCTTTGCACTTGGTTTTCCAATGACCATGCTACTTGGCTTATTCGCATTAATGGCCTCCCTAACCGGTATCGGCGATCACTATTTTGATCTGGTATTAGAGTTGAACCAGCATCTGCACTATATGTTGAGGCTGCCTAATGTCTGATCATCAAGACTCCGGAGATAAGAGCGAGCAACCCAGTCAACATAAGCTCGCCAAAGCTAGGCGAGAAGGGCAAGTACCGCGCGCTAAAGAGTTCGTTTCTTCAATAACCCTTGTCAGCGTCGTTGCTTACTATGTGTTGAATGTAGACATGATTAAACAGACCTTCATTGAACTGTTTCTTGTGAGCTTTCAGTTTGATAGCCAAACAGTCAGCCAGCCAATGGCTATCGTTGAGTTAGTAGGCACCGCGCTTTTTTCGATGATCACGCTATTTTTCCCGCTACTGATTTATCAAATGATCGCCGCGATCGTCGGCTCAACGCTACTTGGTGGGTGGATATTCAGCCCATCTTTATTGATCCCCAAGTGGGAAAAGATAAGCCCACTCAAAGGACTGAAACGCATATTTTCCTCTCAATCGATCGTCGAACTGTTTAAGAACATCATTAAGGTCTCTCTGTTCTTTACCCTACTGTATTGGGTAATATCGAGCTACATCTCGGTGATCACAAACCTAGTCAGTGCCCACTTTGATACCGTCGTACTTTCCGTAGCAACCATTACCATTGAGTACTTAGGCTACCTTCTTTTAATCGTCTTACTGTTTGGCTTATTTGATTTCCCTTATCAGCGGCATGAATTTACAAAACAGATGAAAATGACCAAGCAAGAGGTCAAAGATGAGCACAAAGACCAAGAAGGTAGGCCCGAGGTTAAAGCTCGAATCCGTCAGATACAGACTCAAAATGCCAAGAGAAGTGCCAATGAGCGCGTGCCTAAAGCGAGCGTTGTGTTAACCAACCCGACCCGTTACGCCATTGCCCTAATTTATGATTTAAGCCAAGCAGAGGCACCGTTTGTTGTCGCGAAGGGGCAAGATGATGTGGCACTTTACATTAGAGAGCTTGCGACTAAAAACGAGGTTGAAGTCGTCGAGAGCCCTGCACTTGCCAGGGCGATTTACAACACCACTCAAATCGACCAAATGGTTCCAAACCAACTCTTTGTCGCGATAGCGCACATCCTAACTTATGTGAATCAGCTAAAAGCATGGCGCAAAGGCGAAAGAAACAAACCCACCAATTTGCCCCACTTCAACATTCCTAAATCATGGTCTGATCCAAACGATTAGGCCGCTACTCCACTAGTGAAACACATAAAACTGTCGTTTTTATTCAATACCTTCTTAAAGCAGTCGCCTACACTTGCAGCTATTGAAACAACAGGAATTAACGCGATGTTAGACATCAAAAAAATCACATCACTTAGCGACTTGAGCGAACTTAAAACGGCTTACTTTGCTGAGTCAACAGCACCACTTGATGGCATGTGGCACTTCGGCTTTGTACCTATGTCTGACCATTACAGCTTTTACGAAGGCGACAAACTTGTCGGTTATTGCGTATTGAATGGTGAAGGCTACTTACTTCAATTCTATCTAGCACCAACCGCCAACACCAATATTGCAGACTTGTTTACCTTAATCGTAGAAAACAACAGCTCAGTGATTGGTGAAGTACAAGGCGCATTCGTGAGCACCGCAGAGCCTCAATACTTATCACTATGCTTGGACAATACTGAGTCCTTCAAAGTCAACGCACTGATGTTTCGCCAGCGTCCAACAGCCGTCGAAAACAGCATTGAAAACATCGAGATGACTCTCGCGACGCAAGAGCAACTCGAGCAACTAGTCGAATTTGCTTCATCAGCGATTGGCGCTCCCAAAGAATGGCTGACCGGTTACTACAGCAACTTAATTGCTCGCCAAGAGCTATGGGGCTACTGGGAAAATAACCGTGTTCTAGCGACAGGAGAGTGCCGTAAGTTCGATGAGCATCAAACGCAGTATGCTGACTTAGGCATGATTGTCGCTCCAAAAGAACGCGGTAAAGGCTTAGCAACGCGTGTTCTTAACTTTCTAAAGCAGCTCGCTAACAGCCAAGGGTTAGAAGCTATGTGTTCTACGGAAAGCAGCAACATTGGAGCACAAAAGGCCATCACTCGCGCTGGATTGTCTTCAAAACATCGTATCTTACAGTTTGATTTTGACTAAATTTCAGAACTAAGCTGAAAGTTCAGTTCTGATAATAGATACTGATAAAAACTGTCACCTGCAGCGATATACACATATAGTTGTGGATGGCAGTCATTTCGAATAGAAGGTCTAATGATCAATTGGTTACAGTCTCCAAAATCTCTTGAAGTTGCTCAGTTCATTGATTGCTACTGGCTGATTGAAAAGACGCCCGACGCTCAAACTCATCAATTTCCGATACTCAATCCCGATCCATCGGCACACCTGATCTTATCGCCAAGCGAGCAGGCATATCACTACACGATTGAGCAACAGGTCGATCAAGGCGTTGGCTGCCATCTGCTGTTACCACACCATAAAGCCATCGAATTGGATCACTCAAAGCCCTTTGTTCACCTAGGTATTAAATTCCATGTCGGAGCCTTGTACACGTTAGATATTCCAGACTGTCCGCACCCCAGCCTAGACACTGTTAACCCTATCGATCTCGCGAGTTTGTTAGATAATCCTAATGCCGAAGCAATGTCGCTGATCAAGCTTGCTCAAACCGATGTTGAGGCCTGCTGTCAGCAGTTAGATGATTTGCTGCTTCCTTGGCTATCGACAGCTAAAACGGATAGGCACAGCGAACTCACACGCAAGGTGTTGGGTGTGCTTGGTTCGACACCGATTGCAGAGCTTGGACACAAGCTGTTTTGCTCGCAAAGAACATTGGAAAGAAGCTTCAACAAGGTAACAGGGCTGACATTAAAACAGTGCCAATCGATGAACAAACTCGAAGCGATGTTGGAATACTTGTATAAGCGAAATTTGGATGACATCGACTGGATGGACGTCGCCTTTCAATTTGGGTTTAGCGACCAACCGCACCTGATTCGTTACCTAAAGAAAACCATCGGTCTAACACCCAATACTTACGCCAAACAAGGCGGTTTAACCATAGATGTTTATGGTGGAGTGAGATCGGACTAACCCAACCTTTATCGATCAAGGACTCTCTGTCTTTTGTGTCCCATTAGTCGCAAGTTTTATTGAGTTTAGATTTGCGACTAAATATACTGGGGACATCATCAGACGGAGGACAAAAATGAATAATAAAAACAAACATATAGTTTTAATTCATGGTCTATATATGCCTGCGTTGATCATGCAATATCTAGATAGAAACTTCAAAAAACGCGGCTTTACAACGCACAAGTTTGCCTACAACTCGCTGCGTTTCCCTTCTGCAGCCAAACGCCTCAATCGCTTCGTAAATGCTCGCTTTAATGAGTACGATGAGGTCTATTTCTTTGGTCACTCACTCGGTGGCTTACTCATTCGTCACTACTTTAAGTTTTATCAGCCCAATTTTGCCGACACCTGCATTATTACGGCAGGTACGCCGCACAATGGGGCAACCATCGCCAAAACACTGTCTAATCATGGGCTTGGATTTATATTTGGTTCGAGCAAAATGATCTTAAGCGATGGCTTGGGTGACTACGATATTGATGTGCCGATTGGCGTCATTACGGGTACCTACGACGCCGGAGTCGGACGTATTGTTCTGGGAAGAAACCCTGGCGATGGCACAGTCACACTCGAAGACGCCAACCTGAGAGGAGCAACGGATACTTACGCCCTCAAACTCAACCACACAGCGCTTGTCTACTCCAAGGAAGTCGTGACACTGTCGGTTCAGTTCATCGAACACAGAGCTTTCAAGGACGCTTCATAGCTTTTTCCGTTAGCTGTTGAGCGTTGACTCCTGTATCGAGCTCTTGTTCTCTTATTTGTGATAGATAAAAACAAAAATACCACTCTGCGATAAGAGTGGTATTCAAAGATTCATTGCTAAAGTGAGTGCTTGTTAAAGACGATTTACTCGCGTTGGTAGGAACACCTCACCCAACATGCATCGCACCGAACCACCACCAATGTCTTCAATCGTTTTCACGTTAAATGGCAGCAGCTTGCCATGTGTCGAAAGCTGAGCTAACTGGGCTGGAGAAAACGCATCGTAAGCCGATTGAGACATCGCGATCACCTTGTCGCCATTCACCGTCTCCAGTTGCAGAATGTTGCCGCAGAATCGGTTCATCTGATCAATTGAGATAGAGATAACCTGCTTATCTTTAGCAAGCGACTTCACCACAAAACGGCGCTCAAACTCTGGGATCACTTCATCACAGATCACGCAGAAGTTATCACCAATCGCCATCATCACATTGGTATGGTAAATCGGTTGGCCAGACGGTAATGCCGTTTGGAACGAGACCACGCGAGAATAGCCAATGCGCTTTGCGTAATCTTCCAATACTTCGCGGTCACAACGCTGAGAAAGCGCAGCGTAGATGGTCTTGTTGATATGGTCGATAACCATCACGCCCGTGCTCTCTAGATAAGAGCCTTGCGCGATGTAAGACTCTAGAGACTCGCTGTGGTTAACAATACGACCCGACGCTTCTAACGCTTCAATAAGAGCATTTGGCTTAACTTCGTTTTGACGGTTTTCACACGCCATAGGGAACGTGAATAAGCTTCCATCACTGCAGGTACTGAACCAGTTGTTTGGGAAAACAGCATCCGGCGTTTCAACGCCCAATTCTGGGTAATCAAACTCTACAACTTGCACACCTTCTTTACGCAACGAAGCGACCATGGCCTTAAATTCAGCCATCGTTTCTACCTTCACCTCAGCTTCGGTCAGATTCACTCTGTGCTGAAATTCGTTATCACGTGCTGTTTCTTCGTTAAATTTAAACTCTTTTGGCGGCACCATAACAACGCAATTGGCGTTTTGAACATTAGTAATATGAAGTGATTTTTTGTGTAGGTTTAACATTTCGACCGTCCCTATCTTTTATTTACTTCAGAATTGTAAACAACTTGTTACGACAAGATTCACTGAAAAGAATAATGATTTGAATATTTATCCCAAACAATTACTGCAGATCTTAGATTAATCGGTAATTTTTACTGCAAGATAACAGCACATCAGAAAGAACCAACTGTATGCATATTCGTTAAGTCACTTTATGGATAAATATTCTGATTCCATTTTCTCGCCTATCACGAGTTTTGATTACAATTTAATCCATTTAACGTTAGGATTATCACCGTTGCATAACAATCAATTACGTTTGAAATAAGCTTAACTTTTCCTGTCTAATTCAATCTAAAATAAGCGTCATGAAAGACACTCTTTGGACCTTTCCTGCATCGCTTAGACAAAGTTTTAGTGTTTTAAAGCCAAGTGCCTAAATAGGCGCTAGAACAAAATCCATCGAATGACTTAATACTGATAAGAACCCATGGGCGCTTATATAATTTCAAACTAAGACAGTTAAATTTCAAATCAAGACCATAAAAACAAAGCTGCACCAACGATGCAGTCGCTTATAGATGCACTAGTTTATAAAGGGAAATCTATGTACAAGAAATTTGAAGGCTTTACTGAAGCCTTTCCAAAGGGAGAGCCGATACAACCTCCTACTGGCATACTGGCATTCTGCCGCCATTACACTCGAGGTTTCGAAAAACCGTTGATCTTGCTCGGGTTGATGAGCATGACCATCGCGATCATCGAAGTCGCGCTGTTCGGTTACATGGGGCAGTTGGTCGACTGGCTATCAACAAGCAACCCAGACACTTTCTTAGCAGACAACGAATCGACATTGATGGGGCTCGGTATTCTGCTGTTGGTTGTGATGCCAATCTTGATCAGTGTTTACTCGCTATTGCTTCACCAAACTTTGCTGGGCAACTACCCAATGTCGATTCGTTGGTTAGCGCACCGCTACCTTTTGAAGCAAAGCCTGTCCTTCTATCAAGATGACTTCGCCGGACGTGTCGC
This sequence comes from Vibrio sp. 1CM23M, assembly GCF_023161755.1. NCBI lineage: Bacteria > Pseudomonadati > Pseudomonadota > Gammaproteobacteria > Vibrionales > Vibrionaceae > Vibrio > Vibrio sp. 1CM23M. Next base: position 856,184 of record NZ_JALNTR010000001.1, read on the forward strand.
GACTAAAGTGATGCAAACCTCGCTCGCGGTGCGTGAAACCGTGACCAAAATGGTCGATGTGTTTGTCTACGTAACGGTTTACTTCACGGCGATGCTGTTCATGCTTGCTGAATCAGATTGGCGCTTGATGGCTCCGATGCTGATTTGGCTATTCGTTTACATCGGCATTCAACTGCACTTCGTGCCAAAGCTAAAAGACGTGTCTTCAGAGCAAGCGGATGCTCGTTCACTGATGACAGGTCGTATTGTTGATAGCTACACCAACATCGCAACCGTGAAACTGTTCTCACACAGCAAGCGAGAAACCGAATACGCAGAAGAAGGCATGGAAGGCTTCTTAGATACGGTTCATCGCCAAATGCGCTTGGTTACTGGCTTCAACATCTGCGTTGAGTTCGCTAACTATTTATTGGTGTTCAGCATTGCGGGTATCTCTATCTACCTATGGTTAGACAATGCGATCACCGTGGGTGCGATTGCGATTGCGGTCAGCTTGGCTCTGCGTATTAACGGCATGTCGAAATGGATCATGTGGGAAATTGGTGGCCTGTTTGAAAACCTAGGTACCGTGATTGATGGCATTAAAACCCTGTCTAAACCTATCGCTATCGAAGACAAGAAAGACGCGAAGCCTCTGGACGTTCCACAAGGCGGTATCCACTTCGACAACGTGAGCTTTAACTACGGTGAGAATAAGGGGGTGATCAACAACCTCAACCTCAACATCAAACCGGGTGAAAAAGTGGGCTTGGTTGGCCGTTCAGGTGCAGGTAAATCGACCCTAGTTAACTTACTACTGCGTTTCCACGATGTAGAAAGTGGCCGCATCCTGATTGATGACCAAGAGATCTCGAGCGTTACTCAAGATTCTCTGCGCTGCAACATTGGTATGGTGACTCAAGATACCTCACTGCTGCACCGTTCGATCAAAGACAACATTCTTTACGGTCGACCAGAGGCATCAGACGAAGAGGTATACGCGGCGACTAAACAAGCGCACGCGCATGAGTTTATCGAAACGCTAACCGACCCGTTTGGCAACGTTGGTTACGATGCTCAAGTGGGTGAACGTGGCGTTAAGCTTTCTGGTGGTCAGCGTCAACGTGTCGCTATCTCACGTGTTCTTCTGAAAAATGCTCCATTACTTGTTCTCGATGAAGCAACGTCTGCACTCGATTCTGAGGTAGAGGCAGCGATTCAAGAGAGCTTGATTGAGCTAATGGAAGGCAAAACGGTTATTGCGATTGCACACCGCCTGTCGACCATTGCTGCGATGGATCGCCTGATCGTGCTTGATGCCGGCAATATCGTAGAAGAAGGCACGCACCAAGAGCTGATTAACCAGAATGGTATTTATGCGCAGCTATGGAATCACCAAACCGGTGGCTTCATTGCCGATGACCTTGAGCAAGCCACGAGCGCTTAATTTTTGTGCTATTTTAAAAGTGCGGCGTGATTCACACCAATTTGTTTATTAGCGGTAAAATTACACGTGGCAGAATGTTATGTCGTAATTATATAATGACATTAACACCAAAGACGCCTCGCTTGCGCGTTCTGGAATAAGGCTAGACTTCGGGGGGAGGCTAGCCTTTTTTATGCCTGCTATTTGGTGCTCTTTGTTACCTGTCCAATAAACTTCATCGATCCTTTTGTTTTTTTCTTGGCGTTTTTTTCTTAAAATGCGCGCAATATTCTTTCTAGAGATCAACCATGAACAAAAGTGTCTTAACTAACGTTATTGCGTTAGCACTGCTTGCTGGCGGCTATGCGACAGCAAACCAATACTTGCTTTATGCAGGCCTATTCGCCTTTTCTGGTGCCATCACCAACTGGCTTGCGATTCACATGTTGTTCGAGAAAGTACCCGGCCTATACGGTTCTGGCGTTATTCCAGCGCGCTTTGAAGAGTTCAAGGCAGCCATCAAGCAACTGATGATGGAGCAATTCTTTACAGAAAGTAACATCGATCGCTTCCTAAGCAGCGAGATGACAGGAAAGTCGCTCAATCTAGAGCCTGTGATTCAGAAGATCGACTTTAACCCTGCATTCGACTCACTGGTGCATGTTATCGAGAACTCTCAGTTTGGCGGTATGTTGGCAATGTTTGGTGGCACAGAAGCACTAGAGCCAATGAAAGCGCCGTTTGTTGAGAAGATGCAAGAATCAGTGATTGAAATCAGCAAGAGTGACTCTGTAAAAAATGCCATCAAAGACGAGCTAGAATCGCCTGCGATGATGGATGAAATTAAAGAGAACATTGAGGCGATCATCGATCAGCGCTTGAATGAACTAACACCTAAGCTGGTTAAAGAGATGGTTCAGACCATGATCAAGAAACACCTTGGCTGGCTTGTGGTTTGGGGCGGTGTCTTCGGTGGTGTGATTGGCTTAATCTCTGCGGCCATTACGCTGTAAGCCGAACACGTTTATCGGATTGCTCTTTATCTGACGCTCAACAAAAAATGGAAGCTTATTAGCTTCCATTTTTTATATCTAAATCACCTTGGTAAGGCGAAATCAGGCCACTATTTTAGAGTTGCCAACAACTCAGGGTTCACACCAAAGCCCTTTTTGTGCTCTTCAATCACCACTTCACTGCGTGTCTGAATCACACCAGGTAAGGTGCCCAACTTCGTTGCCATAAACGCTTGATACGCCTTCATGTCTTTCACTCGAACCTTGATCATGGTGTCAAAGTCACCCGACAGTGAGTAGCACTCTTCCACCTCAGGCATCATCTCTACCGCTTGGGCAAATTTGTCGAAGATCGAAAAGCTAGTCTGATCGAGACGAATATGGATAAAGACTTGAACATCGAGTCCCAGCTTTTCTGAACAAAGCTCAGCATGATAGCCCGTGATGTAGCCCTCTTTCTCCAATCGCTTGAGTCTATCAGAGCAAGGTGACGTCGTAAGGTTGACCTGTTTTGCCAGTTCAACCACAGGTAAACGCCCTTTCATATGCAGAATTCTTAGTATCTCTTTATCGATACGATCGAGCTGATGCTGAGACATAACATTCCTTAAACATTCTAAATTCCGCTCAGTATATTCCATACCAAGAGCAATCGAAGAAAACCTCGCTCACACATTTAAAAACTAAATGCACAGATGATATTCACACCAAATATAAATACATACAAATAGATAACAACCCTTATAAATCAAACTCTGGTTATTAACAAATTATTATAGAAATGACCCGATTAACAAATAAGTTGAGCCGGAAACGAAAGAAAGCATATAGGCCAAAGTGAATAATAGAATTATCAAAGAGAAAGGATGACTCTATTATGAAAACGCAAGAACTCGCATATAAACCTTACGGTATTGGTTCATGGACACACGTAACGGTATCAAAAGATGTTGCTCAGGCACTAGCAAATGAGTACTCAAACTACGGTTGGGATGTGAAGATTGATGGCGACGCCATTGATGCTGAGCTAGCACTCAAAGCCGCATAGAAACGCAAAAACCTCCTAAAACGGAGGTTTTTTGATCTAAGTTAGTGAGCGCTTACTGTAAGTTAAGCTAAACCAACTTGGGGCACTGTACTTCCTGTTTCGCAACGGCAGTTACACGTGCGGCAGAAGTGCTGAGTTTCCATATCGTAATACAGATTTCCACTAAATAGCTTTGATGTCCATTGCATCATACGGCCAGAAGTTGTCTCGGGCTCTGACTCACAACGTTTCATTATAGACTTATGTAGTGTTGTTTTTTTACATCCTTTGCAATAGAGATCAGGCATACCTTTGTCCTATAGGTCTTTAGTGGTTACTGACAATTGACACATCATGTCCAATTCAGTTCAACAATTCACCGAGCTAATCACAAAAGTGAGCGCCAAGTTCAAAAAATAGCCATTTTTCTGTTTCATTTTTTGACATCAAACGCCAGAAAGGTCCAACCTCTTCCATGCAATTTCTCTCGTTCACTCGTTTCAATTTACATTGTAAAATCCTATAACGACAGTACCTCCCCCATGTTAACCACCAAATTGAGCAATAAAAAAGCAGCACTTCCTCGATGAAAGTACCGCTTAAATAAGTCATATTTGCTTCAATTTCACTTAGGTTTAAAAGCCAAATTTACCATTGTCATTTTTCCACTCTGAACGCGCAGGAATGGTTTCGATGGTATCCCAGTGCTCAACGATCTTGCCGTTATCAACACGGAACAGATCATAAAAAGCGACGTGGTTATTCATGAACTGGCCTTCACTGATCGACAACACAAAATTACCTTGGCCCAAAATCTTGTGGTTAGCGGTATAAACCATTGGCATGCCCGCTTCCGCTAACGCCCCCAAAGCTTCACCCAAACCGCTTAGGCCATCGGCTACGCCTGGGTTGTGCTGTAAGTAAGCACTGTCTTCATGGTCGATATAGTTATTAATCTTCGCCATATCACCTCCGATCAGGATGTCTTTGACAAACCCACTGACCAGTTGCTTATTTTTATCCGTTTTCTCGAGGTCTACGACTTTAGTCGCACCATCTAATTGAGTTCGTCCACTTGCGTTTGGCTTGGCAATTTCTTGCAAGTTATCCCAATGTTCAACTATCTGTCCCTCTTCAAAACGGAACACGTCAAAGCCGACTTTAGGGCCGAAGAAGTTGTATTCAGTGTGTGTTACTACGAAATCACCGTCTTGAAATGAGCGCTTCACTTGTGCTTTCGCTGAACCTTCTGGAAGTATTTGTAATACTTCACCAAAGCCCGCTAAGCCATCACCTACCGCTAGGTTATGTTGAATGTACTTTTCAGGGTTAATGTAGCTCACCGCTTTTGCGTCGCCCGTTTCAATGATCGAAATAACCGCTACCGCTTTTTCTTGAATAGATATCTCTTGTGCCGCAACCGTGCCGGTAATCATAGAGGCCGCGAGTACGCTTGCCGTGAGTAGTGTTGATTTGAGTTTCGTCGCTGTAGATTCAGCTGCTTTGAATGTTGCTGTTGGGAATGCGTTGGTTATTGTTTTCATTATTGAGTCCTCTCGTTGGCTTGGAAACTATATTAGTCAACTAAAGAGGCTCACGGCAGAGTGGATTTAGGCAGAAAAATGGTAGATATCGAACCTTAGATGATTCGTGTCGACCTACTAGTTATTCAGAGAGTGAAGGCTTGGAATACTTCTTTTGAAACTCACTCGGCGTCATCTGAGTATGATTTTTAAAGTACTTAACGAAATTACTGGCGTCTTCAAACCCAAAATCCAACGCCATTTTCTGAGACGTAATATTGGTTACCACCAGCTGACGCTTCATTTCTAAAACGGTAAAAGAATCGATGATCTGCTTAGCAGTTAACCCCGTTGCGACTTTGCACACTTGGTTCAACGTCTTGTAGGTGGTGTTAATTTGATTGGCGTACCAGTTTGCATCACGCACGCGCAGGTAGTTGTTTTGAAGAAGCTCAAAGTAGCGGGCAAACTTAATGTTCTGCTGCAAGCTCAAGGCGTCTTGCTTCACTTCTGGTCGCAGGCGATGAAGAATCAGAGCTAGTGCTGAGAACAAGTACATCACAATCAAGGGATCGGATTCTGGCTGATTCAGTTCCGTCATAATTTGCTGAATAATACTTTGCGTCCGCTCTTGGTGGGACTCATCAAGTGACAACAATGCCGAGTGCGCCTTGTTCAAATGAGTAGGCGTGTAGTTTGGCAACTTCATATTAGCGTGAACGCTGTCTAAGAACGCTTGAGTAAACAAAACCGCAGTGCCTTGTGGCTTGTTACTAAAATCAAAGGCGTGCACCTGCTCTCTTTGAATGAACAACACGCTCCCTTGGCTAAAAGGATATTCTTGGAAATCGACCATGTGCGTGCCAAAGCCTTGCTCAATAAACAGAATCAGGAAGAAGCTGACACGATGTGGCAATTGAGGATCGTGGTTAATATTGCTTTCTGAATAGAGCCGAGACAAGGGCACAAACTCCAGCTCAGCTTGCGCCGTTTTCTCATGGTTAAAGCCAATATTCGGGATTACTTGAGGCACTATTAACTTCCTATTCATCTACTCAACTGCTCAACTGCTCTTAGCAAGAGTAATGTATCGCAGTGGGAACTGAAATGCTCCGAGCTTAGAAGTATGACTTAACCAGCGTCACCAACAAGGTAAACATACTAAATACACTCAACTTACCAGACGCAACACAAGGTCAAAGCATTGAGATATAGGCAAAAAAATAGAGCCACCGAAGTGACTCTATTGCTTTTATTTTTCAATTTCTTTTTAGCTAACGTTCTTTGCTAATTCACATCTGTTTTACAATGTAAATTAGTCTAGCTCAACGAGGTTCTTCTCGAACTCAGCGTGTTGCTTCTTAACTTCGTCTTCAGGCTCGCCCGTAATTAGACTCACGATAACGATAGAAAGAGTCGATAGGATGATTCCCGGTACGATTTCGTACACATCGAACCAACCGCCCGTGAACTGTTTCCAAAGTACAATCGTCACACCACCAACCACGATACCCGCTAGAGCGCCGTTACGGTTCATACGAGACCAGTACAGGCTCAATACGATAGCTGGGCCGAATGCAGCACCAAAACCAGCCCATGCGTAAGACACAAGGCCAAGTACTGAACTGTCTGGCGTCATCGCTAGTACAAGTGCAATAAGAGAGATTAGGATAACCGCGAAACGGCCTACACGAACAATCTCTTCTGACGTAGCGTCTTTCTTCAGAACTTGCTTATACAAATCTTCTGCCATTGCAGATGAAGAAACAAGAAGTTGTGAATCCGCAGTACTCATGATTGCCGCTAGGATTGCCGCCAGTAAAATACCTGCAATTACTGGGTGGAACATCGCGTTCACAAGAAGCATGAAGATCTTCTCGCCATCGTCTAGCTTAGGTGCACCAGAGTTAGTTACGTAGATTAGACCAACAAGACCAACCAACATTGCACCAATCATAGACAGTGCAGTCCATACCACTGCGATACGACGCGCGGTTGTTAGGTCTTTATTGCTACGCGTTGCTTTGAAACGAGCAAGGATGTGTGGCTGACCGAAGTAACCTAGACCCCATGCCGCTAGCGAGATGATCGCGATAGCAGAAAGGGGCTCACCTTTCGCATCATTCCATAGCGTGAGTAGCTCTGGGTTGATGTTGTGAAGGTCAGTCGATAGCTGGCCAAGGCCGCCGTTCATTGCTGCGATTGGCACAATCAATAGCGCAGCAGACATTAGTAAGCCTTGAACCAAGTCAGTCCAAGATACCGCTAGGAAACCACCAAACAAGGTGTACGAAACCACACATACGGTACCGATGATTACCGCCGTTGTGTAATCTAGGCCGAATACCGTTTCAAACAATTTACCACCTGCTACCAAGCCTGAGCTTGTGTAGAAAAGGAAGAATAAAAGGATAAAGAAAGCAGAAATTGTTTGGATCAGCTTAGAGTTATCGTTGAAGCGACGAGATAGGAATTCAGGCAGCGTCAGTGATTCAGTTGTAATACTGTAAGTACGTAGGCGTTTAGCACTGATCAACCAGTTTGCCCAAGTACCAACCAGTAGGCCACCAGCAAGCCAGAATGCTTCAAAGCCAGCAGCGTAAGCGTAACCAGGCAGGCCAAGTAGCAACCAACCACTCATGTCTGATGCACCAGCAGAAAGTGCAGCAGGCCATGGGCCTAACGAACGACCACCTAGGAAGTAGTCAGTTGAGTTAGATGTACGTTTGTAAGCAATAACACCGATCGCTAGCATCATAATTAGATACGCAATGAACGTCGTCGTTATTGCAAAACTGTTTTCTATCATTTGATAGTCCTCATTTTGTAGAAAGCCTTCCATGCCTAATTCAATGCAAGACACTCACCGTAAAGGCAAGCGAGTGCATTGAGTTAGGTATTCAGGCTCCAAAGCACTAAGGGTTAAATCCAAAAATGGAAAAAACCAACAATGGACAAACCCAAAGTGCTTAGAGCCAATTTTACTGAAGGTTAGTGAGCTTCGCTTCCAAGTTCGAGCAAGGTCGCGTTACCGCCCACGGCTGTTATATTTATAGTTCGCGTACGCTCGGTAATGAAGCGCAGCGATAGGTGTGGATCATTAGCAACATTCATTGTCGCCAGATCCGTTTCAGCCACTAAACCGACGATTGCACCGTCACGCTTAGCAAGCTGTAAATTGATAGCTTGTGCCGTTTGTGAATTACCCACGTAACCTGCACTTCGCACATCGCAAGACAGCAGCTGTTGAGCAGCGTCATACGAGGAAACCTGTACTAAGTTAGTTGGTAGATTCGCTTGTTTCGCGGCGTCAGCAATTAAGGTGTTGAACTGCACGTCATCACTGCACAATTGAACGCTGTTACCTGCCAATAGTGCTGCAGTAATCATCGCTGTTGCAGTTTGCAGTGCCGGCAGCTTCTCTTCGCAATCATCAACAATCACCAAAGCCACACCGCGGCCAGCGGCATACAACTCGTTGGTTTCGCCCGTTGGACCCGCCATTAGGTGATGTTCAGAAAGCAGCGCAGAGGCTTGCTCTAGATGATAAGTCGCCACCGCTGCCAAAGGCGCAGATTGGCTTTCGATCTCTGATTTAAATGAAAGTACCTGAGCACTCTTATGATCAAAGTCGGTAAGATTCCATTGTTCCCACGCTAACAAAGCATCAGAAAAACCTGTCACTTGATGAACCATAATATTGCTCCTTATGCCTTGTCTTGTGATTGAGAAAAATGAACATCAGTAAAGCGGTATAGGTAGTGAGGACCACCCGCTTTAGGGCCAGTACCCGACAAGCCTTGACCGCCGAATGGTTGAACACCAACAACAGCGCCCACTTGGTCACGGTTGATGTAGCAGTTACCCACACGAATGTGTTTCTCGATCCAACGGTAAGTTGTTTCGTTACGGCTGTGGATACCCATAGTTAGGCCAAAACCAGTTTGGTTAATTTGGTCTACTACTTGTGTCAGTTCACTCGCTTTGAAGCGAACGATGTGCAGCACAGGGCCAAACTGTTCTTCTTTCAAGCAGCTGATGTCATCGATTTCAAACGCACTTGGTGGAACAAAGTCACCATGTTCACAATCCGTACCTAGAGAAAGTTGAGCCACCTTCTTCTGGGTATTGGTCATGTTTTCTAAGTGTGCCAACAACTTCTGTTTCGCGTTTTGGTCGATCACAGGGCCCACATCGGTTTTATGAAGGTGTGGAATGCCAACACTCAGCTCATCCATTGCACCGTGAATCAATGCAATCACACGGTCTGCGATGTCTTCTTGGATGTAAAGCACACGCAGTGCAGAACAACGTTGACCTGCTGAAGCGAATGCCGAACGAATAACATCACGGACTACCTGTTCAGGCAGTGCGGTACTGTCGACGATCATCGCATTCTGACCACCGGTTTCCGCGATAAACGGAACAGGCTTAGCGTTACGACTCGCCAATGACACGTTGATACGTTGTGCTGTTGGTGTTGAACCCGTAAAGGCAACGCCCGCAATCGCATCATGACTGGTGAGTGCACTGCCGATCTCAGCGCCACGACCCGGTAATAACTGAATCGTGCCAGCAGGGAAACCCGCTTCATTCATCAGTTCCACTGCGCGAGCTGCAATTAAGCTTGTTTGCTCGGCAGGTTTCGCCACAACCGTGTTACCCGCAACCAAAGCTGCTGTAATTTGGCCAAGGAAGATAGCTAGAGGGAAGTTCCAAGGGCTGATACAAACGAACACACCACGACCTTGTCGAGAAGCGATTCGTGTTTGACCATCAAAACCTTTTAGTTCGAAACCTTGTAGGTTATCCGCTTGTTTTGCGTAGTAACGACAGAAGTCGACTGCTTCACGCACTTCATCAACGCTGTCGTGAATCGTCTTACCTGCTTCTTGATGACAAATTGCCACCAGCTCAGCAAGGTTGTCTTCCATCAGGTCAGCCAGCTTATCAAGCGCTGCCGCTTTGGTTTCAACTGAAGTTGCGTTCCAATCAGCAAATGCTGCATCTGCGCCAGTGATCGCTGCGGAAACATGATCAAGGTTAGCGAAAGCCACCTGACCGACATTAATACGACGATCATAAGGTGCAGTCACTTGCTCAACATTCTGATCAGCCTTGATCATGCTTTCGGCAAGAGATTCACCGTTGATCACAGGGCCCGCAGTCCATTGGTTGTTTAAGAAGCCTTTTACTTGCTCTTCAAACTGATGCGCTTCGCTTTCAATATCAATGTTCACACCGTATGAGTTTTTACGCTCAGGGAATACCGCTGGAGGCAGAGGAATCTTAGTATTGTGCAGCGTATCGAATGCAAGAAGCATATCGACAGGGTGTTGGGTCAGCTCTGCCACAGGGCAACGAGCATCAACTAGACGGTGTACAAACGAGCTGTTTGCACCGTTTTCTAGCAAGCGACGTACTAGGTATGGCAGTAGATCTTTGTGGCTGCCAACTGGTGCGTAGATACGTACTGACTGTTGGTAAGCTTCCATCGCATGGTTGTAAAGTGAGTCACCCATACCGTGTAAGCGTTGGAATTCAAAGTCTTTATGCTCGGTCATTACTGCAATAGCAGAAACCGTATGAGCATTGTGGCTCGCAAACTGCGGGAAGATATTGCCACGAACACTTGGGCTCAATAGGTAACGCGCACATGCAAGGTAAGCTACGTCTGTCGCTTCTTTACGTGTGTAAACTGGGTAATCAGTAAAGCCCGCTTGTTGCGACCATTTGATTTCGCTGTCCCAGTAAGCGCCTTTCACTAAGCGAAGCGGGATCAAATCACCCTGCTCTTTCGCTAGGCGGTTTAGCCATACTAGAACCGGAAGTGCACGCTTTGAGTAAGCTTGAATAACCAGACCAAATTTACCCCAACCTTTTACTAGATCAGTGCGGTACAGTTTTTCGAATAATTTAAGAGAAAGCTCTAGGCGATCCGCTTCTTCCGCATCAATCGTAATTGCAACATCAAGCTCGACTGCACGGCGCAATAGCTGTTCTAGCGTGTCGCAAAGTTCCGTCAATACGCGGTCTTCGTTCGCCACTTCATAACGAGGGTGAAGCGCAGAAAGCTTGATAGAAACAGACGGTGCTGGGCTAGATTTTGAAGAGACGTATGTGTCTCGACCTACGGCTTCAATCGCCATTAGGTAATCTTTGAAGTATTTGTTTGCATCAGCAGTGGTCAGTGCCGCTTCACCTAGCATGTCGTATGAGTAGGTAAAACCTTTATCACGCATAGACTTACCGTTCTTTTGCGCTTCAGCAATGCTGCGGCCAAGAACGAATTGGTGACCCATCACCTTCATTGCTTGGTGCATCGCTTTACGAATTACCGGCTCAGAAAGCTTGTTCACTAAACGGTTAACCGCTTGACCTGCACTCTGCTCTTTAGATGAAAGCCCAACCACCTTACCCGTTAGCATTAAGCCCCAAGTGGATGCGTTAACAAACACTGAATCAGAATTCTTTAGGTGAGATTTCCAATCCGCAACGCTGAGTTTGTCGCGAATCAATGCATCAGCGGTTGCTGAATCAGGAATACGCATCAAGGCTTCCGCCAGACACATCAGCAAGATGCCCTCTTGAGTATCTAAGCTGTATTCAAGCAACAGTGCATCGATCATCTGGATAGAAGTCTTATCCGCACGGATAGCTTCGATCAATGAGGTCGTTTTCTCTGAAATTTGCTGCTTTTCTGACTCAGAAGGGGTAGCTAGCGGCAGAAGTTGCTCTAGCCATTGGGTTTCATCCACCATATATAATGGTGAGATAAGCGACCATAGATCAGTAAGCGACTGCTCATTGAATTCTGGCTTTAACACATCAGTAGCTGTAAACATGCGTTTTCCTTAATCTCACACCCGGAATTAGCCCGGGGATCTCTACAATGGCTGCAGTGTATTTAGAGTATATAAGGATTACTTGTCAAAAACTCCGAGTTTTTTGCTAAAAACTCGCTTTATTAACAAAACAAACACAACGTCACATATGAAACTTTAAAATAATATGCCGTTTTGTTTCACTATTTAACAGAAATTTTCTTTTTGTATTGGGATGGAGACATGCCTTGAAGGCGTGAAAAGGTGTGAGTAAAAGAGGATTGACCGGAGAAACCAGCCAGTTCTGCGACCTGACCAAGGCTAAGATTACCTTGTTCAATTAAGCGGCGAGAACGATCGATACGCTTACCAAGTACATACTGGTGAGGGGTAATGCCCATTTGCTCTTTGAACAGCATATGGAACTGGCTTTCTCCCAAGAACACGCTGCCCGCAAGCTGAGCGACGGAGATCTTATTCGCGAGGTGTTGTTCGATGTAGCGATCCAGTGCTTCAAGATCAAAACGCGAGTCTTTAATTGAGGTTTCAAATGCCGAAATGTGCCTTTGCATCAGAGCGATCACCGTGTCATTACAGGCACGGCTTAACAATAGATCATCCGGGCTCGCCTGCATTTCTTGCACCAACATATGGATAAGCTTTTGAATTTGCGCGTCTAATTGGAAGTAGACGTTCGATGATTCTAACTGGTTAATCTTCTCTAACATTAGAGGGTCATCATCGGTTGGCACAGGCATATTGAGCACTAGGATATCCGACTGACCAACCACCCCACCGAAAGCATGATCAGAGCTCGCTGTTACCACACAACCTTGACCCGGCCCGATAAGATTACCTTTACCACAAACTTCAAATTCCGCCTGACCATTTAAACCAATCACGACTTGCGAATAGTGGTGATCGTGACAATCCATATGCGAAGGCAAAGTAATGATCTCCGCAGGGCGAGGGCCAGTAAGGCCTAGCGGGGACAAGTCTAGGTTTGGAAAGGGTAAAGGTTTTGGCATGACAGCAAAGTACTCAGATCGACATAGTGAGAATAATACTCTGAAATCTGCACAAGATGAATTTGTAAATGATCATGAGAGTCATTTCCTCGCCTTAAACAGAAGATCATTACGGCGATCGTCTTGATCATGCCTCCGGAAAGATGATCAAGAGTGTACAAACTACGGGCATTGTAAAACCAATCGTTCCGGCGAGTTTAGGGACTTCACAAGCAATCACACAAGCAATCACACAAGCAATCACACAAGCACGAAAAACCATGTGGTCAATAAATGCTTCATCACGCCAAAATAATGAATAAATTTTCTTATATAGCTCAAATAATTGGCGATAAACCTGTAAAAAGTGTATCCGAAGTACCGAAACTTGGCTTTTGAGTAGATTGGATAGCAATAAAACGGTATAAAGACGGGTACTGTGTTAATTGCTAATAACTAGTGACTCACAACTAGGAAGTAGACACTTTATTAACGAGCCAATTTTCAATCTACAAGTTGCAGGGACCTATGACTAACTTTCGAATTTCAGCGCTTTTACTTGCGCTATCCCCACTTTGGGTATCTGCATCGGTATCCGCTGAAGAACTGAATCAAGTCGATCCCGTTTCAGCTATCGATGCAAAGCTAACAGAGAAAAACTCAGATATTGAGCGTATTTCAGCAACCAAAGTATCGGCGACTGAGAACCTAAAACAACTACAAAACAAAAACAGTAAGTTGTTGCGCGAAGGTGAAGAACTTAAGGCAAAACGCAACAGAGCCAAGTCTGTACTCGACAAACAGTACAGTCGCTTGCTTGAAGATCCAGAAACGGATTTGGTCTCTTTCCAGAAAAGTTACCAAGATGCTTGGGCTGCGGTTAAAGAGAATCAATCGTCTCAGCTAGATAACGAACAAGCGATCAACGAGAGCGAAATTCACCTTTCTCAAATCAAGCAAAAGCAAGCTCGCCTAAATAATGAGCTGGCAAACTTGAGAGAGTCAAAAGTTGAAGCTCGCGTAAAACGCATCGCAACAGAACTGCGTGAAAGTGCGGTTCTTGAAACCAGCTACACCACCACATGTTCATCAACAATGACACTGGGTGAGTGTACTGCTCAGGGTAAATACCTGACCAATCAAAAAGCCGTGCAAACGTTCAAGAGCCAATTACTTGAGCAGCTCACAGAAAGCACACTTGCGAAGCAAAACTTACAAGGTGTTCAGCTGAATATCCATGTTCAAGACAGCCAAGCGATCAAGAGTGGTTTCTCTGGTAACAACTCTTACTTCATGCAGATGCAAGCTCAACTTCAAGCAAAACCTGAAGCAGTGGCAGCGTGTAACCTATTGAATGTTTCGACTCGCTACTGTTTAACAGGCAGTGACGCAGCAGTCGTTAAGAAGAGTGACAAGCAGTGGGCTAACGTAACGGTTCGTTCTGATCAGTACAACGACTCAGTAACCATCAACGGCATTAAGTATGGCAGTACACCTCTTGAGGTTGCGCTACCAAGTGGTCGTCATCAAGTAACCATTTCAAAACAAGGTTACGAGTCTTACAACCGCACAGTTACCATCAACGGCAGCGACACGATTTGGGTTAAGCTTCTTCCTAGCAAAGAAAGCTAAATACCCTTTCTACATAGAGCTGAGCCAATTCAAAACGCTTAGCTCTATATCAGATAGCCGTGCCTATTTCACAAAGCTGAATGAACACTCGCCATTTTGTTGATAGTTATAAACTGTATGATCGTTACAAACTTGTATGGTCGTTATAACCTTGTTTTATCGTTATAAACAGTAGCTGCAGACGAAATGGCGTTCTCGTTTAGAATATTCGATTAACCTAAATTACGATTGAAGTAGCCCATCATGCGCCAAGGTCTTCCTACTCTATTATTTGCACTTGCTCCCTGCTTAATGACGCCTGCTGTTTTTGCTGAGGCAACACCACCAGCGATCGCGCCTTCTGTCACCGACATTGAAAGCTCACTTTTCGAAAAGCATGCCGACTTAACGGCTGTTGGGAAGAAATTAGCTGACAAACAAAACGAAGTCGACAATCAGGCGCAGCAAACGGCACGTCTAGCTAAGTTATCGGCTCAAGCAGAGCAAACACTCACAAAGGCAAAAGCCAGCCTAGAGCAAGATTACACGCGCATGATTGATGAGCCCGATTTCGATATCTCGCCTGCTCAAAACCGCTTCCAAGACGCTTGGAAAACCGTAAAAGAGGGCAAGCTTGCGATTTCAGACTCAGAGCAAAAGCAGCAAGGCTTAGTGATCGAGCTTGAGGCTATCCAAGCCGAGAAATCCGCGGCAGAAGCTTCAATCGCAAACCTGAACCAAGACAAGCTAAGAGCAAGAGCAGAGCGACTAAGAAACGAGATCACTCAAACGGAAGAGCAAACGGTTAGCTTTACCAACCGCTGCAGCAGCGATATGACACTAGCACAGTGTTCAGACCAAACGGTGACTTTGGCACTTCAAAAAGCGGTAAGACAATTTCAACACAGCCTAGTCGATAACGCGACTGAATCGAAAACAGTGAAGGAGCACCTTGCGTCTGCTTCGCTGAACATTCACGTTCTGCAACATAAAGTGAAATCCTCTGGCTTCTCTGAAGATAACCGTTACCGAGCGGTGATTGCGGCGAACCTAGAAACTCGTCCAGATAAGAACACACCTTGTCGCCTGCTTGGTATTCAGTCATCAAACTGTTTCACGCAAAGCGAGCAGCAAGCCAACGACCAGCAAAAAGAAGTGGCTTGGGTTAACTTGGTGGTGCGTTCAAATCAATACAACGACAATGTCTCTATCAACGGCGTGAACTATGGCAGTACACCGGTTGAGGTGATGTTACCGACAGGCCAACACATGGTCACGATCGAAAAAGAAGGCTACCTTTCTTTCCACCAAGAATTGAAGATTGCCCGTGATCACAACCTACGAGCCGTATTGCAAGCCAAACAGAATTCATTAAATGTCGGCACCAAGTTTGCCGATCCGATGGGTAACGACATTCAGAGCCCTGAAATGATTGTTGTCGGCTCGGGTCGCTACCTACTGGGTGAAAACAACGCACAACAAGTGACGATCAAACAGCCGTTTGCATTAGCCGCAACACCAACCCGTGTTCAAGACTTCAAAGCATTCGTAAAAAACACAGGCTACCAGACAGACGCTGAGCTGATGAACACCTGCGATACATTCGTCAATGCAGAGATCACAACCGTTTCAGACAATGACTGGCAGAACCCAGGCTTTAAGCAAGCTGATAACTCACCGGTAGTTTGTGTTAGCCAAAACGATGCCAAAGCTTATACACGTTGGTTATCTAAAAACACCGGCTTCACTTACCGCTTGCCAACACCACAAGAGTGGGAAGCTGCAGCAAGAGCTGGCCAAGACACCAACTTCTGGTGGGGCAATGAATTCCGTTCAGGCAAAGCCAACACAGGTTGGGCGGGTACACCTTGGTCAAACGTTAGCACATCTCCAGTTAAGTCATTCCTACCAACGCCAACAGGCTTCTACGACATGGTGGGTAATGTATGGGAGTGGACAACCGTTCAGAAAGGCCTAGCGAAGGGTGGCGCGTGGAGCTTCTCTCCTGAAGAGGCAAAGGTGTTTAACGAACTGTACGTACCGCCTTCAACGGCAGCGAACTATCTAGGATTCCGAGTAGTACGAGAGCTGTAGGCTCCCAGTCATAGGCTCAGAACCCCCAATATTTACTCTAGGTTCTCAATTATCACATTGAGCAGCATTTATAGGGGAATTCCCCCCTTATACATAAGCACTCCTAGGAGTAGATTCGTCGATAGAGTAGTAAGTCACTCTGGGTATCAAATTGATGCCTCAGTTTAATTTACCTGACCCTCGTAAATTAGACTGAAAATCTTCTACATGTCGACAAGGCATATCTTGTCTTTAGCCAGCCCCTCTTCAGGCTGGCTTTTTTTTGCCTGATTATCACCCTTTATGCCCATCGATCCCCCGTGATTGACACAGTTAATCAGCAGTCCGTTTAACTGTCAGTCACCCCTTATTTTTCGTACTCTAATTGACATTGCAGCGCTATAAGAAACTGATATCATTGCCATACCTCAGCTTACGAGATAAAACCTTGCCAGATCCTCTCAACTCCATACATCGTTCTTTATTCGAACAACTTCCAGGCTGCTGGGGCTGCAAAGATACTGACTCGGTCTTCGTGTACGCCAACCTTGCTTACAACCAATTGATTGGCTTAAAACCCAATGAAACTTGTACTGGCTTGACCGACTTCGACATGCCCAGTCAAACCACTGAGTGCGCACAAGATTTCAGAGCTCAAGACAAACATGTGATGGATACACGCAGCACCCTTAAGATTCTCGATATTCACCCCTATCCAGACGGACGCTGGCACGCCCATATCTTTACCAAAACCCCTTGGCTTGATGATGACGACAACGTCCAAGGCACCATCTTCTATGGCCAAGAGCTTACTGATACCGCGATCTTAGAGGTCGGTCATTGGGTTTGTCAGGCCACAGGGACAAAAGGCGATCAGGCATCGCTTGCAGGGTCAGAGCCGCGCGTGTCTAAGCTGCAAAAGCGGCTGACTTCGAGAGAATCAGAGGTACTGTTCTTACTGCTTTTCGGCAAGAAACCACAGTACATCGCGTCAACGTTAAACATTTCAATCAAAACGGTCGAAGGTCATGTCGCCAGATTGAAACAGAAGTTCGATGCACGCAGTAAAAGCCAATTGATTGAGTATGCGTTGGACTCAGGATTAGGCTCAGTGATCCCTGAAACTCTGCTCAAAAAACAGATATCTGTTGTTCTACACAGTGACTGATTGACTGTTCAACTGAAAATGCAGACAAAAAAATGCCGTTGATTTGATAAGTCTAATCAACGGCATTTTTGGATCTATTAAGCAGCTAAGCGATCAAGCAGCCTAAGGCGCTAGGCGATCAATATCCCAGCTGTTGTCTTGGCGAGAGAACAAGAAACGGTCGTGCAAGCGGTGTTCACCACCCTGCCAGAACTCAATGCTATCAACACGAACTCGGAAGCCACCCCAGAAAGAAGGCACGGGAATCTCGCCTTTGGCAAACTTCTGTTTAAGCTCTAGATACTTACCTTCTAAAATCCCACGCGCTGAGATGCGGCTACTCTGCTTACTTGCAATCGCGGCCAATTGGCTCTCTTTTGGACGTGACGAGAAGTATTTCATATTTTCCATAGCGGTCAGCTTTTCAGCCGTGCCTGTAATATGAACTTGTCGCTCAAGTGGATGCCAAGGGAAGTGCAAACTGATTTTGCTGTTGTGCTCAAGCTGGTGCGCTTTACGGCTACCTAAGTTGGTGTAAAAAACGAAACCGTCTTTATCAACATTCTTCAGCAGAACAATTCGTTGGAATGGCTGACCATTTTCATCAACCGTAGCAACTGTCATGGCAGTAGGGTCCGTCAACTTCGCTTCAATGGCTTGCTCTAGCCATAGATTGAATTGCTCAATCGGGTCTGCGGCCAAGTCTTTGCGTCTCAATCCACCCTTAGCGTATTCGCGACGAATATCTGTCAGTTCCATTTGGTTGCTCCTTTTAATTTTTTTGTGATTTTGCGCCGTAATCCTTTGAAACACAAGTCTAAGCCATGGTTTTGTCTCACAGAAGGTGCTCTGTGTTAACAAGATCTCGGTACTCTCTCCATCATATTGATAATCTTTATACAAACCGATGACAAGTTGAAATCCGAGTGACAAAAATACTGCCTAACCTAATGACGCCCTTTGTTTTATTCTCATTGTTATTGGGAGCTGCAGGGCTGACTGCAACCCACTTTCTGGCAGTGCAATTCCAAGAAAAAATCGTCACTCAGCAACTCGATGAAGCAGCGAATAAAGCCAATCTACAAATCGACTCTGAATTGGATAAATTCAAACAGATCCCGGATTTGCTCAGCCATGACCCGCGCTTGCTCTCTTATTTTGACTCATCACCACAATCAGACAAGATTTCCGCTGCGCAGCTCAATCAATTGCTGTTTGAATGGTCGAATCAAAGCCAGGCCGACACCATCTATATTCACGACCCGAGCGGTACTGTGGTCGCTTCCAGTAATTACCAAAAGCCTCGTACTTTTGTAGGTGAGAACTTCTCGTTTCGTCCCTACTTTGCTTCTGCAATTCAAGGTAACAACACACAATATGTCGCGCTAGGCGCTCGCTCGAACGTACGAGGTTATTTTCTGTCTTCACCTCTGTATATCGACAAGGAAATTGTTGGCGTTATCACCGTAAAAGTGAGCTTGGAAAATCTCGAAAACATCCTAACCAGCGACGATTTTGAGATCGTAGTACTCGACTCTAACCAAGTGGTCTTTCTATCAAGCCAAGCTCCGTGGCTTTACCATTCATTATTGCCATTAACGCAGCAACAACAAACGGATATCGCACTTCAGCGCCAATACGGTCAAAGCGAAATTTCGATCATCGAAGTTTTTCGTTCTTCAAGCTCTCAGTCAGAAGCGAGCAACGCCAATCAATCTAATAACCTTAAATCCAATGACATCCGAAAAGAGCTTACCGCCAACCAGTTATTCAAGCTTGGTGCTTTTAATCTTTACCCTGCAGCGGTCAGCAACAACCAGTACCAAGTCGTCGCCCTAAAAGAGACCAGAGCTGAACTTATTAAAATCTTGCAGATCGATGTCATCTTCGTGGTGATTTACAGCTTGGTGATGCTCATCGCTTGGTCGTGGCGCCAGACTTATCTCGCGAAAGTGGCGTTGACCCGACTCAACCAAAACCTAGAACAAACCGTAGATAAACGTACCCACTACTTGAAGCAATCCAATCAACAGCTGCAACAAACCCTTTTTCAATACCAAGAGTCGCAATCTAAGTTGAAACAGACAGAGCAAGAGCTGACACAAACCGCGAAATTAGCGGTACTCGGTGAGCTGTCAGCCAGCATTAACCACGAAATCAACCAACCGCTTGCAGCACTGCGAACCTACAGTGAGAACAGCTTAAAACTGCTTGAAATGGAACGAACCGATTTGGTGAAAAGCAATCTTGAGAAAATGATTGGCCTCAACAACACCATTACCGACATCATCGCGCGACTCAAAGTCTTTACTCGCAAGGTCACCAAACAAGAACATCATGTGGCGAACCTGCATCAAGCGGTCAATAACGCCACCAGCATTCTCAGTGCGCTGATGATCAAGCAAGGTATTACGCTGAGGCTAAGCACGGTGCCAGATGATATCAATATTGCGATTCATCCAACCGAACTCGAACAAGTACTGGTGAACCTGATTCACAACGCGACTCAAGCGCTTCAACAGCAAGTTCTTGAACAGAAAATCTTGCAGGAGCAACAAAACCTGGAAAGCGTTGACCAACAGGCTAGCCCACAGGTAGGCATCGAATGGCAACTGCATCATGACTCTTGTCAGCTGATCATTTGGGATAACGGAATTGGCATGCCGAACGATAAGCTAGATCAGCTGTTCGACCCGTTTTTTACCACCAAACCGGAAGGTTTAGGGCTAGGGCTTTCAATATCGAAACGGATTATTGAAGCGTATCACGGCACGATCAGCGCGAACCGGTTAGAGCCTTCAGGCATGGTATTCTCGCTAAACATCCCGTTATATAACGATAAGGGCTAACACGCCGTTGTTATCGCTGATTAGAAAACGAATCTCACCTACTGCTAAGGACTCGACTTTTGCACTCTATGCCTAAACTCTATTTTGTCGACGATGAACCCGCCATTCGAGACTCCGTAGAACAAGCCATGCTCATTGAAGGCATCGATATCGTCTGCTTTCCCAATGCTATTGAGGCATTAAAGAAAATAGATACCACGCAAGCCGGAATTGTCATCACCGATATTCACATGCCGGTAATGGATGGCATTCAATTAACGCAAAAGTTACTGAGCCAAAATCCTCATTTTCAGATCATCGTGCTGACTGGACATGGTGACGTGCAAACCGCGGTGTCCGCGATGAAAGCCGGCGCTTACGATTTTCTGGAAAAGCCATTTGTGGTCGATGCTCTACTCACTGCCGTTAAAAAAGCGACAGATAAACTCGCACTGGTTGAAGAGAACAACCTATTGCGTAAAGAGTTGGCAATGCAAAATCAGGTTGGCCCGAAACTGATTGGTCAATCACCATCGATGCAGGCATTACGCAGAGAGTTGATCACCCTAGATACCAAAACTAACCCACTTCTATTGTTTGTTGGTGATTTAGGGACGGGGAAAAGGGTCACTGCACAATACACCCATGATTTACACAGTCATCAGACCGCAGAGCTTTGCCCTGTCGCTGCGTTTAATTTGCCACGTAGTGACGAAGCGACATTCCATCAGTTTGTTTTGCAACTATTCTTGAAGCATCAAGGTGGAACACTCTATATCCATGAGACAGAAGCATTAACTCAGGATCAATGGCTGTGGTTAGCGAACCTAAAACCCACTCTACTTCGTGAAAACTCATGCAAGACCAATGCAACTTGTATCATTATCGCAACTACAGTAGTTCCTACTACAATTACAGGTGAACTGCGCCGATTTAATTTACTACCCTTGGCGCAAAGAACGGAAGATATTGGCTCTTTGTTCAAGCACTTTGCTCGCGGTGCAGCCAGTCGCTATCAACTGCCGCCACCCGTCATTACAGAAAAAGAGATTCAGCGACTCATTGCAACGCATTGGACGGAGAACATTCGTCAGCTTCGCCAACATGCTGAACTCAGAGTGCTGACTCAAATTAAACAGCCGTCGCTCGACAGCGATACTAATGAGCCAAATGACGACAATGAACTCGATATGAGTATTGAAGTACAACAACGGTCGTTAAACCAACGCACCGATAGCTTTGAACAAATTCTCTTGATTGAGGCGCTACATCGTCATCAAGGTCGTTTAAAAGAAGTACAACAAGAGCTGCAGGTGTCGCGAAAAACACTGTATGACAAACTAAGAAAGCACCAACTCGATAAAACAGATTTCAAGAACCGATAAGTCTTAAAAAATATATAAATTCAAAGATTTAAAGGAGCAAAATCTTAACATTTATCAAAAGTAAGAATACACTCAATAGGGTTGCACTTTTATTTAGCGAACAAGGACTGTTATGAGTCAGAAAAATTTCAGCAAATTGAACGAGACCGAGCTTGAGTATGTCGATGATAAAACAGCGGCACTGCTCCTCAATACGCCCACCAGTGCGCGTATTATGTTGTGGGTGATCGTTCTGTTTTTTATTGCTGCTATTGGGTGGTCTGCCTGGGCAGAGATCGACAAAGTTACCGTTGGCCAAGGCAAAGTCATCCCTTCCTCTCAGCTCCAAGTGGTGCAAAACCTTGAGGGTGGTTTGGTTAAAGAGATCTTAGTTAGAGAAGGCCAACAAGTTCAAAAAGGCCAACAACTGCTGTTAATCGATGACACACGATTCCGTTCTGACTTCCGCGAACGTGAACAACAAGTCGCGAACTTGACCGCCAACGTGTTAATGCTTTCCGCTTCCCTGACCAGTGTTGTCATCAACGAAGAATTCTCTGAAAAAGAATGGAAGAAAAGTGTCACTCTCGATTATGGCAAGCTCGCCTTCCCACCTAAATTCTATGAACTTCAACCTCAACTGGTTAATCGTCAAAAAGCAGAATATCGTCAAGATCTCAATAATCTGAGAAACCAACTTTCCGTTTTTGATCAACAAGTTGAACAGAAACAGCAAGACCTAGTTGAGATTAAAGCGCGTGTTCGAAACCTAAAACAGAGCTACCAGTTTGCTCGCCAAGAGCTGGATATCACCAAGCCCCTCGCCGATGAAGGGGTAGTACCACGAATTGAATTACTTAAACTGCAAAGACAAGTCAACGACACTCGCCGAGAAATGACCTCAAGCGAGCTAAAAATCCCTCTGTTACGTTCAGCCATCAAAGAATCCATGCTCAGCCGTATTGATGCCGCACTGAACTTCCGCTCCGAACAACAAGAAAAACTCAATCAAGCGCAAGATAAGCTCTCTGCAATGACCGAATCGGCTGTTGGCCTTGAAGACCGAGTAAACCGTACTGTGGTGGTTTCTCCGGTAACCGGCACCGTTAAAACTCTTGGTATTAATACTGTCGGCGGGGTTATCCAACCGGGTATGGACATCGTTGAGATTGTACCGACAGAAGACTCTCTATTGGTTGAAGCGAAGATCGCCCCGCAAGATATCGCTTTCCTGCGCCCAGAATTGACTGCCATCGTTAAATTTAGTGCCTATGACTTCACTAAATACGGTGGTCTAGAAGGCGTGTTAGAGCACATCAGCGCCGATACCACTCAAGATGAAGAAGGCAACAGCTTCTACATCGTGCGTGTACGCACCGAAAAACACAATTTTGGTAAAAACGAAGAACTGCCAATTATTCCGGGAATGACGGCCTCTGTCGACATCATCACGGGTAAAAGAACCGTGCTTGAGTACATGTTGAAGCCAATATTAAGCGCTCAAAACAATGCACTAAAAGAGTAAGGACGTTTGATGTTTAACAACGCCTTTCAACACACAGTAAATAGACAAGAGCAGAGGCTATGAAGTCTCGGATTTCGCTCTTGCTGCTGGTCCTCACCTCTTTTACCTCTGTGGCGCTCAACAAGAGCGACCAACGGTGGATAGATGCGGTGACCAAAACCTACGGCGATAGAGCCGGAAAGCGAGTGACAACGTGGCGCTCAAATATGACGTCATACGACGGATTAAGTGAAAAAGAGAAGCTCAGATCGGTGAACCAGTTCTTCAACCAGATGTACTTTGTCGATGACAACATACTGTGGGGAAAGAATGACTACTGGGCAACACCACTGGAATTTTTAGGCAGCAACGCCGGTGATTGTGAAGACTTCACTATCGCAAAATACTTCTCTTTGCTTGAACTGGGCGTCCCAGATAAAAAATTACGATTAGTGTACGTAAAAGCACTGGAGCTAAACCAGTTCCACATGGTGTTGGCGTACTACTCAACACCGAGTGCAGAGCCACTAATTTTGGACAACTTAAACCCTGAAATTAAACGCGGTTCCAAACGCCCAGATCTACGACCAATTTACAGTTTCAACGGTAAAAACCTTTGGTTGATCAAGTCGGCAGCAGGCAGCGGCAAGTTAGCAGGGAAATCTTCAAGATTGAGCTTATGGAACGACTTACGTTCACGTGAGCGCTCTCTAAAATTAAACAAACCCATTATCAATTACGATGAGTAGGTACAATGACTTTATATAAACAGCTTGTGGTCGGGATGGTTGCAGTGTTCATACTGCTGATGACGTCAGTTTTTATGATCGAATTCAATACCACCCGTGGATACTTAGAGGAGCAGCAACGCTCTGAGGTAAGTAATACCATTAATACTGTTGGACTGGCTCTCGCCCCTTACTTAGAAGAAAAGGACAAGGTGGCAGTGGAGTCTGTTATCAACGCCCTGTTTGATGGCAGTTCTTATTCCGTCGTTCGATTAATCTTTCTCGACAGCGGTGAAGACATTCTCCGCTCATACCCTGTAAAGCCAACCGGCGTACCGGAGTGGTTTACCAACCTAAACCTGTTCGAGCCTGTTCATGACCGCCGCGTGATCACCAGTGGCTGGATGCAATTGGCCGAAGTCGAGATCGTAAGTCATCCTGGCCCTGCCTATGATCAACTTTGGCAAGCATTCATCCGCTTACTGAGCATATTTGGCACGATCTTCTTGCTCGGTTTGGTATCTATTTCTTGGATCCTTAAGCGCGCTTTACGCCCGCTCTCGTTGATCATTACGAAGATGGATCAGATCGCTAAGAATCAGTTTGGCGAACCTCTGGCTCGTCCAAAGACAAAAGATCTAACCTTGGTTGTCGATGGTATCAACCACATGTCGACTCAAGTTGAACTGGCATTTAAAAACCAAGCGAAAGAAGCTCAGAAGTTACGTGAAAGAGCGTATATCGACCCTGTATCTCAGCTCGGTAACCGTGCTTACTACATGTCTCAGTTAACACAATGGTTAGAAGAGTCGAGCTTAGGTGGTTTAGCGGTGCTTAAAGCGGAATTTATTAGTGAAGAGTACGATGAAAAGGGCTATCAAGAAGGTGATGCCCTGGTTCATCAACTGGCTGAACAGCTACAAGCTTCAATCTCATCACCAGATATCACCATCGCTCGTATTTCTAGTGACGAGTTCGGTTTCATCATGCCAAACATTGATGAGAGCGAACTGAAACTTGTCG
Organism: Vibrio sp. 1CM23M; assembly: GCF_023161755.1. Lineage (NCBI taxonomy): Bacteria > Pseudomonadati > Pseudomonadota > Gammaproteobacteria > Vibrionales > Vibrionaceae > Vibrio > Vibrio sp. 1CM23M. The sequence goes on from NZ_JALNTR010000001.1 coordinate 881,261, forward strand.
CGAGCAGCATCGTAAACTGTATTCAGAGCCTAGGTTCAGACCCAACAGGCACTGCGAACCCACACATTGCTCTTGGTGTGACATACAGCAACACGCGTAAAACCAGTACTGAAATCATGTCGCTGGTGGATAACGCACTTTCAAGTGCCAAGGCGAACCGAGAGCTGTCTTACGGCTACGTAACCGCAGACGATCACGGCGCTGTGATGGGCAAACAACAATGGCGCATGTTGGTTGAAGAAGCGATCATCAACGACCTCATTACCTTCCGTCTGCAGGCTGCAAACAATGCCTTTGGTAAAACGTATCACCAAGAAGTGTTCTCTGCGATTGAAAAAGATGGCGTGCGTTACGGTGCAAACCAGTATCTATACGCCCTAGAACAGCTTGAAATGAGCCACATTCTCGACCAATACGTTATCGAGAAGATGATTGAAAAGCTTAATGCAAAAGAAGTAACCAGCCCTGTCGCTATTAATATTTCACCAAGCAGTATTTCTCAACCAAGCTTCATCCGTTGGATCGGTAAGACGCTTGAACAGAATGCTTCAATCGCTCACCTGTTGCACTTTGAGATTCCAGAAAACTGCTTCATCAACGTTCCGCACTACACCGCACTCTTGTGTAACACCATTCGCAACGCTGAAGCGGTGTTTGGTGTCGATAACTACGGACGTAACTTCCAATCACTGGATTACATCAACGAATACCGTCCAAGCTATGTGAAGCTAGATTACCTGTTCACACATAATCTTGATGACGAAAAACAGAAGTTCACCTTAACGTCGATCTCTAGAACCGCTCACAACCTAGGCGTCACCACCATCGCGTCACGAATAGAAACTCAGACTCAGCTAGATATCCTGTCTGATAACTACGTAGAAGTGTTCCAAGGCTTCATTGTTGATAAATAGTTGTAAGGGTTATATCACATGCAAGATCCACTATTGAACTCACTGATCTACGTTAGCCGGTATTACGGGTTAGCTAACTCGCCCGAAGCGTTGATCAATGGGCTACCACTATCCGATGGAAAGCTAACCCCTTTCCTATTCCCTCGTTCTGCTGAACGAGCAGGATTAGTGGCGAAAGAAAACCGTTCCGACTTAGAAAAGATCCCTCACCTGATTCTGCCTGCGGTTTTACTGCTTAAACAAGGTGAGGCGTGCGTTCTCAACAGTATCGATTTAGAGAAGCAAGAAGCGGAAATCATTACAGCGGAAAGCGGAATGGTGCCAATCATCATTCCTGTCGAAGAGCTGAAAGAACAATTCATCGGTCGCTACTTCTTGGTCAAGAAACAGTTCCGTTATGATGAACGTTCACCAGAGGTTCTAAAAACACGCAAAGGGCATTGGTTTTGGAGTACGATTTGGGAATCTAAAAACATCTACCGAGATGTGTTGATTGCCTCCATTCTGATCAACATCTTCGCGATTGCCGCGCCCATGTTCACACGTTTGGTGTACGACAAGGTAGTACCCAACCTCGCCTTTGAAACTTTATGGGTGCTAGCGAGTGGTATCTTTGTCGTGTTCCTATTCGATTTGCTGCTCAAATTGATGAGAAGCTACTTCATTGATGTTGCTGGTAAGAAATCCGATATTCTCATTTCCTCCAAGCTGTTCAGTAAAGTACTGGGGATTCGTATGGAAGCGAAGCCAGCTTCTGTCGGTGCTTTCGCTAAAAACCTGCAAGAATTTGAATCAATCCGAGAATTCTTTACCTCTGCAACCATTGGCTCGCTCATCGACCTCCCCTTTGCACTGATGTTCTTAGCACTCATTTGGTTAATGGCTGGAAACCTTGTATTCGTTCCCGTTGCTGGCGTGGTCATTTTGATCGTCTATGCATTGCTAATCCAAGGCCCACTGCGCCGTACCATTGAAGAAGGCTCTCGTCTTGCTTCGCAGAAGTACGCGAACTTAATCGAGAGTTTGGCAGGGTTAGAGACGGTTAAGCTGTTCAGTGCGCAAAGCCAATTCCAATTCCGTTGGGAAGAAGCGGTTGCTCACATGGCGAATTGGAATATCAAAAGCCGACGCATCACTGACAGCATCCAAAACACCGCCGGCTTTGTTCAGCAAAGTACTAACGTTGGTATGATCATTTTCGGCGTGTACCTAATAGCGGAAGGTGAACTTACGATGGGTGGCTTGATCGCCGCGACCATGTTGAGCGGCCGAGCGATTGGTCCTCTTGTTCAGTTGTCTTTGCTTTCGACTCGTTACAACCAAGCGAAGTCATCAATGACTCTGATTGAGCAAGTGATGTCGATGCCGGATGAACAAGAAGAAGGTAAACGTTATATCCATCGTCCGATTATTCAGGGTCATATCGCGCTAGATAAAGTGACGTTCCACTACCCAGATTCACCCGTGGCTTCTATTAGAGACTTAACCCTCAATATTAGCCCAGGAGAGAAAGTGGCGATCATTGGTCGTATTGGTTCCGGTAAAACCACGCTAGAACGCCTGATTATGGGCCTGTACAAGCCCACAGAAGGCCATGTACGCATTGATGACACCGATATGGAGCAACTGCATCATGTCGACGTACGACGCAATATAGGCTGTGTGCCACAAGACAGTAACCTGTTCTACGGCTCGGTAAGAGACAACATCACCTTAGGTCGCCCTTTGGTGGATGACCGTGACGTGATGGATGCAGCGAACCGTGCAGGCGTAACCGCATTTACTCAACAAGATCCGGCAGGTTTAGAACGCCAAGTGGGTGAAGGTGGTGCTTTACTATCTGGTGGTCAACGTCAGTCAATTGCCATTGCAAGAGCCTTTCTAGGCCGTCCGCCAGTATTGCTAATGGATGAGCCGACCAGTGCTATGGATAACCGTTCAGAGATGCACATCAAACACCAACTTAACCAATTGCTACCAAGCGAGACGTTGATTCTGATTACGCACAAAACGTCGATGTTGGATATTGTCGATCGAGTGATCGTAATGGAGAAAGGCTGCATCATTGCAGATGGTCCAAAAGCACAGGTTCTTTCAGACCTTAAACAAGGCCGAGTAAGAGCGGTTAGCTAAAACGCGCAATCCACCTAAATAAATCATTATCAGTAGAAAGCAAAAGGGGAGCATCAGCTCCCCTTTTTCTATTTGTCAGTATCGACACCTAGACAATACGTCACTTTGTGTTCAGCACAAAAGTCTACAAAGCAATATCCTCTTGCTCCATCTTGAATGAACATTGAATCTCGTATTGGTTGAATGAGAAAACACTTCCGCCGTGGGTTCTCTTGGTTGTGACTGTCTCATCACCAAATTGAATCGTCACTCGGGTATACACTTTTTCGTGTACCTCTACCGTGCATTCAGCAAGGTTGGTTTCAAACTCCGCTTCGAGTGTATCTAACTGCGACTTTGTATTTTCAATTGCGAGGTTATTCTTCTCACGTTGCTGCTCAATTTCTAGAGCTTGCTCTTCGCTTCTCTCTGCTTTCGGACGCTTCTTAAATTCTAATTCTTGGCGAATCACACCCATGGTTTGTTCTTGAGTGTGTTTATAAGTTTCCTTCAGCTCGGCTATTTTTTGGCGGTAACCATCGTAGCGCGCAAAACCATGTACCTTGGTTGCGGTATCTCCCTCAACACCTAAGAAGACACATTCTACTTTTCCGCCGACTTTGGCTTCACCACCGCTGAGGGTGCCGTGTTTTTTCAAACTGTCCATCACGATAAGGTTGTTACCACAGCGAATGTCATTACTCATACTGTGCACACCAAGTCTAAGGTCGTTGGCCGTTTGTAGCTCGGCATTCTGTGCGTAGCTTGCTGTGATAGAGCCTTTGCTAAATACCTTACAACTTTTTGGCTCACCCTCTTTGGTCGTATGGCCGATAATCCCTTTGGCGACTTTGATATCCCCCTGAGCTTGAACTTCGGCCGATTCGATAAAGCCACCAACCGTAACACTTCCGGTCGCCTTGACGATCATACCCGGCTCGATGTTGCCAGAGACAAAGACATTACCTTTAAATTTAACGTGCCCAGTTGAGACATCGACGTTGCTGACACATAAGGCGTCATCCACTTCGATGGTTCGATCTTTAATGATGGGCAATCCAGGGTGTGAGGCAAGTAGTAAATTGGGATCTTCAGGGGAGATGTAGGTGCCCTTTCCAGGCTTGATTAAACTGTCTTGTCCAGGAAGCGGTGGGATAATTCGGCCTTGAACGGTAAAGCCAGCGATACCTTTGGTAGCGGGGGTACGTTTCATTAAGTGATCATTTTGACCAACGGTAATGGTTTGTCCCAAGTCTCGCATATCAATCTTGCCTTCGTCTTTACTGCGAGGCTTCAAGACTTGACGAGTAATATCTTCAACCAAAGCGGCAAACTTAGCGTCTTTACCTTTTACTGGTTGTGTCCCTTTAGCGACTGGCTGAGTAAACTTTTCGCCGGGCTTAAGTTTGCTACTCATCATCAGAACTTTTCTGAGCGCTAACTTATTTATTCCTTTTGTTATTTGAGCTTGAGATAAACAATGAATGATGTCGCTGCCACGCAGTGGGTGTCCATTGTAGGGACCAGTGACCACGAGACTCGCCAACATCTCATCATCAGACAGTTCGACCGCAACAGTGGCATTTCGAACTTCGGCAATCAAGATTCCTTCATAAGCTTCACCCTTACCTTCTTTAGCAAGAGTAACGAAACGCAACACCTCTTCTTCGAAAAGAAAATAGTTTGATGCATTCAAAGCTTCCAAGGTTGGTGGCAGCGTCTTGTTACCAAAGCTTGCGTCAACCACAGTCCCGGTTGGCAGACATGCCATTACTTGTTGCTTGTCTTCCGACAATGTAACGATGTTATCCCACATTCGAATTGAGTATCCCTAATGACTCAGTTGTTATTCAGTCTATATAATTCATTCTGCGCTGAGTATCACATTATTAGAATAATCAGCGTCACATCACTTACTTTCGATTCTGCAAACATGACTCATAAATAAGACTTACACATTTTATGATCTGCTTCGCCTTTACAAATACATAGGGAAGTTTTTTTCAATATATTTCGTGCGATTGAATGTTGATTCGATGTAGGGCTAGATAGTAAAAGCGAATAGCTTTAGAAGATTAAAGGCTGTCGTGGGTAGATGAAACAGAAGTGATGAAACTGATAATCAGGGTAAAAAAGATTTCGATAAGGAGCTTCAGTTTACAGTGTAAATCCAAGATTCTAATTTACACTGTAAATCTAATTTGTAGCGGTCAGTCTATTTAAATAATGGCTAGCCTATTTACACTGTAAATAGGCTAGCAGAGCATCGACATCTTTACGAAACTGAATCTCTGCTTGTTTGCGACCAACAAGATTAAACTGTTCGACACAAGTCCCCCACTCTTTCTGCTGAACAACCTTTGCGATGAGTAAGTCAGAAATACCTATGTTTCGATCGTTACTGAGTAGAATCAAGTTCAGTACGCTGAAGCTGATCGCATCATAACTGTTGCCACCGTTCACGTAATTTCTAACTAACTGAGTTTCAAACTCGCTAACAGTGTGAACACTCTTTGGCAGCAGCGCTCGTACCATATCGGTTTCAAGTGAAGCCAAAGAACCTGAAACAAGAAAACAGTAGCTACGCTCGAAGTGATTTTTAACTTGGTTTATCCAGCCTTGAGAGTTTGAGTTAAGCGCCTTAACCATCAGAACCGAGTGACAGCCGCTGGCCTGATCTCGCTGGTGGCCGATGTGCACAGCTTCGAATTCACTACCCCGCCAAAAAGAAATCAATTCGCTGGTCGCGCCAAAACTTGTCGCTAGATAATCTGCTTGGCTGGTTTGCTGTGATAACTGAGCCAACATCCAACGGCCAATACCCAAACCTTGATGACGAGTTGAAACGGCAATACGCATAACTCGTAGGCAACGACTGATCGCCGCCTGAGTACAACCAAGTTGGTTTGCCAGTAATACAGGAGCAAGGTGACCTTGAGGCCTGCGTTTTCCAAGTTGAATTTGAGCAATCAACTCGCAGTCCAAACCTCCCTCTTCCGTCACTAACATACAGCCTAAACATTCATCTTGCTTCCAAGCGGCGTATAAACGGATTGCTGGATTGTTGAGAAACTGTATTAAGTCATTTGGCGACGTCTGATAGTGCGCATCCACAAGAAGAGAAAAACATTGCTGTAGCTGCTCAGGATTAGCCAAGCATTCTGCTTTTGATAACTCGACCAAGTTTAATTGGTTGATTACCTCGGCAGAAAAGCCATCGAGTTCAGCAACCGCCGATTCACTGAGTGATGCGTCATTACCAAGTAGGAAGCAATCAAACAACCAAGCTTCTAGCGGATCGTTGTTATTCCAACGAATCGGTTGTTCGAGCTTAAAGCCTTTCCACCCCGGACGATGCTCAGAAAGCCAAGATTCAAACTTAATACCGAACCCTCGTCCACAGCCTTCGTAACCGTGTACCGTAGTTGAAAAGACCATACGGTGATAGATGTCGACCATGGATTTAAGCATCGGAATTGGAATTGCAGCTGCTTCATCAACCAATAACAGATCGCAATCAGGCTTAGATTTAAGTAATTCATCTGCCGCGACGAATCTTAAACTGCCACCTTGATGACGAATGTGAGTAGCGTTTACCACTTCGCAAGATTCTAACCCTTGGCTAGCATGAGAAAATACCGGCTCTACCGCTTTCACTGAAGGCGCGGTAACAATAATATTAAACCCGTGACGCTCAACTAACAGCTGCGCTGCGGCAATACCCAATGTCGAGCTTTTACCACGTCCTCTATCCGCAGTGAGAATCAAAGGACGTTTACGATGTCCAGACACTACCTTTTTAACTAATTCAACAGCCGTATTTTGCTGTTCAAATTTATCCAATCCGTTTTGGGCGCTTTGCATCTGAGGAAGAGCGTGAGTTGCTTGAACTACATCGCCGGCTTCATTGTGTTGTGAAACAGAGGTCAGTTTATCGAAATGACGTTTTAACCAACGTTGACCAAAGCTCTCGCTATCTTCAGAGGCACCAACTTTTGGCGGCAACACCAACAGCAGCCCACCACCGACTAACGAACCCAGCGCAGCACTAAAACCATTCGCATCAAACTGCTCTCTAAAGTCACAAACAAGAACTTGGCACTCACGACCAAGCAGTTGTTGGCCTTTTTTTACTGGAGCATGAATCACACCTTCAAATGGCGTACCGCCAATCTGGAAGATGCTCGGAGTGTGTGAGTCTTGAAGGAAGGTAAAAACAGCTGAGTTTTGCCAATCAAAATCGCCATCAAAGACCACGCCGTAACGGTGATCGTTATGTTGAGCGATATTAGAAAGTGTATGCAGAAAAGTGTTGGTTGGGTTTGTCATAGTTAGCGTCCAGATTCATCTAAACACAGTTTATCACAGCCAAATAAAAAGCCGCATTAAGCGGCTTTAGAGGAGTAATGAAAAGTCGTCGACTTAGTCGAGCTTCGATTGAACGAAGGCGAGGATTTCTTCCATTGTTGCATCATCAACCTTCTTAAGGTTCAACGCCAAGTTTGAACCCTTGCGGCTGTATGATGCGCGGCCCTTAATAAGCTCAACTTTTGGAGAAGCTTTCTTCGCTGGCGCTGGCGCCAATTCAAGAATCCAACCTTCCAAAGTTTCTGTCACGTCTTTGGTTAGACGAGTTACGCCTTGAGCTTCACTACGCTGCCATACAAAACCTTCAGAAGCATCACACTTAGTCAGCAGTGTTTGCTGCTGTTCACTCGTCAATCCACCAAACTGCTTGTGCAGTTTAACAATAGTTGGACGACCAAGGTCGCTCACATTTGGGTAAGCTTGTAGCAATTCAAGTGGCAAAGCGGCTGCTTTCAATGCACCACTCACCAAAGCTTCACTGCACTGGAACATTTTTGCCAGTGCTTTCTGGTCTTCAGCTTCGCCTTTGTCCAGCTTCGCTTGCATCTCTTTGCCCTTCTCGTAAAGAGAAAGCGGTTTATGAGCGTTAGCTACGTCTGATAGGAACTTAGCGTGTTCGCCGTTAATGTTTTCAGCAACATAAATTAGGAACTCTTTGTCAGCCAAAATACATGACATACGACGACGGCTACCATCAAGAACTTCAATCTTACCGTCTTTGTTCTTACGACCAACTGCTGGGTATTGCTGACCACGTTCTTTCAATGTTGTAAGAACATCAGAAAGCGCGTGCTCGTTTAAGAAAGATTGCTCACGAGCGTTCTCTTCAAAAACAACCGTTCGAGTAGCCACTTCAGCCGCAGGAATTCGAACCAATTCAAATGAAACCAGATCTTCGCCAGCAACAGAAAGCTCGATCACTTGAGCCTGTTCTTTTGCCGCAGTTTGCGCTTCTTGTGGTGTTGCTACGCGACGTTTGTTTGCTTTACCAAATAGCTTTGCATTTAAGTCAGATGTTTTAATTGCCATTCTTGTTATCCCTGATTAAGTGAAGGCCAGTTGCTATGTAATACGCGCTCTAATTCTAGAGCACTTTTTTGTACTGCGTCTTGAGCAACAGCTAGAGTTTTCTTACCGCCCTCAAAGTCGCTCACCGTTAGATCGAAAACCGTGCTGTAAGTGTCGGCACAGGTTTCAAAAGCACGGCTTCTTGGAATGGTTGCCATCATTACTTGGTCATTCAACAGGTAGTTCATTTCAGTCAGAACTGACACCTGCTTCTTGTTGTCGTCTTCAAACATGGTTGGCATTAGACGAACAAATTCGAGCCCTTTCCAGTCATCCGGGAACATTTCGTAAACCGTTGGTAAGTGCTGGAAGAAGTTAACCGTTGAAGCCCAATCCAAACGCTTAGCTGCACATGGAATCAGAAGTGCGTTCGACGCGTACATTGCATTCCATACTAGAGGGTCAACGTGCGGGCCGGTATCAATCATAATCACATCGAAATCATCGGCGATTTTGTCGATAAGCTTCTCTTTTAACAGACGAACAATATCAAGTGACTGATCTTGTGAAAGGCTTTGCCACGCTTCAGCGTTAAACATCGCATCTTCTGGGAAAGCAGAAATTGTCTTCAGGTTTGGATACTGAGTTGGCAATAGTACGTTCTTACGAAGAAACTCTAGATCGACATCTTGGCCTTCAGGCACGTTGTCCAACATGATATCGACGGCAGAATAGATGCTGTCGTGCTCTGCCCCACTAATTTGTGGATTTAGGAACAGACGCAAAGAGCCCTGTGGGTCCAAGTCAATCAGACAGATACGGTAGCGCTTATCCAAGTTCAGAGACAAACAAGCGGCTAAATGAACCGCTGTCATTGATTTACCCGTACCACCCTTCTGGTTTTGTACGTTGATAATCCATGGCTTATTGTCAGCGTGCTGCTTACGTTCATGGAACTTTGGCACTTCTGCCGCGTCCATCAGCATGTGAGCTTCTGTCAATGAAATCGAGTAATGATTGGCGTTGTTCTTTGTAAACTGATGGCCATCAGCTTCAAGTTTAGTGATCGCTTCATCGAGTTTACGACGCGTTAAACCAGAACGAGTCTCCATCATAGCTTTAGACATTGGAGGGAAATGTTCATCACTTCGCTCTTCCAAAATAATCTCAATTCGGTCAGCCTGAACTTGTTGAGTTTGTTCGGCTAGCTGATAGAGCTTATCAATCGTTTGTTCTCTTTTCATTGCCAGTTTCCGTAATGATTAACTAAGTACAAATTGTACAGCGATTAACAACAAACACAACAAAAACATGAACATACATTTATGAGTGAAATCACATAAAATAGACCGCGTTTTTACAATTTGATGAAACATCGCCTTAGACAAACACAAAAATCACCGCTTTTATCATGCATAACCATGTTATTTCTTGCTTACATTTAAAATGTTACAGCATCACTTATTTACAATGTAAATGGAATTTCAGCAAAAAATCTTCGGAACGATTGAAATACAACCGTAGATTACGGTTGGTGTGATTTGCATTCGAATTTATAGATTTTCAATCCAATAAAAATTAAAAAACACTCAATGAACAAAAAGATTCAAAACAGAAGAGAAGATGGGGTGTCAAAAAACGACAAAGGATTGGAGTTCAACCGGAAGAATGATCATGGAACACATCCAGTGTAAGATAATTAATAACGCCAAATTATGAAGCATGATCAAGGCGTAAACTTAGCAATATTGATCCGAGCAACTGCACATTGGAAACGATCAACTTCCGGAAAAATGATCAAGTAACCATCGTTCCGGAAGCATGTAATTTATGAGCTAAGTTACGGACAAATGCTTTTGGAATGGGGATTCAACGCCAATAAGGGCTCAATGATTGAAAATTCAATCGACACAGACCGAGAATACACAAACATGACAATTTCATGATCATGCTTCCTAGTTAAGACCCACCAGCGCTAAATACATCAAAGCAATCCATTTCCAGCGGATACAGACTAAATTTTGCACTCAATAGGGTAGGAACGATAAAAAAGTATGCTCTCTTGATCATTGTTCCGATAGATTGGCCGCCACAAGTGTCCACATAGACAAGTCAAAAGCGACTTAGAAACCGATGTTGAATTCCGATCTGTGGATAAGCTGTATAAGTATAATGATCATGCTTTCGAACCAATAATGATCATGCTTACAATGACTTAATGATCATCGTTCTGATGTTCTGTGATCATGCTTTCTTAAGTTTAATGATCATAGTTTCGGAACCTTTATGATCATGCTTTCCAAGGCGATTTATTTTAATACTTTAAATTCAGCCACTTAAAAGCAAAGTTACGTCCAGATCATTAGATCACTTAATCATTTAAGATCATATTAATCAAAAAGATCAGTTATTTAAAAGCCAATAAATTCTCTTTATTTATGATCATTCTTTCTTTATCATTCAGGAACTATAGTGAAATTACGGTTAGTGTGATACGGATCAAAAATGAAACCAGAAGAGAAATTGTTAATTAAGGCACGAAGCCACAAAGATGGTCATTTATTTGAGGTATCTGAAACAGCCGTTGAATGGATAGAACAATATCAACACTTCAAAGGTGTCACCAAAAGCATAGTTGAGCTTCTTAACCTAATTTCACTTCGTGGGTTTAGCAGCAAAGACGGGTACGTTTCCACCACTGAGATTATTGAATCAACCGATGGTCAAGTCACTCGCGCGGCCTTACAGCAAAGGCTGAGAGCAGCAGTCAATATCGGATTGTTCAAACAAATCCCCGTTCGCTTTGAAGAAGGCCTTGCTGGTAAAACCATGTTGCATCGCTTTGTGAACCCAAACCAATTGATATCGGTACTGGGTGCCACCAGCTTAGTGACAGAAAGCGTGAAGCAAAATGAAAAGCAAAAGCGCTCTAAAGCCCTAGCTCAAACCAAAGTAAACAAGCGGTTACTGAATGAACATGGACTGAATACCCCACCAACGATGAAAGATGAAGCGGATCAATTCATTGTTTCGCCAACCAATTGGGCGGGGATTATTGATCAAGCGTTAGCGCCACCTAGAACTCGTAAGAGCTACCAGAAATCCATGGTTTCGATCTCTGGTACTCGAGCTGTGATCGAGACAAGATCTTCTAAAAATATCATGACCGTTGACGATCTGATGACGCTATTCGCGTTATTCACGCTCACCGTTCAATATCATGATCATCACCAAGATGATTACCATCTAGACGCGAAACACACGCCGAACAAAACACCACTCTACATCACTGATATTTTGTCTTTACGTGGTAAGAAAGACAGCGGTCCTGCACGTGATTCGATCCGCGATAGTATTGATCGTATCGAATTCACGGATTTCCAACTGCACGAGCTTACAGGCCGTTGGCTTAGTGAGAACATGCCAGAAGGCTTTAAGAGTGATCGTTTCCGATTCTTAGCTAGAACCATTACCGCATCGGAAGAAGCGCCTACAGAGGGCTCTGACGGCGAAATTCGCATTAAACCGAACCTATACATCCTGGTTTGGGAACCTTCGTTCTACGAAGAGCTGCTGACGCGTGACTATTTCTTCCTATTTCCGCCAGAAATCCTGAAGCAACATACCTTGGTCTTCCAAATGTATTCGTACTTTAGAAGCCGCATGGCACGTCGCCATTCAGATAGCATGTTGCTCAGTGAGCTCAACCAGAAATTGGCGCGTAACATCGATTGGCGTCGTTTCTCGATGGATCTGATCCGCGAGCTCAGAAAGCTGGGTGAAGTCGGTGATCAAGAAGATACCTTCCTGGTTAACCTTTGGGGTTATCACTTGACGATCACCGCGTTGATCGAAAAAGGGAAAACGACCGATTATCAGGTAGATATCAAATGTAATGTGGAAGAGGTCTTACGTTACTCAAGAGCGCGTACCACTAACGCAGGTAAGCGTAATATGGCACCAACGTTGCCGAACCCACTTCGTAACGAGATGGTGTCTAAGCAGAAGCTGGAAGAGCTGTCTGAGATTATCGACGGTGAGTTTGAGCCAATTCAGCGTAAAGCACCGTCGCCAAGAGGCAAATTGGGACGTCGAGTTAAGCAGCGTAAACACTCTGTTGAGATCAATGCAGACGAGATCATGATTACTCTCTCTAAATATACCTCAGCAGAGGCTCTAGAACGCAGCATAACGGCTTTATCCGCTATGACAGGGCACTCACATGCCTCAATCAAAGAAGAGTGCTCAGAGCTCATTGAGAAGCTTGATTGGTTGAGAGTAGGGGAGGACGTTATCCCATACGAAACACTGAGTCGCTTAATTGAGCTTTACAACGACCGTGATAGCACCAGCAATCGACATCTGTCCATTGAACGTTTGATCTCTGGTTTAGCGGTGCGTCGTAAAGTGTGTAAACAAGTTCATGAAGGTCATTTAGACGAAAACGTGTTCCTTGCGCTCGATGAAATGGCGATTGGCCACTAGTCATTATCCTATCGCGATAAGCCTGTTTTACCGTCGCTGAATGGATAGTTTTGAACACATTAGGTGCTGATTAAAATCGCACCTAACGCTGACAAAGTGATGACAAAGTAACGCATCCAGTTGATTATTATTTATCCCGAATAGACAACCTTTGTCCTTTCTTATGATTAATAGATTGGCTCATATTTTGTTACATCATACTGAATAGATTTTTGCGAGTTCCTAAGGGACTCGCTTTTTTTTGCCTGAAATTCAGTCAATCATTAAAATTCAATAGGTTACATAATTAAACACCGAAGCATGATCAAGGCTAGATCATGCTTTACGGATCTAACCCTGATGAGATTCTGATTTGGTGTTTGATCGAGAAGGGCTTGATCAGTGGAGGTGGTGTCGAGTACTACCTTGATCATCGTTTCGGGGATGGGTTGCCATAAAACGCACATGCGATTCGATCAATTTCTCTGATTCTGCTTTCCAACGTGGTTCTTGCTGTTGGTTCTTAAACTCCAAAGCTAATACACACAAATGTTGTAGCCGCTGTGTACACCACTCTTGCAACCCTGCTTCTGATTTTGGGTCGCATGACACCGCTTGCAGCTTACTGTAGGCAAACATCAGGTATTGGTAGGCCTTTTCTTGATGGCTTGAACTGCTGGCCTCCTGCGAAGCCAACCCCGGATTCGATGAATCCGCGAGGTGGCGATAGAATGTAAAGATTCTCAGGCATCCGTCTAGCCAACATGCGATGCCTTTGCTCTGCTCATCCGTGATCAATGGCCCCCAGAGTGCATCTGGAGGCGTTAAGATCAAAGGTTCTAACCGGTCCACTTGATCATGCTTTCGGTCTTTGTACCAATCTCCGATCCGCTCTAACCAAGTGTCTAGTTCATTCATGCAACGTTATCCCACTGTTTTACAAGTGATTATCAGAAACTTGTTTGATTTCATGCTGTATTTCACTGCTCTGCTCTCGAATACGATCTGCGTCTATTGAATAGTTTGGCTCATTTTTGACGAGTTCGCCAAATGGCAGATCGGGATCTGGTACGGCAGAGATCAACAGCTTAGTGTACGGGTGTTGTGGATTGGTCAAGATCGACTGGGTTGATCCCCATTCGACGATCTGTCCTTTGTACATCACCGCTGTCTCTTCTGCGATGTAATGTGCTGTGGCAAGATCGTGGGTTATGTACAAAAAGCCAATCCCCAACTCTTTTTTCATTTTTTGCATTAGGTTCAACACGCCAAGTCGAATCGAAACGTCCAACATCGAGGTGGGTTCGTCAGCAAGAATAACCTCTGCGCCAACGGCCAGTGCTCTGGCTAGGTTAACCCTCTGTCTTTGGCCTCCACTGAGCTCATGCGGGTATTTGGCGAGCGTTTCGATGGGTAACTCCACCAGCGTTAATAACTCTTTGAGGCGCTCTGTGAGAGCCTGTTTAGTGGCTACCTGTTTATGGATCTTAAGTGGGCGCGTTAAATGGTGCTCAATGGTGTGAGTGGGATTGAGTGAACCAAAGGGGTCTTGAAAAACCATTTGCACACGGCTGCGATAATCCAAGATATCTTTACGGCTTTTGAGCGTAGAGATGTCTCTGCCTTTGAACAGTATCTCTCCCTCTGTCGCAGGGTAAACCTTGGTCATCAATCGTGCGCAGGTGCTTTTCCCGCAGCCAGATTCGCCAACCAGTGCCAGTGTTTTGCCTGCATGTAAGTCAAAACTCACACCATGCAGTGCTCTAAAGATCTCTTCTTTGCCAAATCCACCACCAACAGTGAATTCTTTAACGAGGTTTTTTACTTGAAAAATAGGTTGTGACATAGAGCTCTCCTAGCACGCCGTCGCGTGAGCATGTTCATGAATATTAGGGAAAGAACTCCATAGCTTTTGGGTGTAGGAGTGTTGTGGGTTGTTACGAATCTCATGGGCATTATTGACCTCAACTATCTTGCCGTGGCGCATGATTGCAATGCGATCACACAACTGGCTCATCAGTGCGAGGTCATGGGTGATGAAGAGTATCGAGAATCCAAACTCCTCTCTGAGTTGGTGTATCTGCTGCAATATTTCGCGCTGTACAACCACATCCAGCGCTGTGGTCGGTTCGTCCATGATGATCAGCTTCGGGTTAAGGGCGAGAGCAATGGCAATCACCAAACGCTGACGCATGCCGCCACTGAATTGATGCGGGTACTCTGTTAGGCGATGGCGTGGAATATTCACAAGGTCGAGCAGTTTCTCGGCGCGATCTTTGGCCTGTTCATTACTCATTCCTTTATGGTGACGCAGCACATCAGCAAACTGCTCTTCGATGGTTAATACGGGATTGAGTGAATTCATGGCGCTTTGGAACACCATCGCGATCTCACTCCAACGCAAGGTATTCAAATGGCTGTCCGATAAACTCAGTAGGTCTTGCCCACCAAACAGTATCTGTCCTCCCGAGATGAAAGCTGGCGGCTTATGCAGGCGGTTAATGGCAAATGCGATGGTGCTTTTGCCGCAACCGGATTCTCCGGCTAAGCCGAAAATCTCGCCTTGGCCTATGTTAAAGCTAACGGATTTGACGGCTTTGAAATCACCGTCATCGGTGATGTAGTCGACACATAGATTCTTCACTTCGAGAAGTGGTTTATCTGAATTTCCCACAGACATGATAAATACTCAGTTATGATATTGATAACCATTATCATTAACATGTGTTGGATTTAGTGGAAGCGACGAGCACGAAAAGGATGAAGTGCCTCGAAATTTATCTTGGGTTATTTCACTAATTTTCAGCAGAAGAGAAGCATTGAAAGCGGGGAAAATGAGAGTTGGATCAAACCACATTTCTTATGGGGAATCTTTTAAATGTAATTGCAGAAAATGGCTTTGGCAAAGTTTAAATGAGGCATTTATTAATTAGCTTTATGAAGCGTCGTAATCATCACACTTCAGTACAGAATTTCTTAACAAGCGAAAAAGCATTTGCTACAGATTACCTGTCCATTACATGGTGCTTTTCGGAGGAAAACATGTCCATTAATTCTATCAACCATGATGAAATGACAAACATTGCAAACAAATGGGATGCTGAAGAAGAAGTAGCTTTCAAACCAGAAAAGAAAATGAAGTCTGCTGAAGCTCGTCGTCGTATCGAGGCTCTAAGAGAAATTAGAGAAAGCGGTTTGAGTCTGGAAGAAGCAAGGGAGCTAGGTCTTATTCACTAATAACCCTCATTGCATTTAGAAGGGTGGTACAATGCCACCCTTTGATTTATAAGTTTTTTTCATAAATCCCGTCTAGATTAAATCAATATCTTAGTTATTGACCTCACTGTTTCGCTAAGCTGATCCCTTTTTGACATTACGCTTTTTAGATGAAAAACACACACATGACATACTCTTGAACTAAGTTGTTTGACAGTAATATGCAACGCCACTAATTTTAAAGTTAAAGCAAAAATATGCGATGTCGTTGGTAAGGAGAAGGCTATGTCTAATTCTGTGGCTAAAGCCAAAGAAGTGCTGTTTTATGAACCTGAAGATCCAAACGGATACCTGTCAAATTTTGCAGCTTGCCCCATTAAGGTTGATGATCAAATTTGGGCAACTAGCGAACATTATTATCAAGCGATGAAGTTTGCCTCTGGAGCGTTACGCAATGCCATTTTTGAGGCCAGTACCCCTGCTGAAGCGTTCTCTTTAAGTCGTGACTATGAAGACCAAGTTCGAGAAGACTGGTATGACATTCGTGTTGACGTGATGCAGTTCATTGTGACTGAGAAGTTCAGACAGAATCCACAGTTTGCGCTGTTTCTTACCAATACCGGAGATTCAGTGATCAAAGAACATTCGCACAAAGACCACTTCTGGGGCGATGGCGGCGATGGAACCGGCGAGAACCATTTAGGCAGGATTCTGATGGCAGTGCGTCACCAGCTTCGCACTCAGCAACTGCATTTAATTGCTTCGCACTGATTCGTCGATTCAGATAGCGGCATGCTTATGATTACCCCTTAGACGCATTTAAAAGGCCGCTCTGCTATCTAGCATTAAGCAGGGCGGCCTTTTAGGTTTTAGAGAGTCAGGCATTAACGAGAGTTAAAGTACGTGACTAAGCTATCCGTTGCTAAGTTCGATGTAACGCTGGTGCTACAAGTAACTCTGTACGATGTCATTGAGCTGTCCATCGTCTTTCATTTGGTCGAGGCGTTGGTTGATGAAGCTTTGCAGCTTAGGATCCATCTCAGGGTCAAACGCCAAATGGATAGGGTAGTTATTGATTACAGAACCAAACTCTTGCATCTGGTAATCATCAATACTCAGTTTTTGTTCGTTTAGGTTGTATTTGATTCGTGATTCCATTTCCACAAACACGGTGTCGCCAGGTGCTCGGTTCAGCACACGAAACGCAGCAGTGTAATCTTTTACTCGAATCTCGTTGAGCTTGCCCTGTTGGATATAAGGTTCCAAGTTCGGATACTCAAATCCCTTCAGCAATACCACTGCTTTCCCATCGAGATCATCGATTGTATTGAACTCAAACGGCTTTTTTCCGCTGCTGAGTAATACGTGTTTTACATTGTAAATCGGATCCTCAGATAGGTTTACAGATTGGATATTCCCCCAACTAGGGCTGCCATAGGTAACCCAGTTTGGGTTCTCTCTCGCATTGAGCTTGTCGATCATTCGATTAAAAGGGTAGGTGTGATAGTTGATCTCATATTGGCTGTCATCAAACACGGCTTCCACAATATCCGAAACCATTCCTCTGTGAGATGACCCGTCAGTTTCGATCTGAAAAGGTTGCGCTTGGCTCGCAATAATGTAGTAGTGAAGAGGTTCGCTTGCAAAAGCATAACTGCTTGAAAACAAACTGACTATGGATGCA
The DNA here is from genome assembly GCF_023161755.1 of Vibrio sp. 1CM23M. Taxonomy (NCBI): domain Bacteria; kingdom Pseudomonadati; phylum Pseudomonadota; class Gammaproteobacteria; order Vibrionales; family Vibrionaceae; genus Vibrio; species Vibrio sp. 1CM23M. The sequence goes on from NZ_JALNTR010000001.1 coordinate 899,027, forward strand.
ACGATAAGATGTTTTTTCATAACCTTCCCTAGTTATTTGATGAATGACTACTATTATACTAGTTGAGTAATTGTAGTTTGCTAGGATAACAATAATGGTAATTTGTGTATGGTGACAAAAGGAAAACGCTACGTTGGACTCTCCCGACAGTTGATCGGGATGATAATAGCGATCAGTACCTTATTCACAGTTATAGTGACAGGTCTCGGGTTGTATGTAGAGTACCAAAGTCGAGTTTCTTTTCTCAGCTCTCAGATCGAGCAGGTCAAGGCTGGCTACCTGTCTGGTTTAACGGCCAGCTTGTGGGTTGAAGATAGAGAGCAATTGTTTGTGCAAGCCGAAGGCATCTCTCGCCTCCCTTCGGTCAGTTACCTTCTTATCGAAAGTCCCGATGAAAAAATTCTAGAGTTAGGTCAAAAGACCGAAGGCCAATCTTATTCTCAGTCTTGGGAAATGGTGCACCAGATGGGCGGCATAGACTTCCCGTTGGCGACGCTCACGGTGCAATCAGACTTGAGCATGATCCTAGATGACTTTGAAGTACGAGTGTTACTGTTACTCGCCTTCGAAGCCGTTAAAATCTTCTTGTTGTCTTTGGTATGTTTAACTATCGTGTATCGTCTGGTCGTAAAACGTTTAATGACCATGTCTTCTCAGATCAACCAGCAACAGGTTGAAGACAACAAACCGCGCTTCATAACACCAACCGAATTTACTTATAACGACGAGATCTCGACATTAGAGAGTAGCTATAACCAGTCTGTTGAACGTATTCGTCAACAGTATCAAGAGTTGATTAAAGCCAAAGAGACGGCTGAAGTTGCTAACCGTAACAAGAGTGAATTCTTGGCTAACATGAGCCACGAGATCCGCACCCCAATGAATGGGATTATCGGGCTGTCGTCTCTACTTTCTGAAATGGATATGCCGAAAGAGCAAAAAGAGTACGTCAACATGCTCAATACCTCTTCGCTAACCCTTCTAGACCTTATCAATGACATTTTGGATTATTCGAAAATTGAAGCGGGTCGTTTAGAACTTCAGCAAGAGCCGATGAAAATGATGGGCATTGCGGCCGACGTTGAATCAACCTTCCGAGTGAAAGCTGAACAGAAAGGGCTTCGATTCCAATTAGCGATAGACCCTAAGATCCCAACCATGGTGATTGGCGACGGTACTCAACTAAGACAAGTCCTAAATAACTTAGTAGGCAACGCGATTAAATTTACCGAGCACGGCCACGTTACGCTCTCACTTCGTTTGGAAGAGGTGGTTGAACCTGAGCAAAAACTCAGAGTGAAGTTCGAGGTTGTCGACAGCGGTATCGGTATTGCAGAAGACAAACAGAAATCGGTGTTCGATAAGTTTCAACAAGCCGACGGCAGTACCACACGTATTTACGGAGGCACTGGGCTTGGTCTAACAATATGCGAGAAGATCGTGACATTGATGGGCAGCAAGCTTGAACTCATCAGTGTTGAAGGTAAGGGCAGTACATTCTTTTTTACGGCTGACTTTGACCCGTGTTTAGAAGCCGATGAAAGGAATATCGATTTCAATAAGGTTTCGGTTCTGCTTGTGGATGATAGCCAGCTGAACATGCGTATAACGTCTACACAGCTTCAATCCTTTGGCGTTAAGTCTGAGTGCTGTGAAACGGCAAACCAAGCATTAGAGTTGGTTTCAGAGTCTGTGGCAAAGTCATCACCTTATGATCTCGTGCTGATAGACAAAGTAATGCCGTCCGTTGATGGCTTTCAACTGGCAAGAAGCTTAGTTGAACGCTTTGGTAGCGAGTGTCCTAAATTAGTGATGATCTCGGCTGACCCTAGAAAGCAAGATGAAGCTCGTGCTAAACAAGTCGGTTTTGTTGCCTACATTGCGCGCCCTTACCAAGATAATCAGCTTAAATGGACCATCAGTGAGGTACTCGCGAGAGCCGCTGATACCTCAACCTTTACCTATCCGAACAGAGGTGAGGTTGCGTTTAAAGACAATGAGCCTGTGCCGTTAACCAAACCAGCGGCAGTTGTTAAAGAGGCACCGACTGTCTCTGTAAACGCCCCACAAGCCGATAAACAAGCTCCAGTTCAAGCAGAGTCAAAACCTGTCGCGGCTGCCGGAGAATTTAGTGGTACGGTTTTGGTCGTTGAAGACTCGCGAGTAAACCAACAAGTTGCCAAGATGATGCTCAAGAAGCTAGGCTTTGAGGTTGATATTGCCGACAACGGTGAAATTGGTGTCGATAAATTCAAGGCCAACGAATACGAGATGATTTTTATGGATTGTCAGATGCCGGTTCTCGATGGCTTCGAAGCGACCAAGCAGATCCGATCGCTCGAAGAAGGGTCTTCAAAACACATTCCAATCGTTGCGCTGACGGCCAACGTCGTACAGCGAGACAAGCACCTATGTTTTGATGTGGGTATGGATGAGTTTTTACCTAAGCCTGTTAACCAGGGGAAACTGAGAGAGATCGTAGCCAGTTTCTTGTCTGATAAGAGTAAACTAACGGACGAAAGTGAGCAGAAGATTGTTTAGCTCAGGCGTCATTAAACCCAATCGTTAAACCCCAAACTCCGACCTAGTCAGTCGGAGTTTTTGTATGTATTCAGTAAGTGAATTCCTTTCTACCTCTTTATCATTTTAGAATAAATGGAGTAGACTTGATTGTCATCTTCACGAAACATAATTGCCACAGAAATGCGCTCTAATTGTCATACATTCGCTATAGCATTCAGCCAACTTGAACTCCTGTTTAACCTTAACGAAATTCAACCTGTGAGAGCCTAAGATGTTCAAACCTTTGTATGTATTTGATATGGATGAAACGCTGATCAATGCCGATGCAGCGATGCTCTGGAATGAGTTCTTGGTTGAAAAGGGCATTGCCACTGCGCCCAACTTTATTGAAGAAGATAAACGCTTAATGGGCCTGTATTCGGAAGGCAAACTGAACATGGAAGATTACCTCACGTTTTCCATGCAGCCATTAGCCGATATGCCAACAGAGCAAGTGACTGCCTTGGTGGAAGAGTGTGTTGAACAGCATATTTTGCCTAAACAGTTTAAGCAGTCGAAACCTTTGATTGAGCAGCTTGAGAATGATGATATTGATATGCTGATCATCTCTGCCAGCGTGACTTTCTTAGTGGAAGCGGTGGGTCGTAAGATTGGTATCGAGAACGCACTCGGTATTGATTTGATTGAAAACCAAGGCCGTTTTACTTCTCAAATATCAGGTGTGCCAAGCTACCGTGAAGGCAAAGTGACGCGTTTAAAAGAGTGGTTAGACAATCAAGAAACCAACTACTCAGATATTCACTTTTATACTGATTCAATCAACGACTTACCTTTATGTGAACACGCTAATTTTGCCTATCTGGTAAACCCATGTCCGCGTTTAAAAGCGTTAGCCGATCAACCGAATTGGTCGATTCTCAACTGGGATTAAATTGAATCTTATATTCAAATTAGGTTCGTTCTAGAACTCATAAAGCCGCTGACTACAGCGGCTTTTTTGCATCATCAGTCTAATGTTTGATTTATCACCTTAGCTGACAAAAGGATACATGTAACAATTCAATAACATCTCTTGCTCTGCTGTAAATCAAACCACCATCTTTCAATCCCTTGATAGCACTCACTTTGTTGTTGTGAGGTTTTGTGTGTAACAAATATTTTACAACTTGACGGGTTTTGAGCGTTATTGCCCATTTCCTTCCATCCATTCCAATCTTCCCGCTTGTGGGCCAAATTTAATTAAGGACAAAAACCACGTAATACAAAACCAATAGGTACAAGGAGAAAGTTCATGGTGGATACATACAACCCGCTTGGCACGGATGGATTCGAGTTTGTTGAATACACGGCCGTTGACCACAAGGGAATTGAGCAACTTAAAGCGCTGTTTGTGTCACTTGGTTTTGCTGAGATCGCCAAGCATCGCTCAAAAGAGGCTTGGCTGTATCGACAAGGTGACATCAACTTTATCGTCAATGAACAGCCTCACAGCCAAGCGGAAGCGTTCGCTAAGGTGCATGGGCCATCGGTGTGCGGCATGGCTTTTCGTGTCAACGAAGCAACGGCTGCCATGGAGCAAGCATTCAAGGGCGGTGGTGAAGAGTACAAAACAGAAATAGGGCCAATGGAGCTGAGCATTCCTGCTATTTACGGTATCGGTGAAAGCCTGCTCTATTTTGTGGATCGCTATGGCAAGCAGAGCATCTATGACGTCGATTTCCGATTCTATGATGATGCTGAAGAGCGTATGGCCAAAGCCAATGTTGGTTTGTATGAAATCGACCACCTCACGCACAACGTGAAGCAAGGCAATATGGATGTGTGGTCTGGATTCTATGAGCGTCTTGGCAACTTCCGCGAGATTCGCTACTTCGACATCGAAGGCAAGCTGACAGGCCTTGTGAGCCGCGCTATGACCTCACCGTGTGGCAAGATCCGCATACCAATCAATGAGTCTTCCGACGACAAATCACAAATCGAAGAGTTTATTCGCGAATATAACGGCGAAGGTATCCAACACATCGCACTCGCCACCGATGACATCTACAAAACCGTGAAAACTCTCCGTGATCGCGGCATGGACTTTATGCCAACCCCAGATACCTACTACGAGAAAGTTGACGATCGTGTGAAAGGCCACGGTGAAGACACTGATCTGCTGCGCGAGCTTCGCGTTCTGATTGATGGCGCGCCGACCAAAGACGGCATCTTGCTGCAAATTTTCACACAGACGGTAATTGGTCCGGTGTTCTTTGAAATCATTCAGCGTAAAGGCAACGAAGGCTTTGGTGAAGGTAACTTCAAAGCGCTGTTTGAATCGATTGAAGAGGACCAGATTCGTCGAGGAGTATTAGACGATGCATAAATGGATCTCGTTTCCTCATCGGGAGGGGGTGTGCTCTAAACAAGCGCATGCCGACTTCCCCGAAGAGGCCATCTATGAGCGAGAAGCGGGTCGGAGTGGTTTCTTCGGCCCTGCCGCTCACTTTCATCACCAACATGCCCCAACAGGTTGGTCGGAGTGGGAGGGCGATCTGCGTCCTCGCGCTTTTGATTTTACGCTGGTGGAGAAAGCTAGCCAGATAACCCCTTGGGCTGTGCCTCATCTTTTGCACAATGCGGACTGCAAAATCCGCGTGTGGCGCATGGATGAGAAGATGGATTTCTTAGTGCGTAATTCTGATGGTGATGAGCTGCTGTTCATTCATCAAGGCAGTGCTGATCTCTATTGCGACTATGGCCATTTAGAAGTGAGTGAAGGGGATTACGTGATGATCCCGCGCTCAACCAACTGGCGTTTAGAGCCATGCGAGCCGATGTTCATCTTGATGATAGAGAACACAGACGCGGCTTACTCCCTGCCAGAGAAAGGCATGGTCGGCAATCACGCGGTGTTTGATCCAGCAGTTCTTGATATTCCTTCTATCAACGACCAGTTCCGCGCTCAGTACTCTGAAAAACAAACCCAAGTTCAGGTGAAGCGCCACAACAAAGTCAGTGTCATCACCTATCCGTTCAATCCATTGGACGCAATTGGCTGGCATGGCGACTTAGCGGTGGTGAAAGTGAACTGGCGCGATATCAGACCGCTGATGTCACATCGTTACCACTTGCCACCTTCTGCGCACACGACGTTTGTTGGTGCGGGATTTGTGGTGTGTACCTTTGTGCCACGTCCGATTGAGAGCGATCCTGGGGCGTTGAAAGTGCCGTTCTACCACAACAATGACGACTACGACGAAGTACTGTTCTATCACGCTGGTGACTTCTTTAGCCGCGACAATATTGAAGCGGGAATGGTGACTTTCCACCCGGCAGGCTTCACACATGGCCCTCACCCTAAAGCCTTTAAGGCTGGGCAAGCGCACAAGAAGAAGTTTACCGACGAAGTGGCGGTGATGATTGATACTCGCCATGCACTGCAGTTCTCTGACGAACTCGATAGCGTTGAGAACAAAGAATATGTCTACAGTTGGCAAGAGAAGTAAGGGGCAACAAGGATGAAATTAGCAACCAAGAAAAATGGTACTCGCGATGGTCTATTGATGGTCGTGAGTAAAGATCTCAAACAGTGTGTAGCTGCCACCGAAATCTTTCACGCGATGCACCTGGCACCCACCATGCAGGTGGCGTTGGATAACTGGGACAGCGTTGTTTCTCAGTTAGAAGAGTTATACACCTCGTTAAACAACGGGCATGTGACAGGCAGTGAAGTGTTTGCTTCTCAGTATTGTGAATCGCCTCTGCCACGCGCTTATCAATGGGCTGATGGCAGCGCTTATGTAAACCACGTTGAGCTGGTGCGTAAGGCTCGTGGTGCTGAAATGCCAGAAAGCTTCTGGGTCGATCCGCTCATGTATCAAGGTGGCTCAGATGCCTTTATCGGCCCTCGTGACAACATCGAATTTGCCAGCGACGAGTGGGGTATCGATTTCGAGGGCGAAGTCGCGGTTGTCACCGGTGATGTACCTATGGGTGCTAGCGCTAAGCAAGCGCATGATTCGATTCGTCTACTGATGTTGGTGAACGATGTGTCTTTGCGTGGCTTGATTCCGGCAGAGCTAGCGAAAGGCTTTGGCTTCTTCCAATCTAAACCGTCTTCGGCGTTCTCTCCGGTTGCCGTTACACCTGATGAGCTAGGAGATCACTGGAAAGGCAGCAAGGTACACCTGCCACTGACTTCAACCTACAACGACACACCTTTTGGTTGCCCGAATACCGGTGTCGATATGACCTTCAATTTTGCGGAGCTGATTGTCCATGCTGCGAAGACTCGTCCACTGTCGGCTGGTGCGATCATTGGTTCGGGCACGGTATCGAATAAGCAAGGCACTGACCACGGCACCTCAATTTCCGAGGGCGGCGTAGGCTATTCATGCATTGCTGAAATGCGCATGATAGAGACGATTCGTGATGGTAAGCCTTCGACTCAATTCATGTCGTTTGGTGATTCTATTCGTCTAGAGATGTTCGATGCCGCGGGTGACTCCATTTTTGGCGCGATTGACCAAAAAGTCAGTCAATATCGAGCGTTATAGCCCATATTATAAAGATTCAGCTCAAGCGAGATCATTGTATGAATCAGAACATGACACTTTACGGTTACTGGCGCTCTTCGGCCGCCTATCGGGTGCGTATTGGATTGAACCTAAAGCAACTCGACTATGAGTCTAAATCGGTGCATTTGGTGCGTAATGGCGGCGAGCAGCATGATCCACAATATCGCGAGCTCAACGCCAGTGAGTTAGTGCCTGTGCTGGTGGATGGTGAAGTTCAACTCAATCAGTCGCTGACGATCTTGCAATACTTGGACGAAAACTATTTGTGTGAGAGCAGCCCAGACTCCTTGTTGATTCCAGAGCAAACACCACTGCGCTATCAAGCGTTGGCGATGGCTCAGGATATTGCGGTAGAGATCCACCCTCTCAATAACCTTCGTGTGTTGCAGTATTTGGAGCGAGAATTATCTTGCGAGCAAGAGGCAAAAATGGATTGGCTTCACTATTGGATGAGCCAAGGTTTTTCGGCATTAGAAGAGAAGCTTTCTAAGCATCGTCAAACACACGGTGATTCGGTGTATAGCCTCACCGATTCACCATGCATTGTCGATATCTGCTTAGTGCCACAAGTCTATAACGCGCTGCGCTTTGGCGTTGATATGTCGCCTTATCCGCTGATTAACTCAATTGTCGAAGCGTGTAATCAGTTACCTGCTTTTATTGATGCGATGCCAGAGAACCAAGCGGATGCGAATGAGTCCATGTAGATTCACTGTGTAAACGCAAATACTCTTCCCTTGAGCTACCAAAACCGCTTCTTGGAAGAAGCGGTTTCCAAAATTAAATATATTAAATGCAGTAAGCGTATGAATATTTATCCCGTTTAGCACTAATATAGGCCTAATAAAAAAGCCTCGTTATTAAATAAGAGGCTTTAACCCAAGGTTTTATATTAGTGGTGATTGTCATTCGATAATATTAATAATAAACAATACCTTCGCCTTTCGTAATCAGAGTACCAGCTTCATTGGTGATTATTTTATCTAAATCAAATAATGAACCAATCGCCGCATTACCCAATCCAGCTTCAACGAATTTACAAACGGCATCAATTTTTGGCCCCATAGAACCAGCAGGGAATGAAAATTCTGCTAAACCAGCAGGCGTTGCTTGCTTCATTTCTGCTTGGTCTTCTTTACCATAGTTACGGAAAATTGAACCATCGGTTAAGATAATAAATAGGTCAGCATGGATTTTTTCAGCCAGTAATTCAGCCGTAAGATCTTTGTCAATCACGCACTCTACGCCACTACTCTTACCTTGCTCAATACTCACGGGAACACCACCGCCGCCACAAGCGATAACAAGGTTTTCTGTATCTAGAAGTGTTTCAATTTGCTGAATTTCAACAATGTTCTTTGGCATAGGAGAAGGCACAACGCGACGGTAGTATTCGCCATCAGCTTTAAACTGCATTGTGCTTTGAGCCATTAACTCTTTAGCTCGTTGCTCTGTATATACAGGGCCAACAAATTTAGTCGGGTTAGCAAACGCAGGGTCTTTTTTGCATACTTCAGTTTGCGTGACTAGCGTCGCTACGTCTAATTCAGGGTCAATGTTTCTTAGTTCTTGCTGCAACATGTAGCCCACCATGCCACAGGTTTGAGAGCCTAGTACATCCATTGGATACGGGGTCGTCTCTGGTGAATATTCGTTATAAGCCGCGTTTTGTTCCATCAACAAACCTACTTGTGGGCCATTACCATGAACGATAACAATCTCATGCTCGCGTGCGATCGCGGCAATACTCGCCGCTGATTTGATTATATTTTCACGTTGGTTTTCAGCCGTTAATGCTTGGCCTCTTGCTAAAAGAGCGTTACCGCCTAAAGCTAATACTATACGCATGATAATGTCTCCGATCATTTAATAATGATTTTATTTTACGTAGGGATTAACCGCTTGTTTCTAATTAAATTCAAGCTTGTTAATAACAGTGACTAAGTTTTTAATTACTCTTAAGTAATTAACATGCCGAGATAGTATGGGAAAATAACCGTCCTAAATGTGATAGTTATCAAATTATTATTTCACTAGAAATGGAGCTGTGGAAATGGGAGTTATTGCAATTCGATTAAATATCCATAAGCTTGGATACAATCTAGCGGTGGAGTCTTTTTTGGAATAAATGATTCGTCTTTAGTGAATATTATCTCAGGCTATAAAATGATTAATTTTCTATTTTTGTTTTAAATATGATGAGCAGATCGCATTAAGAGCTTTAGAAAAAGTACGGGGCTATACTGAGGCGAGGGTTCACAAGCTTAAATAGAAGTTTAGATTCGGTTTTCAATCGGCTGCCTTTACTCTAGGTGTTATCTGACAGCCAAATGAAAATCGGAGATAGTTAGTCACTTTCTAAGGTTCAACACTAAAGCGAAACAACACTCTTTATCTCTTCCAAAACCTCGGCGTTAGCGATAGCCCCGAGGTTTTCTACACTCTTACTATTGATCACCTGTTTCACCGCCAACTCCACCAGTTTTCCTGAGCGTGTTTTTGGCACGTCGCTGATCGCAAATATCTGGCTTGGCACGTGCCTTGGCGAGCAGGATGATTTGAGTTTGCTTTTGATGGTTGTCAGTAACTCATCATCCAGAACCACACCTTGTTGTAACTGAACAAACAGCCATATCTGCTCGTTGCGGTCGATGTCTTTACCGACTGCGATGGAATCGACAATGCCGTCTATGGTGTTCACTTGCTGGTAGATCTCAGCGGTACCAATTCGCACACCACCAGGGTTGAGTGTGGTGTCGCCTCGCCCGTAGAACAGATAACCGCCATGTTCGGTCTGTGCGACTTCATCACCGTGATGCCACACATTATCAAACCTATCCCAATAGGTGCTGTGATAGCGCTCTCCGGTGTCATTCCAGAATCCGGCAGGAAAGTTGGGTAGGGAGTTGGTGCATACTAGTTCGCCACGTTCATGATTAACCTGTTGGCCAAACGAATTGAACACCTTGATGTCGACGCCGAGCCCTGCCTGTTGGCACTCACCGCGATACACTGGCGAGATAGGGTTGCCTAAAACAAAGCAGCCACAAATATCCGTGCCGCCAGAAATGGACGCTAAATGCAGGTCTTGCTTTATGTGCTTGTAAACGTAATCGAACTGCTCTGGGTAGAGCACAGAACCCGTCGAGCACAGTGTTCTTAAGTGAGAAAGAGAATGGCTGTCGATCGGTGAGAGTTCCGCTTTCTCAATCGCCTCTAGGTACTTGGCTGAGGTGCCAAATGTCGATACATCAGCTCGCTGTGCTAAATCCCATAGAACGTTAGGTTGCGGATAAATCGGGCTACCATCAAAGATAACCAAACAAGCCCCGCTCGCGAGCGCAGAGACGTGCCAGTTCCACATCATCCATCCACAAGTGGTGTAGTAGAACACGCGATCTCTCGGTTTAATATCGCAATGAAGCTGATGCTCTTTAAGGTGGTTGATGATAGTGCCACCAACAGAATGCACAATGCATTTAGGCTTGCCCGTTGTGCCGGAAGAGTAGAGCACAAACAGAGGTTCATTGAAGTTCACACGAGTGAATCGAAGAGGTTTTGGCTGATGGTGATGAATGATGCTGTGCCAGCTTAGAATCGATACATCATGTTCAAAGTCATTCCTTCCCAAATATCCGATCTGACACACCTGTTTTAGCGCGTTTAAGTGCTCGATGATTTCACGGTTCTTGTCCGTCATATCGAACGTCTTGCCATTGAAGGTGTAACCGTCACAGGTGAACAGCACCTTAGGTTTCACCTGTCCGAATCGCTCAATCACACTCTCTACGCCAAAATCAGGCGAGGTTGATGTCCAAATCGCGCCTAAGCTGGTGGTCGCTAGCATCGCAACCACGGTTTGTGGCAGATAAGGGGTATAAGCGGCGACCAAATCGCCTTGTTGTACACCACAATCCACGAGCCATTGTTGAATGTTAGAGACTTCCTCACACAAGGTTTGCCATGTGTAGCTTTGCTGTTCGCCACGCTCGTTCTCAAACCAAATCGCAAGTTCGTTTGGCAACGCTTTTGCTGAATGCAGCAAGTTTTCGGCGTAGTTAACTTGAGCATTAGGAAACCACACCGCATCGCGATTCGATTTCGGCTGCTGCCAGCGACTTTCACCTTGAGTTTTGATGTGCTCGCTTTCTGCCTTGCTAATACAGTCTTGTGAACCCACCATTCCACAAAACTGCCACACGTTATGCCAAAACGACTCCGGCTGATCCACAGACCATTGATGAAGCTCCGTGTAGTTTTTCAATTTCCGCTCGAATACGCCCTGTTGATCGAGGTTATTCATAAATCGGGTTACGTTGGCGTGTGCGATACGTTGGTCACTGGGTTGCCAAATTGGCTTATTGCTCTCGTGCATTCCTTTACCTTTAACAAAAAGTTAACGATTTCAGTCTGGTATTTAGGTTTTACAAAGTCAAAAGATCAGCAAAATAAGGGGTTGTCGGAATTGTGTAAATAAAATGTTACACGATCGCCCGTTTCGAAAAATCGTGCAAATTGGCGGATATAAGGAGTGGAGATAGGCTTAAAGTGAGACATTCGAAAGGAGGTGTGTAATGACTCAATATCATTCTAAGCCCGTGAGCCAAGAGGGATGGGTTGAGTGGAGCCTCGAAGAAGACGCCATTTGGCACGACTTAGTGAAAAGGCAACTGGACGTGATTAATGACCGCGCATGCGATGCTTATTTGCACGGTTTGACCCTGCTGGATCTGCCATTAGACAGAGTTCCCCAGCTGCCAGAGATAAACAAAGTGCTAATGGAAACAACAGGTTGGCAAGTTCAGCCTGTGCCTGCATTGATCGATTTTGACCGATTCTTTGATTTGCTCGCCAATAAGAAATTCCCAGTTGCGACATTTTTGAGAACGCGAGACGAGTTCGATTACTTACAAGAACCTGATTTCTTTCATGAAATTTTCGGCCATTGTGCCATGCTCACTAATGCCGATTTCGCGGCTTTCACTGAGCATTATGGAAAACTAGGCCAAGCCGCCACATCTAAACAGCGCGCTTATCTTGCCCGTTTGTATTGGTTTACGGTCGAGTTCGGTTTAGTAAAAGAAGGCCAACAATTGAAAATCTATGGCGGTGGCATTCTCTCTTCTCCGGCGGAAACCATGTACGCATTGGGCGGTGATTTGGCGGTTCGGGAGCGATTCGATCTGCAAACGGTGTTAAGAACCCCTTATCGCATCGACATCATGCAGCCGAAATATTACGTGATCGCCGAGCTATCTGAGCTCTTCAAAATCAGTCAGGAAAACCTATTACAGCAAGCTGATCTCGCCATAGACGCGGGGTTACTACCACCACTTTTTGAACCCAAGGAACCAACACATGTTGAATGAACAAAAATGCGAAGCCTGCAGTATCGACGCGATTGCCCTAAGTAAAGATGAGCAACAATCTTTACTGTTGGAGTTGTCTGATTGGCAGATTATCGAAAGAGACGGCATCCCGCAGCTTGAGAAGGTGTTTAAGTTTAAGAACTACAAACAAGCGTGGGCATTCAGCAACAAAGTGTCAGAGTTAGCAGAAGAAGAGTTCCACCACCCTTCGATCTTACTGGAGTGGGGCAAAGTCACCGTTACTTGGTGGAGTCACTCAATCAAAGGCTTGCATAAGAATGATTTCATCTGCGCCTCACGCTGCGATGTGTTCGCGGTGAGTGAATAGTTTTGTAGGTTAGGAGTTACTCTTGCAACCTCTGTGAAGCGATTAACTCATTATTTGTCTCATTAGGTGAGTCGAATACGTGATACTTTCTCATCATGGGGCGCAACTTCTCTCAAACTAGCTTGACCTGCATCAGCGACTTGCTTGGTTTCTTGTCTCATAAACCCTTTCTGTTACTCATAGTATTGGTTTTATGAGGCTGCTCTATGATATATTTCTCGGCCAAGTGTATTACAGACGAAGGCTAATAATGTCTATCAACCTTTCACTCCTTCCACCCAGCGAGAAAAATAAAATCGAACTGGATAAGCAAGCATCGTTTCTTGTATGGAAACTGAAGCAAGCGAAATGTGGTCCTGAAGCCATTGTTGAAGAAGCAATGAAGCTAGGTGACCCAGATGAAAAGGTGTGGTTTGAACAGTCTGTAGAAAAATACAAACGGGTAATGGGTGTCGCATAAACGCAGACAAACCTTGCCCAGCAGTGCTGTAGAATTGAAATGACACAGTAATTTGCTAGAATTTGCACCGTTAATTGAATCAGAGAGAAGATCCCGATGGGAAGAAGTTTTGAAGTGCGCAAGGCCTCAATGGCGAAAACTGCAGGCGCAAAAATTAAAGTTTATTCTAAATACGGTAAAGAGATTTACGTACTGGCTAAGAACGGTAGCTCTGACCCAGACATGAACCTACCTCTTAAGCACCTGATTGCTAAAGCGAAGAAAGACCAAGTACCCGCTCACGTTATCGACAAAGCGATCGATAAAGCGAACGGCGGCGGCGGTGAAGACTTCCAACCAGCTCGTTACGAAGGTTTTGGCCCAGGTGGCACAAGCGTAATCGTTGACTGTCTAACTGACAACGGCAACCGTACTTTCCAAGACGTTCGCCAATGTTTCGTTAAGACTGGTGCGAAAATCGGTGTTGAAGGTACTGTTTCTCACATGTTCGCTCACCAAGCTGTATTCCAGTTTAAAGGTGAAGACGACGAGATCATCCTAGAAACGCTAATGATGGAAGACGTAGACGTGACTGACGTTGAGCTAGAAGACGGTGTTATCACTGTATTCGCTCCAACGACTGAGTTCTTCAAAACGAAGACTGCACTAAACACTGCGTTCCCAGAGCTAACGCTAGACGTTGAGGAAATCACTTTCGTTCCTCAAACAACTACTCCAGTTGCTGAAGAAGATTCTGAGAAATTCCAGAAGTTCTTAGACATGCTTGACGACTGTGATGACGTTCAGCAGGTTTACCACAACGCTGAGCTGTAATCTTTACAGTAATAACAGTTATTAAAAAACCGAGCCTAGTGCTCGGTTTTTTTATGTCTGTAATTCAGGCGTTTATCCATGAACATAGCTTTTTACCGCATCTCTTTGATCGCAGAACCTAGACTATAGCTCCTTGGTCATAAGTCCTTGATCATCGTTCCGTGATCTCAGGTTCGCAAAGCGTTCTCGGGCGACAAATCCATGCTGAGAGTTTTCTGATCAAAGGGAGCACGGTGAGGTTGAGTGTGATGGCACACGGCCAAGCAATGAAAAAGCTTTGCAGCCAAATTGGCGGCCACTCGGGGCTGAATCCCATTTTGTAGCCAGAAATTAACCCAGACATGATGGTCGCCATGGTCAGTGAAGATAAAATCGCGGTTACCCAAAATTGTTTGTTGCTCATACTGTGTTTCTCCCGTGATTTTCTGATGTTGATGAGATAAGGTTACATTTATCCATTAATGAGAAAAATAGGCACATGTAGAAGTATGAATTCCATATTTGGAAACATTGATGATCTGTTCTTATTCTGTGCAGTGGTTGAAGAGGGCTCTTTGCTATCGGCTTCGAAACGGCTGCAACTCCCTGTGTCGACTATGTCGCGTCGGCTAACCGCATTGGAAGATCGCCTCAATATCCGACTTTTAGAAAAGAAAGGTCGTGAGCTGGTGGCCACTAAAGACGGCGAGGCGGCCTTTGCTGCACTGAGCAGTGGCATGGAGTCTATCCATCAAGGCTTTAATAGCTTGTTGGAAGAGCGTGATGCTATCCAAGGCAAGATTAAGCTCGCAGTGCCTCATAACTTCTACAGTGGCTTTCTACGCTCGACGGTAGAGCAATTTCTCACTCAATATCCAAAGGTTCAACTCGACCTAACCCTGAGCCAGCAGCAGCTTATTCCACAGACCGATCGTGACTTACTGATCACGTTTAAGATCTCGGATATGGAAGGCATGATTGCTCGACCACTTTTCAAAGCCAAACACGGATTTTATGCAAGCCCAGAATACTTAGATTCGCGAGCAACAATAGAAAAGCCGGACGACTTAGAGCTTCAAGATTGGATTAACGTTGATGATGTGTTTGATATGCCGCTCTACAAATCCGACCGCTTAGAGCAGATGATCACGATTAAACCTAAGTTCATCGTTAACGACATTCATGCGGTGGCAGCAGCGGCGCAAAAAGGCTTAGGGCTTGCATCATTGCCTTTTCGTCATGTATCCCGAGAGATGAATTTGATTCAAGTGCTTCCCGAATATCATCGGGGTGATCGCCAAGCGTATTTAGTGTACAAAGAAAGAAAATATCAGCCAAAGGCTTTGACCTTGCTTATTGATGCATTGATTGAGAGTGTTCGATCTTTTCATAGCGATGGTTTGGTCAAATAAAAGGAGAAAGAAATGAAAGTAAGTTTTATCGGGCTAGGCGTTATGGGTTTCCCAATGGCAGGCCACCTAGTCAAAGCCGGTTTTGAAGTAACGGTATTTAACCGCACTCACAGCAAAGCGCTAGACTGGGCTGATAAACACCAAGGTAAAGCGGCAGAATCTGTGGCTGAATGTGTAGCGGAAGCTGACGTGGTATTGGTTTGTGTGGGTAACGATGACGACGTACGCAGCATGACAACCAGCGAAACAGGCGCATTGGCAGCAATGAAGACAAACGCGATTCTTGTCGATCACACTACAACGTCTGCAGTTCTGTCTGAAGAGCTTGAAGTGGCAGCGAAGCAAGCCGGTATTCGCTTTATGGATGCACCTGTATCTGGTGGCCAAGCGGGCGCAGAAAACGGCGTGCTAACCATCATGTGTGGTGGTGAACAGGAGCTATTCAACGATCTTCAACCTGTATTTGAAGCTTACGGTAAGTCGTCAGTTCTGATGGGTAAAGTAGGCCAAGGCCAGCGCGCAAAAATGGTTAACCAGATCTGCATTGCAGGTGTACTAAATGGCTTGTCTGAAGGCTTGGTACTTGCTGAAAAGTCAGGCTTGGACATTCAAACGCTAGTTGATTGCCTTAAAAACGGCGCAGCAGGTTCATGGCAGATGGAGAACCGCGCTACGACAATGGCGCAAGATAAATTTGATTTCGGCTTCGCCATTGACTGGATGATCAAAGACTTAGGCTTCTGCCTAGATGAAGCTGAGCGCCAAGGCATCCAACTTCCACTAACTGAAAAGACGAACAACGCTTACAAGGCACTGTCTGCCGAAGGGCAAGGCCGCATGGATACCTCGGTATTGATGAAAGCTGTGGTTGAAGAGACAAAGAAGTAGAAAGATCGAAGTAACAGAAGCTTCGTTTAGATAATTAAAAATAGCCGCTGATTAGCGGCTATTTTTGTTTGTGTTAGCTAACTTTATTTAGAACTTTCAGGTGTGTTGGTGGCTTTAATCCCTAGATGTGCCAAAGGCAGAAGTAGCTCATTTGACATCACGTTGTGATAGTTACCTTTATGAACCAAATCTTCATCACTTTCATCAAGAACCAGTTCGATATTGCTTGCCAGATCCGGAAGTAATAAACGAAATGTGTATTCCTTTACACGATTTAAGAAATCAGCCCCTAATTGCGTCAGTTCATCACCAATTACCACTAAATCAGGGTTTAATTGGTTAATATTGTTCACTAATCCATGTGCTAAGCACTTAGCTAAGTAATCAACCGCGTTTATCGCAGCAGATTCTCTGTCATGAAATGCATTTATTACCATTTCAAAGTCCGCGGATTCTAATGAGGCCTCTTCCTTGTAACGTTCAACCAAGGCTGTTGTTGAGCTATACAGCTCAAGGCAACCTAGATTGCCACACTTACATTGCGGCCCTTGAAAATTGATCGATGTGTGACCAATTTCTCCAGCCGTCCCTAAACTACCGTGATAAACCTGCCCTTCAATTACTAAGCCCGAACCTACACCCTGCCCAAGAGAGACATACAGTAAAACGCTTGCTTCATAAGTGCTTTGTAGCTGGCGCCAAACCGCGAGCGCAGCCAATTTTGCATCATGGCCTGCATAAATTGGATAGTCTGGAAATTGCTCTCGCATGTGGGAAATAAAATCAACATCTTGCCAATTTTTTGCGTCAGTCATCAGTATAATTTTATTATCTTGCTCTAAGAATGGGCCGGGCATCGCAACCGAGATCCCTAAAATGTCACCTTCCTGATCTTTCAGAACATCGCTCACTTGCTTGGTCAAATACTCGATCAGCTCTTCTGGGCTATTATCAGTATTAATTGGTTTGACTATGCTGGTTAGCGAAACACCATTGAGATCGTAGGTATCAATTGAGAAGTTAGTACGCTGTATTCGAACGGACACAATTCGTAGATGTTGGGTATTGAACCCCAGATAGATAGAGCTTCGACCACGTGCCGCTTTTCGCACACCAGTTTCAACAATAAGCCCTTGTTCAATTAAAGGTTTTATCGCTCTAGTCACCGTCGCTTGGTCAAGTCCAACCAATTGGCTGATCTCTTTTCTGGAGCAACTACCACTATTGTGAAGTGCATTAAGAATGACGCGCTTATTATGATTTTGTACATCATCTAACGAAACGCCCAGTCCGCTTCTCATAGGCTTATTCATAGTTCTCCTGACCAATTTGATCTGCAATAACGTTCCAATGGATCTACACAATATATAGAAAAAGTTAAGTTTCAATAAAATCATATAGTTAGAAATTGAGTCTACTTTACTTATGTGAGCGCAATCTCAAGTTCATCATACTATATTTGTTAGCTGCAATTAAATGAAATATATTTGATTGCAGGTTGCAATTAAATATATTTCGATAACATTGGAGGTCCTTGTGGTATTCGATAAGAAGAAGCATCAGGCAATTATTGATCAAGTTGAAGAATACATCGCTGAGCATAAAGATACGGTTAAGCAGCACCATTGGCGTGAGCATTACCATTACCAAGCACCGGTAGGCTGGATCAATGACCCGCATGGACTGATTCAATATCAGGGTAAATATCACCTTTTCTATCAACACCATCCTTTCACTGGTAAGTGGGGAACCATGCACTGGGGGCATGCAGTCAGCGAAGATCTCATTCACTGGGAAACACTGCCAGAAGCTTTAGCACCAAGCGAAGAATATGACGGTTGGGATGGCGGAGGTATCTTCACGGGTAGTGCTGTGAATAACGATGGTGTGATGACTCTTTTCTATACGGGATGTGCACAAGCTCGCCAAGTTCAATGTATGGCAACGTCGACTGATGGCGTTAACTTTGACAAATATGACGGGAACCCAATTTTATCTGATCCACCAGAGGGAATTAACCTACATGACTTCCGCGACCCAAAGGTTTGGAAGCATGAAGGCTCATGGTACATGGTGACCGGTGTAACAGATGGCGTGAGCGATCTAATTAACCCATCAAACTACGAGACCAATGGATTCGGTAAAGTCTGCCTTCACAAATCAGACAATTTAACCGATTGGGAATTCGTAGGTTATTGTGTAGAGAGTATGGGCGAACTCGGGACAATGCTTGAGTGCCCAAATATCTTCAAATTGGGTGACAAACACGTCCTTATGTATTCACCTATGGGTATGCAGCAACGTCAAGTAGTTTACCTTGTTGGTGACCTTGATTACCGAACCGGTAAGTTCCATTGGTCTACGATGGGCTCTCTAGATTGGGGATTCGACTACTACGCACCACAAGTATTCGATGATGAAAATGGGCGTACCCTAATCCAAGCATGGATTGGTTCATGGCCATTCATGCCATGGTGTGATGGCACTTACGATACCAGTGAACTGGGTTGGTACGGTAGTATCACTTTGGCCCGAGAAGTCTCTTTATGTCACGATGGGAAACTGAAGTTCACGCCTGTGCAAGAAGTTGAAAAATTGCGCCATTCTCCCAAAAGACATACAGAGCTCCAGTTAAACGATGGTGAAAAATTCGCATTTGAAGCTGGTGATAATGTTCACTGTGAAATCATTGCGGACATTGACCTAGCTGCAAGCGATTGTGACAGCGTTGTATTTGAAATTCGCAGTAAAGGTGAGCAGAAAACACTGATTGAGTTGGATCTAAAGAAAGGCGAACTGGCTTTCGATCGCACTCAATCGGGCAGTCGTTCAGCCTTACGTAGAACATGTCCACTAGAGTGTGCGAGTAAAGATCGAGCAAACATCCGTATCTTTATGGACAGTATTTCTGTTGAAATCTTTACCGATGGCGGCCGTACTGTGATGACCAATAACATCTTCTCTGATGAAGACAGTGCAGGTCTCTATGTCTACGCTCAGAACGGTAATGCAAGAATTGAGACACTAAAAACATTCGGTATGAAAAGTGTTGCTGAGTAACTGATTCAGCTTTCTCCTTCTTCTTTTTAGCCCAGCTTATTGCTGGGCTTTTTTGTACCTCAAAAAGTATCCCCTAATAAAAGTCCTGGTTATCCAACTCAAATAACGATCCTCAAAACAAAAACACGATCCTTTTCACATTCTAAATTCTATTTAATTGTTTCTTGCAATTAAATTAAGTAAATTTAATTGCAAGAAACAATTAAATCACTTTGGAGAAGAAAATGGCTATCGTTACACTAAGACAATTACTGGATCACGCAGCAGAAAATGGTTACGCAGTTCCAGCATTCAACATCAGCAACATGGAGCAAGGGCTTGCTATTGTTCGCGCTGCAGCAAAATGTAATTCAGGTGTCATTCTGCAGGCGAGCATCAATGCTCGTAAAAGCTACGCTGGTGACGTGATGCTTTATAAGATGGTTTGCGCTCTCGCTGAAATGTTCCCGAAAACACCAATCGTTCTTCACCAAGATCATGGCAATAGCGAAGAAACATGCTTGTCAGCAATTCGCCACGGTTTTACATCGGTAATGATGGATGGCTCATTGGAGCGTGATGCTTCAACACCAAGCAGCTACGATTACAATGTAGATATTACTTCTCGTATCGCTCAATCTGCGCACTGGGTAGGTGCTTCAGTTGAAGGTGAGTTGGGTTGTATTGGCTCTTTAGAAACTGGCGAAGCGGAAGCTGAAGATGGCGTTGGTGCTGTTGGTATCCTTGAAAAGAGCCAATTGCTAACAGACCCAGATCAAGCCGTTGATTTTGTGAAAAGAACAAAGGTTGACGCACTAGCTATCGCTTGTGGTACAAGCCATGGTGCTTACAAGTTCACTCGCAAACCGGATGGCGATATCTTAGCGATGAACGTTATCGAAGAAATTCACTCGAAGCTCCCAACGACTCATCTAGTTATGCATGGTGCCTCATCGGTTCCTCAATACCTTCAGGATATGATCAATGAGAATGGCGGTGAAATGCCTCAAACATATGGTGTGCCAATCGAAGAAATTGAGCGCGGTATCAAACATGGTGTTCGTAAGGTAAATATCGATACTGATTGTCGTATGGCGATGTCTGGTCGCTTTCGTGAACTCGCGATGAAAAATCCGCAAGAGTTTGACCCACGTAAGTTCCTGTTAGCTGGAATGGACGAATTAACGAAGCTTTGTTTAAACCGATTTGAACGATTTGGTTGTGCTGGTCACGGTGACAAGATTACACAAATTTCTATGGATGATATGGCTACGCGCTACGCTAGCGGTGAGCTGTAATTCAAAGGAGTTCTACGTATGGGAAATTGTGTATTTATAGGCAGAAGCACGATTGATTTGATGAGCTTTGTTGAAGTGATGCCTGATCCTGATCAAAAGGTGAATGCAATTGCTGATTTTATTGGTGGTGGTGGGTCTGCACTCAATGCTGCCATTGCATGCAACGCATTAGGCTCTGATGTACACCTTTGGACATGTTTAGGTAAAGAGCACCTCTATAAATCGATAGTGACAGCAGAGCTTAATGAACACGAAATTTCGGTTGTGGATTTAAGTTTAGACGATGAATACCAGCTACCACTATCGAACATTATCTCTGCAAAGCAAACGGCATCTAGGCTCATCGTCAACGCTAGTCAGCCCGATTGCGAAAAGGTGATGAGTTTAGACCCGAAATGGCTAGATAATGCAAAGCTCGTATTACTTGATCAATATGAGCATCCGTTTGTTAGCGCAAACGTACAAGCTTTGGCTGAGTTTACTGGGGATATTGTGTTAGACGCTGGTACTTGGAAATCGCACAGCGAACAGTTTTTATCTCTCTGTACTATTCCTATTGTTTCAGAGGAATTCACCAATGGTGACAAAGATAAAATGCAGGCACTTTGCGACCAACACGGGATCAAAAAGTGGGCAATGACGCTGGGCGACAAAGGTGTTTTTTATAGTGATGAGTCCGGTAGCGGGTTAATCCCTGCACCTAAAGTGGATGCTATCGATACGCTAGGTGCTGGAGATATTTTCCATGGGGCTTTTTGCCATTACTACTTGGAGAGTCAAGATTTCCGTGACTCTCTGAAGAAAGCCAGTCACATAGCGGCATTATCATGTACCGAATTAGGAACCAGATCATGGCTAAAACACATTCGTTAACGGTTGATGACATTGCAAGCGTTCCTCAACTGGTCGCCAATACCTACCAAGAGTCTGGGAAACAAATTCTTGTCATCGGTATCTCTGGTGCTCCAGCGACGGGTAAATCAACATTGTCTGAATCCCTACTGTCTGGACTGTCACTGTTAGGATTTAAAGCCCAACTGTGTCCAATGGACGGCTTTCACTACTCCAATTCGGTACTGAAAGAGAAAGGACTGACGTCAGTCAAAGGTAGCATCGAAACATTTGATGTAACCTCATTGGCACATTTGCTTTCCAAAGCGGTGACGCCAAACACTGACGCATTTTTTTGGCCGAAATACTGTCGTGAGTTACACGATCCCATTGCAAAAGGTTTTTTAATTGAGCCAGACACTCAAATTATTTTACTCGAGGGCAATTACATCTACTCAACCGACGAAGACTGGCGACCAGTCAGCGATTTAATTGACTTGAAGATCTTTCTCACAGCAAGTGAAAAAGTACTCAGAGAGCGATTAATATCAAGACACCTAGCTGGTGGAAAGTCGAAACAAGAGGCGCTCGATAAAACCGAGCGCGTGGATCTAGTCAATGCGTTAAAAATAAAACAATACGAATCAAACGCAGACTACGTAATCCAGACGCACTAGAACAGCGTCCCATGTACCCTACAATTCTCATGGAGAGATCAAATGATTCTTAGCGAAAACAATAAGAAGATGTTCTTTTTAACATTCATTTGCGCTGCGGCAACGATTGGTGGGTTCCTATTTGGAATGGACACCATTGTTATTGGCGGCACGATCACGCAAATCACACAACAGTTCGAATTATCGACCTTACAACAAGGTTGGTATGTATCATCAGCGCTTGTGGGTTGCTTATTTGGTAGCATAATCGCAGGTCCTATTGCTGACTATGCTGGGCGTAAAAAACCTCTGATGCTAGGTGCTTTACTAGCTATCGTATCGGTGCTTGGCTGTATGTACGCAAACTCATTCAACTTACTGATCTGGGCACGTATCATTGGTGGCTTTGGCATTGGTATCGCGACCGTGGTTTGCCCTATGTACATTGCCGAAGTAGCTCCAGCAAGGCATAGAGGAAAACTCAGTAATCTGTTTCAAGTTGCCATTGTGATCGGTTTAACTTGCTCAGTGATCACCAACACATTGATTGTTAACTACAGCCAGGCTGCCGTTGTTACGGGTCATTACCTTGACCATTTCTTTATTACTGAAAACTGGCGTGGCATGTTCTCTGTTGAATTTTTGCCTGCAGTTATTTTCCTTGGTTTGGTAGCATTTTTTCCGGAATCACCTCGTTGGTTGATATCTAAAGCTAGAGAAAAGGAAGCGGCTAACATTCTGAGAAAGTTCTTAACCAAGGGTGAAGCAGAAGAAGCGATTATTGAATGTCGTCAAGTAATTCGCTCAGAGAAAGCAGGGTCATATAAACAATTAGTCAAAAATCCAGTGATGCGTTTCGGCTTGATGACGGGTGTATTACTAGCAATATGGTCAGAGTGGTCTGGCGTAACTGTTGTGATGTACTACGGCCCTGTAATGCTAGAAGAGATAATGGGCAACCAAGGTTCTGCACTGGGAGGTTTTGGTTGGATCTGCTTAGTAAGCGTTATATTTACCTCTTTATCAATGGTATTCATCGATAAAGTGGGTCGCAGAAAAATGCTAATAACCTCTGCACTTGGTTGTTTCACTTGTTTGATTGGTTTGGCAATATTCTTCGACAGACCTGATACTCCACCTATGTTGATAGTTGGTTTAATGGCGTTCTTTGTTGCCTTCACAGCACTAGGTTTAGGTCCTCTGAAGTTCACGATTTCAGCTGAGATTTTACCAACTTCAGTCCGTGGCCGCGCGGTCTCAATAACAACGGCAGCAATCTGGATTCAAGGTGTTATCTTGAACTCATTTACACCAGCTTTTAGAGAATCATTTGGAACATCGGCACTCTTCATCATGTTCGCGATTATCCTGCTTGGCCAAGTTTGGTTTGCGATAAAAATCCTTCCTGAGACAGCAAATCGTAGTTTAGAAAGTATCGAGAAAGAGTTAAAGCAACGATTTGATATAAAAGAGGTCGAAGAAAAAGAACTTCAGCCAAAGCAAGTATAGCGATTAGTTGTTGTTAATATAGATAGAGCCTCCAGTATGTGGAGGCTTTTTACTTTCACGAAACTTATCACGTATATTCCCCACTCACGCCCCAACTCAACCATTCACTCCTCATTATTACCATTCGTCGCATTGATAAAACGGCATGACAAATTCTAGTTAACCTTTCAACGTCAACATTTGAAAGGGATTAGAAATCATGACTACTTCACACTCATTTAATTCAGGCTCTACCACTTCTCTGCTTAAGCGTTCATTACTGGTTGCTCTTGTTTCGTTTGCACCGTCGTTAGCTTTGGCGAACCCAAGTTCAGACGTGCTCGATATCTACAGCCAAGCGGCGCAAGGCAATGAAGATTTGGTTGAGGTGGCGTATGAACGCCTGAATGACACGCTGCAACAAGACGGTGCGACACCACTGACCTTGGTTTACCTCGGAAGCACAGAAACCCTGATGGGGCGTGATGCGTTCTTGCCTTGGAACAAGATGAAGTATGTGGAGAAAGGCTTATCAACCATTGATAAATCACTGGTGCTGCTGAAAGACGAAGACCAACCGATTCATGAGCAACCTCGTGTTCAAGGGCTGCCAGATTCTTACCTAACTCGCGCAATGGCCGCCGTTACTTACACCTCTCTGCCAGACATGTTTAACCATTTTGATCGTGGTTATGACCTCTTCCTCTCGTTACTCGCTGAAGAAGATTTCCAACAACAGCATTTCGCTGCGACCTCATGGATTTACCGTTACGCCATTACCGCATCGATTCGTGCTGAAGACTTCGAGCAAGCACAGGTGTGGCTTGAAAAGATGGAAAACACAGATGCTGGCAACATCGAGACAATGACGGCTAAAGCCCTAATAGCGAAAGCCAAATAACAGCTGCGAACGCTAAAAAATTATGGGTCAGCGGAGGACAAAGGAATGATTGAATTTAAAGATATCGGCAAAGCATATGTCACGGGCGGTCAACGTGTTGATGCATTAAACGGGGTCGATGGACACATCCAACGTGGTGAAATGGTGGCGTTATGTGGGCCATCAGGTTCTGGAAAAAGCACACTGTTGAATATCCTTGGTTTGTTGGATATGGACTATCAAGGCGAGATAAACATTGATGGCAAAGCGTATCCAACAGAACAAATCGCTGCTGCACGTTTTCGTCGTCAGTCGTTGGGTTTTGTGTTTCAGCGCTTCAATCTGGTTCCTGTGATGACGGCGCTTGAAAACGTCGCTTACCCATTGATGTTGAACCAATGCACGAAACAAGAACAGCAGACCAGAGCGCAAGACATGTTAGAGCGTGTTGGGCTAGGAGATTACGTTCATCACCGCCCAGACAACCTTTCTGGCGGGCAACAGCAACGTGTCGCGATAGCCAGAGCGTTGATTCACAACCCAAGCTTGGTGATTGCCGATGAGCCGACCGCGAGCCTAGACAGCCACACTGCCAACCTTGTGATCGACATTATGAAAGAGCTTGGCCACGAAATGGGCACGACTTTTATCGTCGCAACGCACGACCCAAGAATGGCGCAGCGTTGTGATCGAGTGTTTGAACTTATCGACGGCCAACTGGCTCCACAAGATGCAACCACGGAGGCGATCTCATGGGCAAGTTAACACAAAGAATGAGCACGTTTTTACTTCCAACTTCGGTGCGTTTGGCTTGGCTTAACTTATTAAGAAACGGTCGTCGTAGTTTGCTGTCTGTATTGATCATCGCGATTGCGGTATTTGCGCTGACGTCGGCAGGAGGTTACGGGCTTTACACCTACGAATCTTTGAGAGAATCGACCGCGCGCGATACTGGTCATCTTACTTTGAGCACACCGGGTTATTTTGAGCAAGATGAAGACATGCCGCTGAGCAATGGTCTCGATAATGTTCAAGCGCTCACCAAGAGCATTATTGGTGACAGCGATGTGCGTGGGGTGCAGCCACGAGTTTATTTTAGCGGTTTGGTGTCTAACGGAAGCAAGTCGACCATCTTTATGGGAACAGGCGTTAATGAGCGCGAGTTCGACATGAAAGGACCTTTCCTTGATGTGCGCAGTGGTCAAACCCTATCGGATGTGAAATCACCAAGATACGACAACCAAGAACCACAAGTGATGCTGGGAACCGACCTTGCTCGTAACCTCAAAGTTGCCGTTGGCGATTGGGTAACATTGCTCGCGACCACCAGTGACGGTGCTTTGAACGCCTTTGATTTTAAGGTGCAGGGCATCTACTCGACAGGGGTACCTGAGCTAGATAAACGTCAGTTATATGTACACATCACCACCGCTCAAGAGCTTTTGGCCTCAGACAAAGTCAGTACCTTGTCGGTGTTCCTATTTGAGACAAGCAAGACCTCGACCGTTCAACAGCGTATCCAAATAGCTTTAGATCGAAATAGTGCGAGCCAAAGCGATCAAGGCACAGAGATCACCCCGTGGCAAGATCGCGCGTTTTTCTACACCAAGGTTAAAGATCTTTACGATCGGATCTTCGGCATCATGGGCGCAGTTATGGCATTAGTGGTGTTCGTGTCGCTGTTTAATACTATGACCATGTCGGTGACGGAACGCACTCGTGAGATTGGCACCTTGTCGGCACTCGGTAGTTACCCTTCTGAAATCGTGGCTGGTTTCTTAAAAGAGGCGGGATTGCTGGCACTGATTGGCAGCGCGATTGGCGCGTTAGTGAGTGGCTTAGTATCGGTGTTATTGCTAGTGGTTGATATCCAAATGCCACCACCTCCCGGCAGAACCGAGGGCTACCCACTCAACATTTACTTCTCATTGGAATTGGTTGGTTACGCCACTTTAGGTGTGCTGACGATATGTTTGCTGGCTGCTTATTTCTCTGCTCGTAAAGGCGTGAATAAGCCAATCACGGAGGCGCTGGTTTATGTATAAATTTACTCGTTCACCCACTGTTTTAGGTTCTGTATTGGTTTTGGTTCTAGCATCAACTCCAAGCTGGGCAGTCGATTCACAACAAGCCACTGATATGATCGCTAAGGCCGATAGCTACCGTTTGAACAGTGCACAAGCGTCTAAGGTGGTTTCTTTGGTGGCGCTGTATCAAGACGAACAGCTCGATAAAACCCGTGAGTACAACGTCTACACAAGACCAAACCGAGAGTCGTTGGTCGTGTTCAAATCGGCTGTCGAGGCAGGTCAGAAGATGCTGATGATTGAAGATAATTACTGGCTGTTGATGCCGAAATCGCGCCGACCAATTCGTATCACACCGATGCAAAAATTGTTGGGTGAAGCCTCGGTGGGCGATATCTCGACACTCACTTGGAGCGAAGACTACCAAGGTGAGTGGGTTGCCGAGCAACAAGTTGAGATGCCGACTGGCGAGACGCTCGATACTCATCATCTAAAGCTAACGGCGAAAACCAAGGGTGCGAGTTACCAGTCGATTGATCTGTGGTTAACGGCAGACCGAGCGTTTCCAGTTAAAGCGGATCTTTATCTGCGTTCAGGAAAGTTGGCGAAACAAGCTTGGTTTACCGAAGGCGTGCGTGATGGATTACCAACAGTGGTATCGATGACCTTGCTCGATAAGATTCAGCCAAGCAAGAAAACCGTGATTGAGTATAGCGAAGTGATTGAGCAAAGCTTGGAAGACAAGTATTACAACCCTGCCTACCTATCGCGTAACAGCGTGTCTGGTCTGTAGGTGAGCGTCATGAAAGCTTCCAATTGCCGATTCCACATCAAGCCTTCAATCGCGACTTTGCTTACCTTGTCTTGTGTGAGTAACACGATTCAAGCGGATGACCTGAGCTTGGCGTGGGACTGGCAACTGAGTGCAGAAGCGGTTGAATCGAGAGAGTCGCCATTCAGCCCTTTAGCGTCTGATAATCGTCAGTCTTTAAATGGCTTGCTGGATCTAGAGGTTGGTTACGGCAATTGGCTTGGTCTGTTCGCAGTGAAAGCCAACGATATTCTGAGTAATAGCCCTCAAGAACAAGACGCGAGCTTTGAGTCTGAATTTATTGTGCGTGAGTTGTTTTGGCAAGGTGGTGTTGAGTTGTCGAATTCAGTAATCGGTGACCACTACCTTGATGTCACGCTTGGTAAGGTTCGTTTGGATTGGGGTGTGGGTTATGGCTATCGACCGTTAGACATCATCAAGCCGTATCGACAAAACCCAGTAGGCATTGTCGCAGAAGAGGGTGCGGGTGTGGCCTCTGCGTCACTGTTCGATATGACGGGCGAATGGACACTGCTTTACAGCGATTCGTCATGGACTTCCCAAGATGT
Organism: Vibrio sp. 1CM23M; assembly: GCF_023161755.1. Classification (NCBI taxonomy): domain Bacteria; kingdom Pseudomonadati; phylum Pseudomonadota; class Gammaproteobacteria; order Vibrionales; family Vibrionaceae; genus Vibrio; species Vibrio sp. 1CM23M. Next base: position 926,957 of record NZ_JALNTR010000001.1, read on the forward strand.
AAATGAATTCGAAAAGCAGAATCAGCAACAAGGCTTTGGGATACGTCGTTACAATCTGATTGGCGACCACGAATATCAGTGGGTCGCTTATTACGACGATGTACGCCATGGTTTACTTGGGGCGAGTTTAGTGTCGGTATTAAACCTCGCATGGGAGTTCCATGGTTCGATGGTTTATCAGCGACAAAGCCTTGGCTACAGTCAACCAGACTCAATGCTTAAACCGGTTTATCTTGAAGAGCAGGGCCAGGCCTATCAAGCGTTAGTAGGAGTAACATGGGCCAATGACACGGGCCACAATGTGGTGTTGGAATACTGGTTTGATAGCCGAGCGTGGAGTGATTCTGAGTGGCAAAGTGCCATAGAAAGTGCCGAGTCTTTGTCGGTTAATCCGATGACAGCATCACTGGCTGGTTCTTACGCTCAAGGTTATCAACACGCCAATTTGGTTCAACACAACATCATGTTTCACTGGTCTTTGGATTCGACACATGGCTGGCTCGAAGATATCACCCCGACATTCGACGTCATGTTGTCTCCTCAAGACGGCGGCTTTATTGCTACCCAGTGGCTCAACTATCAGGCTTTAGATAATGGCAATTCATCGTTGGATTTGGAACTTGCTGCACGCTTTCTAGGCGGTAAAAGTGATTCTGCTTACGCCAACTTACCCGATAGTCATATGATTCTCTTAAATATCAAAGGACGATTTTAATGGACACTTCTTCAAACAGTCGGTTTTCATGGATTAAAAGCTTCGCGTTCACCACGTTATTTTGTGTTCTTATTGCGATTACAACCCATACAATTTGGGGCGGCGGATTAACGGTTAACCTGGCAATCAGTTTTGGCTTTGGTTACAGCGCCGTGGGTTCTTCTTTCATCTTGGTGAAGTTGTTTAAGAGGACATCTCGAACGCTTGAAGTGGGTATCTCAATGGTGATCGCGATGACCTTTGGTACCTTGAACGCGCACTATTGGTTGAACGGATATTTTGGATCCAATATCTCGGACCTTAAATCTGTCGTGTTGCTCGGTGTGATTTTCTGTTCGGTTTGCTATTACTATTTCTACACACGAGAGCAGCAGTTACGAGCCGATAACGAATTGGAAGTGGCCAAGCGTCGTCAGGCCGATCAAGAGAAGGTGGTGGTGCTCAGTCAGCTTAAACAACTACAGAGCCAAATTGAACCGCACTTCTTGTTCAACACGCTTGCGACCATCAATGTATTGATTGAGAGTGACAGCGCGAAAGCCAAGTTGATGCTCGAAAAACTGACCGACTTGTTGCGTGTGACTTTGAAAAACAGTCGCACCGAGCAATCGACCATCGCACAAGAGGTCGACTTGTTAGACGCTTATCTTAATATCCAAAAGATACGCTTGGGTGAGCGCTTAACGTTCTCGATTGAAACACACGAGATTAGCGATTTGCAGGTGATTCCACCGTTCTTGATTCAACCTTTGGTCGAGAATGCACTCACGCACGGTATCGAGCCCAAAGCCGCTGGTGGCCAAGTGAATATTCGTATTACTCAACAAGCACTGCAGCTAAAAATTGAAGTGGCTGATAATGGCGCTGGGTTGAAAACGCCTTCTGCGAATACGGGTTACGGTGTTGGGTTGAGCAATATTCGTCAAAGAATCGAAACCCTTTATGGTGATAAGGCGAGCCTCACGATTACTGAACACGCTGAAGGCGGGGTAGTCTCGACGATCTTGTTGCCGTTGGCTGATGCAGTAGGTTAGAACTACAGACCCGAAAGCACCGAACAGTGACGGAAAATAGACGATTTACAGTGTGAATTTAAAGGACTAACCATGAACAACCCAGCAGTACAGCCGAGCGTAACGGCGATAATCGCAGACGATGAAGCACTGTTAAGGCACCACTTAGACAAGAGCCTTGCTGAGGTTTGGCCGGAGTTAGAAATCGTCAGTAAAGCACAAAACGGTTTGGAGGCGATGCAGAGTATTCAGCAGCTCAAGCCCGACGTGGCTTTTCTCGATATTCGTATGCCGGAACTGGATGGTATCTCTCTGGCGAAACAACTCAACAAGCTAGCTTCACCGCCATTGATTGTGTTTATCACGGCTTATGACGAATACGCGGTCAAAGCTTTTGAGCACAATGCGATGGACTACCTACTTAAGCCAATCAATGAAGAGCGTTTACTGGCGACATGTCAGAAGGTGCAAGCGCGTTTGTCGAGCAACCAAACGCAAACAGGTAGCACGCCAGAACAGCCCGATATCACGGCGTTAATGGCTCAGCTTCAACAGCTATCCCAGTCGACGTCACAGCAAACGCAGCCTCCTTATCTATCGCAGAAAAAGTATCTCACATGGCTCAAAGCCAGTGTCGGAGAAGACATCCACCTTATCGCCGTCGATGATGTCGCTTATTTCAAAGCAGAAGACAAGTACGTGTCTATATTTAAGAAGGGCCAAGGCGGTTCGCTAGAGGAGTATATCCTTCGCGTATCATTAAAAGAGCTGATTGCGCAGCTTAACCCAGATGAGTTTTGGCAGATCCATCGCTCGGTGGTGGTGAAAGTGTCGGCCATCGATAAGGTGAAGAAAGGGCTCTCAGGTCAGATGTCGGCGTATGTGTCAGGGGAAAAGCTACCGATCAGTCGTGCCTCGCAAGCGTTGTTTAAGGGTATGTAGAGAACTGGCTGACATTTATGTAGCTTATTGATTTTAATATATGTAGTTAGCGAGTCTAAAATCGATGTAATAGGCTCTTATCTAAATGCCTATTTAAATGAGCACAGCGACCTTACATAACGATTGGTGATTTATAAAATAAAGATCCAGATCACAAAGATACTCATCCGGTTCAATATTAAATAATAATCGTTATCCCAATCTGTATATTGTCGGTGAATGACATTAAGAGGTTGTTATGAAAACATATTATTTAGCGACGGCTCTATGCCTCACCTTAGTTGGCTGTAGCTCAACATCAAAAACTACCGAAACGCCAATCCAGCCGGATCCGGCATGGACTTCAGGCCAACTAGAAAATGGCCTTACTTATCATGTTTATCCAGATCATGAAGAATCCGTATCTGTCCGTTTAGTCGTGCACGCCGGTTCGATTCAAGAGACTGACCAGCAAGAAGGCTACGCGCACTTTTTGGAACACATGGCATTCAATGGCAGTAAAAACTTCTCTCAGAACGATGTGATTCGCTTATTCGAAGACGCAGGCGCTAGCTTTGGTGCTGATATTAATGCCTACACCTCTTATGAAGAGACGGTCTACCAGTTAGATTTGCCAGATAACATTCAATTGCAGTCTGCTTTGACGTGGATGCGTGACATTGGTGATGGCCTGGATCTATCAAGTTCAGAAGTCGAAAAAGAAAAAGGCGTGGTTCTTGGTGAGTTCCGTATGGCTCGCCTCGATGATAAGTCATTCGGAGATATATATTATGATCACTTCATTGAAGGCGGCCCGTACGAATCGCAAGATGCACTAGGGACGAAATCGTCGATTGTGAATGCTACTCCTCAAGGCATCACCAACTTTTATCAGACTTGGTATCAACCTCAAATAGTTGAGCTGGTCGTTTCTGGTGATGTGGACATCAAAACCGTGATTCCACTCATTGAAGAAAAGTTTTCTAGCTGGGAGCGTGGTGATACGCCGAGACCAGAGAAACAGAAAACGACGTCATTCAATGAAGATGATTATGTTGAGTACGCAGGAAGAGAAGCGCCAAGCATCACTCTGACGTTTAACCGAGGTTTAAATAGAGTTGAAAATCATGCTCAGCAGCATCAACGCTGGTTAGATGAAACCGCTCAACAATTGATTCGACTACGATTAGAAGCGGTGTTCAATGATGCTGCGCTGCCGACTCAATGGATAGCATCTGATGGCTATCAGATGGGCGCTCTGCACTATTCATCAATAAGTGTTGGGTTTCCGGCTGGAGACCGTGAAGTTATCCAACAAGATCTGCTTTCTACATTGGCGTCATTGCGTGATTTTGGTGTTTCGGAAACGGATATTGTTGGCGAACAGCACTACTACCAAGACTTGCTGGATAATATCGAGCGTGACTGGGATAAATTGGATAGCGTTGAACACGCGAACTACAAAGCGAGTGCGTTAGTCACTGATCGAATCGTCCAATCACAGAACGACTATCAAGCAAGTTTGGAAGCCTTCATTGCTAACTTGAGCCTTGAAGTGATTAACGACAACATCAAGAATCTACTTTCTGATGATTACTTTATTGTTATTGGGATGGATGACTCCGAAGACAGAACAGCGATCATCAACTCTCTCGATAGTTTAAAAGCCACGTATAGCGAGGCGGGAATTGCGCCGCTTGCGATAGGAACAGCCAGTGCTTTTGCTGTACCTAGCTCACAAGGCGAGGTTGTACTTGCTGAACAAATGTCTGTCGACCCATACATCCAAAAGTGGACGTTAAGCAATGGCATCGACATGTGGTACCTGCGTGATTATGAGGCAGGTGATGATGTTGGGGTGATGTACATGAGCCTCGGCGGAAAAGCCGCTTTGGATCCGAGCTTGTACCCAGCTGTTGAGGTTGCGTTACCTACCTTCGCTCGAAGTGGTGTCGGTGAATTTACGGGGTCTGAGCTTTTAGCGCATTTTGATCGTGAAGATATTAGAGCTGATTCCTTTATTGGCAACACCCGCCATGGTGTTGAATTTAGTATTAACAAAGATGGGCTCAAAGATACGTTTGCTGCGCTGTATACCTTCATCACTGCGCCTAAAATTGTTCCCGAGCAGTTAGAGGCAGTGAAGCAGGAGTTTGTACAAGGTCAAGAATCTTTCTTGAGTAGCCCTGTTGGTCAGTTTGAACGAGCGGTAAACCACAATATTTATCGTCAGGAAAGTGGTCATTATCTTGTAGATAAAGAGCGTGTTGAAACGGTTTCTGTGGAAGACGTCGCTAATCTTCATCAGCAGCTGTTTGGCCAATTGAGACATAACCAATTGGTGGTCGTGGGTGATATCGACCCAAGTGAATTAAAGCCTTTGGTTGAGCAATACTTGGCTTCGATTCCATTAGAAAATGCCGAGGTTCCGGACTTTAAGGTGGCTTACAAGCAGCCATCTGAATCACGTATTGATGTAGCGATCAACAATGTGAATAGTGCAGAGTACATCCTACGAGTTATCTCTGTGCCTAATATTGAAGTTAAAATGTCGGCAAAAGATGTTTTCATGGAAGACTTACTGCAGCGCTTGCTGGCGACTCGTCTAGATACCTATATTCGTGAAGAGTTGAGCTTAGATTACTCGCCATATACCTATGCAACGTTACGAGACAGCGAGCCGAGTTATGAGTGGGTTATTGGTGCGATGATAGCGCCAGAAAATGTAGACCAAGTCGAAGTGGCGATCGATAAAGTGATTGCAGACCTTTTACAAGGCGTTTCTGAAAAGGAAATGCACGCAGTCGTGAAACAGTTTGAAGCGGACTTCACGCCTCTCGAGAAGAGCTCTATCGACCAAGCGTGGTATGTGTCTCGCTACTTGCTCCATGATTACGGTGTCGAAGCTTTGTCTCAAGTAGAGCGTGTTGCGAGATCGGTCTCTGTAGAAGAGATGAATGTGTTAGTGCAAAGCATCTTTGGTGAAAATAGCCGTAAGGTTAAGAACATCATGCGTCCTAAAGCCTAAAGCCTAAAGCCTAAAGCCTAAAGCCTGAAACCAACAGAAAGAGACAACTCAAAGCCAAGCGAGTATCGCTTGGCTTTCTTGTTTTTTCACCATTCATAACGTCTATGTATCATCTGTTGTTAAGCCGTTTTAGATCTATGTAAATCTAAATTTCGAGAACGCTTAATCAGTTGCATCGTATCATTTCCTAAAAAAATGTTTTAAATCAAGACAGCGTTTCATTTGTATTGTAGATTGACGATCTACGAGAATGTTGTTTGGATATTAGATTGCTTAAACTGGGTACCCGATTAGTCTTAATGTTGTTTTTACTGAGCTTTGGCTTAGTGAATTCTAACGGCTATTCGTTTCCTTCTAAGCCATTTCAAATTCATTCGGCTCAAGAGCAATCTTCGCAGACTAATCTTTGTAAACAAGCTGATACGGATAATCCGTCGAGCTACTTAGAGTGCGATAAGGCTCAGTTTGGCACTGTGCCTTCTGGTGACAGTTCTAACTATCACGACACCGAATCAAGCCTTCAAGCAGCAAACTTCAGACGTATGCTCAGTAACGAGCAAGAAAGCGTGGCCGATCTTGAGCCAGCTTATCACCTACTGATCGACTTCTCTCCCCCTTCATTACTGGCTTCTCTGCTTTTCAACACGCCGTTGTTGGATTCCAAGCAGCACTGGACCAGTATTGTGAGTTCTCCGTCCTCCCGGCTTTCTGGGTGGAAAGAGGGCAACATCCAATACTCGCATTTCCGAGAACTTCTTAGCTAATCGTTTGACCCTAAATTGGTTGTATCGATGGTCACTTGTGCCCGTTGAACTCGCCAATTAACCAAAACAAACATAGCGACATCAGCTTTAGCATCACTACCGTTCAATCAGCTTGTTCTGGTTGCGATTAGCCATTGCTCGTGTTTGCAAAATATTAGTTCAAAGAAGAGATCTTGACTGTGAAAAAACGCATTCAAAGAAAACAAATAAACCACTACTCAAAGTGGAAATACGTGGTGCTTATCGCCACTATCATCATCATGGTTCTGAGTGCTTTACCTTCTTGGTATGGCGAGAATGCATCGGTTCAAATTAACAATCGTTCTGAACAGACCATCGATGCGAGTCAAATTACCCAATACCTTGCGAGCGAAGGCATCCAAGCTAAATCGGCATTTCAAAAAGACCAACGTTTAGTCGTGATCTTGGAAGATGCAGAGCAACAAGCGAAGGCTAAAGAGGTGCTGAATGAGCGCCTATTGGACAACGCGACGGTTGCGCTAGCGATGGAGCCAGCAGCACCAAAATGGTTGACTGACATGGGCTTCGCACCGATTCAGTTAGGCCTTGATTTACGTGGTGGTGTGCAGTTCTTGCTAGAAGTAGACATGGAACCGGTTTACCACGCACAAGCGCAATCTGTGGTCGACGAGATCACCAGCCAAGTGCGTTATGCACGCGGTAAAGTGGTGAATAACCAAGTTGAGTTTAACTTCCGAACTGATGCAGATTTCGAGAAAGCACAGAAACTGATTCGTGAAGAGTTCCCACAATGGCAACGTGACCGTTCAGATAAATCGCTAACGTTAACTCAGTCTGAAGAAGAACAAAGAACGCTACGCAACCTAACGGTTCAACAAAACCTGCAAATCATGCGCAGCCGTATTGAAGAGCTAGGCATCACTGAAGCATCGATTCAACGCCAAGGTGAAAGCCGTATCCGTATCGAGTTACCGGGAGTACAGGACCCTGCAGCTGCGAAAGACGTGATTGGTGCTACGGCTTCGCTTGCGTTCTATTCGGTGTACGACAACGCAACGCGCAATACTCAAACTCTGAAAGATTCAGATGGTAATCGTGTCGTGGTTGCTCGCAAAGCAGTGCTGAGCGGTGAACACATTATCGATGCACGCAGTGGCATTGGTGAAATGGGCAGTGCAGAAGTAAACATCACGTTGGATTCTTCTGGTGGTAAGAAAATGTCTGAGTTTTCTCGCCATAACATCGGCAAGCCAATGGCGACCGTTTACAGCGAATACAGCCGTGATAGAGCCGGTAACAGCGAAAAAACCAGTGAAGTGATCAGTGTGGCGAACATCCAATCTCAACTGGGTAGCCGCTTCAGAATCACAGGTGCAGGCAGCATGGCAGAAGCACAAGAGCTTGCTCTACTGCTACGTGCAGGTTCATTAACAGCGCCTGTCACCATCATTGAAGAGCGTACCATTGGCCCATCTCTGGGTGCTGAAAACGTAACGAATGGCTTTGCTGCTTTGGCTCTTGGCCTTGGTCTTACTCTAACGTTTATGGCGCTATGGTACCGCCGCCTTGGTTGGGTCGCGAACTGTGCATTGGTGGTTAACATGACCACGTTGTTTGGTTTGATTGCCTTGCTACCGGGTGCGGTGTTAACTCTGCCAGGTATTGCGGGCTTGGTACTGACCGTCGGTATGGCGGTAGACACTAACGTGCTTATCTTCGAGCGTATTCGAGACAAGATGAAAGAAGGGCGCAGCTTTGCTAGCTCTATCGATCGTGGTTTCGATAGCGCATTCTCGTCAATTTTCGATGCTAACGTCACCACCATGATCGTTGCTGTGGCTCTATACACAATCGGTAATGGACCGATTCAGGGCTTCGCTCTGACACTGGGCTTAGGTCTTCTAACCAGTATGTTCACGGGCATTTTTGCTTCACGAGCGATCATCAATTTGGTTTGGGGGCGTGACCAACGCCACGATGTAAGGATTTAAGTATGAGTACTTCAAAAATGACTATTTCAGACCGCTATTTTTCAAATAGTAATATGACTCGCCTTCGTAAGGTGATGTCTGCGATATCTATTGTGCTGTTCATGAGCTCTGTGATGCTGGTGGCGGTGAAAGGTTTTAACTGGGGCTTGGACTTCACAGGCGGTGTGGTTGCCGAGGTTCAGCTCTCTGATCAAGTCACCAAAGATGCGTTAAAAACTAAACTTGATACGGCTTTCCAACAAGACGTGCAAGTGGTTGGTATGGCAGAACAGGATCGCTGGACAATCCGTTACAGCCAACTGACAGACGCCCCACAGCCAAACCTAGTGGATGCTTTGTCTTCTGTAAGTGACCAAGTAAAAGTGCTTAACAGCAGTGTGGTTGGCCCTCAAGTCGGTCAAGACATGGTTGACCAAGGTGGCTTAGCGGTATTGGTGTGTTTCCTAATGATCATGCTGTACCTGAGTGTACGTTTTGAATGGCGTTTAGCACTCGGCGCCCTTGCCGCGATCATTTATGACGTGACGCTTATCTTGGGTCTGTTCGCTTTTACTCAGTTCGAGTTCAACCTGACTGTGTTAGCGGCTGTGTTGGCGATTTTGGGTTATTCATTGAATGACTCGATCATCATTGCTGACCGTGTGCGTGAAATGCTGCGTGGCAATCCAAACGGCGATACGGATAACCTGCTTAACGAATCGGTTAAAGCGACCTTCTCACGCACCATGGTGACTTCAGGAACAACTCTAATCACCGTTTCGGCGCTTTGGCTACTTGGTGGCGCTGCGCTGCAAGGTTTCGCGATTGCACTGGTTGTAGGTATTGTCAGCGGTACGTGGTCTTCAGTTTCAGTAGGTATCACACTGCCTAAGTTACTTGGTCTACAGCCTTGTCACTACCAAGTGAAAGCGCCAGTAGAAGTTGAGGGCGAGTACCCTTAGGCTCTCTATTGGTTAACAGTACAACTTAGTCAGTAACGTCAACAAAGCCCTTCGTTTATAGCAAAACGAGGGGCTTTATTTTTTATAAGAGTCAAACAGTTACAGAAAAGAGAGCCTATTTCAAAAAACGATGGATTGAGCAGGCAAGCCCTCATGATATGAAGTATGTTTAGATGACGTTCGTAGAAATGAGGCAAGGGAATGGAATATCGACATCAATGTCATGTAGGCGACCATGGTGATGCGCTAAAGCATCCAGTATTGAGTGCACTTGTTCAGTCATTAATGCAGCAACACTCTCGCCTCAACGTTATCGACACACACTCAGGTACTGGGTGTTATGACCTCACCACAGCACCAAGCAATCACGCGGGTGAGTTTGCGGAAGGGGTCGGGTACTTATGGCGCAACAAGGCTTATCTTCCGTCGGCATTCAGCTCTTTTATGTCGGTGCTGGAATACTACAATCCGAATCAGCTTATCTCTTTGTATCCCGGTTCTGCTGCCATCGCATATCAACAAGGTCGCAGCCAAGATAGCTTCTATTTTTCAGACATTCAGCAAGATGAAGCCGACTTATTACAAACCAACATTGAGAAGCTGCAACGCGATCTTGATGTTTCAAGCAAGCTCACTATTACCGCAGGCGACGGGCTCAAAGCGCTGCCTGATGATGTGGCAAAGCACGATAATCATCACCTGATCGTTATCGACCCACCCTATGAAACCGATTCTGAATATCTCGCAGTGATTGATGCCTTGGTTAAGGCGTATCAGCAATCTGAGAAGGTATCTGCCTTGATTTGGTATCCACTTTATACGGATGACAAGAGCTCACTGATTCTGAACCACTGTGTGACAGCGGTGAAAGATGGTTTGCTACCCAGTCCGATTAAGTCGGAGCTTCGCCTTCGAGATCCCAAGGGTGATGATCGCCTGATCGGCAGTGGCTTGCTGTTGTTCAATCCACCACAAGGCATTGCGGGAACGGTCGCAGATACGCTCGATTATTTACACAGCCAACTTGCGACTAGTGGTGAAGGTTACTGGCAGATGAGACGCTTATAGATCTGATTTTTATGGGTTTTATGATGGTTTTCTAGACATCACTCACTAAATCACTGTTATCTATGTGGTTTAAATTGACCAAACGCTAACTTTTATCGATTGATTAATTGCAGTGAATCATTTAAAAATAGAATATCAATGCGCACAAGTGCATAATGGCTCATAAGTTAAATAATTAAACTAGATTGTGGTTTACCCCCTAAACTGCATTAGGCTCGCACTAGTCATGCGAGCCTTTCTTTTGCCTGAAGGAAATGCTTACAGCAGGTTCTTTTCAATCTTTAGCGCTTTCTTGATGAGTTTTGCATTGAAATCTGCGGAGTCCAGCGAGTAGTGTGCTTCTCGATGACAGGTCGGACAAAGTGCGATCACATTTTCAGGGCAATCAGCGCCGCCATCTGCTAACCGTGTCAGGTGGTGTACTTCTAGGTAAGGACCTGACTTGGTCTCAAAAGGTGAGGGCACTCCACAACCTTCACAGATACCATTTGCCCTCTTTTTTGCGTAAAGCTTAATGGCTTCACTACGATACTTCACATGCGTGAGTTGTTCTTTGGGGTCAGCTTTAAGTGGTGTTGAAGCTAAGGCGATGTCTCGTAATTGCCTTAATGATTTACTTTTAGTTGGCTTCGTTAGGTATGAAGCTTTTGGTGTTTGAATGGTATTGCCGACACTTTGTGGGACGATATCTAGATGGAAAACTATTGCATCACGAAGTTGGTCGTTCTTGTCGGGGCGTTGCTCAATGTGATGACAGAGGTAGTTGCACACTCCGACGAATCTAACAAAACCAGTTGAGACAGATTCAAATAAGAGAATTTCTTTAAGGTTGTTTTGGTGTTCAAAGATGGCCAAGTTTCCTTTAACCATCTGCATATCACCTTCTTGCCCTTCTCCTGTATATCGGAAAGTGCCATCTGCACTAAAACCATCAGAGTAGCCAAATTCTTCACCAGCATCGCTAGTGAAGATAAATACATATGGGTGGGCTGCAGGCGTAGCGATACCACCATATTGCTGACCTTTGTAGCGACCGTGTATATCTGTGCGTCGATTGTAAACCTGTCCTACATTGAACAATGGAGAGTCCTCGTTTATTCGTCTAAATTCTAATTATTATTGATATTTTTATAATTTAAATTTCATGTAAAGTTCAAATATAACAGTGGTTTAGGTCAAAATATGCAAGTGAATTTTTGAGTGTAAAAAGGTATCGGATCGGTCACGTTTCTAAAGAGGCAAGCCTGCAGGACTCATGCAGGCTTGGTGCGTGTTTAATGCTATACAACTACAACGCCGGATAATCGATATAGCCTTTTTCGTTGCCGCCGAATAACGTAGCGCCATCGAGTTCTGATAGTTCGCTGCCGTTTTGTAGGCGTGAAACTAGGTCTGGGTTAGCAACGAATGGGCGACCGAATGCGACGAGATCGGCGTAGCCTTTACTTAGTACTTCTTCAGCGCGTTGTGGTGTGTAGCTGCCGGCAACGATGATGGTGTTAGAGAACAAGGCTCTTAGTTCGACACGGAAGCTTTCAGGTATCACAGGTGCGTCATCCCAGTCGGCTTCTGATAGGTGCAGATAAGCGATATTACGAGCTTGCAGTTCCTTTGACGCTTCTAAAATCGTTGGCACGATATCTGGGCAGTTCATGTCTTTGAAGGTGATGAACGGAGCCAAACGTACGCCCACTTTGTCAGCACCAATCGCTTCAATTACCGCATCCACGACTTCAATTAGGAAGCGAAGTCGGTTCTCACGACTGCAACCATAGTTGTCGGTGCGCTTATTTGAATTGGTTCTTAGAAATTGATCGATAAGGTAGCCATTGCCGCCGTGGATCTCGACGCCGTTGAATCCTGCCTCGACCGCTTTTTTCGCTGAGTTAGCAAAATCTTGAACAACACGGTTGATGTCTGTTTGGGTCATCTCTCTTGGTTGGATGCAATCGACCATGTTGCCGTTTCCATTCTCATCAGAGATCCAAACCTGAGTTTCGATTGGTGCCAGCGCTGAAGGTGCAATCGGCAACTCGCCTTTTTGAAAGGTAGGGTGTGATACTCGGCCTACGTGCCATAGCTGGCAGAATATCGCGGCACCTTGTTCTTTGGCTGCTGTGGTTACTGACTTCCAACCTTCGATTTGTGCATCGGTATAAACGCCGGGTGTGAATGAGTAACCTTGAGAGTCATCTGAAATTTGGGTGGCTTCAGTGATGATTAAACCTGCACTTGCGCGTTGTTGGTAATAGGTTGCCATCATGTCGTTTGGTACGTTTCCAGGTTGGCTAGTACGAGCGCGTGTCATGGGTGCCATAACCACGCGGTTTTGTAGTGCTAGGCCTTTCAGTTCTGATGTTTCGAATAATTTGTTCATGGTGTCTACCTTGTTTTAATTCAGTGTTTTTTAGTTTTGTGTTGGGGCTATGAGTAGCGTTACTTGCTTTCTGCTGGGCTGAAAATAGAGTTGCTCTGTGGCTTTTCAGCTCGGTTGGCTTTGGCGATAAGCAGCAAACCAATCACTGGGACAACAACGGCTGCGAATGGAATCATGCCTGCGCCTAATTGGCTGTCGAGTACCATGCCGCCAAGGAACCCACCGAAGGCATTGGCCAAGTTAAACGCTGAGATATTCGCGGTTGCTGCCAGTTCTTGGCCTTCGCCACCGTTGTTCATCACTCGAAGTTGCATGGCAGGAACGTTTGCAAATGATGCAATACCAAAGACAAATGCTGCTGCAACGAATAGGATTTTGTTGTCTACCACAAGGCCAACTACAACCAATGAAACGATCATTGCGACAGTCCAAAACATTGAAGCTTTGCCTAGGTTTTTATCTGAAGAACGTCCGCCCAAGGTGTTACCGATAATTAAGCCGACACCCACAACCACTAAGATCCAAGTAACAGACTCTTGACCGTAGCCAGTGATGTGCATAGCGATTGGTGCAAGGTACCCATAAAGCGTCATGAAGCCAGACCAAGCAAAAGCGGTGATTGCCAAGCTGATCAGCAGCATTGGGTTTTTGAACGCAAACAGCTGAGTTTTGATGTCTTTTGCTTCACTGTGACCGGTCGATTTAATCGATGTCAGGATTGAAATCATTGCGATGGTGCCAAGTGCTGCTACTGTGAAGAAGGTTGTGTGCCAGCCGAATTGCAAGCTAACCCATGTACCAGCTGGAACGCCAAGAACGTTAGCGAGCGTTAAGCCTGCGAACATTTGGCCAACGGCACGACCTGCCATTTTTTCAGACACTAAGTTGGTTGCGACAACCGCACCGATGCCATAGAAAGGGCCTTGCACTAAGCCTGCGATAACACGACTCGCGAGGAGTAGCGGATAGCTTGGTGCTAGTGCAGACAAGACGTTACCGATGATGAACAGTGCCATTAAGCCAATCAGCACCATCTTCTTATTAAAGCGCGCAAGGTAGATGGTTAAGATCGGGCCGCCGATAACGATAGCCAACGCGTAAGCACTGATAAGGTAGCCAGCTTGGCCTTCTGTGATTGAAAGTGATGTGGCGATCTGTGGAAGAATACCTGCGATAACAAACTCAGCCGTGCCGATTGCAAATGCTGCGAGTGTCAGTATCCAAACTTGGAATGGCATCTTTTCTTTATGGATGGTTTCTTGTGTCATGGCTTTTGATTTCATGATGAGTTACCTATGTAAATTCTTGTTTGTTAGGACGTTGAGATAAACGCCCTAACGATTGTTCTTTGTGTCTTTATGTCTTTGCGGGGTGTTAGCCGAGTAGAGCGCCGCCATCGATATCGATGATTGACCCTGTTACGTATGGGTTATTAATCGCGAATAGGTAACCCATAGCCACCTCTGAAGGCTCGCCAACCTTACCTGCGGGTAGATTGTTTTTGGCGTTGTCGTACATGCTTGCACGAGCGGAATCGTCCATGTTTTTGTAGGCTTCGGTCATGGTCAGGCCGGGGCTAACAGTATTGACGCGAATCGGTGATAGCTCTTTCGCCAGTATTTTAGTCACGCTTTCTAATGCGGCATTGATGGCGGTTTTTACGTAAGTGCCAGCCACTACTTTGCGAGACAACATGCCTGTCGTGAACGTGATAGAGCCATTTGGCGTCATGTAGCGTGCGGCATGTTTTGCTACGTTTAAGCTGCCCCAAAACTTAGTGTCAAAAGCTGTCTTAGCGTCTGCGGTTGCTACGTCTGTTACTTTTCCTGCGGGAGCGGATGAGCCAGCTGTTACGACTAAGTGGTCAAACACGCCAATCGATTCAAAGTATTCACAAATTGATTTTTCATTGCTGATATCAAGTCCTGTATGTCGGCTAGCGACGTGCACTGTGTTGTTTTCGTTTCTCAATTTCATCGCGAGTGCTTTGCCGATGCCTGATGTGCCACCAATGATGACGAAAGTGCGTTGCTCTTGTTTAGTCGATTCGTTAGTCATGCTCTGAATTCCTGCGTTGTTCTGTTGATGTTTGTCATTATATTTATTCGATTAAATTTGATAATTGGCTAAAATATAAATTCATTATTCGGTTAATCTGAATAGTGTTGCTGAGTATTCAGATCGAGCATTAAGATCGAGAAGTAAGACGAAGAGGTGGAAGCGAGAATCGTATGGATAAGTTTTCAGATATGGCGATGTTCGTCAGTATTGTTAAGCATCACGGGTTAGCGGCGGCGGGGCGTGAACTGGGTTTATCGCCTGCGACCATGACAGCAAGGCTTCAGGCACTTGAAGAACGATATGGTGTGAAGTTGTTGAATCGAAGTACGCGCCATGTGTCTTTGACCGACTCTGGAGAGTTGTATCACAAGGCGTGTTTGGAGATATTAGATAATGTCAGTGAGGCCGAAAACCTGATCCAAAATGGCGTCAAAGAAGTCAAAGGTCCACTCAAAATCGCCGCGCCGAAAGATATCGGAAAGCAGTACATTCTTCCTATTCTCTCTGAGTTCTGTCAGCAATATCCCGACGTGATCCCTTATCTCTATTTGAACGATAACCTCTCGAATATTGCTGAATCTGGCATGGATATCGTGGTCCGTTATGGTGAATTGGTCGACAGCAGTTTGATATCCAGACGCTTGTCGCCAAGCCGGCGTGTACTGTGTGCGTCACCTGAATATCTTGCCAAGCATGGCACACCGTTAACGCCGCAAGACTTGGTTGAGCACGACTGTTTAGCCATGCTGCGCAGCAATGAAGAGCTCAAGACATGGCACTTCCAAGATCATGATATGAAGAAGTCGATTACCGTTGTTCCAAAGCGATTTTCAGACGATGGTGAAGTGATTCGCTACTGGGCATTAAAAGGCGAGGGCATTGCCCTTAAATCGGTGCTGGATGTGCAAGACGACATCAATAACCAGCGCCTTGTGACGCTGCTTAATGGCTACATGAAGAACTTCAACACCGCGATGTCGGTGTCGAGTGCCGATTTGAATGTGGTGTATATCAGCAAGAAGTATCAGCCGAAGCGTATCCGGCTGTTTCTTGATTTTCTGTTTGAGCGGTTTGGAGATTGCGTCAACTCGAGTTGTTGATTTTCAAGTTACGAAAATAAGAGAAATACAACGATGGCAACCGCTAACGCTCTTGGGATAAAGGTATCTTTGTCTATCATGAGAACCTCTTATCGTGCCTCAAATGAATGAGGCACGGGTTATTTGTTGGGGTTAACGAAGGTGTAGGTAGAACGGAGAGAAGGTATCAATTAAATCAACTAAACGTTGAAGTTGCTTGATATCACCCTTGGTTGCCTTCGCCGTTGATTCTTCAACATTGATGTCTTTGACTAGGAATAAATGAACAAGGTCTTGTTTTGACATCTCGACGTTGAGATCGGCGCTCTCAGAACTAAAACCATTGTCGACAGCCATCGTGCGGTTAGAGACGTTCACAAGGTATGGGCTTCCATCTACGACAAGGTTGATAACGTGCGTTTCGTTGGTGTTCAGTTGCTCCGCTATGAGGCGAGTTGGAATCAGTGACATCACGTCATCAGTTGGTGCCTCAACGAACTTGCTGGCATCGCCGAAGAAGTTCATTGTATCGAGTACACCATCTAGTTCTCCGCGAAGCTCTGCTGCACCAGTGAGTGCCCAGTGACGCCAACCCGGAGTCGATTGTTCCCAGCCCCAACGCTCTAGTGCAACGGCTTTTTGTCCACGAGCATACATATCGCTGTGATCGACGCGGATAACATGCGTTAGGATCTGCATCGCTTCACCGTACTGTTGTTTTTCGATCATACGGTCTGCGGCCTTTTTAATGGCGTCTGGGCCACCCATCATATCAACATACAGTTGCGCCATGTCCTTGTGTGGTGGCTTCGCAAACTCACTGGCATCACCATTGAACCAACCAACATTGCCTGCATAGATATTGGCAACATTTTGATATTCTGAGCCACGCAGCGGGCGCAAGTAGTCATGATCCTTGAGTTCTTTTGGAAGGCGAATGCTGTCCGAAAGCTCATGCATCGTATAGCCTTTGTTGATATGGCGAACCGTTTGATCTTGCATGTAACGCAGTGAATCCGCGTAGGCTTTCATCACATCTTCAGCACGCTCTTGGCTGACTGCAGAACGGCCGTGGTGTAGCGAGAGCGTTTTTGGCTGATAGCGACGCATGCGGTCTATAGAATCTGCCCACTCAAGGCCGTCACGGTACTCGGCACCACGAATGGTGTAGAGATTTGGAATGGTTTCACCTTGAATGGTATCGCCACCGACCATGTCTCCCGTTTCATGTACGTAGAGTGCAACACCATCTGGCGCTTCACCAGGTGTGTGGAAAAACTCCAATGTAAGCCCATCGACCTTCATGATCATCAGATCGTCAACTAAGATATTGGGCGCGAAGAAGGATTTGTTTTGCGATTGCATCACGATGTCTGCTGGGTAGCCAACACCTTGGTTTACACCTTTATCGTAGTCATTGTTATGAGGGATAAAGGCACCAAATGCATACGCGGTTCGAATCGACTGTTGATTAAGATAAATACCAGACTCTTCATTCATTTTCTTTTGAAAATCAACATGAGCGATGACATTAATTTTGCCTGATTCGAAGTCTTCTCGCGTTGCTAACCCCTCGGTTCCTGCCCATTGATCTGGGTGGTGGTGAGTATAGAAAATCGTATGAACTTCACGCTCGTCCCCAGTCGCTTCACGGTAAGCTGACAGCATGGCTTCACCAGTTTCAGCCGTTGAACCAGCGTCGATAATGATCAGTCCTTTGTCACCCTGAAGGAAGGTGATCGAAGCGCCCTCAAAACCAAATGCGTTGTACATGCGGTCTGATAACTTAAAGATCACAGGGTTGGTCATTGCTTCTTCCATAGCTGCTAGCTCTGGATGAATTTTGCCTTCTTGCAAAGCCTTTTCCATGTTTTCTTTGTTGTATTCAGGCGTGAATAGAGGCTCACCTCGCCAAATTATTTCTGGGAATGACCCCGCTAGTTTTGTCGAGGAATTTTCAGATAAAGGGAAGTAACTTTGCTGCTCAGCAGACATGGTTGGAGAGAGGAACTCAATACCATTAGCAAACGGGTCATAGTTATTGGAAAGTACGACGTCGTACTCGCTCATATCGAATGAGTGGTCATGGTCGCCGTGAGTTAAACGTTCTGATGCATGATGAGAGTGAGCCATCACATTGCAAGACGCTAAAATTGAGAGAGCAATAATGGTTTTTTTCATAGTGTTACCCTGGTTCTGTATTTCGTATGAATCAGACTCAGAATCCATCCTGTTTCGTCATTCTTCAAAAGTTGAAGGATACGAGGTTGTGTAATGTGCCTCGTTGATGACGATATCTTAGGCAGTTCTTAAGCGGCGAACCATTGGGTAGTAGCTATAAAAAGCATAGATTTTATCTATATAAAGTGAAATATATTGCCATTAATTACGATTTATCACTTATTGCATAGTTTTTATTTATTTTTTGAAGGTGTTGTTAGATGCTTTTTGATGTGCTCTCGAACTTGAGCATGTCGTTGATCTTGAATACTACGTTTGTGATAAATCATTTTCATTTCGTAGTCACGCAGTGTAAATGGTGGTTCTAGAACTTTTAGCCCTAGCTCTTCTGCTAAATCAAACATGGATTCACTGACAATGCACACGGCGTCTGAATTACGGGCATTCAACAGTAGATTCGATTGGCCGGAAACTTCTCGAACCACGTTACGATCAAATGCTTCTTCAGTTCGGGTTTCTAGCGCGCTTACGTTTTTGTCTTTTAGGCGCAGCATGATGTGCTCGGCGTTTTTGAATTGCTCAAGAGAGATGCTATCGCCAATTGTCGGGTGGTCTTTACGGCATGCGAGTGCGAGCTTTTGAGAGCCGATCGATTCAACAATAAAGGAGTGATCAGTAACAGAGATATCGTCGACAACAATATCCACCTCTCCGGTTCTTAGTTTATCTAAAATACTGTATTCAATGGCGGGAGTTTCAACAAAGTAGACCCCTTCATAGCCAGGAAGTGCCTGCATGATCACTTCTGGGCAGCAGATTTTTAGTTTTCTCTCTTCTTTAAATACTGAGTCGAGGCGACCTAATATTTCTCGACATTGCTCAGCAAGATAATGCGCATCTTCTGTCGGTTGAATTGAACGACTGGTGCGATAAAACATGATTTTTCCGCTCTGCTCTTCAAAATTTTTGATCGCGGCGGTCATCGATGGCTGAGTCATATTCATATGTTCTGCTGCTTTCGAAATACTATTGAAATCATAGGCTGCGAGAAAGTGTTTAATCAGATTTAGATTCATATAGGTGTGCCCTGTAGAAAGAGATTAAATAGTTTGAATACGACTCGGTGATCGTTGTGTCGATAACGGTAGAGTCAGTAGCGTCGAGATTTAGCTTAAATTATGTATTGAAAACATGCGCTATATATTTGTTGGAAAACACATTTTTTTACCAAAATAACAAATCAAGATATGATGGGTGAAAAGTGACCAGTACAAGGAGTGCTCATGAAATTAGTCGGTAACACCGTTATCCAACCTTTTCACAAGGCAACCTGCCATTGCGGTGCGGTTGAACTAGAGCTCAGCTTACCTAACGGGATAGAAAAGCCGCGTCGCTGTGATTGTTCTATCTGTCGTCGCAGGGGAGCGATTGTGGGCTCTGTTGCGCTGGATGGCATCAAGATCCTCAAAGGTGCAGAGCATCTCAAGCTTTATCAATTCAATACCAACACCGCAAAGCATTACTTTTGCTCAAACTGCGGTATCTATACCCATCATCAGCGCCGTTCTAGCCCAAATGAATACGGTTTTAACATCGGCTGTTTGGAAGGGGTGAATCCTTTTGATATTGGTGATGTGGTGACCAACGATGGTGTCAATCATCCAGCTGATCGTTAATTTATTGAGCATTAAAAAGGGAAGAAATTATGTCTGAATATGGAGCGATCATTCGCTGGAAAAAAGCAGAAGATGAAGCCTTTAGCGACAATCAATACAGTCGCGGTCATACGTGGGAGTTCGATGGTGGTGTCACTGTGCCTGCTTCGTCCTCTCCACATGTTGTACCGCTGCCGTTTTCGGTGGAAGCGAATGTTGATCCAGAAGAAGCGTTTATCGCGGCACTTTCTAGCTGTCATATGCTGACGTTTTTGGGCATAGCGGCAAAGCAGAAGTACGTCATTGAGTCTTATGTTGATGATGCAATTGGTGTGTTGGAAGAAGATGAATCTGGCCGCTCGTCTGTCACTAATGTGACTCTGCGACCTGAGATAGTGTTTTTAGGTACCAAAAAGCCCACCGCCAAGCAGCTCGACAAACTGCATCACTTGGCGCACAAAAACTGCTTTATCGCGAACTCGGTAAAAACAGAGATTGTGGTCGAGATGAGAGATTAATTTAAAACAATCACAAGATTTCTTTAAAAGCTTCGTCCTTTTTATCTCGCTATCGTCTTAAGGGTATTGATGCAATTTCGTTGATTGCAAAAAGACCGAACATACTATTTGAGGACACCTCCATGACAGCGTTTAACAGTGCATCGAATTACGGTGAAAATGCATTTATCAAAAGCAAACCAGAGATGCTTGAGAGCATTTACAACACCACCGATGTATTTCCTTACTGGGTTGCCGATATGGATTTTCAGGTGGCGGAACCGATCACTCAAGAGCTGAATCGCTTAGTTGAGCGTGGAGTATACTCGTATGAGTTCAATGAACAGGCAGTGTTTGAGGCGCTGTCTCAATGGTATTCAAAGCGTCATGGGCTGAACCTATCTTCTGACAAGTTCGTACAAGTTCCGGGAGTGTTACCAGGCATCGCGTTGTTACTGCGCCAATTTACCAATGAGGGTGATGGTGTGCTTATTCATACGCCGGCTTACCATCAGTTTGCTAATTTGGTGAATAAGGCAGGCCGTCAGGTCGTGAATAGCCCGTTGATTAATGACGGACAGCGTTATCAGATTGATTTCGATGGTATGGAGCAACAGATCATCGACCAACAAGTGAAGACGATGATTTTCTGTAATCCGCATAACCCGACTGGGCGAGTGTGGACACCTCAAGAGCTTGAACAAATCATCGAAATCGCCAAGCGCCACGGCGTGCTGATCATCAGCGACGAAGTCCATTCCGACATTATTTTTGAAGGTCACGCTTTTACGAGCTTAACCAGCTTCGATTACGACAAGGTTATTGCTTTGATTGGTTCTCCGGCGAAATCCTTCGGCATGCACAGCATCTCAAACGGCTATGTGTACACCAATAATAATGAGTTATTTGAAGCGTTCAAAGCTAATGTGGTGGCGATGTATCTTGACCATGGTAATGCGTTCAGTACGTTTGCAACCGTGGCGGCCTTTGAGAAAGGTGGTGAGTGGCTCGATGGCATGTTGGTGTATCTGCAAGACACGGTGAAATGGATCACTGAGTTTGCGGAGCAGCGCATTCCTCAGTTAAAAGTCTTCCAACCGCAAGGCACTTACCAAGTGTGGTTTGATTTCTCTGGCTTGGATTTTTCGGAAGAAGAGCTAAAAAATGTGGTGTTTGAGCAGGCTAAGATGGGCTTAACCCCAGGTGGTTGGTTTGGTGCGCAAAGCCCTAACTTTATGCGAATGAACATCGCAACGTCACGTGACAATATCGAGCAATCATTTACTGCGTTAGCGGACGCGATTGATGGCTTTGAGCGAGGAAGCCTGTCTCGTTCAACTTGTTGTGATAGCGGCGCTTCAAAAAGCTGCTGCTGATATCGAGCGTTAGGCTCAAAGAACGAAAAACCGCGAGGCTGATTAGTGCATCACTGGCGGTTTTTTTGTGTCTGTGTAATCCTACGTACGGTTTTAATTGAGTGACAGTTAGAAAGTTCTGAGAGATAGGTAGAGAGCTCTTGAATGGTAGGAATAGATTGATTAGCAGAGAGTTATGTTTAGCGTCCCATTGAATAGTTTTGTACATCGTGTGAGTGATAAAAGCCAAGTGATGGCGAATGCTGCGGAATGTGGATGTCAGTTGAAACGAGTTCGTCGCTCGCGTAATTGGCTGTTGGTCGCTCAAGAGCATCAACTCATTGAATTTAAAACGATGTTAACCCACGAAAAAGACGGTTGGATTGCAATTGCAATCGACAAAGTGCTGCCTAAACCTGTGGTGTGTTTGGCATCTCTGTTGGCCGCAACACCTTCAATGACTGTGGCTCAACTGGTGATGGAATCTGGATGTTCAATGGCCGAAGCAAGACGTGCTATTGATGAACATGAAGGTCTGTAGGCGTATTCAAATCGTGTGAAAAGAGAATTGCGAGCAGCAAAAAGCCCGTAACGATATTGCGCTGGAAACGTCATATCGTTACGGGCTTTATCATCTGTGCTGCTGTTAAGCTAAGCCATGCGGCTTTGAAGCATTGACTCGATTAAGAGTTCGCTACTTTTACACGAATCGTGTTTTTGCCAAGCTTTGACAAGTTCAGCTTGTTTAGTGCCACTTTAGCTTCTTCTTGCTCTGGCATTTCAACAAAAGCAAAGCCTTTTGAGTCGCCAGTTTCTTGGTCTAAAACTAGGCTGCACTCTTTTACTGAACCGAACTCAGAAAATAGCACACGGATGTCTTGCTCAGATGTAGAGCGTGATAGGTTACGAACTAGAAGTTTCATAATAAACCTTGAATATGAATTTACGCCGAGCATTGTCGCACACTTTCATGCTCACCCTCACAAATAATTACTCTAATCATTTCTTTGGTAACGCTTCGCTCTATTTACCGATTAAGCGAGCTTTTTACCTGCTAGCCGCGGTTTATCGTAATATCTGATACGAATCCATGCTCTGTGCTGGTTAACGCCTGCTGCAACATTTGAGCGGCTTCTTGCGCGGTCATAAAGCTCGAGGTATCCATGTCTTTACCGCTTGTATTCCAAAACTCGGTCGCCATTCCTCCAGGATAAACCGCCACGATTTTCATCGGATGACCTTTTAGCTCCAACCTTACCGATTCGATAAAGCCTTTCACGGCCCATTTTGCCGCGCAGTAGGTGGACTCTTCCGCTTTAGCACCTTGTGCCGCCGTCGACATCACCACAGCAATGGTGACCGATTGATCTTTGTAGCGCTGCACAAGCTCGCGAATCAAAAAGATCGAAGACTCGATATTGTTCTTCAGCATGTCGCTGATGGTGGCTGGGTCTTGCTGTTCTATTTTACCGAAGTAGCCACTGCCAGCGCTGTGGATCACCAGCTTCGGCATTTCAGGTAACGTATCCAATAACTTGCTCACAGAGTGAGGGTCGCAGAGATCACACGCTTGGCTAATGGTATTCGCAGGCAGGCCTTGCGCCACTTCTGCTAAACGTTGTGCGTTGCGACCTGTGATGGCTACGCGCTGAGCGTCGGTTGCGGCGTTAGCATATTGTTTCGCGAGAGCTGCGCCTAAACCGCTGCTTGATCCGGTAATTAAAATCATACTGTCTTAAATTTGTAGAGTTGATTCGAGATAGTAAGGGGCTAGGCTAAGATTTTCTGAGATCTATGGCTAAAGTTGATCGATAGCCTGGTTGATAGGTTGATAGGTTGAGCGGTAGGGGGGGAATAAGAGTGTGGGGAAAGTCGTTAAGAATCGACGGGTTTGGTCAGAAATAACAGTGTTAAAAAATAACGAACCAACAAGTAAAAGCGCCGGCATAAGAGCCAGCGCTTTTGAGTAATCATAAGTGATTATTTTTCGTCGTCGAACTGTTTGATCGTGAACGCGTCTTCGATTCGGTTAAGCTCTTCTTGTTCTTTCACTCGCTTCTCTTCTTGCAGAGTCGCTCTCGTTTCGTTGAAACGTTTTTTCTCTGACTTAGTCAGGAATTTTACAGCTTTTTTGTTGGTCAGTGCGTAAGCAACTACGTCTTCACCTTTTTCTCTGCGCTCGTTTACGCGTTGTGAGAAACGTTCATTGTCGCGAGCTTTACGCTCCGCTGAGGTCAACTTGCTCATGCTTTAAAGCCTTTTCAATTATTCATGGTAGGGAATCTACGCTTAGCGAAACAAATGGGAACTGCTTAGTGTCAGTCTAGTCCATTTGTATGCTGGTGGCGCATCTTAGCACAGTGGCTTGAGCATGCAGGTATGCTATTCGAGGGATTAAATAAAACAGCCCACAATTTTCGTCGTGGGCTGTTTTGTTACGTACTGTAGATGTAGTCATCGATTTAAAACTAAGAATTAGAAACGGCAGCTAAATTAAATCTTCTCTATGTATAAGATGACCTCTCCGACTTTAAAGCCAAACTTAGACATCTCAGTCTTGTTGAATAAGCGTTTATCGTCCATCAAGAACATCCAATCATCAAGCACCACTTCATAGGTGCTGCCGTCTACTTCAATCTCCAGATCATATTTCCAATACAGCGCAGAACCTTGGGTCTCACCATAAGCGGTTCCAACGACATCGTTGGCGGTGCCCGAATAGGTGTTTTCGCCCGTTTTGAGCAGATTCCAAACACGAGTAGAGCGCTCGCCATCAGCAAAAGAGAACCACTCTTTTATTTCTCCGTTGTCACCGTCCCAAGTCGCAATAAGTTTGGCATCAAAGCGGCGCAGTAGGTTACCAGAGCGGTCGAGCACCATGCCGTAGGCCATGAGCTCGCCATTAAAAAAGGTTTCAAGCTTGAGCTCTGGCGTAGTGTCGACATGGTCTTCTAAACTTGCAGAGCCACAGCCCACTAGCCAAGTGAGTGAAAAAAATACCAGAGCGAATTTTATTATTGTTGTTTTTGGATTCATTTGTTCAAACCTAAAAGTTGTTTACGAAGACCGGGTTCAGAGGTGTTTTCAGATAACCAAATCGCTAGAAAGGCTTCGCCGAATTGTTTGTCTTGAATGGTGCCTATCGGTTGTTCATCGAAGTAAAAACGACTCACGTTATCTTCTGCGACACGAATCGTGAGTGTGCTTCCTTCTTCCACGTTCGGCCACATCGCGTACAAGGGTTTCAACCAACGTTGAATGTTGTTATTAGAGTAGCCAAGCTTGTTCCACTGATCTTCGGTCGCGTCTACGAGGTCTTT
Organism: Vibrio sp. 1CM23M; assembly: GCF_023161755.1. Lineage (NCBI taxonomy): Bacteria > Pseudomonadati > Pseudomonadota > Gammaproteobacteria > Vibrionales > Vibrionaceae > Vibrio > Vibrio sp. 1CM23M. The sequence goes on from NZ_JALNTR010000001.1 coordinate 951,905, forward strand.
GCTATCGATAGAGCGGTAATACTCAAGCTTCAAAGCTCGTTCAGAGTTGGTTGGAGTCGCGTAGAATTCTGCGGAGTAGAGAGTCCAAAACAGGTAACTCATTTCACCTTCACCACGTTTGCTTAAATCATCGACAGCAGAGGCTTTAGCGTTTCCGGCAAATAGCAGCGCAGCAAAAATTAGCGAGAGAGTGATAAAGCTTAAAAGTGTGTTTTTTGCTTGCTGATGAGGGCGAACAATACCGCGCTCAGGTTTGAACGTTTGTGTCGGGTTGCGTGGATAAGCCATAAGTCACCTCGTTATTGCCATTTTAGGTTGTATTAAGTTGGAGTAGGCGGCCACCAGTAAGGGCAACAAAATCCCCCAACTTATTGCAAGGGCAGCAACTACCGATGCATCTGGCCAAGTAGTAAGAAGAGCACCTGCTTTGATGCCTCCCCAATAACTACTAGTACCTGCTACGAACCCTATGACAAACAAGATCACTTTCGAGCATTTTAATAGCCAATTTAGGCTGTGGTTAAAACTGATTAAGAACATGATCCACAGGCAGACAAGCCACACTGGGAACCACGATTGATTAGCAATTTCAGAGTCGACGGCAAACACGCCGAAGTGAAGTAAGAGGCTATCAAGCAATAGCCCCAATGGTAATAAAATGAGTATCTTCAGATCGCTACTGCGAGTCGGTGATAGAAGGAAGTGAACCACTACAATCAGTGGTGTGACGAACGGGGCTTGCGCGGTAAAAAAGGCACTGCAAACCCAGGTCGCTTGAAACAGTACGAGATTAATAATCCAAAACCGCTTCATCTTTTGCTCCAAAGTAACGAGGTTTTCTTGCGACTACATGGTGAGTGCTGATCACGCGCTCTTTGAATGCGCCTTCACAGTAGCAGAAGTAGAAGCTCCACAAGCGCTTAAACTCTTCTGAATAGCCGAGGGACTCTAACTCTTCCCAACTATTTTCAAAGGCGATGTTCCAATCATTCAGTGTTCGAGCGTAGTGTAGGCCAATGTCATCAATTTCTTGAACCACAAGATCGGTGCTGGTCGCAAGGTGTTGGGTCATTACTGAAACCGAAGGTAGGCAACCGCCGGGGAAGATGTACTTTTGAATAAAGTCGACACCTTTGCGGTATTTGTCGTAACGACTGTCAGCAATAGTAATCGCTTGAATCAGCATCTTGCCTGAGGGCTTAAGTAACGACGAACACTTTTCAAAGAAGGTTTGTAGATATTCATGGCCGACCGCTTCTATCATCTCGATCGAAACCAACTTGTCATACTCACCAGTGAGATTGCGATAATCCTCTTTAAGCAGAGTGATTTTATCGGTTAAACCAAGCGCTTTTACTCTCTGTTCAGCAAGCGCATGTTGGGCATCTGAAATCGTGGTTGTGGTGACGTGGCAACCGTAGTGTTGCGCCATGAAGATGGCTAAGCCGCCCCAGCCTGTGCCTATCTCGACCACGCTATCTTTCTCCGACAGCTCTAGTCGCTCACAGATGGTTTTCATTTTGTTTTGCTGAGCCTTTGACAAGGTTTCTGCGTCTTCGCTGTAGATAGCGGAAGAGTACTGCATCGAGCTATCTAAGAAGCGCTCGTACAGTTCGTTGCCAATGTCATAGTGAGCGAGAATATTGCGCTTGGAGCCTTGCTCGGTGTTGGCATTCTTACGACGCAGCAAGAGGTTTTTGATGCGAGAAATCCATTGCGTCTTGTCATCAAGCTCATCCAATTGGGCTTGGTTACGAGCCATGATTTGAATCACACGCGTGAGATTTGGACTGGTCCATTTACCATCGATGTACGCTTCAGATGCGCCAATACTGCCGTTGATGACGACATCTCTAAAAAAGGTCGCATCATGAATCACGATTCGACCTTTCAAGTCTGCTTCTCGATCACCGAACACCGAATGCTGGTCGCGCTCAATGATCTCAAGCGTCGCGAATTGTAGGCTTTCTAAAACCTTGAAGATTAAAGCTCGATATTTACAGTTGCTTGAAACAGCAACGGCTTTAGCTTGTTGTTCAATATTGTTGTTTTGTTTGGCAAGCTGTTCCATGTAAACCTCGCTGATAACTCATTCTAATATTTTGTGCCAACTAAGTTGAGTTCTGCTCCTTGGTTGGAGCGAACCCAAGCTAGAATCGATTTCTGTTTTAAGCGCTTAAGATGTTGAGTCTGGATGCGCCACAAACGGTACTTTTTTCAGGAATAATTTGAGAGCCTGATAATAAATTCCCATCACGACTTTTATCGTCATCGCCGGAATCTTGAATACCGTTCGTCTAATGTTTGTCTTGGTTACTGACTGTTTCGTCAGAGCCAGTGTCGCATCGAAAAGCTTATCGTCTCGGCGGCTTTCGATGTGAACTAACGTGCGTTTCGCTGGTGGCTTAATTTTCCAAAAATAAGTCATGTTCAAATCCATGAACGGTGAAACGTGAAACTCTTTTTTTACCTTCAATTCTTGGTGCATGTCGATGAGATAGTAGTGTCTTTCTCGCCAAGGCGTGTTGCTCACCTCAGCCAACATGTACTTGCAATCCCCAGTTTCGTCATAACAGAAGAAACAGTTGATTGGGCTGAAATAGATGCCTAAACAGCGGCACTGAGCCAGCATCGTCACACGGTTTGAATCAGACCAAACTCCACCAAGTTGTTGCACCTTGGAAGCTATACGTTGCTTAAGTGATTTTGGTTCATCCGTGGTGACATTTTCTTTTTTTTCAGCGAGATAATCCGATTCGACAAAGCGAATCGGGTTGTACCAACGAGTTCCGAACAGCGCACTGCGCGCAGTGGTTTGGGGCAGCTCATCAAGATCTAACCCCATCATATAAAGCTGATAGCTGAACTCATGTGTGATGTCGCCAAAGCGGCGATGTCTGACGTTACCCCAATAGATACCGCTGAGCTCTTCACTCTTTTCGGATGCGATCCCCATCTCGGGTGTCAGGGTTTGACTGTTCATAGCGCTGAACTCGTACTCAAATCTAAACCGAAGCGTTTGGTCACATCGAGTGCACTGTGGACACCGTCTTCATGGAAGCCGTTATACCAGTACGCGCCGGCAAAGTGAGTCTGGTTTTTGCCACAGATCTGCTCACGCTTGTGCTGAGCTTCGACCGTGTTCGAATTAAGTACCGGGTGATGATAAACAAAGCTGCGAATGATTTTTTCTGGGTTGATGGCTTCGCTTTGATTCAAGGTGACACAGAAGGTGACTTGGCTTTCAATGCCTTGCAGAATGTTCATGTTGTAAGTGACACAAGCAGGTCGTTTACTGTCACCATCCAACATGTAGTTCCAGCTTGCCCAAGCCAGTTTCCTGTCTGGTAACAATCGAGTATCGGTGTGCAGAACCACTTCATTACGGCTGTATGGGATCTCGCCCAGTACCTGTTGCTCTTGTTCTGTCGCATCACCAAGCAGACGTAAGGCTTGGTCTGAGTGACAAGCAAAGATTACTTCGTCGAAGTCTTGTCTGCTGCCATCTTCAAACTCAATCGTGACGCCTGTTTCATTGCGAGTCACTTGTTTAATCGATGTATTCAGTGCAACAGGCTTACTTAGGCGTGAAAGGATGATTTCAACATAAGAACGCGATCCTTTTGGAATCACATACCACTGAGGACGGTTCGCGATATCGAGCAATCCATGGTTGTAGAAAAACTGGATGAAGAACTTCAGCTCAAACTCTTCCATCTCTTCCAAGCTTGTCGACCAAATCGCCGCGCCCATCGGTAGGATATAGTGCTGGCTGAAAAAGTCGGAGAATTGATTATCGCGTAGGAAGCTGCCGAGGGTAACGTCTGGTGTGAATTCATTGCTTTCAAACTGAGCCTTACACAGTTTGTTGAACTTGAGAATGTCAGACACTAAAGACCAGAACTGAGGTTTGAAGATGTTGCTCCTCTGCGCGAATAACGAATTAATGCTGTGGCCGTTGTATTCAAACTTGGTAGTCGTGTTGTGGACGCTGAAGCTCATCTCGGTCGGTTGCCTTTCGACACCGAGTTGTTCTAGAAGCTGATTGAAATTCGGGTAGGTTCGATCGTTGAATACGATGAAACCTGTATCTATCGAAAACGCCGAGCCTTGATGTTCAATATCAACGGTCGCGGTGTGCCCCCCAACGTAATCATTCTTTTCGAATACTGTTACGTCGTGGTGCTTATCTAATATATGCGCGCAAGTGAGTCCAGAGATACCTGAACCAATAATGGCGATTTTCTTCATTGTTATACCATCCTTGAAGCGAGTTTTTGCCAAACTGGAGTTGGAAGCATTCTTAGTAGCTTCATCAACATGATGAATCGTCTTGGGAAATCGATTTCACTCTTTCCTTGAGCGATACCATTTACGATTCGCTGAGTTGCGGCCTCACTACTAATAATCATAGGCATAGAGAACGTATTTCGCTCGGTTAATGGCGTTTCAACAAAGCCTGGGTGCACAATTGAGACATGAATGTTGTGCGTTGCCAGATCAACCGAAAGTGTTCTGCCTAAGTAGGTGAGGGCTGCCTTTGAAGCGCCATAAGCCTCGGCTCTTGGCAAAGGTAAAAAGCTGGCGCTAGAGCTGACTAAAACCAAACGGCCGCCGGGCTTGATGTTTTTTAACCAGGCTTTAAGGGCATAGCCAATTGAAATTAGGTTTATGTTGATGACGCGCTCGAAAAGCTCGGCATCAAAATTCACTGGGTCGTCGATGTACTCACAATCACCCGCATTTAAAATCAGCAGATCGAGCGGCTTGTCTTGGTCGAGTTCTGGGAAGTTGTGGTAATCAGTCAGGTCGAAACAGAGCGGCGTAATGGATGAATGCGCGACGTCTGTCTCGTGCGAATCAACTAAGGCTTGCAGCTTGTCTGAGTTGCGGCCACAAGCAATCACTTGATGCCCTTGCTGAGCGTAATCTTTAGCGAGGGATTGGCCGATACCTGAGGTGGCGCCTGTAATCATAATACGCATTATCGGCTCGCCCTCTTTTTGATGGATTTGATCGCGCAGCCCAGTACTGGAATGTGTTCGTACAACATAGAGCCGACGTCGAGATAGTCTCTGTGGTAGACCACTTGACCGTCGAGCATTTTGAGGTGGCTGTGTCCTTGTACTTCGATTGGCTTTTGCCCATTTAATTGTTTGTGAGCAAATTGCATCGTCCAGTAAACAGAAGCTTCGTCGTTCACTTCGAAAGTGTGTTCGATATGAAAGTAACAGCTGGTTACTTGGGTATAGAGGTTCTCGAAGTAGTGCGTAAGCGCCGAAATACCGCTGACATGATGCAGCGGATCTTGGAATTCAATATCAGGGTGATAAACCGTCTTTAGCACGTCGAAATTGTCGGTTCCTAGTTCTTGATACATGTTGAGAAAGTTATCAAGCCATAGAGAGTTATCCATAATATTCACTCTAATTATTTGAAGAAGGCTAAGGCTCTCAATCGTGCTTCTTTATGCTCAACGATGGGTTGCCAGTATTCGCTGTCTATTCCGTTTTTAGCGATAAATTCATGTGGGAAATGCACATGCTTATCTGGGATATTTTGCAGCTCTGGTATGTACTTACGAATAAAAATTCCTTTTGGATCAAACTTTTCACTCTGGGTGATTGGATTGAAAATTCGGAAGTAAGGTTGAGCATCACAGCCAGTACTTGAAGCCCACTGCCAGCCACCATTGTTGGCACTAAAGTCACCGTCGATAAGGTGTGACATAAAGAAACGTTCGCCCCAACGCCAGTCAATAAGCAGGTGCTTGGTTAGGAAGCTTGCCACCACCATTCTTAGCCTGTTGTGCATCCAGCCCGTTTCAACCAGTTGACGCATTGCTGCATCAACCAATGGATATCCTGTTTTTCCTTCGCACCAAGCTTTGAAGCTAGGATGATCGTGATACCAATCTAACCCATTGTATTTTTGCTGAAAGTTAGCACCTTTAACCAGTTTAGGATGGTGGAACATCAAATGCTTATAAAAATCTCGCCAAATCAATTCATTGAGCCAACAAAAGGCCGGTAATTGCGTATCAAATAACAGATCGGGCTGTTGCTGAATCAATTGAATCGCTAACCAACGTGGGCTCACGGCGCCAATCGCTAAATAAGGCGATAGCCCTGATGTCCCTTTAACTGAGGGAATGTCTCTCAGACGTGCGTAGTCGTTGACTTTATTGCCTAAGAAATTGGGGATCACATTGCCCAATACATCTTGGCTTAATGGCCAGCGACTCGAATCCACACGAGGAAAGTCGAAATCATAGTCAGCGGAGAGGGTTAAGGCTTGTAAGTCGTCAGGAAGCTGTGTTTGTGAACGTTCAGTCGGCACGACAGGAGCTGGACTGCAGATGATGCCTTTCACCTGAACTTCTTTTAACCAAGCGTTCTTAAAGGGCGTAAAGACTTTGAACATCTCGCCTTGTTTGTTGAGAACGCTACCGAGTGGCAGCATAACGTCACAATCGCTGATCTTTAGGTTTAAGCCGCTTAAAATCAGCTTTTTATCGCGAGCTTGTTCATCGACCTCTGGTTCAGAGTTAGCGTAGACGCACTTGGCATCAAGCTGCTGGCATAAATCGATGAGCTGTCTGGATTGGTCGTCAAAATCGGTCGCTTTCAGGTGAAGCAAAGTCATCCCGAATTCAGCGAGCTGGGAATCGAGTTGTTTTAGATGACGATAGATGAAATCAGCTTTGATTGGTGCAAGGTGATGTTGCTGCCATTGCTGTGGGGTTGAAATAAAAACGGCGATAGATACGCCGTTTTCAATTGCTGCGACGAGCGCTGGGTTATCGTGAATCCTCATGTCTCGTCGTATCCATAAAATGTCGCTCAATATCCGTATCTCAGCTTAAGTTCTTGTGGGTGAGGGTTTAGGTAAACCTGTGATTCCAAGTACTCGTTTGGGTATTCCATTAGGTAGTGATTGATCAGTGTCAGCGGTACTAGCAGTGGAATCACGCCCTCTCTGAAAGAATCGATCTGGTTGGTGAGTTCTTGCTTGTGAGCGCTACTCAATTGTTTCTTAAAGTAACCTTGCAAGTGATGCAGCGTATTGGCGTGACTGCCTCGATTCGCGTGATGCGATAACGCCTTCATCAAACCTTCGATGTATTGAGCCGCCAATTCGTCGATGTCTAACTCATTACCCGCTAACAGTTTGCCTAAGCTTTTGTAACCCTCAACGTGGTGACACATGACTAAGTATTTGTGGGCGCTGTGGAACTGAATCAGTTTGTGTTTGGTTATGCCTTCATCAACAAGATCGAGCCATTTTTGGTAAGTGAACACTCGAGTCATGAAGTTTTCACGCAAAATGGGATCGTTAAGGCGGCCGTTTTCTTCAACGGGAAGTAACGGGTTACCGTCCATAATTTGTTGGGTGAACATGCCTACGCCAGTCGATTCAGAGCCGCGACCATGGTGGTGGTACACCTTCACGCGTTCCATGCCACAGGTTGGGCTTTTTTGACACACAATAAAGCCAGCAATGTGTTGGTTGTTCTTTGAGTAATTTTGACCGAACTCGATCAGTTCGTTGGTCACATCACCTGAACCATCTGGGCGAGAAACGTGAATGATGTCATCTAACATTCTTGTTTGGCGAATGGTTGGGCGAGGAGTTGGAAGGCCGACGCCCATTTCGGGACAAACCGGTTCTAACTCTACGTAATCTGCAAGATCGTCTGTGCAGAAGCGCGAACGTTTGTGTCCAGTATCGAACCGAACTTTATGACCGGCGACACATGCACTGATGCCTATTTTTATTTTTTTATCCATTGGTCAATTCCTTACGATCATTGCTCATCGTTATTCTTATATTATGTGGTTTGTTGCTTATTCCACATTACTTTAGTTCGGTTATTACTTTTCTACCTAGCCAACTATGCGAGTCTTGTGACGAGCCCAGTAAATACTTCAATCTAATAAATGTATTTACCTAGTGGGTTGAACAGTTGACTCACGCCTTTAGTGAAGTACAACGCATCACTTGAAACGGTTAAACAGACACAACCTTCTTTTGTTGCAGGTTGATGAGTGTGATTGCCGTCCAACCAGATGAAGTCACCTTTGTTGTAGACGCCCATTTCGTCTTCGAAACTGCCTTCTAGAAGAAGCGTGATCTCGAAGCCTTTGTGGGTGTGACAAGGCACTTGTCCATCTTTGTCGATGTGCAACAAGCTGGTGTGGTGTGCTTCGTCAGCAAAATCGAGTCTTGCTCGTGAAATTTTGCCTAGGTTCATCCAGTCCTTTCTCGCGACTGAGTTGAGGGCGCGAGGAATTGTGAATGTTGTGTCTGCGACGGTTACTTTCTGAACCTCTGGAGTCAATTCAACTGACTGTGAAGCATCGGCTGTGATTTGCTCAATCGCGTCAAAATCAAAATCCATGTCGTCCATTGAGAAGTTGTCTAGATCTTCATTTGAGAAGACTGGCTCTGCGTCAAATGCACTATTCGCCGCTTCAGCAGTGAGCTGCTTAACTTGTTGTTGGCAGTGTTCACACAGTTCTACATGGCTAGAAACAATCAAAGAAACTGAATCAGCCAGCGTGCCATCGACGAAGTCTTTCAAGATTGCCGCGTTTGGGTGATGTTTAATCATGGTCTTGTTCCCCCATGTGAACTTTTAATTTTGCTAAAGCGAGTCTTAAACGTGATTTCACCGTTCCAAGTGGGACGCCAAGTTGCTGAGCGAGTTGCTCTTGAGAGAGCTCTTGAAAATAGACACCTTTGACGATGGTTTTCTGAGCGAGAGGCAATTTCTCTATCTGAGTCATTACGTGTCGACTCATCAAATGATCACCAAATGGCAAATCTTCGCTTTGAGACTCGGCTACCATCGCATCGATTGGCCAGATATCGTCGGCTATCGTTTGTTCGGCTTTCGCTTTCACTTTACGCAACATGTCGAATGCTGCATTACGCATTACCGTGTAGACCCAAGTGGTCGCAGCGCCTTTATCTGCATTGTAGAGATGTGCTTTCTTCCAAACATTAGTCATCGTGTCTTGAACTAGCTCGTTGGCAGCAGCTTCGCCACCCAACTTACTGATACCAAAACGCTTAATCTTAGGAGCGAAGAACTTGAACAAACAGGTGAACGCCTGCTTGTCTCGGTCTGTACCAACCAACACCAACCAGCTTGAGAGCTCTGTAGGTACTTTGTTGTCTGTAGGTACTTTGTTATCGGGAATAATGACATGCTCCTTGCCGTTCCCTGAACTTCTGCTTTCCATTTGCATAGTAACTAACCATCATGCGAATTTGATAGGCACTACGTGAAAGGAGAAAGTCGGGATCACTTTAATTTAAATTAATTTCTACTATACAAAATTATAGTGAAGAAAAGTGCTTATTGCCCCGTAATGATTTGATTCAAAAAAGGAACTAGAGACGGAAAACTGGCTGGCTCAGTAAATTCTGTTTTCTTTTCCAATGGGATAGGCATCATTTCGAGCAATCGCGCACAAATCCATTGTGGGCTCTCGAAATCTGGAGTGGGATAGAGTGTTCTTATCGAATCGTGGTCACGAAACAACTGAACCAAAAAAGCGGTAAACACGTTAGGCACTTTATATTCATGGGCTGGCCAGTGGGGTAACGAGCTGAACTTACTTTTAATCAGGTCATCATCGTCTCGAAACGACCCGTGCAACTGCACTAATTTTTCGCCTTCGACATCAATTTCTAATATTTGGTCATCCGACATATTGAAGTCAACGATGCACACCTTTGTTCCCCAAGAGCTGAGGTGACCAGAGCTAGAGTTGTCTTGAGTGGCAATAATGAAACCATCTCCCTGCGCTGCGTGAGCAACCATCGCGAGGTACTTTGGCTCAAAAATGCGCAGTCTTTGTCTGCCTCCCGGTAAAAGGAAGATGGGGAGGGGAAACACTGCGAGCTCTAGAGAAGACTCTACGGGTGTTTCTGGTTCGGCGTCTGTCCGTGTGGTCTTCCTAGGTGAATTCGGCACATAGTACTCCTTAGTTCAGATGTGATTTGAGAAGATATACGCGGGGAGGGTGGTGTTCGATCAATTCGCTTCGGCTTATGTTTGCAAAGGGATAGGTATTTTGTTGCACCTGTTCATAAATTCATTGTTTTTACCTTTTTTCATACGCGTCATTAGGTAATATATGTACAAATAGTAAGCGAATGGGTAGTCGCCAGACGATGCTTCTATCTGACGTTCTTCTATACCTAACATCGCATCAAAGGAATGGTCATGATTGTTATTTATGGTATCAAAGAGTGCTTAAATCCAATTAAGTTGCAGCTCTCTAATGTGTTGCAGCAGTGCTTAAACAGTGAAATGGGTTTACCCGATGACAAGCGAGCACATCGGTTTGTGCCATTGGAACGAGATGACTTTTTTTACCCGGAAGGAAGAACAGAAGCTTATACCGTCATTGAGATCAACATGATGGAAGGTCGAGCGGTAAACACCAAAAAGCGCTTAATTAAGAAGATATTTTCTGAGATAGAGAAGCAGTTAGCTATCTCTCCAATTGATATTGAAATCACCATTAAGGAACAGCCATCGCACTGTTGGGGATTTCGAGGCATGACCGGCGATGAAGCTCAAGATCTGAAGTATAAAGTGAAGGTTTAGAGTTAACTCTTAACACGTAAGACTTAAGCCCACCTATCGAGTGACGGCTTTGGAATTTGATGCCAAAGCCGTTTTCCTAGTTCTCGACACTAACCTTTAAGCATCTAAGTATCGTCACTCTCTTTTAAATACTGATGCCAATTTTCATTGATCACGTCAAAGTGCTCAACGCAGAACTCTTTTCGGTCTTTCAAATAGTCGTTTTCCACTTCATCGAGCAAGTTCTTATAGGCATCAGGATCGCTGCCATACACTAAGCATAACGTGGAGAAGTAACGCTGCAGGTCGAAACTGTGCTCGTCGATGTATTCCCCCAAGTCGTAATACTCCGGGCGGTCTTCTGACTCGAAAGCGAACATGTCTGCAGCGCTGATAGCAGCGTCGGCCCCATGCTCTACGTAGTTAAGTAGTAGCACCGTCGCTAGGTTATCAACTGCATCTTCTTCTTTACCCAATATGGCAATGTTCTGATCTTCGATATACGCATGCCCAGCTTCGTGTAGTAGGGTGTGCAGCAAGGTATCGATAGCGCCAGTTTGCGCAGATTTCCCATACTCTTTTTCGTATTGGTTCTTCTCAAAGTAATTGAGTGACTCAGCGTAAAAGCTATAAGGGATCAGCACTTGATGGGATTGCGGATCGTAGAGCGGTCCTTCTTCCCCGCCATATTGAATGGTTAATGGCTTCTCAAACATGAACCGTTGGTTGGATAGGTCGACCACGGTGTCATTAACGCCACTGCTTTGAATCTCTCGTTTGAGCTGTTCTTCTTCGGTATTTTGCGGTGTAGAGTACTCGACGAGCAGGTTACTTTGGGTTGTTTGTTCACTAGATGCATAAGTTGTGGCAAACATTGCACTCAGGGCTAGGCTGCAGGTCAATGTTCGTTTCAATAATGTCATCGGCTATCCTTGTGATTACATGGTGAATCAGAGTCGTGCAGGGGGTAACAACGCCAAGCTGTGTACCCTGATTTAGTTATTGCGTTAGAGTATAAGTTTAGACGGAATTTTGATGCATCGAGAACTGCAATTTTTGAAGTAGACGCTATCCTATCAAGGAATAATCCGCTTAGAGTTTCGCCACAAAGAATAGGCAAGCTGAATGAGCGGTGTCGATGTGATTCGTTTCTGTTGGTAATTAACAGATAAATTTCGGTTCAACAGAACCCTTGTGCTATACTCCGCGCCCCAATCCGAATTGGCTTGTTTAATCTTAGGAAATTATTATGAGTGTTAAAAACGAACTTCAACAAATTAACAACCGTCTAGACAAGTGTCGCCACAAGTTAGATGCTGCTAAAACTCGTAATGATCGTCCTGTTGTTCGTCAGTTCGAGGAAGAGATTAAGAAGCTAACTAAGAAAATTGCCCAGCTTAAACACAAAGAAAGCTACGATGTGAACCAAGAGCGTAAGTCTCTGGTTGATATGCCATTTAGCCGTGAAATCACTAAGGCTGAGCAAGCGGATATGGGTAAACTTAAAAAGTCAGTTAAAGGACTCGTCATTGTTCACCCAATGACGAAGATCGGTAAAGAACTTCGCATTGAGGTTATGACTGGTTACGCGCCGAAAAAATTCTAATTACCAGCGATGGTGATGAAAGAGGAGCTAGAAATAGCTCCTTTTTGCTTTTTTAGGTATTAAGAAAGCAGAGTCAGCGGCATTGATACTCACGCCGTTTTCAACTTTTAGGAGGTGATTGTTGTCACAAATCCTTTTATCTCCTATAAAAGTTAACGTGCTACTAACATGGCACTAAGCGATCGCAGTAATGTGTTCGCTTTTCGAATCCACACTTTCTCTCCAGTTTGTATAAATATAGGTAGAGCAGCACAAATAATTACAGATAAAACTAGACTCATTAGGGAAGATGAGAACGTAAAAAAATAGAGGTTATATGAATCAATTAATTTCAATTGGACCATTAGAATCCTTCCTAATCGCGATTAGTGTTTTGTTTCTAGGTCATTTCGTCAATGCAAAGCTTCCGATTCTCAAAAAGTACAACATTCCAGAGCCCATTGTCGGCGGCTTGATTGTCGCTTTTGCTATTACAGCCCTGCACTTTAACGGCCTTGATCTTGAGTTTTCTTTGCCCCTGCAGAACACGTTTATGTTGATGTTCTTTGCAACGGTCGGTCTTGCGGCGAACTACACGCAGCTGATAAAAGGTGGTGCTAAGGTATTCCTATTCTTAGGGGTAGCGTCGGTTTACATCATTATCCAAAACGGTGTAGGCGTAACCTTAGCTACGGCACTAGGCCTTGAACCCTTGATGGGTTTGATTGCTGGCTCTATCACCCTTTCGGGCGGTCACGGCACAGGCGCGGCTTGGTCTCAAACTTTTGCAGACACGTTTGGCATTGCAAATACGCTAGAAATCGCGATGGCTTCAGCGACCTTTGGTTTGATCATCGGTGGTATTATCGGTAGCCCAGTGGCGCAAAAGCTGATTGATAAAAACCAGCTTGAATCTGAGTACGGCACTGGCACGCAAACGCATGAACGCTTCCCTGAACTTGTTACTTACAACGAGTATGAAGAAGACAAAGTGACGGCGAAGAAGGTGATTGAAGTGTTGTTCATCCTTCTTATCTGTATCACGGGTGCGAAGTACCTAGAGCAGTGGGTGGCGACTTTTGAAATTTCTTGGTTGATGATTCCTGACTTCGTTTACGCGTTGTTTATCGGTGTGTTCATCACTAACGTGTTTGAAGTGACTAAGCTGCATAAGACTGACAGCGAAACGGTCGATATTCTTGGTACGGTGTCATTGTCACTGTTTCTAGCAATGGCGCTAATGAGCCTTAAGCTTTGGAACATCTTTGACCTTGCGATTCCGTTCTTGGTTATCCTTGCGGTTCAGGCGGTGGTGTTAGGTATCTTCTCTTACTTTGTGACGTTTAAAGTAATGGGTTCTAACTACGACGCAGCGGTTATGGCAGGTGGTCACTGTGGTTTCGGCCTAGGTGCAACACCAACAGCGGTAATGAACATGGGCTCTTTGGTGAATCGTTACGGTCCATCGCCACAAGCCTTCATGGTGGTGCCAATTGTTGGTGCCTTCTTTATCGATATCGTTAACCTGATTATCCTTCAGGGTTACATCTCGTTTATCGGTTAATGTTCGCCTGTGCTTAAATGCGATGAGCTCATCGCACTAAGATGAACACAAGAAAGCCAGTCTGTTGACTGGCTTTTTTATTGCTTGCTTATACTCGAGTTGCTCTAGTATAAGCATCAAATTTTCCCGAATTTGATGTGCATTTTTGTGTTGAATACAGCCGAACTATGTAATGAGTCGACGGCTTCTACACCTTTGTACTTATGATGGTGAACTGATTTGCAACTCCTTTAATAAAGGAAATGCAGCCTTGATGTGCTCTCCCGTGACAATGAAGCCAACCAACTGGTTATCTTCATTGAAGCCCTTAGCGACAATGCCTTTAGGATCGAATCGAGTTTCCCAGCTCTGAGCTGTGTGAATATCGCGCCCTGCTAGCTGAATCGGGTAACTCGGTGTTTTCACCTTGGTGATCATATGAGGCAAGCTGAGCTTTGCTTCGCCCACTTTGATCTCGCCTTTACCCATAGTCAGCTGCTTCGCCAATACGTTTGCCGACAAGATTGCTGGCTGCAAATAGGCCATCACACGACCTTCAATTTCAGCGCAATCACCAATCGCATACACATTGTTGGCGCTGGTTTTTAGGGTGTCATCAACTACAATGCCTCTGCTGATCTCGATTCCCGCTTGCGTGGCTAAAGCCGTATTTGGCCTTAATCCTGCTGCGGCAATCACGATATCTGCTCGTATTAATCGAGAGGCGGTAGTTTGTAGCCTGACTCCATCGTGGAGGTAAGTCACTCTACAAATCGCAGAGTCGGTTTCGACGGTAACCCCTGCTTTTGCCAGCTCCCTTTCCAACTCAAGTGAAACGAAAGGCGGCACAAGGCTGTTCAATAGATAACTTGCGGGTTCGATAATCGTGACATCTTTGCCCGCAGTTTGAAGGTCGAATGCAAGCTCGACCCCAATCAAGCCTCCACCGATCACAGTGATACGTTGAGCTTCATCGATCTGAGCTTTGTGTTTATCGAACTCTTCCAAGCTATTTAGCGTAATGGTCGCGCTGCGTTTAAGCCCTTTCGCTGGGGGTATGAAAGGTGTAGCCCCCGTTGCTAATACCAACTTCGAATAGTGGATGATTTGCCCGTCAACATGAACACACTGCTGCTTGGTATCGATTTCACTGACTAAAGCCTTGGTTTTGATGACCACGTTGTACTGCTCAGCTAATTGCTGAGCGTTATTAACGGCTAACGACTGTGGTGTTTGAGCTTGGCTGAATGCGTGTGAAAGATTTGGCTTACTGTACTCAATCCCTGCATCTGCCGTGATCATGGTAATCGCGACATCTTGGTCAATTTTACGTACCATCTTTATGGTTTGTAGGGCGGCGAAACCACCGCCCACAATCACAATGTTCGACATGTTACTTCTCCACAAACACTTCTTTACCTAAATGGCATTCAGGGCAAAGGAAATCATCTGGCACTTGTGCCCATGGTGTTCCGGGTTCAACGCCTTGGTAGGGTTCACCCAGTTGTGGGTCGTACACCCATTCACACACAGTACAGCGCCAGCAAGTGCAATCTGCGCTATGTACAGGCTTATCTTGCGCTTCTTCTGACTTCTGCTCTGTCGTGTCTTTTAGCTCTGTTGGGGTGCTTGTCGGTGCTGATTCAATACGTTGAACGTTGCGCTCAACTTGTTTAGGCTCACTAACCTCGTCCGCATCGGTGCGCCAAACCTCGGCCAGTGTCATCCCGTAGTCAATACATTGACGAAGTGCGTCTGTATCTGGTTTCCAGTGGATGTGCTGAGGTGCGCTCACCTCGAAGTTGGCTTCACGTAAGCGAGCATCGATGCGTTTTACTGCGCCGCCAGTCCAACCTGAAGAGCCAAATGCTGCGGCTCTTTTTCCTGCAAAGCGCAGGCCGTGTATTTCTTCAAGTAGCGCGGCGATTTGCGGCATCATCACGTTGTTCATGGTCGATGAGCCAACAAGTACACCCTTCGAGCGGAAGACATTGGCAAGGATGTCATTCTTGTCGTGCTTAGAAATATTGAAGACCTTGATTGCCGTTTCTGGACTGCCTTTACGGATACCCTTTGCGATCGCGTCAGCCATCATGCGAGTGTTGTTGGACATGGTGTCGTAGACAATCGTGATGCGATCTTCTTTGTAGGCTTTCGACCACTCGTAATATTGCTCAACGATTTGAGTCGCGTTGTCGCGCCAAATACAGCCGTGAGAGGTTGCAATGACATCGATCGGCACGCCTAAGCTCAGCACTTCTTCAATCTTTGCTTTAACTAGCGGCGCAAACGGTGTCAGGATGTTCGAGAAGTAACGCAGACATTGTTCATGTAGTTCAACTTGGTCTAGCTGGTCATTGAATAGGTTTTCGTCACAGTAGTGTTGGCCGAAAGCGTCGTTACTAAACAGGACTTCATCACCGGTTAAGTAAGTCGCCATTGAGTCTGGCCAGTGCAGCATTTTCATCTCAACGAAGATAAGTTGCTTGCCGTTCCCCACATCGAGCGTATCGCCAGTTTTGACGGTTCTGAAATTCCAGTCTGGTTGGTGGTGATGACCAACAATGGAATTTACACCCGCTTCAGTGCAATAAACTGGCGTGTTCGGAATTTTAGCAAGCAGCGCAGAGAGCGCGCCTGAGTGGTCTTCTTCGGCGTGCTGACAAATGATGTAGTCGATCTCATTGATATCGATTTCCATCTCTAGGTTTGCAAGGAATTGCTCAGTAAAGCGATGATCGACAGTATCGACAAGCACTGTCTTCTCTTCACGGATCAGGTATGAGTTATAGCTCGTGCCTTTGTTCATGTGGTATTCCTTACCGTGGAAGTGCTCGGTTTCCCAATCGTGGACGCCGACCCAATGAACATTTGATTTAACGTGAATAGTCATAATGATAATACCTTATTGAAATATCTAAGGCTCTCATTGCACTAGTCGTGCCATGTTTTTAAGTTGCTGTTTTAGTTGTCTTTGTTTGCTTTTTGAGCTCTATTTTGTGTCTTTATGACTTGTTGATTTTTGTAATCATATTGATTTTAATGTGTCTTTATGACTTGGTGGCAGGTAGTGGTTTGGATAAATAACAGATACAAAAAAGGCCAGACGAGCGTCTGGCCAAATAAAGCAGTGCGATTTGTTTGTGTCAGCTATTACAGATCAGTGTCTGTTATAGCGTAGTAACGACTTCATCAAGAGCTAGGCGCGCTTTTGGTTTGCCGTAGTTGTAGTCTTCGCCGTCTTTGTGGTAGCCAATAGCCAATGCTACATCAACAATGTGACCTTCTAGTTCGTCAGCAAACTCTTCGCTGATCATAGCTGCGTCTACACCTTCCATAGGCGTTGAAGCGATACCTAGACGAGCTAGTGTGTGCAGCGTGTTACCTAGTGCGATGTAAACTTGAGACTTAGTCCAGTTACCGTTGAAACCTGTTTCGTCTGTGTTCATTTCTGCGAATGCGTAAGCACCTAAGAATTGCTCGTACATTTCAGCTGGTAGGTGACCAGAGCTTACTTCTGTATCAGCACGCTTCGCGAATTTCTCTTTAGTGTACTTAGGATCGTGAGCAAACAGGATCGTGTGTGACGCTTCTTTCGCATGTGGTTGGTTAAACTGGAACATGTTTTCGAAAGTATTGTGGAAGCGTTGTTTTGCTGCGTCACTCTCAATGATGATGAATTTCCAAGGCTGAGAGTTGATAGAAGAAGCTGACAAGCGAAGTGCTTCTTTGATTACTTCCATGTCTTCCGCAGAGATGCGTTTTTCTGCATCGTATTTTTTAGCTGTGTAACGAGTGTTTAGATCAGTAATGATTGGATGAGTCATGTTGAATCCTAATATCTATCAATAATAAATGTTGTAGGGTTTTATGTTCAGTCACGTCAACAATAAACGGATAACGAATTTAAACGAATCTCTATAGATTGAACGTCTAAATAGTTATCGAACATGCCCCAATAAATCGAGTATCTGCGGTAGCTCAAGTCGATGGGTGTAAGATAATAGAAGAATGACTCGGGAAAAATAGCGAACATATCAAATCACTATGGTTAATAATGTCCATAATGATTCGATAAATGTGATCTTAATGGAGGTGGAATCTCTAGATTCAGTAGCTTAGTAAGCCTTGATACCATATTGGCGCAATAATGGCGGAAGTACGCTGTCTAGGTTGGGGATATCTTCTGGCGTGATTTCGATTAGACCAAAACCATGCTCTTCATAGATTTTTCTCGTCGCTTCACGTTTATCTTCGGCGATGGGCGCAGAATCGGTTCCCCAGAACTGGATGTATACTTTGCCACTTGGTAGATAAAAATCGCTGATCACTTCTTTTGATATCGGAAGCGGACGCTCGTACGCATGAACCACTCCTGCCATATAAAGCCAGTTATCGATGATCAGCTCTCCCTTTGATCGAACATAATGCCCATCTAAGCTTCGGTGCTTCGCCTCGAATTTCTGACGAAAACTGGAGAATGACACATCGGTTGAGTGGCTTTCAGCATCATGCCCCAGGAATTCAACAACAGACTGCTTTAAACGTTTATTGCGAACCAGTGAGTCGTGCCATACCACGAATAAGTTTTGAGTCGCTTTGTCTTCCCTTTGTTCACCTCCGGCTTTTAGGCCTGTAGAGGTAACGTGCCAGCCGTCTTCTTCTTTTGTTATCCAACCAAGCTCGTTGAGCAGTAAGTTGATTTTCTTTGCGCTGAGTTGAAAGGCGCTACCAAGCTGGGTGGCGGTGAGAGTTTTCCCTGAGAATGACTCCAAATCGATAAGCAGTTTCTCTGGCCAGACAATAAAGACACCAAACTTCTTGTGTTCGACATATTTCCCACCAAAGCTTTCTCCCCGCTCAGTGAGAATCCAACGCTCTTGTGAACGCACTATATAGCCCGCTGTTTTTAGATCGCTAAATAAAGCTTTAGCTTCTATGCCTTTTTGTTTAGCGAGTGCGGATGTGGAAATTTTGTCTGACATAGTCTTTTCTCAAATAGCGGAGTGATCAGCTGATGGGTGTTGGAGATATATATGATGCGTTAGCGTTGGTAAATACCATATCACATCTATCAATACTAACTGCAGTTCAGTGGTCTATGTTTTTAGTAGAGCGTTAGGTCTCGTTTTGTATTTTTAGCAAAATGTAACTTAATCTGTAATTAAATTACGAATATAGAGGTTTTGCTCATCTGGATGCATATTTTATATACGTGACACGATGTTTTTTTATACGGTTTATATAGATCTTAGATGCTATATTTTATTAAGTGTGATTTTGATCACTATTTATTTTTAAGTATTACAAAATAAAATGTGATCCTGATCATGTGTTAATGATATTTATTCTCATTGATTTGGCTTTGTAATTTAAATTCATGGTGTTTTTGTGATCTAAGGTGTGCTTGTTAACCCGAAAGTGTTTTTCGTGTGTGATGGATATCACGAAAGTTGGGCTAAGGTGCATTTTGGAAATGTTGTGATACATTTTAATCGACTTTTGAGTACACACTTTCGGTCATTTGACCAACCAATACATTACGGGGTTCTACCTATGTTATCACCAGAAGCAAAGATTAAGGTTCAAAACTTTGGTCGTTTCTTATCCAATATGGTAATGCCAAACATCGGCGCATTTATTGCGTGGGGTTTCATTACTGCACTATTCATTCCAACAGGTTGGTGGCCTAACGAAACGTTAGCATCAATGGTTGGTCCTATGATTACATACCTACTGCCACTATTGATTGGTTACACCGGTGGTAAAATGGTTGGTGGTGACCGCGGTGCGGTAGTGGGCGCTATCACAACAATGGGTGTTATCGTTGGTACTGATATCCCAATGTTCATGGGTGCAATGATTGTAGGTCCACTAGGTGGTATCGCAATTAAGAAATTCGATGAAGCTGTTCACGGTAAAGTGAAGAGTGGTTTCGAAATGCTAGTGAACAACTTCTCTGCCGGTATCATCGGCATGATCTGTGCGATCATCGCGTTCATCGTGATTGGTCCTGCGGTTAAGATTCTGTCTGGCGGACTTGCGGCTGGTGTAAACGCAATGGTAGAAGCGGGTGCACTACCTCTAGCATCTATCTTTGTTGAACCTGCGAAAATCTTATTCCTAAATAACGCAATCAACCACGGTATCTTCTCTCCACTAGGTATCCAGCAATCTGAAGAGATGGGTCGCTCTATCTTCTTCCTAATCGAAGCAAACCCAGGTCCTGGTTTTGGTCTTCTACTTGCTTACATGGTGTTTGGTAAAGGTAGCGCGAAGCAATCTGCTGCTGGTGCATCTATCATCCACTTCCTAGGTGGTATCCACGAAATTTACTTCCCTTACGTTCTAATGAACCCACGTCTAATTCTTGCGGTGATCGCAGGTGGTATGGCGGGTGTATTCACTAACGTAATGTTCGATTCTGGCCTTATCTCTCCAGCATCTCCAGGTTCTATCTTCGCAGTCTTACTGATGACGCCAAAAGGCTCTTACATCGGCGTGATTCTATCGGTTATCGCAGCAACAGCAGTATCTTTCTTAGTGGCTTCAATTCTGCTTAAGACTTCAGCTCAAGATGACGACGAAGAGTCTCTAGAAAAAGCTTCTGCACAAATGAAAGACATGAAAGCGTCTTCTAAAGGTGCAGCATCAGAAGCAAACGTAAACCTAGCGGATGTAAAAGCAGTTTATGTAGCGTGTGATGCGGGTATGGGTTCAAGTGCAATGGGTGCAGGTCTACTACGTAAGAAAGTAGCAACAGCTGGCCTAGACATTGAAGTGACCAACTACGCAATCAACAACCTACCGGCTGATTCGCAAATCGTTATTACGCATAAAGACCTAACAGACCGTGCTCGTAGCACTGTGCCAGGTGCGATGCATATGTCTCTAAGCAACTTCCTAGACGGCGGCGTATACGACCAACTAGTTGCAGAACTTGTCGATGCTCAAAGTGGTGAAGCGAAAGTAGAAGCTCCGGCGCCTGCAGCAGCTCCAGCGCAAGAAGGCAACAAGCTTGCACTCACTGACGACAGCATCTTCCTTGGCCTTAAAGCGACTCAAAAAGAAGACGCAATCAAGTTTGCTGGCGAACAATTAGTAAAACTTGGCAACGTATCACCAGAATACGTAGACGGCATGTTTGCTCGTGAAGAGCTTGTGTCTACTTACCTAGGTGAGTCTATCGCAGTACCACACGGCACAATCGAAGCGAAACAGTACGTACAAAAAACCGGCATCGTTTTCTGTCAGTACCCTGAAGGTATTCAGTGGGGCGAAGATGAAGATGATATCGCGAAGATGGTTATCGGTATTGCCGCACAAGGCGATGAGCACAACATGGTGCTGATGGCTATTACCAATTCACTCGATGATGAAGAAGCTGTGGAATGCCTACAGAACACAACAAACCCTGCTGATGTTCTACGTATTCTCAACGGAAACTAAAAAGCTCTAGTCAAGCTCCTGAGTGAAGGAGGCCGGTATCCCCCTACTGGCCTCATTTTCGGTCTTAATCTTTCTAACAAGATTCAGTCTGAATAGCTTACTGCTTAATGCCTAGGGCACATCGTCAAGGCATGTTGTTGAGCAGTTAGCTATCTAGATTCAAATATTTATAAGGTCAAAATTATGAAAGCGTTACATTTTGGTGCAGGTAATATCGGTCGTGGTTTCATTGGTAAGCTTCTTTCTGATGCTGGTATGAAGGTTACGTTTGCTGACGTAAATGAAACGGTTGTAAATGCGTTAATTGAACGCCAAGAATACCCAGTTAAGATTGTTGGCGAAGAGTGTGTTGTCGAAGTTGTTAAGAACGTGACAGCAGTAAACTCAGCAACAAGCGCAGTAGTAGATTGCATTGCTGAGTCTGATCTTGTGACGACTGCAGTGGGTCCTACGGTTCTTAAAATCATCTCTAAGTCTATCGCTCAAGGCATTGAAAAGCGTGCAGCAGCAAACAACACTGCACCAATGAACATCATCGCGGCAGAGAACATGGTTCGCGGTACTAGCCAATTAAAAGCAGCCGTGTTAGAGCACCTTTCTGATGAAATGAAAGCCTTCACTGAAGAGCACATTGGCTTTGTTGATTCTGCGGTTGACCGTATTGTTCCACCGGCAGAAGCGGGCGAAACAGACCCTCTAGCGGTAACGGTTGAGACGTTCAGCGAGTGGATCGTAGACCAAACACAATTTAAAGGTGAGATTCCAAACATCCCAGGTATGGAATGCACTGACAACCTAATGGCTTTCGTTGAGCGTAAACTGTTCACGCTAAACACGGGTCACTTGGTAACGGCATACCTTGGTGTGCTTGCAGGTCATGAGACTATTAAAGACTCTATCGAAGATGACGTAATCCGCGCTGAAGTAACAGCGACGATGGAAGAGAGTGGTGCGGTTCTGATTAAGCGTTATGGCTTTGCTCCAGAAGCTCACGCTGCCTACATCCAAAAGATTCTAGGTCGTTTTGCTAACCCGTTCCTACGTGATGAAGTAGACCGCGTTGGTCGTCAGCCAATTCGTAAACTGAGCCCGCAAGACCGCCTAGTTAAGCCTCTAAACGGTACATTAGAGTACGGCCTACCGAATGCTCACCTAGTAAAAGCAATCGCAGCTGCGTTCCATTACAAGAACGAAGACGACCCTCAAGCGGTTGAACTTCAAGCAATGTTCGCAGAAAAAGGCTTTGCTGAGACATTAGCGCATTATTCTGAGCTGAATAGTGACTCAGAAGTTGTTAAACTAGCGGAAGAAGCTTATCTAGCATTGAAATGATAAACCATCAAAGTGCCACACCAGTGGCACTTTCTTATTGTCGAGCCGTTATGCCAATACAAACAAGCCATGAAACTGAATTACTCGAAGCCCTTTCGGAAGCTGAGAGTGCTGGCGCCTGCCTAATGGCTGCTTACGATGCATTGGACGACACGGTAGATGCCGTATTAAAAAACATCTTTAAGAAAGACGACACTGCAATTAAGTTCGTTGTCGAGCCACTTCTCAACAGTGGTGGGCCGTTAGGCGAGATCATGATTCGTGCTAAGTTGCTACTCGGGCTTGGCGTGATCAGTAAAGAACTCTACGACGATCTCGAGGTTTTCGTTACCTTGAAAGAGTGGGCAAAAATACAGGGTGAAGACACCAGCTTCACAGAAGTTGATGTGATATTTGAGCTCAACAAGGTGCACGCGATTCAGCGTATTATGCCTATCGAATATGACGCGGAGATGGTGGAAACCATGTCTGGCCCAATGCTTGAAATGTTCTTGGGGCGACATAATCAAAAGGTGAAGTCGACGATCGTATTGGCTATCACTGACATTATTACGACCCTATGCCGAGATAACGCGCTGAGCTCTTAGCTCTAGTTTGCAGTCCTGCTTATCTTGTTTCACATCCTACATATCTTGTAGCTGTTGGTTCGTTTCAATACAAAGTTTAAAATGATGGCGGTTTCTCTCGCTGGATAAATCGCTTTGTTGTTTTTGTTCCTCTAAAAATATCCGATACCTCTCCCCATTAAATACAAAATCAACAGGCACAAAAAAAGCCACATTCAGTGGCTTTTTCTATTCAAGACAATCGATTATAGGTCTTGGATGTTCTCAGCTTCTAGCTCTTGGAAGTAGCGTAGCGTCTTAACTTTTAGCTCTTGTTGAGCTGGCTCATCAGCAACGATGATAGCTTTACGGTGCATCTGTAGAGCTGTAACAGTCCACATGTGGTTTACAGAACCTTCGATAGCCATTTGAAGCGCTTGAGCTTTGTTGTGGCCTAGAGAAAGGATCATCACTTCTTCAGCATCTAGAAGAGTCGCAACACCGATAGTTAGTGCGTATTTAGGAACTTGGTTGATGTCGCCATCGAAGAAACGAGAGTTCGCGATACGAGTGTCTTCAGTCAACGTTTTGATACGAGTGCGTGAAGATAGAGAAGAACCTGGTTCGTTGAATGCGATGTGACCGTCGATGCCTACGCCGCCCATGAATAGGTTGATTTTGCCGTATGAACGAATTTTCTCTTCGTATGCTGCACAGTGAGCATCAATGTCTTCAGCTTTGCCGTCTAGCAGGTTGATGTTTTCTGCTTGGATATCAACGTGGTTGAAGAAGTTCTCGTGCATGAATGTGCGGTAAGATTCTGGGTGGTTTGGTTCGATACCAACGTACTCATCCATGTTGAATGTTACAACGTGCTTGAAGCTTACTTCGCCAGCTTTGTAAAGTTCAATTAGCTCAGCGTAAGTAGTTAGAGGTGTGCTACCAGTAGGAAGACCTAGTACAAATGGACGCTCAGCAGTTGGAGCGAATTTGTTGATCGAATCTGCGATATGACGAGCAGCCCATTTACCTACTTTTGCTTTGTTGCTTAATGGAATAAGTCTCATTGATTTTGCCCCTAGAAATAAAATTTTATAGTGTTCTGAAACATTAATTCGCATTATAAAATAAGTTATCCAGTTCCGCTATTGTTTTAGGTCAAGTTTTTGCTTTTTTCGTCGTAACTGTGACTGGAACTCTCAAAATTGCACAATTATTGTATGGATATTTGGTGGCGTTAAACAAGATTAATACGTTTGTCATATACAGCAATATCGATCTAATTCAGCACCTGAAAGGGTTGGTGTGTTTCTATGTTTTGATACGCTTTTGCGATAATGGCGTCGCTCGAGCCATTGACGAACTTTGGTGTATTAACGTGTTTCGGCGTATAAACAAGCGTTGATAGCATAGTTGAAGCTAGAAAAATAATGATGGCAATGGAGCGCTATCGTGATAAAAGACAGGGGCAGGATGAATAACGATGAATCTCAGTGGGATGAATACCCATAAGATTGAACGAGAGCTGTGTTTTAGTCACGCTATCGCTATGAATTGTATATAAATATTGGTAAAAATGGACAGGTTGGCTAAACTTACCAATTACAAAGAAGATGTGTTTGAAGGCAAAAAAAAGCCCAAAGTGATGAGGTATCACTTTGAGCGATTTTACTAATCTTCTAACACTAACTCACTTTCGTATTCTTCCCTAGGCACTTCGCCGCGTTTGCAGCCGTTTAGGGTGTGAAAGCGACGGCGTCCACGAGCCAGTTGAATGTACTTCAACCAAACACGCTCTAACTTGGACTTTGCCTTATGAGGGTGAGACAACACTTTAATGAAGTGTTTTTCTTCTGCATTGATTGGTGCTAGTTCACCAGTTTCAAGTGCAAGCATAGTGTCACCAAACAAGGTTAGGATTTCCTCTTCTGAAAGAGTAAAATCACCCGACTTAGCGAACCCTCTCGGGAATTTAATGGTGTCATAAAAACGTTTTTTTCCGTGTCGGAATTCGGTCTCAGACATATCAGCCTCAGTAATGTGGTTAGATAGAAATTAGTGTTTATTGCTCACGCGAAAATATTGTTAAAAGGCTAAAATAGGAAACAAAACGTTTTTGCCTTTACGATAAACAATCCTAGATCGGCTAGTTAGCAGATTTATTACAGAGATGTATTTGATGGATGTGAAAGTATTTAGAACCTTTCTTGAGGTTGCAAGGGTGCGCCATTTTGGGCGTGCAGCTGAAAACTTGTATTTAACACAAGCGGCGGTGAGTGCGCGGATCAAACAGCTTGAAGGCTATTTTGATACTCAGCTCTTCATTCGTGACCGCAATAACATCAAACTCACATCTTCCGGTGAACGTTTGATTGGTTATGCCGAAGTGATGGTGTCCACTCTACAACAAGCCAAATTTGAGCTGTCGTTAGAGAGTGGTAAAGCCTTGCAGTTAACGCTGGGCGGCACGCCGAATATTTGGGATGCGTATCTGCAAAACTGTTTAAGTGTGGTAACCGACTCTTTTGGTGGTTACGGCTTTATGGCAGAGGTGATGGGGCGCGAGCAACTGAACCGTAATTTGTTAGAACGAACCTTAGATATGGCTTTCGCGTTCGATCAGATCAAAGCAGAAGAGCTGAACTGTAAAAAAGTCGCTGACTTGGTTTTGGTATTGGTATCAACGCAGCAAGATGATCTGGAATCTGTATTCCAACACAAGTATGTGTATGTGGATTGGGGAACGCGTTTTGGTTCTGAACACGCAGAACGTCACCCTAAAGTGCCAGCACCTTATTTACGCACCTCTACAGCGCGTATTGCCCTCGATTTCATTTTAGAGAAAGGTGGCAGTGCGTATCTTCCGGTGTCTCTAGTCGAACCTTTTATCGATTCGGGTCAGCTGCATAAGGTGAAAGGGGTTGAAGACTGGTATCGCCCAATTTATCTGAGCTACCGTAAAAGCAGTACTTCGGTTGATGCGATCATGCAGGTTGAGAAGTTGGTTAATGAGATTGACCCATCGACTGCTTACACATTGCAGCAAGCCGCTGAACAAGCGCCTGAGTAACGGCATTCGCGGTAAGCAATGGCTTTATTGATTAGATTCAATAAAAAATGGCTCCCAACTAATTGTATAGTTGGGAGCCATTTTTGTTTTAAACCAGAAATGTACTTCTTTTCGGAACTAGAGATCGTTTCTAATTCCATAAATATCGTTTAAGCCTGGTATGTGTAGCCTTTTTTAACAGCCCTATCACTTCAAAGCACTATTCTTCGAAAATTCTAGAGATTCATTAGATTCTCAATAGACTCTTCAAGAGAGTGTGACATGTACGAATGGATTTGACTGCCATCCGTTGCGTCAATCTCAATCATAGAAATCCCGTTGTCCGCTTTGTCTTCAAGAAAGCTCAGAGACTGCTCGACTGATTGACTGGTGAGAACCTGTTGGTTTGATAAAACAATACGACACGTGTGAAGAACCATAGCCTTTTCCTTTTTATATTTATATTCGATCGGTCTCTGCATCTTGGCGTGCTAAGTACCGATCGTTGACGTTGTGAGAAGATTGCCTTCTCTAGGTTAAATTTAGTCGAATTGAATAAAATTAAAACCCTTTTTTGTGATTTATCTGACCTTCGCTTCCGAAAGTGGCTAGCGACAATGGTGGTTCACGGTAAACTTTTAGGTATCGGATCAAACGCTATGGTAAATGGGAAGAGTACGGCATGTCGAAAAAGATCAATCACAACAGCACCTTAACCAGTGAACAGTGCCATTTGGCTCGATATGCGCGAGATGCTCGCTTTGATGGGATGTTTTTTACAGCGGTGAAAACGACAGGAATTTTTTGTCGCCCGATTTGCCCAGCAAGTCCGCCCAAAGAAGAAAACGTCGAATATTTTTCCCATCAAGCTCAAGCATTGAAAGCGGGGTATCGTCCTTGTTTACGTTGCCGACCAGACAGCGCGCCTTTTTCGCCAGCATGGAAGGGCGTCGAAACCACTTTCTTGCGTGCGATGCAGTTGATTGATAATGGCGCACTGAATTCAGGATCTATCGTCGACCTTGCAACGCGGCTAGGTATTTCAGATCGTTACTTACGAACCTTATTCGAAAATTACATCGGTGTGTCACCCAAGCAATATAGTCTGTACAGCCAACTGATGTTCGCCAAGCAGTTGCTGCACACCAGCAGCATGAGCATTACGGATGTCGGCTTTGCTAGTGGCTTCAATAGTACGCGCCGTTTTAATGATGCCTTTCAAAAAGAGCTGCAGCTTTCGCCAACCCAAATTAGGCGAGCCAAGCCAAGTGACACCCTGCGTAATCATATTCAGCTTGGTTTTCATGGACCCTTAGATTGGAATCACTTGTTGGGGTTTTATCGACGAAGAATGATTGAGGGCTTAGAAGATGTTGGCGAAGATTATTATCAGCGTTCGGTAAATGTGAACGGGTCAAAGGGTTGGTTCAAGGCGACTTTAGCCAAAGAGAACCGCTTGGATATTGAATTTGAGTTGGACGATATAAGCCAGTTAAGAAGCTTGATTGCGAATATCCGCCGTATGTTCGATCTTGATGTCGATATTGCCAAGGTCGAAGCGTTCTTCACGATTATCGATCCTAACTTGGTGGCTAAGAGTGGCATCCGTATTCCTGGCGTGTGGAGTGCTTGGGAAGCCGGAGTTAGGGCGATTCTAGGGCAGCAAGTTTCGGTAACCGCGGCGATTGGTCTGCTTAACTTATTGGTCAAAGAGCTTTGTGATGAACATGAGAAAGCCAGCTTCCCAACCCCAAAACAGATAGCGGACGCTGATGTTAGCTTCTTGAGAATGCCGGGAAGCCGCAAAGAGACCCTAAAGCGTTTTGCCGAATACATGGTCGACAATGAAGCTGAACATCCTTCCAAATGGATTGAGCTAAAAGGCATTGGGCCTTGGACGATTCAATATGCACTGCTTCGCGGGTTAAGCGAACCTAATCATTTGTTGGTTGGTGACTTGGTGGTGAAGAAGTTTATTGAGCATCGACCTGCCATTAATGCAGAGAGCGTTTCACCTTGGGGGAGTTACGCCACGTTCCACTGTTGGAATCAGTCTTAATTGGAATACTAAGCTAGGAGATATCATGGACAACCGTTTTACTTACTATGACAGCCCATTGGGAACCGTGACGTTACAGGCGAACGATGAAGGTTTGCTCGGCCTTTGGTTCGAGACACATACCACCAAGCCGGAACAGTTGGGTGTTCAAGATGATAGCTTTCCGATCTTTGCATTGGCTATCGAGCAGCTTAATCGCTATTTCTCAGGCGAAGTTATTCAGTTTTCTGTGCCGATCGCAGCCAAGGGCACGCCATTTCAGCAGTCGGTTTGGCAGGCGCTGACGACCATTCCTTATGGAGAGACTTGGAGTTATGCACAACTGGCTGATGCGATAGGCAACCCGAAAGCCGTTCGTGCTGTAGGCTTGGCGAATGGCAAAAATCCGGTTTCAGTGATTGTGCCGTGTCACCGTGTGATTGGCAAAAATGGCAAGCTGACGGGGTATGCAGGTGGCGTAGAACGTAAACAGCGCTTATTGGTGATAGAGGGAAGAGAGCAGAACTAGCAAGCGATTTAGCAATGAGCCTGTCGAGATGTTGACCGAGGATCACGTACTACTCATAGTGAAGGCGAGTGGTACTTAAAATGTGACTTTGCATTAAAATCAACGCTTTCTGGAAAATATCGATTTGGTTGCATATTCTTTGACTATGTTCTCTAGGCAAGGATGCCCAAATGAATAGATTCCCTTCACTAATATCTGGCTGCAGCTCTGCATTATTGCTGACAGGTTGTTTAACTGATACCAGCCGACCTTTCGAGGTTCCACAGCTTGCTCTGTTCAAAGGTATGTATGAAAACGCAGATAATGACAGTTATCTACTTTTTGAATCCGGACAGGTGACTTATCAAACAACGGACAATTCCGTGACTCGAACCTATCGTGTCGATGATGACTTGATCACCATTGAGTTCAATTCTGGAAGCAGCCGAACTGACTCTAGACTGGTTATGCGCATTCAACATCAGGGCGAGATGTTAACTTGCAACCAGTGCCCAGCGATACAATTGAGTAACGTCTGGACACGTGTTGATAAGCCTCTGAAAGACAGTTCGAACTAGAAAAGATCTCCGAATTAGAAAAGATCGCCATTAAGCCACAGGTGAGCCGCGATACTGACGGCATAGCCAATCATGATCACTGGCATCCATTTCAAGTGGCCAAAGAAGGTGTATTTGCCATGCGCCGCGCCCATTAACGCCACACCTGCCGCACTACCAATAGATAACAAGCTGCCGCCAACGCCTGCGGTTAAGGTGATCAGTAGCCAGTTACCCATCGACATTTGAGGCTCCATCGATAACACCGCAAACATCACCGGAATGTTATCGACAATCGCAGATAAGATCCCCACCATGATGTTGGCCCAAATTGGATCCCACTGGCTGTACATCACACCAGAGGCAAGCTCCAAGTATCCCAGTAGACTCAAGCCACCGACACACATCACCACGCCGTAGAAGAACAGCAGGGTGTCCCATTCGGCATGCGACACTCTTCGAAATACATCAAAGGGCACGACTGAACCGAGTCGCTTCAACGCCCCTTCATCATTGTTGGCAATCGCGACTGCTTTTTTCTTCGCCAGTGAATTTGGCAAGGTCTTACGCAAGAAATAACCAAAGAACTGTAGATACGCCAGCCCCATCATCATGCCCATTACTGGAGGGAAGTGGAGTACGGCATGGAAAGCAACCGCAGTGCCGATGGTCATGATGAACAACAACACGATGCGTCTTGCACCTCGTTTTAATTCAACGTGCTGATGCACCGTGTCGGGTTGGGTTGTGGGAACAAAGTAAGACATGATCATTGCAGGGACGAGGTAATTCATCACTGAAGGAATAAACAAGGGAATGAACTCACTGAAGCTTACATAGCCAGCCTGCCACACCATCAACGTTGTGATGTCACCGAATGGGCTGAATGCGCCGCCAGCGTTAGCGGCTATCACGATGTTTACACAGGCTAGGTTAACGAATTTAGGGTTGGAACCTGCGACTTTCAAAACCACGGCGCACATCAATAGAGCTGTGGTG
The DNA here is from genome assembly GCF_023161755.1 of Vibrio sp. 1CM23M. NCBI lineage: Bacteria > Pseudomonadati > Pseudomonadota > Gammaproteobacteria > Vibrionales > Vibrionaceae > Vibrio > Vibrio sp. 1CM23M. The sequence goes on from NZ_JALNTR010000001.1 coordinate 982,113, forward strand.
AGGTTGTCGGCGATAGGTGAGATAAAGAAGGCCAGAATACCGGTTAGCCAGAACAGAGAGCGGAAATTAAAGCCTTTGCCCACCATCCATGCTTGCAGCGCATCAAACAGTCTTCTCTCTTCCATGGCGCTGATATAGGTCATGGCGACGAGTAGGAATAGTAAGAGCTCAGCGTATTCCAGTAAGTTGTGTTCGAGCGCTTGTTTAGCCACTTCAACAAGGTTGTGTTCTTGGTAGGTAAAACCAATGATTATCCAGATCAGGCCTGCCGCAAGTAACACTGGCTTGGATTTTCGGAGCTTTAGGTACTCTTCCATCATCACCACGATGTAGGCGACAACGAAAATGGTTAGGGATAGGTAGCCAGCGAATGAGTTGGTGAGCTTGAGTGGTTCTCCCAACTGAGAAGTGGCAGCACCTGCTACCGTAGAAAAGAGTAACAAAGAGAGAACAGCAGAAAGCTGGATACCTAACATGGATTACGCTCCGAAGTTAATAAGTTATTAACACGGGTAAAAGCGTAGACCTAAATAACCATGTGCAGTGTGATAGATATCTTAATAATTCAATAGATTATAATGAAAGGAATAGACTGTGATGTGAACGAAATACGGTCTTGCATGCTCAAAATTACTTTAAGTTAAAGACTAAAGAAAAAGCCCTACCGGACTCAGTGCCGATAGAGCTTATTCGAAATTGCCAACATTATGCAGCATTGAGATCAAACGTCAGTGTTTGTTCTGCTGCACATACTTCAACAGGCCAGCCATAGGATTGGTATTCAAGCGCAAGTTTGTCCGCTACTACGCGAGATACTGTTGCAGTGATCCACATGCCTTTGCCCATTACTTGATATTTAAGTGTTCTCATTTCCATAGCCATCACCGTTCTCCTTCTATATTGGCTGCGCGAAGTCTATAGCACCTCTGAGGGCTGAAATTTCGAATTAAGCTCAAATGCTTTATAAAATGGCTCACTGTTTGCGCTTGGTTCAAAACTCAATCAACTAAGGGAAAACGGTTGCGTTCTGGAAGCGAAATCACTCTTTAAGTCTCTGTATTATAATCGAATTAAAATTGATCAGAAAAAAATGTAAGAGATCTCTTACAACATTGTCAGAGATCGCACTAGGTAAAAACTTCTCACTAGAAGCCAGGTTTGTGTGGCGATTGTGTGCGTTTTTGGTTGCGCTGTTGAAGCAAGATTTGTTTAGTTTTGTATGTGAAATATTCTGATTTATTTAGCGTATGGTCCTGCTTTCAAATCCAAATCACAGTTTTATATGTTGCTGTGCTTCTTTTATTCAAACCGATACGCTATTTGATTTTGGTCATTAACCTTTCGCTCATTAGTTTGCACTATCTATACGTGTTCTGTTCCACATAAACGAGATGTATAGAGGTCCTTATGACTAATCCAACCAAAACCGATCGTAAAGTCACGATCGGCAGCTATATCGCACTCGCGTTCGCGATTGTGTTCTTTTCAGGCTTAATGCAGTCCAATGAATGGTATGGAGTGTTCGATTTTACAACGCTCAATGGTTCATTCGGTAAGGTTGCTTACGATGTGAGTGAAACGGCCGATGGTATTCAAGCGGCAACGACGTCACTGCGTGGTAAAGGTGGTAGTGGTGCTCGTGACGGTTTCATTTTTGCTTTGACACTTATTCCGACCGTAATGTTTGCACTGGGTATGATCAACGTACTTGAGCACTACGGTGCTCTGGATGCGGCTCGTAAACTGCTGACACCTCTGCTTCGCCCTTTAATGGGTATTCCGGGTAACTCAGGCTTGGCACTGATCGCTTCTTTGCAAAGTACCGATGCTGGCGCAGCGATGACACGTCAGTTGAAAGATGAAGGGCATCTCACTAAGCGTGAAACCGATGTGTTCACCATGTTCCAGTTTACGGCGGGTGCGGCGATCGTTAACTTTTTCTCTTCAGGTGCGGTGCTGTTCACTCTAACCGCGATGGACGGCTCTTTAGCGGTGACGTCGTCAATTGGTTTGGCTGTCGCTGTGATGTTTATCTTTAAGTTTGTCGGCGCGAACCTGTTCCGTATTTATCTCAACATTACTGAAGGCAAAGAAGACAAACCAAAATCAGACAAAGAACAAAAACTGGAAGAGGAAGTAGCATAATGAGCGAAGTTAAAGCAAAGAAACCAATGGTTACTGATATTTTCGTTGAAGGTGCTAAGAAAGGCTGGGTTATTGCGACTACCTCTACGGTACCGAATGTTCTGATGGCGTTTGTGATCATCAAGGCATTGCAGATAACGGGTGCGCTGGATTTGATGGGCAGTGTATTTGCTCCAATTATGGCGGTATTTGGTTTACCTGGCGAAGCGGCAGCGGTATTGATCGGTGCGTGGATGTCGATGGGTGGCGCGGTGGGCGTGGTTATCACGCTGTTTGACCAAGGTATTCTGAACGGCAACCATATCGCTATCTTGGCGCCAGCTATCTACTTGATGGGCTCTCAGGTGCAATACATGGGCCGTATTATGGGACCAATTGGTACTGAAGGTCGCTACATCCCGGTGATGATCGCGATTTCGGTATTGAATGCGTTTGGTGCAATGTTCTTGATGAACATTATTTTGTAACGTGACTTTGAGCGGTTAGCTGCGAATAGCTTTTAGACGTTACAAAAAAGGAAACCCCGTTTGGCTTTCACCAAACGGGGTCTATTCTTTTCGTAGCCATCCTGCTACTGCGCGTTACTTATCTTTCAATAGGTAACTGGTGCTCCCTGCATCGTTCCTTGACGTGGCTAAATCCTTTAACCTATCCAATTCATCGCCGTCCTAGCGGTGTCCTTGCAAACTCATCATCCTGATAAGCGACTCTATCCTAGAGCATAACTTCCTTGCTGATAACTCATCCTAAGCCATCAAATCTTCATCCTGAAGATACCTAATCCGTTAGGCTTTTTCCTGTTCCTGCCAACTCCCTGTCGACATGTGTATTAAACACTGCAGAGGCTTTACTCACAATCCACCCTAAGAAATAAATGTACCCACTGAGCGAAAGAAATATGCGTGGATTCATACAAAACAAGGGCTTGGGTTTGTATTTTACGAATTTTCTGCGAAGCTTGATTGTGATCTCTTACGTTCGGTGTGAGAGATCTCTTACAAGTGCTCGGGCGCGATTTTCATTTTATCTCGGCGGGTGTTGTCGAACAGATAACAAAGAACACTGAGTAAACACAAAATAATAGGGAAATATGATGGTTACAGCACTTTACGCAGCCTTGCTGACGGTCGTAATGATTTGGTTAGCAATAGAGGTGATCAAGCAAAGGCGAATCAATCTTGTTGCTCATGCTGATGGCGGTGTTGAGTCGTTACAGATAGCACGTTCGGCACAAAGTAACGCGATGGATTACATCCCAATCACCGTGATTTTGATGGGATTGTTAGAGATGAATGGTGCCGGTGTGTGGCTGATTCATGTCATTGGTGTAGCGTTTATTCTGGGGCGAGTGATTCATGCGAAAGGGATCTTAGCGAAGAACTTCAAAGGTCGAAAAGTGGGGATGGTGTTAACGCTTATCTGCATGATCTCTTTGATTGTCCTAAACTTAGCTTACCTACCTTTTGATAAAATGTTCTAGGGAGCATTATGGCGTTGCGCCTTCCACCTGCTTGGGCGATTGTCCTCGCAGGCTTGATACTCAACATCATGGCGATTGTCATGTCGAGCTTGGTGCTCGATAAAATTGAAGCTGAGAAAGCGGAATACAACGATCGCAAATTCGGCAATGTGTACTCAATACAGCTTGCTTGGAATACGATTGAAACCCTAGAGCGTAAGCGTGAAGCGATTCTGATTCACCTTGATAAACCAGAAACGGGGCAGCCTACCACTGTTCTTGATGAAGCACTGCGTGGGCAACTTAGGCGTTGGGTGAGTAGCGAAGTGCCAAATATCTCTTTGTCTAACTTGCCGAAACTGATGATGCTGATAAACGGTGCTCAAGAGTCGCAACGAACTCGAATCGATGACTACTATTTGGATAACCTGACCTTGGTTGAGTTAATCCAAAGGCTTGATGAGAAAATGGCTTTCTATAAGAACATAGCCCTGTTTCTTCAAGTATTTGGCTTGGCGCTTATCTTAGCGCGCGATCTCGCTAGAAGACCTTAGTCTTTAACTTTATTTCCTCTATTTACTTGTCTACTTTACCGTTAGCGAGACTCACTTGGCAGGTTAGGATGCTGCTGGCCTTGGTACTTTGGTAACTGTTCTTTTAGTCCCTTAAACGTGCTCAGTGCACTGCCTATCGATAACTTGTTCATCAACCAATTCGGTAGGATGCCACCTGCGTTCGCATAAGCGGTGTAGGTGATGTAGGTATTGCCATTAGTCAGCGGTTGCAGTGTCCAAAGTGCGTCCACATCGTAGATTCGAATGTACCCTGACTCTTTCGCTAAATAGTTCGACGCATCCTTTATCGACAAGACAAACTGCCCATCCTCGATGCTGTATTTTGAGTAGGTCACCATGTCTCGATCTCTAGCAGGCCACGGTGCTTTGAATTGGGTATAGACGATGTTTTCCGCCTCAGATATCTGCATCAACACACGGCTTTGCGACACATTATCTATCCAGTTTGGTACGTTCTCGCTGTCTTCCAATAACAGTAAAAAACCGGAATAAGTGGTGGGCGTTTGCATTTGCGCTCGTATCTCGACCAAGCCTTCGCTGTGTGGCCTTTTATCAATCATGATGCCATCTTCACTTTTGACGAACTGCCACGGGTTGGCATAAGTCAGTGTCGATAGGGCGCAGAGGCCGAGTGCCAAAATCCTAGGTAATGTCATTATTCTTCCATAAAAAGAAAAGCTTATCTGCTAGGAGTATAGAATAGAAATGGACTTTGTAGGTGTTGCCAATCGCTTTGGGTTGACCTATTTGGGGAAATCCCAATGAAAACGGAAGCGTTCGGTCGCTTCCGTTTTATTCGTGGGCAATGGATAAGCGCTGTAGGCTAGAACTTAGAACTTAGAACTTAGAACTTAGAACTTAGAACTTAGAACTTAGAGCTTATAGGCTTCTACGGTTTTGATGGTTGTCCAGTTGCTGTTGGCGTCTTGGATGAACTCTTGTGTATTCTCCAACCAACGTTCTTGAACCGATTTGTCTAAGTTCAGATACAACTTCCCATCTTCCACTTTCCAAGCGAGAGGGTCGGTTTCAAACTTCTTACCCATGGCTACTCCAAACGCGCAGTAACCGCCATATTGAGGGGCATAGGCTTCTGGATTGGCTCGAAATTCATCTCTGTTTTCACTGCTAGCAAAGTTATAGATCGCATTCTTATAGGTCGCTGTGAACTCTGATGTGCCTTTTACTGGGCCTTCATTGGAAAAGTAAGCGACAGGGTCATAGCCTTTAATTGCGAGGTCATTGCTGTCGACACTCATATCAAGGTCTGCTGCCATTAACGAAAAACTGGTGCCTAGTAACGCGGCCAATAGAGTGATTTTTTGACTGGTCGATTTCATGTGTGACATATCAAGTTCCTTGTCAGTGTTGGTTATCTTGTTTGAAATAATTTAGCCCACTCGTCCGGTCTATAGAGGGACAAAAGAACTAAAAACTAAGCGAATCGTTCGGAGGATGCATGGATCTGCTTTCACAATTAATGGAACACTTCTCGATACGCACTGGCGTTTTCTATTCAGGAAACCTGTGTGGAGTATCGTCATTTAACGCGCAACAAGGTAAAGAGGGGCATCTTCATGTATTGAGCGCAGGGGAGTTGAGCTTGTCTAGTACTCACACGGAACACCGGCATTTGTCGCAGCCTTGCATTGTTTATCTGCCGAATAGCACACCACATGCGATTGAAGGTGTGGGAGACGGTGCGGAGGTCGTGTGTGCGAACGTGGAGTATCGTTCAGGACAGATGAATCCTTTATTGTCGGCTCTGCCTGACGTAATAGTGATTCCGTTTGAGGATGCACCTAACTTAATGCCAGTGATTGAGGTGTTATCTAATGAGTCGAGCCAAGAATCGTCGGGGCAGCAGTACTTAATGGACAAATTGAGCGATGCCTTGATGGCTTTGATTTTCCGTCATCTCATTGAACAACAGAAAATTGATAGCGGCGTTTTCTCGGCGCTTGCTCACCCGCGATTGGCTTCTGTGGTCACGGTTATTCATCGATTACCTGCTCGTCACTATTCGATTGCCGAAATGGCGTCACTGGCCGCGATGTCTCGCACTCAGTTTATTGAAGCGTTCAAACGAGAAGTGGGTGAAACGCCGGGAGATTATGTGCAAAAGTGGCGAGTCTCTGTGGCTCAATCTCTGTTATTGCAAAATAAGCCGATCAATTGGGTCGCTGATGAAGTGGGTTACAATAGCTATTCAGGATTCTCACGTGCTTTTCAACATGTTGCCGGAATGTCGCCACGTTTATGGCTAAAGCAAAATGTAATGTGAAGCGCTTGCAACCCTACCTGCAATATGGCTATTGGCATGAGACTGGCCTATGTTATTGCGGAAATTGAGCGTAGTTTGTTCATTTCTCGAATGACGGTGTAAAAAGGTGGACTTTATAAGCTTGTTGTAACATCCTGCCCGTCCTATTTTATCAGACATCAATGAGACGAAGTGCCTGCTGAACATTATTCAGCCTCCCGTATCTCATTAAAGCACTAAGGAGTTCCACTTGAACCTATTTGTAAGAGACCTTACCGTTATCGATTCTTCATACATCTGTGAACACAGAGGGGTCGTAGGAGATAGTTGGATTTTAGATGTCACCATGTCTGGTGAACTGAACGAAATGAGCATGGTTCTGGACTTTAGCCGAGTCAAAAAGCAGATCAAACAGCTGGTTGATCAACATGTTGACCACCGCTTACTGCTGCCAATGAAAAGCTCTGCAATCGTACATCAAGCGAGCAAAGCGGGCTACTCTAAGGTTGATGTGTTGCGTGGTGACAAGAGCCTTCATCTACATTGCCCTGATGAAGCATATTGTTTGATTGATGCAGAAGCGATTACTATCGAGAGTGTGACCGCACACGTTTACAATATTCTTCGCGATAACCTACCAAGTAACGTCACAGGGTTAGAGATCACCCTACGTCATGAGAACATTAATGGCGCGTTTTACCACTACACTCATGGTTTGAAAAAGCATGATGGCAACTGCCAACGTATCGCCCACGGTCACCGTTCTCCAGTAGAAATTGTGGTCGATGGTCAGCGTGACGAGCAACGTGAACAAGCATTTGCTCAGCGTTGGGAAGACATTTATTTAGGTTCTAAAGAAGACCAAGTTTCAGTTTCATCACTTAACCTGAGTGAAAACGCGAACAGTGTTAATGATGAAAGTCACTATGGCTTCCGCTACACCGCGCCACAAGGCGAATTTGAGCTAGCGATTGCTAAGAGTGAGACGGAAATCTTGCCGACCGATACCACGGTGGAATTACTTGCGGGCTATATTGCGGATCAAGTTGAGCCTAGCCTAGCAGAGAACCAATCACTACAAATCGTCGCTTATGAAGGTGTTGGCAAGGGCGCAATGGCGTTCCGATAACACTTCAACGAGTGACAGACTCTCGTTACTGAGATGATGAAATAAAGGCAAGATAATCCGTTATCTTGCCTTTATTTTTTGTTGCTCTTTAAAACTGATTTAGCGGATAGTTTTAGGCATAAACACGCCCTAGCGAAGTAGCATGTGTCGCAGTGGCGTTTTCTCGATTCCAACAACCAACCCGAAGCTTAACAATACGGTACCAAAAAATACCGTAACGTCTTTTGCCAATTCCGTAATGCCGAAAACTCCACAGACATTGAACAACACGATAATGATCAGCAAATGGCTGACGTAGATACCCAGCATGCGATTTGAAATGGCATGAACCCAAGCGTAGTTACCCATGTTTGGATTAGCTAAAAGCCACATGAACACACCCATCCCCCACAGAGCCGTGCCAAACAAGAAATCATTCATGTTGAATCCGACGTCGAACGTGGTGAGCCATGCCGCCTCAGCAAAGTGAATCAACATGCCTAACGCTAATAGCCCCAACGCTTTAGTTGATGACACCTTCCATTGATTCTGACGAATAAGGAAACCTAAGGTCACCATTAACGTGCTAAAGAACGGGCCATTACGCGTGAAGAAGGGTGCTTCTAACCCGGTTAGCGTTGCGTAGCTTCCTGCCAAAACACCATAAACGTAAAGTACAATGGCCGCTGGTAATAGCAGTTTGTCGAGTTTCATTTCGACTATCAAAGCAATGATCAAAACTGCACATACGAGAGCGGGAATAAACCATAAATGAACCAATCCACCCTCTAAGAAAGAGTTAAGTGGCGTGTTCATTAAGAAACCCCAATAGCCTTGGCGCTCACCTAGGTAACCAAACTCTTCTACCTTTGCGAGGTTGAATGGCATCACTAAGCAAATGATGCTCCATGCTAACCAAACCTTAAGCAGTGGTTTAGAGTAGTTAATGACGGTCTGCCAGGGGGCTGCAGTCAACTTGGGTTGAATAAGATAACCGGAAATTAGGAAAAACAGAGGTACCGCAAAACGAGCGGTTTGGTTGAGTACATAACCGAACCAAGGCACTTCATCTATTTGCCAATAAGTGAGTGCCATTTGACCGTGTAAACCAATGATCGCCAAGATAGCAATCACTCGGCCTAACTCGATACTGGCGATGTGTTGTGAAGGCGTATGTTGAACGGAAGACATATCAGATCTCTTAGTAAAATTTTTACGAAATCTAGCAGTCTTTATGCCCAACCAGTTAGTCCTAAATCAAGGCTTATGACCTTTGTTTCAAGGCTTGTGTCGGTTTTTTGAAGCCTGTCGCAGCTATATTAAATCCATTGCAGTAAGTACAAAAATACCGAGAGTACAAGTGATAAGAGAAACAACAGTAGTAAGCGCGATAATGTTAGCTGCCAGTGTTGAGTTTCCTCCCATCGCACGAGCCATAACATAGCTTGCCGCTGCTGTTGGTGCTGCGCTCATCAAGAAGATAAGTCCGAGATCGAGCCCTTCAAATCCTAAGTACCCAGCCGCCAGTGTAATCAGTAACGGTGAGGCAATTAACTTGTAGCTAGAGGCGAACCACGTGGACAGTTTTTCTTGTTTGAGCGAGCTGATGTCCAGCGACCCACCGGTACACAGCAGTGCTAAAGGCAACGTCATGTTGGCAAAGTATTGACCAGCGTCAGTGACCATTTTGGGGATAGGAATAGAAAGTGCATAGAAGACGACCGCTAAGAAAATAGCGATGATCAATGGGTTTTTGGTAATCGACTTGGCGATCACTTTAATCGCTTTCGCGCCAGTGTCTTCGCCTTTGGGTGTCAGTGCAATCACGGCTTGAATGTTATACAGCACGGTTAGAGATGCGACATAGATAGCCGCCAATGCCACACCTTGGTTGCCATAGATATTAGCCACATAGGCGAGGCCGATGATCGCGGTATTAGCGCGAAATCCACCTTGGACAATCACACCTTGATCTTTCGAACCTTTGAATACCAACTTGGTCGAGAAAATCGTGAACAAGAAAAAGATAAAGTTAGCGATGACGCCAAACGCAACTAACGCGCTACTGGCTGAAAAGTTGTGATTCGATTGAACAATACTCAGAAATAGCATTGCGGGCAGGGTGACTTGAAATACCACCTTAGATGCGACATCAATGAAATTGTCATTGATTAAGCCGATTCGCTTGAGCATCACACCAAGAAACAGCATTAAACAGATAGGGCCTGTTACTGACGCCGAAAACGCAAACTGTTCCCAAAGTGTGTTCATTGTTTTTCCTTTAGCTAGTCGATTTCAATTTCCTTTGAATACTGTCGCATTTTTCCATAATTCTTTGATAAGACAAAATGAATACCAAGGGTTAAGTAAAAAATCTTGAAAAAAAGAACGAACGTGCTAAAAATAATGTATCAGATTTATTATTGGTGAATAATGAGTAAGGGAAAGATAACCAAAGAGTATATTTTGAGCCATGCATTCGCGCTTGCGAGTGAGAATGGGCTTGAGAGTTTGACGATTGGCGAGTTAGCCAAGCAGTGTGGCATGTCTAAGAGTGGCTTGTTTGCACACTTCAACTCTAAAGAAAACCTGCAACTCTCTGTACTCGAGTATTCCAACGCCATATTCACCGAAAGAGTCATCATTCCCGCAAGAGAGCTGGGAGATGGTGATATTGAAGCGAAATTGAAACAGCTGCTCGACAATTGGCTAGGCTGGAACCATTCGTTCCAAGGCAGTTGCATGTTTATTGATGCATGGAAAGATGCGGGCAGTGAAACGTCTGTAATTCAGAAAGCATTGCAGAAAACGATTTCAGTGTGGATTGATTACTTGACGATTCAGGTAACAAAAGCGGTTGAGAGCAAACAGTTCAGAGCCGATTTAGATCCTAAACAGGCAACCTTTGAGTTATACGGTCTCTATTTGAGTGCTAACTTGTTCTACTCGTTACGAGGCCAACAAGCGAGCCATACCCATTTTTGGAGTGGTGTAGAGCGCTTAATCGCTAGCTGGAAAGTGGTTTAACTCGCCAAGCCACTTGGTTCGGGAAACCATAGAGTTCGCAAGCTACTTAGCTCGCAAACTATTGAGCTCGCAAAGCATGTGACTTTGTTTAACTAAGGTTTACAAGAAATTTAAGAGAAGTGGCGGCAAGCAGTCATAAAAAGCGCTATCGCCATTTTTTACACTAATAAATAGCACGGTCGTTCGATTTTTAGGGCCGAGCTCGATCCGCCAATGATGATGGCGATACAAGGAACGGTCATGAGTGACAAAATCTACTTTAATACATCGAACAAATTCAGCTTCAAGCGCAGCTTAATTGGCGCTACAACCAATCTGCATTACATCTTAGCGCCGAGCCATGCGAAGAAAACGGCACGTAAGCTGCTGCTCACTCCAATGCGTACCGAGCAAAAAAATGCTGATCCCCAAGGGCTTATCAAGAGTGAAATTGAAGGTCGTGATGGCGTTTTAAAAACCTATTCTTTAGGTACGGGGCCTGTTTGGGTGCTGACTCATGGTTGGTCTGGCACCGCGAGTCAGTTCTTCCCTTTGATGGAACACATCGCCGCCAAAGGCTTTACGGCTCTGGCTTACGACCATCCTGCTCATGGTGGCAGCGATGGTGTACATGGTCATATTCCTGCGTTTGTGAATGGTTTGGAAGCGATTCTCGATTCGGTGGGTGAGGTAGCTGGTTTGGTCGGTCATAGCATGGGTACCGCTTCTGCGTTGGAATGTAAGCACGTTAAATTGGAAAACAAGCCATTATTGCTGATTGCACCTGTGTTGGATTATCTAGAAAACCTCTTTGGCAGCGTCGCGCGTTCAGGTTACTCAATGAAACTGTTTGAAGCGGTAGTCGGAGAAGTAGAAGAGCAGTTTAACTACCCAATTCAGTCTGTTGACCCCTATGGAAAGCTAGCGCTTCGTGAGTCTCAGACGATCATCGTTCATGATGAGCAAGACAAGTTTACTAAGTTTGATGTGTCTCAGCGTGCTGCTAATGAAATGGGTCGCGTTACTTTAATTGCGACTCAAGGACAGGGCCACGGTCGAGTAATGAAGTGCCCACAAGTATTCGAGAGCTTTGATAACTTAATTGGCTAAGTCCAACGATCGTAAGTCAGTAGGACGCCAGTAAAAAGATCGTAAGCTCAAAGGTCAGAAAACAAATAATAAAAAGGCCAACCAGACATTATCTGGTTGGCCTTGCTTTTAGGTGTTTAGTCGACGCTTAGTTCGCGTTTAGCTAAACCCTATTTTTAGTTAGCACAGCTTGCTGGGCCTATCTCTTTCCACACGCCCCATTGGCCTGTCGTTGTTGGATCTTCACCGGTTGTCCACCATTTCGCTTCCCAAACCTTACCGCCTTGAGTTACTTGGTCGCCGCCCGTGTAAACCGCACCTGAATCCCAAGCGTTAGTACACGTACCGCCGCCTGTGGTTTTCTTAAGAACTTTCACTGAAGTAGCCGCTACTGACGTCTCTGTGCCATCGCTGACCGTTACAGAGAAGTTCAGCATTGTATCTTGCGTGTATTCCGCCGCGACAAAGCTCACTGAAGAACCTTGAACCGTTGCATCAATACCAGCAGGTACATCCCATGTGAAGGTCAATGTGTCTTGGTCTGCATCGCTCGAAGCCGAAGCATCAACCACGACTACATCACCCGCATTAACTTCAGCCGGAGCCGTAACCACAGCAACCGGTGCTGTATTGACTGGGCCCGTGTCCTTAGGGGTTACGGTTACAACAACGGTGTCAGTTGCAGTAGCGCCTTCGTTATCGGTTACCGTTAGGCTGAACGTGAGTGCTTCTTGTTGTGCGACTTCAACAACATCGAAGCTTGCAACAGCTGCATTGGCATTAGCCAGTGTTACGGCAGTTCCGCTTACTTGTGACCAAGCGTAGCTCGCGATTGTGCCGTCGCTGTCTTTTGAAGCGCTGCCATCTAGAGAAACAGAAGCTGGGCCTTCAACAGATTGGTCGGCACCTGCTGCTGCAGTTGGTTTACGGTTTACAGGATCGGTGGTGCCACCTGCTAGACCTTCATGCATTGCATTTAGGATATCGCCGTTATCTGCATCAATTTCCCAAGAGAATAGACCTGCAAGGCCAAGGCTACGAACGTACGCGCCTTTTGCTTTTACCGAGCGGTCATCATCAAATGTGATCAGCTGACCTGAAGTGCGGTTCCATACGTAAGGCGCTTCTGCCATTTCGTCGTAACCGTATTCGAAGCCATTGATACCTTGGTTATTCGCACCAAGCATGTTCGCCTTAATGCCTTTGTAGTCGATAACACCATCTTCCCAGACGCCTTGCGCAGAGCTACCTTTCAGTTTGCCGTTACCAACACCTGTCATAGGGTCGCTAGGATCCGAAAGTGATGAGGGTAATACACCTTCCCAACCACGACCGTACATTGCTGCACCTACGACAAGCTTGTTAGCTGGAACGCCTTGTTCGAGCAGCAATTGGATGCCGTTGTCCGTTGTGTAAGCTGGGCCTGTGTATGGTTTGCCATTTTCATCAATGCCTGAGCCATCACACTGACCAGGGCGCATGAAGTTACCGCAGTGTAATGCTGCTTGGTGACCTAATACGTTGTTCCAACCGCCGTAGAAGTCGTAAGTCATCGCAAAGATGTAATCCATGTATTGGATAGCATCGCCGTAGTTCACGTCTTCAATTTTATCGTGGCCAACACCTATCGCAGATGTTAGCTCGTAAGTACGGCCATTTTCTGCTTCTAGCTCATCGAGCATCGCACGTAATTCTGCCATCAGTGCAATGTAGGCTGGGCCATCATTTTCTGGGTCACCAAGCTCTGGCGCAGCACCGCCACCACCTTGGTATTCCCAGTCGATATCTACACCATCGTAGAATTTCCATGTGTTTAGGAATTTTTTAACAGATGCAACGAAGGTGTCACGGTTGGCTTTGGTTGTAAAATCAAAGAACGGGTCAGATAATGTCCAGCCACCAATTGATGGGATGATCTTCAAATCAGGATTACGCTGTTTGAGCGCCATCATCATTGCGTAGTTACCCTTGATCGGTGAGCTGTATTCGTGACCCGCTTGAGGGAAGCTCTTCTGGAAAGCCGCCCAAGGGTCATGGATCACCACCTCGTAATCGTTAACGCCCTGACATGCCGTCATGAGTGCGTTGTAGCTGTTACCACCTACTGATTTAACTGATTCGTTCGGACCACAAATTGGGATGAAGCCATAAAGGATATGGGTCAAGTTGTCAGCGGGTAGGTTATCTACCGTGTAGTCACGACCATAAATACCCCATTCAACAAAGTAAGTACCTACTACCGTGTTTGGATCTGTGTTGTATGACTTGTTGTTTGGATCCACATTCATCGCAAGTGGCGCTAAGTGGGAGCCATCGGTATCTGCGATGGTGATTTTAGCGGGTGCGCTCTTGCTACAACCAGTTTCGTCACACGCTTCAATTTCCATATCGAATAAGCCGCCTTGGCCGTATTCGAATGAAGCCGTGGTTTGGCTGCCAGTGATTGGGCCGGTGGCCACTTTAACGCCATCAAAGTAGATGTTGTACGTGTTTCCTGACGTTCCGCTCCATTGGTTGAACTTAACGTCGACCTTTGCTTTATCGTGATATTTCACCATCTGGTTGTAGCCAGAGGTGGTTTCCATCGCGAGTTCAATTTTAGAAAATTGCAGGTTGTTGGAACCGTACATGTCGATGCTAGGTGCTGTTGGAGCAGCTAATGCTGTACCAGATAGCGCTAGAGCAATGCTTGCAGCACAGGTATTTATACGAATCATACTATTTCTCTCATTCCTTGAAGATTACGAGAACCAATTGGCCCCATAAACGGCTCCAATCAGTTTTGAAGGAGCTTCCCAGTCAGTATTCGAGAGAGTTTTAATTTCATAACTGAAAATAAATCCGTTTTCGATGGACAACTAAAAAATTGTATCTTGTTACAATTCTGTTGCTTAATGAATGAGAGGCTGAGTCCATGTTTTATAAAATAAAACACCCTTCAGTAGGAAAATCTCACAAGTGAAAATTCACGACATGAAGTTATGAAAAGGTGCGACAAACTATAAGAAAATACTGTGGATTGAAGCAGAATCACAAAGTGAAGTATGTTGAGCGAGCGGGGTCGATCGACGAGTAAACTTGAAGACGAATGCTTATGGCAGTATGGATAAGAGGGTTATCTTTTGAATTGTTCAGCTAGGGAAGCGCGTCGTTGCTGCATGACACTATGGGTATCACCAGTCGCAGTATCTTCGTAGCCTTCTTTAATAAATTGCTGAGATGGTACGCTTGGCTCTAATCGCTTCAAGCGAGGCGAATCGTAAGTACCACTGATGGTGTAAACGGTGGTTCCAGAGCCAGTGTTGATCGTGACGATCTTACCGTCAAAATCGAATGAGGTAGTGATAAGACGATGATTCATCATCACACCGTTTTCTGAAAGTGTCAGGATGTCGGTGTTGTAAGGTGGCGCCGCAATCTCTATCCATGTGCCATAGACGTTGCTTGGGCTGACAGATTGCTGGTGGGCTTGGTAAGCAAAATAGCCAGCGGTGAGGGCAACCATAAAGCCAACTAATAGGAAGCCGTAGAGTAACGAGTTGGCAAATAGATCTCTGCTTTTAGTCGGCTTTTTTGCCATTATCTCTTCATTTTTCGACTGATATTGTTTTAGATTCTATTAACTAAAACCTTAGTTTGCAAAAATTGTTCTAAGAGTTAGAAGCAGGATCGAATGTTCTAATAAATTTGGTTGCGTTAGTGGTTTTTAGCCTTGCTCCTCAGTATTTACGCTATCAATGAAAGCGAATTCCAGAAATGCTTAAGCTATGCGTATTTATTTCTTGTAGGAAAGTCTCGAATTGGTTAAAACAATTATTACCTAAATTTACGCATAGGCTTACTCGGTGAGCTCAATAATTGCAATTTGAAGATAACAAGGAAGTACAATGATTAAAGAAAACACATACTTTGAAGGTGGCGTTAAGTCGTTAGCGTTTAACCAGTCTGGTGCTGATGTGAGTGTTGGTGTAATGGCAGCTGGTGAGTACACGTTTGGTACTGCGGCTCCAGAAAAGATGACCGTTGTTAAAGGTGCTTTGATTGTAAAGCGTGTTGGCGATGATGACTGGACGACATACCAATCTGGTGAGTCTTTTGACGTTGCGGGTGACTCTTCATTCGACCTACAGGTAAAAGAAGCGACGGCTTACCTATGTGAGTACTTGTAATCAGATCTAAATTTGTTCAATCAGGGCATCTTTTGTCTCTGATTGAATAGAAAAAAACCACGCTCTAGGAGCGTGGTTAAATAAGTGATAGTAACCGGCAGTGGATAGTGTCACTTGTTTTTGTAGTCATCAAATGGATGACCAAATCGTTGTTCGTTACAAAATCTCTTCAATCTTCAATCTTCAATCTTCAAAGCTCAAAGCTCAAAGCCAAGATATCAGTAAGTCTCAAACACACCGTTGTTGTAGTCTTGAATTGTCTGTTCAATCTCTTCCATCGAGTTCATGACAAACGGACCATAGTGCACAACGGGTTCATTAATCGGTTCACCAGAAAAAATCAGTACCCCTGAATCTTCTAAGCTACCCAAAGACAGCAAGTCAGCTTTGGTGAGCAGGGCAAGTTGACCTTGGTTGATCACTTTGTCGCCGATCTTAATACTGCCTCGATACACGTAAGTCATGGCATTGTGATTAACATTAGTCCCTAACGTGATTTTTTGCCCATAATAAGAGCGCCAATCCGCAACGCTTAACGGCACACCTGTTTTCTGTAATGGGCCTTGCGCTCGTAAAGCTTCTGAATCTTTGTCAGTTTGGTTGTGCAGTTCAAACCCTCCGGCAATCACTCTTAACAAACCACTTTTTTCACTTTGATGCTCCGCGATGCTTTCACTTTGGAAATCGTGATATTGCGCTGGCTGCATTTTGTGTGTCGCAGGTTGGTTTATCCAAATCTGAAAACCATGCAGCGCACCTTCTTCCATCATTGGCATTTCACTGTGAATGACACCACGACCTGCGGCCATCCATTGAGCGCCACCGCTGCGCAGCTCTCCAACATTTCCCATGTGGTCTTTGTGTTGGAAGTGACCTTGGAGCATGTAAGTGAGAGTTTCTATCCCACGGTGAGGATGTGGAGGAAAGCCGCCAACATAGTCTTTGCTTTCATCCGACTTTAGTTCATCAACCATCAAAAATGGAGAGAAGCACGCGTTATTAAAACCCGCGAGTCGTTGGATTTTGACGCCGTCACCATCTGAGGTGGCATGTGCTGCAATCACATGATCTACTGCTCTTACATTCGTCATTTTGAAAACCTCATAAACTTGAATGGCTGTAGTTTATGTAATTTGAATTAAAAAGAAGATGGCACAGCGTTGAGTGACTTATTCGAAAATCTTGAACAGGTAACAATATGAAATTATGTCTATACTCAATAGAGAGTATATCGCCAAGGAGGCCGCTATGGCAGTTCAGCAAAAACATGGCGAAAGGCATAGTCGGATGGGTTTTGATAACGACTTTACAACGGAGCAAAGTCAGCGCTTTACAGAGGTTGCAAACAGCGCAGTTAAACGCCGCGTGAAAAAACGTGAGATAGAAGCGCCGTTTATTCAGTCAGCTAAGCAAGCCGCTTTTAAAACCGTGGTGAGGCGACCTAAAGGGAATAACCCAAACCGAACACGTCAAGTCATATGGATTATTATGATCGGGTTAGTGAGCCTTTGGCTTATGTACTTTGCAGGTTAGCAGCGCCGCTCCGTTATAGGAATGGCTAGCGTTGACGCGCTTTTAATAGCGTAACATTGTTCCCTTCGATCTTCGCTTCAAAGCAATCTTCAAGTTCAGATGAATCCGGTGCTGAGCTAACAAGGCTCGTTGGTAGTTCTTCTATCAAAGTCGATACTGGGTTGTCGTGGTAATAAGCGTAGCGGTTTTTTCCTGAATGCTTGGCAACATACATCGCTTTATCAGCACATCTCGTCAGCTCATGTAATTCTTGGGCATCTTGCGGGTATAAAGCAACCCCAACACTTAATGTCAATTCCTTGATTCTCTCGTTTGTTTGGCAGCCGCTTTCGAACAGCCCGCAAATCCTATCTAGAATGCCGTCTAGATCTTTACGTGTAGGGATATCGTAGAGCATCAGAACAAACTCGTCTCCAGCAAAGCGCGCGATGGAATAATCGTATTCATGGCTTTTTCTGTCTCTGGTTCGAATGTTGTTGCTCAAGCGATTGGCAAAATGCTGTAAGACACTGTCTCCCACATCGTGCCCGTAGCTGTCGTTAATGCCTTTAAAGTCATCAATATCCAAAAAGACTAATGCTGTAAGTGATCGCTCACTATCCACGGTAGCTAGTTTTTCTGTCGCCCAACGTTCAAAGCTCCAACGGTTTGCCAAGCCGGTTAACTGATCTCTGTAGGCGAGATCTTCAATGCCTTCTTTATACAGACGCTGAATATAACTGACGGCTTTTGTGTAGTAATAGGCGGATGTGTGGCACACCAAGCTCATGGTAAATAAGCTAAGGACAAATCTGTGTGTGCTGTTAAATGGCAAAGAAAAGTTATTGGGCATCGCTGTAATCAAGGTGCTGATGAACAGGCAAAACGAGGTGCTGAAGATTATGCCAATTCTGAAATCATTAATGAAAATGACCGCGGCCAGAATTGGGTAGAGCCAGAGGATGCGATCTGGGATGGCGTGACTGTACAAGAATAGGATGACGCCCTGAACTAGAAGAACACCACTCAGAATCAATTCGGAATACTCAGGATTGATGACTTTTCTTACATATAAAGCGTTAGAAATGGCAATGATGGCGAAGCACAATTCGAACATTGACAGCGTGTAATGCTCGCCTTGGAAGTAAGCCCAAGTATAGAAAATGAATAACGCAGCGGCAGTCAGTGAAAAGGAGTGGACAATTTTTTGCTTGCGGGTGGATCGTATGTCCGCCATTTCTTCTAGGTGCCTGCCGACGAGCCTTTTCATGTGATCTGTGCCAAAGTTTTTGATAATGGTGTTAATAGTAGATTAAATAACAAGCTATGCAGAGGCTTAGATGTCTATTTAGTGTGACTACTATCAAGGTTTCATATGAAAGGCTGTTCAATCAATTCCAAATAGTGATGTATATCACCGATGGTGCAGGTCATCTCTAAAAGATTAGATTTAAGCATCAAATTTGTAACCGTTGTTTGATGTTTATCTACTTGCTTTCCTGTGAGTTACTCCACATAGTTTGTAAACCACCAAAATTAAGAAAGGCTCACTATGTTAATTACCTTTAGTTGTAAAGCTCATGCTAGCGTCACGATGTTTGGTGAAGTTGGCCTTCAGTTCATCAAGATGCTTGGGCATAGCGGTTCCATCCCAGGTGCTATGGATGCTTCAGAGGTTCCTCAAGCTCTGGATAATCTACGTGCTGCTATTGCAGCAGAGCAGAGCAAGCCCGTAGAGCAAGAAAATACTGATGACGACAATGAAGAAGAGGTGGTTGAAGCGCCTGTTAATATCGGTAGCCGAGCGTTCCCACTGGTTGAATTATTAAAGGCCGCTATCAAGGATGAATGCGAAGTAATGTGGGAAGACGGTAGCGGCAAGCGACTGTAGTACGATTCACGCGAAACGTAACAAGCCTATCGAATCTATTTTAATAAGAATGAATGTGAACCAGTATCGGTCACACCATGGAGTTTTATGGTGATGAACCGATACTGGTGTTGTATTTGATCTGCGATTTAGAAGCTAATAACTAATAACGAACCGCTCATAACGAAAAGCTAGCTGGCTTTGTTAAATCGAATCGATTGTATTTTCTTTTCACTACCATCTAGGTAAGCGTAACTTTCTAAGATCCAAAGTTGGCTATTGAGCATACCCAATTCAATGCGAACATCAGCACTATTTACACCCTGATAGATGACATCTTGGATGTTAGTTGGATAAAAATTGTAACGATTATTTTGAGATTGAGGCTCGCCAGCAAAGTTGACATTCACCTGGGTAGCTTGGTTGGTGACATCCATTTGGTAGCCTTGAGCTTCATCGTAAGAGAACTGAGCCGTTAGGTTGACTCCTTGTGAATTAGCTACGCTCACCTCTGCTTGACTAATGCTGTTCAGTTTTCCTGTCGACTCTAAGTCCGAGATAATATCCAGAGTGTTAACGTGATTGTGGATAGTGACATCCCATTCGCCAATGAAATTATTGAGCTCTTCCCAATTTTTTTGCTTCGCCTCTGTTGCTGTTGCTGCTGCGGTGTTCACGTTGGTATGCGCAATGGCTTCGTTACGGCTATCGTGACGGATGTTGTCTCGATTACTTCTAATGTCGTTACCTGCACCTGCAACCCCGCCGGCTACTCCGCCGACAACGGCACTTTTCATTGCTAGCTCTGCATCACCTGTTAATGCACCTATCGTGAGTCCTAACAGTGCGCCACCGACAGCGCCCTGCTTGGTGCTCGCATTGGGATCATCTTCACCAGGTGTCACACACCCAGCAAGTAGTGGAAGGCTGATAGCAATCGCAAGTGATGATTTGACCATTGAATTCATAGTTGGAACCTAAAAATGTGTTTACAAAAAGGATCCAAACTTTATCAATGCAATGTCAGGCAACCATTATGAATAATACTATGTTTGTTGCGAAGTGTTTCACTTGTTTCTGTTTGTTTACAAGGTTCGTCAGCCTTGAAATGAGTGACTTTTGTTATCGTAATATCAATCCATAACAGACCGTAAACAAAGTGATGCTGTTCACGCTTTCTTGACTCCCAATTCTGAACTAAGAATTTTTCCTAGTTATTCTAAGACCCTCTCTCATGCGGTCGATTTTTAGACTCCTTATTATTTCACGGTCAACTAATAAACAATGTATGGCCGCAATTATGCCGTGCAGACCTCACAAAAAATAAGAGAGTTCACAATGTTAAAGTTCTTAGATCAGGTTCGAAAACCGACGCTGGATCTTCCGGTCGAAACTAGAAGAAAAATGTGGTTTAAACCATTCCTACAATCTTACCTCGTCGTGTTCATTGGTTATCTAACCATGTATTTGATCCGTAAGAACTTCAATGTCGCGCAAAACGACATGATTTCTACTTATGGATTATCGATGACGGATCTAGGTCTTATCGGTCTGGGTTTCTCTATCACTTACGGTATCGGTAAAACTGTCGTTTCCTATTATGCCGATGGTAAAAACACCAAGCAGTTCCTGCCATTTATGCTTGTCCTTTCTGGTATCGCTATGTTGGGCTTCAGCTTCAGTATGGGCGGTGGCAGTGCTAGCTTATTCTTGATGGTTGCCTTCTATGCGTTGAGTGGTTTCTTCCAAAGTACGGGCGGTCCTTCAAGCTACTCGACCATCACTAAATGGACGCCTCGTAACAAGCGTGGTTCATATTTAGGTCTTTGGAATATGTCGCACAACGTGGGTGGTGCGGGTGCTGCTGGTGTTGCTCTGTTTGGTGCGAACTACCTATTTGATGGCAACGTAATTGGTATGTTTGTTTTCCCATCTATCATCGCGATTGTGGTTGGTTTTATTGGTATGCGCTTTGGTAACGACTCTCCAGAAGCATACGGCTTAGGCACAGTCGAAGAGTTGTTTGATGAAGAAATCAGCGAAGAAGATACAGCTGCTGAAGAAAATCAAATGACTAAGAAAGAGATCTTTGTTGAATACATCCTGAAAAACAAAGTGATCTGGTTGCTCTGCTTCGCGAATATCTTCTTATACATTGTTCGTATCGGTATCGATCAATGGTCTACCGTTTATGCGTATCAAGAGCTAGGTCTATCAAAAGAAACGGCGATTTCAGGCTTCACTCTGTTTGAGGTTGGTGCACTGGTCGGTACGTTAATGTGGGGTTATCTGTCAGACCTTGCGAACGGACGCCGTGCTTTGGTTGCTTGTGTGTCACTTGGCCTGATCATCGTTTCTCTAGAGTTCTACCAGCATGCAACCAGTGAGTTCATGTACCTAGCATCACTGTTTGTGCTTGGTTTCCTTGTGTTTGGTCCTCAGTTGCTGATTGGTGTTGCTGCAGTAGGTTTCGTGCCTAAGAAAGCAATCAGCGTTGCGGATGGCGTGAAAGGTACATTTGCTTACTTAATTGGTGACAGTTTTGCCAAACTTGGCCTAGGTATGATTGCAGACGGCACGCCTATTTTTGGCTTAACGGGTTGGAAAGGCACGTTCGCAGCGCTTGATACGTCAGCTGCCATTTGTATCGTGTTACTGCTATTCGTTGCGGTTGCGGAAGAGAAGAAGATTCGCCATGCTAAGAAAATGCACTTAGCGTCTCAAAACGCGTAGCGAGTCTCACGTGCTTTATTGGTTTAAAGCACGTGAGATCATACCAATCGTTAGTTCGATTCAGTATCATCTCTATCAATAAACTCAATTTTAGATAGCTCCTGTTGGGGCTATTTTTCTTTCTTACTCTTAATTCTGGTTAATATCATGATTAATGTTGCGCTTGTTGATGACCACGTCATTGTTCGATCTGGCTTTGCTCAATTACTCAGTCTTGAAGCTGATATTACGGTCGTGGGGGAATTCAACTCTGCGGCAGAAGCGCGCCTCGGATTGCCAAGTTGTCACCCTGATGTCGTGATCTTAGATATCTCAATGCAAGACGAAAGTGGCCTGAGCTTATTGGAAGAGATTCCATCTGGCATTGCCAGCATCATGTTGAGCGTTCATGACTCTCCGGCGATGGTTGAGAAGTCATTAGAGTTAGGAGCCAAAGGTTATCTCAGCAAGCGCTGTAGCCCTGATGAGTTAATTCAAGCCGTACACACGAGCGCAAATGGTGGCTGTTATCTCACGCCCGATATCGCAATAAAGCTTGCGACACCCATGAAGAATAAAGCCTCTTTAAATCAACTCACCCGCCGAGAAAGCGAAGTGTGTCAGTTATTGGCAACAGGGCTCGATGTAAAATCTATTGCCGTAGAGCTAGGAGTTAGCCATAAAACGGTGCATGTACATCGAGCCAATGCGATGGACAAACTCAATGTTAAGAACAACGTCGAGTTAGCTAAATTGTTCACACAAGACCAGTACTAATGCGTTCCTATCTAGCCACCTCCCTGTGTGGGGTTTTTATGGCTGGCTGTGCATGGTTCTGTTTATGGGTTATTGCCTTCTATTTCATTAATGACCCTGAGTTAGCCATTCTGCTTTTCCCATTCTCACTTCGATTGGGAATGACGCTGCACACTCGCACCCACTATTGGCCCGCTATCTATATTGCAGAGTGGGGGCTTGCGATTGCTTTAGCTCTGCTACTTGATGAACCTCAATGGCTGACGATACTCATCGCCAGTGGGTTGAGTATTCCTGCCACTCTAATTGCCAAGCGTTATTATTCTGGTGACCAAAATCGTCACTTGTTAGTGATGGCGAGCTTAATCATGGTCACAGCATTTATTAATGTTGCCGTGGTGGGCTCTCATGTACCAGCCGTTTACATGGTGTGGTTAGCGAGTATCACGGGTGGATTGATGCTGGTGCCTATGTGTTATCTGGTCTGGAACTATCTATTCCAAAATAAGTGGGCGCCGCTGAGCTCTTACTTAATCCATAATGTTGTAGAGTTCAAAATTCGTCACATCGCTTTATACAGTGTGTTGCTGGTGGCCAGTATTTTGATACAAACCAGTTTGCCTGATGAATTAAGGCGCTTCGCCCCGTTCTGTATGGCGATCCCTATTATCTTGCTCGCCGTTCGTTATGGATGGCAAGGTGCTCTGCTTGCAACAATGCTAAATAGTGTCGCGTTGATTGCTGCTCACAGCGGAACATCCAAACTCGAAATTACCGACTTGCTCTTGTCTCTGTCTGCTCAAACCATCACAGGCATATTGCTTGGTTTAGCGGTTCAAAAGCAGAAAGATCTCAACTCCAAATTGCGAAGTGAACTCTCCAGAAATCAAAACCTTTCACGTCAGTTAGTGACCGCTGAAGAGTCGGTTCGTCGTGATATTGCGCGTGAACTGCATGATGAAATCGGCCAAAACATCACGGCAATTCGTACTCAGGCAAGCATCATTAAACGCGTTGATACCGCTGAGATGAGCGTTCGCTGTGCGGGTACCATTGAGTCATTGTCTTTGAATGTTTATGACACCACCAAACGTCTACTTACAAAATTAAGACCTAAGATGTTGGACGATCTGGATCTAAAAGATTCTGTGGAACAGCTTATTCGAGAGATGGAGTTTTCGGATCACGGCGTTGATATCCAATTAAATTGGCAAGGTGATTACTCGTGTTTGAGTGACACGCTCAAGGTCACGATCTTCAGGCTGTGCCAAGAATCTCTAAACAACGCCTCTAAATACGCCAAAGCGAGCGAGATTAAAATTGAACTGATTTTAGGCGACCAAGCTGACCTTCAGATTACAGATAATGGCGTTGGTTTTACAGCGCAAGACCTTCTCAAAGGAATGGGTGTTCGCGGTATGCAAGAGCGGGTTCAGGCGCTCGGCGGCAAGATGACAATCAACGCTAATGGCTCATCTTCGGGTACCAATATCAGCGTTACATTACCTAAAGTGTGAGAACGAATATGTTTGGATTTCTGCGCTCAACAACGTCCAAGAGTGATGCTCTAACAGATGATGAGATCAATCAGAGTTATCGTTACTGGCGCCTCCATATCATGATAGGTATGTATGTCGGCTATGCGGGTTTTTACTTCACTCGTAAAACCTTTAATTACGCCGCGCCTGCCATGATCACCGATCTTGGTTTGGATAAAGGCGATATCGGCTTAATTGGCACACTCTTTTATCTTTCTTATGGCTTATCGAAATTTATCTCAGGCACGATATCGGATCGGTCAAACCCTCGTTACTTCATGGGGCTTGGCCTAATCGCGACTGGTCTGATAAACATCGCGTTTGGCTTTTCGAGTTCGTTAGTGGCTTTTATCTCGCTATGGGTACTGAATGCATGGTTCCAAGGTTGGGGCTGGCCATCGTGTTCCAAGTTATTGACGACTTGGTATTCTCGCTCCGAAAGAGGCTTTCGCTGGGCAATCTGGAATACAGCGCACAACGTTGGTGGAGCGCTTATCCCTATTCTTGTGGGTTATCTAACGCTGCAGTTCAGTTGGCGATCTGGGTTTATCTGGCCAGGTGTTATTGGTGTTTTTATCGGTCTTATTGTCTGCTGGCGCTTACGTGACAAGCCCACCACCATGGGACTTCCGACGGTAGGAAAGTGGCGTAATGATCACCTGGAATTAGCGCAAGAGAGCCATGGGCAAGGGTTAAGCTATCGAGAGATCCTGAAAACCTATGTGTTCAGCAATAAGTACATTTGGTTGCTCGCCTTTAGCTATGTGTTGGTTTACATCGTAAGAACGGCAGTTAACGACTGGGGCAACTTATATCTCACCGAAGAACACGATTACAGTTTGATAAACGCTAACGCTGCCTTGTCTCTGTTTGAGATTGGCGGTTTCGTTGGTTCACTTGTTGCTGGGTGGGGATCGGATAGGCTGTTTGGTGGTAACCGAGGCCCGATGAACATCTTGTTTGCGATTGGTATTTTCCTCTCGGTATCCGCTTTATGGCTTATGCCTTTAACCAACTTTGTGTTTCAAGCGGCTGGGTTGTTTTGTGTTGGCTTTTTTGTTTTTGGCCCTCAAATGCTCATTGGTATGGCGGCGGCTGAATGTTCGCATAAAGACTCTGCCGGGGCGGCGACAGGCTTTGTTGGCTTGTTTGCTTATATGGGAGCAGCACTTTCTGGTTACCCATTGGCGCTCGTTCTAGAAACTTATGGCTGGAGTGGATTCTTCATTACCATCTCTACTTGTGCGGCCGTTATTGGCTTGCTGTTACTGCCTTTCCTACAAGCTCAATCACCTCAGAAAAGTGCAGAGGCTCGCTCTGGTTTTTAAGGGCTCTTCACGATAATAAGATAGTCGCTGGTGTTTGGATTCAGATGCTTGTATCGCTGCTGTAACCAGTGCGATACAAGCCGCTATCTTATTTTCGGCGCTTTCTATACGTGATACTCAAATGTGACCCTTTTCACGCTTTTCATCGTTCTCACCTGTTTCTAAGAATTTTTCCTATTGCGTCTAAGACCTCATCTCATGTGGGTTCTAGCCGAGCTCTGTAGTCTTTCTAATTATTTACGTTATTAGAAATTAGCTCTCTGAATTGTGTTCAAAGGGCTTACTACGGAAAACGCCATGTCACTCAGCCACTTCTCAGAACACTCATTTTTCCCAATGGAAAACACCATCCAAAATTATGCATGGGGGAGCATTTCTTCGATACGTGAGCTGTTTGGCTTTAAGAATGAGTCACAAGAGCCGCAAGCGGAAGTTTGGATGGGAGCGCATCCGAAGGGCTGTTCAATGGTCACGCTTGACCAACATTTGGTGCCTCTATCTGAGCTGATTAACAAGAATAAACCCGCTTATCTATCAAGCGATATTGCGCAGGAGTTCGGTGAACTGCCGTTCTTGTTTAAGATCTTGGCAGCAGAAAAAGCGCTATCTGTTCAGGTTCACCCAAACAAGCAGCAAGCAGAGGTTGGCTTTGCAAGAGAAGAGCAAGCAAGAATCCCTCTAACAGCAGGGCATCGTAATTACAAAGACTCTAACCACAAACCTGAATTGGTTTACGCGATCACTGAATATCAAGCGATGAATGGCTTTCGAGAGTTTGATGAAATATTAGGGTTGTTCAGAAAGTTGGATTCGAGCGAGTTGGTCAGTTTGGTTGAAGAGTTTGGCAACAGCCTTGATTCTCTAGGTTTAGAGGCGTTTTTCCGTGATTTATTAACGTTGAATGACCAACGTAAACACCGTGCATTAGAGCAACTTCTGACTTACGCAGCATCTCATCAAGACCAAGCTGAGTTTGCTTTGGTTACTGAGCTTAGCCATCAATACCCGAACGATATCGGACTATTTTGTGTTCTGCTGCTTAACTTGATCACACTAAAGCCAGGTGAAGCGATGTATTTGAATGCGAACACACCGCACGCTTACATTAAGGGAACCGGGCTCGAGATCATGGCAAATTCAGACAACGTGCTCCGAGCCGGTTTAACGCCAAAACACATTGATGTCGCTGAGTTAGTCGCCTGCACAAAATTCACGCCAATTCCGTTCGAACGCTTATTATTAGCACCCTCAAAACTGGGTCAATGTGATAGCTATCATATCCCGGTCAGTGATTTTGATTTCAATATATTTCATCGCCCTCATCAAGAAGAAGTGATCACAAGCGGCGCTGAAATATTAATGGCGATAGACGATGATTTAACGTTAATGAGTCAGAAAGGTGAGCATTTAACCCTTACTAAAGGGCAATCGGTATTTATCCCAGCCTATATTGGCCATTATGAATTGAGTAGTGAGGGCCGAGTGGCTAGGGCGTTTAATTAAGGGAAGTGATGATCTTGAAAGGCTATCAAGCTTTGCGAATGAAGATGTTGGCTTATAAAGGCTAATGGAAGAATGAACAAGCCAAACTCATATTGGCTTGTTCATGTTATCTATCGATTATTTAATAGAAGGTAAGCTAGCTGCTTCCATATTAATCGACATGCTCCAAGATTGTTCCTCTCGAATGGATTTAATTGATCCTCGGTTTGTAAGCCAAGTAGTTTGAGTGTCAAGAGGTCCGTCATTTTCGAACTGTGTCTCACTTGTTACTTTACATGCAGCGAAAGTACCAGCTGGTACTGTTATTTCCTCTTTACCTAAGTAGGTTTCTTGGTAGTCGAAGGTAGATAGAAAGTAAGTTTGCGCGTTGATAATGTCGTCTAGTGAGGTCTCTACAGAAACGGTTCTTAATCCTGGGTACTCAGTTTCACCGAATTCATCGCTGATCTCGTCATACCAATAGTCGTATTGTGATGTGAGTGGTGCATTGGTTGAGGTCCCGAAATCTACCATCTGATTGATGATTTTTTGGTTATCAGTAATCGTCAGTGGTAATACTGCTTTAGCCGCCCCCCAACCTAGTGAGTCATCAGAGTTAAAGCCCTCTTGACCTAGGTAGTGATCTTCAGAGCTATATGAATACTCGTACCCCATTAAAACACCTTCAGAATCTTTGATGTCGACACGTGTTTTTTCTAGGCTTCCTGCTAAGTCAGAAATCCAACTTGGAAGTCCGGTGACTAACGTAACGTCATTCAGCCAAGAGAAAGTGTCACCCAAGTAGGTAAACTCATAAGTGAGGTACTCTGTAACAGGAACTTCTTCCCACATAGGCGTGCGTTGTACATCGTAAACCGTGACGTCATTAGCTGTAGCAATGAACTCAGCATCCGGTAGCGAGTTAAGACAAGCCTGTAGGTTGAGAGGGTGTAAAGGTTGTGGTGTTAATGCGTTATCCAAAATGAACTGCTTAGTCGCTTCGTCAAAAACATAAGCCTCACTGCCTGCATCTTCAACTTCCTTGTAGGTAATACGTACAAAGCCTTCGACTACAGACAAGTAAGCTGAATTATCTTCTTTTTGGTAGTTAGACCATGTAGCTTGCGAGTGGATAGATTCAGGAATCGTAACTTGACGTAATACCTCGCCATTTACTGATATATCTTTCCACGAACCGAGTTCTGACAATTTGGAGAATGTAGAATCTAAATTCCACGCTCTTGAATAATAAACAACGGTTCCGTTAGAAAGAAGCTGTGCAAATACCTCAGCATTTTCTAGGCCTGCCATCGGGATTAAATCATCATGATTGTTAGACGCTGTTTCATGACGATCTGACTCATCGTCAGCAATGGTCGATGCTAAAGTTGTAAGCCATGTATCTGTAATGCCACCATTCTTGAAAGCACTTATTCCGTTACACGAGTTATTGAGCTCTTGGTAACGATCTGGATCGTACTCTGCACACCAATCACCCTTGTAAAAGGTAAAAATATTGTCGTAGATATCCGCTACAGACAACTTGTATGCCGTTGTGTTATCTGGGAATTTTAATCCTACTGGCATAATGTGAGACCAAACGTTCTCATCATCTGTTTGATCCATGATGGAACGAACATTGAGCCCACTGATATCTAATTGCTTAGCGCTAGCAACTTCATTAAAAATCGAGCTTCTAGATTCTAGAGTTAAGCTGCCGTCTTTGTTCGGCTTAATGCTGGTTAAGGTATCATCGCTCGCTTCCCAACCGTTTTGTCCTAACACCATGCTATTTGTGTCAGGGGTATATTCAAACTCAACAAATTGCTCAGCAAAGTAATCATAAATATAACTGGTATCGGTAACTGAGTTATCTGCATCAGACTTCAATGTTCCATAGGCAACTACTAAATCTTTGCCAGTGTCATTATCGCCGCCAAACCAATTGATACCGTCTGTTTTGATAAGCTTCGCGAGGTCGGCTTGCTTAGATCCTTTATTTGCCTCATTTTCTTTAATTTTATCTTCGAGATTAGAGTCATCAATGGCGATGTGATCGCGATTAATACTGCCAGCAATATCGCTTGGGTTGAAGTTATCTCCAGCTGCTTCAATATTTTTTACGACTTCCTCGAGGACTCGAGTGACTTCTTCATTAATCAATGCGGTGAGTGCTTCGACAGAAATACCGGCGCCCGCTGCTGTTTCTGATAACGCATCCGTGTTCTCTGCCATGACTGAAGCGGTAACTTGAGCAACGCGGTGTAGGTTTTCAAAAGCCGCTTTTTGTGCATCGGCTAAGTCGTTATTGTTTTTGGCTTCGATATAATCTTGCGTTAAATCGAGAGTTGTCCCTAACTTCTCTTGAATAGCTGTTTTAGCTTCTTCTAACGAAGAACCACTCTCTATTTCATTTTGAATCAGAGTCGTTAATGGGCTAATAAATGCCGATTTTGGTGGGGCTGTTAGGCGATAGCTCTTGCTTAAAACGACTCCTGGATTATCGGTATCGATGGTTTGTCCGGCAACCACTTCGATCAACAGAGTACCTTGTTCAAGTTGTTCTTGAGTTAGATTATCAATCGTAAACGAACCATCGTCACCCGTTACGGCATTTGGCTCATCCTTATCACAAACTTTATTGCTGTTTAGATCCAAACACGCATTGGCTCCTACCAAATAGCCATCAGCGGCTTTTGCTGTTAAAGACGCTGAAGTTGCTGTTGAACCGCCAGTATCAGTTGTAGAGCTATCCGAACTGTCGCTACCACATCCTGCTATCCCTAGGGCTATTGCCACTGCTAACAGTGAACGTTGACCATTCATGTTAGTTCTCCTATTAAGTTATTGATAAAAATTTACTACTCTGGAATCAATTGGGAGAATGTCATTGATAAATATGACTATTTATAAATTGAATGCCATTGGTGAGAAATGTATCAAAACGGAATGTAGTGGAAATAGTGGGTGTTTTTATTCTAGAGACATATCTAATTGGTGGAGTTATATATGCGAGTGATATCTATGGTGAATGTTTGGTATCTGTAATTCACATACCTATCAATTACTTTTGTTATATATCTTGCTGTATTTTATAAACTTTAGATTTCAATGAGATAAAGTGAGTATCACCATCATCAACAACTTGATAGCCAAGTGATTGATAAAAGCTAATGGCGCGAGTGTTACTTTTAAAACTCGACAGAGTGACTTGCTCACGTCGCTCTTCCATGGCTCTCCTGTACATGAGAGTCATGACTTGCTTGCCAAGCGAACGGCCTTGGTATTGAGGGAAAATGATCAGCAGATGAATATGGTATGCGTTGTCATAAGGCTTAAAGCAGACGAGCCCTACTCTTTTATTTTCGCGATATACCCAATGAAACCAAGAAGGATGGTAATCGTTTAAAAGTCGTTTGCGCTGGAACTCGTCATCCCAACCAAACACATTGTCGACGTGTTCGAAAATACCTTGTTTGACGCAAACAAACAGCTCGTCAAACTCGGAGTTTAAGACGGTTTCTAATCCAAGTTCTCCGCATTTGATAGTCATTTTTTCTATTTCCTTACCCTGAATTTTGGATAAGAAAATAATACCATAACTGGCTGATATTTATACTAAATGAAAAAGCCACGTAGATACGTGGCTCTTAAATGTCATGACTTTAGTCGTTGTCTTCAGCTTCGATTTCGCTAGCGATGTATTGGTTATCTATCTTATAGGTTTCAACTTCAACTAATTTTCCAGATAGCTCGTCAAGATCTAGAGCTACATCCATCCCCCATTCATTTTCATAACGAGTATTCTTATTTACATATATAAGTTGGTCGCCGGATTTAGTTTGGATTTCAAAATTTGATTGGCCTTTGACATTGTGCACTCTACCTTCAAATTCGATGTCATTATCACTCCAATCTTGTGTGTCATCGTGGTGTTCAAATTCAATTTCGGTTGCAACATTTTCGCCGTTAGCTTGTTTCGTTGTTACTTCGACTTCTGTACCTACAGTTAAATTTGACTTGTTACCGTCTTCGTAACGAGTATTGTCATTGACAACAAAGCGACCTTTGTAGCTTAAATCAAATGATAATTTGTCGTTGGCTACCCAAGTAATAATGCCTTCAATTTCTGTATCATTATCGATCTCATCAAAATCTTCGACTTCAACTTCTTTTGCTTGCAATACAGAGCCAACCATTGAGCCTGTAACTTCAACCCAAAGACCATCAGCTAACTGTGATTCATTCGAGTCATTGTCAATACTATCCATTGTATATTCGACAGTCAGAGCTCCACCTAACTTGAACGTTAGTGTATTGACGTCCAAGTTAGTGATTAGCCCTTCAACTTCAACTGTTTCGTATGGCTCTGAAGGGGCAAACTTAACAACAGAAAGTACTTTGTAACCTGCATTAGCGGTTGGTAAAGATGAAACCATAACCCAATCATCAACGCCTATTTCTTCAGATAGACCCGAGTAAGTCAGTGTGATGCCATTTACTATAAAACTGATATTGTTAGGTGCAATGTATGTTATTTGGCCTACGATAGTCGGCTCTAGCGTTAATTGTGCGCCGTCATTTGTGCTACGAGCATTAGATGAAATGGAGACCATCATATTCTTTTCTAGGTCCGCAATGTCCACGTCTTTACCCGCGTAGGTAGCACTGTCTACTTGATAGCCATAACCATTCACAACAATGGTGTTGCCAGAAACAGAGTCAATGGTACCTTGAACTGCTGATGGAGCTTGCGTGTTGTTATCGTTGCTTCCATTGCTATTGCTGTCACTACCGCCACAGCCAGTTAGAATTAAACCGACAACCGAAATCAGCGCTAACTTTTTCATCTATATACTCTTTATTTGGTTTATTGAGGGTGTATCTTATAAACTCAAACGTGAAGCACTCGTGAAGAAAGGTGAAATAAATCGATGAAAGTTTTGATCGTTGATGACAGCCACAATGTTGCAGAAACCATTGCCGATTACCTAGAGTTGGAAGGGATGGTGATCGATTGTGCTTATCATGGTGAAGCGGCATTGAAGTTGGCGTCTGAGAATCATTATGACGTGATTATCATGGACATCATGATGCCTAAATTAGACGGCATCTCAGCTGTTAGAAAGTTAAGAGAAGAGGTGCAGAGCCCTACGCCAATTCTATTTTTAACCGCTAAAGATAGGTTGGACGACAAAATTGCGGCTTTTCAAGCGGGCGGAGATGATTACTTGGTTAAGCCTTTCGCCATGCAAGAGCTCAGTTTAAGGCTCAACGCATTGGCAAGCCGAGGACCACGCCAAGATATCGGAAAGCTGAGTTTTGCTGATATTACTCTCAATTCGCAGACCGACGAGGTTTACCGAGAAGGGAGGCTTATTAAGTTGAGTCGAATCCAGTTAAGAATACTAAAAGTCCTTATGCGTCATGCGCCATCAATTGTTTCAAGAATTGAAGTGATTGATTCTGTTTGGGGTGATGAATCGCCAAGCAGTGATGCACTTCGAAGTCATATCTATGGCCTGCGTAACGCGCTTGATAAAGGGTTTGAACACTCACGATTAGAGACTATTCATGGACAAGGTTACCGACTCAAAGCATAACGGTTTAAGCCACACCGATTACCCGAGCATTTACCGAAAAATCCGTCGCAGCTTTGGTTTGATGACTTTGGTCATGTTTGGCCTTTTCTGGACAGTTATTTATATCGCTGAAAACCAGATGGAAGTGATCAGCCTGCACCACTGGCTAGACACTGAAGCTAATCGTTATACGTCAGAATATCAGTTGCTTGGCGAAGAAGCGTTGTTGCCGAATAAAAATGAGTTTTCAACCTATTGGAGTGAAAGAGAATTGCCCAATTGGTTAGCTCGATACAAAGAGCCCGGTTTCTATGAACATCTGTTAGGTACGGAAGATAAACATTTTTACGTATTCGAACACCCGTCAGGTAAAGGGCTGATGTATATCTTGTTTCAAGATGACGCCGACGACTACCTCGACGAGTATGAATGGAGCCTCCACAACTACACCCTCATACTCGGTGGCTTAACCTCAATCTTCATGGTTTTGTATGGGATCTATGTTGTACGCTCGCTGTCGAGGCCACTCAATCAGATAGAAAAGAAAATAGGGCAAATGCACCCTGAGCAGCCAAGTTTTGAAGTCGAGACGTCTTACGCTGAAACACGACATATTGAGCAAACACTTTTAGATTCAAAGAATCACATTTCAGGATTTTTTCAGCGGGAAGAGGAGTTCAATCGATTTGCCTCTCATGAGCTACGAACTCCTATTATGGTGATAAAAGGGTCGGCTGATCTGCTAACTAAGGTACCCAATCAACCTCCTGTTGCGTTAAAAGCGATTAATCGCCTGCAAGAAGCGAGTGAACAGATGCGAGTGCTGACTGAAATGTTTTTGCTGCTTGGTAAAGAGAGTATCGATGAGCACCATTTCGGTCACTATGACCTGGAAGTCGAAGTTCAGAATCAGCTGCTTGAAATGGCGCCTTTATTTGCCAAGCAGGGTGCGAGTTATGACCTGGACGTAAAAGAGACTACCACGGTATATGCACCAGAGAGTTTTATTACTATTGTATTGAATAACTTAATTAAAAATGCGTTTAGTTACAGTGTTGGCGATGTTGGAATTGTGGTGATAGGTTCTCAATTAGTGATCACTAACCGTCATGATGGCAATGATACTTACAATGCAGGCTATGGTTGTGGTTTAGTGATTGTGCAACGAATCTGTGAGCGAATGGGTTGGAGTTTTGAAACTCAAGATGATGGGCTTCAATTTAGTACTTACTTAGATTTTTCAGCGAATAATCTAGTTGGGTAGCAGGTAGTTTCGATTTCAAACAAAGAACCCTTTGAGAAGGAGAGTAGTGTGGCTAAGTTAGCCACACTAGCATATGAGTTGTTATACGATCTTAAGCGCGTGATGGCGTGTGAGCTGTTTGTGTAGCGAGTCTTTTAGCTCCATGCGTTCTACTTTGAGGTTGTGCATGCTGTCGTCATCGATAGGGCTGCCAGAGATTTCTAGCTGACGGATGTCGTAGTCGAGTTGGTGGTACTTCTGCATGTCTGCTTTGAATTTTTCGTCGTCGTGGTTGAGCTGAACAATGTCTAATTTAAGATCTGGGAAATCTAAGATAAAGGCATGGTTTTCATTGAGCATTGGCACTTCCTCTCTAGTCGGATTATTAACAGTATAGAAGCAATTTATCGAAAGAAATGTGGTTCAAAACACAAAGCCGTAAAGCGATCAAAAAAGGGCACAAACTCGTGGGATTATCCTCGAACTTGCGCCCTTTTGTATGTATATAGCTAACTATTTATAGTTATATGTATAGAATTCAAAGAGTTTAAAGCAGAGAGTTTACTTCGCTTTCTTACCAGAGCGTTGCTGCTCTTTGTGTGCAAGCTTTTCTTTTTTGCGTTGCTCGATAAGGTGAGCAGCTTCGCCGCCTACGTGGGTTTCGCCACGAGCATTCGACAGTTGAACTTGCTTTTCACGCTCGCGGAAACGGGCTTTCTGTTCGTCGCTGTGCTTATCAACACACTTAGGGCAGCTTACGCCTTTTTCGAAGTGCTCAGAGGCTTTGTCTTCGTCTGTGATAGGCAGACGACACGCGTTACACACGTCGTAACCGCTCTTTTCTAGCTGGTGGTTTACTGCAACACGACCATCAAATACGTAGCAGTCGCCTTCCCACATGCTCTCTTCTTCAGGTACTTCTTCTAGGTACTTAAGAATGCCGCCTTCAAGGTGGTAAACCTCATCAAAGCCT
Source organism: Vibrio sp. 1CM23M (assembly GCF_023161755.1). Taxonomy (NCBI): domain Bacteria; kingdom Pseudomonadati; phylum Pseudomonadota; class Gammaproteobacteria; order Vibrionales; family Vibrionaceae; genus Vibrio; species Vibrio sp. 1CM23M. The sequence continues at coordinate 1,016,923 of NZ_JALNTR010000001.1, forward strand.
TGCTCTTTCATGTAGGCTGTTGATTTTTCACAACGAATACCGCCAGTACAGAACATCGCGACTTTCTTGTGCTTCTTAGGATCAAGGTTGTCTTCAACGTACTGAGGAAATTCACGGAAGGTTTCTGTGTTTGGGTTTACGGCATTTTTGAATGTGCCGATGTCCACTTCGTAGTCGTTACGAGTATCAACCAGAATCACATCAGGATCAGAGATCAATGCGTTCCATTCGTTTGGTTTCACGTAAGTGCCGACAACGTGGCGTGGGTCGATGCCCTCAACACCCATGGTTACGATCTCTTTCTTAAGCTTAACCTTGGTTCGGTTGAATGGTTGTTCTTCGTTGAACGACTCTTTGTAAACAACATCCGCCAAGCGAGAATCTTGTTTGAACCATTGAAGAAGGGCGTCGATCGATTCGCGTTTACCTGCAACGGTGCCGTTGATACCTTCACTCGCAAGTAACAAAGTACCGCGGATTTGGTTGGCTTCTAACACGTCGGTTAGTGGCTGGCGAATTTCTTGGTAATCATCAAGTGCTACGAATTTATACAGAGCACATACAACATATTGAGACATGGTTTTTCCTTTCTGCGAGCTGGAACGTAAATCCAGAGCGGTTGCCTGTTTTGATCAGAACTGAGTATTTCAACTTAGTTCTGTCTTGTTGGCTTATTAAAATCAGGCGCAGTATAACCAAGGCGGTGCGGGACAAAAACCAACCAAACGTAGGGCTATATAACATCATTTTTGGTGTGGCTTTAGGTGTGGTGAAAAGGCCGTTATTTGATAAGGAATGTTAGCTCAAATAAGCAGTGGTGTTTTGTTGCCTATTGAATATTCGGCTAAGCACTTATGTAGTATCTCATCTCAATGAGTTGGTGTTCTCCGACGATTTCTACTTCACGAATGAACTCAAAGCCAAACTTTTCATAGTAACCCTTTAGGTATTGATGGGCGTGGATTTCAATGACTTTGGCACCATGTTCAGAGGCGTGTTTTAGAAGTGCGCGAACAATTTTAGACGCGATACCAGATCCTCGATAAGGCTGCAGAACAGCAACTCGCGCCATGGTTGAGTGTCCTGATTCATCAATGTGCAAGCGTGCCGTCGCGACTAAATTATCTTCATCGGTGATGAGTGCATGATGTGATACTGGGTCTAACTCATCAAGATCTAATACCTGTGGGATACCTTGTTCAACAACGAATACTTGATGACGAATGGACTGTGCTTTCGTTATCAATTCTGGGTTGTTACCAATCACCAATTCCATTTCATTGCTCCATGCTGCTAACGAATGTTTTGAAAATCCCCTATTTGTGAGGGGCTGTACGTTTGTAACTTGTCCTTAAACTAAGGCTTTTGAATAGCTGCTTGTCTCTATATCGATGATCTCTACGGTCAGTGAAGCATTGGATAGTGGAAGAGTAAGTAATTGGTCCAAAATGGACTTGGAGAGCATCGCTTTAACGCTTTCGTTACGCCCAGACAAAATACGCACAGAGACATGCACGAAGTCTTCTTTTACTTCACCGGTTTGGTAATGCTGATAGGCAAGGCTGCGTACTTTGATGTCTTCTCCTGTTGGTGAGAACAACTGAGACTCCATCGCGCCGAGAAACACTTTTTGGTTGAGTTGCTGACCATCAATAGTGGATGAGTGTTCGATTATACAATGCGGCAAACTGATGTCCTTTCTGTGCTTTATGGAGACCTAAAATTAAGGCCAATGTGATTCTCTTGTTGAGAATGACATTGGCCTTTAATGCTGACTGGTGACAGCTTTCTCGTTAATAAGCCGATCAGGCAATCACCAAAGCGGCCAGTACTGTCAGCGATTACGCTTGGTTAAGTACTTCTGCTAAGCGTTTTACCGCTTCAGTCAATTCTTCAGGGTTGGCGTTGGTGAAGTTTAAGCGCAGTGCGGCTTTGGCTTCATCGGCTTTTGGATAAAATACTGGGCTTGGTACAACCGCCACGCCATTCGATAGTAGAGTTTTAGCCAGTTCGAAGGTGTCACACTCTGGGATCTCAACCCAAATGAACATCCCGCCATCTACGGCTTTTAACACGCAATCTGCAGGCAGCTGTTTCTCTAGCTCTGAAAACAACACTTCATAACGAGACTTGTAAAGGGTGCGAATGTTTTCCATGTGCAGGTTGAAATCTTCATGTTTTAGAAGACCAACAAGCAGCGCTTGCATCGGTACACTTGAGTGTAAGTCAGCGCCTTGCTTCACTTTGATCAGTGGCTCAAGGTAGCTGCGTTTGCCTGTTACCGCGCCAATACGTAGACCTGGCGATGCAATCTTAGAAAATGAACGAAGAACGATAGAGTTGTCAGGGCAGAACGAAGAAACCATTGGCAGTTCAGTGCCTGTAAAGCGTAGCTCGCGGTAAGGCGCATCTTCAATGAATGCCACGTTGTATTTGATACACAGCTCAGCCACTTTTTGACGAGTTTCTGTTGCCCAGCACACACCTGTTGGGTTGTGGAAATCAGGCACGGCATAGAACATCTTCGGTGATTGCTGTGCAAAGCACGTTTCCAGTTCGTCTAGGTTCGGGCCAAATTCAGTTTGAGACACGGTCGTAATGTTTGCTTGAACTAGGCCAAACACCTGCATCGCACCTAAGTAGCTTGGCGCTTCCATCACAACCACATCACCCGGGTCAACATACGCACGCGCAATCAAATCCAAACCTTGCTGAGAGCCAGTACAAATCATTGCCGTGTGTGACTCTGGCAATTGGTAGCTTTGTGTTAGGTGGTCAAGCAACGGGCCGTAACCGGCAGTCGAGCCGTATTGGAAAACTTCAGGCATGTTCGCTAGGTTTTCTAGCGTTGGCTTCATTAAATCGATTGGGAATGTTTTCTCATCCGGCAGACCACCTGCTAACGAGATGACGTTTGGATCGCTTGCTGCAGCGAGGATCTCTCGAATATATGAAGATTGAATTTGTTGTAATGACTGTGCGATTTCCATGTGTTGTGTCTCGTCGTTTTTCGTTTTTATTCTATCGCTTGATATTACACGGCAATTGTAAAAACTAGCGTGTCCATTTATGCTCTTAAACATGTCCATTTATGCTATTTAAACGATGTCACGTCAACATATATCTCGAATCAATGATGTTCTGTTCCATATTCATCAAGACATCAGTCAGCCGTTGTCTGCTAAAGAGTTGTCTGAGATAGCTGCCTACTCAGAGCAACACTTTCATCGCACCTTCAAAAGTGTGGTGGGGGAGTCGTTACATCAATACATTCGACGTACCCGAATGGAGTATGCCGCTAATCAGTTGATGTTCGATACCAGATCGTCGGTGGTTGAGATAGCCAATAAATGTGGTTTCAGTTCGGTGTCTTCGTTTAGCCGAGCGTTCAAAGCGACCTTTAATATGTCTCCGGGTGAGTGGCGCAAGCACGATTTGCAGATCGCCGAAAAGCCTTATTTGAAAGATCCTGAAGTGGCGGCTGGTTATCAAAACGTCGCACAGCGGTTACTACCCGAACCCAAAATAGTGGAAACACCTGAACGCATGGCAGCCTATGTTCGACACACTGGCTATAACCGTTCTATTCGCAATGCGTGGTTGATATTGAAAGCGTGGGCGAACTCTGAGCAACGTGATTTTTCGACCCAGTTTGGTTTGCACCATTCAAACCCTGCTTGGGTCGAGATGGATCAGTGTCGCTATGTGGCGTGTATCGCGATCAGTGAACCTATTAAGTACCGTAGCGTAGTTAATCAGATGGTGATTCCCGGCGGTTTGCATGCTGTGTTTCGACTCAATGGCCGTTATGGAGAATTGCTACCACAGATCAGTATGGTATTAGAAAAATGGTTACCTACATCAGGTTTCAAGCAGCGTTCAACACCAGCCTATGTGCATTATCATCAGAATCATTTTTTGAATAGTGATGAAGTGTTCAAACTCGATTTCTATCTTCCGGTGAGTTTCTATTGATCGATGGTTGTGCTGTTTTGTTGAACCAGACTTTGCTCTTTTGTTGGGACAAATTAGCACGAACAATAGCTACCAACGATTCTATGCAGGTGGGCTAAGATAGACACACTTTGTTGATAATGTACCCCATTAAAAGATGACAACGTACGGATTAAACGATAGCATCACCCTCTTATTGCAAATAGTTCTTAATATCACCTGCTAGTAAACATGACCATTACCCACAAAGATTATCTGAAAATTGCCTTCCCTTTCATCATTTCAACGGTGACACAGCCTCTACTAGGTGCGGTGGATACCGCTGTTATCGGCCAACTTGGTATTGCTGAACTGATTGGTGGCGTAGCGATCGGCACCATTATTATGAACACCATGTATTGGTTGTTTGGTTTTTTCCGTGTCAGTACCACGGGGCAAAGCGCGATGGCATTGGGTAAGGGAAACCGCTCTGATTTGGCGGGTAGCTTGATGCGTCCGTTTGTGCTGTCTGGTTTAGTCGGTTTGATCTTTATCTTGATACAACCACTCATCTGGCAAGGTGCAATGTGGGTAATAGAGCCTGAAGCCAATGTGGCCGAGCACGCGCATATCTACTTCAGTATTTTGATTTATGGTGCGCCTTTCGTGTTGCTTAACTACACCATTATTGGTTGGTTAATGGGGCAGGCGAAAGCCAAAGAAGTCCTTTACACACAAGTGTTTGGTAACGTGTTGAACATTGTTTTAGATGCGGTGTTCGTGCTTTATTTCGACTTGGGTGTCGCTGGTGTGGCATACGCAAGTTTGATTGCACAAATCACCACCTTTGCGATTGGTATGACGCTGGTGATGAAGACCAGCAACATCTCGATCTCTGAGTTCCTGCAAGGCTCGAAGATGACCAAGAAAGACCTGTCGACAATCATCTCATCAAATACTGACCTACTGTTACGCACGATCTGTATCTTAGTGTTCTTCAATATGATGGCGCGTACAGGCTCAAAGCTGGGTACCGATGTTTTGGCTGCTAATGCAATCTTGATGCAAGTGACCTTTATTGTCAGTTACATGTTTGATGGCATTGCTAACGCATCAAGTGTATTTGCTGGCAAAGCTGTCGGCCAGAAAAACCCTTCAATGCTTGATCGTGTGTTAAGGCTCAACTTCCAGTGGACGGCCGGTTTTATTACTGCGCTAACGCTACTGACCTTGGTATTTAAAAACATGATTGTTTTCTTGTTTACCGATATTCCAGCGCTGGTTGCCTTGTATCAAGAGATGGCTCCGTGGCTGATTGTATTCCCGCTGGTGGCAGGCTTTGGTTTAACGGTTTACGGCATCTTTACTGGAACAGGAACCACACGTCCGGTTCGAGACTCTAGCATCGCGACTTTGTTGGTATTCTTAGCGGTACAGGCGTTCACCATCGATATTTGGGGCAATCATGGTCTGTGGTTGGCGTTTACCTTGTTCTATCTTGGGCGTATTGCGTTTTTGTATCCCTTCATCGCGCAAGTTAAGCAGAAGTGTTACCCAGTCAAAGATGCAGTGTAGGGTGCCATTAACTAAGCTGTCTAATCGCCATCTTTAATACATTATTAATATTTTATGAAAGCGCTTTACTATTTTTACACGATAAATTTAGAGAGCGCTTTTTTGTATTCAGTGACTAATCATAATCGGTCAATTAAATAGCAAATAAAATGCGATACGGTTCAATGTTCTCTTTTCATCATGTCGGCTAAATGATAGAGTTGTTATGTTATAACATCTATCTATGAGTATCTGCGTGAACGCCCCACTTTTGTCTGTTGACCACCTAACGATCAAAACCTCTTCGAGAACCCTTTTCCAAGATATCCACTTCGATGTTTATCGAGGCGAGCTGTTGGCGATCATGGGACCTTCAGGCATTGGTAAGTCGATGCTTTCTCGCGCTATTGCCGGGTTTCTGCCAGAGACGGTTAAGGCTGAAGGTCATATCTCTCTATCTGGTGAAGCGGTGTGTGGTTTACCTATGTTGCAAAGAACTGCAGCACAACGCCCCGCAGTTATCTTCCAAGATGCGCTTCAAGCTTTAAACCCTCTGGTTTCAATAGAAGGCCAACTCAGTTTGGCATTGACAGGCACTCGCACTAAGCTTAAATCGCAAGACAAAACCAAGCTCACCGAATTGCTAGTACAACTCGGTTTCCCTAATCCAGAAACCATCTTGCCGTTATACCCGAGTCAAATCTCTGGAGGGCAACGTCAACGAGTGTGCATAGCGATTGGCTTGCTGAGTAACGCCGATATCATCATTGCCGATGAACCAACCAGTGCGTTAGATCCGGTGACAGAGCAAGAGATACTCAAGTTGATTCGCGACAATGTTAAGCAGCGACAAATCGGAGGCTTGCTTATTACCCATGACCTGAACAGCGCGCTCGCGTGTGACAAGTTATTGGTGATCGATGATGGCGGAGTGGTGGCTTATGGCGCACCAAAACACGCACTTGAGTCGAGCTCTCACGCTTTCTGCTGTTCATTGAGAGACTTAATCGAATGAGCTCGACCTTACCACTAAACTCAGAAGCCTCGCCATTAATGCCAGTGACTGATTCAGAAACACAAACACCGATAGAGATTAAGTTCGACAATGTGAGTATTCACTACTACTCCGTACCAAGTTGGTTGGGTGGTAAAGCGTTCAAAGCGCTACAGAACATAGACCTTAATGTTGAAGACAAAAGCCTAGCAATTGTTGGGCGTTCTGGTGCCGGTAAATCAACGTTGATTGAACTGCTATTTGGCCTTAAAGCGCCAACCGTTGGTCAAATAAACTTGTTCGGTTATTCGCTCCCAATTCGCGATATCAAAGCGCAAGCAACTGTGTGTCGCTTGATTCAATTGGTGCCTCAAGAGCCCCACACTAGCCTCAATCCTTACTATACCGTTCGACAGATCTTAGCCGAACCGCTAAGCAACTTAGATGTTTCGGGTAATCATGAAGCCATCATTGAAGAGGCGCTTTCAGACGTTGGATTGCCTGCCAGTTTGCTCTTACTGAAACCTAATCAGCTTTCTACAGGTCAAGCTCAACGTGTGGCTATTGCTCGGGCTCTTGTCGTTAGACCCGCAGTGCTGGTGGCCGATGAACCCACTGCCAGCCTTGACCCGGTGAATCGCCAAAGGTTGTTGGACTTGGTTAATTCATTAAAAAAGAAGCGTGATATGCGCCTTATTTTGGTTACGCATGATCTCGGTGCGGCAAAAGCCCTTTGTGAAGAAATACTGGTTCTCGACCATGGTGAAATGGTCGAGCACGGACCGACCGATCAAGTGATGAGTAAACCTGCTCATCCTGCGACTCAGATGCTGATCGAGTCTCAGCCTCTTTCGAAATCTACTTGTTAAACACAACCTTATTTATTAAAAAAATACAGCTACAGAGAAAAAATAATTATGCGTTTTAATTCAATCAAACTGGCTTGCGCGCTTGCGTTGGCTCTGCCTTTGACGGGCTGTTTTGACTCTCAACCAGGGTCTAGCGATGCCGCAGTAAAATCTGAAATTCGAGTTGCGATGATGCAACCACCAAGAACGGGTTTATCGCCACTTTCTGATGACGCTTTTAAGTTATCTCGTTGGAGCACAGCAGAAACTCTGGTTAACCTGAGCCCAACCTCAGAAGCACAACCTATGTTGGCAACGGATTGGAAACATCTTGATCCTCTGACTTGGCAGTTCACGATTCGCCAAGGCGTTAAATTCCATGATGGTTCGACATTAACGGCAAACTCTGTAGTGAACTCTCTACAAAAAGCGCTTGAAGCAGCACCTAAGCCACGCATCCTAGATGGTGTAGAGCTAGAAGTGAAAGCGATGGACAACTACCGCGTAGAGATCAAAACCAGCTTTGATGACCCTCTTCTACCAAGCCGTTTATCAAGCCCTCAATTAGCGATTCTTGCAGCAAGTGCTTATCAAGAAGATGGTCGTGTTAGCCCAATTGGTGCAGGTACTGGTCCGTTTGAATTGACTGAAATTAACGGTACAACCAGCGCGAAACTGAAACGTTTTGACGGCTACTGGGGCGAAAAAGCGCAAGTAGAATCTGTAATTGCAGAATACGTTCCTAATGGTTTTGCTCGCGCTGCGGCTCTAAGAACCGGCACGGCTGACGTCGTTGAAGCGGTACCCGTTTCACAAATCGCGACTATTGATCCGAACCTACTTTACGAAGTGGCAATGCCTCGTACTAATACGCTTTACCTGAACAACAAGTCAGGCGTATTTAGCGATATTGAACTGCGTAAGGTAGCGGCAGCTGCAGTAGACCGTGAGCAGATCGTGAATACTGTTTATGAAAACCACGCGGATATCGCGCAAGGCCTATTAGGTCCTGCACTTGCTTGGGCTGAGCCGATTCGACCTGAAGGTCAGGCAGTCGATAAATCACTAAAAGCAAACGGTGAAAGCATTGTTATCGGTACCTTTACCGACCGTGCAGAGCTTCCAGAAGTGGCAGCGCTACTGAAGCAACAACTTGAAGCGGCTGGTTTCAAGGTTGAGCTGGATATTCGTGAATACGCTCAGATCGAGAACGATGCGCTATCTGGTAAGTTCGACGCGTTTATCCTTTCTCGTGCAACGGTTCTAGATTCGGGTGACCCAGTGGCATACATGATGAGTGACTTTGGTTGTAAGGGTTCATTCAACCTTGGCCAGTTCTGTTCTCAAGAGGTAGATAAAGCACTGAATCACGCTGACCTACAACCGCTAGGTGCGCTGCGTCACCAAGCGATCATCGAAGCTGAACAAAAAATCCTTAACGATTTCGCGGCTATCCCGCTGCTTCACGAACGTGTGATTCAAGGTGAAAGTGAGCGTGTAAGCAATGTCGTTCGTGACCCAAGTGAACGTCGCTTGGTTGATCAAACGACACAAGTTAACCCGGCAACACAGGCTAACTAAATAAATGTTATCTGCTGAGACTCTGCGTCGAACTCTATTTATCTTGACGCCTTGGCTATCAAGAATCGCCTCACTGATTGTGGTGGTGATTCTTGTTGGTTTGATGCCTGACATTGCAGGCATCGATCCAAGCCAATCTATTCTGCGGGCTAGGGCGGGGCAACAACACCTGCTTACGCCTGAAGCTTTAGCGGCGGTACGTGCTGATCTTCAGCTGGATCGTTCAGCCATTGAGCGCCTGATCGACTGGGTAGGAAGTGCTTTTTCAGGTGATCTAGGTAAATCATGGATTGATGGTTCCTCGGTTGCATTAAGCATTCAAAAAACAGCATCTACGTCTCTGTTTTTGATGTCTAGCGCACTTGTGATGACTTTCGTACTGTGTGGTGCAGGCTTACTGGCTACCTTACGCAGTTGGAAGAAGGGCAAACTAGGGCAGAGTTACAGCAGTTTAAGCACCGTATTAATATCCTTGCCAGAGTACGTTGTGGCCTCGGTATTAATACTGGTGTTCTCTATCTGGTTAGGTTGGCTGCCGCCGTATGGTTGGCAAGGTTGGCAAGACATATGGCTACCGAGTTTGGCGCTCGCACTGCCTGCAAGTGGCTTGTTTAGTCGCCTACTCAGAGACAGTTTACAACGCGTTCTCAATGAACCTTGGGTGATCACTTGGCTCAGTGCCAACGTTCATTCCAATCAAATTATTCGCTTTGCGCTGAAAAGAGCGCTGAGCAGTCTGATCCCGCAAATCGCGATGATCGTGATTGGCTTAACTGGTGGCGCAGTCGCGGTTGAGCTTATCTTCTCGATCCCTGGTATCGGGCGCATGATTCTTGGTGCAGCCAAGGCGCAAGACTTACCAACGCTGCAAGGCGGCTTATTGGTGTTGCTGCTATTTTCAATTGCCGTGAGCAGCATGAGCTTGTTTGTTCAGCAATTGATTCTTGGCCACAGCCTGAAAAGCGGCAAGCTCATCAGTAGCCACTCTTCGTTTCGTTTTACCCAGAACCGCGCAAAGCGTGTCACTGCTTTTGCGATCTTCTCTTTCCTAATTGCTATCGTTGTATGGGCTGCATTCCGAGACCCATACACTAGCCAATTCGCACGCTTGGCATCACCGAGTTGGCAAGCACCTTTGGGCGCAGATGGCATTGGCCGAGACCTACTGGCGAGAATTGGTTCTGGTATGATTGCGACCTTCCAAGCCGGCATATTGGCAACGTTCTTGAGCTTGGTGACGGGCATCATCATGGGTTTCAACACCCGCTTTAGCCAAGGCCTTATCGAGATCACTAAGGGTATCCCATACATCATTGCAGGCTTGCTTGTTGCAGGTTTAACGGGGATGAATCCGAACAGCGCCTTAATCGCGATTGTATTGGTGTCGTGGGCGCCGTTAGCCGCGCACTGTTCAAGCTTGATCGTAGAAGCCAAGGCTCAACCTTATACACACCTCGCGCCACTATGGGGCACCAGTAAGCTTAGAATCTTCCGTTTCTACTTGCTTCCGTATGTGTTGCCACCGTTGTTAAGACACGCGATGTTGAGGCTACCGGTTATCACTCTAAGTCTGACCTCGCTGAGCTTCATCGGATTAGGGGCAAAGCCACCAACACCTGAATGGGGCTTGATGATCGCAGAGAGCCTTCCATACATTGAGCGCGCGCCATTAGCAGTCATGGGGCCAATTGTTGGGCTGATCTTGTTGGGTGCAGCCATTAACATGATGTTTGATGACTAACGTAAAGAGCCGGTCGCTGAGGTTTCTAAATTGACGATCCGATTGGGTATTCGATTTAGCATTTATGTTGTAACCTTAGCCCTGCTTTTTAGAGACGCTTTTTGATCGGCTCGAAAGTTAAACAGGCCCTAGTTAAGTGTAAAGGATTCAACATGTATCTCGTTTTGTATTGTCACAATATTGGTATGACCGATTTTTCTTTCTTTGAGACGGAAGATTTCGATAAGGAAGATGGCTATATCGTGCGAGGCAAATGGCCGAACGAGAAAGCGTTCCGTGATTACTTAACCAAAGAGTTTGGTGACATGATCGAGTTCCAAGTGATCGACTTAATCGCCAAAGGCGCAGAAGCAGAACACTACTCGCCAGAAGAGTTGATGCGCCTAGCTCAGTAGCCGCTAGCTCAGCAATATCTAGCTCGGTAATACGTTTTAAATCGAATAAACAAATGGCAGCCTGATTGGGCTGCCATTTTTCGTTTTAAGCTAGAGCACGTTGCTCGCAGTATGAGTGGATCTATTGCGCGACTTCGTCCACCAAATACAAGATTGATTGATACGGAATGCCACTGTGGTGCGATAAACCGATCTCACAGGTTCGGCTGTTACTAAAGCCACGACTGCAGTTGTTCGGCACTTGTTCCTTGAGTGGGTGTACCGCCGCCTCATTCAGCTCTGGTGTAGTGAAGCCTTTGTCACCTGCCCAACCACAACATTGAATATGCTCTGGAACAATCACCTCTTCGGTACACGCTTTAGCAAGGTTTAACATCGCACCTTCTAAACCCATTCGACGAGAGCTACAGGTCACATGCAGCATTACGGTTTCTTGCAGCGGCTTAAGTGTCAGGTGCTCTAGCAGGTATTGGTTCACAAACCCTGTTGGTTCTAGCACTTCTAATGGTTTAGTGAATTGCTCAATACTGCGTTTGGCACAAGGGCTGGTATCCATCAAGACTGGGTATTCACCCTGACGACTGGCTTGCCACAACACTTCTTCGAGTTGTTGCGCTTTCGATTGGGCTAAGTCGGTCATACCTTTGCTGTCGTAAGGCATACCGCAACATTGGTCGTCTAGCTTCTTCGGCAGAATTACCTCGAATCCCGCTTTGTGGAGCAAAGACATGGTCACTTCAGTAAGAGGGCGTTGGTCGCCCGCATCGCTTTGTTGCCCCATGATTCGACTTGCACACGAAGGCAGGTAAACCACCTTCTTATGATTGCTTGAAGATTCTGCCGTCACGGGTGATGAGGCAAGCGAGTGACTATTGGATTGCGGCATCTCTGGCATCCAAACTGGTGTCGTGCCTTTGGTTATTGAGCGCAAGCCATTGGTGAGCTTACCAACTGTATTTGCGCCTAGAACCTTATTAGCCACTTGATTGGTTTTTAGCCCAGCTTTGGTCAGTTTGGTGGTGGTTGAGAAGTGATCCGCTGTCCACTTAGCAATTGGAGTGAACTTCTCATATTTGGCGATACGAAGCTTTTTCACTAAATCGCCAGTGTTGATGCCCACTGGGCAACGCTCGGCACACAGGCCTGTTGCAGCGCAGGTATCAATGCCTTGGTATTCAAATGTCTTCTCTAGCTCGCTTGCTTCTATCTCTTCACCTGCTGCTCGGCGGCGTTGTAGCTCACGATATAAAACAATACGTTGGCGAGGTGATAGAGTCAGTGTGCGAGAAGGACAAACAGGCTCACAGAATCCACATTCGATACAGCGGTCGACTAGATCATCGGCAGCAGGCATCGGCTTTAAGTCTGTGATGTGGGAGTTTGGATTGTCGTTGATGATAACGCCGGGGTTAAGCAGCCTTTCTGGGTCGAACAGTGCTTTGATCTGTTGCATCAAGGCGTAGCCATCTTTGCCCCATTCCAATTCCACATAAGGCGCCATGTTTCGACCCGTGCCGTGTTCCGCTTTCAGTGAACCTTGATATTTCACTGCGACGAGCTCGGCAACGTCATCCATGAAACCGCCGTAACGGTCGATCTCTTCTTGGCTATCGAAGCCTTGGGTAAACACAAAGTGCAGGTTGCCTTCGAGTGCATGGCCGAAAATGATCGCCTCGCTGTAGTCGTATTTATCGAACAGCTCTTGCAGCTCTCGAATGCCGTTCGCAAGGTTCTCTACTGGGAAAGCAACATCTTCGATGATAACGGTTGTGCCAACTTCACGAACGGCCCCAACCGCAGGGAACATGCCTTTTCGAATGCCCCATAGGGTTGCGACAGTCTTGGGATCGGACGTGAAAGGGACTGATTCAACAATCGTGTAATCAGCTAATGCATCCAAAATTGATTTACATTGTAAATCTAAGTCCTGCTGGGAGCTGGCGTGTGATTCAACCAAAATAGCCGCCGCTTCTAAATCTAGGTTTCGCATAAACGCAGGCATACCCGGTTTATCCGCGACAGAACGTAGCGCCCTGCCATCCATTAACTCAACAGCAGCAACTGGAGTTTTAGATAGCGTAGTCACGGCTTTACTTGCTTGTTCTATGTCAGCAAACACCAACAGCGCCGAAGCCTTGTTCGGGTGTTCGATAACCGTGTTGTAGGTAATCTCTGCGATGAAGCCTAGCGTGCCTTCTGAGCCAATCATCAGGTGTTTGATGATCTCAATTGGGTCGTGGTAATCAACTAGAGCATTGAGCGCGTATCCAGTAGTGTTTTTAAGACGATACTTGTGGCGGATTCTGTCTGCCAGTTCTTGATTCGAACTGGTTTGGCGGTGTAATTCAACAATGCCATCAAATAGCGTTTTGTGTGATTGCTTGAATGCCTCAACACTAGCGCTATCTGCAGTATCAAGCAGGGAGCCATCACTCAATACGATTTTCATGCTCTCGACGGTGCGATAGGAGTTTTGCGCAGTACCACAACACATACCGCTGGCGTTGTTCGCGGCAATACCGCCAATTTTACAGGTGTTGATAGAGGCTGGGTCTGGGCCGATTTTACGTTGGAAAGGGGCAAGATATTTATTAGCATCGGCGCCAATCACACCTGGTTGAAGAATGATTTGGTTGCCGTTATCGACAATTTCATGGCCACGCCAGTCGTCGGTCAGTGTGATGAGTACCGAGTCTGAAACCGCTTGTCCTGATAGGCTGGTACCCGCGGCACGAAACGTAAAATGAATACCCAGTTCGCGACAGCTTTGAATGGTGAATATCACTTCGTCTAAGTTTTTCAGCCTTAGAACCATTTTCGGCACCAAGCGATAGAAACTCGCATCGGTGCCGTAAGCCAAGCGCTTTGCCTCTTGCGTGACAATTCGTTCTGTTTCTATTCTTTGAGCCAGTATCGCTTCAAGCTGCTGATAGGCTTGTGCGTCTATTACTCGCTCATGGGATGTGGTTGTCTCCATCTTTGCTTCCTTGTGCTTCTTATTTGGCACTGATTTGTTTTTATTTTATTTTCCAGTGCTTAAACGGTGTCACAACGGCAGTGGAATTGCTGTGACACCGATTGAACTTCAGTCTAAGTAGACCAAAGCATTAGTCCGAATCTGAGCCTGAGTCGTGGCCGATTAATCTAGCCCTACCAGAGATTCACGAGTTAAGTCTTTGATTGTCTTAGCGCCAGTTAGAGTCATCGCAACGCGCATCTCTTTGTCATACAGGTCGAGTAGGTTCTCAACGCCTGCTTGTCCTTGCGCTGCTAACGCGTAGACGAAAGAGCGACCAAGCAAGGTGCAGTCTGCGCCCATCGCCATCATACGAACCACATCTAAGCCAGTACGAATGCCAGAGTCGACCAGAATCTTAGTGTCGCCTTTTACTGCGTCTGCAATTGCAGGCAGTGCTTTAGCACTTGATAGAACGCCATCAAGCTGACGACCGCCGTGGTTTGAAACTACGATACCGTCTGCACCAAATCTCACGGCGTCTTTTGCATCTTCTTCATCAAGAATGCCTTTGATGACCATTGGGCCATTCCAGAAGTCACGGATCCACTCTAGGTCTTTCCATGAAATTGATGGGTCGAAGTTATCACCCAACCAACCGATGTAGTCTTCCAGTTTGGTTGGAGAACCGCGGTAAGTAGAGATGTTGCCAAGATCGTGAGGCTTGCCGAGTAAACCAACATCAACGGCCCAGCTAGGATGACGCATCGATTGGAATACACGACGCATTGATGCATTCGGGCCACTCATTCCTGAGTGCATGTCACGGTAGCGAGCGCCGGGTACTGGCATATCCACGGTGAAGACCAGCGTTGTGACGCCAGCTGCTTTGGCGCGCTCAAGAACGTTCTTCATGAAGCCGCGATCTTTTAATACGTAAAGTTGAAACCACATTGGGCGTTCAATCTTAGGTGCGACTTCTTCAATCGGGCATACCGATACAGTCGACATGGTAAAAGGGATGCCTTTGTTGTCGGCGGCCTTTGCTGCTTGTACTTCACCACGTCGTGCGTACATGCCTGTTAGGCCAACAGGAGCCAGTGCGATTGGCATTGCGAGCTTTTCGCCAAACAACTCGGTTTCCAAATTTAGGTCCGACATATCATTGAGGACACGCTGCTTGAGCGCGATCTCTGCCAGATCGGCCGTGTTGCGGCGTAGGGTATGTTCTCCGTAAGAACCGCCGTCAATGTAGTGGAAAAGAAACGGTGGCAATTTCGATTTTGCTGCGGCGCGGTAATCAGTCGATGCGGATATGATCATAATTTCAGTCCTAAATTCTTGGGATGTTGCCCTTCTATGAGAGCTTGGTTTGGGCTGCTTTAATTCTTGAAAGTAAGTGTTCGATCTTGCTTAATCTTTGAAGCTGTAAACGATAAAACGATAAAACGATAAAACGGGAAAATGGCGTTAATACCCGAGGGTGTTGATGTGTTTCAGTATCCATTCCGAAACTCATCAACTGTCTTATTAGACGGTGTTGCAGTCGGGGAATTGAGTATTAACGCCAAGTGCTTTTGTAACGACTTATGGTTTACATAAGTGCGTCTGTCATTTTGAAACCGTAAATAACCACTAGGCCGATGATTCCTGTCATCACCAAGTAGTAGAACGTTGGGATGATTGTTTTACGTAGCGTTGCACCTTCACGTCCTAGTAAACCTACTGTTGCCGATGCCGCTACCACGTTGTGAATCGCAATCATGTTACCTGCTGCTGCACCAACCGCTTGCAGAGCGACAACCACCGCACTAGAGATAGTCAGAGTTTGTGCTACTTCGAATTGGAACTGGCTGAACATCATGTTTGAAACTGTGTTCGAACCTGCAATGAAGGCACCTAACGCGCCAACCGTTGCACTTAGTGCTGGGAATGCGCCGCCAACTAGGTCAGCTGCAAAGTTCGCAGTCGTTACCGGCATACTGGCCAAATCAGCGCCGTTCACGCCAGAGTTAATGAAGATACGTACCATCGGGATGGTGAACACCAACACAAAGCCTGCGCCAATCAGTGTTTTACTTGATTCACCAAACGCTTTAGTTAGTGGCGTTGCACTACGAGATTGCATGAGAACCGCAACCAGCGCGACGAAGACCAAGATACCGCCCGGTAGATACAGAGGTTGAATCGCAGTGCTTACGCCAGTCTCGCCTAGGATGTTGCTGAACGATAAGCTCACGCTCTTAAGTAGGCCTTTGAACTCAGGGCTTACACGGCTAGCAACTAGAGTGACAGCGAGCAGCACGTAAGGTGCCCATGCCATCGCCATATTCATCTTTTTATGATCTTTGTTGTCGTCTAAATCGATCTTCAAAGAACCTAGCCATTCTGCTGGCCACTTGTCTTCACTTTCGAAATCCCATTTTGATTTTGGTACGAGGAAGCCACGTTTTGCTGCAGTAACCACAATCGCTAGGCCAACCAAACCACCAATCAACGATGGGAATTCAGCGCCTAAGAAGACACCTGTAAGCGCATAAGGAATAGTGAAAGCAGCACCTGCGAACAGTGCGAACGGCAGGATATCAAGACCTTCAGTCCAGCTTTTGTTCTTACCGAAGAAGCGAGTCAGCATCATCGCCATCAATACAGGCATCATCACACCAACAGAAGCATGAATCAGCGCAACGCTTGACGTGATTTGTTGTAGGTAAGCATCCCATGTTGAGCCATGAGCAATCAGGCTTTCACCGATGTTGTGCGTGTCCAAACCTTTGTTCACACCAACGATGATAGGTGTACCAACCGCGCCGAATGATACTGGCGTAGATTGGATCATCATGCCCATCAGTACCGCAGCAAGTGCTGGGAAGCCGATAGCAACCAGCAGTGGTGCAGCGATGGCAGCAGGTGTGCCGAAGCCAGATGCGCCCTCAATGAATGAACCGAAACACCAAGCAATGATGATTGCCTGAACACGACGGTCAGCGGATATATCAGTGAATCCATTACGGATAGTGGTGATGGCTCCGGTGTGTTTCAAAGTGTTTAATAAGAAGATGGCGCCGAACACAATCCAGAGAACCGACACGGTAATGCCGAAGCCTTGGAATACAGAAGCCAGCACGCGAGTGCCAGACATGTCCCAAGCAAGTAGGGCGATAGCAACGGTTAAGGCAAATGCCACAGGCATCGCTTTTTTTGCTGGCCAGTTAAGACCAACCAGCAGAATCGCTGCAACAACTATTGGTGAAAATGCCAATAGGGCTAGTAGAGTTTCACTCATGGGTACTTCCTCGTACTGTTTTCAAACGTTCATGTTTGAAGTAAAGATCACGTTATGGTTTGTCATTATTTGAATCGCTTTGGCCTCTAAACGGGAACCTTCTTTGGGCGACTCTTGTAATTGGAATGACTGTTTTTGTAATTGTTTTGTTAATTTGGCGTGAATTTACCCCTTTATTTTTTATTGATATAGGGAAATAATGAAAATAATTAATTCCAAAATTGGCATAATCAGATGCGAGCAGACGATTTGATCCTGTTTTCACAGGTGGTAGAACTGGGCAGTTTCAGTAAAGTGGCAGAGCAAAATAACCTTACAAATTCGGTAGTTAGTAAAAGAATTGCGCGTTTAGAGGAAGAGATCGGCGTGCAATTATTATATCGAACCACGCGTAAATTGACCCTGACTGAGGCGGGTAAGGCAATGTTACACGGGGCCAAAAATGTGAAGCAGGCAGCTCAAGAGGCTATGGACGCAGTTTCAGGCTTTGGTGAAAATGTCAGTGGTCATATCAAAATGTCAGTGCCTACTATCTCCGGAGATTTGATTCTCGCAGACGCGGTGGCTGAGTTTTGTAATATGCACCCAGGTTTAACGGTCGATATGTCTCTGAACAATCGCTTTGTCGACTTGGTTGAGGATGGTCTCGACTTGGTGATTCGAACCGGCTACTTGGAAGATTCAAGCCTCATTGCTCGTCATATATTGGATTCACAATGGGTGGTGTGCGCTTCGCCGTCTTATATCGCTAAGAACGGTAAGCCGATGCTACCTAAAGACTTAGTGCAACATAACTGTCTGCAATACGCGTATCAAACAACGGGTGCCAGTGAATGGCAGTTCCTGCATAGTAAAGACGGATGTACTGACAACGACAAATACATAGTGCGTGTCTCGGGTTCATTTTCTACCGATAACGCCACGGCACTTCGTAAAGCTGCGTTGGGCGGCCATGGTGTGGCGTACGTGCCACGTTGTCTGGTGTATCACGATATTCGCAACGGCCAGCTGGTGGACATCTTCCCTGATTTAGTCGGTAAAAAGCTGGGTATTTATGCGGTGTACCCCTTTACGCGCCAGCCACCGAACAAGATTAAGTTATTGATTGAACACATCAGAACCCGTTACCTGACGATTTCACATTATTTTTAATAAGGATCACGATGAGCTATCTAAAAGAGTATCCAGTCACCAACAAACAGATCGTCAGCGATGACTATTTTGGCCAGATAATCGAAGACCCGTATCGTTGGTTAGAAGATGATAGAAGTGACGAGACCGCGCAGTGGGTAGCGAGTCAAAATGAGGTCACGTTCGATTACCTTGCTCAAATCCCGTATCGCGCAGAACTGCGAGAGCTATTGGCGAAAGCGCAAGACTACAAAAAGAGCTCGCAGCCGTTTGTTCGAGGTGAGTACACTTACTTCTATAAGAACGATGGTCTGCAGAACCACAGCATTCTCTATCGTCAGAAAGAGGGGCAGGAGGTTGAAGTCTTCCTAGATCCGAATACCTTCTCGGAAGACGGCACCACATCTCTAGGCTCGGTGTCGTTTTCTAAAGACTACAGCTTAGTGGCGTACAGCATCTCTGAGGGTGGCAGTGACTGGCGTAAGATTTTTGTTATTGATACCGAGACTAAACAGCCGCTTGAAACAGAAATCACTGACGCCAAATTTACCGGTATTTCTTGGTTGGGTAATCGCGGCTTTTATTACTCTAGCTACGACAAGCCAGACGGCAGCCAGCTCTCTGCTCGTACTGAGCAACACAAGCTGTACTTCCATGAGTTGGGTACAGAGCAAGCTAGCGACAAGGTAATCTTTGGTGAGAGCAACGCTGAACAACACCGATATGTGTCGGGCTACACCACGGAAGACGATCGTTACTTAATTATTCTTGGGAAAGAGTCGACATCAGGTAACAGACTGTTCTATATCGATTTAGGTTCAGAGGCGCAATCGTTGAACACGCTGATTGAACATGTTGAAAGCGACACTTACCTCATCGATAACCAAGACCAAGTCTTCATCTTATACACCAACTTAGAAGCACCCAATGGCAAGGTGGTGAGCTTTGATACTCGCGATGGAAAGTGGCTTGATATCATCCCTGAGAAGCCACAGCCATTGGACATCAGCACTGGTGGTGGTTACTTGTTTGCGCACTACATGGTGGATGTGGTGTCTAAAATCGATCAGCTTGATTACCAAGGTAACTTAGTTCGAGAACTTCACATGCCAGGGGTGGGAACGGCCAGTGGCTTAGGTGGTAAAAAAGAGCAAACCCAGCTTTATTACACCTTTACCAACTATGTCACGCCGCCAACGATTTTCTCATTCGATGTCGAAACGGGCAGTTCAGAAATCTATCAGCGCTCTGAGTCTCCGTTTGAATCGGACAAGTTCGAGTCTAAACAGGTCTTCTATACCTCAAAAGATGGCACCAAGATTCCGATGTTTATCTCTTACAAAAAGGGATTAAAACTAGACGGTAGTAACCCAACCATGTTGTACGCCTATGGCGGCTTTAATGTCAGTCTGACGCCTTCTTTCTCAGGTACGGTGGGCAGTTGGCTAGAACTAGGTGGCGTATATGCGGTGCCAAACCTGCGTGGCGGCGGTGAATACGGTAAGGCATGGCACAAAGCTGGAACTCAGCAGAAAAAGCAGAACGTGTTTGATGACTTCATTGCTGCTGCCGAGTTCTTAATTGAGGAAAACTACACCAGCAGCGATACGTTAGCGATCCGCGGTGGGTCTAATGGTGGTTTGCTAGTAGGCGCTTGTATGACACAAAGGCCTGAGCTGTTCCAAGTGGCTCTGCCTGCGGTTGGTGTGTTGGACATGTTGCGTTACCACACATTCACGTCTGGTGAAGGCTGGGCGTACGACTACGGCACATCAGCACAAAACAAAGAGATGTTTGAATACTTACTTGGCTATTCTCCCGTTCACAATGTGGTGCGTGGCGTTGATTATCCGGCGACTCTTGTTACGACGGCTGATCACGATGACCGCGTGGTGCCAGCTCACTCTTATAAGTTCATTGCAGAGCTGCAAGATAAGCATGAAGGTGGCGCGCCCGTGATGATTCGTATTGATGTTAATGCGGGCCATGGCGCCGGAATGCCGCTCAGCAAAGCGATCGATTTAACCGCCGATATCTACGCATTTACTCTGTTCAATATGGGGATTGAGTCTCTAGATTCACTTTAGCGAATGCTTGATTCTAGATAACGGGGTATTTTACTCAGACCAAAAAGCCTCAAAATCTGCCTTAGATTTTGAGGCTTTTCATATATATGAAAATCAATCAAAGCTGCACCATATTCCCCTCACTTTCACACACTGTTTTCCGTGATAGCCGCCACCATTACTGATGAAATGAAAGCGATTTCAAGCTGACATTTCACGGATGTTTGTTCATAACTTATTGATCTAAATGCAGTAGTTTTCTCCGTGAATTTTCTAAAGGTTTCATGACATTTAAGCTGATTTATCAGTGTGAACAGCGACCAACTTTTCAACGCTTTCATTGCTTAATATTTCCCTGTTCGATGAAAACTCAAAAAAATAATAGGGAATTACAATGCAAAAATTTAAGCTTTTGCCAATAACAGTCGCAGTGGCGGCGTCGCTTGCTTCATTCTCTTCTTTTGCTGCTGATACTGATATAGAAGCATTAGAAAAACGAATTCAAGAGTTAGAATCTAAGGTTGTGGATATTGATTATGTTAACGATCAACAGCCCGCTGTCCTAACTGCAGAAACTAAGGTGCCAGAAGGCATCGTCTTCTCTGGTTATGCTCGTTACGGCGCTCACTACAAGAGCGGTGATGAGCGTTACGTAGACATCGGTACAACAGGTCGTTCTGTCGGTCGTTTGGGTAACGAAGCCAATGGTGGTGAGGTTCAGTTAGCTAAGCTTTTCCAAGCTGACAACGGCGCTATCTGGGACGTCGTATTCATGGCTGACCATTGGGAAGCAGACGCTTGGGCTGACGACGGCGGCTTGAGTATGAAAAAAATGTACGCTGGTGTAACCAATGTATTTGAAAGCCAACCTGAGCTTTACATGTGGGCTGGTCGCGACTTCCATCAGCGTCCACAACAAGGTCTGAACGATTACTTCTGGATGACACATGATGGTCAAGGTGCAGGCTTTAACAATCTAGATTTCGGTGGCGCTAAGCTGGATATGGGTTTTGTGGGCCAAGTGAAAGGCGGCCTCGTTAACGACAACGGTCGATACGCAATCACTTCTAAACTTCACTCAATTAACGCGGGTATCGGTCAACTAGACCTATATGCGAACTATGGTTTTGCTTCAGATGAAGCAGACTCAGACGTAGCGGGTGATCCAAAAGTCAGTGATGAAACGGCATACCTAGTAGGTGCAACATTAGGCTTGGGTGAGTCTAACAAGTTAGTTGTTAAGTACGGTGACGGTGCAGATTCATCAGTATTCGACCTAAAAGGTGACTACCAAACTTTGTACGCAAGTGTGGAAGGTAGCTACGCAGCATCAGACAACTTCATCATCGATTACTTAGTGTCGTACAAAGACAACTCCGGCTCAGACTTAGATCGCGAGAACACGGAATACGCAGGTATCGTTCGTCCTCAATACCAATGGGATGATGTTCACTCTACATGGTTAGAAGCTGGCTATGGCATGGTTGATTACGATGATGACGGTGAAGAGAACGCGTGGAAAGTAACGCTGTCTCAAAACGTTTCTCTAGGTGGCTTACCTTGGAGTCGTCCAATGCTTCGCTTCTACACAACCGTGGGTGATGTAGAAACGAAAGGCAATACAGTGAAGACAACCAACGTTGATACATTGTCGTTCGGCGCAATGTTTGAAGCTTGGTGGTAATCATAAGCTAGCAACAGCGGCTCTTTGAATTAGGCATATTTTCAAAGAGCCTG
The DNA here is from genome assembly GCF_023161755.1 of Vibrio sp. 1CM23M. Lineage (NCBI taxonomy): Bacteria > Pseudomonadati > Pseudomonadota > Gammaproteobacteria > Vibrionales > Vibrionaceae > Vibrio > Vibrio sp. 1CM23M. The sequence continues at coordinate 1,039,145 of NZ_JALNTR010000001.1, forward strand.
TGTTTGAAAGTAGTAAAGACTGTCCATTTTAGCCCTAAAGGCAGATTAATTAGGGCACGTTTCAATTAACTCCATTCTTGGGCACATTCTTTGTGCCCTTTTTTTCGCCACTAGATCAAGGATTCACCATGAGACTTTCTTCCATCGTGTCTCGAGTATATTTAGGTTTCTTTGTACTGATTGTGATCATGCTGGGCTCTGCATGGTTAAGTATCAGTAGCAATAAAGACATAACGACTCGAATCGAAAACATCACCCAGCAAGCCACCCCATTAATGCTTCAATCATCTACGCTGACGATTCGATTCTTGGACATTAATCGCAGCACCACACCCTACTTGTCCGCTAATTATGTTGATGAACTGGAGCCACTGAAGCAAACTTTCTTAAACAACATCAAGCAATATCAGCAGCAATTGAGCTGGTTCGAAGGCAAGGGTGAGGCTGGTTCGCAAATGGAAGCCATGCTCAACAACATCACTCAAACTGGCGTGTCGACGATCGATAAGATAGAGCGGGTATTGGAGCTTTACGTTGAGTATTTGGATAGCAAAGATCTCGGTTCGATGGAGCAGGCGCAATTTCAATCTGTAGTGGGGCAGCTTAACAATACCTTGGTGAATCAACTCGCGAGTGCAGATTCGGAGCAGACACAAAAGGCAGTCGAAGCTCTGTTGGTGCAATTGAGTTTGATCGCATCGGAAGCTAACGAAGCGTTTTCACTGCAAACGTCATCGGAAGTACGCGGTGTTGAGCGCCGCCTGCAAAGTCGCAAAGAGCGATTCGAACAAGCGGTAGCAGATTTAGACAACCTAGATTCATCTTTGCTGCGCCGCAGTAAACAGTCTTTATCACTACTCGCTTCACATGCGTTTTCAGCCAATGGTTCAGTATCTACCCATAAAGAAACCGTTAAACTCGATGAGTCTATCTCCCTCCAAAAGCAGGAAATTGAACAGTTGATTGATGTTCAGCTAAGTCACTTTGATGAGCTGTCTACGTACGCTGAAGATACTGCGACGCGCTTGTATCATGAGTCGATGGACTCTTCACAGCAAGCCCTTGTGATGCAGAGCGTTATTGCACTTTCTTCCGTACTTATTGCACTGTTGATTGGGTTGAATATTGCCAAAGGGATCCGTAAACCAAGCAAGCTGCTGCAAAGTGCACTCGACCAAGTTGCCAATAAAGACTTGAGCACGATGGTGCAATATCAAGCCAATAATGAGTTCGGTTCAGTTAGCGACAAGGTCAACTTAGTGATCAGCCACCTGACTCAAATGATTGATAACATGCGTCAGTCGTCTACACGCTTAAAAGAGGCGTCTTTAGAGAACCAAAGCACTAGCCGCTCTTTGAGTGAGGCGATGCAAGACCAAACCAATCAAACGGTGATGGTGGCAACAGCTATGGAGCAGATCGAGTGCTCGGTGACAGAAATAACTCAAGCCGCGAATCAAACGCTAACGCTTGTGACCGAAGCTGTATCCAGTTCCAGTGATGGCCAGAAGACCATGGATAAAAGCGTCGAGTTGATGGGCAGTTTAGAACGTAAGTTGGCAGAATCAACAGCGACCATTGGCCAGCTCGAAAGCGAAAGTGCCAGCATTGGCTCCATTTTGGATGTGATATCTGGGATCTCCGAACAAACCAATTTGTTGGCATTGAATGCCGCCATTGAAGCCGCTCGAGCGGGAGAACAAGGGCGCGGTTTCTCTGTGGTGGCTGATGAAGTTCGCGTGTTAGCGGCCAAAACCAATGCCTCAACGCAAGAGATACACAATAAGATTGAACAGCTGCAAACCAGTTCTAAATTGGCGGTGGAACAAATCAATCAATGTGTGGTGGGTATGGTTCAATGTGTTGAGCAAACGGGCGAAGTGAATCATTCAATTTTAACGGTGTCTGATCTGCTTAATGAGGTTGAGCAAAGGAGTCATCAAATCGCGACTGCAACCACGGAACACCAAGTGGTTGCTTCTCAAGTCACAAAAAACATCAGTCAGATACACACCTTGGCAGAGGACAACTCTCAACGATCTCAGGTTTTGTTTTCTCATGGTCAACAGCTTGAAACCATGTCGCAGCAGCAATTCTCACTAACTCAAGAGTTTAAGCTCGCCGAGCAATCAGAAAATACGGTTTAGAGGAGACTCTACCCTCTTCCATGCCCAGCTTTTGCTGGGCATTTTTGTGTCGGGTCAACGGAGCATTAATGTGAGTGCCCATGAGAGGAAATGTTCTCATACAATTTCGAAAGGCCATTGAAATAACAAGGTCACTTTCCCCGTGTATATTGCCGTCAGCTGCGGATTTATCATCAAATGACGCTTTCAAAAAATGAATTTTGGCGTACTTGTTTGATCTGACGAGCAAGTAATCGAACGTCATCTTGATAATATAAACAATAATCTCATGAAACAGTTTCATAGCATGAAGCGAATCTGTAAGCGCTTTCATGATTTCCACAACTGGCCTTTTTACCTCCAACTTTAGTGTGATGACACTCACTTCAACTAAAACGTAATTTCTTAATAATCGTTTTGTAAGCGGTTACAAGCTAATGAAGTATCGAGGTTCGAGTGGCGACAATTAAACACGTATCAGAACATGCAGGTGTGTCTCAGGCGACAGTGTCTAGGGTTATTAATGGCACTAGCAGAGTGAGTCATGACAAGAAGTTAAAGGTTGAAAAAGCGATCAAAGAATTGGGTTATCGCCCGAACTCTATCGCTCAAGCTTTGGCGTCAAGTCGTACCGGTAGTGTTGGCGTTGTTGTTCCAGAACTTGGCGGTTCTTTCTATTCAGGCATCTTGCATTGCATAGAAGAAAACCTACGCCGCTTTGGTTATCACGCTGTGGTTACAGCGGGTTCGAACACCGAACAAGGGCAGCGCGAGTCTGTGGAGTTTCTGCTGGGGCGTCGTGTTGATGCTTTGATTCTTCATACTCAACTGCTCAGTGATGATTATTTAATTGAATTGGAAGAACAGGGGACCCCTGTGGTTTTGATTAACCGCTTCATCCCAGAAATGGCGATGAGTTGCATTGATATTGATAACGAAGTCGGGGGGCTACTCGCTACTCAATATCTTTTGCAAAAGGGACATACAGATATCGCGTGTATTACCGGGCCTTTAGATAAAGCAGACGCTAGGGGGCGTTTGCAAGGGTATCGAAAGGCCTTGGAAGAAGCGGGTGTGCCATACGATGAAGCCTTAGTCTCGGAAGCGGGTTTTACTGAAGAGACGGGCATCAGCGCTATGAAAAAGCTGATGAATCGTAAGTGTCATTTCACAGCAGTATTTGCTTCGAATGATCACATGGCATTCGGCGCCTTTGAGGTGCTGCATCAAGAGGGACTGTCAGTTCCGAAAGATGTATCACTGGTGGGCTTCGATAACACCATCTTCGCGCGTTATCTGACCCCTAGTTTGACCACCATTAATTTCCCTATTGAAGAGATGAGCGTTGAAGCAGTACAGCTCACTCTGCAAAAGCTAAAGAAAATAAAACATGACGTGAACTTTAAATTGCTGCCGACGTTGGTCACTAGAAACTCGGTATCGGATTTACTAGTTACCCTATAAAAATATTAAGGATAGAACATGAAATTTAAGACCTTAGCGCTTTCATGCGCGGTTGCTTTAGGATTAGGTACAACAGCTGCAAATGCAGCAGACAAAGAAATTCGTTTCGACGGTTTCCCTGATTTCGATAGCAGCCTGAAGGTATTACTGCCTGATTTCGAAAAGAAAACGGGTATCAAAGTTGATTACCTTATGAACAACCATGGTGACCACCACACGAAACTGACAACGAACCTTGCAACGGGTTCTGGTGCAGGTGATGTGATTGTTGTCGACGTTGAGAAAATTGGTCCATTCGTTGGCTCTGGTGGTCTAGTTAACCTGTCTGAAAACTACGGTGCAGATAAATACGAAGAACGATTCGCACCTTACGCATGGGCACAAGGCAAAGGCGCTGATGGCGATATGTACGGCATTCCTGTCGACCTAGGTCCAGGTGTTATGTACTACCGTACCGACGTATTCGAAAAAGCGGGCATTGATGTAGAAGAAGCAATCAAAGATTGGGATTCATACATTGCTGCTGGTGAAAAACTGAAAGAGCAAAACGTACAACTTATTGCTTCAGCAGCCGACGTAGCACAAGCAATTATCTTCACGACGGTTCCTGAAGGTGAAGGTCTGTACTTCGATAAAGATGGCAACCCTGTTGTGACATCAGAGCGTTTTGTTCACGCTTTTGAAGTAGCAAAAGAGATTCGCGACAAAGGTTTAGACGGCCGTATCCTAGCTTGGTCTAACGAATGGTACGAAGGCTTTCGCAACGGCACATTTGCAACTCAACTTTCTGGCGCTTGGCTTCTTGGTCACCTAAACAACTGGATTGCACCGGAAACTAAAGGTAAGTGGGCAGTAGAAAACCTACCTGATGGTATCTACGGCAGCTGGGGTGGTTCATTCCTTTCAATTCCAACTCAATCAGACAACCCAGATGAAGCTTGGGCGCTTATTGAATACATGACGACTGACCGTGAAGTACAGCTTAAGCACTTCGAAACGATTGCTGCTTTCCCAGCGAATACAACAACGTATGACGATGAGCTTTTCCAAGAAGAGATGGAGTTCCTAGGCGGACAAAAAGCCCGTCTTATTTTTGCTGAAGTTGCGCAAAACATCAAGCCAGTATCTCCAGCACAAGGCGACCATGTTGCACGTTCTATCATCTTAGAGAACGCATTGATGGAAGTACTTGATGAAGGTAAAGACATCGAGACAGCGCTTAAAGAGGCTGAGCGTCTAATCAAGCGTCGCACGCGTAATCTTTAATTTGTTATTACTTTGAGTAAGTGAGGAGGCGCGGATAGCGCGCTTCCTTTTTTAAGAGGTCGTTACTATGAATCATACAGCGAGCACAACGATAGAACCTTCGGAGCAAAGCTTTTTTTCTCGTCTGAATTTGAAAGCGCTTACACCGTATGGATTTCTTCTACCGTTTCTGATCATTTTTTCTGTATTTGGGATCTTCCCGCTGTTGTTCTCTGTTTATCTTTCGTTCCATGAATGGAACCCTGTGAAGGGCATGGATGCGATGGAGTTTGTGGGTTTTGAGAACTATCACATTGCTTTAACTGACCCATGGTTATGGCGCTCATTAAAGAACACATTGTGGCTAGCAATCACGTCAGGTGTGGCTCAGCATTTAGTTGCTATTCCAGTGGCTTACATGTTGGTTTCGATGGGTGACCGTATGCGTCACTGGCTAACATCGGCGTACTTTCTACCGTTCATCACATCAACGGTCGCAGCGTCACTGATTTTCTTCAACATGTACTCTCCTAACTCAGGAATTATTAACCAAACGCTGATGGCTCTGGCTGATAGCACGCTGTTTGGTTGGGCATTTGCTTGGGTTAATGATTTTCAACCCATCCGCTGGTTAGACGATGCCACTATGGTGAAGCCGTCTATCGCGATCATGGTTTTCTGGAAATACACCGGTTTTAACATCGTCCTTTACACCACGGGTTTAATGACGATTCCTAAAGACATTTTAGAAGCTGCTCGTATGGATGGTGCCAATGCCTTCCGCCGCTTCTGGAACATCTCACTACCAATGATTCGTCCATTTATCTTCTTTGCAATTACGATGACCATCATCGGTAACCTGCAAATGTTTGAAGAACCGTTCGTACTAACGCGTGGCACAGGTGGTACAGGCCAATCTGGTTTAACTATCTCTATGTACCTCTACAAAGTGGGTTGGGAATGGCTAGAAATGGGCACGGCCTCAGCGATTTCATGGCTTCTGTTTGCACTCATCGCAACGTGTACCTTGGTTCAATTTTTATTCTTCGGTAAGAAAGGCTTAGGGGAACATTAAGATGTCGACATCAATTAAGACAAATACTTCACCACTAAGTGGCCTAATGCCAAGCGAACGCACCATGTACATCATGACTAAGATCTTGATGGTGATGCTCGGCATATTACTGATTGTTTCCGCAATCATTACGGTGTTCCCGTTTGTGTGGTCAGCACTGCTTTCAACACGTGACCGTTCGGAGATCTTCGGTTCAGGCATCAGCTTTGCGATTGGCGATAGCCTAATGGTGAACTATGCAAAACTGCTTGAAATCATGCCGTTTTGGAAAGCGATGTTTAACTCGATTTACGTGGCTTTCCTAGGCACCACCATCTCGCTGCTGTTCTGTAGCATGGGTGGTTACGCATTTGCTGTGTTTAAGTTTCGCGGCAAGAACGTGTTGTTCGGCATGCTGGTTGGCTCGATGGCGATTCCGCCTGTGCTTAGCTTGATCCCTTACTTCATGATCGTGAAATTCTTAGGCTTGCTGGATAACCATATGGCGGTATGGCTACCGTTCACCACCACACCATTTGGTATCTTTTTGATGCGTCAGCACGTGATTGCATCGATTCCTAAAGAGCTATTAGAAGCGGCGAAACTGGATGGTGCAGGCGAGTTCAGAACGTACTGGAGCGTGGTACTGCCACTGATGAAACCAGCATTAGCAACGCTTGCGATTGTTCAGTTCGTCTTCTTCTGGAACATGTTTATGCAGCCTCTCGTGGTGCTAAACAACCCTGACAATTACGTCATCACACAAGCACTACGAAGTGTTCAAGGCATTCCGAATACGCCATGGGGCGCGGTAATGCTAGGTACCACAATTTCTATTTTACCACTCGTGATTACATACCTGTTCGCATCGAAACAGATGATCAGTGGTTTAACGTCCGGCGCAGTTAAAGGTTAGGTTTAAGGGTTATAACAATGAATAAATTTCAACTTCCAAGTGATTCAAAGTTACGCAGTAAGGAATTTGTATTCGGTGTCGCGACATCTTCATACCAAATTGAAGGCGGCGTTGAAGAGGGCGGTCGTACACCGTCTATCTGGGACACTTTCTGTAAGAAGCCGGGCAAGGTCGATAACGGTGATAATGGTGATGTGGCGTGTGATCACTACCACCTATGGAAACAAGATATCGAAATGATTCAAGGCTTAGGCGTTGATGCTTACCGCCTGTCCATTGCTTGGCCACGCATCCTGCCGCAAGACGGTGTGGTGAATCAGCAAGGCCTTGAGTTTTACGGTCAGATCATCGATGAGTGTCATGCTCGAGGTATGAAGGTGTATGTGACTTTGTATCACTGGGATCTTCCACAATACCTTGAAGACAAGGGCGGTTGGTTAAACCGAGAAACATCTTACAAATTCGCTGAATATGCAGAAGTGGTGAGCAAGTACTTTGGCGATACCATCGACGTTTACACCACGCTCAATGAACCGTTTGTTTCTGCATTCCTAGGCTACCGTTGGGGCGAACATGCGCCAGGTATCAAGGGTGAGAAAGAGGGCTACTTAGCATCTCACCACCTAATGTTGGCTCACGGTTTGGCAATGCCGATCCTTCGTAACAATGCACCTCACGCTAAGCATGGTGTGGTATTCAACGCGACGCCGGCTTACCCGCTCACGCCACAAGATCAAGGTGCGGCAGATTACTGCGAAGCCGAGAACTACCACTGGTTCATCGACCCAGTATTGAAAGGCGAGTACCCGCAGTTAGTTGTTGAGCGCCAAGCGATGAACATGCCGATGATCCTTGAAGGTGATTTAGACATCATCAGCGCACCGGTTGATTACATCGGTATCAACTATTACACACGTAATGTCGCTCGCTTCAATGAGAATGGCGACATTGAATCAGTAAAACAGACTGACGCAGAACACACTTACATCGGCTGGGAAATTAACCCACAAGGTCTAACCGATTTATTGGTCAGACTGGATGCTCGCTACGAAAACATGCCACCTATCTACATCACAGAGAACGGTGCTGCAGGTAACGACGAGCGTATTAACGGACAAGTGATGGACGACCAACGAGTTCGTTATTTCCAAGGCCACATCGAAGCGGTTCACAACGCAGTTGAAGCTGGCGTGAAAGTCGATGGTTACTTCGCTTGGAGCCTGATGGATAACTTTGAGTGGGCATTCGGCTACTGCCAGCGTTTTGGCATCGTCCACGTTGATTACACCACCCAAGAAAGAACATTGAAACAGAGCGCAATTGCGTACCGAAATATGCTTCTAGAGCGCGCTGAGGAGAACAGATAATGGCTAAAGTAGAATTTAAGAACATCAAAAAATCATTCGGTGATGTTGAAGTTGTAAAAGAGTTTGATTTTACGGTTGAAGACGGTGAGTTCGTGGTTTTTCTTGGCCCATCTGGCTGTGGTAAATCGACTACGCTACGTATGCTTGCTGGCCTTGAAAGCATAAGCTCTGGCGACATTGTGGTTGGCGGTAAGTTGATGAATAAAGTCGATGCGAAAGACCGTGACTTGGCGATGGTATTCCAAAGCTACGCTCTGTACCCACACATGACCGTTTACGAGAACATCGCGTTTGCCCTGAAACTGAAAGGCATGCCGAAAGCAGAAATCGACGTAGAAGTTTTAAAAGCGGCGAAAATGCTAGAGCTTGACCCGCTACTGAGCCGTAAGCCAAAAGAGCTTTCTGGTGGTCAGCGTCAGCGTGTAGCAATGGGCCGTGCGATGGTTCGTACACCTAAAGTGTTCTTGTTTGATGAGCCGTTATCTAACCTAGACGCAAAACTGCGTGGTGTGATGCGTGAAGAGATCAAACACCTACATCGTGAGCTTAAAACCACCACGATCTACGTAACTCACGATCAGATCGAAGCGATGACATTGGCGGATCGCATCGTGATCCTGAAAGACGGTTATGTGGCTCAAGTGGGTACACCAACCGAGGTTTTCCAACGCCCTGCTAACAAATTTGTCGCGCAATTCATTGGTAATCCATCAATGAACATGTTGGAAGCGAAGCTGATTGAAAAAGAAGGCGAGTACTTCGTTGAACTTGGCGATGTTCATATCCCACTGCCAGATCGCTTTAAGTCTTTGGCCTCTAAAAACCTAGCGCTTCACTTTGGTGTTCGTCCAACAGATATCCACCTACGTGCTGAGCAAGTCGACCACGATCGCGTACTGCCATTCCCTGTGAAAATCAAAGACAAGGAACTACTCGGCGCGAGCATTCTTCTGAAAACAGAAATTGGCGGTCAGCCGTTGATGGTTGAAACCCAAGCTGCTGAGGTAGATGTGAAAGAGCTGACTCTTTACTTGGATTTGGATGCTTTCCACCTGTTTGACGCACTGAGTGAGAACTCGCTAGCGAGCTAGCCAGTCAATTTAAATCAGCCATTGAGCTGACTCCAACCAACTTACGACAAATTGTTTTGGCTCCTCCTGATTTGGGAGGGGCTAGGGATAGTGATGATGAAATTCGGATATTTTGACGATAAAAACAAAGAATACGTAGCAACCACACCGTGTACACCGATCAAATGGTGTAACTATGTGGGCACATTAGATTTCGGTGGCATTGTAGATAGCAACGGGGGCGTATTGTTGTGTAAGGGCGATCCTGCACTCAACCGTATCACTAAGTACATTGCACAACTGCCAAACTCAGACTTTAAAGGTTCGACCCTTTATCTAAAAGTACGTGATGAAGCGGGCAATGTAGAAACTTTCTCGCCTTTCTACACCCCAACCTTGAAGCCGTTGGATAAGTTTGAAAACCACACCGGTTTATCATACACAACTATTATTGCAGAAGCCTTTGGTGTGCGTTGTGAAGCGACGTTCTTTGTACCAAAAGCTGACCAAGTACTGCTACAAGACATCAAAGTCACCAACATTTCAGACAAAGCACTGCACGTTGATGTGGTGCCTGTGTACGAATTTACACACTTCGATGCGCTTAAACAGCTACTCAATGCGGACTGGGTTCCACAAACCATGACGCTAAAAGCACACCAGCAAGAGTCGGGTCATACCGTGCTTGAGCAGTATGCCTTCATGAAGCGTGACTACGCGGTGAACCTGATGACAGCGGATCGCCCTGCGACGTCTTTTGATGGTGATCGCCAATCGTTCCTAGGTAATTTGGGCTACGGTACATGGGCAGCGCCAGAAGCACTAAACAATGATGAATTAGGCAACACCGAGTGTTTACGTGGCGACAACATTGGTGCACTTAACCTGCGCCTAGGTTGGTTATCTCCAGAGCATACAGAACGTACGATTGTACAAATCGCGCAAGAACAGAGCCTAGAAGCAGCATTGCCTCTGCTGGCTAAATATCGTGACCATCAAGTGGTTGATTCAGCTTTCGCTGAACTGGCTGAACATTGGGATGGTTACCTACAAGCAGTTCAGGTTGAAACGCCAGATCCTGCAATGAACTCAATGCTTAATGTACATAACCCACGTCAGTGTCACACCACCAAAAACTGGTCTCGTTACCTGTCTCTGTACCAGCTTGGCTATGGCGCACGTGGCATTGGTTTCCGTGATTCTTCGCAAGATACGTTAGGCGTAATTACTCACATGCCAGAAGAAGCGCGTGAGTTCATTGAGCGTCTGTTATCTGTGCAAAACACCAACGGTTCTGCGATGCACCAGTTCTTCCCATCAACCATGGAAGCGAACGCGGGTGACTCTCGTGAAGAGGAAGATCGCCCTGATTACTACGGTGATGATCACCTGTGGATCATCTACGCGGTGACGCAATATGTAAAAGAAACGGGCAATGCAGACTTCTTGAATAAAGAGATCCCGTTCTATCAAAAAGACAAAGCGGGCAATCCAGTTGAAACGGGAACGGTTTGGAACCACCTGTGCCGCGCGATTGAATTTACTTATACCAATACTGGTGAGCACGGCCTACCGCTGTTAGGTTTCGCTGACTGGAATGACACGGTGAACCTGCCAACGGGTGCAGAATCGATGATGGTGGCGAACATGTACGGCAAAGCACTGCTCGACATGTTGGACTTGTGTGAGCTGCGTGGTGAAGCGCAACTGACGGCTAAGTTTAAAGACCAGTACCAACAGATGCAGAGCACAGTCAATGAATGCGGCTGGGATGGCGAATGGTTTGTTCGTTACTTTGATGAGCAGGGCTTGCCGATCGGTTCTCATAAAAATGAGCAAGGGCAGATCTACACCAACGGTCAAAGCTGGCCTGTGATCTCTGGTTTCGCGACTCAAGAACGTGCGACTCAGGCGCTAGACTCGGTTTACAACAAACTAAACACTACCAATGGCATCAAGCTTTCAACACCGGGTTACAACGGCTTTGATCCTCAGCTAGGCGGTGTTTCAACTTACCCACCAGGTGCGAAAGAGAACGGCGGTATCTTCTTGCATTCAAACCCATGGGTGATGATCGCAGAAGCGAAAATGGGTAACGGCGAACGTGCTTACGAGTACTACCGTCAGATTAATCCTGCTTCTAAGAACGACGACATTGATACCTTTGAATCTGAACCATACTGCTACCCACAAAACATTTTGGGTGATGAACATAAGCAGTTTGGTTTAGGCCGAAATGCATGGCTTTCAGGTACTTCATCTTGGACATACGTTGCGGGTACGCAATGGATTCTGGGTGTTCGCCCTGAAGTGGATGGCTTGCTGGTGGACCCATGTATTCCGGCTGAGTGGCCTGAGTTCAAAGTACGTCGTCAGTTCCGTGGTGCGACTTATCATATTCATGTCACTAACCCGAATAACGTGTGTAAGGGTGTGGTTGAAATGAAGATAAATGGTGACCTGATTTCAGGTAATAAAGCACCGGTATTTACATCGGGTGAGCACTCGATAGAAGTGGTTTTAGGTTAACAAAGAGAAGGGCGCTTTATGCGCCCTTTATTGCTTCTTTCGTTTGGTTTTCTAGTTTGGTTCTTTCGTTGCAGTTGTTTCGTTAGCAATGCGTTCTCTGGGGGCTGATTTCGCATACAGCAGTTGCTTTACTTTGCTTTCTTTATGTTGGCTGATAGGTGGCTTGGCATTGCCAAGTAAAGGTCTGAGATTGGTTCGGGCTAAGTGTCAATAAGCCGATCTGGTTATTGAACGCATCAGCTGGGCAAGTCATTGGTTCTATTGCAATACTTTGCTCGCTAGTTGGCGTGTAAAGCTGAACGAATGGGTAGCTTTCATCTTGTTGGTAGCGAATTGCGGCAGACGAATCTGAGCGCGTAAACGCAAGTTGGTTGGTTGTCTTGGAATCAAATTCAAAGCAGTGATTTAAGCTTTGATTGGTCAGTGAATCGTCCAAAGACAAGCGGTCAAAAGCGTGTTTTTCACCATTGGGTAAGTCGTTTTCGTGTATGACCTCAGAGCAAGGCGACATAGCGAGTTCACATTGTGCTAGCTCAGTGCCGAGTGAAAAGTAAGGGTGCCAAGCATCACCGAATGGGAAGGCTGAATCACCCAGATTAGAGACGGTCGTTGAGGAAGAGAGTCTACCCGTGATGTCGATAGTGAAGGTCACTTCAAGGTTGAACGCAAACGGGAAAGCAGGGTGCAATGACGACGTTTGATACTGCAACGTCACACTGGCGGATTCTTCAGTGGCTACGTTGTTTGTGATTGAAAAAGGTTGGTTGTAGAGCAGGCCGTGTACGGCGTGATCAGACCAAGGAAAGTTAGCTGGGAGTTGATGGTTTTGGTTATCGAAACTGTAACGACCTAAGTTTAAACGGTTTGGAAAAGGGAATAATTTAGCACTGCGGGAAAAGAACGGATGTTGGTTGATCAGTTCATCATAATTCTGATAACCACAAATAAAAGAGAATGGACTGTTATTTACGATATATTTATTAATAACAGCACCAAATCCATTGATTATTTGAAGTTCTATACCATGTTGGTGGTTTATTAATGTGACAGAGTCAATATTTCCAAATTTTTCATTTATAATTTTAAACATGTTGATGTCTCCATTTTTAAAAGATATTAACAAGAAGAAAAAAATATTCAATGGCGGTTTTAAAATGAATAATAAAATTCCATATACGAGCTACTCAGGAAATTCAGAACACTTGTGTAAAAAAGGTGATGCAGTTGAATTTATTCAACCTTGGTACACGCCAATTTCGACTACACCAGAAAATACCGGTATGGCAGTCGGCGGAATTGGTAACACATTTACACTCACACCAAACGGTAACACGCCTAACTTCAGCTTTATTCCGGGAATATTTGTCGATTGTTCAGAGCAAGTTGTTAATTTTAATGATTTTTATGCGTCAGTGATGAATGTGCCAACTATCGACACGCTGCAAGTTCTTAATGAACAAGAGCTAAGCGTTCACCTGAACTTTTATCCGGCTTTGTTCGATGGAAAAAAGATTGAAAGTAGAGAAATGTCGAATGCGATTAGTCTCATCCAATCAGCATTAAAAAATGGTCGTTTCTACCAAGAAAATAAAGCTAACTTTACAAAATGGAACGTTGAATTTTCAAATAAGACTCAATTATTGATTGAAGAAGATTCATCGTCGATTATTTGTCAATTATATGTCGCCTTGGATTTCTTTAATGGTTTATTAATTAATGATACAACGAGATTATTATCACTTACTGCGGGTGAAAATAATGATACAGGTAGTGTTAATGGTGAAGATATAGAATATCAAGCTTTGTATCCACTGGCTGAATATAAATATAGTAGTTTCGATGATATTAAAATAAAGCGTAAGGTAGTCTCTCCGATCGTTAAAGAGGACAAACGACTGTGTTCTTTGCCGATGCACTGGAATCACTTTGAATTAACCAATGATTCATCGCAAACACGTGTGATTACGCTTGCTCAGCCGCTACAAAACTTGATTGGCTCAACCTATCAAAAAGGTCGTGATGGCATTCAAGATTCGGCGTGTACCTTGTCTCAAAACCCAATTGCTCAGCAGCATCAAACGGTTAACTTAAAGGGTGAAAGTCGCAGCTTTACTGGCGTTCAACTGACCAGCCAATCGCCTTATCAAAGCGATATTGAAGGTGAAGTGGTGTTTGGTGTTCAAGCGGATAATCAACTGACAGAATCTGGCAAGGTTTCGATTTCTGTCAAGCCAACGCTTTATAGCTCTAAGACAGCGGAACAAACAGAGTTCGCACTGAAAACAGGCCGTACCAACGCTGAATTCCAAACAGGAATTTACACAGGGCGTGAAGCGTTGAGCGCATTGGTTGTGGTTCAGGTTGAATTGGAAGCGGGTGAGTCTGTTGATCTGCGTTTTGCTCAAGTGATGGCTCACAGCAAAGTCATGCTTAATGGCTGGCATTCAGACAAGGCTTACACGCAATTCTACCCGCAAACGCAACCGGCTCTGCCGATGTTAGAAGACATGTTGCCAAAACTCGAAACCATTGAGCAACAGATCGTCGCGCAACAAACGGCCTTCTTAGAGCAAGCTCAACGCAAAATATTACAGCCTGAATCGGCACTGCGCTATGCGACGATGGCGATGAATTCATTGTCTTTCCTAGCCGAATCAACGGTATGGGATAAAGAAGATAAGTTCTTGGTGAAAGAGTGTGTCGATTACCCATTCTTTAATTCTTTGGATGTGTACTTCTACGGTTCGTTCTCGCTGCTTTATCTGCTGCCTGAGCTTGATGGATGCGTGATGAAAGAGTTCTCGAAAGCCATTTTGGCCGAAGATTTCACTCAGCGCCGCTACTGGGAATACGAAGCGACGCCTAATGCCGAATTGATTGATGACAAATACCAAGGCGTACGTGCCATTCGAGGCGCGGTAATCCATGATTTGGGCAGCCCGTTCGACATTCAGCCTGATGCGTATAGCTGGCACAATGTTAAGGAATGGAAGGACTTGGCGCCGAAATACATTCTTATGGTGTACCGCCACTATCAAAAGACACAAGATATCTCTGTGGTTGAAGAGTGCTGGCAGGCTGTCACTGAGAGCATCGACTTCTTATCGAACTTGATTGCTGAAGGAGATGATTTACCGCTCACCCGAGGCACAGACGATACCTTTGATAACCTGGCTTCTCATGGTATTTCAATTTACTGCGCGAGCCTTTGGGTTGCTGGCCTTCAAGCCGCGAGTGAACTTGCACAATTGATGGGCGAAAACGATCTGGGTTCGGATTACCTAACACGTTCGAAAAAGGCATTAGCAACAGTTGAGCAAAGCTTGTGGGATGACAAAGAGGGCTACTACCATTTCTTCGTGACGCCAGTTCAAGCCAAGCATCTAACGGGCGAAGGCTACCAAAACCTGGAAACCTTAGGCCTGACTTTGACGGGTGATACGATTGCTGACAAGAATACGCTCAATGCCTATCTCAATGAGACGGATACCTCCATTAACATCAATAAGGTATCTCAAAGAGTCTCTAAGAAACGCTTGCTGAGTGAGACCGCGCCTCAAGCCTTTACTCAAGAATATCTAGAACTAGTACCAGATTCAGACAACAGCTTTGGTGATGCACTGCTTGCAGACAGCTATCTCAAGCTGATTGGCTTAGAGGGCATTTTCCCGCAAGAGCGTATTCAACGCGCATTGGACTATGTTTATAAACATAACTTTGAGATCAACAGCCCTAAGCTGGGTGTTGCGAATATGACATTGGCAGACGGTTCACCACATGAGGCTTTTCAGGCACAAGATGTGTGGATTGGTGTGCAATTTAGTGTCGCAACAGCGTTGAGTTTAGCGGGCAAATCACAGCAAGCAGAAACATTGATGGATACCGTGTATACCGCGCTGTATGACTATTCGAAAATTCCATTTGCAGCGCCAGAGGGCTTCAATTGCTCTGTGTCTGTCAATGAGAACGATCTTATAGAAGCATTTAAATTGTCGCAAAATGATGCGAAAAACTGGCTAAGTGTACTTAAATATCAAAACTGTGTGCTGTCTGACGGTCGTGTCAACCCAACATTGACGAAAGATACTGATAATTTTGTTAAAATGTTGAGCGGTGAAATCCCGCTAGAAAAGCTGGCTGGCTTGCACAAATGGTTACTGAGTACTGGCTTGAAATACACGGCTGGTCGCTACTTTAGACCGGGGATGATCTTCGCCTACTTGTATTAACTTAATGACACGATTTTCAGCTAAAGCAGTGGTATGCAGGTTGAAACTGATGGGGAGCTTAAAGCTCCCCGAATGTCACTTGATTAGGGTATCGAGATGCGCACTAAAACAAAAAAAACAACAGTATACGATGTGGCAAGACTGGCTGGTGTTTCTCCCAGTACCGTGTCTCGCTTCCTTAATCGAACCACTTATGTGTCGGATGATAAAAGCCAAAACATTGAGCAAGCCATTAAAGACACGGGCTACAAACCTAACTTCCAAATGCAAGAAAACACCAACCGACGCTCGCTCACTATTGGTGTCTTGGTGCAACACCCTGATAGCCCCTACACCAGTCGTATCCTCAACGACATGGAAAAAACGCTGATCGCTCAAGGCTATTCATTAGTGATCGCAACAGGGCATTGGCAGAAAAAGCTAGAAATGCACGCGTTGGAGTATCTGGCGAAAAGTAACGTGGATGGAATGATCATCGTGACAGGAAGCATTACTCAGGAAGAGATTGCTAAGTATGCACAAGACATCCCTATCGTGATGGTTGGTTACGATTTTGTTGAGAATAATGTTCGCTCCATCAATATCGACAACGTGTTGGGTGGCTATATGGCAACCCTACATTTACTGCAACAAGGACATGTGAATATTGCTCACATCAAGGGGTTATCAAGCCAGCCTGATGCAGGAAATCGCTTTGAAGGCTATAAGAAAGCCCTTCAAGAGGCGGGGATTAAAGTGATGCCAAAACTCGTCAAACAAGGTGACTTCAGTAGTGAAATTGGCTATGAGAAGACCGTTGAATTAATCGAGTCGAAAGTTCATTTTTCCGCTCTATTTGCAGCCAATGACCAAACCGCTTACGGGGCGATTAAGGCGCTACACGATCACGGTTATAAAGTGCCAGAAGATGTGTCAGTTATTGGGTTTGATGACTTGCCAACGTCGAAGTATTTCACACCCGCGTTAACAACATTAAGGCAGCCAATTGAAGAGATTGGCGAGGTGTGTGCTCAGTCGATCTTGAACTTGTTATCTGGCGAGCGACATGAAGCTCGACTGCCACCGATTGACTTAATCGTCAGAGAGTCAACCAAGTCTTTGTATCGTTAATTTCAAGAAAAGCCTCAAGGTGGTTCGCCCGTGATGGTTCGTATTGATGTCAATGCGAACCATGGCCGGAATGCCGCTGAGTAAAGCAATCCTCATAGCTGATATTTGTGCCTTCACACTGTTCAATCTGGGGCAGGTAAGCTAAAACACTTCTGCCCCTTTCTGCTTTAGCACGATTACTTAGTGGCAGATGGTGCCACTGAAATTACCGTACTTTTGCTTATGGTTACACGCAGAAAGAGCGTGACAGAAAAACTCTCACTTTTGAGCAAAATAGGTGTCTACACCATTACTTTGGGAGTGAATAGGTATGCATTTCTGCGAACCTTCAAATGAAATGGCCAATGTAAGCGTCATTAGATGTACATAGAAGAATAGTTCTCTAGATAGTTTTCCCAAACTGGCGGTGTGCCAATGACTTCTTGCACGGTTTCGATAAATTTTTTAACTAACGGTGTCTGATTTCTGTGTGGATAAACGGCATATAGAGCCCCAAAATCGCTGGGAAATCGGTAGTTTTGTAGTATAGGAATAAGCCCTAGATCTTTGATATTGGACTTAAGTACAGATAAATCTGCGACAGAGTAGCCAAGTCCAGCCTGAGTGGCGCTGATGAGAGAATCAACGCTGTTCGCTTTGAAACGTCCATTGATACTGTACTTTTCTGCTTTGCTTTGGCCGGAAGCCGCCATTTCCAACTTATCAAATGTAAAAGGTCCATTTGAGTAGGTAATCGCAGGTAAAGCAACAAGCTCTTTAAGCGTTTTCGGGTTACCGTGCTCCTCAATAAAATCCGGTGAGGCAAGAATAACCAGTTTCGTTGAAGCAAGTTTTTTAGCGATGTTTGTTGAATCTTTAGGAGACTCCAGCCTAAAGGCAATATCGAATTTTTCTCCAACTATATCTGCCAGTCTATCGTCTAGTGATAGCTGGATATAGGTATCCGGATACTTTTTCATAAAGAGGTTAATGGCTTTCTGGAGATACAGATTTCCAAACGAGACGTAACTGGTTATCCGCAATAGCCCCCGTGGTTCGGTGTGGAAGGATTCCGCCAAACGCTGAGTTTTATTTATCTCATTTCGGATAACGTTGGCTTGCTTTAAGATTTCTCGTCCCGCATCTGTCAAAGATAGTGAGCGTGTGGTTCGATTGAGCAACCTAACGCCCAGCGTATCTTCCAGTATCTTAAACTGTTTAGTCACCACTGCTCTGTCCATATGCCTTAGTTCAGCAGCTTTAGCAAAGGATCCCTGATAGACAATGTCAAGAAATAGGTCAAGGCGAGTAGCAATATCCATATGATTTCCGTCAACTTTCAAAAAGCAAAATGCATCAGTGTCTTGATTCTAATGCATTAATCATTAGGTTAAAAAGCCATTTAACCTTTTTGTTTAGCAATAAAACGTTGCAGTGCCTCGTGTGCTTCTTCTGTCACCACTACACGATCAAATGCAAGCTGATCATTTTTCAATGCCGTGGCGAAAGGCTCACTATAAGATGCCGCCATACGCTCTTTAAAGATTGCTAAAGCAGGTGCATTTACATCTTCAATTAGCTTTTTACCCATCAATACAGCGGTTTCCAATACCTGCGTATCAGCAACAACCGATGTTACTAACCCCAATGAGAGTGCTTCATCTGCCTCTATCACACGACCGGTGATCATCATATCCATGGCCTTTCCGAGCCCGATATAACGACGTAGTCTTTGCATACCACCAAAGCCTGGGATAAGCCCTACCTGAAGCTCTGGTTGGCTGAACTTGGCGCTTTTTCCTGCAATACGTATATCACAAGCTAATGCCAACTCATTACCTCCACCTCCGCTATACCCATTAATCGCAGCTATGATAGGCTTTGGAAAACTTTCTATTCTGTTGAAGACCTGATGAGCAAGTGATGCATGGGTTGGCATTCCTGCTGTCTGTTCCTGCAAGGCATCAGATCCGGCACCTGCTGAAAAAACATTCTCTGTTCCTGTTACGACAATGGCACCAATTGACTTGTCCTTTGCAGCAATATCAATACCGATATTAAGTTCATTCAAGGTTGCTTGTGACACTTCATTTCGAGGAAGCTTATTGATGCGTAATATAAGGATGCCCTTATCTCTGGTAACAATAATATTCTTAAATTTTGTGCTTGTATCTTCTGCGCCAGACTGAGCCAATACCGAATTGCTGCTTAATGTCGCTGCCGCACCCAGAGCCGTAGCAGCCGTGACTTTTAATACATCCCTTCTGTTCATGTCTTTTATCCGCTTAGTTATTAGTGATCTTATAAGAAGCTACTTTGCCTTTAAATAAAAACGGGATAAATAGGGTATCAGTACTATCATCAACACTGATATCCGCAGCACTAATATCTACTGTACCTAAAAGAGTGCGCTCTTTATCTGTAATTTGATAGATTTCACCCGCAGGGAAATGGCTGACAATGAGTGAGCCATTATGCTCAGTTACGCCATCTAAGCCACCAAGGCGGTAACTGGTATTCATTAATGTTACAGACTTACTCGCGAGGTCAATTTTGTAAACCGAGCCGAACTCGTCTGGTTCAAATTGTTGAGCCAGTTTGCTTGCCATGTTAGCGACAATCAGTGTATTTCCCTGAACCAGTAATCCGTTAGGATGTGGTAGGTTCTCGTTTTCCAGCCATACAACAAGCTCGCCTTCAACGAGGGTGTAGATTTTTCCTGATGCTATATCCCCTACAAATACCTGCCCTGAATGACTAATGGTCAGGTCGTTAAGCATAACGGCATCTTTTGCTTCGATACTCTGGAGAATGTGTCCTGTTGCTACATCAATAATGTGTACTTTTTTGCCATCTGCAACATAAAGGTTGTTTTGAAACATTCCCATACCGGTTGGCATTCCTAATCCATCAACCCACTTTAGTTGGTTTAGTTGTCCATCTTTGGATAGCTTGCTGATAAAGCCGTTTTGTTCTCCATTAATATTTGTGACATAGACCCACTGGTGCTCGGGAGACACATACACTGATTCTGGCCCGGAAAAACCTGATAGCTCCCATTGAGGGGACAGAGAGGCAGCCTGACTTGCATGAATAAAGAATAAGGACAGTCCCAAAAGTACTGATGTTAAGTTTAAGTGCATGATTTTACTCCGTAATGGAAAATTGACTTCGATATGACGCCCAGCATAAGCGTAGCTGGTTTTGGTGAAGTATGGCGTCTTCCATTCCATTGAAATAGAGTGATACAGTCAATTTATAATTGATTATTTAGAAATAATAACCATGGAAGTAGGTGCTAAAATACCTATTATAGTCAGTTTGGCACTTAATGGGATGTGTCTACCTTCTCTTATTGTACTGACGAGATAATAAGATTTGAATTTAATTCCGGAGTAAAAATGTCGATTGATGCACTAAGAAAGCTCGCAGCTACAGACTCTGAGTCAGTCACCTATGAAGTGACACCAGACCCAGTTTTATGCAATGCGGATATCACCAATACAAAGCAACGTCCGTTTATTGTGAATAAAGAAGAGTATCCATTTAAAAGTGTAGTGGTTCATCAAACTGGCCAATAAGATAGGGGTTTCCATGCATATTCTTATGTCAATGAGATTAGTGTTGTTCCTTTCGTAACAAGGTTCTGTCCAGAACCGTGTTTAAAAGTAGGTAGTGGTTAGGGGGGGAATTGGTGATCTTAATTACACATCCCTGTGTAACGTATTCTGAATGTCAGCTGGCTTTAAAGCGCTTCATAAGTTGACTAAAGCATGGAATCAGGCTTTGCACAGTCGGCGCATCGGGAATCTCATTTACAAAAATCATAAAGCGCTGTGCTTTACTTTTATCACCTTGAGCAGTCCCTGCTAGTATTGCTTGAGCTAAAATTACATGCTCAGCGGTAACGTCCTTATTCGAAAATTCGTGAATCAACATAGAAAATCCTAATAAGTATAAATACGGATATAATAATACAATATATTGATGTTTATATCGATAGCTTATGGCATCCATCAATGTCAGATTTGTGTGAAAACAATACTGGACAGTGAGCTTAGTGGCTTTCCATATTTGTGCTAATTCGTGATTTGCTAATACTTGGTTCTCCGAAACTCATTTCAGTCCAAAAACGAGATGAACGAAGCCGCTCTGCGACTATGACTTGATTACCAGCTAACCCTGTTTATAGTCCGTCAATTTTAGCAAACCTTCATAATCATCGGCACGAATCACTGAGTTGGCTTTTCATATACGCCAGAAACGAAAAATGTCGCATCCATGCGACATTTTTCTTTTGGCGGCCAAACCAGTCTTGCTATATCCATTCTAGAGTTCAATCCATTAGGAGATTATTCAGAATGTACTTTTAAGACGCTGTTAATATTGATTAGTTCCCTTTATGCGGCATTTTTTTTCGATTTATTTTCTAAGTCGAATGAGGCTGCGATCAGTTTCTTGGTGTAGTCGTTTTTCGGCGTATTGAAAATCTCTTCTGCAGACCCTTCTTCCATCACTTCGCCCTTCTGCATCACCAGTACGCGATCCGACAGTGCTTTTACTACCGAAAGGTCGTGGCTGATGAACAGGAAGCCGATATTGTGCTTGGCTTGAATGTCTTTGAGTAGGTCAATCACGGTCAGTTGTACTGAGCGATCGAGTGCCGAAGTTGGTTCGTCCAGCAAAATAAAAGAAGGTTCAAGAATCAGCGCGCGAGCAATCGCGATACGTTGTCTTTGTCCTCCAGAGAACTCATGCGGATAGCGGTTAATTGAGTTTGGCTCTAAACGAACCTCAATCAACGCTTTGCGAGCTCTTTCTAATCTCTCTTTCTTGGATAGATGAGGTTGATGCACCGTTAAGCCTTCGGTGATGATCTCCCCAACCGTCATCCGTGGTGATAAAGAACCATAAGGGTCTTGGAACACCATCTGAACATCTTTCTTAAGCTTGTGACGTTCTTTGTCGTTCAATAAGCTGACGTCTTGGCCTTTGTAAACGATGCGTCCGCTGCTTGGCAGCAAGCCGATTAATGCACGTCCAAGGGTCGATTTACCTGATCCAGATTCACCAACAATGCCTAGCGTTTCGCCTTGCTTAAGATTCAACGAAATGCCTTTTACGGCTTCGAAGTACTGGCTTTTACTCTTGATAAAGTGTGATTTGACCAAGAACTGAACTCTGATGTCGTCAGCGCACAATAACTCTGGGGCTGTCGCTTCAACAGGAACCTTAGCGCCTTTCGGAATCGAGTTAATCAGCATGCGCGTGTAGTCGTGCTTAGGGTTATCGAACAGCTCTTGCGTTTGCCCTTCTTCAACCAATTCCCCTTTACACATGACGAGTACACGGTCGGCAAAGTGTTTCACGACGCCTAGGTCATGGGTGATGAACAAAATCGCCATACCCATTTTGCCTTGAATCTCTTTGATAAGAGAAAGTACTTCCGCCTGAACAGTCACATCCAATGCGGTGGTGGGTTCATCGGCAATTAGAATATCCGGTTCATTGATCAGTGCCATTGCGATCATGATGCGCTGTAACTGACCACCCGAAAATTCATGCGGGTACTTGGTGTAAGCCTGTTCTGGCATTGGTAAATGAACCAGATTGAAGAGCTCTAGTACGCGCTGTTTTGCTTTTGATTTCGATACATTACGGTGACACATAATGGCTTCTGCCACTTGAATGCCAACACGAAGGTAAGGATTGAGAGAGGTCATCGGCTCCTGAAAGATCATGCCGATTCTATCGCCACGAATTGACTGCATCTCTCGCTCAGTCTTGCCAAGAATCGATTGCCCCTCAAACTCGATGTTTGATTGCTGATCAATAATCGCGTTATCAGGAAGCAAACGCATAAGCGCGTTGGAAGAGACGGATTTACCTGAACCTGATTCACCAACAATGGCCAAGGTTTCGCTTGAGTTAAGGGTAAAGTTAACCTTTTTGACCGCATCAATGATTCCATCATTGGTTGTGAAGCTAACGGAGAGGTTATTGACTTTAAGTATGGCCCGGTCCGACATGATATATCCTTATCAATTTAAGACATTAGGTGAAGATTGAACTTCTGACGTTGTTTTAAGTTGCCCAAAATGGTGATGAGCACGTTGAATTTGTTCTAGTTCGAGCATCCAATGCGAACTGCGCTGAGCGCTACAAAAAGCGATCAGGTGATTGAGCAAATCTTCGCTCTGCTTTTCCAATAACCCAAAGGTACGTTGAATCAGCTCAGTGTTCTCCAGAGAGATAAATTGCATCAGAGCGTAAGATTGATTCAAGGTATCGAAGGCTTGTTGATGCTGACCTAATCGGTTGAGTATCTCTGATTGAGCGACACTTGCGTCTCTCAACCCGGCAAGCAGGCAGGCAAATTGGCAAGGCTTAATATCGCTTTGGTATGCTGCATCTTGGATGTGATGAGGAAGTGAGGTTAGAACATCACCATACAGGCGCTGTGCTTCAGGCCAGTGACCTTGTTCCATTAACTGTTCAGCTTTTAGGTAGTGCATCCAGCATCGTTCAATTTCCATATCCACATCCTCAATTTATAATATCTGAAAATGTTAATGATATTTATTATCAATTGCAAATTAAAATCATTCACACGTTAAGTTGGTGAATTAAATGACGAGCTATTCCCAAAAATGGCTTAAATTGTGTGTTATTTGTTCAGTTGAACAGCTGTGTAGCGTAAGTCACTAAATTTGTAGGAAATTACATCTACACTGATTTTATCTACACCCAAGTAATGAAGGACTAAGGAGGCGGCGATGGCGATGCAAAGACTCAATACAGAACAGCTGTATCAGGTGGCGGATTTAGACAAGCTACCATGTAAGTCGACCAAAGAACTGGCTCCAATTGACGAAATCGTCGGGCAGGAACGGGCACAAAAAGCCGTTGAGTTCGCGATGTCAATCAAGGAAAAGGGTTACAACATTTATGCGATAGGGCGAAATGGTCTGGGTAAACGCACCATGATCTTGCGCTATCTGAACCGTCACCCTCAAGAAGTGCAGGAGCTTTTTGATTGGTGTTATATCGCGAACTTTGAAGATATTCGTACACCTAAGGTACTGAAATTGCCGCGTGGCGTTGGCAGCAGCTTAAAGCAAGATATTGAAAAATTGATGCGTAAACTGCTGAAAGGTATGCCTCTAGCGTTTGATAACGAGATGTACTTTAGCCGTGCTGACAGGCTTAAGAATCAACTGGCAGCTAAGCAACAAGCCGCGTTAGAAAGCATTAGCCAAGAAGCCAAAGACAAGGGCATTAACCTGACGATCACCACTCAGGGTGATTACCAGTTTGTGGCCATGAATGGTGATGATCTTCATACCGAAGAGAGCTTCGATCTGCTTTCGCCGGAAGAACAAGATCAATTTGATAAAACTATTGATGGATTGGAAGTCGGCCTACGAACCATTTCTCGTGAACTGACGGAACTTGAAGAGACGTACACTGAGAAAATTCAAAAGCTGAATGATGATACGGCGCGAGATGTGATCACTCACTTCATCAAGCAATTGAAGAAGGATTACAGCCAATATCCAGACATCAAAAAGTACCTAACGGCACTGCGTAAAGACATTGTCGACAACGCTGATATCTTCTTAGAAGAGAGCACTGAGCAAGCCGAAGTTGCAACCGCTTCTTTGGATAAGAAAATGCCGCGTCGCTACAAAGTTAACGTGATTGTGAGCCAAAAGGAGGAGACTCTGCCGATCGTGGTGGAAGAGAATCCAAATTATCACTCTCTGTTTGGCTATGTAGAAACGGCAACGTTCAAGGGCACTGTCTTTACTGACTTCTCATTGATTCGCGCAGGTAGCTTACACAGAGCCAACGGTGGCGTATTGCTGATGGATGCGGTGAAGGTACTTGAGCAGCCGTACGTTTGGGAAGGCTTGAAACGAGCGCTGCGTTCACGTCAATTGAGTTTCACTTCATTAGAAAAAGAGGTGACCCTAACGGGGGCGGTATCGCTTGATCCTGAACCGATTCCATTGGACGTTAAGATCATCCTGTTTGGCGACTACCGAACTTACCAGCTGCTGCAACATTACGATGCGGAGTTTGGTGAACTGTTCCGTGTGACAGCCGACTTTGAAGATGAGATGAAGCGCACCGCGGATTCTGAAATGCATTACGCGCGCTTTATTTCAAGTATTGTGCACGACAACAACATGTTGCATTGTGACCGCAAAGCGATTGCTCGCATCATCGAGCACAGTTCTCGTCAGGCGGGTGACCAAGGTAAATTGTCTCTGCACTCGGCACACATTGCTAATCTGCTTCGTGAGTCAAACTATGTGGCGAGAGGCTCAAAATCGAACCTGATTCGTGCAACACACGTTGACCAAGCGTTATCTAACCAACAGATGCGTGTTGGACGATTGCAAGACAGCGTAATGGAAACCTTCACCAACGGTACAACGCTGATTCATGTGGACGGTGAAGCGGTTGGGCAAGTGAATGCGCTGTCTGTACTCAGCACAACCGATCATATGTTTGGTGCGCCAAACCGAATCACGGCTACCACCGCTTATGGTGATGGTGAAGTTATTGATATTGAAAGAAACGTTGACCTAGGTGGCAGTATTCACTCGAAAGGTGTGATGATCTTGTCGGCTTACCTTTCTTCTGTGTTTGGTAAGACAGCGAAAGTACCGCTCACCACTAACATCACCTTCGAACAATCGTATGGTGGCGTCGATGGTGACAGTGCGAGTATGGCCGAGTTCTGTGCGGTGGTGTCAGCGTTTTCTAAGCAGCCAAACCGTCAAGACATCGCGATTACAGGCTCGATGAACCAGTTTGGTGAGTCTCAGCCAATTGGTGGAGTGAACGAGAAAATTGAAGGTTTCTTTGATGTGTGTGAAATCAAAGGGCGTTCAAACGAACAAGGGGTGATCATCCCACGTTCAAATGTTCACAACCTGATGCTGCGTAGCGATATCGTGAAAGCGGTTGAAAAGGGCGAGTTTAATATCTGGGCGATTGACCATGTAACAGAAGCGATTGAATTGTTCACAGGCAAAGCCGCTGGTGAAGCAAGTGATGAGGGTAGCTATCCAATTGATACTATCTTTGGTATCGCCCAAGCGAAGCTGAACGCACTGCGTAAATAGCTGAAAATCTAGATACAAAGTTTAATAGCTAAATAGATAGTTAAAATAGCTAAACAAACAGATAAACAGTCAAAACGCAAAAGCCATCGATTATAGAGTCGATGGCTTTTTTGTTGGTTACGATTTGGTTCGCTAGTGAGCTATCTGTATTTGGTCAGCTTGCTGTATTCGGTGAAAGTCGCGTCTTAAAGGCGTTACCCATTTCGCAAGCAGAGCTTGGTGCCATCGAACTTCAGTTTTGCCAATAAGTGTTTGGCGTTAGCTCGGCCAATATCATCAAATTCGACACCGTATCGAGCGTAGTGCGTCGATTTCTGCAGATTACAGACGATGCCTCTTAATGGCGGAATCAATGGGCCATTGTAGTTCTCAGGGGTTATCTCAATAGACACTCGATCGGCAATCTGAATCGCACGGGAGGTCGGCGAAGTAACGAAACGACAACCACTTTTCGATAAGTCTCTTATCTCACAGTTTGCTCGCTGGTCGTTGAAGATGATTCTTGAAGCCAGATTCACTTCATAGCGTGTCTCTTTACGCAGCTGAGTCACTTGCATCGTGCTTGGTGTAGACAGCACAAGAATAGGGAAGGGTTCACCAATCTTATGGTGAATTTGGCTTCTAAAGTGGATAAGTGCGCCTTCACCTCGCAGAGAATACGCTCGAGCAGTCATCCAAAAACCTTCTTGAAAGAAAAAGTTCAGATCTTCATTGGATACCTCGGGAACCTCAACCACAATACAGTTATCACTGTGCGTTCCGATAAACCTGGTGGTGGCGAGAAACTTCGTGCCAACGGGAGTCGAGACATTTAATGTCAGCTCACTGCCGTGCTCAATCATGGCCAGTGCATCAGTGCTATTGATGGTGGAAATAGTGCGATTACGAGGGTCTTGAAGTGCCTGATTATGCTCCAAAGGCTTCTTCAGGGGTGCGTTCATTATATGTTCTCCATGCGCCAACATGCGTCTGTTAGTTATATTGGTAACTTGCTAACAAGGGGTTATTACGTGCTACATTTAGTGAACGTACTCACATAGTTTTATAGAGTGCTTTTTATCATTGCTGATTTTATATTAAGCCGATTGCACTGAATTATTTGCTGTGTTTGTAAGTACTTAGTTTTATTTATATGCACTTGCGTTAGTCTATTACAAGGAACTCATACTTCAAACTTTTATTGTTTGTCGTATCAATTATTTGCAGGAGTTGAGAATGCAGGCAGTAAAATGGGATCAAGAAGTGAACCAGATCACGGTAGAGCTAGAACCCAACCAGTTCGCCGTCGTTAAGTATCAAAAGGACGGAGATGTACTACATATCACGTCGACACGCATTCCTGATGAACTGCAAGGCAAGGGCTTTGGTAAGGTGATGATGGAGTCGGTATTGCCTGAAATTGAACAGGCGGGTTTTAAAATTGTTCCGGTGTGTAGTTACGTAGTGCATTACATGAACAGGCAGCCACAGTGGTCACATCTTCTATCCGATAAAGCATAATAACGAGTAATATGTCTCAATCAATATCATCGAATAATCGAGCTCAACCTGAAGCGAGTTCAAGTCAAAATCAGCCAGAGCTTTATCAACAAGAGTCTTATCAAAATGAGCTTTATCAAAAAATTGCGACCTCGTTGGGGGGGCATGAAGGGTTTGATGTCCAAGTGATTCAACGCCTGTGGGGTGGATATGGCGAGTTAGTTCGCTTAGTCTTTTCTCAAGCAAGCTGTGTTGAACTCAAGAGTGTGATTGTTAAACATGTCGCGTTGCCAGATAAAGCCGAACATCCTAAAGGGTGGAACACCAAACTCTCTCACCAACGAAAGGTACACTCTTACCAAGTGGAAACGGCTTGGTATCAGTCGTTCACCCAACAATGGGATGAGCGCTGCCCAGCACCTGTTGGGCTGCAATGTGAACTAAAAGAGAATGAGTGGCTGATTGTGATGCAAGACTTAGCGGATATAGGTTTTCCGTTAACCTCTCAGTTTGATGTGCTTGCTGCTTCTGACTATCAGGTATCTAGTTACACACGAGAAGAGCAAAAACAACGCGATGCTTGCCTTAAATGGCTCGCTAACTTTCACGCCAAGCACATCAATATCAATCAAGAGCAGTCATCATCATTGTGGCAAGTCGGTACTTATTGGCATCTAAATACACGTCCTGATGAGCTCAATGCCTTAGCTGATTTGCCATTGAAGAATCAGGCCAAGCACATCGATCGTTTATTAAAAGAATGTCCATATCAAACCTTAGTCCATGGCGATGCTAAGCTCGCTAATTTTTGTTTTGATTCTGAAAGCGAGCGCGCGGCTGCGGTCGATTTCCAATATGTGGGCCACGGCTGTGCGATGAAAGACGTGGCCTTGTTCATGAGCAGTGCTGTGAGGCCGCAAGATTGCGCAGAGCTTGAATCAGAAGTCCTGGATGCTTACTTCCACTACTTGAAAGAAGCATTGGCGTACTATCAGCCACACCTTTCGTTCGATGAGGTAGAAGCCGCATGGCGACCCATGTTTTACGTGGCGTGGGCCGATTTCCAACGCTTCGTAAAAGGCTGGAGCCCGGAGCATTGGAAGATTAACTATTATACTGAGCTGCTGACCTTACGAGTGCTCACTCAATTAGACGAACAGGAGTCCGTCAATGTTCGATAGAACCGCGAGCTGGAAAACGCCGCAAAACTTTTTATTACTGATTTCGATTGTTGTACCGATCGCGTTTTCGAGCTGGATGGCTTTGCTTAATAACTTCGTGATTGAGAAAGCGAACTTTGACGGTGCAGATATAGGCTTGCTGCAAAGTGTGCGTGAGATTCCGGGCTTCTTAGCGTTTACTGTGGTGTTTGTTTTAGCCTTCATTCGTGAGCAACGCTTCATGTTGATATCGTTGGCGATGCTCACTGTGGGCACCGCGATTACCGGTTTATTCCCTTCACTGACAGGCCTTTTGCTTACCACTATTTTGATGTCGACGGGTTTCCACTATTTTGAAACGCTGAAGCAGTCTTTGTCACTGCAATGGCTAAGCAAAGAAGAAGCGCCAGAGATGCTAGGTAAGATGATCTCAGTCGGCGCACTGGCATCTTTAATCACTTACGGATCTATCTGGGTGATGCTAGAACAGCTGAAGCTCGACTTTGCTTGGGTGTACGGTATTACTGGCGGGATTGGTTTTATTCTAGTTTTGGTGATGACCTTTGGCTTCCCTGAGTTTCAGACCAAGACGCCACAGAATAAAAAGTTGGTACTGCGTAAGCGTTACTGGCTCTACTACGCGCTAACGTTTATGAGCGGCGCGAGACGACAAATCTTCACCGTGTTTGCAGGCTTCTTGATGGTAGAGAAGTTTGGTTACTCAGCTGCCGACGTCACATTGTTGTTCTTAGTTAACTACCTGTTTAACTTCTTGTTTGCGAAGCGCATTGGTCGATTTATCGGTGTGGTTGGCGAGCGCAAAGCGTTGATCTTCGAGTATGTGGGTTTGATTGGTGTGTTTGTCGGTTATGGCTTGGTGCAAAGCGCGGAATGGGCGGCGGCACTTTACGTGATCGATCACCTGTTCTTTGCATTGGCGCTGGCGATCAAAACTTACTTCCAGAAAATCGCAGACCCTGCAGACATGGCATCAACCGCTGGTGTCTCTTTCACCATCAACCATATTGCCGCAGTCGTTATTCCGGTCGTGTTTGGTGTGATTTGGTTGTCGTCCCCTGCAACGGTTTTCTACATCGGTGCTGCGATGGCGGCGGTTTCTTTGGCGTTGTCTTTAAACATTCCTAAGACACCTGAAGAAGGTAATGAAGTACGAATGTTTAGCTGGCGTTAATGCTAGGTAGAGACAAATAAAAAGCTCCAATATCGCAATTGGAGCTTTTTTTTATGTGCTAGTTTATGGTCGAGAAACGATATGCTTTAAACGGATGAACTTGAAGACTCGGATTTACGAACAGTAAGGTAAGGTGTGATATACCTTATCAACGCGAGACAAAATAAGCAGTTTTCGCTTCAGTTCTCTTGTTCAAAGGAATGTGTATAGCGGCCTAAATGGACAAATATCGTATGTTGGGTTCGAATCACGATTTTTGAATTGAGTTTAGTGTGATAGGTCGAGTGAAAACTCGACCTTACGACTAAGTTAATACACGTGAATGGTTTATTTAATAACCGAGAAAAAGAGTGCAGCTATTGATAGTACTGTGGGAATTATCATTCCGAAGACCATAAATTTCATTTTCATCCAATATAGACTTCTCTCATACTGATGAATTCTTTCCAACAGAAATAATATACGATCCATTTTTATATCTTCACCACCAAAAATAAGTGATAGTTCACTTTCATAACCTGATCTCATTCCAATGTTCCTACTTTTTAGTGACTAATAGTATTTTAAATAAAACTTTATAATAACTTACCTTGGCTCTGATTAATTATAGAGTGGTTGATACCATCAACAATGGATACGGGTATAAGTAAAGTCACCGAGTTTATTAACAGTAAAATAATCCGCTAACGTAAAATAATTAATAAATCACAATAAAACCCTAGATGTGAATATCTACGTTATTGATTCCATTAATTACTTTTCTCAAGTGAGGGTTGTAGTTCGGTTCCTCATACCTTTTCAGCTGATGTACAGTTACTTTACTGATTTAGAAAATGTACACGGCTCCAGCGTCTTTCCAAGAATTGTCACTCCAATCGAGAAGAGGATCAGAAGGATGTCCAGGTGCTCCGATAGCAAGCTCGTCAGTGCCGGGTTTAAACATCATTGATTTTCCGAACTCTTCTTTTACACCACTGACACTATCACCCGTAAAAACCCCTTCCCATGCATAGTCTCGATCACCATAGCTAGTTAGGTGGTAAATATAAACAGCACCATCTGGGTCGCCACCAACTTCTAAGGTATCAGAGCTGTGATGAAAACCAAATCCACGCCATGGGGCAAGCGGGGCGGATACCGCTAGATAACCATTGTCACTAAGCGAAATACCAGTACCAAACTTTTGCCCCTTAAACGCTTTTACTGGATCTATTGTATCGACGTTTGACCAAAACCCTTTTTGTGAATCGTATCTATAACTCAAAACTTGATCGATCCCCGGAGCTCCAACAAGAATGAGATCTGCGTCTTTATTTATAGTCACTGAAGACCCATAACCACTGTTCTCAGTTGGAATAGGTAATTTCAGTATGGTTTCTAAGTGCCAAATATCATTGTATTCGTTTGGAGAGGGATTAAGACGGTATACATAGACAGCACCACCGTGTTGGACTTCGCTTCCTGTCCCTTTTCGCATTGAATCCATAGGAGCACCAACAACTAAAACGTTGTCTTGTGCAATAGCGACACTAGCACCGAACCTTGCATCTACAGCTAGGTCATCTGGACGCTTTAGTTTCAACTCATTAGGGTGACGTAAAGTTTTTATGCCCGATTCAGGAGCTGCTGGAAAGTTGAGGTCTTTATTGATGAAGAATGAGACTTCCCCTGCATCATTTTTTTCGGGGTCTCCCATGATGATGATACCGCCATTTTCACCTGAACTAGCTAAAGCTTGCCCACTTGAATCGCTGTAATTTTTAAGCGAAAGTTTTGGACGCCCATTATTATCGTGGTGCATTTTGTTAATATGAACTAGCACTTCTTTTTTCGTCGAACACGTAGATGTTGCAAGCATCATGTCTTCGAAAGTGTTACCTATGCCCACCAGACTATTCGTTGTTTTTTGTCCGTCAGTGTTATAGCTCGTACTATTAGCTATGTATTCATCATAACCATAATTACCACTTTTCTGCTTTGTGTAAATATCAACTACGCGAGTTGTATCTTTACCTGAATTGACAATTAAATGGTCATTTTGCCAAGTTATAGCTTCGCCAAATCGAACGTTGTTCCACTCAGAATGGTCAAGATATGTTTTAACGCGGATGACAGTTTGTTCTAGATTCTTTAATTGAAATTGTGGGGATTGAACAAGACAATAATCATTATCTTTGCAGGCTAACAGTTCATAATCAGAAGAAGCGGCATCAAAATCGACGAGGTCGATCTTTAGTTTATATGAAGTACCAGTGATAGAGGGGTCAACTACTTCGCTAATTAAACCTTGAGTCGAGGGTCTATAACGTATCAACTTATAATGTTTAATGCCTTCAATTTTATTCCATTCCAAAAGTATGCTTTTAGCTTGAATTGATTGGGATACGGTCAGAGAAGAGTTGTCTTGGTGAGTGTCTGATGATGGAGATGAACCACTTCCACATGCAGATAAGTTTAAGGCGGTGAATATAAGAAAAATGTACTTTTTGGTCATTGTGACCCTCCATAAGTAGAAAATTAACTCGAAGTGTTGATGAGTACCTGAAACTCTGTTTATTGATTAGTTGAGCCGTAGGATAATTACTAATCCCCGTTAATTCTAAATTTAAATTGTCAACATTACTTTTCAATAAACGTGATGTTTAGCACTTTACAAAGGCTTTAGTTTTCTAATTATTCAACCTACGATCGAATCAGTTACGCTAGCTTTAATGCACGTAATTTCGGAAAGTAGAGTAAACAGAGTTTATATGCGGCTGGAAGTGAGAGAGAGGTTTAAGTCGGAGTGGTAACTAAATAAAACCCTAGAGACTCATTGCGAGCCCTAGGGTTATATATACAGATTATTAGTCTAGCTTAGCCTAGTTGCTACTTACTGTTTTCAAAGAAGAGCGTAGCTTGAAGATTCCCTTAGGTGCCTTGGTCAGCAAGATGCCACAAAGTAGAGGGATCATCATAAGCAGAGATTGTTCAGATAGAACCTCACCATTGATGTAGCAAGAGATCAGTAGCGCAACCACAGGGAAGATTAAGAAGCAGATAGATGCTTGGAACGGCGTCGAAACCTGTCCTAATTTAAAGTAAGCCACAATGCCGCCAACACTCGCCACAAAACCTAGGTAAACCACGGCTGAGATTGAATCCCAAGTGAAGGATTCAACATTAACGCTTTCACCCATTGCAGAAACTGCGAACAAGAATAGGGAGGCAATTAAGCTCGGTACGGCGTTGTAGGTCAGTACTTCAATGCCTTTGCAGTGCTTTTGAACTAGCACATACATCACTGCGTGAATCGCAACAGCAAGGCCTAAGCAAACCGTGCCAATAAGGTAGTCATCACCACCCATTTGCATTTCATTGCCAAGGATTAAACATAGGCTCACAACAGCTGTGATCAAACCAAAGATTTGATGTTTCGCCAATCGTAGACCTAAGAATAAGCCAGACATCAGCATGACAGCGACTGGCATGTTGGCGAAGATGATCGACGCTAGACCAGAAGAGATGTATTGCTCACCATAGATCATCAACGTAAACGGAATCGCGAAATACATCAGCGCAACAATAAGCAGCCATTGGCGCTTACCTTTAGGGAACAGCAGTGGTTGGTTGAAGACTTTCGCCAATACCGCAAGCAGAGGTGCTGCAAGTAAAAAGCGCAACGCAGTAGCAAAAATAGGTGGGATAGAATGCAATGCTACTTCCATAGCGAACCAAGTGGTTCCCCAAATTAAGCAAACAGAGACAAAAAGCAAGATAGTTAGCGACTTCGAATTCATGGTGACTACTCATTAATAATTATTTTAAATCATAGGCTTGTGGCGCCTTAATGACGTGGCACAGTATAGAAAGGTAGTCGGAGAAAAGTTTTGCCTTTTTATCTCTAATTTGAGTTTTTTGTAGGAATAAAATCTTTAATATAATTATTTTATAGAAAATAAATTCACTTTAGATAGCCTGAGTAAAGTCATTGTTCTTTGTGAGGTCTAATTTTGATCAGGAAGTAATCAACTCGTCTAGTATGGCTGTTGGGTTATTGCTATCAGCATAGCAACAAAAAACGCGCCTACAATTAGGCGCGTTTTTGATCAATACGTTTAAGAGGTTGCGTCTACTGCGTAACAGGCTTAACTTGTTTGGACTGTCTTACTGCCAGAATAAGCTGCGGTAGTAGTGACATCACGATCATGCCGGTCATTAGTGAATACTGGACTGCAGTGAAGGATTCACCCATTAACACCATACCGGTCACGATGCCTGCAACTGGGTTTGCAATACCACCGAAGGTGAAATCAACCACTGACATACGTTGTAGTAACCACACATACATGCCGTATCCCAGCGCTGTGTTTAGCCCAATAACCCAAACTAATCCCATTGCATTACGAGTATCGAAATGAGTCACGGCATTAACATAAGGCTGCGGGTCGATGAATGCATGAACGCCAGACGCGATAGACAAAATCGTACCTCCCAGAATCAGTTGCCACGTGAGTACCTTCCACCAGTGCATGCGGTTACCCAGTGACTTGGTAATGCTGCTGCCGATGACAATACACATGATTGCGGCAAACATTGCGCCTAAACCGATTGGGTTCAGAGCAATTTGGCTTGGGTTAAACAGTATCCACGCTAAGGTGATCAAGCCAATACCTGAAAGGGCTTGAATCAGATGTGGGCGCTGTTTTTTCACTACCCAGTGGAAGATCATCGCGAACACAGGTACAGAGATCATGCCCACGCCAGAGATTGCTGAAGGTAGCGTCAGCGCCATCACGAAGATTAAGCCAAAGAAGGTCGCAATATTGATAAGGCCTAGTGTGAAAATGATTTGCCACTCGCCTTTTTTAGGCAGTGTTGGTTTTACTGCTAGCAATAACAAACCAGCAGGTAACGCACGCAAAGCACCCAATAATAATGGTGGCCACTCCTGTAGCGTAAATTGCGTCACTGCATAGGTTGTTCCCCAAAAGAACGCGGGGATCATTGCTAATAATATGTTCATCTGAAATATCTTTACGTTAAGATAACTATTGTGTGAACTGTATACTGAGAACTAGTGGTTGTAAAGTATCTTTATGTTAAACTAGTTTGAAGTAATCAGACTAACAACGGAGCGAGATTGCAAATGGATGCTATCGACCGCGTAGTAGAGCAATGGGCAAAGGAAAAGCCCGAACTAGAAACTGAGCCTATGGCAATGATGGGTCGGATTATGCGTATTGCCAAGTATATGGAGACGCAAGTTGCCGAGCTTCATAAAAAATACGACATGAAGCTGGGTGAGTTTGATGTGTTGGCGACGTTGCGACGTTCTGGAAAGCCTTACCGACTGACGCCATCTGAACTGATTGGATCCATGATGCTGACATCTGGCGCGATGACCAATCGCCTTGATAAGCTAGAAGCTAAAGGGCTAATCAGTCGTGAACACAGCAAAGAAGACAGACGCAGCGTGAGTGTTCAGCTAACCAAAGACGGTCTTATTCTGATTGACCAAATGATGACAGAGCATGTCGAAACGCAGAAAAAACTGGTTAAATCATTGTCTGCGAGTCAGAAGAAGAACACCAACCAACTTCTGAAAACATGGTTGAGTGCGTACGAGTAGTTTTGCTGATCTTCCTTTAGATTCAATAAAAAACCGAAGCCTAATAGCTTCGGTTTTTTGTTCTTGTTTAAGAACTTCAAGTACAGCGAATTGGCGAGTTAAGCTTGCAGCATCTCGTCACTGAACAGCTCAGCACAACCAATGCCATTAATGGCGCAGCTTTCGTCGATGTCTGAGATGTCACCGCTGACACCAATCGCGCCAAGTACCGTTTTGTCCTTATCTCGAATCAGTAGACCCCCTGGCACTGGCACCATGTTTCCGTGTGCGAGTACGTTTACGGCGGAGATGAATGCTGGTCGGTTGTCTGCATCTTGGGCGAGTTTTCTAGAGGAACAGCCCAGTGCGAGTGCTCCCCATGCTTTAGCGATCGCGATGTCTGGTCGCATCATGCTAGAGCCGTCTTGACGTTGCAGAGAAATCAGTTTGCCACCACTGTCTAAGACAGCGACCGTCAAAGGTTCTGTGTGGATCTTGTTTCCTGCTTTTAAGGTGCCATCAATGATGGTTAACGCTTGTTGTAGAGTCAAACTTCCCATGTTATCTCCTAGTTTTTCAAGGGGCCATGTACCAAACTAAGTCAGCCGAACATTACTCTTGTTGTGAATATCATCGACTGATTCAGCTCGGTACAAGAGTCCTAACTGGACTCTTGTAATAGCCCATAGCTGGGTAAAGTTAGGAAGGCAGCGAACTCTTCGGCTGTAGAAAGTTGATAGAAAAGATCGGCTGTCTCTTCAAATCGACCTGCTGCATAGCGTGAGTCTCCGACTTCATGTTTTATGGTGTCCAGCTCTTGGTAAAGCCAAGAGTGGAATAGTGATTTGGTAAAGGTTTGGCCATCATCGAGAGTTACCCCGTGGTGGATCCATTGCCAGATATTGGCTCTCGAGATCTCAGCGGTCGCCGCATCTTCCATCAGGCCGTAGATAGGTACACAGCCGTAGCCTTGAATCCAAGCTTCGATGTAATACAGCGCGATGCGGATATTCTTACGAACGCCCGCTTCGTCGCGGCTGCCTTCACAAGGTTTTAGCAGAGAGTCTGCATTGATCACATGGTCTGAGCTTTGGAAGTCCATTTGGTTTACTTTGCCATCGAGGTGCTTATCGAAGATCGACATCGCTAAATCAACCAGTGCAGGGTGCGCGACCCAAGTGCCATCGTGTCCGTTTTGAGACTCTCTCTGTTTATCTTCAATGACTTTGGCCGTCACTCGCGCCATCTCTTGCGGGTCTTTCGCTGGAATAAAGGCTGACATACCACCCATCGCCAGTGCACCACGAGCGTGACAAGTACGCACCAACAGTTGGCTATAGGCGTTGAGGAATTCTTGGTCCATGCCGATTCCGTGACGATCTGGCAGGATGCGGTCTTTATGGTTCTTCAGCGTTTTGATGTAGCTGAAAATGTAATCCCAACGACCGCAGTTCATTGCCACGATGTGATCACGCATTGCATACAAGATCTCTTCCATCTGGAACACGGCTGGTAGCGTTTCGATCAATACTGTCGCGCGAATGGTGCCTTTTGGTACATGGAAATAGTTTTCGGTGAAGCTGAAAATATCGTCCCACCATTGTGCTTCTTCCATGCTTTCAAGTTTTGGAATGTAGTAGTAAACCCCTAAACCTTGTCGTGCACGTGATTGATAGTTGTGGAAAAAGTACAAGGCGAAGTCCATCAAGCAACCGCCGATAGGCTGATTGTTGAATTGAATGGACTGCTCTGGAAGGTGAATCCCTCGTGGGCGGGCAATCAGCAGTGCAGGATCGTCGTTTAACTGGTAACGCTTCTGCTTTTTCTCATCGAAGTAACTAATGGTGCCAAGGTTGGCATCTCTTAGGTTGATTTGCCCTTCGACCATATTGGCCCAAGTTGGGGAAGACGCATCCTCAAAGCAACACATGAAGACTTTCGCGCCTGAGTTTAGCGCGTTGATCACCATCTTTCTTTCGATAGGGCCGGTGATCTCTACGCGGCGATCGAGTAGCTCTGTTGGAGGCGTTGCTACCTTCCACTCTTTATTCTGACGAATGGAAATGGTGTCTTTTCTGAAATTGGGTAACTCACCCTCGTCATATTGAGCTTGTTTTACGTCGCGGTCACTTAGCAGGGCATGACGGCGATCTCCAAACTTATTGACGAGAGCTTCTAAGAATTTTAATGCATCTTTAGACAAGATCTCTTTGTACTCGGAGTTGTCCATATTCCCGAGTACCTGCATACACTGTACTTCTTCTCTCTCTTTTACGTCATTCATCATTGTTGTCTCCTTTGAACAATACGATGTCACTTTGTATACAAAATGCTCTTTTTAAGGATATTTATATTGCATAAATTGTAAACAAGCAAAGGGTATTTAACATTTGTTTATCATTTGGTCTTTTTGTGATTTATTTTCACGTAAAGATATTTTATGTAAAGCAATGAATTGTAAGCTTTTCAGGGTGGGTGCTTACTCAGAATGGCAGTGTGATGTAACGAAATTGTTTCATTTTGGGGTTGATAAATAGCGAGGATGGTTCATAGTACACAAAAGTTAGTTTAATTGTATACAATCTGAACTGGAGGTTCGAATGGCAATTATGAAAGCGATTGAAGCAGCGGTAGAGGTGCTTAAACGTGAAGGTGTAGACATCGCATTTGGTGTTCCCGGCGCAGCAATTAACCCTATGTATGCGGCTATGAAAAAGCTCGGAGGAATCGACCACGTCTTAGCTCGTCATGTAGAGGGTGCATCCCATATGGCTGAAGGGTACACGCGTACCAATCAAGGCAATATAGGTGTGTGTATTGGTACTTCTGGTCCTGCGGGTACGGACATGATCACGGGGCTTTATTCGGCGTCTGCAGATTCGATCCCAATTCTATGCATCACAGGCCAAGCGCCACGTGCTCGTCTTCACAAAGAAGATTTCCAAGCGGTCGACATTGAATCCATCGCTAAGCCTGTGACTAAGTGGGCGACTACGGTGCTGGAACCTGCACAAGTGCCACGCGCATTCCAAAAAGCCTTTCATTTGATGCGTTCGGGTCGCCCGGGTCCAATCCTGATTGATCTACCGATTGATGTTCAGCTGGCTGAAATTGAATTTGATATCGATACCTATGAACCGCTAGAACCTTACAAACCACAAGCAACTCGCGCGCAGGTTGAGAAAGCGTTAACTATGATGTCTCAATCGGAAAAACCGTTGATTGTATCGGGTGGTGGCGTGATTAACGCTGGCGCGTCCGAATTGTTGCAACAGTTTGCCGAGATCACTGGTGTTCCTGTGATTCCAACCTTAATGGGTTGGGGATCGATCCCGGATGATCATGACTTAATGGCGGGCATGGTGGGGCTACAAACGTCCCATCGTTACGGTAACGAAACCATGCTCAACTCTGACTTTGTGTTTGGTGTCGGTAACCGCTGGGCAAATCGTCATACCGGCTCTGTGGATGTTTACACCGAAGGCCGAAAGTTCGTACATGTGGACATTGAACCAACCCAAATCGGCCGCGTGTTTTGTCCAGATTTAGGCATTGTTTCTGATGCGAAAGCAGCACTAGAGCTAATGATCGAAGTGGCGCAAGAGTGGCGTGATGCAGGCAAGTTGCCGAACCGAAATGCTTGGGCAAGTGAGTGTCAGGAACGCAAATCGACCATGCTGCGTAAAACCAATTTCGACGAAGCACCAATGAAACCGATGCGTGTTTATGAAGAGATGAACAAGGCATTTGGTCGTGACACTTGTTATGTGAGCACCATTGGTTTATCGCAAATCGCCGC
Source organism: Vibrio sp. 1CM23M (assembly GCF_023161755.1). NCBI lineage: Bacteria > Pseudomonadati > Pseudomonadota > Gammaproteobacteria > Vibrionales > Vibrionaceae > Vibrio > Vibrio sp. 1CM23M. The sequence continues at coordinate 1,078,591 of NZ_JALNTR010000001.1, forward strand.
CGCTCAGTTCCTGCATGTTTATAAGCCTCGTAACTGGATCAACTGTGGTCAAGCAGGCCCGCTAGGTTGGACTACACCCGCTGCATTGGGCGTACGAGCTGCCGATCCAAATCGCGATATCGTTGCTATCTCTGGTGATTATGATTTCCAATTCATGATCGAAGAACTGGCAGTAGGTGCGCAGTTCAACTTGCCATACATTCATGTGTTAGTGAACAACTCATACCTAGGTTTGATTCGCCAAGCACAGCGTCAATTTGATATCGATTACTGTGTGCAATTGGCATTTGATAACCAGAATGCGCCAGAGCTTGAAGGCTACGGTGTTGACCATGTGGCAGTTGTTGAAGGCCTTGGTTGTAAGGCGATTCGAGTTCGCGAGCCAGACCAAATTGCAGCAGCGTTTGAGCAAGCAAAAGAGCTGATGAACAAGCATAAAGTACCTGTTGTTGTTGAGCTGATTCTTGAGCGAGTAACCAACATAGCGATGGGCGTTGAGATCAACGCTATTAACGAATTTGAGCCACTTGCCGAAAGCCGCGGCGATGCTCCAACGGCGCTAGCGTACAAGTAATCATTAAGTAATGTGTATCCGTAGAGCTGAGGTTTAGCTCTACGGAAAGCCTCCAATAGAGCGCGGCTTTACTACAAATAACCAGATTTTTACAGATAAAGAATAAGGACAGAGTCATGGCAAAATTTGCAGCAAACTTGTCAATGTTATTCACGGAAGTTGATTTTATGGATCGCTTTGAAGCTGCCGCAGAAGCGGGCTTTCAAGGTGTGGAATACCTTTTTCCTTACGCCTTTGATGCTCAGGCAATCAAAGTAAAGCTCGATGCTAATAACCTAGAGCAAGTGCTATTTAACTTGCCTGCGGGTGATTGGGACGCTGGCGACCGTGGTATCGCGGTCGACCCTGCACGAGTTGAAGAGTTTCAAGCGGGTGTACCTAAAGCTATCGCTTACGCAAAAGCGCTCGGTTGTACTCAAGTGAATTGCTTGGCCGGGATTGTTCCGCAAGGTGTGACCCAACAAGATGCGCAATCAGCGTTTGTGATTAACCTGCATTACGCGGCAAACGCGCTAGCAGCAGAAGGAATCAGCTTAGTGATAGAAGCGATCAACACCCGTGATATTCCGGGCTTCTTCTTGAACACCACAGAGCAAGCCAAAGCGATCATCAAAGAGGTAGGGAGCGATAACCTTTCTATCCAATACGATATTTATCACATGCAAATTATGGAAGGCGATCTTACGCCGACCATGCAGCAAAACATTGGCCAAATCGCACACGTTCAACTGGCTGACAATCCAGGTCGACACGAACCGGGGACGGGAGAAATCAATTACCCATTCGTGCTCAATTATCTTGATGAACTTGGCTATCAAGGGTGGGTTGGCTGCGAATACAAGCCGAAAACAACAACGACAGAAGGCCTTGGTTGGCTACACCAGTACCGTTAATTACGTCTGGTAACCCTCAAACGTTAAGGAGAACAACATGTCTAAAATTGCATTTATCGGAACTGGCATCATGGGGAAACCTATGGCGAGTAACCTTCAAAAAGCAGGTCACGATTTGATTCTGTCGGATCACTTTAATGCAGCACCTGCCGATCTTGTGGCAGCAGGCGCAACGGTCTGCCATTCACCCGCAGAAGCGGCAGAGGCGGCGGATATCATTATCTTAATGGTGCCTAACACCCCTCAAGTAGAAGAGGTGCTGTTTGGTGATAACGGTGTCGAGCAAGGTCTTACTGCTGGTGGGGCGACGGGCAAGCTGGTTATCGATATGAGTTCTATCTCACCCATCGCGACTAAAGCTATTGCAGCGCGTATCAACGAAGGTGGTGCGTCATACCTTGATGCTCCGGTATCAGGTGGCGAAGTAGGCGCTATCAATGCGGCGCTGACTATCATGGTGGGCGGTGAGCAAGACGCCTTTGATAAAGCCCGTCCGCTATTTGAAATCATGGGTAAGAACATCACGCTGGTGGGTGATAACGGTGCAGGTCAAACGTGTAAAGTGGCTAACCAGATCATCGTTGCTCTGAATATCGAAGCGGTGTCTGAAGCCTTGGTATTTGCTTCAAAAGCCGGTGCCGATCCAGCACGCGTTCGTCAGGCTCTATTGGGCGGCTTTGCTAACTCTAAGATATTGGAAGTGCACGGCGAGCGCATGGTTGAAGGCACATTCGACCCGGGCTTTAGGATCTCGCTTCACCAGAAAGATCTGAACTTAGCGCTAACGGGCGCACAAGAGCTAGGGGTCGCACTGCCGAATACGGCGAATGCTCAGGAGTTGTTTGGCGAGTGTGCCGAAATGGGCGGTGAAGGTTGGGACCACTCTGCGCTTATCCAAGCGATTGAGAAACGTTCTGACCACTCGATTCGTTAATCTAGTTAACGGTTTGTCCGTTTAGTGGTTAGTCAATCAACCGATTATCCGTTAATTAATTAGGGCTGCTATCGATTCGTAGCCCAACAGTTTGTTTATAAATCGCGTAGTTTCGTCTCCTTTTATACGCGTTCCTGATACGAGGCAAAGGTTGAAGTTGTTCCTTTCCAACTTGATCTTAGCAGGCACCCTTTCGCCTTGTATTGGGGTTCTTTTTTTCTCCGTCAACTAAGGAGTGGCTGATGGACATTGATGCTAAGCAGTTTCTGCAAACCCTTTTCTCAAGTGCTGTTAATCAGGCGCTACCTAAAAATCACATCGAACCTTTTCTTCCTCAAGATATTTTTTACCGCTCTGCTAATCAAGCTGGGCGAACTGTGGTGATAGGAGCAGGAAAAGCGGCCGCGTCAATGGCAGCAGAGCTTGAAGCGGTTTGGCAGGCAAAGAAACAACAAGACCTTGCACTGCGTGATCTTGAAGGCTTAGTGGTGACTCGTTATGAGCACACCGCACCTTGCGAACACATTGAGGTGATTGAAGCGGCTCACCCAGTACCAGATGCGATGGGGTTAGAAGTAAGCCAGCGTATGCTGCAATTGGTGAGTGGCTTGAGTGCTGACGATACGGTGATTTGCCTACTGTCTGGCGGTGGCTCTGCTTTACTAAGCTTGCCCGGCGGCGACATCAGCTTGGCAGAGAAGCAACAAATTAATAAGGCGTTGCTCAAATCAGGCGCCGCCATTGATGAGATGAACTGCGTTCGTAAGCATTTATCTTCTATCAAAGGTGGGCGATTAGCGAAAGCTGCTTACCCAGCACGAGTCGTGTCACTGGCGATTTCAGATGTGCCGGGAGACGATATTAGTGTGATTGCATCGGGTCCGACCGTACCAGACACCACCACCCGTTTTGATGCGATGGCAATACTGGAACGCTATCGAATTGAAACACCACCTTCGGCATTCGAATGGTTGAACAACCCAGAGTCAGAAACGGTAAAGCCGGATGATGAGTGCTGGAAAAACGCCGAGCACCATATTATCGCGACACCAATGTCTGCATTGGAATCCGCTGCTGCAGAAGCTGAAGGCTTAGGCATTCCGGCTTATGTGTTGAGTGATTGCATAGAGGGGGAAGCGCGAGATGTCGCGAAGGTTCACGCTGCGCTGGCTAAGCAAGTGGCCAATCATAAGCACCCATTTGAGACGCCTTGCGTGATACTTTCTGGCGGCGAAACCACGGTAACCGTTAAAGGCAATGGTCGCGGTGGGCGTAACTGTGAGTTCTTGTTGAGCCTATATAACGAACTCAAAGGCCAAGACAACATATTTGCATTGGCTGCTGATACCGACGGGATTGATGGCGTGGAAGACAATGCGGGTGCGTGGATTACCCCACAAACATGGCAGCAAGGTTCGAGCCTGTCGCTTAAAGCACAAGACTATCTCGATGCCAACAACAGCTACGATTTTTTCAAGCAAGTCGATGTGCTTCTTACCACGGGGCCGACGCTAACTAATGTGAATGACTTCCGCGCGATATTGATTCTTTAATTTGAACAGTTCAAAAACACAGTATGGAATGGTCGCTTCTTAACAAATAGAGCGGCCATTTTATTGTTATCAATGCGGTGACCTTGAGTTCTGAAATTATCTTCTGGACTAATGAAGCACGTTGATTACTATGATTTCAGTAACGAGCTGTAAAGGATGCAATATGTCTAGGATCAGACAAAAGAATCAAGATTTAATCATCGAAGTCGCGTGTGAACAATTCGCCACTCATGGTTATGCCGCAACAAAAATGGCCGATATCGCGAAAGCGGCCGACATTCCCAAACCCAACGTATTCTATTACTTCAGCTCAAAAGATAAGCTCTACAACGCTGTGCTTGAAACCGTCACTCAGCCCTTGCTAGAAGCATCTCGTCCGATTGAAGAGCTCAGCGACCCTGTTGAAGCCTTGTCTCAATATATTCAAACCAAGCTGATCATTTCTCGCGACCATCCACATGCTTCTAAGGTATTTGCCAATGAAGTGATGTCGGGTGCGAAAGTGCTACCAAAAGAGATTGGTGACGAGCTGTATACGCAATCCCAGATGATTCTTGATAAGTTCTCGACATGGTCGGCGCAAGGCTTAATGGACGATGTTCCTGCACACCACCTGATGTTCACCATTTGGGCGGCCACTCAAACCTACGCCGATTTTGGCTGGCAGATTTGCAGCGTGATGCAGAAAGAACAGCTCGATGATAAAGACTATGCTGATGCCGCTGAGTTTATCACTCAGCTGGTGATTAAAGGGTGTGGTGTGAAAGGCTAACGTTGTTTGAACGTTTATTTAGGTCTGCGATTGCAGGCCTTTTTCGTTTTTGCACATGAGCGACGACAAGCGTAAAGCCACTTTTTGTGACCCGTTGTGCAATAACTCATTTATCTTGAATTCGGTTCGATTAGGTATGCCATTTTATTTAAATGACAGGTTATAGTATCGCGAAAATTGGCGGCACTTACTCTTCTGAAAAGCGAAAAGCGAAAAGCGAAAAGCGAAAAGCGAAAAGCGAAAAGCTGGAAACTTATAGATGAAGCCGCTAACAATATTACACGCACAACATTAAGGTTTAGCAATGACGCTTAAAAGCTTGGCATGCACCATCAGCGCAGTTCTGCTTGCAGGTTGCGGTTCAACAGTCGCGACGCAAACATACAACGCAGATCTGATCATCACCAACGGACAGGTTCTCACCATCAATTCAGAAATGGATGTGATTGAAGATGGTGTTGTGGTAGTGAAAAACGACCAGATTATCGCAGTTGGTAACGAGGATTTGATCACTCAATATCGCGCTGAAAAGGTGATTGATGCTCAAGACGGAGTCGTTATGCCAGGCATGGTGAACGCGCACAACCATTTACCTATGATTGCGTTTCGTGGCTTAGGGGAAGAGGGTATTTCGAACCGCTTGTTCGCTTACTTCTTCCCTCTAGAAGCCGAAAAGCTAAGCCGTGAACTGATTTACAACGCAACTAAGCTTGGCTCTATCGAATTAGCACAAAGCGGTGTAACCACTTATGCCGATATGTATTACCACATGGATGAAATGGCCAAGGCGACCAAAGAAGTCGGCTTACGCGCCGTGCTCGGCGAAACCGTGATTAAGTTCCCGGTGGTCGATGCCAAAGAACCTTACGGTGGAATTGATTATGCGAAGGGTTTTATCGAACAATACAAAAACGATGAGTTAATCACACCTGCTTATGCACCACATGCGGTGTACACAGTTAGCAAAGATAAGCTGCAAGAAATCAATAAACTGTCTGCTCAATACGATGTGCCTGTGTTGATTCACGTTGCTGAATTCCCGAATGAAGAAAAGCGCATCAAAGACGAAACCAAAGCGACATCGCCAGTTGAATACATGGATGAAATCGGCGTACTTGATGAGCGTGTTGTGATTGCTCACGGTATCCACCTTTCAGAGAATGACCAAAAGCTATTGAAACAAGCAGATGCAGGTATCTCATACAACCCAATGGCGAACGCCAAAGGAGCGACAGGCATTGCACCTGCGTGGGAGATGTACCGTGCTGACATGCGTATTGGCTTGGGAACAGACGGCCCAATGAGCTCAAACCAAGTCGATATCATGCGCACCCTAAGTTACGCAGCTAATATGCAGCGCTTAAAGCATTCAGACCGCACCATTATGATCCCTGAACAGGTTATTGAAATGGCAACCTTAGGTGGTGCAAAAGCCCTACACATGGAAGATCAAATTGGTTCTCTTGAAGTGGGTAAGAAGGCGGATATCGTGATTGTAGAGACACAATCGGCGAACATGATGCCTAATTACGACCCATACGCGACTTTGGTTTACCAAGCGAACCCAAGCAATATCGACACCACGATTGTTAACGGCCAAATCGTAATGGAAAACCGAGTGATGCAGACAGTTCAACTGGATGACATCCGCCAAAGCGTCGATGAGTTCGAAGCAGACATCACTGAGTTCGCTAAAGAGCTTTCTAAGAAAGCGATTAAGTCTAAGAGCTTGATAGATTAGGACGTCAAGCGGATTCTAAAAATCGAATAGAATGAATAAGCAAGAAAGGCCGACATCACGTCGGCCTTTTGCTTTCCGGTGAATCCAAAATATCGAAACTCTAGTTATTCATCGCCAACTTACCGAGCTTCATCGCCGCAGCGTGGTGGCGGTGCATCAGTTGCTCCATGTCTACGCCAATCACAGCACCATCGTTAACTCGCCATTTGCCGGCTACCATCACTTTATCCGCTTGTTGCGCACCGCAGAGTAGCAATGCAGCCAGTGGGTCGTGGCTACCAGAGAATCGAATATCGTCGAGCTTGAACATCGCGATGTCAGCTTGTTTGCCAACTTCTAGCGTACCGATATCCGTTCTGCCCATTGCTGCAGCAGAGCCTGATGTAGCCCAACGCAGTGCATCGAAGTGTGAAACGTTGGCCGAGCCATATTGCAGGCGTTGTAGATACATCGCCATGCGTACTTCGGCAATCATATTTGAGCCGTCATTCGAGGCTGAACCATCCACGCCAAGACCGACTTTTACGCCAGCGGCTTCAAGATCGTTGTTCTTACAAATACCAGAAGCCAACATCATGTTGGAAGTAGGGCAGTGGCTGATGCCAATGCCTGCTTTGCCCAATCGTTTGATCTCTTCTGGATTGAAGTGAATGCCGTGTGCAAGCCAAGTGCGTTCGTTGAGCCAGCCCACATCTTCTAGATAATCGACAGGGCGCAGGCCAAACTTCTTGATACAGAAGTCTTCTTCATCGAGCGTTTCACATAGGTGAGTGTGCATCATCACGTTTTGACGCTCACTGATCTTGGCGGTCTCTTTCATGAGGTCGGTGGTGACTGAGAACGGTGAACAAGGCGCGAGTGCGATTTGAATCATCGCGCCTTCATCACGCTGGTGGTAATCACGAATCAAGCGTTGGCTGTCATCAATGATGGTTTGTTCGGTTTGAATGGTGTGTCGTGGCGGTAACCCACCGTCATCTTCCCCTAGGCTCATAGAACCGCGAGTGAATATCGCCCTTACACCCAGTTTCTCTGCGGCCTCGACTTGTAAATCGATGGCGTGTTCTAGTCCGTTTGGCAGCAAGTAATGATGGTCTGACGCAGTGGTACAACCCGACATCATTAACTCGACCAGCGCCAACTCTGTGGCAAGGCTCATCATCTCCGAATCGAGGTTGGCCCAAACTGGATAGAGGCTTTGTAGCCAATGGAAGAGTTCTTTATTGAGTGCGCCAGGGTAGGCACGCGTTAGGGTTTGATAGAAGTGGTGGTGCGCATTGATAAGCCCAGGAGTCACAACATGACGAGAGGCGTCGACGCTGTAATCTACGGGTAAGGTCGGTTCTTTGTGTCTACCAACCAGCTCAATGATTGTATTGCCTTTAATGACAATTCCGCCTTCTGCATCAGCAAGTGAGCCAGTGTAGATTGCGAGAGGATTCTTAATCCAGATGGTTTCCATTCATAGTAGTCCTTAGCCATCTCAGCCTTTTCAGGGAAGAGGGTCTTTATTTGGTATTTGTAGTTAAAAGATAAATTCGAATCAGGGCGTTAAAACGTTCAATGCTCTAATCAGCCCTGATCCTACGGAAATCGGTTTTACGTTAGTCAGTGAACCAGTTAGTTCGCTTTGGGCTCAGGGGTATCTGATGCCGCTTGAACGTCTGCTTCTGTGCTTGCTTGTTGAATCTCTAATTGCTCGTCTGCTTGAAGCGCTTCTTCAGCTTGTTCTTTCATTTCTAACTCAACTTGCGCTTGGCTCTCGGCTAACGCTTCTTGCTCTTCTGCTCGTGAAGATTTCGGCAGAATAAGGTTCAGTAATACCGTCATAATAGTACCGGTAGTGATGCCTGAGTGAAGAAAATTCGCCAAATCATGTGGCAAGTGTTGCAACAATCGTGGTTCGAAAGTTACAGCTAAACCTGACGCTAAACCGACACAGATTACCAAGGCATTTCGCTTGGTGTCTGCGGCCTTGATCAACATGCGGATACCCGCGTAAGCAATCATACCGAACATCACAAAGCCCACACCACCTAGAACAGGCTTAGGTATTGTGACGGCAATGGCAGCTAATTTCGGGAATAAACCACCTAAAATCAACAAACCACCAGTTGCAGCCACTACATAACGACTCGCTACACCTGTGATACCCACAATACCGACGTTTTGACTGAATGATGCCAGTGGCATTGCCGTTAAAACTGAAGATAAGGTACTGCCAAGGCCATCGCCTAGAAGACCACGTTTTAAATCTTTACCGGATACTTGGGTTTGGCAGTTGTTACCGAGTGCCATGAAGTCACCCGTTGCTTCAGCGATAACCACGATGTACACCAAGCTCATACTGATGATGGCACTCGCAGAAAAGGTGAAGCCGTATTTGAAAGGTTCTGGGCCACCAACCCAAGCGGCAGAACTGATTTGCTCGAGATCGACCATGCCAAGCGATAGCGCCACAATGTAACCGCCCGCTAAACCAATCACGATAGCTGAAGCAGCAACCGCGCCTTTACAGTAAACCGATACGCCGACTACGATGCCTAACGATACAAGGGCTAGAAACAGTTTAGGTAGTGTGGCGAATTGTTCCGTGTTGGCAGGGGAGTCTCCGACCCAGTTCATGGCAACCGGTAAAATGGTTAAACCGATTAAGGTAACCACCACACCACTTACCACGGTCGGGAACAGCTTTCGAACCTTGTCCATGTAGAAGCTGGCACCAATTACCACGAATGAGCCGATAAGCGCTGAGCCCATAATGGCGGCGACGCCACCTTCGTTACCAATCGAGATAGCGACACCTAAAAAGGCAAAGCTCGAACCCATCACCACAGGCAGTCGAATGCCAACAGGGCCAAAACCGAGACATTGAGCGACGGTCACAATACCTGACGCCAATAGCGCAGCATTGATCAGTGAGACGATCTCTGTATTAGGCAAGCCGATAGAAGCGCCGACAATAAGGGGAACAGCGACGATGCCACCAATCGAGGCGAGCATGTGTTGCAGTGCGAGTAGGAGGGTTAGCCCATGAGGCGGTCTTTCATTTAGGGTGTACAGAAGTTTCATTTGATATTCCTCTGCCTGCGTTTACGTTTACAGGCGATTGGCGGTCAAATAATGACTTCTACAAACTGCGTAGGGTCATAAAAAAGGTGCACTAAAGGAACGGATTGCTTGTGCGTTCCGCTGATTAGCACAATTAGCTTTTTCTTAAAAATGTTGTTGTAACCTGTTTCTTGATAGCTCGGCCTGCGAACAGGCCAAGCGATAGTTACGTTTGGTGATTAGCCGATGAACACGAGCTTGGCGATGAAGATAGCCGCTAGGAAGTACATCGAAATTGATACGTCTTTTGTTTTACCTGTCGCCAGTTTCAGCACTGTGTAGGTAATGAAACCCAGTGCGATACCATTCGCGATAGAGAACGTCAGTGGCATCATTAACGCGGTAATGGCAGCAGGTGCACCGTTGGTGAAGTCTTTCCAATCAACGTGCTGCATGCTGCTCATCATCACGAATGCCACGTAAATAAGAGCACCAGACGTTGCGTAAGCGGGGATCATACCTGCTAATGGCGATAGGAAAATCGCTGCTAAGAACAACACACCAACCACAATTGCCGATAGGCCAGTTCGTGCGCCTGCTGCAACGCCCGCTGCACTTTCTACGTAACTGGTTACTGGCGGACAACCCACACACGCACCTGCCACGCTTGAGATACTGTCAGCTTTCAGCGCTTTACTCAGGCCTTCGATCTTACCCGTTTCTGGGTTGGTTAGGTTTGCACGCTCAGCCACGCCCATCAAAGTACCCGCGGTATCGAACATGTTTACAAAAAGGAAAGCCAAGATAACGCTGATCATCGAAACATCTAGCGCACCCATAATGTCCATTTTTAAGAATGTAGGCGCTAAACTTGGTGGCGCTGCGAAGAAGCCGTTGTAATGCACTAAGCCAAGCATCATACCGACAAGCGTTACACTCAAAATACCGATTAACACCGCACCAAAGACTTTACGCTCACTGAGAACCGCGATGATTAAGAACGCGATAGCAGCCAGTAGCGCTTCTGGTTTAGTGAAGTCACCTAGTGATACCAAAGTTGCAGGGTTTTCGACGACGATACCTGCTGTTTTTAAGCCAATCAGACCTAAGAACAAACCAACACCCGCGGTCATGGAGTAACGCAGACTCACTGGGATACTTTCAATGATCCATTGGCGGACTTTGTAGAAGCTCATCCCGACGAACAAGATACCGGAGATAAACACCGCACCTAACGCGACTTCCCAGCTGTAGCCCATTTCGCTTACTACTGTGAACGAGAAGAAGGCGTTCAAGCCCATGCCCGGCGCAAGTCCGACAGGCCAGTTCGCAAATAGCCCCATTAACAAACAACCAATCGCAGCACCAATACAGGTCGCGACGAATACCGCGCCTGAATCCATGCCTGAAGCGGCCATGATTTGTGGGTTAACGAAGATGATGTAAGCCATGGTTGCGAAGGTGGTGACACCACCGACTAACTCATTTTTTACGCTACTTCCGTGGGCCTTAATTTTAAAAAACTTCTCTAAAATTCCGTTGTTCGCATCTTGGTTGAGTATTTCTGTTTTACTCTCACTCATGTCAGCAAGTCCTTTTATGTTGTGATCCATTTATTGAATACAGCGAGATTTCAATATTAAGTTTTAAGGTTTTTTCCTAGCCGTTATTTCTTTAGTTATCTGTTGTTTAGTCAACAACTTCTAACTAATAACGTTGTTAGTATTTTTATATGAGCGTGTTTAGTGAGCGCGCATCATTTTAGATGCACGCACCAATCTGTTTAATATTTGTCGGTTGAGCCTAGTTCGAAGTTCTAGGTCACGGAACTAACTGCCCCGATAGGTTGAGAAACTGTAAGGCGAGACGAGAAGAGGAACGTGGTAGTGCGCGTCTGGGTCATCTAGACCAAAGCGAATAACCACATCATCTAGGAAGGGCACGCCATCCAGCTCCACGCCTTTGCTTCTGTAGTAATCGGCGACATAAAACACCAATTGGTATTTCCCCGGTCGGAAATCATTTCCTGCCAGAATCGGCGCATCGGTTCGGCCATCGGAGTTAGTGAGTACCGTAGCCAGTTTTTCTGTTGAGCCTTCGTTGACCTTATAAAGCTCGACCTTGATCTCTGCACCCGGTAAGCCGTGAGTAGTGTCTAATACGTGTGTTGTTAGTCTTCCCATAGTCCTTTAATAGCGCTTTTGGCGCTCCTCTGTTCCGTGGTTTATCTGTGTAATTCGACCCTGCAAAGAATGCAACTGGTCACTTTGTTATCACTAACTATGTACGAACTGTATACAATTAGTAAAGCGAATTGTTGGAAAAATGTTAACTATTTAGTCGTTTTTTCTGGCTTTTTAGATGTGGGTTATTGGTTTTTGGTCGAGGATTGTATTGTTAAGGTGTTGTTTTTAAATGGCTTGAATAAGGAAAATTAACTTGAATAACAAAATCTTTACATTGAGATAAATAATTGTATACAATAAATGTACAGGGGTAAGGTTGCTCAGTTTTTGGAAAATCCATTCATTGATTCATTTTGATGAACCAATGAAAGAGCGGCTAAGCCAACCACTTATGTTAGGAGTACTTGGATGAATAAGGATTATTCAAGAAATTTGATCGGTTACGGAGCTAACCCTCCAAACCCTCAATGGCCAGGTAATGCGCGCGTCGCGGTTTCTTTTGTATTGAACTATGAAGAGGGCGGTGAGCGTTGTTTGTTACATGGAGACGACGAGTCTGAAGCTTTTCTTTCAGAGATCCCGTCAGCACAGCCGATCAAAGGCGAACGTCACATGAGCATGGAATCCATCTATGAATATGGTAGCCGTGCGGGTGTATGGCGTGTTCTTCGCTTGTTCGATGAATATGAAATCCCACTGACCGTCTTTGCGGTCGCAATGGCGATTGAGCGTCACCCAGATGTTGCCAAAGCCATGGTCGAAGCGGGCCACGAAATCTGTAGTCACGGTTATCGCTGGATAGACTATCAATACATTGATGAGTCTGAAGAGCGCGACCACATGACCAAAGCGATTGAGATCATCCAACAAGTGACGGGTCAACGCCCACAAGGTTGGTACACGGGTCGAACTGGGCCGAACACTCGTCGCTTAGTGGCAGAAGAAGGCGGCTTTCTTTACGACTCCGATGCCTATGATGATGACCTGCCTTATTGGCACACCGAGACTGGTCATCCGCAATTGGTGATCCCTTACACACTCGATGTAAACGACATGCGTTTTTCAACAGCGCAAGGCTTTAACTCGGGTGAGCAGTTCTTCCAATATCTGAAAGACACGTTTGACACCCTTTATATGGAAGGCGAAACCGCACCGAAAATGATGTCGGTTGGGTTGCATTGTCGTCTGATTGGTCGCCCCGGTCGTATTGCTGCATTAAGACGCTTCTTAGATTACGTCAAAGAACACGACAGCGTGTGGTTATGTCGTCGAATCGATATCGCCAACCACTGGCACCAACATCATCCATATCAACCGAACAACGTTCATCAACAACAGAATTAGCAGTGAAGCAAGGAGGCTTAACGTGACTGAATTTCGATCATGCCAACCAACAACTATGGACCGCGATACCTTTGTCGCTCACTTCGCTGATGTTTACGAGCACAGCCCGTGGGTTGCAGAAGTAGTGTATGACCAAGGTTTGAATGCCGAAGACGACCATATCGAGAATCTTCATCTGAAAATGGCATCGACTTTGTTAAGTGCAGACCAAGGCAAACAGTTGGCTTTGATCAATGCTCACCCGGATTTAGCCGGTCGAGCAGCAGTAAACGGCGAACTCACAGAGTCGTCGACCAAAGAACAAGCGGGGGCGGGCATCGACCAGTGCAACGCCGAAGAATTTGAAAAATTCACTTCTTACAACAACAGCTACAAAAGTCGCTTCAATTTCCCTTTTATCATGGCGGTGAAGGGAGCCAATCGTTACCAAATTCTTGAGTCGTTCGAGATGCGATTAGGAAATGATAGTGAAACTGAGTTTGCTACGGCGATTCAAGAGATCAACAAGATCGCGATGTTTCGTCTCTGGGATATGTAAGTTAACGGAGTTAACAGCTATCTCAGCCCAGTCTTAGTGCGCTAAGAGTATGCTTTATAAGCGAATAAGCCACTGAGTTCTCATTTTATTATTACTTGATTAATTGGATAGGATTACACGGACATGACCCAAACATTTGAACAATACATAAATCTTGCAGACGAAAAACTCGGCGCAGAAGCTACCTTCGCAACCGACGATTTTTTCGCAGATAAAAGCCGTCTTCTCAGCCACGCAGCGCCAGAGTGGAAAGACGACTTATACGACGATAACGGCAAGTGGATGGACGGTTGGGAAAGCAGACGTAAACGTGGTGAAGGTTACGACTACTGTGTCGTTCGCCTCGGCCTAGCTGGCACCATTGCTGGCGTTGATATTGATACCTCATTCTTCACAGGTAATTTCCCACCTTCGGCATCAATTGACGCGTGTTATTCACCACAAGGTGAGCCAACTGACTCAACAGAGTGGCAAGAAATTCTGCCTTCAATGGCACTACAAGGTGATCATCATCATCTTGAAGCCATCGAAAGTGACCAAGTATTTACGCATCTACGTTTGAACATCTACCCAGATGGCGGTGTCGCACGCTTACGTGTTTATGGTCGACCAAGTGTGGATTGGGACGCAATAGATTCTCAGCAACAAGTCGACCTAGCAGCCGTTGAACACGGTGGCCGAGCACTCGCATGTAGCGACGAGCACTACGGCAACAAAGCCAACATCTTAGGCCCTGGCCGCGGTGAAAACATGGGTGATGGCTGGGAAACAGCACGTCGTCGTACACCGGGTAACGACTGGGTTATCGTGGCACTAGGCCACCCAGGTAACATCGAACGTATCGTAGTGGACACAGCTCACTTCAAAGGTAACTACCCTGATAGCTGCTCAATTCAAGCGGCTTACGTGAAAGGTGGTACCGACGACCAAGTAGAAACACAAAGCCTATTCTGGCGTGAATTGTTACCTGCACAAAAGCTGCAAGCACACGAAATTCACGAATTCATTTCTGAGGTAAACGACCTTGGTGCGATTACCCACGTACGTGCAAACATATTCCCAGATGGTGGTATCAGCCGTTTGCGTCTGTTTGGTACGAAAGCGAAATAGGTAAGGAAATGAGTATGAGTAATGGAATACGTCGTTTATCCATCGAACCGTTAACCAAGCAGGCTTTTGCCGAGTTTGGCGATGTTATCGAGTCCGATAATAGTGATTTCTTCATGATCAACAGTGGATCAACACGTCGCTACCACAAGCTAGCGATAACGGATGTGCAAGACCAAGACGGAGAAGCGATCATCAGCATCTTCCAAGCCACACCGTTGAGCTACCCACTGACCATCAAAATGTTAGAGCGTCATCCACTTGGCTCTCAGGCATTCATTCCATTACTTGGTCAACCCTATTTAATTGTTGTTGCGCCAAAAGGCGACGATCCAACATTAGCCAATAGCCGAGCTTTCTTGAGCAATGGCCGTCAAGGAGTGAACTATCACAAAGGGGTGTGGCATCACCCAGTTCTTGCGCTTACCGATCAAGACCAGTTCTTGATCGTCGATAGAGGCGGCGAAGGGCACAACTGTGACGAAGTTTATTTCGACAGCGATCGCGTGGCATTGCATTTGGACGACTTGCCAACGGACGACAATAAGGAAGAGCAACGCTTAGCTAAAGCGTTGTGATACAGGAGTTTATTATGGATCCGCATATTACAGAATGGTTGAATTTAGCAATACGCTGGGCTCACATGATTGTTGGTGTTGCGTGGATAGGCGCATCATTTTACTTTGTTTGGTTAGAGAACAACCTTAACCGAGTTAACCCTAAAACGGGCCTTTCAGGCGACTTATGGGCGATTCACGGCGGTGGTATTTATCACCTAGAGAAGTACAAACTTGCGCCACCAGAAATGCCAGAGCACCTGCACTGGTTCAAATGGGAAGCCTACTTCACGTGGATCACCGGTGTGTGTCTATTGGGTGTGGTTTACTACCTTAACGCTGAAATCTACCTGATTGCACCGGGCTCTGGCCTTGATTCAACAACGGCAATCGCGATTGGTATTGGTTCATTCGTTGCTGGTTGGTTTATCTATGACCTATTGTGTGACTCACCATTAGGTAAAACCCCCGTACTGCTTGGCGTAGTGCTGTTTGTGTTGCTTGTTGCTGCGACATATGGCCTAACTCAAGTGTTCAGTGGTCGTGGTGCTTATATCCACGTGGGTGCCATTATTGGTACCATCATGGTGGGTAACGTATTCCGGGTTATCATGCCTGCACAACGCAACTTGGTGAAAGCGATTGAAGAGAAGCGTGAACCGGATCCGGCACTGCCAGCGAAAGGCCTACTGCGTTCTCGTCACAACAACTACATGACATTGCCAGTGTTGTTCATCATGATCAGTAACCACTTCCCAAGCACTTACGGCTCGGAATACAACTGGTTGATCCTTGCTGGTTTAGCGATCTTCAGTATCTTGGTGCGTCACTACTTCAACACCCGTCATGGTAGTCAGAAGTTTGCATGGACAATACCAGTAGCAGCATTGGGTATGATCACGCTTGCGTTTGTGACCTCACCTTACGCGAAAAAACAGATGACTCCGGTTGTGCAAGCACCAGCCGTTCAAGAAGTGCAAGTCAGCGCAACTGAATCAGCGACAGAAGAACTTGCTGCAAACGACACCGCTTCAACGACTAGTTCTCAAGCTGCACCTGCAGACCACGCAATGCAAACTGCTAGCGCAGGCGTCAGCTTTGAAACCATCAACAAAGTCATTCAAGAGCGCTGTTCTGTGTGTCACTCATCAACCCCGAGCCACGCTGCTTTTGCTGCTGCGCCAGGTGGTGTGATGTTTGATACCCCAGAAGAGATTAAAGCCAACGTCCCAAGGATTGTTGCCCAAACCGTAACAACCAAGGTGATGCCGCTCGGCAACATGACTCAAATGACCGACGAAGAACGCGCACTCATCGGCACTTGGGTAGAGCAAGGCGCTACGCTTCAATAATGATGTGAATCCTTCACCTAAGAGCATGAGTCTTAGGTAAGGCTTGGGGAGAGTTTGGTTTACGGGCACGCGCCAAACTCATCCCACCCTGTTTCCCCGGTTCCTATAACCGGGGCTTTTTGTTTTTGAACAAAGGAAATGCAGAATTATCATTTAGCTAGTGACTAAGTGTGCATATGAAATTAAAGTTCGTCAGGTATAAATTGTGTACTTACGAGTAACTATATGAAGAAGTTAATAACGGCCTTTGTAGTTTTAAGTTCCGTGGTCGGTTGTTCATCGGCACCAACACGGTTAGACACTGGAGAATTTGAATCGTTGATGAGTGGGACGGTTCCTAAAGGTGCGGTGTTGGAGTTTGCTAACTGCGTGTACGATGGTTTCCTTCGGTCACATTCAATGTTGACTGATATAGATACTAGGCAACAGGTTCGCAAAGATGGCTATCGTGTAGAAACTTATGCTGGTGGAAGAATGCTACTTGTTAGTACAGATGTTCTAACTAACGGTCACGTGGAGTTGTGGGAAAGTAGTGCAGCGGCATTGATAAATACGACTGGTGAGCGCGATGCTTTTAAGGTTTGCTTAAGTCAATATGGAATGGATTTATAGTCGTCGCGCGTATTAGTGTTTTTTACATATACAGTCCTGTATAAGACACTTGATATGAATCTCTACCCATGGCACTTTTAGTCTAAATTGACTTTGGTTAGGACAAAAAGTGGAAGACTTAATAGTCGCGTATTTTAGGGCATTGAGCTCATTCTTTAGGTATCTGTTTCAGTCGATATTGATTGAGTTCATTGGTTACGGAGCTGGCTGGATAGTCTGTAAAGTATTCACATTAGGGCGCTTCCCCCCATTGATTCCAACTGAAAAAGAGCGAACCAGAATCTCTTATATCGGAGCTATTAGCATCGTGTTGCTTCTGTTAGCAATTGGTGTGTTCAATAGTTTGTGATTCGAGTAAGGATATATGAAATTTTACCCCGCGGAACAATACCAAGCGGCTTGCAACGAGCTGTTTGTCCGATACGAACGTGACATCAAAACGCTAATCCCTAATGCGAGAGTTGAGCACGTAGGCGCCTCTTCTATTCCTTTTGCCGTGTCTAAGGGCGATCTAGATATCTTCGTTGGAGTTGAGCTTGGCGAACTTGAGGATGTTATAGGGAGAATCACAACACTCGGCTTCAATGAGAAACTCGATACCTTAAGAACGCCGGAACTGTGCATGTTGGAGTCTACATCAGGACATGACGTGGCCTTGCAAGTAGTTGCCAATGGTTCTGAGTTCGAATGCTTTCTAAGGTTTCGTGACAAGCTACGTGCGAATCCGGCATTAGTTCAACAATACAACACCCTCAAAATGTCTTGTGAAGGTTGGCCGCAAGAAGAGTACCGTGAAAAGAAGTCTGACTTTATCGAGCATGTGCTGGCGGTGAAATAGCAAATCGTCTTGTGATAGATTGGGTTAGTGACACAGACTGGCTTTACATTTTCCATTGATTCCTTGAGGTAGGCTTATGATTACAATTAGAAAAGCAGTTGAGTCTGATGCTCAGGATATTTTCGATATTCGAAGCCGTGCCATTGTCGAGAAGTGCTCGGCTTATTACTCAGAAGAACAGCTGTCAATATGGACGCAGGGTGGAATGTCTGATGGATTCATCAGTGATGTAGTTGAAACCTTCCACGTTTCAGAAGTTGATGGTCAAGTGATTGGCAGCGGTAAGATCAACATTGAAACCGGTATGGTTGATGCTATTTTTGTGGACCCTGACTTTGCAGGAAAAGGCGCAGCGAAGCAGATGTTGCAGTTCTTAGAGGAGCTCGCGATTCAACACAACTTGCCATTAATGAAGTTAGAATCGACCCTGAATGCCGCTACGTTTTATCGTTCGTGTGGTTTTATCGGTGATGAATTTTCCACTTACCACTCCCCTAGAGGTATTAGCCTCGACTGCATCCCAATGGAAAAGCAGTTGCTTGCTTAAATAAGCAGCGCCAACGCCAATTCTTTGTGCTGTTTTTACTTTCCCCTTACACTCCTTTCAAATATCGAATTTAGTATCAAATTTCTCTTTGTTATACAGGCAAGTCTCTAATTATGAAGAACTTCTTTGATAGCGAACTCATGCTCTCTAGCTCTTTGAATTTCGTTTTGCTATCGCTTGGGCTAACGCTCCTTTTTCATCTTCCGATTTGGTGTGGGTTCAATTTGAGCCGTCGAAAGTGGAAGCTCATGGATTATTTATGGCCGTTCTTGGCGGGTATCGGGATGCTGGGTGCAGTGTCTGAGATTCGTGCGAAAGTAGCGGGTGATTGGGTTGAAACAGAACAAACCAGAGCGGTGGCGATTTTAGAATCGGTTCAGCAGTTTTCTTTGGATAAATTAAGAAGTGATACCTGCACCGGTCAGCCTTCTTTAGATAATCACGCTCAGCACCATGAAGCGTGTTTGTGGTATTTGAATACGGCGATCACGTTCAAAGATGTCGATTTTACCTTGTTACCCAACGCATCGGAATTTACGGTTCCTGCACCGAGCGTGTCGCTGGTTGAAAGTGATGCGGTGTGGGTGGATGGTATGTTGAGTCAGTATGAGAAGCAGAAAAACCAATACATAAAAACCAGAGAAGCACAGGTGAAGCAGCCACTAGAAAGCCTCTTCTGGTATGTGAGTCCTTACTTAGTCTGTTTTGCTATAGCTCTGCGCCTTACTAAAGTGACGGCAGAGCTTAAACTGGATAAGTGCGTAAACAATTAACTCGACATAGACAGCGCGAACGACAGCAAAATAGGCAAAGTCACCACGCTCAGGAAGTTGCCGAACAACACCATAGATGCGACCTTGGGCGGTTCGACATTGAAGCGTTCTGCAAACAGGTAGTTCATCACGGCGGGTGGCAGCATGGTGAACAGTACCATCATCTGTAGATGCAGCGTAGGCAGTGGGATAAAGAGGTAGATGATGGTAAAGGCGATGGCACCAGTAAACAAAGATTGCGCTGTACATAACAAGCCAACTTTGAGCCCACTCAGCTTCAAGTTTACCATTTGCGAACCCAGCGATAACAGCATGATAGGCACGGCTGCTTGGCCGAGTAGCGATGTGGCTTCGTAGATTGGATTCCACACTGCAATGCCAGATAGGTTGAGCGTCATCGCTAATGCAGCCGCTAAGAATATCGGCATTTTGAGGATCTGTTTGATCGGGTTACCTTCGCTTAGAAGCGCCAAACCTACACTAATATGGACACACGCCGATACCACAAACAGCAGTACAGCAGGGGCTAATGCGCTCTCGCCAAAGGTATACGTGAACAGAGGAATCGCGAGGTTGCCACTGTTGCGGAACATGTGTGGCGGAGCCCAAGCTTTGAAGTTGAGCTTAAAGATCTTGCAGATTGGTATCATCAATAAAGCAGGCACCAACACCGCAACCAAAGAGGCGGTGATGAGTGGCAGTTGTTCGGTGTCGAGAGGCATGGTGGTCAGCGATGCAAATACTAGCGCAGGAATACACACATCCATGTTGATGCGATTGATCGGTTTGAAATCGGGCTTGAGCCAACGACCCACCGCAAAGCCAGCACTGGCTAAAGCAAAAACGGGAAACAGAATGCTGACGACCTGTTCGAACATAGAATTCCTTTCTAGATTGAGTGCTTTCATTTAGCTGAGAAACGAATGTTTTAGAGAGACGCTAAAATGAAGTATGAAGTCGAAATGTATAAACATTAACCTATCAATATAATGACTTGGCGTCACCGAAGATCGTTGTCTGTGAGCGGTTAATTTATATTTCTTTGAATGAAGCACAAAAAAGACCAGTGGCATCAGCAACTGGTCTTTAAAGGCTAGATAAATCTGGACGGATTTTTAATTAACGACGGCAGTCGCTGTCTAGCGATTGTTACTCGGTTTTAAGCCTAACTAACGAGTTTCTTGTAATCTTTGAAGTTTACGTCATAAGCTTTTTCGCCGTAGATGTAAGTCTCGCTAACGGTTCTGTCGTCACCCAAGCTCATCAATACAAAAAGTTTTTCTTCAAGCTTGGTGGTTTGTTCCATTCTAAAGCGCATCAGCTGAGTTGCGTGTAGATCCAACACCACGAAATCCGCTTCTTTTCCGACTTCCAAGTTACCAATCTTGTCTTCTAGATGCAGTGAGCGAGCGCCGCCTAGTGTTGCCAAGAACAGCGACTTAGCCGGGTGCAGCTTCTTATGCTGTAACTGCATGATCTTGTACGCTTCACTCATTGTTTGCAGGATTGAGAAGCTGGTGCCTGCGCCTACATCAGTACCGACGCCGACACGAATACCGTGTTCTTCCATCTCTGGTAATCGGAACAAACCGGAGCCTAAGAACAAGTTCGAAGTTGGGCAAAAGGCGATGGCAGATTCAGTATCAGCAAGGCGTTTACATTCGCAATCTGATAGGTGAATACCATGAGCAAATACCGAACGTTTGTGAAGTAGTCCGTAATGGTCATAGACATCTAGGTAACTGTCACGCTCTGGGAACAGTGATTTCACCCACTCGATCTCTTTCTCGTTTTCAGAAAGGTGAGTGTGCATGTACACGTCTGGGTATTCTTCTAGCAGTTTACCCACGGTTGCAAGTTGCTCTGGTGTGCTGGTTGGCGCAAAACGAGGTGTCACCGCGTAAAGCAAACGGCCGCGGTTATGCCATTTTTCAATCAGTTCCTTGGAGTCAGCATAGCCAGATTCTGGTGTGTCGGTGAGGTAGTCTGGCGCATTGCGATCCATCAATACCTTACCTGCAATCATGCGTAGGTTACGCTTCTCGGCTTCTTCAAAGAATACGTTGACCGACTCTTTGTGTACGGTACCGAACACGAGAGCTGTGGTGGTACCGTTGCTGGCTAACTCGTCTAGGAATAGTTTAGCGACTTTGTGTGCATAGACTGGGTTTTTAAAGCGTTTTTCTTCTGGGAAGGTGTAGTTCTCTAACCAATCGAGTAGCTGCTCACCGTAAGACGCGATCATCCCTGTTTGAGGGTAGTGGATGTGCGTATCAATAAATCCAGAGGTGATCAGCTTGTCTTTGTATTCTTTTACTTCGAGTGTTTTAGGCTGACGCGCCAATACGTCATCGGCATGGCCTAAGTCGACGATATGGCCGTTCTCTACCACTAAAACACCGTCTTCAAAATAGTCGTAAGACTCATCGATACCGACGTCTTTTGGGTCGGCTACGCTGTGTAAAATACTGGCGCGATAAGCTTTGCGTTGCGTTGTCATGTTTACTTCCTTTTAATGACTTCAGTAACGTTATGGCTACCGAAGCTTTGCGACTTGTGTTA
Source organism: Vibrio sp. 1CM23M (assembly GCF_023161755.1). Lineage (NCBI taxonomy): Bacteria > Pseudomonadati > Pseudomonadota > Gammaproteobacteria > Vibrionales > Vibrionaceae > Vibrio > Vibrio sp. 1CM23M. The sequence goes on from NZ_JALNTR010000001.1 coordinate 1,100,525, forward strand.
GGCGATCTTCTCTTCCAATGGTGGTTCGCCTACATCGCTTGGTTGACTGTGTTGAACGGTCAAATCCTGATTTCGATATTGTTTGGTTGGGCGCTTTTGTTCAAGCGCTTGGCCTTGATAGTGTGCGATCAGTTCACCCGCAACCGATACCGCAATTTCAGCCGGATGTTTGCCATTCACGGCGCTAATACCAATTGGGCAAATCATGGTTTCGATTTGTTCTTGGCTGTAGCCACGTTGCTCTAAGCGGAAGTCGAACTTCTTACGCTTAGTGAGCGAGCCGATCATGCCGAAGTAACGGCTGTCTTCACGGTCGATAATGGCTTTGGTTAGGTCAAAATCGAGCTGGTGGTTGTGCGTCATCACAAGATAGTAGCTGTTTGGTGGCATGTGTTTCACTTCGCCAACCGGATCGTCTGAAACAAGCTTTTTAACACCGTGTGGCAGCGTTTCAGGGAACACTTCTTCACGTTCATCAATCCAGGTCACACGGAAGGGAAGAGTCGCGACAATGTGTAGCAGCGCTTTGGCAACGTGCCCAGCGCCAAACAGCACAAGGTGATTCTGTTGAGTGCCAATCGGTTCAAAGCTTAACGTCGCCATTCCGCCACAACATTGGCCTAGACGAGCGCCTAGGTTGAAGCGTTCTACTTTGAGTGATTTTTCGCTGGCAATCAGCATCTCGCGAGCCATTTTAGTGGCCACATGTTCAAGGTGACCACCACCAATCGTAGCGATGATTCGGTCGCGAGTGACAAGCATCTTGGTACCCGCATCACGCGGCACTGAGCCTCTGTCTTCAAGTACTGTCACCATCACACACGGTTCGTAGTTCTCTTCCAGTTTTGCCAGTTCGTGAATCCAATTATCCTTAAACATATGTCCTCCTAAATCCCTTCTGTACTTCCTTGGCTGTTTATTACGCCCTAAGCCGTTTCTGATTGTGCATCGACCGAGGTCGGAGCCGTTTCAGTGACTTCCTGTATCGCCATCAGAATACGCTCTGGCGTTGCAGGTGTGTTGAGCTTAGGAATCGCGCCATCAACGGCTACGTAGCTAATCGCATCTTTCAATGCGCTCCATACCGACATACCCAGCATGAAAGGTGGTTCACCCACGGCTTTCGAGTTGAATACTGTGTCTTCTGGGTTGCTGCGGTTTTCCAAAAGGTGCGTTCTGAAATCAATCGGCATATCTGCAATCGCAGGGATCTTGTAACTCGCCGGGCCATTGGTCATCAAGCGGCCTTGTTGGTTCCACACCAACTCCTCCGTTGTTAACCAGCCAACACCTTGCACAAAGCCACCTTCGACTTGGCCGATATCAATCGCTGGGTTCAATGAAGCGCCCACGTCATGCAGAATATCGACACGCAGAATCTTGTTCTCGCCAGTTAGGGTATCGATGATGACTTCTGAACAAGAGGCACCATACGCGTAGTAGTAGAACGGACGGCCGCGTGCTTTCTCGTGATCGTAATAGATCTTCGGAGTGCGGTAGAAGCCAGTGCTCGATAGCGAGATTTGGTTAAACCAAGCCAGTTCAACAAATGAGTTGAAGGTCATGATCTCATCGCGGATCTGCACCATGCCGTTCTTAAATACGACTTCTTCAGGCCACACTTTGAAGTGCGAAGAAGCGAAGTCGATCAGGCGCTGCTTAATGGTTATTGCGGCGTTTTGCGCGGCCTTACCGTTGAGGTCGGCGCCCGATGAGGCTGCGGTTGGTGATGTGTTCGGAACTTTGTCTGTGTTTGTAGCGGTGATCTGGATACGTTCGACATCGACTTGGAACTCCTGTGCAACGATTTGTGCCACTTTGATGTTCAAGCCTTGCCCCATTTCCGTACCACCATGATTCAAATGAATACTGCCATCGGTGTAGATATGGATGAGCGCACCTGCTTGGTTCAAGAAAGTCGCAGTAAACGAGATGCCGAATTTCACTGGTGTGATCGCAAGGCCTTTCTTCAAGATAGGGCTTTGCTTGTTGAACTCAGCGATTTCTTTACGACGTGCGTGATAGTCACTGCTGCGTTCAAGCTGTTCGGTTATCTCAGGTAAAAAGTTGTCTTCAACGGTTTGGTAGTAATGGGTCACGTTACGGCCTTCTTCGCCGTAGTAGTTCGCCTTACGTATTTCCAAAGGATCTTTTTTCAGGTAACGCGCAATCTCGTCCATGATGTGTTCAATCGTCATCATTCCTTGCGGGCCACCAAAACCACGGTAAGCGGTGTTCGATGCGGTATTGGTTTTGCATCGATGACCAACCACTGTTGCATCGCCTAGATAATAGGCGTTGTCTGAGTGGAACATCGCGCGGTCGACGATAGAGCTTGATAAGTCTGGTGAGTAGCCACAGTTACCTGCAACGGTAATGTCGGCACCTTGAATCACACCATTGTCGTCAAAACCGACCGTATATTGATTGTAGAACGGGTGGCGTTTACCGGTTTGCTGCATGTCTTCACTGCGCAGCAGACGCATTTTGGTCGGTCGTCCGGTGAGGTGAGCAATCACCGCGGCCATGCACGCTGGAGAGGCTGCTTGAGTCTCTTTACCACCGAAACCACCACCCATACGACGCATATCAATCACGACTTTGTGCATCGGTACGCCAATCACTTCCGCAACCAGTTTTTGAACTTCGGTCGGGTTTTGGGTCGAGGTGTACACGATCATGCCGCCGTCTTCGGTTGGCATCACGCTACTGATTTGAGTTTCTAGGTAGAAGTGCTCTTGGCCGCCGATCTCTAGGTCACCAGAGATCACGTGTTTTGCTTTTGCTAGTGCTGCTTTCGAGTCACCACGTTGTTGAGTGTGGCTCTCTGTGACGAAGTGCTCTTTCTCTAGCGCTTCTTTTACATCAAGAATTGCTGGCAGCTCTTCGTATTCAATAATGGCTGCATGTGCGGCTTTGCGTGCCGTTTCTAAATCGTTAGCTGCCACAGCAATCACGGGTTGGCCGTAGTATTCTACTTTGCCATCGGCAAGCAGTGGGTCACCCGGAAGAATTGCACCAATATCCAGTTCACCCGGTACGTCTTTCGCTTGAATGGCAATTGCCACGCCTTCAAATTCGTAACACGGTGATAAATTTATTTTGGTGATGTTGGCGTGTGCTTGAGTGCTCAGGCGTGCGTATACGTGCAGCTGATTTGGGAACTCTAGGCGGTCATCAATGTACACCGCTTCGCCCGTTACTTGCTTGGCTGCACTGTCGTGTTTAACGCTTTTACCTACGCCAGTTTTTAGGTCTTGTTTTGCAATGGTAACCATCTCTTCGTGGGTCATCGCATGCTTGTTTGAATTAGACATAAGACGTTACCCTTGTTTCGATTTGGTTGTTTTTGTTCTGTTGTTCAATGAAGTAGCGACGCAGCATGTTGGCCGCCGACAATGAACGGTATTCTTGGCTTGCACGGAAATCAGAGAGCGGCTCAAAGTCGTTATACAGTTCCTGCATCGCTAACTTAATATTAGCGTCTGTCCACGGTTTGCCTAATAACGTATTCTCACAACGCGCCGCGCGCTTAGGTGTTGCAGCCATACCGCCAAAGGCGATACGAGCGTAAGAAACCTTGCCGTCTTCGATTTGAATATCAAACGCACCACACACTGCAGAGATGTCATCATCTAAACGCTTAGACAGTTTGTAAGCTCGAAAGCTATCGTTAGTTGGTTTAGGAATGATGATCTGTTCAATGAATTCACTCTCTTTTTGAGCCGTCACCTTGTAGCTGATGAAGTAATCTTCGATCGGCATGGTGCGTGACTCATCACCACAGCGCAGTTTGATCTTCGCGTTCAGGGCAATCAACAGAGGAGGAGTGTCACCGATAGGCGAGGCATTCGCCACGTTACCGCCGATGGTGCCTTGGTTACGCACTTGCAGTGACGCAAAGCGGTGCAGTAGCTCACCAAAATCTGGGTAGTGTTTTTTCAGTAGTGAGTAAGAATCACTGATAGGCAGGTTGGCACCAATGATTAAATCGGTGTCGGTCTCTTCACATACCTTCATGTCTTCAACAAGGTTCACGCTGATCAGTGTTTCAATCTCACGATGGAATTGCGTCACTTCCAGTGCTAAATCCGTACCGCCAGCAACCAGCTTAGCGTTTGGGTGGGCTTGAAAAAGCTTGGCCAGCTCATCGGTACTTTTCGGGGAAAAAGCGGTGAGGTGACCAAGGCGTAAGTTGGCCTCCGTGTCTTGAATACTTTCTAGCTTCTTGATGGTGTTGCGTTCAAGTTCAGCGAATTGGTCGATCAAAGGTTGGTCTGTTGAGAGCGACATCGCAGCATCAACAATTGGACGGTAGCCAGTACAGCGACATAGGTTACCCGCCAGTGATTCCATGACGTCTTCTTTGCTCGCATCGGGTTTGTTTTTGCCTAGTGCAAACATCGACATGATGAAGCCCGGCGTGCAGTAACCACACTGTGAACCGTGAAAATCCACCACCGCTTTCTGCACTGGGTGCAAAGAGCGATCTCGGTTTTGTAGATCTTCTACCGTGATCAGTTGTTTGCCATGCAGCGCTGAAACGAACGTAAGGCAAGAGTTCACCGAGCGGTATTGCAGTTGTCCATCAACCACTTCACCCAGAACTACCGTACATGCGCCACAGTCGCCCGACCCACAACCTTCTTTTGTACCCGTCTTATTTATCTTGGTACGAAGGTAGTTGAGCACTGTCATGTTAGGTGACAGATTGTCTTCACGTCTTATTTCCTGATTGAGCAAAAAAGTAATCAAGAGACCTCCTTGTATATCGACATATTTCCATGTGTATTCTTTTTGACTTCTAGGTCAATAATTATCCATCCTGACCCTGTGGTCAACTATTTATTTACAAAAATGCAACAAATGAGTACTGCCGTGAATTGTATACAATCTATTTCATTGTCTATTTATTTGTTTTATAAGGATTTGACGGTCTTTTGGTAAGTTTAATCGTGTGAATGTGTTTTTAGCTATGTATACAAGAATTGTAGAATTTTAAGGAAGCGAGTACATCGGTGTTATTCAGTTCTATAGCCTCATTCAGGCAAGTAATAACAAGGCGAACAGGGGAGGTAGTGGTGATTTTCTAACGATGGAAAAGGATTTTACGCATAAAAAAGAGAAGTAAACGCTGAGGCTTACTTCTCTTCTGTTTTGTTAACAAAAAGTTGTTAACAAAAGATTTAGCTATCTAGTTAGCAGAACTATGACTTGCTCTTGAGCAGATCAGAGAACACCACATGCAGGTCGCTCGAAGCTGTGTTGCTGTCTAGATTGAGTTTGGAGCGAATGTGGCTTAAATGCTCTCGCATTAGGTCAACGGCTTGCTCTTCATCGCCAGACTCTATCGCATCAAGTAACCCTTCATGCTCATCGAGAGAGCAATTTGAGTGGCTGCCAGTTTCGTACTGGGCAATAAGCAGAGAGGTTTGCGATACCAAGCTGCGTTGGAAAGCCAGCAGTGGCGCGTTCTCAGCCATTTCAGCCAGTTTGATGTGGAACTCACCAGACAAACGTAAGCCAGAACCATAGTCACCTTGGTCAAAGGCGCAGTTCTCTTTCGCGACCAGTTTTCTACACTCGTCGATTTGGGCTTTGGTTGCGTTCTTAACCGCTAGCTCAGTGATAGCAATCTCCATCACTTCACGTGCTTTAAATATCTGCTTGGCTTCGTCTACTGTTGGGGCTGCAATCACAGCACCTCGGTTAGGACGGATCACCACAACTTGTTCTAAGGAGAGGCGCAGCAAGGCACGGCGGATAATAGTACGGCTAACGCCAAAGATTTCTGCTAGTGCTTCTTCGCTTAATTTTGTGGCTGGTGGTAGCCTTTGTTCTAGTATCGCGTCGAAGATATGGCAGTAAACAACATCGTCTTGAGTCTGGCCTGTTACTTTCGTTTTTACACCTTTGGAGACAGAGTTTTTGAGAACTGTCATAGAGATAAGGACCCTTGTTTAGTCGAGTTGGCTTGGTCGAGAATAATTCATGAGTATTACTCTATATTGTATACATTTATCTATACAATGCCACTGGATGAAAGTGCGATGCACGCTTATTTGTTAATGACTTATAACATTTAGTTTGCAGAGAACTGTGTGCGATCTAGAGCTTTAAGTCATTCTCCCTAAAACTAGACGCGATTATCGCCGCAGCTGTACGCCACGATCTGGCTGATTTCGCTGAGGCTACGACCTGATTGCTGCTGCCATTCGTTGAAAGCCTTACTCGCCGCGACTTGTGCTCGCTTAGTGTTACGACCGCTATCGACCACATCGGTGCTGCGTAGGTGCGCTTCAACGTCCGATGACAAGATGAAGGTATCTTTGCCCATTTGGCGTAAGGTGTAAGCGCCAGTATTACCACCTAATCGCTTGCCGTGTTTTTTTTAGGTAATCCCAAAGTTCGGTGATGCGTTCTGATGGCCAGTCGGCAACCATTTGTGAGAATGAATCGGCTTCACGCTTGGCATTATGAATCATGGTGGCATTGGCAGGGATAGTCATCACCTTAGTAAGGTGACGAATAATGCGCGGGTCTTGCGCTTTCTGCTCCCACATCTCGTTCGGTAGCATTAGCATTTTTTCGATGTCGAATTCAAAGAACACTTCTTCGAATTGCGGCCATTTCTTTCTCACCACATTCCACGAAATACCACATTGGAATACCTTTTCGGTAAAGGCGGCTAGCCAACGATCGTCGGTGATTTGCGATAACTCGGCTTGGGAAAGGGGCGCACGAACAATCTTTTCGAGCTCGGCCGCTCCGCCTTTACGGTGAGCCGCACGTTGATAAATGGTGTCGAATTTTTCTTGGGTCATTGGAGGTTCCAAATTACATCTGTGTAGCCAATGCTTAATGATATGGGGTTGAATCTAGCAATTAAAACCAGTCTGTTGATCAAAACAAGCTAGCAGAGCTTTAATTCCATTTGATACAAGGGCCATATTTTACCATTGAACTCTTTCACGCTCGGCTCTTTGTCGACCACCTCAAAGCCCGCTTTGTCGTAGCAGCGTTTTGCGCCGTGGTTTTGCTTGAATACGGCCAAGGTGATGGTGGTGACATTCGGTATTTCTTTCGCCGCCTCTAAGGCCGTTTCAAGCATCGACTGTCCTAACCCTTTGCCTCGTTGGTTTGGGTGAATCGCAACTCGGCAGAAACGAAGTTCGTTGTCTGACATGCGTTGAAATTCCATAAAGCCAAGCAAGTCCCTGGCGTTTGAGTTGGTGTTTGAATCGGCGTTCGGTTCAGAGTATGACTTAGATGCAGAAAAGGTATATAGCTCAACTTGAGGCTCTTGAGAGCGTTCGATGATGGAGGCGGCTTCTAACGGCCAGCCAAATGTTCGTCCGCCCCACAGTACATAGTCTTCGAGTGATGTGAACCAAGTGACGATCTCATTGGCATCGGAGGCTTTAAAGCGGTTTATTTCCATATCCTTGTCTCTTCCTTATCGCTAGTCTCTTTTTCTAAGCTGCTAACTCTAAACCACTAAACTTCCGCACCTAACTGTTCAAGAAAGCCACGCATGTAGTTGGTGCGCTTGTTGGCTTCTAACTTGGCTGATTCTGTATTCATGGTTTCTGCTAGCTTAAACAGCTTCACGTAGAAGTGGTCGACGCTGTAATGCTTGTCATCCAAGTCACGATATTCAGCGAACGGGTCTTCGTGGTTATACAGCTCGGCATTAAAGCTCTGACCCACATACAAGCAGCGAGCGATGCCAATTGCTCCGAGCGAATCAAGGCGATCGGCATCTTGGACTATCTGAGCTTCTAAGGTTTCAGGTGTGATGTTGGCGCTGTAGCTGTGCGTGACAATCGCATGATGGATCTCGTCGAGATAGGGCGCAGGATACTCGATAGATTTGAGGAAAGAGATCGCCTTGTCTGCTGCCATTTGCGAGCTTTTGGCTCTGTCTGGATGGTTCTTAGGAAAGGTGAAACAATCATGAAGGTAAGCGGCGGGTAAAACGACTTCAAGCTTAGCCTGTTCTTGAGCACACAAAGCCTTAGCGGTTTTGACTACGCGCTTAATGTGGCTAATGTCGTGCGCTGCATCTTGTGTCATTTCTCGCTGTGCAAAATCAAGCAGTTGGCTTTCTATTTTTTCAATCACGCGTCCCTTTCTCCCTTTCTAGACGTTATCAATGTTGCTTGTCAGTTAGCATCAGTTTCACACCGACTGTAACAGTTTCTAGCGCGATTTTTTATCTTTTATAAAAGGAATACCCACAAAAAAACCGACTCAGTGAGTCGGCTTAATATTGGTCTTTATTTGTTGTATCGGCTTTTAAGCGGCGGCCTGTTGCAGCTGCGCCAATACATGATGCAGTGACGGGCTGATCGTGTGACCAAGCGCTTTAACTTCTTCGCAAGGTTCAACCAAATCTGGAATTTGGAAGCTGATCATGTTCGCTGCCATTGATGCACGAATACCGTTGTTTGAGTCTTCAAACGCTAGGCAGGTTTCAGGGGCAACACCTAAGCGTTCTGCCGCTAGCAAGTAGATCTCTGGGTGAGGCTTACCGTGAGTCACTTCGCAGCCCGTGCTTAACGAGGTGAAGTACGAGTCTAGGCCAGCCAGCTCAAGCTTCTTCTTTGCGATATCAAGCTGAGTGGAGGTCGCCACCGCGATTGGAACGTCATTCGATTTTAGCCATTCAAGCAGCTCAATCACGCCATCTTTTACTGGGATTGCTTGATTTTTAACAATTGCACTGTAGCGCGTGCGCCATTCATTATTCAGCGCTGGGTAGTCTAACCCTTCACCGTAACCATTTCGAAAAATCTGTTCGATGGTTTTTGCGTTACAACCAATGATGCCTAGGTAGACATCTTGTAAAAACGGAACACCTTGCGCGTGACATGCTTCTTCAAAAACCTGCATACAAAGTCGCTCGGTGTCGAGCAGCAGTCCATCCATATCAAAAATAGCAGCTTGAAAATTCATATACGTGGTTCTTTCTGTGTTGTCGTCGTGAGGGCGGGTATTTTGACATAGTGTCTAGTGATAGGCGAGTCAGCGTTCAGTAAGAATGTATCCAATCGGCTCAGCAATATGCTTCTGAATGACTTTAAATGTGATTGATTGTGGTTGGAATAATATCGTTCAGTTATGAGCTTGATATTTTATAGGCCATCCAGATCTAACAGAAACAATTATGATTATTCCACATAACAAATCTAGCTTGTGTGTCTGGCTTCTTATTACATTTCATAAACTTACGGACGTGTTAGCGTGACCGTAATCTTATAAAAAACAATTGCCGGGAGCCTGCAATCATAGTGTGACCAAGCAATAAGTAAATGGCTGAGCTTAGGGAGAAAATAACATTAGTCCACATTTTTAGCAGGGTTGCTTATGTTGTATTTCGAGTTTCTATTTTTACTAGTCGTCCTTTATATCGGGTCTCGGTATGGCGGTATTGGCTTAGGTGTTGTTTCTGGTATTGGTTTGGTTATCGAGGTGTTTGTCTTCAAGATGCCACCAACATCTCCACCTGTCACCGTAATGTTGATCATCCTCGCAGTTGTTACTTGTGCCTCGATTCTCGAAGCTGCAGGTGGCTTGAAATACATGCTGCAAGTGGCGGAAAGGGTGCTAAGAAAGAACCCGAAACGCGTTACCCTGATAGCTCCGTTTGTGACTTACTCGATGACTTTCCTATTGGGTACTGGCCACGCGGTTTACTCCATCATGCCGATCATCGGTGATGTCGCACTGAAGAACGGTATTCGTCCTGAGCGCCCAATGGCAGCTGCGTCTGTCGCGTCTCAACTGGCTATAACGGCATCACCAATCTCAGCAGCAGTGGTGTACTACCTCGCTCAACTTTCAGATATCCAACACTCTATTACTCTGCTTTCCATTTTGATGGTGACGGTGCCTGCAACGCTGTTTGGTACGTTTTTACTTTCTTTGTACAGCTTAAAACGCGGCAAAGAGCTGAACGACGATCCTGAATATCAAGCTCGTCTAAAAGATCCTGAGTGGAAAAAACGTATCGAAAGCACCACTGCGACGTCTTTGGATGAAGTGCTGCCAACTTCGGCTCGTAATGCGGTATTGATTTTCCTACTTTCAATTGTCGTGATTGTTATCGTGGCGATGGTGCCTGAGATCAGAACTATCGTAGACGGCGACAAGCCAATCAAGATGTCGGTGATCATCCAAATGATGATGCTCTGTTTCGGCGGTATCATCTTGTTAGCGACCAAAACTGACCCGCGAGATGTGCCAAACGGCGTGGTATTCAAATCGGGTATGGTGGCAGCGATTGCTATCTTCGGTATTGCTTGGATGTCGGATACTTACTTCCAATACGCAATGCCTCAGTTCAAATCTGGCATCGTGGAAATGGTGACCAACTACCCATGGACGTTCGCACTAGCGCTATTCATCGTATCGGTTGTGGTGAACTCACAAGCAGCAACAGCACGTATGATGCTACCGGTTGGCCTTGGCTTAGGATTAGATCCAGCACTGCTTATCGGCTTGATGCCAGCGGTTTACGGCTACTTCTTCATCCCTAACTACCCATCAGATATCGCAACGGTGAACTTCGATGTGTCTGGCACCACCAAGATTGGTAAGTGGTACTTCAACCACTCATTTATGTCGGTTGGTTTGATCGGCGTAGTAGGCGCATGTTGCTTAGGTTACGCACTGGCACAGATTTTTATCGCTTAATGAATTAGCTAAATAACAAACAAAAACAGCGCCTGAATTGGCGCTGTTTTTGTTCAATCTGTCTTGGGAATTAGCTTTGATACGAGCTCTAAACCAATATTAACGTGGCTCAAAAGCCAAAGACTGAATCGCTTCTTCTATCGTTAGGAAGTGGATCTTCATCAGGCACACTTCGGCTTTCTGGAACTCGTGGTTTCGAATCAGTTTAGTTATGCTTTCAACCGAATACTGGTCTGCTCGTTTCGCTAGAGACAGTTGATTTGAGCTCGATTGAAGTGCGTAGCTGTCACCTGCAGAATCGATGAGGTAATCCTCTTCGCCCAAGATCATGTCTGAGCATTCCGCCTGGAAATCTTGTTCTGACGTGACGTAAATAAGCTCATCGTCACCGTCGAGTTTTACCAAAGATGGCCAACTGATCATTACTGCCTCTAAATCATGCATATTGAAGTGTGTGTCTGGACTATAAACGCTTTCGAAGCTTTGGTCATGTGCTGTCCTAAGCACTATTTACTCAAAGATCGGCCTAATGGTGCGAAGTAACCTTGCAGGGCTTGGTATATCTCTTTGCGATGCGCCATATCTGGATACACGGGGTACATGTCAGGCTTGGTTGTGCCATCGACCAGATAAGTGTTCTTGATATCGGAGCACGATTCAATCACAGACTCAAAAGCACGCGCCATCATCTCTGTGGGTAGTGAGAAGTAACGGGCAGACATCGCATTGTCGGCAATAACGCTGCGAGCCACGTAATCGTGTTTGTCCAAGTTGTTGTCGCTAAGCAAAGTGGCGTCAAACAGAGACATCAAACTCTCGTTTAATGGATGAGGTCTTACTTTTCTGTCGTGCAACCAACAGTCGCTGGCGAACAAGATTTGCTTACGAGGGCCAGAGGTATCGCCGATTTCAAACGCTTTCTCAGCGATATAGTGGTCAAACGCATGCCAAAACTCGTGAGCGAGCGCGCCAGCTCCGGCGTTTTTAGCGAGGGCTAATTCTCTTTGGTTCGGCGCGTAGTGTGCTTGTACGCCTTTTCTGCCACCACTGCCAAACGCTAAGCCTAATGTGCCCCGCAGGCCGATTGCCTCTGGTGGCAAAGCCAATATGTAAGCCAAGTCTGCTAGTGAGTCGAATATCAGATTTGCGGCCAGCTCTTTTTCTTCTTTTGTCACCCAAGCGCCCACACGAATGCTGCTCATACCAAAGGTCTGTTTGATGTCCATAAAAGACACCTGGTCGCCATGTCGGTAGTCTGGGCCTTCGCGCGTTTTGTATTTAAAGTGAGTTAACTTCAAAAGGGTCCTTGGAAACAGGCGTAAGAATGATTTGGGTGCTCAGCGAGATGCACTTGTGTGAGATGCATCTCTTGGAATTAAAGGACGTTAGCACTTTTGATAGCAAATTGCCGAACAAAATTAGTCTAGATTGAGTTCAAACGCTTCCCATGAGGTTGGGTTACCTTCACGAGTGAGTGGAAAGAGTGGCTCCTGTGGTTTTGCATAGCTTAATCGGTGCAGTCTTTGAGTTACGTGGTAGCTATCAAGCCCTGATACCGTGACCAAATCCAACGCTTCTAAATCAAGGTAGCCATCCGGCATCACGGCGCGTTTGGGTGCGTGAATCGTTATAACTTCACCGATCAACATTTGAGTTTGATTGCTTTCGATTGTGATCTGTTCTTTGAACGCTAACCCTATCTTTAAACTGCTCTCCAAGACGAAGGGAGCGGGGAATTCGTCGTCATAATAGGCCGTTAAACCGACCGCGTTGAATTCTGAGACTGGTTTAGGGTAGCGAGCCGAGGTTTGATGAGCTTTTTTAACAAAGTCAGCACCAATGCTGTTAACGGTGAAGTACTTTGTTTCTAAAATGTTTTCTAGCGTATGACGGCGGCTTTTGTCGGGGCGAACAATAAAACCAAGCAGCGCAGGATCAGACCCTAGGTGAATGACAGAGCTTACTATCGCAAGGTTTTCAAACCCCTGCTTATCACAAGTGCCAATTAGGTTGGCGCTTTTAAATCCAGACAAGGAATTAACCAAACGAATGCGATGTCGCTGGTCCATTGTTTGGATATCTTGTTTAGAAAGGGTCATGTCCTTCATATCTTCTCTTCTTCTCATTTATTGTTATCTTCGAGCATGCTCACTAACGGACTTATATGTACGAAGAGTCCGCTTTTATCGATCAAAGAGTCTGCGGCTACTTGCTTGGATGTTTGAGAAAGTACTTGGGTGTTTAAGAAAGGAAGGGAGCTTAGGATACTTGGTTAGCGCCCTAACAAAGGAATTATGAATCAGCAGTAGGACAAAGATACGAAGTCGCTAAATTTGTTATTGCAGCGGTTTGCTATTGAGCGATACCATATAAGGCTGTTTCTTTGGTAAAGATGTAATTATGTCAGATGAAAAGCTCGCACTAGAGTGGATGCGCCAACAAGCTCATAAAGTTGACCCATACGTTATCGAACCATCGTTTGATGAATGCGTTGAGTTGCTTGACCCTGCCTTCAAGAAAGGCAAGAGTGTTGCTCAACTCAAGTATCTGTTATCAGAAGCAGATCGCCGAGCGGGCGCGGCCGAGCGTAAGCATGCAGCCTTAAAGTATGCCAAAGAGAAGAGCCCAAATGCTGGTCAGATTCTGCGTCTGCAAAGCAAACTTCAACAAGTCCAGTTGGCGTTGAAATTGGCGACTGGCGACAACAACATGACTATCTCTCAGTTCTGTTCAGAGTATGACGTGACTAAGCGTGACGGCAATACGGCATGGAATGAAAAGTTGGTGGAGCAAGGGAAGAGAAAATAGCCATTAAAAAGCCTGAAAATTGATTTCAGGCTTGGTGGTCAATCCGCTTATTCAGAACCAATACCAGCGCTAAGGTCGAATGTTATTGAAACTGACCTTTTGTGACCCATCGTCTAGGTTCTCCAACTTAACCACATCCCCTTGATAGTAATACGGTTCCATTGGCATCTCGCTATTGGTTGGCCTTGCGTAGTGAAGTACAGCGGGTTTACCTTCCTCTTGTCGAGCATATAAATAGCCAATCAGCGCATGTTCAAACTGGTGATAACCGTTGCCCCAATGGAAAGCTTTGGTGCGCTTAGGATCAAGCCCCACACCGCCGTATTTGTGGTCGACCCATACATCATGAAAGGTCGGTAAGGTGTATTGCAGGACGTCTTTCATTGAACCATCGACCAGTGAAATCGTCATGGCCGCTTGATCAAGCTCCGCCCACTCCCACGATGAAGCCCAATTTGTGTTTGGTCGGCTTTGCCAGCCAGTTATCTCTTGTCCTTTCCACGCTTTCTGAAGTTCCTCGCCATAATATTGGGATACACTCACGAACTCTTTCTGATATTGCGCCTGAGCGAGAGTGTGTTTCATCCCTTTGATACCAAACTCTTTCCATTCAGAGTTATTCAATGTTTGGCCTGTAAGGTAAGTCATCCAATAGGCTTTAATGGTGTGCCCAAAATCGTTGTGATTAGCATTCGGCATCATCGCTGCTTTATCGTGAATTGCACCGTAGAAGCGTTGTTCATCTTCAGAATGGTATTGGTCAATCATGGATTGCGTGAGCCAGTTTAAGTCATCAAGCCATTTTGATTTGACGGGCTCTTTGAGCAGAGGTGCGACGAGCAACATGTAGCCATTGATTTGATCAAGTAGTGCAACCAATTCACGTCGTTTTGCACTGCCATCTTCACCGTCAGCAAGTACCCAAGCAAGACCACTGTTGTCGCTAAGTCGATATTTATCAAAGATAAAAGCTTGTTGTGCGATGAGTGCTTGTTCTACCTTTTTGTCTTGAGTCAGGTAGTAGTACATGGCAAGGCCAACCAGCGCATACGCTTGATCTTGAGAAGTACGCTGCTGCCAATCCTGACCTACTTTTCCCTCTTTTGTGTAGCCGATAAAGCCGCCGTTTTGCTTATCTTCTAGCTGATCAATGATGTAGTAGGCACCTTGCTTGGCAAGCGCTAAAGCCTTTTTATCGCCAGTAAGGTGGTAGAGCACGCCATAGGCATAAGTTTGACGTGATTTCATGCGCGTAAACTCTTTGCCGAAGTGCGGCGTGATCCAGCCTTTGCTCAGTTCAGGGCACACATCAGAAACATCGAGCAAGGTACCGTCATCACAGCGGAACGTAGGGAAGTTGCCTATCGGGTCCCCTTGAGCGCTAGGCATCAACCAGTAAGGTGCAAGCCCTTCAGTAGCATGATTGAGCCATTCTTCTCCAGAAGGAAGAGGGGCGTTGGCAGATACGGCGAAGCTAGTAACACTGAGTAATGCGATGGTTGCTCGTAACATGATGTTTATCTTAACTATTTGAATTTCTTTGAATATAAACAATCACATCTGCACATTGTGATTAGGCGATCACAATCGACCAAATTATTGCAACTTTAATGAAAAACTATGTCGGTCATAAGTTTCTATGGAAATTGAAATTCAACAATAAATTATCGATTAACGATAATTTATTGTTGATCATCATTTATTTTGATCTTAGTATTCCTTCGTCAACTCAACAGGAATACTAACTATGTCTAACATCCAAAAACAAAGCCGACGTGTGCGATTACTACTGCAGTCCTTTCTCGCACTCACTCCGATTATGGTGTGCTACTTCTGGCTAACCATTGAGACTCCCTATGACTTTATAAGTGCAACGGGTATTTATTATTACGACATCGGGCATCTCACGATGTTGCCGCTGTCTATGACAACAAGAATGGTTGCTGCGTTCACCAGTTTAGCTATGTCCAGCATCCTTTTGTACGCACTAATGGTTCTGATTCGTTTATTCCGTAATTATGAACGAGGCGAAATCTTCTCTTTGGAAAACGCAATGTCCTACCAGAAGCTTGGGTATAGCTTGTTCTATTGGGTATTAGGTTCAGTTATCTATAGTTCATTGATGTCAGTGATTCTATCGTTCAATAATCCCCCAGGCGAACGTATCTTGGGGATTAGTTTTGTAGGTATGGACTTTTTAACACTGATATTGGGTATAATTATTTTGATCATCTCATGGGTGATGAAAGAAGGTTATATTCTGGCTGATGAGCACAGCCAAACGATTTAAAGGACTTGTCATGACTATCCGCATTAATTTAGACATTATGATGGCAAAACGAAAAATGCGATTGAAGACATTGGCAAAAGAGGTTGGTATTACAGAAGCCAACTTGTCAGTATTAAAAAATGCGAAAGCAAAAGCCGTGAGGTTATCGACACTCGACAAACTGTGTGAGGTTTTAGAGTGCCAACCTGGTGATATTTTGGAGTTTGAACCGAATGATCACAGTGACCCTGTTGCCGCAGAATAGTCTTTAAAGAAATCGCTTTCTAACCGCCTAATATTGAATGAGTCTCGATGCTATATCGAGACTCATTGCTATCTACTTATACAGGTTCGCCCGCCTCATCTTCTTCAACCACATCAGTTTCTAAACTTGCCTCCGAGAGCCATTTTTGTATTGATGGACTGTTAAGCACACGTTGTTGATACTGCGATGCCTTCCCTGAAAGTTGGATGCCATAGGTTTCTACACGTAAAGCCAGAGGTGCAAACATCGCATCGGCAATCGACCATTCACCAAACAACCATTCTTCAGGGTATTGTTCCATTTGTGCTGACCATATTGCATCAATACGAGCGATGTCTTTTAGTGCTTCTTCACTGAGTGTGAGCTTTCGTTGCGCGCGGCAGTTCATCGGCATTTCATTTCTGATGGCAAAAAATCCAGAGTGCATTTCTGCGGAAATTGCTCGGGCATGGGCGCGTTCTTTCACTGAACTGGGCCATGCTGCACCGTTCAAGTGGGCGTCGTTAACGTATTCGAGAATGGCCAATGAATCCCACACTGCAACGTCACCATCAATTAGGGTTGGAACCTTGGCCGTTGGCGTCACTTTCGCCAGAGTGTCGTAAAAATCAGAGGTGAATAGCTTGAGCTTGATGACTTCTGCATTCAGGTTGTAGTTGTCGAATATTAGCCATGCGCGCAGTGACCAAGTTGAGTAGTTCTGGTTTCCAATATAAAGCTGCATCGTTGCTTCCTTGCGTTTGGTGGGTATGCATTTGAGCCTAGGGGCATGCATTTGAGCTTAGGGGATTGTATTGCGGCGCACTAACGGATAATTTTGATGCAATACATTAACAAAAACGATGGGTGGTGATTTCAATATGGATATTGATGCTTTGCGAGGCTTTCTCGCGTTTGTAGAAACCAGTAGTTTCACTCGTGCAGCGAAACAGATAAATCGTACCCAATCGGCATTCAGTGCTCAGATGCGTAAGTTGGAAGAAGAACTCAACGTCACCCTTTTCCAAAAAGAAGGACGTAACTTAATACTTACAGAAGCAGGCTTAGCGCTGCGATCTCATGCCGAACAGTTGGTCGCCCTTCACAATACCGCGCTTAAGCATGTAAAGCGTTACGAAGACAAACAACCTCTGCGACTCGGCTGCCCTGAAGACTACAATGACACCATTCTGCCGAAAGTGATTCGCCAGTTGCAGCAAGCAGAACCCACCTGTTCAATCCAAATATTCAGCCTGCCGAGCATTACGCTGAGAGAGTGGTTGGATGACGGCAGGCTTGATGCGGCGATTGTCACCCGAGCGCCCGATAGTGAAGAGGGTTACTGGCTCACTCATGATATCGGAGTATGGATAAGCAGCCCTGATTATGTGTTCGATGATTCTAAACCAGTCCCATTAGCTTTGTTTCAGACCGATTGTAAGTATCACGCAGCGGCAGTGAATGGTTTGACCAAGCAGGGCACGCCTTATCAGTTATTAGCGTGTAGCAATACCGCTTCAGCGCAGCGAGCGATCGTTAAAGCCGGATTAGCGATTGGCGCGATGGGTAAGCTGAGCGTGACTTCAGATTTGAGAATCCTCGATGATATGCCACCGTTGCCTTCGGTCGATATTGTGCTGATCCTAGCGAGTAAGCATCATCCGGTATTGGATAAAGAAGTGCTCAATCAACTTGTGGAGTTGGATTCTGATTAGGCTTCTTCTTCGACGGCCTGACATGGCGAACCAAAATACGGCTACGTTCTTGTTTTACCTCAGTCAGTTTTCGCCACGACCATAAACGCACCCGCGCTTCTTTGGCACTAGTGTCGAGATCGACGACTGGGTTCAGGTAAGGGGAATCCGGTTTGAGCTCATGCATCATCATTTCCATAGGCGTCATCTTCCAAGGCTCAAACAAAAGTGGAGTGGGTATGTCTGAAAGTTCTGGCACCCATTTACGGATGAAGTCTCCATCTGAATCGTGCTCTTGCGCTTGCTTAGTCGGATTGTAAATTCGGATAGTGTTGATTCCTGTAACCCCAGCTTGCATCTGAAACTGTGGGTAGTGAATACCAGGTTCAAAATCGAGAAACAGCTGCGCTAAGTGAGTGACGCCATCACGCCAGTCCATATTCATATGATGAGTGAGAAAGCTCACCAGCATTGAGCGCATACGGAAATTAATATAGCCCGTATGATGCAGACAGCGCATACAGGCGTCGACCAATGGCACGCCTGTTAATCCCGCCTTCCATACCTCCAAACGTGTTGGATCTTTTACCGTCTCATTCTGCAATAACGTCTCGTAGGCGTGGTTGATGCAGCGAAATTCCATCTCGCATTCCGATTCAAACTTCTGCATGAAATGACAGTGCCAATGAAGCCTTGAAGAAAGGGCAATTAGGCTGCGACGAAACCCTGCAACTTGCCAGTGTCCCAACAGGTGTTGATAAACTTCACGCAGCGATATGTTGCCCCAAGCCAAATACGGAGATAGGCGAGTACAGGCATGGCGTGACGCTTCTGGGCTTGAGATGCTGCGGTAGTAATCACGACCACGGCGTTCAAAGAAATCATGCAAAGTTGCCCAAGCCAGTACGCTACCGCCCGTTTGTATTCCGTTACTTTTGGTTAACCATGCTTGTGGAGGATTTATTGCCAAACCAACTTCTTCAGCATCAAGGGTATACAATGACTCTGTGGTCAACTGGCTTTGTGCTTTGGGAGCACGCATGACACTGTTCCAGTGTTTGTCCCAACCGATTCGATCTTTTGACCCTCTTACAACAGCGCCCTGTGCGAACTCTTGCCACTGGATGTTGTGCTCTTGAAACCAGTCAGATATTTGCTTGTCACGCTCAAATGTGCAATTTAAGCCTATCTCTTGATGGGAGAATACGTTTTGGATGTGATAACGAGATTGGATCGCTTTGAAGCAGTCCATAGCACTGCCATAGAGTATTGAAACCTGATGTCCATGCTCTTTTAATGACTGGTTCATGCATTGCAGTGATTGCCAAACAAATCGCCAATGTCGCTCAGAATAATGGGCATTGTTTAACAGCATGGGTTCGAAAATGTAGAGCAATATCGTTGGGTGTTTATCAGATAAAGCGTGTCGTAAAGGTGCGTGGTCGGTGAGTCTTAAATCTCGCTTTAGCCACACTATGTTGATTGTTTGCATCTGAGCCCTCGTTCGTTTTGAAGTACTACGAGTTAGAGGGCGAAATGTCTCACTAGAAGTGAATTTATTTATTGATAACGAAAAAGCGGGCCAGGATCATCCATGTTGATTATTGGAGGATCCCCAAACTTTTCAGCTTTCGATAAATGGTATTGCGGCTGATACCGAGTATTCGTGAAGTCTTGCTGATGTTGCCTTGGTTCGCTTGATACGTTTGCAACAAGGTTTCTTCAACGGTACTTCTTAGATCGTTATTCGTTGCACCTTTGATGGTATTAGGAGTCGTCAGTTGATGGTGATTGTCTTGCGCTAACGACGTGAGATGTTGAGCAAGGTGGCTGGGCACATGCTCGAGTGTGAGTTGTGGTTCATCGCTCGCCAGTAGGGCGGCGACTTTCAGTAGATTATCTAATTCACGAATATTGCCCGGCCAAGCGTAAGCGCACAGTAAGCTCATTAAGTGCGGGCAGATTGTCTGTTCGTCTTCGGCGTATTTACGATGAATGTGCTCGATTAAGGCGTGCTTGTCTTGTCGGTGTTGTAGGCTTGGCAGAGTGAAGGCTAAGCCGTTTAGTCTGTAATACAGATCTTGCCTAAATTCTCCTGTTGCAACTAACTGTTCTAGGTTTTTATGTGTAGCAGCAATGATCTGACAATCGACTTGGTAGCTTTGGTTCGAACCCACGGGCACCACGGATTTATCTTGCAGAACATGTAGCAGTCGACACTGAGCCTCTAGCGGCATGTCGGCGATTTCATCCAAAAATAGAATGCCTTTGTCTGCTTGGCGGATCTTACCTTGGAAACCTTTGTGGCTCGCGCCCGTAAACGCGCCCGGCGCGTAGCCAAATAGTTCGGATTCGATAAGGTCTTTCGGCAGCGCACCGCAATTTACCGCAACCAAGGGCGACGATTTACGTTGGCTCTGCTTGTGTAATGCTTTAACAAATTCGCCCTTACCAACCCCTGTTTCACCTAAGATTAATAGGCTGATCCCTTTATCGATAACCTTATTGGCCTGTTGCCAAGCGTGTTCTATCTGTTGTTCGCCATGGTGCAAATCACACGATGCTGAAATGGAGCGCGTGCGTTTGGTGGTTGGTTGTTTGAGATGCTGTTTCTCAAATACAAAGGGCGTGTCTAATGAGGTTCGGTTGAAGAGGGTATCTATGCATTCGCCGACGATCGAGGTTTGATCCAACAATTGAGAGGCAACCTGATTGTGCGCGACTACTTCGCCAGCTTCATTGGCTATCACTATCCCTTGCCAACCACTGTGTAATAACGATTTTTCACATGCGAGGTCAATACGAGTGGTGCCTTGTGGGATATGACTTAATAGCTGATTTTCAACAAGCTGAACCATATTTTGAACCAGCAATTGGACAGAACTGTCGTGTTGTTGCTGCTCACTGGTAATGTCCAATACGCCAACCATCTGCCCTTGATGATCAAACACAGGGCTTGCTGAACAACTGATAAATCGATGCTGGTGGATGAAGTGTTGTTCGCCAATGATGGATACGGGTTTCGCTTCCACAATGGCGGTGCCAATCGCGTTGGTGCCTTTAAGTTGTTCCTGCCAACACGCTCCAGAACTGAGTGCAATTGATGTCAACTTCTCCTTAAACCGCTCCTGTCCCCAACTCGCCAGAATCACCCCTTCAATATCCGTCAGAATCAAACGACTGTCGGTGCGTGCAAACATCTGATTAAACAGGGGTAGAGCATTACGTTCGACGATGTTGATTAAGTCAGAAGACTTATGTCGTCGCTGCTTAAGAATTGATTGAGGCAGGCGAATATCTTCGGGAAGTCGTCTCTGTTTTAGACCCGCTTCTGTACTGCGGTGCCAAGAAGACGAAAGCCAATCAGAGGTGTTTGCTTGTTGAAGGTGCATGACTGTTCCATGTCGTAACAGTGAGGGTGTACCAATTTGGAACAGTTGAACACTGGAGTGGTTTCCATACGTCCGTTCAATGCCAACTCACTTTGGGTTGTAAACGTTTGGTAATCATAGTTTTACAATTTATTAACAACAAGTTTTGAAGTTCTGGCGTGTGATTTGCGTTGTTACTGTTGTGAAGAAAACACGAAGTATCAGTGTTTTAAACAGAAAGTATAAACATGGGCGTCTTGTCATGAGTTCTTTTCTCAAGAGGAGCCGCCACAAAAATAAGACAGCTCTAGCTCAATAACGAATAACAAATCGAAGAAGGATCTAACTATGATTTACGCACAGCCGGGTAGTGACAACGCAGTGGTGAACTTTAAAGCGCAATACGATAACTTTATCGGTGGCGAGTGGGTGAAGCCTGTCAGCGGCGAGTATTTTGATAACACTTCCCCAGTGAATGGCCAGGTGTATTGCCAAGTGGCACGTTCAACAGAGGCAGACATTAGCTTGGCACTTGATGCAGCGCACGCAGCTCGTGCAAATTGGGCGGCGACAAGTGTGACTGAACGTTCGAACATCCTGCTTAAAATTGCCGATCGCATTGAAGCGAATTTGGAAGAAATCGCGGTGGCGGAGACGTGGGAAAACGGCAAGCCTGTGCGTGAAACTTTGGCAGCAGACATTCCTTTGGTTGTTGATCACTTCCGTTACTTTGCGGGCTGTATTCGAGCTCAAGAAGGCAGCGCAGCAGAGCTAGATTCAAACACCGCGAGTTACCACTTCCCAGAACCAATCGGTGTCGTAGGTCAGATCATTCCTTGGAACTTCCCGATTTTAATGGCGGCTTGGAAATTGGCACCAGCGTTAGCTGCGGGCTGTTGTGTGGTAATGAAGCCAGCGGAGCAAACACCGACATCGATCTTAGTGATGATGGAGAAGATCGCTGATCTTCTACCAGCAGGCGTAGTGAACATCGTCAATGGTTTTGGTAGCGAAGCGGGTCAAGCGTTAGCAACCAGTGATCGCTTAGCGAAGTTGGCATTCACAGGCTCGACAGAAGTCGGCCACCATATTCTGAAATGTGCGGCTGAAAGCTTGATTCCATCAACGGTTGAGCTTGGCGGTAAGTCTCCAAATATCTACTTCCCAGATATCTTTAACCATGAAGATGAATATCTAGATAAGTGTGTTGAAGGTATGTTGCTGGCGTTCTTCAACCAAGGTGAAGTGTGTACCTGTCCATCACGTGTGCTGATCCACGAATCGGTATACGATAAGTTCATCGCCAAGGTGGTCGAGCGTGCTCAAACTATTAAACAAGGTAACCCGCTAGATACTGATATTCAGGTTGGAGCACAAGCCTCTAAAGAGCAGTTCGATAAGATACTGAGCTACCTAGAAATCGGTCGCCAAGAAGGCGCTAAAGTGCTGACAGGTGGCGAAGTTGCGCAGCAATCTGATGAT
Organism: Vibrio sp. 1CM23M; assembly: GCF_023161755.1. NCBI lineage: Bacteria > Pseudomonadati > Pseudomonadota > Gammaproteobacteria > Vibrionales > Vibrionaceae > Vibrio > Vibrio sp. 1CM23M. Next base: position 1,123,091 of record NZ_JALNTR010000001.1, read on the forward strand.
CTCGGTAATGGTTATTACATCCAGCCAACCATGTTGGAAGGGCACAACAAGATGCGTGTATTCCAAGAAGAGATCTTCGGCCCTGTCATCGCGGTGACGACGTTTAAAGACGAAGCAGAAGCACTAGAGATAGCCAATGACACTGAATATGGCTTGGGTGCAGGGGTGTGGACGCGTGATGCAAACCTAGCGTATCGCATGGGTCGCAACATTGAAGCGGGGCGTATTTGGGTGAACTGTTACCACGCTTACCCAGCACATGCCGCGTTTGGTGGTTACAAAAAATCGGGTATTGGCCGTGAGACACACAAGATGATGCTCGATCACTACCAAAACACCAAGAATCTACTGATCAGCTACGATACGAACCCGTTAGGCTTTTTCTAAAATAGATAGGTTCTAGAGCAGTGTATTAGGAGGTCACTAACAACGAGATGGCTTAAACAAAAACATAAACGAAAAGCAAAACGCCAAGTCCTGATGAGCTTGGCGTTTTTATGTTTGAAGTGTTCTAGTTATTCGAAAAGAAGATCTCTGGCTTATGGTTCGGGCCATAGTTGCCTTCTAGTTGGGTAAGTTCTAATCCTTGTTTGCCTATCAAAGAGCCGACTAATTGGCGGTTGAACGGGTAGCTGTCGGGGTTGTTAATGTACTCTTCAACATCAATCCATTTAGCTTCTGCAATTTCATCTGTGTCTTGAATCGCAATCTCTTGAGTTTGAGCAATAAGGTGACAAACAAAGTAGAGGTTTGATTTACCAAACTGGTATGGGTGCCTTGTCGCCATGCCGACCACAGACACGAACGTGGCTTCGATGCCAGTCTCTTCTAAGGTTTCTCGAACCACCGATTCTTCAATGCCTTCACCCAACTCAATATGACCGCCCGGTAATTTGTAGCCTGTCATGCCATGCTCTTTAATCATCAGCACTTGGTTGTGTTCGTTAGTGATTAACGCGCCAGCACCCAAGGTGTGGGTCGGAATGAAAGGCACAAACTCGACAATCTTGGATTTGTGGATCAGTGTAATCTCGTCTTCTAAGCAGTTGTGAAACACAAAGCCAAGTTCGGTCGCTACCGGAATGAGGTGCGAGAGCGAAATAGGCAGGCTAATCCAAATAATGCCTTTGTTATTCTGCTTTGAAAATTCGGAGATCTCGCTGAGTTCGGCATTGAATGAGTCAACATCGTGAGGGACTGTTGCTGGGTCGATGATGATGCCGTTAAATTTGTCGAGCGTAAATTCCACGGGTGATCCTTTATTATTTTGATTTATTGGGCGTCGAGCATGGTCTGAGCTTATCGTATCTAAAGAGCTTATAACACCTTGAGAGCAAGGGCAGCAGTGAATCAAAAGTAGGCAATGCAGTTTATGTCGAACGGGTCGGGATAAGTGGAGGTTGTTGCTAGAAACAAAAACTGCGCTTGGAAGCCAAAGCGCAGTTTTAAAATGAGGTTTATTGCAGTTCGATTTTAACGAATATAGTTCGCGTTAATACTCACGTACCAGTGTTGAAGCTTGCCATCAGATTTCTTGATCCACAAATCGTTGGTGTAGCTATCAATCTTGCCGTTAACCGTAAGGTTGAATGTGTTCTCGTCGAATTCGCCAAGCTTCACGAACTGGTCTGTAGTAACCAGGAACGGGTCCATGTCGTCCACGCCAACTACATCTGAAATCACATAGTAGTGGTAAGTCAGCGGCTTGCTCGCATCATTCGGGTTGCTGCGATACGCCACAAGCTTGAATGGTTCCGTTAATGGAACGTCGAGCGTTTGCTTGTCCATGGTCGCTGGAATTGGAATAAACAGCCAAGCGGTAAACAGACCGCTCAATAAAACCATTAGGAAGAAAAGAGTCTTAATTGCTTTCATAGCAACCTTCAAAATATGGGGGATGTTAATGGGGCTATGGTAACTAGGGAGAGTAAAGATGCAAGCTCTGTTATTACCCTATTTTATCTCAGCTTAATCTAGCGCAAAGAAAGCGGTTCGGTTAACTCGAAATGGAAACACGAGTGCTTAACTCATGATTATGGCTTAAGAGAATTCGTTATTTGAACCAATCTTTGTTTTTAACCAGTCTCTCGAAACAAGGCGAAGAACTGTCGCGAAATGACCTATATCGATAAAAACTAATACGATAAGAATAGCGCATGAATATTTTTTGAGCGTTTTCTTATGCATTTAAATCCACGGTTAAGTGGCGAATACCATTCTTATGTCGATCACTCATTTCGTATCGATTGCTCACTCGGCTCTAATCCATTTGGCGCACCAGAAATTCCTGAACATGTGATCAAAGATATTATCTACGGTATTGATAAGTACTATTGCCACAGGGAGCTTTCGGAGCTGACTTATCTGACTCGCCAGTTTGTTGGGATTGAAGATTGTCGTATTACGTACACCACGGGCTCTCTAGGGGCGCTAGAACTTATCTTCAATAAACTTATCGATCACAACAATCGCACCATGATAGGCATTGGCCCTCAGTTTGTTGAAGCAGTATCAGAGTTCACTTTGGTGGGCGGGAAGTACCAGTCCATCAACATGTTGGATTATCAAAACGAGTCTGATTTGTTCGGTGTGTTGGCATCAAAAATAAGCAGCCAAAATCCTGCCTTGGTGTATATCGATAACCCCAACAACCCAACGGGTCGAATCTACGACAGAGCTTATCTGGTCGAGATAGCGAGAGTATGTGAGCGTTATGGCGCTATTTTGATTGTCGACGAGGCATATGGTGAATACCTGACCCCTGAGCAGTCTATGCTCGATCAAACCTTGGTTTTGGACAACTTAATAGTTTTACGAACCTTTTCTAAGGGCTTAGGCCTTGCAGGGATTCGACTCGGTTACTTAGCCAGCAGTGAAAACCTGACTTCTGCAATCGAAGCTGCGGTGAGTGTGTTCACGCCGACTTACCCCTCAATAAAAATCGCATCGGCGACCTTACCCAATGCAAAACACTTCTTAGAAATGAACCGCAGCAAAACCGAATACTTTAAGCAGCAAATGATCGGCTTGTTGTCTGAGCACAATATTGAGGTGGTTGGTACGTCAATATCAACACCCATTATGTTGCTGAAAAAGACAGGAACTAACCTTTCAAAGCTATTTGAGAATATCGGTATCAAGACGTGCTCCGGTGTCGATTTTGCAATTACGTCCGAGGCGATGTCTGAAGAGTATGTTCGATTACGAATTGTTGGAAATGATGTGGATTTAGAAGCGTTAAAGCAGCGTATTCAGCAGTTATAAAAAGCAACAGGTGTAAAATCAGTAGGCATAAAAAAGCCCGCACCTTGTGTTTACAAAGTGTGGGCTAAATTCATCTGGCTACTTGTTTAAGTAAGCAGCGTGGAACTCAATATGTTCATCAATAAAGCTAGAGATGAAGTAGTAGCTGTGGTCGTAGCCTGGCTGCATACGTAGCTCTAAATCTGCATTGGTTACCTTAGCCGCTTCGACCAATTGCTCAGGTTTAAGCTGTTCAATCAGGAAGTTATCCGCTTCACCTTGGTCGACCAACATTGGCAGTTTAGTGCCTTTGGTTTTTAGAAGCTCAGAAGCATCGTAGTGTTTCCACTCTTCAATATCTAAGCCTAGGTATTGGTTGAAGGCTTTTTGTCCCCAAGGGCATTGCATTGGGTTGGTGATTGGGCTGAATGCCGAGATAGAACGGTAGTTATCTTCGTTTTTAATGCCAATCGTTAGGGCACCGTGTCCGCCCATGCTGTGACCAGAAATCGATTTCACAGAAGTCACTGGGAAGAAAGATTCAATCAGTGCTGGAAGCTCTGTTACCACGTAATCATACATGTGGTAATGGCTGTCCCATGGCGCTTGAGTAGCATTCACGTAGAAGCCTGCACCTTGGCCTAGATCGTAGCTTTCATCGTCGGCAACACCTTCGCCACGTGGGCTAGTGTCTGGGGCAACAATCGCGATGCCTTGCTCAGCCGCGGCTTTGAAAGCGCCGGCTTTTTGCATGAAGTTTTCATCGGTACAGGTTAAGCCTGATAACCAATACAAAACAGGAACTGGGTTTTCTTTGCTTGCGTTAGGTGGCAAGAAAATCGCAAAACGCATATTGCAGTCAAGCGTTGCAGAAAAGTGGGTGTATTGTTTGTGCCAACCACCAGCAACCTTTGCTTGGCTAATGTTTTCGATTGTCATCTATTTTGCTCCGTTAGGTTGATGGTTTTGGGGAATAATGTATCTATATCATTTAAAGTTTCACCACCCACCGGGCAGGAGGTGGTGAAGACAGTTTCGCTCTGATGTTTAAGTCAGAACTGTGGTCTCGAGACCAAGGGGTATTATTTATCCATATGTAGAACAGTACGGATAGATTCACCTTTGTGCATTAGGTCGAATGCTTCGTTTACGTCTTGCAGACCCATAGTGTGAGTAATGAACTCTTGAAGACCAAACTCACCCGCCATGTAACGGTTTACGATTTCTGGAAGCTCAGAGCGGCCTTTAACACCACCGAAAGCAGAACCACGCCATACACGACCAGTTACTAGTTGGAATGGACGAGTAGCGATCTCTTGACCTGCACCCGCAACACCGATGATTACCGATTCGCCCCAACCTTTGTGGCAGCACTCAAGTGCTTGACGCATCACGTTGACGTTACCGATACACTCGAAAGAGTACTCAACACCACCGTCTGTCATCTCAACGATAACGTCTTGGATTGGTTTGTCGAATTTAGTTGGGTTGATGCAGTCAGTCGCGCCAAGCTGTTTTGCTAGCTCGAATTTGCTCTCGTTGATATCAACACCGATGATGCGGTTAGCACCAGCCATGCGAGCACCAATGATTGCAGAAAGACCGATACCGCCTAGGCCGAATACAGCAACGTTGTCGCCTTTTTCAACTTTAGCTGTGTTCAGTACCGCGCCCATACCTGTTGTTACACCACAACCTAGAAGGCAAACTTCTTCAAGTGGTGCTTCTTTGCTTACTTTCGCTAGCGAGATTTCTGGAAGTACTGTGTACTCAGAGAAAGTAGAGCAGCCCATGTAATGGAAAATCGTTTCGCCATTAATAGAGAAGCGGCTTGTACCGTCTGGCATTAGGCCTTTACCTTGCGTTTCACGAACGGCTTGGCATAGGTTAGTTTTACCAGATTTACAGAACTTACATTCGCCACATTCAGCCGTGTAAAGTGGGATAACGTGGTCGCCAATCTCAACACTTGTAACGCCTTCGCCGATCATCTCAACGATACCGCCACCTTCGTGACCAAGAATTGACGGGAAGATACCTTCTGGATCGTCACCTGATAATGTGAATGCGTCAGTGTGACAAACACCAGTAGCAACGATGCGAACTAGAACCTCACCAGCTTTAGGAAGTTGTACATCAACTTCTTCCATTTTTAGTGGCTCGCCAGCTGCCCATGCAACCATTGCTTTTGATTTTATATGCGTTTGACCAGGTTTAATTTCGATTGTCATTGGATGTTTCCTATATATGTCAGTACAGCGGATAACTGTGCAATTAAATTCAACCCGTTAAGCGTAGTCGAGCTTAATTGTTTCCGCTCTCTCGTTTTGTTGGAGCTAGTATAGGTGTGAGTATTAGCTTTGATAATCCCCTTAAATAGAAAATGATTATTACGTATTTGTAATAATAAGTATGGGGCGGTCAGTTTTCTTATTGGCAACTATCTTAGCTAGAGCGACTCAGGTTTTGAGGACATGTGACTTATCCAAGCTGTCTGAATGTATTGTTTTTACAGATGTTTAGGTGGGGTTTTTATGGCGATTTATATATTAATCTCCGATTCGTATTATTGAACTATCAGCTTTTAAAATGAATGATAACTTGTTGAATTTTAACGATTGAAGCAATGTCGCATAAGCGTTCGTTGTGCGACGTTTTGTAAGATATAAGAAACAATAGTGTCATTTTTCTCATCTAGTCTCCTCGCCAAATTTTGAGTTCTAACTTTTTGGGAAGAGAAAATGAAAAAGAGTACATTGACCGTACTGTCAGGCTTAATAGCAGCCACATTAGCTGGTTGTAATTCAAGTTCACCAAGTGACGACAGCGGCAATCTAGATAGCGCAGTGCAAGTGGCGTTCATGCCTGACATCCACTTCCATGATGTCTACGGTGATTTTCAAGACGGTTCGTTCGCGGGACTCTACAATTCGGATAGTGGCGAGTATGCGACAATTCGAACGATGGAGTCTCAGATGAACTCCACTCGTCTATTCAATGAAAACTACTTTGCGATGATAGCGGCGCTTGATGATGTGGTTGAGCGTGGCGTGAAATACGTAGCCTTGCCAGGTGACTTTAGTGACGACGGTCAGCCGATTCATATGCGTGGCTTGGTGAGCATTTTTGATCACTACCGCGACACTTACGGTCTTGAGTTTTTTGCAGCGCCAGGCAACCACGATCCAGGGCGTCCATTTACAATCCCTGCAGGTAAATCTGATTACCTAGGCGAAGGTGGTAAGAAGCAGCGCATCTACAGTCGCGGTAAAGAAGAGTGTGTTGGTTATGACGATGAGTGGACGACGATTCCCGGTGAAGGTGACAACTTAGCAACCATCTGTACTGAAGAAGTACGTGAATGGGGCTATGAAGAGATCATGAGCATCCTAGGCACTCACGGCTTCTATCCTCAGCAAGATTATCTCTACTTTGAAACGCCTTACAGCAGCGACCAAGCTCGAGCTAGTTACAGCTATGATTTAGCTAAAGAAGAAGCGGCTTTTGATAAGCGCATGTACGAGATCTGTTATGAAGGTACGGGCGGCAGTTACAAAGAAAGTGGTTACTCAAGCTGTTCTGAAGTGCCGGATACCAGTTACTTAGTAGAGCCAGTGAAAGGGCTTTGGTTGCTGGCGATCGACGCGAACGTTTATCGCCCGAAAGAAAACTCGTCTGATAGCTCTGTCGATGGAAACACGTTTGATGGTTCAAGCAGCGCTGGTTACAACATGATGCTGACTCACAAAGAACACGTGATTGATTGGATCTCTGATGTTGTAAAAGCAGCGAAAGAGCAGAACAAGACGCTGGTCTCTTTCTCGCACTTCCCAATGACCGACTTCTACAACGGCGCTTCTGAAGAGATTGAAGATCTGTTTGGCGAAGGAAGCCATCAACTGGCTCGTGAACCGGATGACAATACCAGCCGCGCGTTGGCTGCTACTGGCCTAAATATCCACGTTGGTGGCCACATGCACTTTAACGATACGGGTAAGAAGAGCTTCAATATTGATGGTGTACAGCACACTCTATTTAATATCCAAGCACCATCGCTAGCGGGCTATATTCCTGCCTACAAACTGTTGAACATTCGTCCTGATAATCAGATTGAAGTTGAGACGGTGGTCATCGATCAAGTCGCACGTTACAACGAGCTGTTTAGCCACTATGAAGAAGAGTATGAGTACCTAACGGCAAGAGCAGGTAATGACCCAGAAGCAAAAACGAAAATCTGGAACGAAGATATTCTGAAGTCAGAGAGCTACTACGAACTGACCGATTGGCACATCCGTGAGCTAACGCGCCTGCGATTCCTTCCGGATGACTGGCCGTTAGAGATGCGTGAAATGATTATGCGAATGAGTGGCGAAGAGATGATGATCATGTCTCAACTGGAAACGCAGTTCACGGTTTGTCAGTTAGCTGATGAAATGAATTATCCAGTCGAGGGTTGTGTTGCAAATGGAGTAGACGACTACGAACAATTTCAACAAGACTGGGAGGCAGCGAAAGTTGAAGCTGACGCTATTGCATCTCAAGAAGGTCTAGTGCTTGAAGATTTTGCAGAATGGAGTGGTGAGTTGCTAGCGACTGACTTCTACCGCTTACGCAATGCAGACGAACTGGCATTCCGTGATATCGGTGAAACACAATTGCGCCAATATGAGTTGCTGAGTCGTGAACTTTCAGAGTTCGATGGCACTGTGGATTCAGAATTGGGTGACCTTGGCCAATATACCGTCGGTGAAGTGTTCCGCTCTCGTTTCGGTAGCTTGTTCGTGATTCTTGAAAAATTTGCAACAGGCCAAGCAAGTGACCATTTCTTGATTGATATCGACCAACAAACCTTGACCGATCTTAAAGGTGAAGTGAAGCGCGATATCCTAAGAGGCTCAACATCAGCAAATTAAGCTATTTAGATTGTTAGCTAATTAACTAATTAGCTTATTTGAAAAGAGCTCTACACATGATGTTGTAGGGCTCTTTTTGTCTTTCTGTTCTTCGATGAATGAGCCATCGCACTTAAGAACTTTTAAGGTAAGTCATAATAATTGCTTACTGAAAATCGCATGAATTGGAAATAAAACTACAATATTCTGAGCGCCGTATTAAATGTTGTGGACTCAAACATGCTTTTATCTCTTCCGCCTCCAGTGATGCTGTCACTTGCCATCGTGCTTGAAGTTGTCGCGACTTCTCTATTGCCTAAAACGCAGCAATTTACTTCCCTTCCTGCGACCGCCGCAGTACTCGTCGGTTATGGCTTTGCTTTTTATCTGTTGTCTCTCACGGTTCAAACCATGTCTTTGGGTGTGGCGTATGCGATTTGGTGTGGGGCAGGGATAGTGTTGGTCGCGGCGTTGTCTTGGCTGGTCTACGGGCAAAAGCTAGACATCTACGCGATCATTGGCATCGCTTTGATTCTGTCTGGTGTGGTGATCATCAACCTGTTTTCAACGTCGGTGAGTCACTAAGAGTCTATTTCCTACTTCTGAAGGAACAAACTAATTGGAATCTAGAGTTGTTAACCTCCAACTTAAGATATTGAATATAAAATAGTAATTCCAATAAATGCATTTCGTGCATGTATTTTATGAAAACAGCTCACTTTACTCATAGATTGGTCGGTTTAGTATAGCCAGCAGAAACCAATGATTATAAATAATCATCGATACTGTATGTTTATCAATAACTTAGGAGGTCATTGTGACTATTCCGACAACCGATATGATGGAAGCTTGGGCGGGATTTCAAGCTGGCGACTGGCAAACATCCGTTAATGCACGTGATTTTATTCAGCGAAACTACACCCCTTATGAAGGTGATGAATCTTTTCTTGCGGACGTGTCGGACTCGACGACACAGCTATGGGAATCGGTGCTAGAAGGTATTAAAGAAGAAAGCCGCACTCACGCCCCTGTCGATTTTGATACTGATATCGTTTCCACTATCACCTCACACGATGCAGGTTACATTGCAAAAAACCTCGAAAAAATCGTGGGTCTACAAACCGATAAACCACTGAAACGCGGCATCATCGCTAATGGCGGTATTCGAATGGTGAAAACGTCGTGCGAAGTGTACGGTCGTGAACTAGAGCCACAAATCGAAAAGATCTTCACTGAGTACCGCAAAACGCATAACCAAGTAGCGTTCGATCTTTATACTGACGAAATTAAAGCATGTCGCCGTTCTGGTATTATTACTGGTCTGCCAGATGCTTATGGTCGTGGACGCATTATTGGCGACTACCGTCGTCTTGCTTTGTACGGTATCGACTTCCTAAAATCAGACAAAAATGAGCAGTTCAAATCAACTCAGAAGATGCTTGAAACGGGTGGTGATTTAGATAAGACATTGCGTCTACGTGAAGAGCTTACTGATCAAATTCGTGCCCTTGATGAAATGCGAGAAATGGGTTTGAAGTACGGCATTGATATGTCTTCTCCTGCTCGTACTGCGCAAGAAGCAATCCAATTTACCTATTTTGGCTACTTAGCTGCGGTTAAGTCTCAAAATGGTGCTGCGATGTCGCTAGGCCGCACATCAACCTTCCTAGATGTTTACATCGAACGAGACCTTAAACTTGGTCTGATTGATGAAAAACAAGCGCAAGAGTTGATTGACCATTTCATCATGAAGCTTCGTATGGTTCGTTTCTTACGCACTCCTGAATACGATTCATTGTTCTCTGGCGACCCAATTTGGGCAACAGAAGCAATGGCAGGTATGGGTGTTGATGGTCGTACACTCGTTAGCAAAACGACTTTCCGCTACTTGCACACATTGCACACGATGGGCCCAGCACCAGAGCCGAACATGACGGTTCTATGGTCTGAACAACTGCCTATCGCGTTTAAACAATACGCGGCTAAAGTGTCTATCGAAACCTCATCACTTCAGTATGAGAACGATGATCTAATGCGTGCGGATTTTGATAATGACGATTACGCGATTGCGTGTTGTGTGAGCCCGCAAGTGGTTGGCCAACATATGCAGTTCTTTGGTGCTCGGGCAAACCTTGCTAAAGCGTTGCTTTACACCATTAACGGTGGTGTTGATGAAAAATCTAACATGCAGGTTGGTCCTCAAGTTGCTCGTATCGAAGATGAAGTTCTCGATTTTGACCGCTTAATGCCTCGCTTTGATGACATGATGGATTGGCTTGCAACGCAATACGTCACTGCGCTGAACGTGATCCATTACTCGCATGACCGTTACAGCTACGAAGCATCGTTAATGGCATTAATGGATCGCGATGTTCATCGCACAATGGCTTGTGGTATTGCAGGGCTGTCGGTTGTTGCTGACTCGCTTGCGGCTATCAAATACGCGAAGGTAACACCAGTACGTAACGAAGATGGCATCGCTGTCGATTTTGAGGTTGAAGGCGAATATCCAAAATTCGGCAACAACGATTCACGTGTCGATGATATTGCTTGTGATTTGGTTGAACGTTTTATGAAGAAAATTCAGAAAATGAACACCTACCGTGAAGCGGTTCCAACGCAATCTATCCTTACGATTACTTCAAACGTTGTATATGGTAAAAAAACCGGTAACACGCCAGATGGTCGCCGCGCAGGTATGCCATTTGGCCCGGGCGCAAACCCAATGCACGGTCGTGACGAGAAAGGGGCGGTGGCTTCACTTTCTTCAGTTGCCAAACTGCCGTTTGAATTCGCTAAAGATGGTATTTCTTACACCTTCTCAATCGTACCAAATGCACTAGGTAAAGATGACCTAAGCCAAAAAGTGAACCTAGCAGCACTAATGGATGGTTACTTTCACCACGAAGAAAATGCAGGATCGATTCGTGTTGAGGGTGGGCAACATCTTAACGTTAACGTGCTTAACCGTGACATGTTGTTGGATGCCGTTGAACATCCAGAAAAATACCCACAGTTAACCATCCGAGTGTCGGGTTACGCTGTGCGATTCAACTCGCTAACACGTGAGCAGCAACAGGATGTTATTAGCCGTACGTTTACTGCTAAGATCTAACCGTAAACTTCGAGTTATACGGTTCTAAAAAAGCGCGAGAATGACATCCGTCTCTCGCGCTTTTTTGTGTGTTGAGTATGGCGTAATGATGTTGTTGGGCGCGCGTTGTGTTGGTTGGTCTACGGGTAAAACCGATATTTACGCGGTGATTGGAATTAGTTTGATTCTGTCTGGTGTGGTGATCACACAGTGAACAGTAGGACCTCTAACTTATTTTTGCCCCAAAGTGAGTTAGAACAAATAATCCGAATTAATTATTAATAATTAATTCGGATTAACTTAATCTATGTGATTTATGCAAAAAGGTAGTCTAAATGACTGCCCTTGTCGGGTGGGCATTTGGGTGATAATAGCGTTTTCACCAAACTAGGCTGTTTAACTTAGCCTGATTTTGTAAAGGCTATATGCCCGTTTAATTTACGTTAAAATTTCAGTGCCAACCTATATCGATACACAGTTTAATATCACTTATCTTAATGACCACTTTATTTAAAGTTCTACTATGCATCAGCCCATATCCCCAGCCTTGAATAAGGTTTAACCGAATTAATTCTCCACCATCAGACGAGCTAACTTAGCAAAAATCGAACTCTTACTGCTGTCACTGCTTTTCAGCATATCAAGCGTGAAAGAGTTGAGGTAGACACCGGTTAGTGGGTTGCTGAACACATCCAAAGGTTCGCCCTTAGCATCCCAAATTAGTAGGTTCTCTACCAGGTTGGGGCGCGCCATTGACGGGTTTGCTGGTTGAGAGTCGCTTACCAAGACATAGAGTCCGTAGTCATGCGGCTGCAGGTACGTATGGTGATGCTTCATCTTCTGCGACTTAGTCAGCGGATCGTGAATCGAGCGACCAGGCGACATCAGGTAGGGCAGCACGTTCAACTCCACCTTGGCCGAGCGTGTGATAGTGTAATCGCTGAACTTACCCCCATCGCGTTCGGTCTGCTTCTTTTCCTGCTCCTGAAAGGAGTACAAGTCCACCACGTCTAGGTGGCTTGGGCCGATCAGGCGCGGCACCCGCACACTGTTGTAGGTGGTGAGCAGCACATCCGCAGCGTGGTCATAAAGGTAGAAACTATTGTTGAATAGTTTCTTCAACCTCGCCAGTGCCGGATGATCGACAGCCAGCCACTCCAGATCACCCTCTGTGACCCCAGTATTTGCCACTCTCAGCTGGTTACCATCTGACATCAACTCGACGTGCCCAAGCAACTTGGTGCCGTTATCCGTCGAGCGCACTGCAAACGCTGTATAGCGCCCTGCCGCGATGTTCGGCAACTGGATATGGCACTGTGTGAGCAGGCTCTCTTTGAACCACAGTTCAGTCTTGGTGCGACAGATCTTGCTATTTACCAAGTTAACCGCAGACTTCAGGCGGCTTCTGGGCTTTGCCAGGTCGGCACTGTATTGCTCTGGGTTGGCTTTGGACAGCTCATCGATATAGTTGATAGCTTCAAGCAGCTTGCTATCGATGTTCATGCCTTGCAGGGCCACGTGTAGTGGTTCTTGTTGCAACCACCCATGCAGACGATCTAGTTTGAGCTGGGTGTAAGTGTCCCAACGTAAACCAGATTGCTTCCGGTCTGTGTCATACGCTGCAAAGAAGTTGCCATGTTCAGCAGTACCATCACAGAGCTGGCGAATACTGTTACTGGTATCATCTTCCACCGGGTTAAGCACCATTACCGAGGTATTTGACGGCAATTCGGAGAATCGGGTTTTCTTCGCCTGCTCCAACGAGTCTACGGGCCACAGCTGATACCCAGGCAGCTGCGTGGCCAGAGCGTTGAAGAAGTAGGCCTCTTGCGTGGCGCTAAAATCTACGCCGTTGTTCACTACCAGTAGAGTATTGGCCAGTTGCTGATCTAGGTCGGTTACAAATTGATTGACCTCGTGGGTAGCCTGAAATGGGATTGGCGCGTGGGGGATCTCTAGTTCGATGAGACGTTCGACTACAGCATTCATCACTACGTTGTAGGTGTAGGCCTGACAATCACCATAGCCGCTGCGCTCGCGGAAAAACTCCAGCTTAGTGTCACGGGCATCGAGCTTGCGTCGGGCTTTTACCCGACCACTATCGGTGTTGAACCATACCTTGTCATCATTCAGAGCCAAGTGCAGCTCTTCAGCGGGCTCGACCAGGAATTTGCGCTTGTACAAGGTGAACGCGAGCTCACGCTCCTCTGAGGCAAACACATCAAGTTCGAAAGCCTCCATCACCCCAGTACCATTTTTCTTGGTGACCGGTTGGCTCAGGCGGGCGTTAAGGTACATTACCGCGTTGAAGTAGACGGGACACACTGGGAAACGGTCAGCTGCTTGTTCCAGAAGTATCATCTTCAAGTGCAGACCGAACAATCCCTGGATCAAGCGTGCCAGGCTCTGCTCGTTGGCAGTCAGTTGCTGGCATACTTGTTCAATACGCGTCGATAGCGACTGGTGAGCCGGCGTGTGTCGTGCCGCGGAAGGTGCCAGGTAAAAATAGACGTGCTGGCCGCTGGGCAGGCGGTGCAACTCATACTTCACGTCGTCTTTGGCATCTAGCCCCAGCGTCTGCCGCAGTTGCACCTTGACCTCACGATGAACGCGTGCGTGATAGTCTCGGCTCTTCTCTTTTCGCTCCTTGTTGAAACGCTGCAATCCAAAATCGATCACGTACAGATCAGAGACAGGCGCTAGCAAGCGGCGAATGGTGGCCAACGGCGCCTCTTCAAGCTGGATCAGGTTAGTGCGAGCAATCGGGGTATCGGTCAGTTTTTGTAGATTGGGGAACATTATTATCCTCAAGGCGGCCCGCAGGCCGCCGGTTATTTGTAGGTTACCGTCCGAGCAAGGTGTCCAGCATCGGGTTGATGTGCAGAGTAGTGTCCAGCTTGGACTTGTCCTGACGTCGTAGACGCTCGCGATCCAGCGGCTGATAATATTGGTGGTCGGCCTGAAGCAGATTTAGATAGTGGATGGTATGATCCACATTATCTTGCCACATCAGGTTGTTCGGGTTCTGGCTGTAGGCCGCGTTCAGGTAGACAAATTTGATGCGCTGGTAGCGACCGGCCAACGCCGCCCGCACTTGCTCTTGACCATCTAGGTCTGCAGCTTGGCTGGCGATGTCACGGATCTGACGGATCTTGTTATCGCTCTTCTCTAGGGTGTCTTCCGCCCGCGTCAAATCGTCCAGCTTGGTTGCCCAACGCTTGACGTCAACACAGACCAGATCATCACCTACCTCGATAAAACGGTCGAAGAATTCGTACACCAACGGCTCTAGTCTCTCAAAGACTTGCATGTCGTCGAGCGGCAGCACCCCGTAATGAGCCAACACCCTGTCAAACAAGTATTCGCCAACATTGCCTTTGAGTAGTGGCACCAGCTTAGGGTGCGGTACCACCTTGGCAAACGCCGTTTTCTGGATGTCGGCACATTCTCGCATCAGCTCTCCCACCAGGTTTCCTGGGGTGAAGTCGACGTCCTTGCTGTACTGCGGGAAGATGGTCAGCTCAGGGCGGTACTCACGAGCTCCGCCGGCAAAGTCGGACAAGGCCGAGTAGTCAGGGTGGGCCAGTCCATCAGGGCCGCGCTTATGACACAACAAGATAGGCTGATTGCCCTGGCGGCGCGAGATGAACAGCTTGTCATGGATCGACTGCATTTGACGGTTGACGGCATACTGGGGATGGGCTTGCAACTTCTCCAGCCAGCGCTCAGGGTTGGCGAAAGAGTCACGATCACGGAACAGGTTGCACAGATCTAGGTATTCAAAGCCACCACCACGCACACGGTTCATCCAATCGGTCTTCAGGACACGTTTGTGGACAGCGTCGATCCGGCGGCCATCGTTCAATACTGACTGTTCAAACGTACGGCGCAACTCCGCGCTGTCGAAAGAATGATTTCGGCTAAGCTCTTCACAGAACTCCTTGAGACGGTAGTTGAGCAGGGACATGCTCTCCAGCACCACCTCGTTGCCAGCGTCCTCGTTTAATCCCGCAAACTGGAACGCCACGTTGTGCATAACGTCACTGGGAAGGAAGATCTTAGTGTTCAGCAAGGTATCACGGCGCTCGACCCGCCCCACCGCCTGGACAATCACCTTGAACAAGCTCATGCCATGCTCGGCCATCAGCAGGCGATAGTTGTCTCCTTGCGCAAAGTTGACACTAAAGTCGGCCATCTGGTGACCGGCGATGTCATCGGCCAGGTGCTTTAGCACGCTGACGTAGTTGGGCAGACTGTTGAGGTTGGCACCGTTGCCCATCACCTCGCTGTAGAACGATGAGTTGATCAGCACTAGGTGCTGGAAGTCGACGTCCAGGCGCGGCACATTTGCATCTTCGATGTCGCCATCATGGTACTTGACGAAGTAGTTGAGGCCGGTACCCGCGCTGTTGTAGGTGCTCATGAACACCAGCACGCTATTGTCGTCCCTGACATAGGTTTCCCGCTTGATATCCTCTACATTGGCCAGCGGCGAGTCAAAGAATACCAGATGGATCGTGTGACGTCCCTGAAACGGGGTAAAGGTCAGGATCTGGTCATGTTGCTTCTCATGCTTTTCATCGCACTTGGAACTCATGCCGTACTGCTTGCGCCATGCGGCCTGATGCTGGCGGTAGGCGCGAGCGAAAGCGTTTTTGAAACCGCCGGAGAGCGACAGGATTAGGCTGTTTTTGCCTTCGTAGGCGGCGAGAAGCAGCGCTTCCAGTTCACGGCAGTGCTGGCGCCGCTTGTAGGGGTTGCTCAGAGCGTATTCCAGTGGTTCACGCAGAGCGCTGAAGATGTCGTCGTACACCGCTCGGAAGGTCTCGCAGCACTGGTAAGTATCGGTCAGTACCGGTAGCTCGGCATCAAACACCTTGAAGTGAGCATCGCGAATACGGGCTCGCAGTTCGCGAAGCTCCTTGAGCATGCTGATGTCTGCCGGCTCGCGCTCGACCACACTATAGCCCAGGTCGCGGGCGTAACGCTGCAGAAAGTGACGGCTGAAATTACCGTTTTTGGTGTGGCTAAAGCCACTGGTGGCACTCAGGCCGATCACCTTATTCTCAGTGCCAGTCAGTAGGCGTAGCAGCATCGCTTCAGGTAACTCTTTCACCAGATCCATCTCGAAGGCCAGGATCACGGTGCGCTCTGCCCCCTTGTTCACGTAGTTCAGCTCGGTCACCGGAGTCATGGTGAACACAGTCTTCGGCTGCAGATAGGTGTAGAAATGGTCAATCAGCAAGTTTTCATCGGTAGTGCGGTCAAAGATGTGGCGCACTTCACCGGCAACGTTGTTGGCGGCATCGACAAACTGGCCCAGAGGGGTGTTCTGGCTACTAGCGTTATCCTGGCCACCGTTCTTCACCCAGCGCTTGAAATGGCGGTTAGTGATCTGGGCGCAGGCAGCCAAGATAGCTGAGATCAGCTGGAACAGATCGTGCAGTGTGGGGTTAGCGTCGGTGGTGTCGCCCTCGATCTCGTAATACAGCTCCGTGCGGGTGACGTCGTCTTCGCTGTTGCGCATTCGGATGCGCTTTAGCCCCTCTTCGTTGACGTACATCTTGGCATTGAAGCTGAAGACATTGCGGGTGATTGAGATGATGCGCTCCGCAGCGTCACCATTAACTTCAAACGCACCCAGCTGGTCACGGAACATTTCCAGTACAGAGCCCAGAGTCGTTCCTGGTGACAGCTCGCACTTGTCGGCAAGCAGCTCGCGCAAGGCCGTGATGAACTTGACCTTCTCCTGCTCGAAGGTAGTTTGCTCTTCGTGAGGTTTTTCCCGGCGCTCCAAACTAAGAACCGCGTTGTAGATGCGCCCGGTGACCGAGAGCACATGCGCCAGATTGTTTTCCTGTTTGACTAGTTTGACATGGCAGCTGTCTTCGAGACGGGTATAGGCTTCGTGCAGTTCGTCTACCACCACGGTGAAGCGAATGTTGTTGCGGCGGAACGGGCAATCCGGATTGCTCTTGAAGTGTTCGTTGCGCAGATAGTCGACCTGCACCGCGTGACTTTCAGCAGCGACGGTGCTGATCTGTGGCTTTTCCGGCTTCACCTTGCCACCAATCAGCAGGTCGAAGCCCACCGACTCAAAGCGCATTCCTTCACCCCGCTGACGCGGCGCCAGACGGTAGGTCGATGTGTCGAACTTGTTGGTGGTCATTAGCAGTACAGAAGGGCGGAACTTACAGACCTCGAACGGCAATACTTGCTTGATCAGCTCGAAGTAGACTTCGTGCACGCTCATCTTCGGTTGATTCTTGCCCTCGGCCTCAACTTGTTCGGTTTTGTGCAGGCGTTCGCGGCGAGCCTGAATGCCGCGGCCAACGTAGTCACGGATTGGATTTTCCGAGCTGCTTGCATCAAACAGCGCCTTGCAGGCGGACTCGATAGTGGAACGAAGGCTGTTACGGTAGCTCTTGAGCTGATCTTCCGCCATCTCTTTGTCTTGGATCGCGTCTAACGTGCCGAAGGCAGAAAGTCTCTCGATCTGCTCTTCACAACGGTCGATTTGGATCATTAGGTAGTTGAGTGTGCGCATCGCGGACTTGATGTAAGAGCTATCCTTCGCTCCCTCGTACCACTGGTTATAGCGTTTGCGGTTTTTCTTGCCAGAGGCCCAGTCCACGAAGTCGAGGTCAGTGATGTCCTTGCGTGCCAGCACGCAGATGAACTCACCGCCGGCGGCCAGAATTTTGTTTTTTTGACTACGTTCGAGGTCGATTTGCGACTTCTGTGGCGACATGAACAGCAGATTGGTGAAGCCACCCTCTGGGAACAGGTAGTCAGAAGCCTGGGTTTCTGCGAAGCGTTCGATGTACTCAACGTAACCCTGGATCACGCCGTAGCTCTTACCAAATCCGGTGCCGTCAGAGCTGAAGAGCACCTCTGCGCCGTCACGCTCGTGCACATGGTATAGCTTTGAGGCTCGAGCGCGACATTTATTGATGTCGTCGACGAGCTTGGCGGCCGGAGTCTGTTTGATGATCAGGTCGCTAAGGCCGAGGCTAGCTCGCGCAGCTTCAGCTCGCTCACACTGGCGATAGCGATTAATGACCAGCTGGTTGTGCTCGATAAGCACTTTTTCCACCTGCATCGGCACCAAGAATAAGGTTGCAGAGATCTCTCCGATCGTATCGGAAAGCGGCTGATGTGGGTCGCTCACAGAAAAGTGGTGTAGTACCGCATTAACAGTCTGAGGGTTCAGCGCCCGCTTCAGCGTAGGCAGTGTGACGCTGTAGTCATACAGCGCCAGGTCGTCCGCGAGCAGGCAGCGAAAGCGTTGTTTGTTGGCGTCACCCGTTGGGCGGCTAGCCTTGGCCAGGATCTTGGCACCCTCAAGGCGAAATAACAGCGCTGCTGCATCGCGGTGTGGCGAATTGAAGTCGATATTCAATTGTTGGCTAAAGGCCATGCCTGCATCCAGTCGGGTGTGCTTGACCAACTCCGGAAAGCGTTGGCGAACAATGGTTAGGAGTTTTAAATCTTCTTCAATCGTCCACTTCATGGGTAAACCTGCTCAATTTTAGTACGGTACCAACATTTTATTCGAATCATTTGATACTGTAAACCTTGAAGATGAGTGTCATTTGGAATATGATGCAATTATTTCAAGAATTTATGGAGAACCAGATGTCGACTAGCATGGAAAGAAATCTGCGCTGTGTTGATTTCTACTTGGCGTTCTGCGGGCAGGTTAGCCGGAATGACCTGATGGAGTTTGCACAAATCAGTGTGGCTACCGCATCGCGCACTTTTGGCGAGTATGTCCGCCGCTGGCCTCACAATCTGACTTACAAGCACTCAGAAAAGCTCTATATCGCCGAATCTTGCTATATTCCGGTGTTCTCGCATGATCCCCTGGCGGGCTTGGACTTAATCTCAACCGGTTTAATAACACGATACATATCGTCGCCGCTTGTTCCTGCCAACTTACCCGCAGGAATTGCACCTGCGTTGGATCCGGAACAAGTACGTACGCTGACATCGGCTGCATGCCGTAGCTCTGCGGTTACCGTTCAGTACTTATCGCTGAGCTCAGGTGCGTGTGAGCGCCTTTTAGCCCCAACCCACTTTTTCAACAGTTTGGGTAATTGGTACTGCCGAGCCTTTGACTTTTCAGCCGGTGAGTCAGGTGAGTTCCGTGTGTTTAGGCTCAGCAGGTTCAAACAGGTAGTTGACACTGTTCCGATCCCGTCGCCACTTCCTGTGGACAGTGAGTGGCTTACCGAAGTGGTTCTAACTTTGGTCCCTCACCCGAATCATCATCAGCCAGAGGCTATCCGGCTGGATCTCGGCTTGGAAAACAAACCAGTTTTGAATCTACGTATCAGCGCAGCTATGGCCGGGTATTGCCTGCAAGAATGGCGTGTCGATTGTTCGGCCGAAGCTGCACTACCTGCGGTGCAGTTTCCACTGCACCTAGCTAATCGCTATGAGCTGGCCAGTCTGACGTCCATGTGCTTAGCGCCAGGCTTTGACACTTCAGATAAAAATACGCATATCAGCCTGAAACCTGTCTAACACATAAGAGAGTTTCGATTTTTGTAGACGTTAATAAACATTATCTAGGTCTAAGTATGGCTAACAGTGAGCCGAAAAGTACTGGAGCTATCTAAATATAATGCTGCTAACCACTCGTCACATTAGTTACTTGATTAATTATTTCGTTTGCTGCTGGAAAAAGTGTAGTGGATAAGGGGGTATCTCCAACTACATGTAGGCGGAGCGAATGATGCAATACTAGAAGTAATCCGAAAAATCAGAGTACTCTCTAGTTCGTAACTCACTTTTGTCCAGAACCTTCATAAGCTGAATTTTTACCGGTGGTACTTCCTAGTTCGAAAGTCCCCTTTCCAACTTAGAACCGATCTCAATATGAGTTGTCGGGAGGTTTTCGTTTACCCTCCCGACATCAAATGGATCCATAGCTGATCTTACTAGCGACTTACAACGTAACAGGCCAATTAAAAGGGAGAAAACAATATGGCCACCGTTTATGTCAGCATCGGAAGCAACATTAACCGCGAACATCACGTCACAGAATCTCTCAAAGCATTGAATAGCCGCTTTGCACCTCTACACATCTCTAATTTCTACGATTGTGAGCCTGTTGGTTTTGAAGGGGACAACTTCCTAAACCTAGTCGTTGGGTTTGAATGTGACCTTTCTATCGCTGAACTGGCTAAGGTTCTGCATCAAATCGAATTAGAGAATGATCGCAAGCGTGAAACTAAAGAATATGCTTCGCGCACGATGGATGTCGATATCCTTCTTTACGATAACGAAGTGGGCATTATTGATGGAGTAGAGCTGCCGCGAGGTGAAATCACCGAGTACGCTTTTGTGCTTCGACCGTTAGTTGATGTTGCCGCGCAAAAACTTCATCCCACTCTAGATATCTCTTTTCAGCATCTCTGGAACAACTTCGATCAGCTGAGTCAGAAAACCGAACTTATACCGTTCGAGGTCAGCTTCACTTAGTCCCTACAACGGCTTTTAACAGAACGCTTGAGCTTTATTGATCTTTTCCTCTAACAGGCACGTAACTCACTCTACCTTCTAAGGATCGGAAACTGTTATGAATCACAATGCGATTATCACCATCACAAACCTCAGATTAAGAACCTTCATCGGCTTCAACGAAGAAGAAAAAACTAAGCAGCAAGATATCGTCATAAATGCGGAGATCCATTACCCCGCAAACAATCTTTGCCTCTCTGATGATGTGGAGAACGCACTTAACTACAAAAATATCTGCAAAAAAATTATTGAACATGTTGAATCTGGACGGTTTCTGCTTTTAGAAAAGTTAACCAGTGACGTACTCGGTATTTGTATCGACCATTCATGGGTTCGATATGCTCAAGTGAGAATTGACAAGCCTCATGCTCTACGTTTCGCCGATTCAGTCTCGCTCACCCTGAGCTATGAAGCAGAACTCGAAGATTAAATCATAAGGAGCGACTCATGCTAACCACAGAAGCTGCAAAAGTGAGAGAGGCTTTGCTCGAAAAGGGGCTAGAAACCCCGATGACATCGAGCGAAATGAATCCCGACCAGAAGTACAACCGCATCAAAGGACTTTTGACGGAAGTTGTCAGTACGCTTGGGCTGGATTTAACGGATGACAGTCTCGCTGAAACACCTCATCGCATTGCAAAGATGTACGTTCATGAGATATTTTCAGGGCTCGACTACAGTAACTTCCCAAAAATTAGTGTTATCGACAACAAAATGTCGGTTGATGAAATGGTCAAGGTATCAGACATCAATTTAACTTCTACGTGCGAGCATCACTTCGTTACCATCGATGGTCTAGCACAAGTGGCTTATATCCCTGAATCCAAGATTCTCGGGCTATCTAAAATAAACCGGATTGTTCGATTCTTCGCTCAGCGTCCGCAGGTTCAAGAACGCCTTACTCAGCAAATCTTGGTCGCGATACAGGCTCTGGTTGAAACAGAAAACGTGGCTGTGACGATTAAAGCAACCCACTACTGCGTTAAATCGAGAGGCGTTATGGACGCAAACTCTGAAACCACAACTACCGCGCTCGGTGGCAGTTTCAAAACTAACCCTCAAACTAGAGCTGAGTTTTTACGATGAGTGAGACGATTCTAATAACGGGTGTGGGGAAGCGTTTGGGTTTCGCTCTGGCGCAGCAACTTTTATCTGATGGATACAAAGTGGTTGGCACTTACCGAGGTGACTATCCTCATTTGCAATTACTGCGCGACAGTGGAGCCGACTTGCAACAGGTAGACTTTTATCAACAAAGTAGCCTAGAGGGTTTTCTTCATTACGTTGGACAAGAATATAAAGCGATCCGAGCCATCATCCATAATGCTTCCGACTGGCAACCGGAGAACAAAGAAAATCCCAGTGAAAACGCATTACAGATCATGAACCAGATGATGACGGTTCACGCTACAGTACCTTATCTGGTTAATTTAATGCTCAAAGACCAATTAATGTCTGGCGATAAAACGTCGGACATCATCCACATCAGTGATTACGTTGCGGAAAAAGGCAGTAAAAAACACATCGCTTACGCGGCCAGTAAAGCCGCACTCAACAACCTGACGCTGTCGTTTTCGGCGATGCTGGCTCCCAAGGTGAAAGTCAATACTGTCTCTCCAGCCATGATCAAATTCAATGAACATGATGATGAGGCGTACAAGGCTAAAGCTCTGAAAAAAGCGTTGATCCCCGCCGAGGCAGGCTTTGAAGAAGTGATAGATGGCATCAAGTTTGTTTTGGCTAGTCACTATATGACAGGAAGGACTTTGCACCTTGATGGCGGTAGGCATTTGAAGTGAAGTTCGTGCGTTGTGGGCTAATCTTCCTCACACTCCAACACCGCCACAAATGCATCCAAATACTTCTCTATAGTTAAATCCGCAGAAACTGGCGGTAGTTCTACGGTAATGCATGGCAGGTTTCTTTCTTGGCACCATGTGCCGAATGAACCTGGGGTTTCGTAATCGACGTCTTCAACGAGCGGCAGGTTGAATTGCTTACCTAGCCAAGTGGCGAGTTCTGATTGATCGGGATCGTCGACCATGGCGAGTGGCTCGTGGAAAGAGATGACAAATTTAGGTTGGCGCTGCTCAATGAGGTTGATGAGCGATTGTACTTCCGGCTCAATCTGGTCGGCTTGTCCCGTTTTTACTTTTACATCTCTGACTGGTGTGTGAGAACTCCAGCGATAGACGGTGCCGTTTTCTGTCCAGTTTTGAGTTGGAAAGGCGCGGTTCAGATCGACTTGGTTTGCGTTGGCGCGAGTGCCTAATTGATTGCCATCTGGGTTCATCGATAGAATCACATCGTGTCGTAAACTGGCGGCTGGCAAGCTTCTTAGCGCACAAGATAATCCTGCGATAGATGCGGTTTCATCGCCGTGTGTACCTGCCAAAATCAGCCCGCGAGATTCGCTTTCGATTTGCGCGGGGAAATAGAGCAAAGGCGCACCCAGCACTGATTTTCCATATGACAGCGGCTTTATTGAAAACGCAGCTCTTTCCGTTCTTGGAATTAAACTCACCTTAATCTCCTGATTGATCAAGTACTATCAAGTATTCACTATTGGCTATATTAATCATTAACTAAGTCGATTAGATGAACCCCTTTAAATAAACCATAGCGTCAAAACTCGTCAACCGTCGCATTGTTAATTTTATTACTTGCTTCAAAGATAGGCTAGGAGAGCAAACAAACATGGATTTTAAAAAACATTCAACGGCTTTACTCATTTCATCTTTATTGACCCCTTTTATATCAGTGACTGCCGTTGCTGAAACCTTACCTGCTGGTGTTTCGCTGGTAAAAGACCAGCATTTAGTTCGCGCGAACGATGCAGAAGCGGCGACGCTTGATCCTGCGAAAGCAGAAGGCTTGCCGGAAATGCACATTCTACGTGACCTCTTTGAGGGTTTAGTGATTCAAGACCGCGATGGCAATATCACCCCAGGTGTCGCGGAATCTTGGGAAACCGAAGACAACCAAACGTTTGTATTCCACTTGCGTAAAGACGCGAAATGGTCGAATGGCGATCCGGTGACGGCCGATGACTTCGTGTATGCGTTAAGACGTGCGGTTGACCCGAAACTCGCTTCGCCAAACGTGTGGTATCTCAAGCTCACCAAGATCAACAACATTGCTGACGTAGCAGAAGGTAAGAAGCCCGTTGAAGAGCTCGGTATTTCGGCCGTCGATAAGCACACGGTGACGTTCGAGCTTGATAGCAAAGTGCCGTACTTTGTTGCGATGACAGGTCACACCTCCATGATGCCCATTCATAAGGCAACGCTAGAAAACAGCGATAAGCCGTGGAGTGACCCTAAGCATTTTGTCGGTAATGGCGCGTTTGTGTTGGACGAGTGGGTGGTTAACGAACGCATTGAACTGAAGAAGAACCCGAAATACTGGGACAGTTCGGATACCCACTTAACCGAAGTAACTTATATTCCGTTTGAGAATCAGAATGCCTCGATTAACCGTTATGCGGTGGGTGAGGTCGATATTACTTCGGACGTGCCGACACACATGGCGCAGCAGCTTAAAACCAAATACCAAGATGCGTTTACCGCGGTGCCTTTGCTGTGCACTTATTACTACGCATTCAATACTACGAGACCACCTTTTGATGATGCGCGGGTACGTAAAGCCGTCTCTTATTCTATGATGCGTGACGTTATCGCCAATGGTGTAACTCAGGTGGGCAACTTACCGGCTTACACCTTTGCACATGAGTACACGGCTGGTTTTGATGCAACACAACCTGAATACAGCACGTGGACTCAAAAGGAACGTGATCAAAAAGCAAAAGAGCTGCTGAAAGAAGCGGGCTACGATAAGTCTAATCCGTTGGACTTCAAATTACTGTACAACACCAGTGAATCGAACAAGTCGATTGCAGTGGCGATTGCTTCCATGCTCAAAGGCAACCTAGGTGCGCAAGTTGAGCTGGAAAACCAAGAGTGGAAGTCTTACTTGGTGTCTCGTCGCCAAGGTGATTTCGATGTGATGCGCGCTTCTTGGTGTGGTGATTATAATGAAGCATCGACCTTCTTGAGCTTATTGCGTTCTGAGTCTTCGGGTAACTTTGCGCGTTACAACAACGATAAATACGACTCTGCAATGGACAGCGCACTGTCAGCAACTAACGAGCAAGATCGCCAAGGTTTCTATGATCAAGCGGAGCAGTTACTGGCTGAAGATATGCCTATCGCACCCATCTATTACTACATGCAGGCTCGCCTAGTTCGACCAAGTGTTGGCGGCTTTGCGAAGAACAACGTGGAAGGGCGCATCTATTCTAAAGACCTCTACATCAAAGAATAGATAGGCTGGATGCGAGTTCTAGCATCTCGCATAATAATATGAAATAGAAGAAAAGGGACGTTGATCATAAATATCTGATCAACGTCCCTTCGTCATTAATCTGTAACGGTAACCGCAAAAAACTGAAACCTGATTGAAGTATTTTTCACTTTTATTTCAATCAGGTGAAGCTATGTTACCCCCTCTACGCGCCCTTGTTGCGTTCGAAGCTGTTGCTCGTCTTGGTTCCATTGGTGCGGCTGCCCGAGAGCTTTGTGTCACGCAAGCGGCGGTTAGCCAACAGCTCAAAAGTTTAGAAACCTTCCTCGATACCACCTTGTTTGAACGCAGCTCTAAAGGCGTAAAGCTGACGTCAGCGGCTCAGCATTATCAACCGATTGTGGCAGGTTCACTTGCTCACCTTAAATTGCAGACTCAGATCTTGTTCGGGGAAAAAGAAACCGACGTGTTGAGCCTGCGCGTAAACCACACTTTTTGTCATAACTGGCTGCTACCTCGCCTGCCATCCTTCTATAAAAAATACCCTTTTATCAGGCTTGATATTCAGCTGGTGGACTGGCCGTCAACCAACCCTTGTCAGAATGTCGATATCGAATTGACTAACGGCAAGGTTGAAAGCGAAGACACCCATTGTGAGCGACTGTTTCAAGAACACTGGCAGTTGGTGTGCAGCCCTCAATTCAAATCTGAGCATCAAGAATTACTCAGTAAGCATGACTTTGCTGCTCTGCCGACGGTTCAGGTGAAAGGCTACCGAGAGAACTGGCTGCAATGGCTTGGCCACAACCAATTCGAGATGACATTACCTAAGGTTCTGCTCGAAGTGAGTAACTCTCTACATGCCTTAGAAGCAGTTAAACATGGTATTGGAATGTTGCTAGTGCGTTCGCTCGCGGTGTCTGAACTACTCAAGAAAGAAGACCTGGTATTGGCAAGCGAATCCTCGATGCCAGCTGAATCGGCTCACTATTTGATTACTAAACACAGTCGCAGCGCGAAGGTGAATTTCTTCTGTGATTGGCTTTATCACCAGATGGAAGACGGTGAACTGGAGTGAAGATTTTCTTATGGATAGCCATAAAAAAAATGAAGGGCACTCTTACTAACCTGTCATAAAAAACACTTAGTTTAACCGCATACAAATAAGGACGAGGTCACCATGAGTGCTTTCTCACAACCAATGAAAAACCGCTTAAAGGTACTGTTATTTACCGCACCGCTGTTGGTGCCACTGTTTACTTTTTGGCTCGTACCATTTGGTTATTCAATTTATATCAGCTTCACCGATTGGGATTACATCTCGCCAGATTATTCGTTCATCGGTTTAGAAAATTACGAGTACATGGTTGAGGACTACGAGTTCATTCAAGCGGTGCTTAACACGTTTTGGTTTTCGGTCGGTGTGGTGATTCCGACCATCATTCTTGGGCTTGTGTTTGCGATGTTGCTGCACAAAAACTTCAAGGGCAGCCAGTTCTATCGTGCGGTGATCTTCTCTCCTTGGATTACGCCAACGGTCGCGGTGTCGATTGTTTGGTCTTGGGTGTTCGAAACGAAATCGGGCTTGGCAAACCGCTTATTAGAGTCGGCAGGGTTTAGCGCGATTCCATGGTTAGAGAACGGAAACACAGCCTTGATTGCGGTGATTATCGTGACGGTTTGGCAGGCGATTGGCTGGACGATGCTGTTCTACATCAGTGCACTCAACAAGATTCCTGAATCACTGTATGAGGCTTCTTTGATTGACGGTTGCAGCAGCTTAACGCGCTTTTTGAAGATAACGCTGCCACTGATTTCACCAACCACATTCTTCTTGGTAGTGGTCAACATTATCACGGCAATGCAGGCGTTCGATCAGTTCCAGATCCTAACGCAAGGCGGGCCGGGTGGTGAGACACGTACCTTGCTGTACTTGTTCTACCAACAAGCGTTTGAACGTTACGAAATGGGACCTGCGGCCGCGACATCGTTAGTGATATTCCTGATTACTGGATTGTTGGCACTTATTAATACCTACATCGGCAAGCGCTGGGTGTACTACTAGTCGATTTTTGAAAGGACAGAATTATGACCACGCAAGTATTGGATGCCAATCAAGTCTTAAATCAAAGAGTGGCTGAATCTAAAGTCACAGCCCAAGCGAAAGCGACCAAATCAGAGGTTGCGCCAAAGAAAAACTCAGTGGATCGCCGTTCGTTTATCGCACTGGCTAAGCATCTTTTTTTAGCGACCTGCGGAACCATTATGGTGTTCCCGTTCTTATGGATGCTGTCAGGCTCGCTGAAAACCAATGACGAGATTTTTGCTAGCCCGTTGAATTTGATTCCAGAGCAATTCCGTTGGGAAACCTTTGTCGAAACCTTTCACAGCGCGCCGTTTGGCTTGTACATCTTCAACAGTTTTAGTGTGGCCTTGTTTACTACGCTGTTGGTGATTGTTAACTCTGCGATGTTTGCATACGCATTAACACAGCTGAAGTTTCGTTCGAAAACCGTGCTCTATTTTATCGTGATGGGCTGTTACATGCTGCCGGGCGCAGTGACGTACATTCCGTCTTACATCACCTTGGCAAGACTGGGTTTGTTGGATTCACACATGGGATTGGTGGCGTCGAACGCGGCGTCGGTTTTCGGTGTGTTCTATCTACGCCAAGTGTTTATCAAGGTGCATCCGTCGCTGATTGAAGCGGCACGAATTGATGGTGCAGGTGAGCTCAAAATCTTATGGGCAATCATCTTACCGCAATGCCGAGCAGCAGTCGCAACACTGTTCCTCATCACTTTTATTACCAATTACAACAGCTACATGTGGCCAAGCTTGGTTATTACCACTCAGGAACTTAACCTGATTGCGACCGGGATTCGTCACTACTTTATTGCCGAAGGTAACTATGGATTGAACTGGTCGCAAATCATGGCGGCGAGCACCATTGCAGTATTGCCTTTGTTAATTCTATTCGTCATTTGTCAAAAGACGATTCTTTCAGGTATCGCCGATAACGGCGTAAAAGAGTAAACGGAAATGAAATTAAAAACTCTCGCACTAGTGTGTGCTGGCGTAGCAAGCGCGTCTATGTTCTCTAGCAGTGTTCTAGCCGCAACCGAAGTTAACTTTTGGTATTCCGGTGGTACTAAGCCACAGCAAATGATGACTAAGCTCATCGAAGAGTTCAACGCGAGCCAAGATGAGTATGTGGTGAAGCCAGCATTGCAAGGCAACTACACGGAAACCTACCAGAAGCTGCAAGCAGGCCTAGCGTCTAGAACTGCACCTGAACTTGTGCTGCTAGATTCAGGTCGTGCGGAAGCGATGTACGGACGTGGTTTGAGCCGCGACCTAACGCCGTTCATGGATGAAGAGTTTAACTTCTCTGATTTCATTGGCGCGTTTAAAGATCAAGTGACAGCAGACGATGGCACCATCATCGGCCTGCCTGCTTACGGTACAACTCAAGTGTTCTACTACAACAAGCAGGTATTGGCAGATAACGGCTTTACCGAGCAAGACCTAAACACATGGCAAGGCGTGGCTAAGGTGGCTGAGAAAGTTACCCAACGTGATGACAAAGGCAACGTGACCTTCTACGGCTGGGAGCCGATGTGGGGCCAAGACAACATGATTGATGCGGCTTTCTCTAACGGCGCGAAGATCATCAGTGATGATGGCAAAACAGTGTTAATCGATTCGGCTGAATGGGTTGAAGTATGGGACAGCTTCCGTAAGTGGATCCACGATGATCAAATCATGCGTATTCACTACGGCGGTCAAGGTTGGGAATACTGGTACAAAACCATTGATGACGTCATGAAAGATAACGCGTTGGGTTACACCGGTTCATCGGGTGACCAAGGTGACTTGGACTTCACTAAGCTTTCAGCAACCACACAGCCAGGTTGGGGATCAAACCCTTCTGCGCCACAAGCGGGTGCGCTGGTTTACGTGATGCCAAAAGGCACAGACGAAGCAGCAGCAAAAGGTGCGTTCGAATTCGTTGAGTTCTACACCAATGCTAAGAACACGGCGGCATGGTCAATGTTCACGGGTTACATTCCAGTGCGTAACAGCGTTTCTGAAGTACCAGAATACCAAGCGTTCACTAAAGATAACCCGCAAGCTCTGATTCCTTTGAAGCAAGCGAACACGGCGACCAAAGACTTCCTAGACCCTACTAACGGTAAGATCATGGACGCTCTGAAAGTGGCAGCGGATCAGATTCAAATCCAAAACGTCCCAGCTGACCAAGCGCTAAAACAAGCGGCGAAGAAAGCACAACGTGCACTAGACCGAGCGAATCGTTCTTAATCTGTAAAGTGGTTAAAACTATCTTTGCATGCATAAAGGCCCATCTATTCGGGTGGGCCTCTTTTTACCCAGTCCTCCAATTAGGACGAATTTGGTGAAGACAATGACCCAATTTCAAGGTGAGCTGCCGTTTGGCAGAGTACGTATCCCCTTTGATGTGCCAGCAGGTTCTCACTGCGTAACCATTACTGGTACGACGGTGAAAAAAGGATTCTTGTACGCGGCAGCCTATGATGCCAATCAAGCATTTCGTGGTAAGGTGTTGTTTGAAAAAGCGCACAAGTCACTCACTATTCAACCGCAAAACTCTGGTCTAGGCGCGATTGACGGCGCGATTCCATCGGGCGAATGGTTCTTAGAACTTTACAATCTCGAAGGTGAGTTTCGCACCGAGCGTGCGATGCAGTATCAAGTCGATGTGCTTTGCTCTGATGAGTTAGTTAATCATTCTAATGAGCTAAATACTGACGGAATTGAGAGTGAACTAGAACTGAACCCAACAGTCACAACGGATCACGATATCGAGTTTGATTACAGCCACATGCTGAGCTCTGATTCTCGCTGGTATCGTGGTGATTTACACGCTCACACTCAGCTTTCTGATGGTCACAATACCTTAGCCGCAGCGAAAGATATTGTTGAATCACAAGGGCTCGATTTCTTCTTTTTCACCGAGCACAACATTTGCCAGCCTAAACTGCCTGTATCAAACCAATGTTTGTTTTTACCAGCGTTAGAAGTCACAACCGATCTCGGACACTTCAATGTGCATGGCCCGGTTAAGTCTTTAGACCTTAGAGATGTTGAGCACAGCAGCCAAGCGACGATGGAAGCGGGATTGAACTTAGCTAAAAGTGGACACAGTTCCCTTGGCATTAATCACCCGATGATGAAGCCGTGGCATTGGCATTACGATCAAGTGGAACTCAGCCAAGTGTCTACGTTTGAAGTGTGCTGCGACCCAACATGGTCGACCTCGCCTAAAGCGACCGAAGAGGCGTTATTGGTTCTCAATGAAATGTGGAATTGTGGTCAGCGCATTACCGCAATTGGCGGCAGTGATTCACACCTTGAGCCACATGAACGCAACCCAAAATCGGATGAGCCTTCTATTTACGGTGACCCATCAACCTTCGTATATAGCCATGGCTTGAGTGGCGAAGGCATCTTGTCTGGTCTGCGTAATGGGCAAGTGTATTTGGAGCGACGTTGCGGTTTGAAGTTTGACATCAACTTAGGTGATTTGCTGCCGGGCAACGACTCTCAAGGGCAAACTCTTACATACCGAATCGCAGTCTCTGACTCAGAAAACCCTTACTACGCGGAGTGCGTGGTGGATGGCGAGATTGTAGATCGAATCGCTTTGAGTGATGAGCGACAAAGTATCCATATTGATGAGGGCTACCGTTGGTGTCGAGTGGATATCCGTCGTGGAGAGCTTTCTACGATGTTAATGAACAGTACTCAACCTGCATCTGACGAGCGTGAGTTTGAAGGCTGCATCAATGCCGTATTCGACGGCAAACAACCAGAATTTAATCAACCCTTAGTGCGTACTTGGGGAGAACTAATGGAGCGAATGAGCCGTGATGAAGTTTAAGGCGATGTTATTTGATAAAGACGGCACATTGTTAGAGTTCCACAAGATGTGGCTTAACGTTTCTCGTGGTGCTTGTGAGCGTGTGAAATCTTACAGTGACCAGCACCAAGGTAATCAAACTGTCACACCTGCTGAGTTACTCTTGGCCATCGGTGTAGAGGGTGATGTGGTTGATAACTACGGACTATTAGCTTCGAACCCAGTGGAAGATACGGCAACAGCGTGGTTCAACATGCTGCAACCGAATGTCTCGCTCGCTGAATTCACCAAGGTGACCAAAGCAGCGTTCAACGACGAAGTCGAAGAGAACCCAAGCTGGATTGAAGCCCTACCGGGTGTGACTGAAAAGCTCGGTCTGTTCAAGCAGCAAGGCATGATTTTAGGCATCGCGACCGCAGATACCAAAGACTCAACCATCTACACGCTAGAGCAATCTGGCTTGAGCGAGATGTTCGATTATATCGGTTACTCCGACGGTGATATTGAACCTAAGCCAGCGCCCGCATTACTTAACGCATTCTGTGAAAAATGCGGCATTGAGCCACACGAAGTGATCATGTTTGGTGACACGGTTTCGGATATGGAATTTGGCCGTAATGCAGGCGCAAGCAATGTTGGTGTGCTGACTGGCACGGCACAACACAGCGAATTAGAGCCAGTAGCGGATCTGGTTATCGCATCGGTTGCCCATTTTGAGCTCAATCAACTGCAAGAACGTGGCTAAAACGTTTAACGACAGATTCCAAAGATAGTATTTAACGAATTGATTTAAGGACAGGTTATGGCTGAAGTCACACTGAGAGGGGTAGAAAAAACCTACCCAAATGGTTTTAAGGCCGTGCACGGTGTCGATCTGAATATTCGCGAAGGTGAGTTTATGGTGTTTGTTGGGCCGTCTGGCTGCGCAAAATCCACCACACTTCGTATGATCGCAGGCCTTGAAGATATCTCAGAAGGCGATGTCTACATTGGCGATAAACGTGTAAATGAACTGCCACCCAAAGATCGCGGCATCTCAATGGTTTTTCAGAACTACGCACTTTATCCGCACATGTCGGTGTACGACAACATGGCTTTTGGTCTGAAACAACAGAAGCTGCCAAAGCACGAAATCAATGAGCGTATTGAAGATGCAGCCAAGACTCTGGATATCGAACACCTGCTAAATAATAAGCCAGGTGAAATGTCCGGTGGTCAAAGGCAGCGCGTGGCGCTTGGTCGTGCGATGGTTCGTAAGCCAGATGTGTTCTTGTTTGATGAGCCTTTGTCTAACTTGGATGCAAAGTTGCGTGTTTCAACACGAGTCAGCATTGCGCAGCTGCATAACAATCTGAAGCAAGAAGGTCAGAACGCCACCATGATCTACGTGACACACGATCAGGTGGAAGCCATGACCCTTGGCGATCGCATCTGTGTGTTGAATCAAGGCGAGATCATGCAGGTCGATACGCCAATGAATCTTTATCAATACCCAGCAAACAAGTTTGTCGCAGGCTTTATTGGTTCGCCAGCGATGAACCTTATCAAGGTCAGAGTAGACGAGATCGACTGCGTAATGAATGTAGTATCAGAAAGTGGCGCACGTTGGACGCTACCACAAGACAAGCAAGCTATCGCGCGAGAGAAACTCGATGAGTGGCTGTGGTTTGGCGTTCGTCCTGAGCACATTCAACTGGCTAATCACGATGCGCCTTTGTCGGAGGTGAATACTCAAACGCACAAGCTTGATGTGGTCGAGTCGATGGGCAATGAGTTGTATCTCTACTTCAAACTTGGAGCAGATAAGCTGGTGGCTCGCGTGCCTTTTGATGCTGACCGAATGGCGGAAAGTGGGCAAGAGACAATGCTTCATTTCAATACATCACAATGTCATTTGTTTGACCTAGAGACAGAAGAAGTTCTAACTGAATAAGTCGATGTGTCAAATAGTCAAAACAAAGAAATCCCCGCTCAGATGAGAGTGGGGATTTTTCTTAGGGGGAGTATCAACAGGAACTCGGGTTTGTGCTCGAGGCTTTTTTGTTGGAGATAGCTGAACGATCTTGAGGGTTAGAACCATTTAATGGCTCGGAATCGCAATCCTTTTTTCTAGCCAACGAACCGCTTGTGATACCACCAAAATAAGAACAAGGTACTCCAAAACCAGAAACGTATAGATCTCTAAAGGTAAATATTCGTTCACTACCAGCTCATTGGCTCGCCTTGTTAAATCACTCAAACCAATCACACTCACTAGCGAGCTCATCTTGAGGATATAAATAAACTGATTGCCCAAGGGCGGCAGTATTTGACGGAATGCCTGCGGTAGGATAACCAATCGCATTTTTTGCCAATAGGTCAATCCCAAGGATTCGGCCGCTTCATGTTGCCCACGATTAATCGCTTGAATCCCCCCACGGAACACTTCAGCCATAAAGGCGCTCTCGGCAACGGTCAATGCGATTACCCCTGCCCAGAAGTGGTTCAAAGAGACATCGAGTAATGTCGGCATTCCGTAATACACCCACAATAGCAATACCAACACAGGGATAGAACGAATCACCTCTACGTAAAGTCGATTAATTCCCTTGAGTACTGGTGAGCTTGAAAGCGCAGGAAAGGCGACCAATAGACCGAGAGCCATGGCAAAAAACATACTCAACAACGAAACCTGAATAGTCTCGCTAAAACCAGCCATCAAAAACTGAATATTAGTTCGTCCCTGCTCCGTCGACGGGTCGAGTACATACCATCCCCATTGATAATCTGAACATCCTGTCAGAAACAGCAGAGAAACTAGCGATAAGTGACGATAGTTCACATTTACTCCCAAAAACTCCATTTGTTATTGCCATGTTAACAACCAAATCTGTTTAATGGTTAATAATTAAAAATAATATCTACATTCATCACTTAGAAATCAGCATTCTTTAAAGGAATAAAAAATGAAAAAAAGCTTAATCGCATTAGGAATGTGCCTGCTTGCTTTTACACAAATCGCACATGCCCAAAGTCGTTTGCAGGAGATACTGGGTGCGGGAGTTCTTCGCGTTGGTACAACGGGGGATTGGAACCCAATGACAATGAAGGATCCTGCAACCAACAGCTACCGCGGCTTTGATATCGATGTCACGACTGAGTTGGCTAAAGACCTAGGCGTAAAAGTGGAATACGTCGCAACAGACTGGAAAACCTTGGTGAATGGCATCACGGCCAACAAATACGACGTGACTGGCAGCGCATCGCTCAACATGTCTCGAGCAAAAGTCGCTGGGTACAGCCAACCTTACTTCTATCTGGCTTTTGTCCCTGTCGTGCAAAAGAAAGACATAGAGAAGTTCTCCGATTGGAGTGACTTTGACAAAGCAGAAATCAAAGTTGCCGCTACGCTCGGCACAGTACAAGAAAAAATGGTGAAGGACTTCTTCCCATCGGCACAACACATCGTGATTGAAGCGCCGGCACGGGATTTCCAAGAGCTTTTAGCTCGCCGCGCTGATGTCTCCGTGACTTCAAACGTAGAGGCTGCAACCTTAGTAGAGAAGTTTAAACAACTCGCGATTGTTCCGGTGAAAGATCTACGTAAACCAACTCCAATTGCGATGCTACTACCACAAGATGATCAAGTTTGGATTAACTACATTAATCACTGGGTTGAATTGAAAAAGACGCAAGGTTTCTTTAAGCAAACAGCTGAGAAGTGGGGACTGAAAAGCATGTAACGAGCTCATAGAGAAGAGAAAAATAGAGCCCTTAGGGGGAAGGGCTCTTGAGTTAGGAGCTTGCTTTAATTTGGGTTACGCGACCACTAACGTCGTTGCTTTTTTCATTGCCTCTTTGGTTGAACACTCAATCACGTTCGCATTGGCAAAGCGGTGTGCGTCTTTCACTTGAATATCGTGAGCCAAGATAACCAGTTTCGCGTTCGTTACATCTAGGTCGGTGATGCGATTCTGAATACCGTTTTGACCTTGTGTTTCTACTTTGATTTTCAGACCTGCTGCCGCACCTGCTTTCTCTAGTGCTTTCGCTGCCATGAAGGTGTGTGCAACACCAGAAGGGCAACATGTTACTGCTACGATGTCGTACTCGCCTTCGCCTGCTACAGGCGCCGCTTGAGCTTGTACTGGCGCTTCAACTATGTCTTCTTCCGTTTCTACTGCGACTGGTTTCCAGAAGCCTACGATAACGGCTGTGGTTAATGAGCCAAGCGCAATACCGACGACGTACATTGGAATGTTGCTTGATACTGGCGCCGTGATTAGACCGCCCCACGGTGCGTGCAGTAGAACGTCTGTCATGAAGCCGAATACACAGCCCACGATACCACCGGCAACGATTGAAGGAAGTACGCGCATTGGGTCATTTGCTGCGAACGGGATAGCACCTTCAGAGATACCGATAGAACCCATGATTGCTGCTGCTTTACCTGCTTCTTGCTCTTGTTTAGAGAACTTGTTTTTGAATAGGAAAGTCGCCAGAGCCATACCTAGAGGTGGAGTACAAATCGCGATGCCTACACCGCCCATTAGCCAAGGTTGCGTGTCTACTTGAGTTTGAGCAAATAGGGTCGCTACTTTGTTGATAGGGCCGCCCATATCAAACGCCGTCATACCGCCAAGGATTGTGCCCAGAACCATCTTAGATGCACCAGCCATTGAAGCTAGGAACTCGTTCATTGAAGACATGAACAGTTTGATTGGCTCACCGATGCCCCACAGTACGATACCTGCAGAGATTAACGTGCCTAGAAGCGGGTAGATGAAGTACGCACCTAGCGCCGTCATGTTCGCAGAAAGTGGGATCTTCTTAAGTTGGAATACCACGCCACCGGCGATAAAGCCTGCCACGATACAGCCAAGGAAACCACCGCCCATGTCAGCCATGATGCCAGAAGAGATCATTGCAGGTGCTAGTGCTGGTTTATCTGCAATGGAGTAACCAATAAAGCCGCCAAGAATGATTGGGAAAAGAACAAGGCCTTTGATACCGATATTAGAGATGTCTGCTAGTAAACCGTCTGCTGGTACAGCACCTTTGCCTGATGCCATTACCGCTAACGCCAACAGAACACCACCGGCTACGATGAAAGGCAGCATGTGTGAGGTTCCGAAAAGCAGGTGACCTTTCATGGTACTAAGGATTTTTTTAAAGTCGCTACTACTATTTTTATTAGTGGTATTCGTAGCTTGAGTTGTTAGGGTGCTCATAATTTTCTACGCCTTATGAATTAATTAAAATATTAAGGATTTGTTGTTCGTCTTTTGCGTTATGGATATCTTGAATAAATTCATCACTGAATTTTCCAAATAGTTCTTGTAGTACATAAATATGATGGTCAGCACCGTTATCGGGTGAGGCAATCATAAAAAACACGGTTGGGTTGATGCCGTCTTCATCGCCATACTCAATGCCTTGACGCTTAACGCCGACTGCAATCGCTGGCTCAGTGACCGCCTTGCTTTTTGAGTGTGGGTAAGCGATGCCATCCATCGAGGTAATACTTTGAGATTCACGAATTTCGATGTCTGCCAAGAAGGCTTCTTTATTACTGATTCGGTTGTTCTCAAATAACATGTCTGCCAATTCTTCAAACAGTTCTTTTTTATTATTCGCTTGAAGGTTGTTATTAATTAAGTTGACGTTAGTTAGCTGTGTGATCATTTATTAACTCATTCACTATTGAAGTTCTTGAATTAAAATTAATGGATTAACCTGATTCGCGAAATAGCAAATAAAAGCCCTTCACTGTACATTTGTACCAAGCAAAATTAAGTGTGATTTGCATCATTCATCCAGTGTGAGATGGGTCATATTTGATGGTGTATTTGTCTATGTTTTTGACACGTAGACTGGCCTCTTCAGAAACAAAAATGCCCTGCAAAAGCAGGGCATAGATAGTGTGTGATTAGTGGTGATGGAGCTAGCTGTAAGCGCGCGCTACACGTCCAACGCAGTCGAGTTTGTAACTCTCGGCATAAGCAGGAATAAACACCGACTGGCCTTTCTCTATCACGCAGGTTTCGCCACATTGGTGAGTGAGCACCATAGATTCGTCGAGCGGCAATAGGATCTCGGCACCTTCGGTCGTGATCTGGCGTTGATGTGAGTTTTGCACGATAGAGAACTTAAAATCCTCAACTGGAATTTGATATTCCATCACATCACCTTGCTCAATCGGGCTGAGCAATAATCTATCCGCAGGCTTTTCATTAAATCGAGTACAAGAAACCAGCTCGTTCACGTCCATGTACTTAGGCGTTAACCCGGCACGCAGCACATTGTCTGAGTTCGCCATGATCTCTAAGCCTGTCCCTTTGATGTAAGCGTGAGGGGTTTCTGCATCTAAATACATGGCTTGCCCCGGCTTTAGCGTAATCACGTTCAATAGTAGCGGAGCAAACAGGCCGACATCACCTGGGTATTGGTTTTCCAGTTCTGAAATCAATTGGAATACACGTTTATCAGAAAGCTTGGCCTTCATGATCAACATGGTCAGCGCCATGCCTTTTTGTTCACCTTCCAAAGACAATAAGCTCGCAAAAAAGCAGGCTAAGCCATTGGGTGTTTGATCGCCCGCGAGATCGTTTACCATCGAATGTAATTCAGGAATGTCGAGGTAATGAAAATGCTCAAGGATCTCACTGATCGACCTAAAGCCATTCATTGCTGTGTAGTCGGTTAGGGCATACACCAGTTCTGGCTTGTGATTAGGATCCTTGTAGTTACGATTGCCTGCGGTCATCGGAATGCCTTGCTGCTCTTCAAGAGCATAGCCAGATTCCGCTTGCTGCTTGTTTGGGTGGACTTGAACAGACAGTGCCTTCTCCGCAGCTAACACCTTGAATAGGTAAGGCAGCTCGCCAAAACGACTTGCAACTTTCTCGCTTAAAAACAGGTTTAGGTTCTTAGAGATCAAGCTCGATAATGTGGTCTGCTGCCCATTGTCGTTCACCATTGAGCAACCATTCGGGTGAGCACCCATCCAGATCTCTGCTTGCGGCTCACCAGACTGGTTATCTATGCCAAACAGTTGGCTAAACGAAGAAGGGCTACCCCATGCGTAGTTTTGAACCACATTAGTCATAGGGTAGAAAAAACGTTGTACGAACGAATCGTTCGCTAAAGAAAAATCAGACATCGAAATCACCATGAAGGGAAACATGGCTTGAGCTCTACTCGATCTAATGAAATGTGAGAGTAGAGTGGGTTCAAGCCATTGGAGTTGAAATGGCTTAAGCCGCTGCTGCTGTTAGCTTGGCTTTGCGTAGATTTTTAAGCGCGATACAAGTAACCGCAGTCACACCCGCACCTGATGCCATGCACAGAAGTGCTAGCAGTGGGTAGTTCATTGCGCCAAGTAGGGCGACCACTGGACCACCGTGAGCAACGCTGTTGGTGATGCCGAATGAGAACGCCATAACCGCAGCAGTCATTGAGCCAAGTACGTTGGCTGGGATAACTGACATTGGATCTTGAGCCGCGAAAGGAATCGCACCTTCAGAGATACCCACCAAGCCCATCGCGCCTGCTGCTTTACCTGCTTCAATCTCAGAAGATTCGAATAGGTCGAACTTACGGCCAAGTCTGGTTGCGATAGCCATAC
This sequence comes from Vibrio sp. 1CM23M, assembly GCF_023161755.1. Classification (NCBI taxonomy): domain Bacteria; kingdom Pseudomonadati; phylum Pseudomonadota; class Gammaproteobacteria; order Vibrionales; family Vibrionaceae; genus Vibrio; species Vibrio sp. 1CM23M. The sequence goes on from NZ_JALNTR010000001.1 coordinate 1,161,658, forward strand.
CAAGGGGAGCGACAGGGATTGCACACGCCATTGCACCCATGAATTGAGTTTCACCGCTAGCAATCATGCCGACCGAGAATAGGAACGCGACTTTATTGAATGGGCCACCCATATCAAAGCCAGCCATGCCACCAAGGACAATGCCAAGCAGAACCACGTTACCTGTGCTCATGCTGGTTAGCAGTGCTGTAAGCGCATCCATTAGTCCCGCGATAGGCGCGCCAATAACGAAGATGAACAGGCCTGCGATGAATAGAGAGCCAGTGATCGGAGCGATCATGATAGGCACAAGTGGTTGAACGAATTTGTGGTAGTTAAACGAGGTAATCCATTTAACGAAGTAACCGACTAACAGGCCTGCGATGATTGCACCAATGAAGCCTGTGCCTGCGTCGGCGCCATAGAAAGAGCCATTGTTGGCAATCCAACCACCAATCAAGCCAGGGGTTAGAGCAGGGCGGTCAGCGATCGCGTAAGCGATGTAACCTGCCAGAATCGGGATCATCAGGGTGAAGGCCACTACACCCACTTCCAGAATTTGGTTCCACATGCTGCCAGCAGGAATAGCCATTCCAGATTCACTTGGCTCGCCACCAATCGCTAAAGCTAGGGCAATCAAAAGGCCGCCCGTCACTACGAATGGGATCATGTGTGATACGCCATTCATCAAGTAACGGTAAAGGTCTGAACGCGCTTGTGAGGCTTTTTCGGCAACGGATTGATTGGTCGGCGTTTGTTCTGCTTGGTAGCTAGGTGCGTTGAGTGCTTGTTTGATCAAGCCTTGCGCGTCTTTGATTGGTGCTTTTACGTTGGTGCAGATAACGCGTTTACCCGCAAAGCGAGCCATGTCGACCTGCTTATCACAAGCCACGACAATCGCGTCGGCACGTTCAATCTCTTCTTGAGTTGGGCTGTTCTTAACGCCGATAGAGCCGTTAGTTTCAACCTTAACATCGTAGCCAAGTGCTGCTGCGCCTTTCTCTAACGCCTCTGCTGCCAAATAAGTGTGTGCCACGCCAGCTGGGCAGCCTGTCACACCAATGATGAAGCCTTGGGCTTCTGTCGTTTCTTCGGTTTGAACTGGCTCTGGTTTCGTCAGAAGTAGTTCCAACGCGGTTTGCTCGGAATCGGCATTCATGAAGTTTTCGATGAAACCTTCTTCAATCAGTTTCGAAGAAAGCTCTGCCAGTACTTCGATGTGGTGGTTATCACCGCCATCAGGAGAGGCAATCATGAAGAACAGTTTTGATGGCTGGCCGTCATCTGCGCCGTACTCGATACCCTGTTGGTGGACACCGATAACAACCGCGGGTTTTATCACCGCAGCGCTTTTCGCGTGTGGCAGAGCAATACCTTCTTCAAATCCGGTATTACCTTGTTCTTCACGAGCCTTAATGTCGGCAAGAAACTGTGCTTTGTCTGAGATTCTGCCTTGTGCGTAAAGTACGTTTATCAGCTCTTTAAATACGTCTTCTTTTGAATTAGCGCTAAGCGAAAGCTTAATCAAATCTTGATTGATCAATGTCGTGATCATAATGAACCCCTACTCTGTTTTTATTTTGTTAGGGGTATTCTGGAATCTACGGCTTACCTTCTGTAGTGAAGAAAAAATGCATTTACTGGATGATTGTTGCGTTATAAGTGGAGTGTGATTTTGATCGGTCGAACGGGCGTTTTTAGGTCTGTGTTGACAAGGTTTGTCGTGCTTTTAAGCTTTTATTTATAAGGGATTCGGCGTGTTTTGTTATCTGGGGAATAACGTGCTTCATCGGTTTCGGCACTGGAGATTTATTTCTACGACTGGATTTTTGTAACCTAGATCTCAAATTGTGATTTTGCTCAATAGCGCTATGTTTCAGTTACAGGTATATCTATTTCCGTAGCCTTATTGCTGCCCATAAGAGTTCGAATAATGATATTTCATGACTTAATCTCGTCGGTGTTAAATGAGCGAGAACCGTTTCATAACATCTGGTTTGCTGGAGATTTTCACACGCCTTCAGCGTGCAGCTATCAGGTGAACTTTCCGCGCTTAGAGTTGGTGTTAGACGGAGAGTATATTAATGAAATGGAGAGTCATGATCGCAAGATCACCAACGTTATTGCCAAAGCCGGAGACGCGATTTTCATCCCACCCAACTGCTGGAATAAACCTAACTGGGATACTGACTGCTCGGTGCTGAGCATGTTGTTTGGGCGTCGTCAGCTTGGTTTAAGCTTAGTGAGTAAGCGCAAAGGGGAAGAGAGCTTTTACGATATCCAAAAACACAGTATTCAGACTCGATCAGGGTTTGCGATTGATAACATCTTGGAGGCGCTTAGCTCGTTAGCGAGAGAGAGCAACAAGCAGCCGATGGATGAGTTATTGCTGCAAGCTCTGCTCCAATACAGCAAGACGATGTTGGATGCGCCTGTCGAGAAATCTCACAGCCGCGTGCAGGATGTGTATCAAGGGATTTGTATCTACATTCAAGAGAATTTCCACCGTCAAATCACCCGAGACAGCATTGCCTCACGCTTTAGTATTTCATCCAATCACTTGTCGCGAATGTTCCGTCAGCAAGGCCATATGACGCTGGCAGAATACATCACCCGTGTTCGAGTCGACCGCGCTAAGTTCATGCTCAAAAAGTACAACTTCAAGCTCAATGAAGTGGCATTACGTTGCGGCTTTAAGGATGTGAACTACTTTTGTCGAGTGTTTAAGAATCGCACAGGAAGAACGCCGACTGAATATCGTGGTTCAATCTAATATCCCTTCAAATTGCCATTTTTGACCAGAGCTATACGACCGAAATTTGTATGACTAGATCACCACAGTGAACCCTGTGTTGTGGTGATTAATTCGCTTTGTATTCTCCTCTGCTGTTTATTTCTACACCTTATTTCGAAACCTATCTTAGGCACGTTCTCTATTTATCCCGTTTCACTAAATAACCAAAATTAATAACATTAAGGGTTCGCTTTGCGTGTTACTTATTATTTTTCGCTACCTATTTATTGAATTAAACCTGTCAAAGTTGATGTATTAACTCGATGCATTTAATGAATGCTAAGTAAATTAAAAACCACTTATCGAGACGACAAAATCTTGTTATTGTTGTCCGGTTTACTGATTGAAATCTTTTTAAGTTATTGATTTAAAATGCTTAATTTGCATCTGGTTATTCTTTGTTTACTAAGTTGTAATTCATGCATCGAAATCAAATATTCAGGTTTATACGCCCCATCACAACCTTGACTTATAATACTACAAATTAAAAATTCTATAGATAATATGCTCTTCAGATATTCATCATAAAGAAGACTTATACATGGAACTCAATACTCTGATCGTAGGAATTTATTTCCTTTTCCTTATCGCAATAGGTTGGATGTTTAGAACGTTCACCAGTACAACCAGTGACTATTTCCGCGGGGGCGGTAACATGCTTTGGTGGATGGTTGGCGCAACTGCGTTTATGACTCAGTTCAGTGCTTGGACCTTCACTGGTGCGGCAGGTAAAGCGTATGCTGATGGTTTGGCGGTAGCCATTATCTTCCTAGCGAACGCATTTGGTTACCTGATGAACTACCTGTACTTCGCTCCGAAATTCCGTCAACTACGCGTAGTAACGCCAATTGATGCGATTCGTATGCGTTTTGGTAGCTTCAACGAGCAAGTGTTTACTTGGTCTGGCATGCCGAACAGTATTGTTTCTGCGGGTATTTGGCTGAACGGTTTGGCGATTATCGCATCGGGCATCTTTGGCTTCGATATGACAACCACCATTATTCTGACGGGTCTTGTTGTACTGGTGATGTCGGTAACGGGCGGCTCTTGGGCGGTTATCGCGTCTGACTTCATGCAGATGGTTATCATCATGGCAGTAACCGTAACGTGTGCCGCTGTGGCTATCGTGCAAGGTGGCGGCGTTACTGAAATTATCAACGATTTCCCTGTAGCAGAAGGCGCATCATTCGTTTCTGGTAACAACCTGAACTACGTAAGCATCTTCGGAATCTGGGCATTCTTCATCTTCTTCAAGCAGTTCAGTATCACCAACAACATGTTGAACTCTTACCGTTACCTAGCGGCAAAAGACTCTAAGAACGCGAAAAAAGCGGCACTGTTGGCGTGTATTCTGATGACCATCGGTCCAATCATTTGGTTCATGCCACCTTGGTTCGTAGCAGGACAAGGCGTTGACCTTGCGGCACACTATCCAGATGCAGGTTCTAAAGCAGGCGACTTCGCTTACCTTTACTTCGTAGAGCAATACATGCCAGCAGGTATGGTAGGCCTTCTAATCGCAGCTATGTTTGCGGCAACTATGTCTTCTATGGACTCAGGCTTAAACCGTAACTCTGGTATCTTTGTAATCAATTTCTACCAACCGATTCTTCGTCCAAACGCGACAGAGAAAGAGCTGATGATTGTGTCTAAGTTGATGTCTACCTTCTTTGGTCTTGCCATCATCCTTATCGCGCTGTTTATCAACTCGCTAAAAGGCTTGAGCCTGTTCGACACCATGATGTACGTGGGCGCATTAATCGGCTTCCCAATGACCATCCCTGCATTCTGTGGTTTCTTCCTTAAGAAGACTCCGGACTGGGCAGGTTGGGGTACGCTAGTGGTCGGTGCGATTGTGTCTTACATCGTTGGTTTCGTGATTACCGCTGAGATGCTACAAAACTTGTTCAACCTAGAGCCGCTAACGAGCCGTGAATGGTCTGACCTAAAAGTAGCAGTAGGCCTGATTGCACACTTAACATTTACTGCTGGCTTCTTCATTCTTTCGACTCTGTTCTACAAACCACTGGAAGCGTCTCGTCAGAAAGATGTTGATACCTTCTTCAACAACCTAGCGACTCCATTGGTCTCTGAATCAACCGCGCAGAAGAAACTGGATAACAAACAACGTCACATGCTGGGTTCATTGATCGCAGTGTCTGGTGTAGCTGTGATGGCGATGCTTGCTCTACCAAACCCATTCTGGGGAAGAATGATGTTCGTACTGTGTGGCGGTATCGTGTTTATCGTTGGTCTACTGTTAGTGAAAGCTGTAGACGACTCGGTTGAGGATGCGAAACAAGCGAAAAAAACAGCTTAAGTTAGCTAACCAGTTAAACAAATAACTATACATAAAACGGCTGAGCTCTAATGCTCAGCCGTTTTTTGTTGTGTGAGAAAATGAGCATAGAAGGGTTGGATAGGTGTCATAACAGGAAATAAATGGATTCGCTGAACTTGACCAGAATACTTGAATCAGGTGGGGTGAATTAGATGGGATGAATTAGAATAGAAAAATTAGATAAGACGAGATGAGATGTACATCAACAGAGCTTGCAGGTCGACACTGCTTCGAGTCTTTTGCAGACGCTCATTGACCTGATCGTGCAGTAGGTTTCGAGTTAGGTTAGTCGCCGCCACAATGTGCTCACGCTGTGGCTTGGTTGGTAGAACAAGAGCAATGGCTACATGCACTTCGCCGATACGTGATGCCCAGTCAATCGGGTCGTCACTAACGATAACCGCAATCGAGAGATCTTTGGTCGATTCAAACATCACATGCGGCAGTGCGATACCCGGTGACACACACGTAGACGAACGTTCCTCTCGCTTAATAAATGCCAGAATCAGTTCATCTGGATCTTCTGGATAAACAAGGTGAGCGAGCCCTTTTAAGCACTCAAATTTGGTCAGCTGGGTTTGCGCCTTAGCGTGGTGCCATTTGATATCACAAGGTGGGCATATCTGCGGCATTCGCTGGATTAAATCGCTAGAGAACTCATGGTTCACTTGTGAGCCAACCATGTCGTAATGCTCGGCAATTACGTCTTTGAGAACGAAGCAGGCCAGCTCAGCATCAATACCAACCGCGGTTATCTGGCACAAATCACCACGAAGTAAACCTACTTGCAGCATCGCGACGGATTTGGAGAGATCAGCGGTTCGATTTTGAGTGATGTTGATAATGCGGATGTTGCTTTTGAACTTCTTCGCTAAGCGAGTCAGCGGCTGCGCGACATGTGAGTTCGCGGCAGGATCGTTAACGAAGAAGGTGATCTGGTATTCGTTCATCAAAAGTTTAAGTTCGACAATGCTTAATAAAGACTTTATCGACACTCAACAATACTTCTTCCATTGGAACAAATACGGTTTTAGCTGGGTCAAATCGGCTTGGTTGTTCGATGTCGATATCAGAGACGATCAACACTTTGTCTGCGAGGGTAATATCTTGGGCGGTCAGTAAGTTTTCAATACCCATAGCGCCTTGCGTCTCTACCTTTATTGAAACGTTGAACTTAGGGGCTGTTTTATTTAGAGCATCAGCTGCCATATAAGTATGCGCAATGCCTGTAGGGCACGCAGTTACCGCTACAATTCTCATTATTATTCTCGGCTTAATCTCGTCCCTGTTACGTTACATAAGCTACCTTTCAGAAGCTACCCGGCAAAAGCTATCTTGCATGGGAACTCCAGTATGGAAAGCTCGCATAGGGGAGGGGCGATATTGTTATGGGTTCTGTGGATTTTATGGATTGGCGTTTTTTATTCCAAGGTGAAAGTCACACTCTGAGTTCTTGGTTACAATAATCCAGTTAATGCACCTTTCGTCCTATATATTGAGTGCCTTCACACCGTTAATCTTTTCATCTTATTAACCTTATCACTTACGTAATTACTTCAGTCTGAAATCAGGCGAGGCAGAGCAGCATATGGATATCACCAACATTATCGAGCCCGAGATCATCTGCTTAGATTTACAAGCAGACTCAAAACAGGCGGTATTTGAAGAGCTTGTTGAACTGCTCGACCGTGCCGGTAAGCTCTCCAATAAACGTGAATTCCTTGATGATATATGGAAACGTGAAGCTATCGGTAATACAGGCTTTGACGATGGCATTGCGATTCCACACGCGAAAAGCACTGCCGTAGCTAAACCTGCTGTGGCGGTAGGTATCAGCCGCTCTGGCATCGATTATGGCGCAGACGGCGGCGAGCTGTCGGATGTGTTCTTTATGCTCGCTTCCCCAGACAACAACGACGACCACCATATCGAGGTACTGGCTCAGATTTCGACCAGACTTATCGAAGATGGCTTTGTTACAAAATTAAAGGCGGTGGAGTCTGTTGAGGAAGCTCAAGAGCTGTTTCTCGAAGCCAATTCTGAATCGTTCGATAGTTATGCTTCAAGCCATCATGAAGTGTATGTCGAACCACTCAGCCCTTGGGCACAATCTCTTAATCGCCTCAAAGAACACTTATTATACGGCACCTCACATATGATTCCTTTCGTGGTTGCAGGTGGTGTGCTTTTGTCTTTGTCGGTGATGATGTCGGGTCATGGCGCAGTACCTGAAAGCGGTGTTCTGGCTGACATCGCACAGATGGGCATTGCGGGGTTAACCCTGTTTACTGCGGTACTCGGTGGTTACATCGCGTATTCAATGGCCGACAAACCGGGTTTAGCGCCCGGAATGATTGGTTCTTGGGTCGCGGTCAATCAATACAATACCGGCTTCCTTGGCGCGATTGTGGTCGGCTTCTTCGCGGGCTTTGTGGTTAATCTACTTAAGAAGATCAAACTGCCAGACAGCATGATCTCGCTGAGCTCGATCTTCATCTATCCACTAGTCGGCACCTTTGTAACCTGTGGTGCGGTGATGTGGGTGATAGGCTCACCGATTGCCCAAGTGATGCTAGAGATGAACCAAATGCTGACTGGCATGGCAGGCTCAGGAAAAGTGCTGTTGGGCAGTATTTTAGGCGCAATGACCGCCTTTGATATGGGCGGCCCAATCAATAAAGTAGCAACGCTGTTTGCCCAAACTCAGGTGAATACTCAACCATGGTTGATGGGCGGTGTCGGGATAGCGATTTGTACGCCACCGCTAGGTATGGCATTGGCGACTTTCTTATCGCCAAAGAAATTTAAAAGAGACGAACGTGAAGCCGGTAAAGCGGCGGGCATCATGGGCATGATTGGCATCAGTGAAGGCGCAATTCCTTTCGCTGCCGCCGATCCTGCGCGCGTTCTGCCTGCGGTTGTTGCTGGTGGCATTGTCGGTAACGTGGTTGGCTTTATGTTCCATGTAGTGAACCATGCACCATGGGGCGGATGGATAGTGTTGCCAGTGGTTGATGGCAAGATTGGCTATATCGTCGGCACACTAGCTGGAGCTCTAACAACAGCTCTTATCGTGATTCTTCTGAAGAAGAACGTGGTCGAAGGTGAAGTGAATTCTAATCAGTTTACCGGTGGTTCAGTAACAGAAGAAGGGCAAGCGGATGTATTAGCGATCACTTCTTGTCCGTCTGGTGTTGCCCATACATTCTTGGCTGCGAAATCGTTAGAAAAGGCGGCGCATCATCTTGGAGTTCGGATTAAAGTCGAAACCCAAGGTGCCAACGGAATAGGCAATCGAATTACCCAAAAAGACATTGAAAGGGCGAGGTTGGTGATCTTTGCTCACGATGTGGCGATTAAAGAAGTTGAACGCTTTGCGAACGTGAAAACCTTGGATGTCAGTACTAAGGAAGCAATGCTTAATGCTCAGGCGTTGATCATGAGAAAGGTGTAACTCTTTAAACCGCAAAGTTTATCATCTATAAAGTTAACTAGATCAAAACTAAAAAGACTCCGCTCAGACCTGTTAAGGCGAAAGTGGAGTCTTTTGGTATTGTGCCCAATCTATCAGGTCAGACACTAAAAAGGGTGGTACTTAAATACGTCTTCAACCATTGAGTTGAGTAAATCGATATCGTCACAAGTTTTGGCGTAGGTACGCAGGCCTGCGATTTGAACCTGAACATGACGAGCGAGTTGAGTCGGCTCGCGCTCTTTGCTTATCTCACCCAATTCTTGTGATTCTGCAATCAGCTTGGCGAATTCACCTTCCATGATCTTGAGTGATTTCTTTGCTTCTGCTAATAACTCTGCGTGTTCATCAGTCAGTTCAGCGACCGTTTTAGCCAGCATACACATGCCATTTGGCGCGCTCTGTTTCGATTCGACAACGGCGCGTTTTACGAAGTTTTCCAACGCTTTGATAGGCGATTCGGTTTCACTGCGGAAGCGGTTCAGATTCAGGATGCCAAGTTCGGTATAGCGAGCAAGTGTCTCTTTAAACAAACCTTCTTTGCTGCCGAACGTCGCGTAGATGCTGCCTGGGCGCATATCAATCACGTCTTGCAGGTTACGCATAGAAGTCGCGTGAAAGCCCTTTTCCCAATACAGGTTCGTTGCTTTATCTACTACGTCTTGTCTATCGAACTTAGCGGTTTTAGCCATAACATCTACTTCATTAATCTGAACATATGTTCAATATTTTATGCTGAACGCCCGTTCTAGTAAAGGTGTGTTTGGCTGCTTTGCACAGGCTTAGTACATAAAAGAGTTAATAAAACGTCTCGATCATCAGGAAATCTCTTAATCATCAATAACTTCTACGGTCTTGTGCTGAGCGCCGTAGTAGGTGCCTTCATCGATGGTGTACATCAATGTTGCTTCGCACTCTGGACAATCGAATTCCTCATTGGGCTCAATGGCCGCTTCTTCTACCCATTCCCAACCGATATGTTCTTCGCAAGCGGGACAATCCATACAATGTCTCTCAGTTTTTGTCGCATATTTATTGCGAATCTCTACTTTAATAATTCGGCATTATACATATTTAGTTAACGAGGAATAGACAGTTAATCAGCGCAGAATAGGGAGTTGGCTAGTTGTGAGTCAATCGCTGGTGAGCGTTGAATCTATATTTAGTTCTGAATATATCGTTTTCTCTGAGCACATAATTGGTGCAGAACTACCCCTTTTGGGTAGTTAAGATGTGTCATATTTCACTCGCTTGCGTCAATTAAATGTTGTTGCGCGTGTTTTTGTTATCGTTAGGTCGCTTAGCTAACAGTTTTATCGGTAAATCAATGTGTTCTGTAAGGTTAAATGTTACCTTCATCGCATCGCGATCTGTGTGGCACAGTAATTGATGCACATTGATCAAGTTGAATAATTATACAGTCACAATTGAGGCGCATCTTATTAAGGATGTGCGAGTTAGATGGCTGAAAAAATTTGTTAGCTGCTAGGGAAATGATAATGAAATTAACCGATATGTCTTTTAAGCAAAAAATCATCGCTTTGCTTATTTTACCGATCTTGGGATTTCTATGGCTTAGCGTTTCTGCGATTTCAAAAGGCGTAGAAACCACCAGTGAATTGTCTTCATTAAACCAACTTACCCGTTTGTCGGTTGTGTACAGTGAACTTGTGCATGAGTTACAAAAAGAGCGTGGAATGACGGCTGGGTTTATCGGCTCACAGGGCACTAAGTTTGTCAGTGAACTACGCGCACAAAGAGCCAGTGCAGATAATAGACGTAATCTGAAAACCGAATACTGGCAATCTGCTGAAATCGATTTACCGCAGATCACTCGGCTGAACACTGAAATAAGCCAAAGCCTAAATCAAATTACTTCTATTCGAAATCGAGTCGATTCTCAATCGATTCCTCTGTCTGAAGCTTTGGGTTACTACACCCAACTGAATGCAAAGCTGCTAAGCGTATCGGCGTTAATTGCTGAGCTTAGCTCTGATGCTGCCATCACCACTGAAACCATCGCTTACTACAACTTTTTACAAGGTAAAGAGCGAGCGGGTATCGAGCGTGCGGTTCTCAACAACACCTTCTCTAAAAATGAATTTGGCCCAGGCATGTTGGTTAAATTCATCTCTTTGGTGACTGAGCAAAATACCTACTTCTCAAACTTTGAGGTATTGAGTAACCCAGCTAACGTTCGTTTCTTTGAACAGCAATTGAATGATCGTTCGGTGGCAGAAGTAGAAAAGCTACGTGGTTTGGCTGAATCTAAGATGAGCGGTTTTGATGTTGATCCTGTGTACTGGTTCTCGCAATCTACCGCGCGTATTGTTCAGCTGAAGAAAACTGAAAATCACCTAGCACAATCACTTATCGCACTGACAGAGACTAAAATGTCAGAGGCGCAGTCTGCGATGATGATGAGTATTGGTCTGTTTGCTTTGATAACCTTGTTCGCGACCTTCGTGAGCTATAAGGCGATCAGCGACCTGACGATGAGAGTAAAAGATCTTACAGTGATGTTGTCTAAGGTTCGTAATGACAACGACTTAACAGTTCGCGCTAAGTTCGTTGGCAACAGTGAGCTTGGACTGATCTCTTCGGCACTCAACGAAACGCTAGAGAAGTTTTCGAATGTCATCGATAACTTGTCTCAATCGAGTTTGACCTTGGCTTCTGCCGCTGAAGAAACCTCACAAACCTGTCACTACAATTCGAACACGCTAGTGCAACAACAAGACCAAATTGGCTTGGTTGCAACGGCGACAGAAGAGCTATCGGCAACGGTGAACGAAGTCGCGGCGAAAACACAGCAGACAGCTAGCTCCGCTAAAATGGTCGATGAGCAGTCACAAGAAGGTTTGAGTACAGTTCAGGATTCTTATCACTCGATTGAAAAACTGGCATCTGAAATTAATGACCTCGCTGAAAAGATCGCGCACCTACACGAAAGCAGCAACAACATCAACAGTGTGATTGATGTGATTAAGTCGGTAGCAGAACAAACCAACTTACTTGCGTTGAACGCGGCAATTGAAGCGGCTCGTGCGGGTGAGCAAGGCCGTGGTTTCGCCGTCGTCGCCGATGAAGTTCGCACGCTAGCACAGCGTACTCAGCAGTCGACAGCTGAAATTGAAGGTTTCATCAGCTCGCTACAGTCTGATGTGCAAACCGCGTTTAATGTGATTGATAACAGCCAGAAGATGTCATCTAAAGCGGTTGAGGATTCAAAAGAGGTGGAGCACACTTTACAAGGAATCTCAGCATCGGTAAGCGAGATCTTTAGCATGACTGAGCAGATCGCGACCGCAACCGAAGAGCAAGCGGTAGTGACTCAAGACATTGCTCAGAACGTGATGGCAGTAGAGCAGAAGTCGACCGAGTCGACCACTGGCGCAACTCAAATTGCAGCGACAGCCAAAGAACAAGCTGAACTGGCGGCTTCACTGAAAGATATTGCGAGTACGTTTAAGAGCTAACTAGCACGCACTCCAATAAGAAGTAAAAAGCCCGTTAGTCTCTACTTTTAATAGCAGGACTAACGGGCTTTTTGTATCTGCTGTATTTTGGATGCGAGGTTTAATCTTCACTCACAAACACATACATATCACCACGACAGCGGTTGATGCTGTATTCAATCGGAACGCCTTTTTTATCGTAAGTGGTTTGTTCGATAAGCAGTACAGGCACGGTTTCGTCGATATTGAGTTTTTCTAGGAACTCTTCAGTTGGCATTTTTGCAGACACACGACTTTGCGTTTTGGTTGGTGATATGTCTTGGCTGCGGAAGTAGTCGTAAAGCGACAATTGAATTTCGTCTGGGTCATGGATCAAATGAGCAGGGACGTAAGACTCTTCAATAGATACTGCTTGCTCGTCGATGTAACGAACGCGCTTCAATAGAAAGACTTGATCGTTCTCGGCAATTTTAAGCATCTTGGCGATTTCTGAAGAGCAAGGAACCACATCTTTCTTGATCCACAATGTGTCGGGTTTTTTGCCTTTTAGAACCACTTGTTGAGAGAAGCCTGTCGCTTCTTTACTTGAGTATTCAACAGTCTCGCTGATCATAGTACCCAAACCACGAGAGCGAACTATCACACCTTCCTTATCTAGAATATCCAATGCTTTGCGGACCGTAATTCGAGAAACACCAAGCTTGTCGCTGAATTCACGTTCCGTTGGGATAAAGTCACCGCCCTTCAACATTTGTTGCTCAGTCGCGAGCTTTACTGAATCGGCAATCTTCAGATACAGAGGTGATTTATCTTTCTGGTCGATTCGTTCCTGAATCAAGGTAAGCAGTGGTTGATAAGCGCTCATAAAGGTCTGTTTTAGCTTTTATATTTAACCGAAGTATACCCGAAGTCTGAGTCCACACTTAATAGAAATGTGAAATCTGAGGGCGAAACAAAGATTCCACCACTCAGAGGTTTTATCCAGTTAGTTTGAACGTTTCAGCTGATAACGAGAGGATGACGCTTTGTTGCTACAAGGCTCCGTTGAAATGGGTTTTACTTTGAAGGTCAGGACTGTGGCGATACTCACCAAGACAGCACAGATCAAATAGGCGATTGAGTAACTGCCATACCAATCCATCGATATTGCCGCAAGGATAGGGCCGATAAAGCCGCCAATACCCCAAGCGGTATAAAGCACGCCATAGTTGGCGCCGAAGTTCTTCAGGCCGTATAAGTCCGCCATGATTGAAGGAAATACAGCTAATAAAGTGCCGTACCCAATGCCCGCCAAAGCGGCACCCACCATCAGAGTAGGGCTAGAGACAAACTGGCTGAACAGCAGCATATTGATGGTTTGCAGGCTCAGTGCGATCGCTAAAGTTTTCAATGCGCCAATCTTGTCGCTGAGAAGTCCAGAAACCAATCGGCCTGCTGAATTGAATATCGATAAAGTCACGATTAAATACGCGCCTTCTAAGATATTGGCTTGCTCTGCAGCGATAGAGGTGATGTTGGCGATGATCATCAAGCCAGCTGCCGCGCCGAATGCGTAGGTGAACCACAATAAATAGAACTGTTTGGTGGCGAGCATCTCTCTCCACATGTAATTTCGGCTGACCGTTGATGCAGGCGTTAATGCGTCAGGCTGTGATGAGCTGACTTTAGGCTCATAGCCCTTTGGCGGATTTTTGATAGAACAGGCCAGTGGAAAGGCGATAAGAATCAAACCTGCCCCAAGTATTTGAAGGCTTTGCTCTAGACCGTATTCTGAGATTAGATAGCTAGTAAGCGGTGCCAAGTAAATAGCAGCCAGCCCGAATGCAGTGGCGAGTAACCCATTGACCATGCCTTTTTGAGAAGAGTGAAACCACTTCATAGCGGTTGGATTCAAACACGCATAAGCGAATCCAATACCGGCACCAGTGACTAGACCAAAGCTCACATTAAGGTTCCAAGGCGTTAGGGAGAGGCTCGCCAAGATCATTCCCGCGCCAGCCATCAAAGAACCCACCATTAATACTTTTTGTGGGCCGATTTTATCTTGAATACGACCAGCAATGAGTAGCGCCAATGATAGGGTGATTATAGTGATGGTGTAGGGCATCGAAGCTTGAGTGTTGTTCCAACCGAGTTCTAGTAGCGAGTTCTTAAAAACGCTCCAGGTATAGAGCACGCCGATACAAAGGTTGATCCCACAGCTCGCAAGCAGAATCCTCGTCGCTTTGTTATTTGCATTAGAAGAACGGTTCATAACAGAAGAATGATTCATATTAGAAAGGCCAAAAAAGCTAGGTAAAAGAAAGACAGGCATAACAAAAAGGCCCAGTAATACTGAGCCTTGTGTCTACATGACTTAACAGGAATTAGTATTGGTTAAGGTAGTGAGTTATCTCGTCAACGCTTGGCGCGCAGTCGCCACCCACATGACTCACCACATAAGACGCAACCGCATTGCCAAGTAAGATCGCGTCAGGCAGTTCCCAGCCGGAAGCCAAGCCCGCTAACACGCCACCCGCATGGGTATCACCTGCGCCAATAGTATCAACCACGGTCGCTTTAAATGGTGCAACATTTCCATGACCATCTTGGTTGGCGAATAGTGCGCCATCGCTGTCGATGCGCAAGATTAGTGGGCAGCCATAATGGTTATGCCATTGCTCAACAAAGGTGTTGATGTCTTGCATACCTAGCACTTCGGCTTCTTGACGGTTCAAAGACACAGTCGGCTTTAGCTTAATTAGTCGCTCAAACACGGGCTTTGAAATATCACCAATGCGAGGGCCAAAATCGATGAATAGCTCAATGCCGCTCGGCAGTGTTTCAAGCCAGCTAACAATCTGCTCTCCACATGCTGAGGACAATTGGTAACCCGAAAGGTAGACGATTGCATCGTCTTGAAGATCCAACTGCTCAAGTGCTTGTTGATTCCAATTGTTCTCAACACCGCTAACAGATAGGAAGGTGCGTTCGCCATCTGGCTCAACGAGCGCTAAGCACCAACCATTGTCGCCACTTGGATCTTGCAGGCTACTTGTTAGGCCTTTCTCAGCCATCGCAGCAGTGATGATGTCCGCCCATTTACCCTGGCCAATCGGTAGAGCATTAATAGATTCAACGCCGAGCTTTTTTAAAGCAATCGCGATGTTGAGAGCACAACCACCAACGTGAATGCCTTTCTCTGTGAGCTCGACATCAGTACCACGTTTCGGTAGGGCAGGTGTTTCTGTCACAATATCGACCACAGCAGCGCCGATTAGGCACAACTGTCGTTGGTTCTGTAGAGTTGGAATCAGTGTAATCAAAGCACTATGAGGCATACCCTTGCTCCTTAATCTCTCTTAAGCGTACGAAGGTTTCAGCGTAACCGGTAAAGTCGAGTTGGTTTTCGTCATCGAGCTGTTTTTTCAGTTCGACATCGATAGCTTGAATACCATTCAATGCGCCACAAATTGCTGTAGCCATTGCGCCTATCGTATCGGTATCACCACCTAAGTTTGCACATAGAATGGCACAGCGATTTGGATCGGTTTGAGCTAGTTCGACCATGGCGATTGCTGCTGGTACAGACTCAATTGTGCTCACACCAGCGCCAACAAGGTTATAGATCTTTTCCATACGCTCTTCAACGCCGCTGTTTTCTGAAGCAACCATCAGAGCCAATTCAATGCGTGCCCCCATCGAAGCGCTGAAGGTGGTGATGTTCTTAGTTTGAGCTGCAACCGCAATCGCGGGTAGTTGATCTTTGATTGCGTTCCAGCTGTGACCTTCAATCGCTTTCGATACCGACCATGCAATAGCTACAGCACCAGAAATCGCTACGTCTGATTTATGGGTTGGGCTTGAAGCTAATGCGACTTGGTCGATGAAGGTGTCTAGGCTGGTAGTTGGTACTAGGCAGCCCATTGGAGACACGCGCATTGCCGCACCATTGGTCACGCCGTTGTTTTCTAGTTCATCAATTGATGTCCCTTCCTTGATAGCGCGCATCGCGGCTTTTGAACTCGGGCCAAAAATGTTCTTATTGAATGCATCAAAACCTTCAGCCCAACTTAATACGTTACGAGCAATAATCTCTGGTGAGATTTCGCCATCGCATTCAATGATAGCGTCTGCAAGAGCCAATGCCATTGAGGTGTCATCTGTGAACTGGCAAGCATCGAAATAACAAGCGGCGTTGTTTTCAGCTGGCCCCGGCAGGAAAGAGTCAATCCAACCAAAGTGTGCTTTTACTCGGCTTCTTGGCCAAAGCTCTGATGGCATTCCCATTGAATCACCCAATGCTTGACCATAAAAAGTGCCTAAAATTCTGTCTTGTTTTGAAATGTTCATCTTACTTCACCAAAAATAGGTTATCTAAAAGCTGCTCAGTCAGAAACCAGGAGAGAGACTGAGCAGGTATAAAATTACGCTTGAGCTTTTTCTACTTGAGTTTGCTCTGATGGGTTTCCATCTGATTTGTTGTCGATTTTGATCTCTTTGATCTCGCCGTTTGGCTCACGGAAGAAGTACATAAAGATAACGAGGATGATGGCTATCATGATAGCGCCGAAGCCCCACATACCACCCCAGTCAAACGTTAGTCCGTTTTGTGGTTCGTCATAAGCGAACATCTTCTCCATCAACACGCCACCTAAGCGGTAACCCAGCAAGCTACCAATACCTTGGCAACCGAGTGTGATAAGGCCTTGCGCAGCGGTACGCATGTGAGCCGGTGCTTTTTTGTCGACATAGATGTAGGCCGTTACGAAGTAGAAGTCGTAGCTCACACCATGCAATAGGATGCCTGCGAACAGTAGCGAGTAGAGGTACCAAGTGTCTGCGCTACCGTAAACGAAGAATCCGTAACGAACCGCGGCAGTAAATAGACCAAGAAGTAATACCTTCTTAATACCAAATCGTTTTGTGAAGAATGGTAGTGCCAGCATAAAGAAGATTTCAGAGAACTGACCCAGCGTCATCCAACCTGTCGCATTGCTCATGCCTACTTCAGTTAGGTAGCCGTTAGCGAAGATGTAATAGAACGCCAGAGGCATGCTGAACATGAAAGAACAAACGAAGAATGCTAAGAAGTTTTTGTCTTTCAGTAACACGATAGCGTCTAGGCCAAGCATCACTTTAAGGCTTAGTTTACCGGTACTTTTTGGCGGTGTGTCTGGCAGAGTCAATGCGAAGATACCCAGTGCAGCAGAAGCAAGAGCCGTCAGAATCAGTGGGATATTACTTGATGAGATATCACCGTAGCCCAACCAACCTGGTAAGAAGCCAATCGCGATACCAGAAGCAATCCAACCAATAGTACCCATGACACGAATACGTGGGAAGTCACGTTCTACGTCTTCTACGTTAGAGAAAGCAATGCTGTTGGTCAGTGCAATCGTCGGCATGTAGGTCAGAGAGTAAAGCAAAAGTAGTGGGAAGAAGGTGGCGAACTCGGTTTGCTGTGCCGCTAAGTACATCAAACCTGCACCTGCTATCAACATCACAGAAAGTACTTTCTGAGCAGCAAAGAATCGGTCGGTGATCGATCCCACTAAGATCGGTGAAATGATTGCGGCGATCGCGGTACATGCGTAAGACCATGCTATCTCAGTTGGTGTGAATCCATTGGTATTGAGTATTTGCCATAGGGGAACAAACCATGCTCCCCAGATAAACCATTCAATGAACATCATTGAAGACAGTTTGAAGTTATTCGATTTCATTATTATGTCCTTTAGTACTGTAGGGTACGCGAATGATGGTATTTCAAAAGATAATACCAATACAATACCATTGAGGTTGTTTTGTGATCTAATTATCAGATGTATCAGCAATCGATCTACTTTATATGATCATAGATCATGCTGTTTTGAGCAGGGCTGGAGTTTGAAATACTGAGGGAGGGTTTATCTAAATGATTGTTTCTAATTACTTTGTCTGAAGGCTTAGTTATTTGGATTTGGCGATGAAGGCAGAGTTTGTAGATAAGAATATTAGGCATAAAAAAAGAGCAGCCAAAGCTGCTCTTCTTGGTATCTTTTTAGGTCTATGACCGAGTGATGATCTACCCCATAAACCAAGACACGAAAATCAACGCGCCAAAACCAAATGTTGCCATCAGTGCGGTATCGCCACCGGCTGCTGTGTAGCTGCCTTCGGTTTGTAGGTGAGGGAAGTCAGGTCTGCGCACCTTAACCACCATTGCGAGTGGGCCCCAGATAGCTAGGAACACCAGCACCATACCTGCGTAATCCAACATGCTTACAAACTGGCTAGCGAACAGCTCTGCTAATACCAAAGGTAAGATGAAGGTCAACGCATAAGCCAACGCTTTGTTGTTGGTTACCGCATCTTTGTTTTGGTCGTAAAGCGCCATCGACACGCCGAGGAAAGAAGTCACCAAGGCTAAAGCAGAGAACAGAGCAATCACCACTTTCAACCAAGCGGATTGGCCGCTAAACGCAGAGATCAGTTCTGAAATGTTGTGGAATTGACTGATCGCGTCTGTGCCTAGGTTACCGATAATCGCGAATAACCAAGTGAGGTAGCACACTAGCGGGATCACTGAGCCTAACAGAATCATATTGCGGATCTGCTTTTGAGTCGCTTCACGGTTGTAGATAACCAGTGACGGGATCACCACCATAGAGGCAAAGCTAGTAAAGATGACCGCGCTGTATTGCACTACGTCATTGGCCGTGTATTGGCTGGTTTGAGTGAGGTAATCAAGGCGAATATTGCTAAACAATGACGCGATAACGATAAACAGCATCACGACCATTAAGATGAATAGTCCACGATTCAGTTTGTCGATATAAGACTTGCCCGAGACGACGATAGCGCCCATCAATAGGCTGAAAATGGTATACGCAACGGATGCCGATACATCGACACCAACATCGAGCAGTAGCTTATGAATGATGTCACCGACACCCAAGATATAAGCGATCAACATGCATACCAGCAGCAGGTAAAAGAGGGCATTGATAAAATGTTTGCCTTTACTGCCAAGCGTTAAGTAAGCAACGCTGCTCATGCCACTATTGTCTTTCGTTTTTGTACACGCCTCGGCTAGCAGAAGAGCAGAG
This sequence comes from Vibrio sp. 1CM23M, assembly GCF_023161755.1. Lineage (NCBI taxonomy): Bacteria > Pseudomonadati > Pseudomonadota > Gammaproteobacteria > Vibrionales > Vibrionaceae > Vibrio > Vibrio sp. 1CM23M. Next base: position 1,180,772 of record NZ_JALNTR010000001.1, read on the forward strand.
TAGGTGGTGCCGATAAAGATAAGTAGCATCAACACTGAGCTGATCATGAAGCCAAATTGAGCCAACACCATTGGGATAGCTAACATGCCAGCCCCTAATGCCGTTCCCGAAAGGATTAGGGAACTGCCGAATAATTTCATATTCAAGAAAAACAACCTCAAGCGATCCAATTAATTTTTGTTTGGATTGTAAATAATTGTTTCCAAGACTAACAAAATACTCAGTAAAGTTAGGGGTTAATTTCTAATAAATTTTGAATTTTTCTAAAAAAGTTAAGAAGTGATTTGTGAGGAGTATGCTTGGCTGGTTTAAGTATTCACTTATTGGTTTGTTTTAGCGTTTTGATAACTTTTGTAAATTGATGGCCGCTCAATAATTTTGGGATCTGTGGTCGATTAAGTGGTGATTTAACTTGAGCTAAGTAGGAGCCAACCTTACTTGTTTCATGAATCCTTGCTGCCCCTTGCTAGTAAACCTCAACTCATTTGATGAGTCGAAGTTCTTTCACTTTTTCTTGAATCAAGTTTTGGACGAGCTGGGTAAGAAACTGGATACGTGGATGACTAGCGTCGCGTTTTAATGTCACCATATCGACGTTAAAATCTGGGATTTCAATAGGTGGGTCGCATAGTACTAAGTCATCATCTATCAATTCAGAGCGGCCTACCATCTCTGCCATCACGGCTAATACATTTCTTCCCGAAAGCATTCTTCGAATGGTCAAAAAACGCGTTGTACCAAGCACCACATTACGTTTTACACCGATATTTTCTAGCGTGATATCGACTTGACTCGTCAGTTCTTGGTTAGCCGTAATTATCATTTGCGGTGTCTTTAAATAGGTATCGAGCGGTATCGGGAGTGTGGTCTTCAACACCTTGTTATCAAAGGTGCATAGGTGCTTTTCTCGGTAAACAAAGGTGGTATCCAAATGGCTTGGTAACTCCTGAAAAACACCAATACAGAGGTCCGTGTTTTGGTCTTCGAGTAATGTCACGCAGTTCGCACTATCGACCGGCTTGAGCAGGACTTTACTGAGCGGGGCGAGTTGCTGAAGAGTGTCGAAAATCTCAGGACCAAAAATCTGTTCTGCGTAATCACTTATACCAATGGTGAACTGTCCAGAGTAACTCTCTGGCTCAAATTGTTCTGCCGGTAAAATATCTTGCGTGAAAATCGACAAAATCGTCTGAACCTTAGGGGCTATCTCATGCGCTCTCACCGTCGGTTGCATCTTATTGCCTTGCCTTTCAAATAGAGGATCCCCCAATAATTCCCGAAGTCGTTTTAGGTTGTAACTGGTGGCTGGCTGTCCCAAATGCAGTTCTTTTGAAGCTGCCGATACACTCTTTAAGCGAAAAAGCGCGTCAAAAGTGAGCAGTAGGTTGAGGTCGATTCCACGCCAATTTAGATCTTTCACAGCAATATTCTCATTTGGTAGAGATAACACTAAAGAAAACAGGTTATCAAAATGGCTGATGACTTGAATTGATTTGTTCAATTTCATCGATGGGATTTAGGAAAATATACTCGACTCAATTAATAATTCCTAGCTAACAGAAAGGATAAATGAATGTTGAGCGAGAAATTGAAAAGCTTCTTAAAACAACTGGGCGCATTGTCAATTAGGCGTTTCTCAACAAACAGTGAACACGTTCAGTGTCAGGATGTATTCGTTTGTCGTGAAGGGACGAGTCATGATAGTCATCGTTATATTGAAAGTGCGATTACCAATGGAGCGGTTGCCATTATTGCTACAAAACCTATATCGGCATCGGTACCAGTATTCGTAACGGGAAGCTACTACCAAAGCTTGCTGCTCATTAAGGCTTTTTATCAGTATCCGCATAAGAAAATTCGCCATATTGGTATTACGGGTACAAACGGAAAAACGACCGTTGCACATGGTTTGAATCAGGTTCTAAAGACCAATCGACAGAGCGCTTATATTGGAACACTTGGCGTTGAATATGCGGGTAACAAGCAAGAATTGAGTAATACCACGCCAGACAGCGTGACATTATTGAACTTATTCAAAGATATGGCGGATGCGCAGGTCACTGATAATGTTATGGAGCTAAGCAGCCATGCGTTGGTGCAAGATAGAGCAGGGTTTGTGCCGCTGTCTGTTGGAGTGATCACTAATATAGGCCGCGACCACCTTGATTATCATAAAACACTGGATGGTTATGTTCAGGCTAAGCTGCAGATCCTTGATCGCATTCATCCCAACGGCACCGCTGTGATTAACCTTGATGATCCCCATGCCAATGTCGCGATAGAGCGAGCAAGCAGCCGAGTGAATGTCCTAACGTTCTCAATGAATAATTCAGACGCGGATCTTTATGTCGAAGATTTAAACGTTGAGCCATTTGGCGCCACCTTTAGCCTCAATAATCAAGGCAACAAAGAGCGCGTTTTCAGCCAATTGCCTTTTCTGTTTAACGTTGAGAACACCTTAGCGATGGCGGCAACATTGTTGGCACTTAATTGGTCTCTAGCTGATAGCGCTAACGCCTTGAATAGCGTTGTTGCGCCGGATGGACGTTCAAAATATCTGTCGTTGGATAATGGCGCATTGGCCTTAGTTGATTACGCACATAACTTTGATGGTCTATCGGCTCTCTATCAAGGCATCCAATCCCAGTCGGCTAAGCGAGTGATTACTGTCGTTGGTGTGACTGGCGACCGGATACGAGATGCTGCTGATATCGGCAAACTATGCGCAACCCATTCTGATGTTGTTATTTTTACTTCCGATAATCCACTTGGTGAGATGCAAGAGGATATTTTTCGTGCGTTAACTTCGCAAGTTAGCCCCACGCTTTGCTATGAGATTAGCGACCGCTATGAAGCCATTCAATTAGCCAAACAACTGAGTCGCGGCGGTGACCTTATCTTAGTGTGCGGTAAAGGCTCAGAAACGCACCAGTACATCACGACGAATCAAGTCGGTCGCCAACGCTATATTGGCGATGTTGCCGCACTGACTTTGGAGGAAGTGTTATGAGTAAGATTTCGGTATTGAAGCTCAGTCTCTCATCGCCATCAGCTGCGCAAGCAAAGGTTAAAAAGAAACTAAAAGAGAGGCTTCTAAAAGAAAATCTTCGCTGGGCGAGAGCATTGGCTTACTTATTGTTAGTAGGATTGAGTGCTCCAAGCTTTGCGGTGGTGACCCCGAACCCACCTGAGTTGGCGGCCAAAGGTTATGTTTTGATGGATTTCCAATCGGGGAGCATCATTGCAGAGCAAAACTCTCGTGCCATTTTAGCCCCTGCCAGTTTGACCAAATTGATGACGGCTTATGTCGTTGGGCAAGAGGTTAAAGCCGGTCGATTGACATGGCAGGATAAAGTCTCGGTCAGTGAAAACGCGTGGTCGGCAAAGTTCTCAGAGTCATCCAAGATGTTTATTCAGCCAGGAGATGAGATTTCAGTTTCAAACCTCATGAAAGGGGTGATCATTCAATCGGGTAACGATGCTTCTGTCGCACTGGCAGAGCACATCGCGGGGAGTGAACAAGCCTTTGTTAGCCTAATGAATGGTTGGGCGAAGTCGCTTGGGCTGCAAGATACTAACTTTGTGAATGCGCATGGCTTAGATGGCGAAGGAATCCAAACTTCTCCGTTGGATATGGCGATTTTGATGAAGTCGATTATTCAGGATGTACCTGACGTTTATGCTTTATACCAAGAGCGTCGGTTTACTTGGAATAAGATCATTCAATACAACCGAAACAAGCTGCTTTGGGACAAGTCAATTAATGTCGATGGCGGAAAAACGGGCTATACCGAGAATGCGGGTTACAGCTTAGTCAGCTCGGCGACGGAAGGGAAGATGCGCTTGATATCGGTCGTTATGGGCACGACTAGTCCACAAGCGCGAACCTCTGCCTCAAAGAATCTATTGAGTTATGGGTTTCGTTTTTACGACACCAAACAAGTGATGCAAGAGGATCGAATAGAGTCTCAGGTGCGAGTTTGGAAGGGGAATACAGAACAAGTCGGAGCCAAGATCGCTGAAGATGCGTACCTCACCATGCCAAGAGGGTTAGTCGATTCGCTGCAAAAATCGGTGGCCATGACTGAACCGCTGCTCGCGCCTATTAAGCAAGGGGATGAAGTGGGACAAATTGTTTGGAAAAGTAACGGAAATACGGTGGCAAGTTTCGCTTTAGTGGCGGAGCAATCTGTAGATCAAGGAACTTGGATAGTACGACTTTGGGACAGCATTCAACTTTGGTTACGTGGTCTATTCTCTGACTTAGTAGGTCGGATTGAGGTAAGCGAATGAGCACTAGAATGGACATTACTCCAATGTGGCGCAATAGAGATTACATTCGCCTGCTGTCTGCTCAAATCATATCGTTAGTCGGCACTGGCATGAGCTCCATCTGCTTAGCTTTGCTCGCTTATGAGCTGTCAGGCGATGAAGCAGGGATGGTGCTGAGTATTGCATTTGCTTTGAAGATGTTGGCGTACATAGGACTCGCGCCAGTATTTGGTGCAATCGCACATAAGTTACCGAAACGAAGGACTTTGTTCGCGCTGGATTTGATTAGGGCGCTGTTGTTTGTCTGTTTACCGTTTGTCACCGAAGTGTGGGAAGTCTATGTCTTGATGTTTCTCATCAATGCGTGCTCTGCGGGTTTTACTCCCTTGTTTCAATCAACGCTACCTTTGGTCTTGGTGGATAAAACGCAGTACGCGAAAGCATTGTCGTTCAGCCGAATGGCTTATGATCTCGAACAGATCTTTAGCCCAATGTTAACGGCTCTATTGTTGAGCTTAATCGGTTTTAGACAGTTATTCATGCTCGATGCGGCCACTTTTCTGCTGTCTGGTGTGTTGATCTTACTGTGTACATTACCGAATTTGAAACGAGTGACAGAATCAGCGCATAAAACGAAAAAGACCAGCGCGGTGCAAGCGCTGCGTAATTACTTGAATAAACCCAAGTTGAGAGCTCTGTGGTTCGCATATCTAGCGGCGGCCAGTGCTTCTGCGATGGTGCTAGTGAATACGGTTATCTACGTACACGAAGTGCTGCACGGTGACGAAACGCAAACCGCATTAGCAATGATGGTCGTTGGTTTGGGTTCCATGCTTATGGCACTGCGGTTACCCAAGTGGTTAGAGAGTCACTCGCCGCAACATTTTCATTGGATAGGGTTGCTGACGATTTGCGGCTCTTTTGCCGTTGGCAGTTTCACACCCGGTTGGGTTGGCTTTGGCGTCATGTGTTTAGCCATGGGCGTTGGAATGTCTTGTATTCAAACTTCCGCAGGCCTATTGATCACCCAAGCGTGTGAGGGAGAGGACACCGCCCCGTATTTTGCTGCTCACTTCTCTTTAACGCATTTCTGGTGGTTTTTTACTTACTTGATCGCGGGGATAAGCGTGAAGCTGTTTGGTATGAGTGCCGGCTATTTAATTATGGGAGCTCTTTGTGTCATTAGCGGCTTAATGTACGCCTCCATCAAAGATACGTTCAGCGAGAATAATGGCTAGTTATAAAAGGAAAAGCTTATCGCTAAAAGACATGCCAAAGAGCGTTATCAGTTTGAAGCTAAACAAGATGAGAAAAATGCTTGATTGAGTGTTGACCTGACTACAACTTCATAGTTTATCTTATAGATAGAAATGAGGGAGAAGTGCATGTATCGCATATCTGAATTAGCGGAGCTCGTTGGCCTGAGCCGTTCAACGCTTTTGTACTATGGAAAGTTGGGTTTGATTGAAGCTCAACGCACCAGTAATGGTTATCGAAGTTATTCCGAACGCGACTTGCAGCGTGTGAAATTGTTGCAGCAGTTACAAGCGGGTGGCCTGACGTTGAAAGAGTGTCAGGCGTGTTTAGATGCCAAGGTTGACCGCTCCTTGTTACAAAACCGACTCGAACAGTTAGACGAAGAGATCGCTCAGAAACAGCGTTCGAGAGATCTTTTATCGGCCTTGTTAGGCGAGAGTGGTTTGCAAGATTGGCATGAATCGATGGACAAAGTGGCGCCTGATGCACATCTCGATTGGCTAATTAAGCAAGGCTTTGATGAGAAGCAAGCACTGCGACTGAAATGGCTTTCAAAAGATATGAACGATCATGACCAGTACATGGCGGATTTTGACGTGATCTTTGAGGGTTTACAGCGTTTAGGGCCAGGAACCGCGGAAGATACTTTAGCGGCGCTGGCACAAGTTCCGGTTTTTCCTAAACGTGTGCTTGAGATCGGTTGTGGTAAAGGTATTGCCACCTCTGTGTTAGCGAAAGCCTTAGTAGAACATCAAGTGGATGTGCAAATAACGGCGGTAGATAATGATCAACCGAGTTTAGATGTTCTGGCTCAGCAAGCACAGGCTCTTGGCTTAGAAAGCAACGTCAAAACCGTATGCGCGAGCATGATGGATCTTCCGTTTGAAGCTAAGTCGTTTGACCTAATTTGGTCGGAAGGCAGCGCTTACATCATGGGTGTTGAAAAAGCGCTAAAGCAGTGGCGAAATTTACTCAGTGATGACGGCATATTGGTGGTCAATGATTTGGTGTGGAATACCGAACAACCTAACGAATCGAGTCAAACATTCTGGCAAAAAGAGTACCCAGACATGACGACGGTATCCGAGCGAATTAAACAATCACAAGCTGCGGGTTATGAAGTTTTGGATCACTTTGCAATGAGCGATGCTGGTTGGCTTGCGTATTACCAGCCCTTTCAAAAGCGAGTAGAAGCGCTTAAAGCAACGATGCTGAACTCAAAAGCGCTCGTCGATTGCGACAATGAAGTTAAACAATTTTTCGATAGCAGCACATCAAAGAACGGTTTGGTTCAACAGCCTTCGAAAGGTTCTGAACAACGTGATTTTGATTATCAGTTCTTTGTGCTCAAAAAATTAAAGTAAATGAGTAACACCATGAAATTTAGACAATATAATTCAAACGAAATCGAAACAATCACTCAAGTTTTTACTCAGACCTTTACGGATTCAGAAGGTGAGAACGAAGGTAAAACCGTGGGCAAGCTTTCCAACGATCTTTTAACGACCACAGCCCCGACAGAGCTACTTTGCTTTGTTGCTGAAGACGATTCTAGTGAGTCGGATAGCACGATTGTTGGCGTGATTATCTTTACGTCGCTTTCATTTGACGATGAAACCAAGGCATATTTGCTTTCACCTGTGGCGGTGAGCACTCAGGTGCAAAAGCGTGGTATTGGCCAGCAACTGATTAACTTTGGTTTGCAGGTTCTAAAAGAGCAGGATATTGAGCTTGCAGTGACGTACGGTGATCCTGACTACTATTCAAAAGTGGGTTTTGGGCAAATTACCGTTGAGCAGGTTCCAGCTCCCTTTGAATTGAGTTTCCCTCACGGTTGGATAGCTCAATCGCTGATTGGCGGTGAGATTAAAGTGGCGAGTGAACAGTCGAGCTGCGTTAAAGGCTTGGCTCACGCAGAATATTGGTAGCCGCTTGAAATAAAAATTGAGAAAAGAGAAAGCCCATCAGGTGTTGCCTGTTGGGCTTTCTTGTTAGGAGTACAAGATATTCGAAAGGTTCTAACCTGTAATTTGAACGAGTGTTCAAAATAATACTTGAACGATCGTTCTTGTTTGTTCTATATTGTTTTCACACCAACGGAGAACATTCATTAATTGCTCCGTGACTGAATAACTTTAGAACCGTAAATTGATAGGGATAGAGCAATGAGCAACTTCAAAATTCACTCAGTAGAATCCGCGCCAGAACAAAGCCAACCTATTCTTGAAGGCGCCAAAAAGCAGATGGGCAGAGTGCCGGGCTTGTTTGGTGTGTTGGCTGAATCTCCAAACACACTTAAGGCTTACACTCAGCTTCATCAGGCGTTTAGCGAGTCATCTTTCGATGCAGAAGAGCTGACGGTAGTTTGGCAAACCATTAACGTTGAACACGAGTGCCACTACTGTGTTCCTGCACACACTGGCATTGCACATTCAATGAAGGTTGATCCTGCAATCACCGAAGCACTGCGTAATCGCACGGCTCTACCCACTGAAAAGCTGCAAGCACTGCACGACTTTACGTTAAGTATGGTACGCAACCGCGGCAATGTGCCTGAAAGTGAAATGGCAGCATTTTTCGAAGCGGGCTACGGTCAGCAACAAGTGCTAGAAGTGATTCTTGGCCTGTCTCAGAAAGTGATCAGTAACTACGTAAACCACGTTGCTAAAACGCCTGTAGACAAAGTATTTGAACAGTTCGCTTGGCAAGGGTAATCGCATTTAACTAACCATCGTATTTAAGCAACTCAAGATATGAGAATTATGAAAGCCCCGCTCAGTTGAGTGGGGCTTTGTTGTTTGGGTTGGGTTACGTTTTCTAATTACTTATTGTTCTACAACTAATGCCACTTTAAGTCGTACCAAAGCGTCTGCTAATACTTCTGCAGGGCACCCTAGATTCAATCGAATAAACCCTGAGCCTTCCTCGCCAAAGGCACACCCCATACTCGGTACAATTCCGGCTGCAATGAGTTTTTGCTCAAGCTCAGTATCACTTAGCTTCATTGCACGGCAATCAAGCCATGCAAGGTAAGTCGCTTCGGGTTTTGTGAAACGAATATGAGGCAACTCTGTTTTTAGGAATCCGTTTAGCGTTTCTATATTGTCTTGCAGGTATTGCTTTAAGTCCTCTAACCAAGTCTCACACTCTTGATAAGCAGTGGTTGCCGCTGACATTGATAGGTTGTTGAAGCAATCCATGCCATGAGCATCCAAACGGCGAACAAACTGCCCCTTCAATTCTGCATTGGGAATGATGAAGTTAGAGATTCTCAATGATGACAAGCCAAAAGTCTTACTGGCCGCAGTCGCCACAATAAGTTTGTTGGTTAGCGAACTTGGTAGTTTCAATGTTGAATGAAATGTATTCGGTGTGAGTGCTAGGTCACTCCAAATTTCATCACTGATTAGCCACACATCGTATTTTTGGCAAAGCTTGGCAACTTGCATTATTTCTTGCTCGCTCCATGCTCTGCCTGTTGGGTTGTGTGGGTTGCAGAAAATCAACGCTTTGGCACCACTCGCAAAGCAGTCTTCCAAATGTGCGAAATCAAGCTGGTAATGACCTTCTGATTCAATCAATGGATTGTTCAACACCTTACGATCATTTAGTTCGATGATCTTACGGAATGAACCGTAGCCCGGGCTTTGAATCACGATTTGATCATCCACTTTCGTGAGCATTTGCAACGCCATAGCAATACCGGGCAAAACGCCATGCACCGTTGTAATCCAATCTCGTTTGATTTCGGTTTGATGCTGGTTTTTAAACCAATCGATCGCAGCTTGGTAGTAGTCATCCTGACGTTCTGAGTAACCAAAAACACCATGTGAAATATCTTGAGCTAACCGTTCTAATACTTGTTGAGGTGCTTGGAAATCATAGTCAGACACCCACATAGGTAGCAAGTCGGTGCCTTCTAAGCCAAGCTTCTGCTCCATAAAATCCCACTTTACCGATCCTGTGTTTCGGCGGTTAATCGTATTGTCGAAAGAATTCATAGGATGTGAGCCTTACTTAGTACTGTGAGCTAGAGAAGTTTCTACGGAGTCTTCTGATTGTTCAGGCTTTGCACGTGCAATACCAAACCCAGTGAAGCCATAAATCAGAGCGAAAACGACACCTGTGTAACATTGGATTGCCCAAGGTAGGTAATCTAGCGTTGCAACACCGAGCGTGCTTGCCATGTAAATACCTGCAGCAGTCCAAGGAACCAGTGGTTCGATGATTGTGCCTGCATCTTCGATGGTTCTAGATAGGTTTTTAGTGTCTAGCCCCATTTTACGGTAAGCGTTTTGGAATAATTCACCTGGAATAAGAAGGGCTAGTTTGCCGTCAGATGTCGTGAAAACTACTGTAATCGTCGCGATCACAGTTGATGCAATAAGTTGTCCTGTTGAGTGAATCATATGCAAGAAACGACCTAGTACCACATTTAATGCACCGGTTAGGCTTAGAACACCTGCAAAAGAGAACGCACAGAAAACCAGTAGGATAGTGCTCATCATTGAGAACAAACCACCACGGTTTAGCAGCTTGGACACATCAGGAATTAGTCCATCAATCGCTGTACCTTTCGCTTCAAACAGAGCGACATTGAAGCCATCGACATAAGCTTGGAAGCCTTGTTGTAGAGAGAAACCTTGTAGAACCATACCTAATACAATCGCAAGAGCCGAGGCACCTAACATCAGTGGTAGAACAGGCTTTTTGGTGAGTGCGCCCCACAGAATCATTACTGGTGGGATGATCAAAAGGATATTGAAGTTGTATAGGCCATCCAGTCCCGCAAGAATTTGAGTGACCTTTTCTGGTTCACCTACGTTCGCGATATCTGCACTTTGGCCAGCGAAGAAAAAGACAACAGAAGCAATCACAAAACCAGGCAGCGTTGTGTAAAGCATGTGCTGAATATGTTCGTACAATGTGGTGCCTGAAACGACAGGCGCAAAGTTTGTTGAATCAGAAAGAGGAGAGATCTTGTCACCAAAGTATGCACCAGAGACAACAGCGCCGGCAGCTGCAGCCAGTGACACATCTAAACCCGCCGCAACGCCCATCAGTGCAACACCAACGGTACCCGCAGATCCCCAAGAAGTACCGGTACATACAGAGACAACAGAAGTAACAAAAAAGGCAGCAATGAGTATGTATTCTGCACTGATGACTTTAAGTCCCCAGTAAACCATGTAAGGGATGGTGCCACTGATCATCCAGCTTGCGATAAGACCGCCCACCGAAACTAATATCAAGATAACAGGCATCGCTTTTGCGAGTTTCTCAACAATGGCGTTGATGATGTCATCCCAGTTGTAGCCCATCTTCCAAGCAATACATGCAGTGAAAGTCGCAGAAATGAGTAGCAGAACTTCAATGCGAAGTCCTAAAACACCGTATCCAATAGCAAGCAGCGCAAACATAACGGCTATAGGTGCTAATGCTAATCCGAACGATGGTAGAGGCTTTGAGTTATTCATATTTGTTGTCCTCAGGTGAATGTAGGGTTTGTTCGGAATGGATAATAAGCGTGCTCTGAAATCGAAAGTGCGACTTCAATGCTGTTTTCATGTAAGCGGTTACATGAGGTGTGTACATGAGATTTTGGTCACATTTTGTCTCATTTTAGTGCTTGATTGACTTAACTGTCTGTCTTTCAACCAGTGTTGCTTCGAACTTATGTTGCTTGGGAGGTGCGTATCCTGCGGCTTTTAGTTTTATGGCAAGGTTAGCCGCATAAGTCGACATCTCGTCGATAGGGTTGTGCATGGTGGTTAGCCGAGGGTAAAGGTAGCGAGCGAGCAAAACATCATCAAAGCCGATGACTGAAATATCGTTGGGAACCGAGATGCCTTGATCTTGCAAGCTAGTCATTAAGCCTGCAGCCATTACATCATTGAAGGTGACTGCGGCTGTGACCTCTGGGCATTGGTTTACCAAGATGTCACCTGCCGCTTCACCACCTGATTCACTAAAGTTTTGGTTGATGATCCAGCTAGGTTGTATTTCGATATTGGCCGCTTTCATAGCTTCTTGGTAGCCTTGTAAACGGTCTGTTCTGTCTTGGATTGGAAGGTCGCTCGAGACGTAGGCGATTTTTCGATGACCCATCTCGATGAGGTGCTGCACTGATATTTGAGATCCGAGTTTATTGTCTACCCATACAGAGCGATTCGATATTTGAGCAATCGTGCGGTTGAGTAAAACCATTGCAGGTAATTGAGCGGAGTAGCGCAGTAATGTGGTGTCATCGAGCATCTTTGAATGAATGACCATTGCTTCACAACCTTGGCTGATAAGAAAGTCGAGGCCTTCTTTTTCTCGCTGAGCATTGTGTCCGCCACTTACCACGACCAATTGATAGCCATTGGTTCTAGCCACTTCCTCGACACTCTTCGCGACCAGCGCAAAAAATGGATCGGCAAGGTTACCTGTCAGCAATCCAAGCGTATTGCTGCTTCTACTTGCCAAGGCTGTTGCGCGAGCATCTTTATGGTAATTGAGCTCTTTTACTGCACGTTCTACGCGCTCTAGCGTGATAGGTTCAACGTAGCAGGTTCGGTTTAATACACGAGAAACCGTTGCTGTTGAAACCCCTGCAAGTGCTGCTACATCTTTTATTGTTGCCACGTTTAATTCTGCCAAGCATAGAAAGGCTGCGAGTGTAGCGAATCTCTAATGTTTAATATGTTAGTAAGGTCAAAGCTATTAACTCTGGACTGAGAATATTAGTCGAATACTGGAAATATCTAACGTACGTGTTTAGCGATTATCTCCGCTAGTGTCACAACCCCTTCTTTCCACTCTTTGCTCTCTTCAATATTGGCGACAGTGAAGCGCAAGCAGTGTTTATATTGGTCGTTGGTGCCAAATACTGTTCCGGGTAAAATCCCCAACTTATGCTTTAAACAGTCTTGATAGACTGCGTAGCTATCGACCGATTCAGGCAGTGTTATCCAGTTTAAAAAAGAGCCTTCCGGTTTTGATAGGTGGTATTGCCCGACGAGGTGCGGGTAGCTATCCAGAGCTTGTATTAATAGACTTTGGAATTGTTTTTGATTGGTTTGATAGAGCCGTTTCATCTTAGATAAATGGCTCCGGTATTTACCTGTCGTGAGAAACTGTCCGACCGCCGATTGCATCAGGTTAGAACTGCCCATGTTGTCGCATAGTAGATACTTCTCGACCAAGGGCTGATAACGGCCCGACAGTAACCAACCGATTCGCAAGCGTGAGTCTAAGGTTTTAGACAGTGAGTTGACGTAGATGACTCTATCTTGGTCATCAAGCTCTTTGAGGCTAGCGATTGGTGTATCGAACGCCAAGCTACCGAACACATCGTCTTCGATAATTGGTAAAGATCCGGTGATCTCCAGTAATGCTTTTCGATTCGCCAATGGCATTCTTGAGCCGGTTGGGTTAGTAAAGTTTGGCGTTAGCAGTAAGGTTTTCACTTCCCATTTGTCCAACGCACTCTGTAGTGATGGGATATCAATACCGTGGCTAACGCTGCTTGGTATTTCAAGGGCTTGTAAGCCAAGCGATTCAAGTAAAAGTAGATTGCCGAAGTAACACGGTGACTCGACTGCCACGATGTCACCGGGCTTGGTGAGCGCACGTAGTGCCAAACTGATCGCTTGTTGAGCACCATGAGTAATCGCAATCTCTTTCGATCCCGCAGGTACACCAAGATCATGGGTGATCTTTAACAATTGCTTTACTAATTGCTCGTCGCCGGGGGGGAGTTGGTAATAACCGGGAAGCTGAGTTTGCAAACGGCTATGGCGGCCAATCTCGGCATATAAGCTACGAATCGCAGGATTGTTGATGTTCGGATGCGCGGAGCCGGCCAACAGTTTCAGACGACCTTTTGGACGAGAGAGTACCGATTTAGTGACAGACAACAGATCGACTTTTTGAGGTTGGCTTGATGCATCCCAGCTGGTGGTGCTCGGTGCTTTCACGCGATAGCCAGATTTAGGCACAGAATAAACCCAGCCTGTCGCCTCCAGTTCTTGATAGGCACGAATCACGGTATTTTTGCTCACGCCAAGCTGTTCGCTTAGTTGACGGATTGAGGGAAGGCGATCGTCTGGATGAAAGAGCCCTTTATCGATTTGAGCCTTAATATGTTGTTCGGTAGCAAGGTATTTATTGCCGCTGAGTTCTGCTTCCACGTTTTTCTCCCTCGTTGCTCACTCTCAATCTGTAACCATTTAAAGTGTTATATCTGTATCTTTATTAGTTATCTGTACCCAACTAAGGTAACAGCATTGATGAAGAGTTGACCAGAGGTTTGTAATGCTGATTAAAATGATTCCGTTTGTGTTTGTAATATTGTGGTCGTCAGGTTTTGTCGGCGCACGTCTTGGTGTGGAATACGCGGAACCCGCAACATTACTTTCACTAAGGATGGTAGCCAACGTGGCGCTGTTCTTGGTTTTGATTGCAATCCTTAAGCGTCGTATCCCTCGTGGTCGAGCATTCTTCCACGCAAGTGTGGTCGGCATCTTGATTCATGGTTTCTACCTTGGTGGTACCTATCTGGCGATTGATATGGGTATGCCCGCCGGGTTGAGTTCTCTACTTGTTGGCTTACAACCGATTCTTACCGCATTGATTATGATCAGCTGTACTTCGCAGCGTTTTAATTTCGCGCAGTGGCTGGGCTTAGCGCTTGGTTTTGCGGGTATCAGTTTGGTGTTGATGGGCAATATTGAATGGCAGTCAGATGACCAAAAAGGCTTGGCAACGTTATTGTGTTTGGTTTCTTTGGTGGGTATTACCTGCGGCACTCTGTATCAGAAGCGCTTTTGTCAGGGGACAGATATGGTAGGCGGTGCGATGGTGCAATACTTGGCTTCAGCGGCGTTGTTTCTGCCGTTCGCAGTGCGTTACGAAACGATGCAAGTGAACTGGACAGTAGAATTCACGTTGACTCTAATTTGGTTGGTGGTTGTTTTGTCTTGTGTTGCTATCCTCTTGCTGCTTTACATGGTAGAACACGGTGCATCTTCAAGTGTGGCCTCAGTGTTTTACTTAGTACCACCGACGACAGCAATTCAAGCCTGGCTTATTTTCGGTGAGTCGTTCGACATCTATGGCGCGATGGGCTTCGCCTTGTCTGCCGCCGCGGTTTATTTGGTGGTGAGGAAGCCAGAATGGATTAAGGCTCGCAGTCGAACAGTGTTAGAGCGGTAGTTTGTATACCAAACTCATCCGACTTAAAGCCGATGACTAGAAACAAAAAAGAGCCTAAATATTCAGGCTCTTTCTGTATCAAATATTGGCTAGCGACTTTTGATTAGCGCTTCATCAAGCAAGCGTATGCCGTTGTAAACGGTGCTTCTTGGTATTGCTTAAGGCCAGTTTCTTTGAACTTCATCATTAGAGGGTTACGCTTAAGGCTCTCTTTGATGTCTGCTGGTGATACAACGGTTACGTCTAGGCCGTCGATCAGTTGAATCGCTGCTTCTAGTTTGAAACCAAAGCCACCGCCAGCAAATTTGCCTTTAGTTTGGCGTTGACGAATCACAACTTTATCTACTTGGTAATCTTCCATTAACTTTGCAAAAGAGAATTGAAAGTCTTTCATATTCTGTGTGTCGTTTGCGTCGCTAATTGAAACTTTAGAAACTCGGCAATCAGGAATGTTAAATACACCATCTGATAGAGAAAGAAGACAGATGACTGCATCGTTACCTTTGATTTCAACACCACAAATTTTCATGTTCTTACCTACTTATTTTAGAGCCCTACATTATGGTGTTATTTCTAACACTTCTCCAGTATTTGCGCGTATCAGCAGCAAATAAGTCTAAATCAGAGTGTATTTTAGTCGCCGAAAGTTAACCTTTGATTGAAAAAACATCACGCGAATTTACGGTATCGTTTGCTATGAGATGAAGCTCACAAAAGCTTAGCGGGATTTCATATGTGTACTGTATATTGCGCGCGCATCCCTATTTGAAGTGTGGTTATTAATCCCAATGAATATCAATAATCTTTCGATTAAGAGTAAAATCGCGATCCCGCTGTTGGTGATTGTGATTGTTTTTTCTACCGTTACAGTGCTCAACGTTATCAGATCAAATGCTCAAGCTGCGATTAATAACGAGCTCAATAATGTGGTTCAGCCAGTGTTAGATAACCTAGAAGATGGCTACCGAGATATCTACCAAATTATCGCTTCGGCACAAGGTCTGTTGCTTGCTAAAGACCAAGCGGCGATCGAGTACCAAAAGTTTGAATTTAAAGACAACGCTTACAAAGCGGTTCCTCGTTTTCAAAGTGTCGAAACCTTGTATCAAGCGGGAGTGTTGGAACCATCTTCCCGTGGCGAGTTAGCAAAGCTTGTTAACGCGATGAGTAAGTGGGTGGCACTGCACGAGCCAATGTTCGCTGATCCAGCAAACGCAGACCAATACAATATTGATTACTCGCCAGCGCTTGACGCAGAGTTTGCGATCATTCGTACTCAACTGCGCGATATCCGAACTCTAATCGAACTGAAGCAGAAAGAGCTTCGCCAGCAAGCCGATGACTCTATTGAATCAAGCAAGTTGATTATTGAAGTGGGTATGGCGGTTGCTGTTTTCGCTGCACTTTTCGCTATGTGGTTATCAAATCGCTTTATCGTTCAGCCAATCCAGAACGTAGAGAAAGCGATGAATGAGATCGCATCGGGCGACGGTAACTTGTCTCAACGTATGAAGGTCGAAGGTAATGATGAGATCGCTCGTTTGAGTTCCGCTTTCAACCAGTTTGTTGGCAAGATCCATGTCACCGTGGAGCAAGTTATTCTCACATCGAACGCAGTACGTGGCGAGATGGAAAACATCAAATCACTCACGCAAAGTGTTGCTGAGTTTTCATCGAACCAACAGCGAGAAAGTGAAGTGGTCGCGGCTGCAGTTCATGAAATGCAAGCAACCAGTGAAGTGGTGAGTGGTAATGCATTAGACGCAGCAACCGCAAGTAACGTTGCAAACCATGAAGTGGAATCGGCTGATACCACGCTTGGCTTAACCGTGACTTCGATTGAACGCCTTGCACAAGATATCGAGAACGCGGGTGGTGTGGTTCAAGAATTGGACACAGACGTGAAGAACATCGCCTCAATCCTTGGTGTGATTAAAGGCATTGCAGAACAAACTAACCTATTGGCATTGAATGCGGCGATTGAAGCAGCACGAGCGGGTGAACAAGGTCGTGGCTTTGCGGTTGTGGCTGATGAAGTTCGAGCGCTTGCGAGCAAAACTCAAGACAGTACAGGCGAAATCCAATCAATGATTGAACGCTTAGAAGTTGGCGCGAAACACGCGGTTGGCGTGATGACTGAAAGCAAAGTGAGTGGCGAGAAAACCATAGTTCAGGCAGGAACGGCGGCGTCTTCATTGAGTGAGATTCGCAACTCAATCGGCAAGATGAATGACATGAACACACAAATCGCTACGGCGGCTTCGCAACAGTCTCAAGTGTCTGAAGAAGTGAATAAGAATGTTCAACGCATCGCTGAAAGCACCATGCAAATGGTCGAAATGGCGAGCAGCGCAGAAAATGCATGTATGGCATTGGCCGAACAGTGTGAAGCGCTTGATAGCCTTGTGTCTCAGTTTGAAGTGTAATTTTCAAAATTAGACAGACGAATATGAGCTGATAATAGTTGCTCATTTTGAATTCCATTAATTAGCGTTGAACGACAAGAAAGCCCGCATTCTATGAGTGCGGGCTTTCTTTTTGACTAGGTGATCCGTTTTTAGACCAAATCAATCATTCAGTGTTAGCTGCTACGTCCGTCTTTGTATGTGTAACGGTAGTCAACTTTTACGTTCGCTTGGTAATGGATGTCGCCGTTCATGTTAGTGATTTTTTTCACTTCCATATTCGCATCATCAATCTTGAACGAATCGTATTTGGTTGTCTGTTGGAACTGTGGCAGTTCTCTTGAAAGCTCAAAAGGTGTTTTTTCGCTTAACTCATCCATAAGGTTGGTGCCTGCATCGTATGCTTCGGCTTCACTAGCATATGTGTCAGATTTTAACGTTGTTTCTTGAATCGTTGTTTTAGTTGCTGCAAACGCTGTGGTGCTGAGTACAAGAGTTGATGCAAGTATGATGAATTTCTTCATAGGGATACCTTACCTTGTTGTACTGGTGATTTAGAGATTCTCACCCTAGCAATAGGGGATGAGATTAATGTTAGGACAAAAATATGGTTCTGTAAGGGAATGACTTTAGGTGCCGAAGATTTATGCCCAGCGCAAATCAAGCAAGGTGACACTGATATCTAACTTCAATACACTGTATGGGTAACCAAAGTTCAGCATAAGGTAAAGGCATGGCCAATTGGGAAGGGGTAAGTGAGTTTGTTGCAGTGGCAGAGCGTGAAAGCTTTACTGGTGCGGCGCAGAAACTCGCTACGTCAGTCGCTCAAATCAGTCGGAGGGTGGCAAACCTCGAAGAGCGACTCGCAGTGAAACTGCTCAATCGGACGACTCGCAAGGTTTCTCTAACAGAGGCTGGGCAACTCTATTATCAGCAGTGTAAGTTGCTGGTCGAAGGTTTAGAAATTGCTGAGCTTGCGGTCACGCAGATGCAATCCACACCCAAAGGTTTACTGAAAGTCACCGCGCCTGTGACTTATGGTGAACGCCAACTCGCTCCAATACTCCATCAATTCTTAAAGCTTCACCCGCAAGTAGAGCTTGAGCTGATGCTGACCAATCAAAAGCTCGATCTTATCGATTCGGGTGTTGATGTGGCGATTCGTCTTGGCCGATTAGAAGACTCAAGCCTTGTGGCAAAGAAGCTCTCTCAACGCCAACTTTATGTATGTGCCAGCCCTGAATATATTGAACGTTATGGCGAGCCGCATACATTGTCCGAATTAAATAATCACCAATGTTTAGTCGGTGGATTTGAACACTGGCGCTTTAAAGAAAATGGTCGCCCTCGCTCAGTTCGTGTTAATGGACGCATTAAGTGCAACAGTGGTTTAGCCTTGTTAGACGCAGCTAAGCAGAGCATTGGCTTGGTGCAGTTACCTGAATACTACGTGAGTGAAGACCTTGATTCTGGTGAGTTGGTGGAAGTGCTGTCCGATTATCGAGACGACAAGGAAGGCATATGGGCGCTTTATCCTCAGAACCGAAACCTGTCTTCGAAAGTTCGTTTGCTGGTGGACTTCCTTTCTGAACAATTGGATTAGTGTATGACTGTCGGACGTCAGGATCTTACTAACCAGAGTGAGCTGATACTCAGTGTATTTAATACCCTTGAGCAGCACTATGGCTATTTTGATTGGTGGCAAAGGGAAGACCCTTACGAGATAGTGCTAGGCGCTATTCTGGTTCAGAACACCAACTGGAAGAATGCAGAGAAAGCACTCATCAACTTAGGTGATAAGTGCGACCCAAGGTCAGTCGCTGAGATGGATCTTGATGATCTTGCCCAAAAGATTCGTTCGAGTGGTTACTACAATCAAAAAGCCATTAAGTTGAAGGCCGTGACTGAGTGGTTTTCGAAATACCAATACGATATGTCGGTGGTGCGAGAACAGGACAAAGATCAGCTCCGAAAAGAGCTATTGGAAGTCAAAGGGATCGGTGGCGAAACGGCTGACGCGATTCTGGTGTACGCGATAGGTAAACCGTCTTTTGTGATTGATGCCTACGCAAGAAGGATATTCACTCGTAATGGACTCGATGTACCTAAATCGTATGAAAAATTTCGAGCTTTGATGGAAAGCGTAATCCCTCTGGATACCAAAAGGTACGGCTACTATCATGGTTTGTTAGTCGAACATGGTCAGCAGTTTTGTAACCCTAAACCCAAGTGTCACGATTGCCCGCTTAACGCCACCTGTCTAGAAGCTAAAACTCATACTAAAACTTAGTTAGCTTAAGGTTCAATTTCTCCGATGGAATATAAAACCAACTCTTCTGGGTTGGTGCCTTCGCCAAGTGTTCGAATGTCTTCGCCTTCTTGTTTAAGTTGAAGGATACACTTCATCGCTTTGTTCTGCTCTACACCAATAATAGTTTTCATCTCCGACGCCGATACGCCAAAGCGAGTGGCAATCAATAAATCGCGAACATTCTTCTTATCTGAATTAAACATGCAGCGTTCCTCTACTCGAATCGATGATCTACACCAACTCAATAAGCTTAACCAACTTCTGAAAATAGGTACTCAAAACTTAAGATGAATAGCGAGGGAGAGGGGACTTTTCTATTGGTCTTAAAATTGTATAACTCAAAAAGTTCGGGCTTCAGAATAGAGATTCTGAAGCCCGACGTGTTTTAGGGTTAAGTCGCGTTTGATTACGGCTTACTAAACCGAAAATGTATTAGACGGTGAAACGATCTACTAAGTGGTACAGCTCATTTGCACGACTGTTGAGGTTTTGGCTACCTGTACGGTTTTGATTCGCGAGTTCGGCCGATTGTGAGCTTTGGTCAGAAATTACCACGATGCGTTGAGATATCTCTTGGCCGACAATATTTTGCTGTTCAGTGGCTGTAGCAATAAGCGAGTTCATGTCCATGATGGTATCAATCGACGCTTGGATCTTCGCCAGTGCTTCGGCTGCGGCATTCGCTTCTTCCACGGTTTGCGCACTTCGGTTTTGACTTGAATCCATTGCTTTCACAGCAGCATCTGAGGCAGCTTTTAGTTGCTCTATCATCTTGTGAATGTCGCCAGTGCTTTCTTGAGTACGGCTTGCCAGTTTACGAACCTCATCGGCAACCACAGCAAACCCACGCCCTTGTTCGCCTGCACGTGCAGCTTCAATCGCGGCATTCAACGCGAGTAGGTTAGTTTGCTCGGCAATGTCTTGGATCACCGCCAATGAAGAAGATATGTTCTGTACATCGCCTTCTAAACGAGACACCACGGTGTTCGCTTCTGATACTTCGCTAGCAAGTCCTGCAACTGAATCTGCAGCTGCGTTTACGATCTGTTGCGCTTCTTTGGCATTGCCCTCTGCAACCTTTGCGGAATCCGCCGCTTGGCTAGCGTTGCTCGAGATCTCTTGCGCCGTTGTGGTCATCTCAGTCATCGCCGTTGCAACTTGTTCTGTCTCTTCACGCTGCCCTGTAGCAATTTCATCAACCTGAGCGGCGCGAGCAGACATACTGCTGGTTTCAGCGACGACTTGCTGGCCGACATCACTTACGCTGCGAATGATGGTTTGCAGGCTTGCCACAAAGGCATTGAAGTTCTCGCTGAGCTTAGTGAACTCTGGCGCTTTGAAGGTTTCCATTCGAGCGGTCAAATCGGCTTCGCCACTCGCGAATGCGCTGATTGAACGATCAAACTGCTCGAGTGGTTGCATGATGGTGCGGTTGACAGCAACGGCAAACACAGCAACTACTAGGGCAATCAAACCACAGAATATAGCGATCGCCGTCAATGAGCTTTGTAACGCGACATTCGAGCTCTCTTTCATCTCTGCGATTACAGCATCGATGTCGTCAGTATAGAAACCTGTGCCTAGCATCAAGTCCCACTGGGGAACGAATATCGAGTAGCTTAGCTTCGGTAGGGCTTCGGACTGACCAAGTTTTGGAAAGTAGTAGGTAGTGAACTCACCAAGCTTTGAGTTCTTGATCAGGTCACGAATCAGGTAGTTGCCTTTTTTGTCTTGCAGGTCGTAGTAGTTTTTACCAATACCATCGTTATTTTGCCCAACAACGACTCGAACACCTTTGGAGTCATAACCAAAAATATAGCCAGACTCGCCATATTCTAATGTTCTTAATGTCGGTAAGGCTTCTTCTAATGTTGCACCTCTATCCAAAAATGGGCTGATCGAAGAATAGGCCATTTGTAGATACGCTTTGAGTTCCTTTTCTTTCATCGCCATCATATTGCTACGCGTCGATTCAACTTGCTGTGCGGTTAGCTCGGTGCTCTTCATATACGTCACGCTCATCATGCCGATTGCCATAAGTAGCAAGGGAATGAAAGAGAGAATATAAAGGCGGTTTTTGATGGTTAGGGTCATGTCACGCTTCCTGTGTGATTATCTCATGCAATTTTGAACACATTATTAATGTGGTTTTAAAATGTAAATGGACTTGTTGTTGAATTGTTATCCAGAAATGTTTTTGTTTTATAAACATGATGGCGGTTAGGTTTTTGACGTTAGAAGCCTTGCAACTAGGGGCTTAATGATAAAAAGAGCGGTTTGTTACGATGCTTTTGAATTTGGCGCTGCTTTGGTAGAATGCGACGCTTTGTAGCACCCTGCTATGTATATTCGTTAAGTGAGAAAGATTCATGAACAAAAGCCATGTGACTATTGGTTTAACTAACCCAAAGAGCCCGACAAACGTTGGTGCTGTTATGCGCGCGGCTGGTTGTTACCAAGTCGACGAAGTTAAATACACAGGGCAACGCTACGAAAAAGCCGCTAAATTTCATACCGATACCAAGAGTGCTGCGCGTACTATCCCACTAACGGGTGTCGAGTCTTTTTTGGATAACCTTGATTCAGAAACGAAAATTGTTTGTGTAGAACTCGCTGAGGGTGCAACACCACTGCCGCGTTTTAAACACCCAGAAAATGCCATTTATATCTTTGGCCCTGAAGACGGTTCTATTTCTCAAGATGTCGCCGACAGAGCGGACCACGTCGTGTATGTACCAACGGTTGGTTGCATGAACTTGGCTGCGACAGTTAACGTGCTGCTTTATGATCGCCTTGCTAAGTCAGATGAAATGGATGAGAGCAACGAGCTTATTAAGAAAAGCCGCGATAACCGTAATCACCTGCAAGTGAAGCAAGGGGAGATATTGTTCTAATCGTATCTGGTCTCTTAATATCTAATGTAGATTAAAGAAAACCCCTTATTTGTAGGAATAAGGGGTTTTTACTTGGTTGTTCTCGGATCTTAGGCTTGGCTATTCAGCACATTTGGAAGCCATAATTTTTAATGGTTGTCCTGCCTCATCGAATTGTAAGCTCCATACATACTGCCCTGGATTACGAATGGTAATAGCAGTATCTTGCCCGTAACCACCTTTAGTTAATGAGTTTAGTTGCCCCAGTTTTAGGTTGAGCCCATCCGCTGTAAACTGTGGTGACCAAGCTTTAGACGCGTATTGCATGCGATAGCTACCAGGCTTTTCAGTAGTAACGACTTGGTAAGTGTTAGCACCTTTATACTCAAGCTCTCGTTTAGCTACGTGTTTCCAACCTGAATCAGCAAAGTTGCCAACCACATAAAGTGGACTTGAAATTGGCCCTTCAGCGTTAATCGTTGGATTGTTACATTTAGCCATGAAGCCTTGTCCAACTTCATTTCCTGTCGCCATTATGGCCGCTATAGGACCTTTTTCATTTGGTTGTGTTATCGACAAGAAACGAGCCTCAAAAGGGTTTAGAACTATAGAGTAATGACCATCAATTGCTGATATAGATTGCTCTGATTCAATATCCGTCAGTTCAGCTTTTGAGCCTGCTTTTTCTTTGGTTAGTTCTATGGTCTGCTCTTTGTTGGTAACATTCACTGCGTAGATAACAGCATCGCCGTCATAGGCTTTGTGATCGACATATGCGATATCGTTGGCGATTAGGTTCGTACGTTTACCCTGTGATAGAGCAGGGTGCGTTTCCCTCAGTTTCATTAAATTTGTAACGTACTGCTTTAAGTCTTTTTCGTTGGTATTGAGTTGAGCTGTGACACCTTCTACTTTACCGCTAGTACGTGCTACGTGGTCATCGCACAAGCCATTAATAGCACAGTCATCAGTCCATACTTTATCTGAGAAACCTTCTAGCTGATCGCCTATTTCGTCCCCATAATAGGTGGTTATTGGGCCTGTATAAGCCGCTTGGAATGAAAATGCCGCTTTATAACGCAGCCAATACTCTTTGTCTTGTGGAGAAGCGATATCACCGCGCTGTAATAAGTCACCAAAGCGAACAAGGTCATGGTTACCAATCATTAAATTGGGTTTTGCATGGTCTGGGTATAACGAATGTAAAGACATGCCTTCTGCAAGCCATTCTCCACCTTTGTTCCCCACGCCTGCTTCGTTTACAGCAAAGGTTTCTGTGAGTCGGTAGCGCATTGGGAAATCAAACGCAGAACATAAAGCAGGTGCTTCATTTGAGCCATAACCCGTTTCTATTATGCGGTTCTCACCAGCCCAAATTTCCGCAACCATATAGCCCAGAGGGTTCACGGTTTTACCTTCGCTGTTTACATATTCGACTTGAGAAGAAGCGGTGTCTACCGTTTCTCTGATTTGACTCCAAGCTTCTTTTGGCACTTGGTAAGCCTGATCTAAGCGCCAACCATCGATTTTGAGTTCTTTGATCCAATACTCTGCAACTTCTTGGTAGAAGGCTAGGCTCTCGGGGTATGAGACTGGATTATCCTCCCCTTGAGGCAGTTTACCTGTTGGTGACGGCACTACATTTTTTTTGTGGTGACCAAATACGCCATCAAAGAAGACGTAAAGCCCGCGAGCATGCGCTTCTTCAACTAACGTTTTCGCTTCTTCCATCGTGCCGAATCTCGGATCAATATTGAAATAATCAGTGGCAAAATAACCGGTGGCATCCAGTCTATCAGCCCAATGGTCCTGGTTTTCGATAGGCTCTGAATTAAAGATTGGGGTTAGCCAAATACCGTTCATTCCAAGGGACTCGATGTAATCAAGTGAGTCGATAATGCCTTGAATATCTCCTTTGTGGTGGCTAGTTCCGTATCCTGTCCCATGACCAATTGAGTCATCGCCATTAACAAAGCTCTCAACCATCACTTGATAGATCCTCAAGTCATTTACGTCGGTATTAGTATTAGTATTCGTTTGGCATTGGTATGCCGTTAATTCTTGAACAGATTCAGGTGCAGATTGACAACCTGCAAGTAGGATGGCGGCAACGGCCAACGCGGTATTGGATAGAGAAAGTTTCACGTTAAGGTCCTTATTATTATGATTTAACTTATTATTCACCATCCTGATAATCTATAAATCCTCCGTTAAATAGTGGCAATAGGAGTAGGCGATAGGCTGAGAGACAGGAGTCACAATATGTGGTTAATTTCTTATACATATTATGATGAAGTGCTGATTTTTGAGGCGGAACGAGATTTGTACAGCAAGATGTTTTTACGTGGTATGTAAACAACTTTGTTTAGAATAAGTCATTCTCTGCTTCTAGTGTTATCTATCCCGTACGCAATCGGATATTATCTTGAGTTCATCATCAAATAATTGAAGGGTTAGATAACACCATGGAAGACAAGCAATTACTTGCCGCGCTGCAGCAACACCCTGTCCTCGATCTCTATCAGTTATTCCAAGAAGTTGGTCAAAATAGCTCTCTATATGCACTATTAGATAGGTTATCTTCCCTTAAAGAACACCACCAACTGAGTACTCGTCTTAGTCCTTTTAAACCTCATATCGAAGGGTTGTTGGCTCAATTCGATAGCACTACACCAGATAGTGACATCCTCAAGGCAGTCGCTCTTCAGTCTGAGATTCAGCAGCGAGGTCACAGCATGAGTCGTTACATCATGACATCGGACAATCATCGCCACTTTTCACCTCAAGCGGATTTAGTGATGTTTGGAGACTCGATCACCGAGTGGGCGCCGTGGGCTGATATTTTTCGTGATATTTCTATGGTTAACCGCGGCTTGGCTGGTGATACTACATCAGGCATGTTGCGACGTATTGACACCACGTTAAACGTGAATCCCCAGTTAGTCTGTTTCATGGCGGGAATCAACGACTTGGCTCAAGGCTACGGCGTTGAACATGTGTATGACAACTACGTAAAAATGGTCAACATATGGCGAGATAATGGTATCCAAGTGTTGGTGCAGTCGACGCTTTATGTTGGTACTAAGTTGCAAAGCTTAAACCCAAGTGTTGAGTCTTTAAATAGAAAGCTAAAAGATTACTGTGCGCAGCATGGCATCGAGTTTTTAGATGTGAATGCGGTATTAGCGCCAAATCAACACTTGTCGAATGAATACACGTGTGATGATTTACATTTGAATGGCAGGGCTTATCAGGCTTGGGCTGAGATTCTGATGCCGATGCTAGATAAGTGCCTTCATGAATAGCTAGATAGCAGTGCGTACATATCGTTAATACTAAAAAGCTCCCTTAATTTGGGAGCTTTTTGCTAGATAGGCTAACCAAGCTATTCTGGCTTACACACTTCAATGAGAATGTTTTCGTGTTGAAGGTTTTTGGCTAGAGTGTTTGGTAATGCTTTGTCGGTAAATAACGTTGTTGCTTCACGAATATGGCAAAGCGCTATTGAACCTTTAGGTACAAACTTGGTTGAGTCGAGTCCAACGTACATGTGTCTTGCTGACTTCATGACAGTTTGTACTAACTCGGTTTCGTTGAGATCATATTCAAGGAGAGTGCCGTCGGTATCAAGAGAGCCAGCACTCGTTAATAGGTAATCAAAACGGAATTTTGAGATAAAATCGATAGCTTCTGTGCCGACAATACCCCCATTTGATGCTTTTACTTTACCGCTAGGTATCAACACATCAAATGATGGATTTGAGTGTAGGATGTTTGCAACGCGTAAACTGTTAGTAATCACCTGTAAGTTGCTCTTTTTTAATAGGTGATTAGCGATAGTTTCAGCCGTTGTACCAATAGTGATGAAGATAGTCGAATTATCAGGAACTAACTCAGCAATACATTTCGCAATTGCATTTTTCTCGTCAGTTTCAGCGCTTCGGCGTAGCTCGTAATCCAAGTTCGTTTTGCTTGCTGGCGAACTTGCGCCGCCGTGATGACGAATCAACAGCTTATCATCACTGAGCTTTTTGATGTCTCGGCGAATGGTTTGGGTAGAGACATTTAGGCTTTCCGCTAAATCTTCAACGGTATAGTAGCCTTCATCAATAACTAACTTTAGTAATTTATCTTGTCTAGGATTAGTCATACTAAACCTTCTTATTATTCATTTATGTGTTTATTCACTGCTGAGCGAGTTGGTATACCTTCTCGGCCACCCAATTTAGTACATTTGATTGCAGCGACAATATTTGAGAATTTGACTGCAGCACGGGTATCCATTCCTTCAGCTACAGCCACAACCAAAGCTCCGTGGAATGTATCGCCCGCTCCGGTTGTGTCGACAACATCAATCACTGGGGCTGCTTCATGTTGCAGCTCGTTGTTTTCTAACCAATAACAGCCGTGTTTTCCTACAGTGACGTATACTTTGCCAGAAGTTTCTTGTTTTGCTAAGCGTAATCCTGCTTCAACCTCTGAATTTTGTACAAAAGTTGACAATCCTTCCTCTGAAAATGCGACATGATCGGCCAATTTGACCAATTCATCGATGGGATCCGGTGATAAATCAGCATCTAGAACTGACGGTATTCCATACTCTTTTGCCTTTTCTAATAGGTACTTAGCGCCTTCAGGCCAGCGTACGTCACACAGCACTGCATCAAATTGACTAAAATCAACATCCATCAACATGCGAATGTCACGGCTTAGCATAGGGTCTTGGTGGTTGATGATCATACGTTCACCTTCATCATCAACAAGAACACTAGAGAAAGATGAAGATGCATTGTTTATATGAACAATATGATTTGTTTTAACACCGTAATTGTTGAGCTCTTCGATCATGGTATTAGCTACGCTATCACTCCCTACACGACCGACAAACTCTACTTCATGCCCTAACTTAGAAACGGCGACAGCCGCTGTTGCCGCTGGGCCTCCGCCAATTTCAAAGTAGTCTTTTGATACATACTTCCCCCCTGTTGTTGGCAGTTTTTCAACAAGCTGAACACGGTCAAGAACGGTAATACCTAGGCAAGCAATTTTCATCTTTCTTCCTTTTAGCCAATACAGCTATCTAAATATAAGTACAGAGTAAATTATATTTCCTGTGTCACCTAATACTTCGATAATGCTCACAAACTTACATTAAACAACAAAAATAGACAAAATGTGACATGGTCAACAGTTCAATTTGTTCATTTGTTTATAGTTAACCCACTCAAAGTGTGTTGGTATTTATAAAAGGAAAGGATTATGAGTCGCGTTGGTTTTATTGGTCTTGGTCAAATGGGAAGCCCAATGGCTTCAAACATTCTAAAAGGTGACCATGAGGTAAAGGTTTTTGACTTAAATGCAGATGCAGTAAACGGACTGGTTGAGTTGGGAGCAACGGCTGCGGAATCAGCGCTAGACGCTGCAAAAGATGTCGACTTTATTATCACTATGCTACCGAATGGCGACTTAGTGCGTCATGTATTGTTTGGTGAGCAGGGGATTGCACAAGTAATGACGCCTGAAACGTTGTTGATTGATATGTCTACTATTCACCCATTCCAAACGGATAAGTTGGTTTCTGATATGGATCAACGAGGTCTACAGATGATGGAAGCTCCGGTAGGGCGTACTTCAGACCACGCGGTTAAAGGCGAGTTACTGATTCTTGCTGGTGGTAGCAAAGCCCAAATAGACAGAGCACAGCCTCTTTTTGATTGCATGGGTTCCGAAACTGTAGATTGTGGCGGTGCGGGTAAAGGTATTCGCGTAAAAATTATCAATAATTACATGAGTATCGCGCTTAATGCGTTGTCGGCAGAAGCCGCTACTTTATCTGAAGCAATTGGTCTTGAATTCGAAACGGCATTGCAAGTAATGAGTGGTACACCGGCTGGCAAAGGACACTTTACGACAACCTGGCCGGGTAAAGTGCTAGCGGGCGATTTGACTCCGGCATTCATGGTGGATTTAGCACATAAAGATCTGGGTATCGCTTTGGACTTAGCTAACCAAGTGAATGTACCAATGCCGTGTGGTGCTGCATCTCGTGAGCTTTACAGTATTGCTCGAGCTGCAGGGCGTGGTCGTCAAGACTGGACATCTGTCTTTGAACAACTTCGTGTTACGTCAGGCTTAGAAGCAAAAATAAAACAATAATTAGAATAGAGACAATAACGTGAAACTAGATGTCGAAAATTGGGGGCAAGTAGATGGTCAAGCGATGCCCGTTAAGCTATTTACCCTAGAAAACAGTCAGGGTATGAAGGTACAGCTGACTAATTTCGGTTGTATTGTTACATCGATAGAAACACCGGATAGAGAAGGCAATAAGGCTGACGTGGTATTGGGTTATGAAACCCTAGATAAATACCTTGCCGGGCATCCTTTTTTTGGTGCGGTGGCGGGGCGTTTTGCCAATCGTATTAAAGACGGGCGTTACGAGCTTGATGGTGAGGTCTTCCAACTTGATACCAATGAGCAGTCGCGTACACACCTGCATGGTGGCATCCGGGGGTTCGACAAATATGTATGGAATTATGCAGTCGAACAGCAACCCGAAGCGGTTTATATACATCTAAGCCGAACCTCACCGGATGGTGAAGCTGGTTATGGTGGCACTATGGATGTCACGCATACCATTGGTTTAGATGAATTGAATCAGATTCACTATAACTTCAAAGCAACCACTGACAAGCCTACGGTAGTCAACCTAGTCAATCATGGTTACTACAATCTTGGTGGTCACGATTCGGGCTCAGTCGATAACCATCATCTCACGTTATTCTCTCAATTTTATACACCGGTAACTGAAGATATGATCCCGACAGGGGAAGTGCTGAGTGTTAAAGATACGGGTTTAGATTTTACGTCTTCGATGGTCATCGGTGACAACAAAAAGAAAGTGCTCGATGGAGCCTATGACCATAACTTTATTCTCGACCAGTCTAATAATGAAGGTGAGTACCATTATGCTGCGGAGCTTTACGACCCAAAAAGCGGCCGAGTAATGACAGTGTTAACTACGCAACCTGCGGTTCAGTTCTACAACGCTTCGAAGTTATCTAATAATACTTGGCTAGGTCGAAATGGTCATCAATATCAATCATTTGAAGGGATGTGTTTAGAAACACAACATTTCCCAGATAGCCCAAATCAACCTCACTTTCCAAGTGTTCGGCTAAACCCTGGTGATGTGTTTGAAGAGAAAACACTCCATCGCTTCTCAGTGAAGTAATACCTCCTTTCAATAACCATATTAGGGTGAACCATCGCCCTTCATTAGGACGCTACTATGGATATGACTGTCATATTAGTCTCCCTGATCATCGCATTAGGGGGCTTTACGCAAGGCTTGACCGGGTTTGGTCTTGCTCTTGTTTCTGTGCCGTTACTCTCGCTCGTTGTCGACGCAAAGATGGCGGTGCCGATCGCGGGAATTTTCGGTTGGTTAGTAACATTCCCTATTGTGTGGAAAATGCGTCACTCGATTCAGTATAAAGCTGGTCTGATTCTCGTAGCGGGTTCGTTACCTGCGTCATTTGTGGGTGCTAAGTTGCTGGCTAGCCTGCCATCTCAATACATTTTAATAACGATGGGTATTGTGCTGATTTTATCGAGTATTCACTCCATGCGTAGCACGAAACCTGCGTTCTCCAAAACTTCAGTGCCTGTCACTATGGGAACAGGGTTTGCTTCTGGCGTGCTTGGGGCAAGCGTTGGTGAAGCGGGGCCCCCGGTTATTGCGTATACCTCAATGCAGCCTTGGACTGCAGATCAGGCTAAATCGACACTAGTGTTCTTCTTCATGCTACAGATGATAGGTGCGATAGCCAGTTTTTGGACTGAAGGGCTTATTACATCAGAGGTCAGCAGTCTCGTTGGATCGGCAATGCCGGCATTTTTAGTCGGAATGACAAGTGGCATGGTCGGATACCACTTCTTACAGAAATACAAAATTAACTATCACCACATCGTACATGGACTGCTTCTGGTCATTGGTTGTGTGCTGGTGAGCAAGAATGTCCAATTTTGATTGGTTTTGTAATAAGTAGAACTTAGCTAACAGAATTCAAATCCGCTGCCTGATAGTTTCAGCAGCAATAAAAAATAATAACGAGGAAAGATAGTATGAAATGGATCAATACCAAATCTCATAACTCTTGGTTGGAAACTGAAACAGATCGTATTTTTGAATTTGGAAGAAAATCTGTCGTACCTAACGGATTTGGTTGGGTAGGCAATAACGGTAATATTCGCGATGATATGGGAACCCGCCTTTGGATTACCGCGCGAATGCTGCACTGTTATTCGTTAGCTGCTTTGATGGGGAGACCTGGTGCCTATGACCTTGTTGAGCATGGTATTGCTGCCTTAGAAGGCCCTTTAAAAGATAACAAGCACGGCGGCTGGTACGCGACCATAGATAATGAAGGGGAAGGGATAGTTGATGCGTCTAAGCAAGGGTATCAACACGCATTCGTACTGTTAGCTGCTGCGAGTGCTGCGACAACAGGTCACCCTCGTGCACAAGCGTTACTAGATGAAGCGATTAATGTGTACGAAAATCACTTTTGGAGCGAAGAAAAGCAGATGTGTTTTGAGTCTTGGGATGAAACGTTCTCAGATACTGAAGACTACCGCGGGGGTAATGCTGCAATGCACTCGGTTGAAGCATTCCTGATTGTTTACGATGTAACGAAAGACAAAAAGTGGTTAGACCGTGCGCTTAATATTACTGAATTCATGATCAATAAAACGGCAAAAGGTCTTCATTACCGCGTAAATGAACACTTCGATTCAGAGTGGAACCCACTGCCAGATTACAATAAAGAAACCCCTGCGAGCCATTTCCGAGCTTACGGTGGCACGCCGGGCCACTGGATCGAGTGGGGACGTTTAATCTGCCACCTTCGTGCGACTTTATTAGAGATTGGTGCTAACACGCCGGACTGGCTACTTGAGGATGCGATTGGCTTATTCGATGCAACCGTCCGTGATGCATGGTCTGTCGATGGTGCACCAGGTTTTGTTTATTCCGTTGACTGGGACGGAAAGCCAGTGGTTCGTGAGCGCATTCGATGGGCACCAGTAGAAGCAATCGGTACAGCTTATGCGCTGTATACAGTGACGGGTGACAAAAAATACGAAGAGTTTTACCAAACTTGGTGGGATTACTGCCGTACATACCTGATTGATTACGAGGGATGCTCATGGTGGCAAGAACTGGACACAAACAATCAAGCTGGGACCAGCAAGGTGTGGGATGGTAAGCAAGATATTTATCATTTAATGCACTGCTTAGTGATCCCTAGGCTTCCATTAACACCTGGCTTAGCACCGGCTCTCGCTGCTGGCTTACTTGACCATGGTATTAACTAGAGAAAGGTTTAGCGTTTAGGCTAACTAGAAACTTTTAGAAGGTGATGGCTTTTGGCTGTCACCTTTTTTTTGCCCAAAGACTTTTCACTCGTTTTCATTTTACTTGATCATTTAATATGTGGCTCAGGACTCATTTTGTTTATTTTTGTCCATTTGTGTTGAAAAGTGATACATAACTAACAGAAATGAAACCTGGTGGCTGATAATTTAACTACAACAACGAACAAACAAATGAATAAAAAAGGAACAACCTAATGCCTTACGTGTCTGGAAAAACAATGATCAAAGAAGCGTGGAACAATGGCTACGCTATCGGTGCATTCACGGCTCACAACTTAGAAACGATTAAAGCAGTATTGTTGGCAGCTCAAGAAGAACAGTCGCCAATCATGATTCAGATTGGTCAAAAAGCAATTAATGAAATGGGCATGAAACCATTGCGTGATGCAGTAGATTCACTGATTCAACATCATCAAATTTCTGTTCCAATCTGTATCCACTTAGATCACAGCCGTAAATTCGAACAATGTATGGAAGCAGCGACACGTGACTTCCAATCGCTAATGTTTGACGGTTCAGCGCTTCCTTTAGAAGAGAATATCCGTATCACTAAAGCGGTTGTTGATGTTGCTAATGCCTTGGGCCTTGGGGCTGAAGGTGAGATCGGTAAGATTGGTGGAACAGAAGATGACATCACCGTTGATGAGAAAGACGCGATGATCACTACGGTCGAAGAAGCATTAGATTTCTCTGAGCGTACAGGTGTTGACTACTTAGCTGTCTCTATTGGTACTGCTCACGGTGTATATAAAACAACACCAGAGCTTAAGTTTGATCGTTTGTCAGAAATTAAAGAAGCTGTGAAAAAGCCGATCGTATTGCACGGTGGTTCAGGCGTACCTGATGACCAAGTAATGGAAGCGGTTAAGCGTGGCGTAGCAAAAATAAATGTCGATACTGAATTACGCCAAGGCTTTATCCACGGTGTTCAAGCACATTGGAAAGACAATGAAAAAGACTACATTCTTGCTGACGTTATGAACACGGGTATCTCTTCGATGAAAGAAGTTGTACAACACAAAATTCGTCTGTTTGGTTCAAACGGTAAGGCATAGATTGTCACTTATGTGACATAAACCCTACAAAAACGACACATTATTTATCTGTGTGAAAAATATCACGGTTCTAAATTATTAACTGAGTTATCAATACACACCCAATAAACCGTGTGTCGTTTTATAAATAGACCAATAATAATTATTATGGTGATTCTATGTTAAGAGCCATTGAAAAAGCATTGAATACGATAACAACTCCTCTCGCTAAGTTGCTCCGTCATACGGCCGGTATCTTACTGCTTTTGATGACTGTGATCGTAGTAGCGCAAGTGCTGTTCCGTTATGTATTCAATGTTCCATTAAGTTGGACGGATGAATCTTCTCGATTCCTGATGATCTATATGACTTATCTGTGCCTGCCATTCGTGTACCTAACCGATAAAAATATTGCGATGACTTTTGTGACTGAAATTGTCGAGAAGAAGTCCCCTCGTTTCTTCGCTCTGTTATCTCTTTTAGGTCATATCGCAGCGATTCTTGTGTTCTCCGTTTGGATTAAATTCGGTTGGACGTTCTTCAATACAGGTTCGGTGATGGCAGACAGTTTGCCTATCCAAATGTACTTCGTGTACATCGCACCACCGGTCATGATGGTTGTGACTATGTTGTACGCGCTACAAAAAAGTGTTGCTTGCGTGCGCGCCATCCTGGGTGACTTTGAAGATGTATCTCAGACAAGTAAAACCGCAGAGATGCTGGAATCTTGTCAAACAGAAGATGATTCAGCTGATCAAGAAGAACAGTTTGAATTGAAATCTGCGTCATAAGGAGTAGGACATGGTTTCCCCAATTTTCTTAGTATATTTTCTTGCGTTATTGATTGTAGGTGTCCCTGTTCTGTTCACTCTGGGACTGTCACCAATCATCACACTGTTTCAAAATGATCAAATGCTGTTTGCTAACATGCTCTATCAGCGTTTGTATTCGGGGCTAGACAGCTTTTTACTTTTAGCTCTGCCGTTTTTTATGTTAGCTGGCGAATGCATGACGGCCGGTGGCATCACACCACGTATCATTGCTTTTGCTCAAACCATGGTTCAGCACCTTCGTGGCGGCTTAGGGCACGTGGTGATTCTTGCTGCAACTATTTTCGGGGCGCTAACTGGTTCTGCGGTAGCGGCAACTTCTGCGATTGGCGGAATGTTAATTCCAGAAATGAAAAAATATAACTACGACACCGGCTATTCAGCAGCACTGACTGCGGCAGCAACTGTGTTAGGCAATATCATTCCGCCTTCTGGCATCATGCTTATCTACGCGTTTGTGATGAACACATCGGTTGCTGCGATGTTCCTAGCGGGTGTGACTCCAGGCATCATTTTCTGTATTGGTTTGATGCTGATGAATCGTTACCAGATTCGCAAGTACCCGGCGGTACAGCCAATGGAGCGTGCACCGGCAATGGAGCGTCACCAAGCGTTCAAACTCGCGATTCTTCCATTGATGACACCGGTTATTATTTTAGGCGGTATTTATGGAGGCATATTCACCCCAACAGAAGCGGCAGCAGTTGCAGTGGCTTATGCTATCTGTGTGTCTTTGTTTATCATTCGAGTAACCAATGTAAAAGCAACATATGCACTGTTTGCCAAAGTCGCGGTAAACGCAGCGTCTATCTTAATTATTGTTGCGGCCGCGAGTGGCTTTGCTTCACTCATCAGCTTGTCTGGTGTATCGAACATGGTTGCAGATTTTATGAACGGTATTACGGACAATCCGTACTTACTCTTCGCAATTATTAACGTTCTATTGTTCGCTATCGGTATGTTCTTAGATGCGGGCCCTGCAATTCTAATTTTCGCTCCGATATTTGCACCAATCATGATCAGTGCAGGTATCGATCCAGTTCACTTTGGTGTTGTGATGTGTGCAAACCTATCAATCGGTTTAGCGACACCACCAATGGGCTTGGTTCTGTTTGTCGCATCTGGCGTTTCAAAAGTATCTGTTTCTGAAATCTCAAAGAAGATAATTCCATTCCTAGTTGTAGAGATGGCTCTTATTTTTGTTATCTCATGCTTCCCTCAATTAGTAATAGGTCTCCCTCAATTATTTGGGATTATGTGATAACCGATAATAGATTAAATATTTTTAATAACATTACTAACCAATAACGATAGAAATGCAGCACTTACTTATGCTGTAAATAAACCCTACACTGGTAAATATTATGAAAAAAACAATAATCAACTTAGCAACTGCCGCTGCATTATTAACATCAGGTGCAACATATTCAGCAACTGAATTTAATGTGGTTCATCTAACTTCACCTGAAAGCTATAACCACCAATCATTATTGGTACTTAAAAATCACCTAGAGACACGTTCAAATGGTGAAATTAAAGTGAAAATTTACGGGTCAGGTCAATTATGTGGTTCAGGTAAAGAGTGTATTGCGGGCGTCCAAGCTGGCATGTTTGACTACTTCCCAACGACAGTTTCTGAGATTGCTTATTACTGGAAACCGGCTGAATCATTTGACCTTCCATACCTACTACCGAATGACCGCGTGGCTGAGTGTGTTTACGGTAATGATAAGTTCATCTCTGACGTTCGCGGTAACGTTCTTAAAAAGGCTCCAAACGTACGCCTAATGATGGTTGCGAACTCTGGTGGCTGGCGTAACTTTGCGACAACGAAGAAGCCAATCAAAACCCCTGAAGATGTAAAAGGCATGAAGATTCGTACGGTTCCTGCAAAAGTACAGCAAGATTTGGTTAAGCAGCTTGACGGCTCACCAACACCAATCGCATGGCCAGAGGTATACACAGCACTATCTACGGGTGTTGTAGAAGGTACTAAGAACGGTATTGTTGATATTATTCAAAGTCGATTCCATGAAAGCCTAGATTACTTAACATTAGACGGCCACGCTTACATGGGCGGTGCATGGCTAATGTCAGATATGAAGTTTAAATCACTTTCTCCTGAATTAAAGAAAGTTGTACTTGATGGTATCCAAGCACAGCAGCAATATCTGATGTCTTACCCTAAACATAATGAATACACGTCTTACGAAGAGTTCAAGAAAGCGGACGGCGAGATCTACAACCCAACCGCTGCGGAAAAACAGGCGTTCAAAGATGCGACTCAACCGGTTGTTGATAACTGGGCAAACAATGCAGATGCTGAAGGCAAACAGTGGCTAGAACGTTTCCAATCTGAAATCCAGACCTGTGAAGCTCAGATCAATGCTTCTTATGAAGTTTCGATGAAGTAACCCCAGTTTAATTTAATAAATATCTTATAGAGCGATACTTGGCTTCTATGTGAAGTATTGCTCTTAAATCATGTCGTTTTAACTGTGAGATTAATATGATCAGAGATAAAGGTAACCTGACAGCCAAAGCAAATAAGATAATTTCAGGTCTTGGTGGTGTCGATAATATCGTCGAAGGGCATATTGATAATTGTGCTACTCGATTACGTATACAAGTGAAAGATATTGAAACAGTTAATGAAAGCTTATTGCGACGACAAGGTGCTCTCGGTTTTATCCGACTACCAGATAATCATATTCAAGTTGTATTTTTGAATGTTCATGTTATTGCCGATGAAATAAGAAAAATATCAGTGCAGTAACACATTAATTAGTTAATAAAAATAAAATAAATAGACAGGCGGTAGTTTAATGCTTAAGCCTGGCAGTAAAGTCATATCTAAAATAAGCTCAAAAATAAAAATAGAGCGCCATAAGTAAAAAGGAAGAACAATGAGCGACAACTACGGAATCCCTAAAGTAGGTTTAGGGTTGTGGAAGATTGAAAAAGATCAATGTGCCGAAACGGTTTATAACGCGATTAAAATTGGTTATCGATTACTTGATAGCGCATGTGACTATGGTAACGAGAAAGAAGTGGGCCTGGGTATTAAGCGCGCGATTGAAGATGGCATAGTGAAGCGTGAGGATCTTTGGATAACGTCAAAGCTTTGGAATACCTACCATAAGAAAGAACACGTGCGTCCAGCTTTAGAGCGCACACTTCAAGACCTTGGAGTGGATTACTTAGATTCTTATCTTGTGCATTTTCCAATCGCACAGCCCTATGTTCCATTTGAAACTCGTTACCCGCCAGAGTGGATCTTTGATCCTCAAGCGGATGAGCCGAAGATGATGATTGAGCCAGTGCCTTTGTTCGAAACTTGGCAAGCAATGGAAGAACTGGCTGAAGCCGGGCTAGTAAAGAACATTGGCGTATGTAACTACAATTCAGGTTTGCTGAATGACTTAATGGCTTACGCAAAGATTAAGCCTAGTGAATTACAAATTGAGTCTCACCCATACTTAACGCAAGAGCGTTTGATTAAGCTTGCGAAAGGCTATGGTATCTCGGTAACAACCTTCTCTCCACTTGGCGCTTTATCGTACCTAGAGCTCAATATGGCAGACAAACTGGAATCTGTTTTGGAGCAAGAAGTTGTAGTAAATGCGGCGAAAGAGCATGGAAAAACACCCGCTCAGGTTGCGTTGCGTTGGGGAGTGCAGCGTGGTTGCACCATCATACCTAAAAGCTCAAAAGTGGAGCGTTTGAAAGAGAATCTTTCTATTTTCGATTTCGAGCTAACAGAGCGCGAAATGGAGTCAATTTCAGCTTTGAACATTAACCGCCGATTCAATGATCCTGGCGATTTCTGCGAAGCTGCGTTCAACCACTTTTCACCAATTTACGATTAAGGGACTAATCATGGGTGTATTAAATAAAATCACAGAAACACTAGAGTTCGAAGTAAGCAATT
Source organism: Vibrio sp. 1CM23M (assembly GCF_023161755.1). Classification (NCBI taxonomy): domain Bacteria; kingdom Pseudomonadati; phylum Pseudomonadota; class Gammaproteobacteria; order Vibrionales; family Vibrionaceae; genus Vibrio; species Vibrio sp. 1CM23M. The sequence continues at coordinate 1,218,321 of NZ_JALNTR010000001.1, forward strand.
TTCCAACGATCATTGAAAACGATGGCTCAGTGACAACACTAGCAGAAGCGAAAGCATGGATTGAAGAGCATCGTGAGCACTTGGAAGCAGAGCTACTGTGCACAGGGGCTATTCTGTTTCGTAGTTTCCCTGTTGTTGATGCTGAAAGCTATGATGCATTTTTTGCATCGTTCGGTTATGAGAACTTTACGTATAAAGAGTCATTGTCGAATGCAGTGCGTATCAACTTTACCGAACTAGTCTTCACAGCCAATGAAGGACCTAAAGAAGTTGCGATTAACTTGCACAACGAAATGGCACAAACACCTATTTATCCAAACCGTATTTCATTATTTTGTGAGAGTCCGGCAGAGCAGGGCGGAGCAACCGTATTATGTCGTTCAGATATGATCTACAACGAGCTAATCAAAGTTGAGCCTGAACTAACAAATAAGCTAGAAGAAGTTGGAATTAAGTACACAACGACTATGCCGGGTGGTGACAGTGCTGAGTCAGCACAAGGTCGTAGTTGGCTAAGTACCCTAAGCGTGGACAACGAGCAACAAGCTGAAGCTAAATTGAAAGAGCTAGGTTACACGTGGACATGGCAAGACAATGGTGATTTGTTGGCTCAAACGGGGGCTTTAGCTGGGATCAAAACGGTCGCTGACGGTCGTAAAGTGTTCTTCAACCAAATTATTGCCGCATTTGAGGGTTGGGAAGGCGTTAAAGAAAACCCTGTAAAAGCACTGTGCTTTGGAGATGATTCTGAAATTCCTAAGTCATTTTTAGAGACGATTTCTAAGATCTCCGAAGAGTTGTCATTCGACCTTAACTGGCAAGCTGGCGATGTAGCGCTAGTTGACAATAACCTTGCTATGCATGGTCGTCGTCCTTTCTCTGGAGATAAAAAACGTAAAGTGATGGTTGTTTTGGGGAAATAACCCTTACTTTACTGAGAGGATTTTAAATAAAAATCGCATGGGTGGGGGCCTATGCGATTTTTTGTATTTGGTGTCATTCTATCTGGATGCATACTTGCTATATGCTAGTATCTCTAGCTGCTTAATCTAGCTTGTAAATTCAAAGGACGTCAATTTGAACCTAAGACAGTTGGAAGTCTTTTACGCCATTATGCAGACCGGAACTGTATCTGGAGCCGCGCGCAGCTTGCATGTGTCGCAACCAAACGTGACCCGTATTTTGGCGCACACGGAGCAACAACTTGGGTTTGGTTTATTCGAACGAGTTAAAGGGCGCCTAGTACCAACGGTTGAAGCGAAAACCTTGCTGCCAGAAGCGGAAAAGGTCTATCAGCAACTGGGTCAATTTCGCTCTTTGACCAATAAAGTAAAACAAGGACATCAGCATTTACGTATTGGTGCGCCACCGATTCTGGCGACTAAATTGCTGACTTCGGTGATCGCCCAAATGTCTCGCGAGCAAGAACTCTCTTTTGAGTTGCTGACCGCAAACCGAGATGAGTTGTGTGAAGGTTTACTCAAGCATGAGCTTGATATTGCTATCGCGTTTGGCGATGAAACGCCGCCTGCGATATTAAGTGAAACGCTATTAACTGAATCACTTAAGGTTTTGGTTCCTTCCAATACAGTTGATAATTTACCTACAGAATTAACTCTAGATGATTTGATCAGTTATCCGCTGCCAATCATCGGGCTTGATAGCCGCGATCCATTAGGCCTCCTATTACATCAAAGCCTTATTGCGCGCGATGAGCATTACCACCATCCGATATCTGTACGTGGATACAGCGCGGCTGCGGAACTGGTGAAACACCAAGCGGGCTTTGCGATTGTTGATCCGTGGACGGCAGAGCAATATCAAAATGACGACTCGGTTTGTGTATTTTATTTGCAGCCAGATATCCAATTTTCGGTATCGATGCTTTGCGCAGAGCACACCCCTCAGTCGATTTCCGTTAAGCAATTTATCGCTTCATTGAAGAGCCATACTTACCCTATAACTTAAGGTTATAGGCTCGCCATAAATAGGCATTCGGCACCTTCGAAGTTCTTAATTAAAGTAAATCCATACAAGGACTTATTAATTAGGAATGCTCATGTCTATCGCTCAACCTTACCTTCTTTTTCTTGGGGATGTTACTGACCCACTCGCCGCAAAAACAGCTCGCGGTATTCATCAATGGCGACCAGAAATCTGCCTAGGTCAACTGCGTTTAACGGGGGATACCGTTTCACTGGGCTTAACGGACATGACCTTGCAAGAGGCGCAAGCGCAGGGCGCTAAAACCTTAGTGGTTGGTACCGCAAATCCGGGTGGCGTTATTCCTGATTCTTGGCAGTCAACCATTATGGCCGCTGCAGAAATGGGATATGAGATTGCATCTGGCATGCACCAAAGGTTGAGTGAATTTTCACCGCTTGCTGACATGCAGCAACAAGGATTGACTAAGCTTCATGATGTACGCCATTTTGACGGTGTTCTTAATGTTGGTAACGGTAAGCCTCGTCAAGGTAAGCGCCTGCTTACTGTCGGAACAGATTGCTCGGTAGGCAAAATGTTTTCGGCTTTAGCTATCGAAAAGTCGTTTAAAGAGTCAGGTAAATCCGCTCAGTTTAAAGCGACAGGGCAGACGGGTATCTTGATTGAAGGCAGCGGTATTTCGATTGATGCGGTGGTTGCGGATTTTATTTCTGGCGCAGTTGAAGCGATTACCCCGGATTTTACCGACCACGATTGGGACATCATTGAAGGGCAAGGCTCTTTGTTCAACCCTTCGTTTGCTGGCGTGAGTTTGGGTTTATTACATGGTGCACAAGCTGATGCTTTAGTGCTGTGTCATGAAGTTGGGCGACCACATATTCGTAACCTTCCTCATGCTCAATTACCAAGCATAGAACAGACGATTGAAGCCAACTTGCAAGCGGCACGACTGACCAATCCAGACGCGAAGCTGGTGGGTATCTGCTTGAACACATCGGCGATTAGCATTGAAGATGCTGAGACATTGTGTCAAGAATGGACCACACTCTATCAAGTGCCGGTGACGGACCCTGTGCGCTTTGGTGTACAACATATTACTGATCATTTGCGACATTCACTTTAACGACTTCATCATTTCTACGTTTCCATTTGTTAAAGCGAACATCAACCGAGTGAAATTATGAAGATTACAGCAGAACCCATTACTATCGCGATGCAAACGCCTTTTCGCATCTCTCGTGGCAGTCGAACTGAGTGTCACGTTGTTCGTGTTTACATTGAACATGGTGGCAAACGAGCTCAGGGCGAATGCACGCCTTACCCACGATACGGCGAGTCATCGGAGTCTGTGTTAGCGCAAATCCAACAAGCGTCTAGCGCACTTGAAGCTATGTTTGAACGAGGCGTTACCGATCCGGCAGAGCTAAGAGATCATCTTCAGTCTTTATTGACCGGAGGGGCAGCGCGAAATGCAGTCGATTGTGCGCTTTGGGATTTTGAAGCGCAGCAGAATGACCAGATTTTCCCAAATAGCTTGTTCGAGTTGCCTGCTCAAATCGTGACAGCAATGACAGTCTCGATTGGCGCGCCAGAAGCGATGGCGACTCAGGCTAGAGATTATGTCGCGAATGGGGCAAAACTTCTGAAAGTGAAGCTTGATGGAGAGCAAGTGGTAGAGCGTGTTCGTGCGGTACGAGAAGCTGCGGTAGATGTTCAAATTGTTTTGGATGCAAATGAAGCGTGGACAGGATTGAATCTCGAAGAGTTATTCAATCAACTGGCAGAATTTGATATTGCGATGATCGAGCAGCCGTTACCCCAACAGCACGATGCCTCATTGGCGCACATCAAGCACCCAATACCTTTGTGTGCCGATGAAAGCTGTCATACTACCTCACAGCTCTCATCGCTGTTGGGCAAGTATGAAATGGTCAACATCAAACTCGATAAAACGGGCGGCCTGACTGAAGCATTGGTACTTTCAGAAGAAGCCAAAAGGCTCGGATTTACTCTGATGTCGGGTTGTATGCTTGGTACATCGCTGGCGATGCGTGCAGCTCTGCCTATTGCGGTTCAATCTGAAGTCGTCGACCTCGATGGCCCAGTATTACTTGGTCAAGATGTAACACCAGCACTGACTTATCGAGATGGGATGATTGTTCTTTAAGTTCTTTAAGTTCTTTAAGTTCGTTGAGTCTCGGTTAGTCGATGGACATGACATGAATGAAATCGTATGAGTGAAAACTTGTGCGATTTTTTCGATCTCTAGACCTTAACTTATTAAATCATCGTAGGTTTTGACTGCTTGATGGAGAGTGCTATTCATATAATTTACGTGCGTATTGATAAAGTAATCACGTTTCTGTCGGTGCGGTCACTTTCTATTATCGCAAAACAGACAGCTCAAGCTTTATAAAATAATTGTTATGATATCTTATGTGAAATGTTAATGATTACTCTTCATTTAATAGTTTCACTAAAGCTATTCGATGCAAGCCCAAGTAAGGCTCACGCCCTAACTGATTGAATCATTGACAGTTACTGTTGATTATTTGATGAAAAGAAGGTGGGGCGAGTGAGTAGTTATGTCTCCGAGGTTGTAGAAAATAAGGATAGTTTCGAGCGCCCGTTCTCGATCAAAATTCCACGTCGTAAGTGGTTTGGTTGGAAAGGTATTGAGCTGCGCTTGGTACTTGCGTTAGCCATGCTATCGATGACCACTATCTTCCTCTCAGTTATCTCCAGCTTTACCTTCGATGATTTAAACCAACGTCTTGTTGAGCTAAAGGAGAGTGAAATCCCGGCCTTAGATAATGCCGCTCGCCTTAATGATATGGTGCGAGTGATTATCACAACATCTTCTCAGCTCGGTGACGCTGAATCCAATTTAGAGCGCAAACAGGCGATGCTCAAAATTGAAGAGGCTATATCAGTAATGAATAGCGTTATGGTTCAATTTCCTGATTATCACGCCTACTTTAAAGATCTTATCGCCCAAGTTAATAATAGTCTGAGCCTGTTGTATCAAAGTGAGATTGAGTCAGAACAACTCAATCAAGAACTTCGTAATTTGCTTGAAGGCTTTTATCCTCTATTGCAGCAAGCCAGTGACTCACTTGATAGCCTACCTGAGTCTGCCAAAGATCAAATCCAGTACACACAGCTCAAGTCTCTGCTTTATTACCAATTAGGCTTGGTCGAAAAGCTGTATAACGATTCCAGTTTTAATGAACTGGATTACACCAGTTACCGACTCGAGCAGGTAGGAGAAGAGTGGTGGAAGCTCTGGGTCAGTGGTGATTTAAGAAGTGACTTTCCTCAATTAGATCATCAACTCACGGTGATTTATAACCTCGCCTCAAGCGATAGCAGCTTGTATGGGATGAAAAACAAAGCGCTCGATCATCTTTATCAAGAGCAATACTTCCTAGAAAACAGCCGTGAGCATCTCAATCAGTTAACCGTACAGATCGAACGCAACACCAACCAAGTGAACAGTAATATTGACCTATCGATTCAGCAGGCGCAGCAATCTTTGCAATCTAACCAGCGCCTCTCTCTTTTTCTCTCTTTATTTAGTGTATTAGCTGCCGCTGCTATTTCATGGTTCTACGTGCGTAAGAGTATTTTGGAAAGGCTTTTACAGCTTAAAGACAATATGTTCGCGATTTCTACCGGCCATTTAGATACCGAAGTATCCATTCGTGGCAAAGACGAAGTGACGCAAATGGCTAAGTACCTGAAGGTGTTCCAAACCACGGCCAAAATCGTTAAGCAAACCAATCGCAAACTGGAGGCTGAGGTTGAAGAGCGCACCTTAGCCGAAGCTAAATTGCGAGTGACTCAAGATGAGCTAATCCAAGCCGGAAAACTGGCTGCGTTGGGACAACTAAGTGTCGGGATCACGCACGAGATCAATCAACCTCTGACGGCTGTGAATAGTCACGTTCGAAGCGCTCAGCTTTGGCTAGGTAAAAATAGACCAGATAGAGCCGAAGATAATCTTAAAAAGATCGAAGTCCTACTAGGTAAGGTGGCGGCAATCACCCGTCACTTGAAAGCCTTTTCACGTAAGAGCGATGGCAAGATTGATAACGTAGAACTGGAGAAGGTGATTGGTGATGCAATTGACCTGTTTGAAACCAGGCAGAGTCGGGTGTTGATTCATTATTCGCCACAAAGTGATCAAATGGTTCGAGCCAACAGCATACGATTGGAACAAGTGCTGGTGAATTTGATCAGTAATGCTCTGGATGCCGTTGAACATAGAGAGCAGCCTCAGCTCTGCATTTCAGCGCAAGAGCACCTGAACACCATTCAGATTTCGGTCAAGGACAACGGACTAGGTATACCCGAAGAAGATATCCCGTATTTGTTTGACCCATTTTATACCCGCAAAACAATAGGCAAAGGACTAGGGCTCGGCCTGTCTATCGCATACAACATAATAAAAGACTTTGGCGGCTCGATTCACGTGGAATCGGTTGAACACCAAGGCACCACCTTTATCGTCACTCTACCAAAAGGCACAGGCTCATGATTTCAGACAAACACATAGTTCTTATCGACGATGAAATAGATGTCGTCGAAGCCGTGAGCGAAATGTTAGAGCTAGAAGGTTTTAGTGTCACCACCTTCACTGATCCCAACCTTGGCCTAAAGTCGCTTAAAGCCAACAGTCAGACTGTGGTGTTGTGTGATGTTCGTATGCCGAAAGTGGACGGTTTGACGTTGTTGAGCTCAATCCAACACCGTGCCCCGAATGTACCCGTTTTATTGATGAGTGGCCATGGCGATATCCCAATGGCGATCGAAGCGATGAAGCTTGGTGCTTTCGACTTTCTGGAAAAACCGCTTAATTCGAGTGAGCTGGTGGAGAAGCTTGATTTGGCGATTACCCAATGTCAGCACAATTGCCCTTCAACCTCGGATGGCGATGAGCAAGAGGAGCTACCGATAGAGTCTGTGGTTATTGGCCAATCAAAAGCGATGGATACGATACGTAAGCAAGTACTCGCTTTAGCACATACTGGCGTCGATACCATTATCAATGGAGAAACGGGAACGGGTAAAGAGGTGATAGCTCGCGCTCTGCATCAATTTAGTCGTCGTAAGACTAAACCATTTGTCGCAATTAACTGTGGCGGCATGACAGAAAGCATTATTGAGAGTGAGTTGTTTGGCCATGAAGCGGGTTCGTTTACTAGCGCGAACAAGAAGCGTATTGGAAAAATAGAACAAGCCAATGGCGGGACTCTGTTTCTCGATGAAATTGAGAGCATGCCGATTGCGGTACAAATCAAATTGTTGCGCGTGATTCAAGAGCGAATGATTGAGCGTGTTGGTGGTAACGAGTTGATACCTGTCGACATCGTCGTGGTAGCCGCTAGTAAAGCTGATCTCGCGAGCTTGAGTGAGTCTGGAGAATTCAGAGCCGATCTCTTCTATCGCCTTAACATTGCGAGCTTAAACCTTCCTGCATTGCGTCAAAGAAAAGAAGACATTCAGGTGCTGTTTCGCCATTTTGTGATTCAAGCGAGTCATAAATACAAGACACGTCCTTCGACGATTTACCCGGAACAAATTCAGCAGCTATGCCGACATGAATGGCCGGGCAATGTGCGTGAACTGCGTAATGTCGCTGATCGATTTGTGTTGGGTATCGTCGGTGATGGCTTTGATCTTCAATCGCCAATTTGTGAAGCATCCGGAGAAGATTTCGCTTTTGAAAAGCAGATGGAGCAGTACGAACGAAATGTTCTGACTGAAGCGCTAATAGAAAGCGCGGGTAATATTAATGAGGTATCAAGTAAGCTGAATTTACCGCGTAAAACTCTTTATCGAAAAATGAAGAAACACCAGTTGGATAAAGAGAGTTTCAAGGTCTAGCTGGTTCATTAATTCGCATAGTAAAAACACAAGACAACAATGACCCATTTATCATTTAGTCGAATGATTAACTGTTTCAAGTGATTGTAATAAAAGAGCTTTAACATCTGGCACAAAGCGTGCAATCCCTACATTGTGGCGTCAGTCCACATGAGGTTATTCGGTATTGAGTCAAAAACATATGACAGCTATCAACACTGAATGATCGAACAAAGGACATTAGAAAAATAATTGCTTGTTGCAAGGAGATACAAACATGAAGCAAATACTGAAAGGTTCGATTGCTCTGATACTCGGTATGAGTTCAATAACGGCATGGGCCGCTGCAGAACCAGCAAACTTAGGACCTCGTCCCCTCTTTTTAGTTAACAATATGGATGAGAGCCCTTTGAAAACAAAGCTGCTCAGTTGTAGCGAAGGACCTTTTCATCGTAGCGATTTTTCTATTGGGCATCGCGGAGCTGCTATGCAGTTTCCTGAGCACACTAAGGAATCCTATTTGGCGGCGATTCAAATGGGCGCTGGTGTCGTCGAATGTGATGTGACCTTCACCAAAGATAAGGCGTTGGTATGTCGTCACTCGCAAAGTGATCTGCACACCACGACCGATGTATTAGCGCATCCAGATCTTGCTAAGAAGTGCTCAACCCCGTTTATACCAGCTAATCCAGCGACAGGCGAAGATGCTAAGGTTGAGTGCCGTACTTCTGATTTCACGCTGGCTGAGTTTAAGACGCTCAAAGGTAAAATGGATGGGGCGAACCCAAAAGCCACCACGGTTGAAGAGTACATGAACGGGACTCCAGGTTGGAGAACCGATCTTTACAGCCAAAGTGGCACACTGATGACACACGCAGAAAGTGCAGCACTGTTTAAAGAGCACGGCGTGAAGGTCACTCCTGAATTGAAATCGGCAGCAGTCGACATGCCTTTCAATGGATTTAGCCAAGAGATGTATGCGCAGAAGTTGGTGGATGAACTGAAAGAAGCGGGTTTCAAGCCTTCTGAGGCTTACCTGCAGTCATTCAACTTGGATGATGTGAAGTACTGGATCAATGAAACGCCGAAGTTCGGCAAACAAGCGGTTTATCTTGATGACCGTGTTTACGAACAAGCGGACTTTGTCGCGTCTGTTGAGAACATGAAAGAACTGCACGATGCGGGTGTGAATATCATCGCACCACCTCTGTTTGCTCTGGTTGATTTAGACGAAAACAACGAACTGGTTGCGTCTAACTACGCCATGCTTGCTAAGGATGCAGACCTCGACATTATCGCTTGGACACTGGAACGTTCTGGCCCGCTAGCGCAAGGCGGTGGTTGGTATTACAAGAGTGTGAAAGATGGTATCAACAATGATGGCGATATGATGAAAATGCTTGATGTGCTGGCACAAGATGTTGGTGTGATGGGCGTATTCAGCGATTGGCCTGCAACGGTAACTTATTACGCAAACTGCATGGACAGCGACGCTTAGGTTCTTCTGAGTGCAGTGTTACACCTGCTAATTATAGCGTTTGTATAGAGAGCGCTTACTAAAGAATAACAAAAGAAAAAGCAGTGAACCAAAGAGCCTTCGGGCTCTTTTTTTACCACTGAAATCGACGGGACAGAAATGACCCAAATGATTGGTTTTGAGTTGGACACGAATGACTCAAAAGATATTAGTTAGTTTGGGGTTTGTTGTAAGTTGTTGAAATTAAATAAATAAAAACATGGCACAAAGGCTGCAATAGCGAAGGTGACTTTCAACAATAAGTAAAAGTAAGGTTTGAATATGAAAATCAGTGTTAAAGGACTGTTAATCGCTAGCTCATTACTACTTCCTTCAATGGCTATGGCAAGCGACTGCTCTAGTCGTGGTGTGTTAGACGATCGATACTGTGATGAAAACCAAGATTTGGTCGCCGATTCACCAAAGAATCCAGATGAGTGGAACGACCCAAGCACGCTTGTGTTTACCTACACGCCAGTAGAAGACCCAGCGCTATATAAAGATGCGTTTGCGGATTTCCAAGCTCACCTAAGTAAAATTACGGGTAAGCGAGTGATTTACTACACAGTTCACTCGAACTCTGCGCAAGTAGAAGCGATGCGTTCTGGTCGACTGCACGTTGCAGGTTTCTCTACCGGTCCAACAGGCTACGCGGTTAACCTAGCTGGCTACGTTCCAATTGCAGTGAAAGGCGATGAGTCTGGTTTCCAAGGCTACAACCTGATCACCATTGTGCGTAAAGACAGCGGTATTAATACAATGACTGATCTGAAAGGCAAAAAGGTTGCACACACTTCTGCATCTTCCAACTCTGGCAACCTAGCTCCACGTGCGTTATTCCCAGCGAAAGGCCTAGTGCCAGATGAGGATTATAAAGTGCTTTACTCAGGTAAGCATGACCAGTCTATTCTTGGTGTTTTCAATGGAGACTATGATGCAGCACCGGTGGCATCAGATGTTTACGATCGTATGGTCGCTGCAGGTCGTGTCGACGATTCTGAACTGAAGATCATCTACCGTAGCCCACGCTTCCCAACGTCTGCTTTTGGTTACGCGTACAACCTAAAACCAGAGCTTGTTGAGAAGATCAACGAAGCTTTCTTTAGCTACCGCTTTACTCCAGAGATGAGTGCATCATTTAAAGGTGCAGACCGCTTCTCACCAATCAGCTACAAAGAAGAGTGGGACGTGATTCGTGATATCGCACACGCGACAGGTACGGCTTACACCAAAGCTGGTCTTAAGAAGCTCGCTGAAAAAGATGCGGCTAAACGCGCAAAGAAAAAAGCAGCTGAGCTAGCAAAACAAGCAAACAACGGCTAGTTCTTGACTCAGTTGGAAGGCTAAGTTTTAGAAAGACTTAGTTCTTTAAATACTTACCTTAACTAAAAATCTATGCCCTCGCGGGTAGGGCATAGTTCATTCTAAAATTCGCACAAGGAAATGCAGTATGGCCGTAGCAAGCTATGAAGGAATAAAGATAAACAACCTTTTCCACGAATACGTGGCAGGCAAGCCAATCCTTAAAGGCATTAATATAGATATCGATGAGCCTGGCATCATCGCGATTATCGGCCCATCCGGTACAGGTAAAAGCACACTTCTACGCTGTATCAACCGCCTTAACGATCCAAGCCAAGGTGAAATCATTTTTGATGGCGCAGACCTGACTCAACTTAAAGGTCAAGCGCTACGCAAACAGCGTCGACATATCGGCATGGTGTTCCAAGAATATAACCTTGTCGAACGTTTAACGGTTATCGAGAACGTGTTGAGTGGCCGTTTGGGTTACATGACTGCTTGGAATGCATGGCGTCGTAACTACTCTGCGCAAGACCTCGCCAAAGCGTTTGAGCTACTTGAGTTTGTTGGTTTACAAGACTTTGCTAACCAACGTGCCGACAGCTTGTCGGGTGGACAAAGGCAGCGTGTTGGTATCGCTCGCGCAGTAATGCAAGACCCATATATCTTATTGGCAGACGAACCGACTTCATCTCTCGACCCGAAAACCGCAGTTGAGATCATGGAGTTAATGGAGACATTTGCAGAACAGAAAAACATCCCGGTTTTGGTGAACATCCACGATGTGAACCTAGCCAAGCGTTACGCCAAACGTATCATCGGGATGTGTAACGGCAAGGTGCATTACGACGGCAGCCCTGAAGGTATTTCTGAAGAAGATCTAAAAATTATCTATGGGGGTGAATCATGGCTGGACTAACCCCAAGCTCATCGCCAAGCGTACCGTCAAACCCGTCGCCAGCGAAGCACGAAAACCCTTTCAAGGTGTCATGGACAAACCGTGCGATTATCGCTGGTATAGTGGCTTATCTGTTTTACAGCTTCTCGACGCTAGGGCTTACCTTTGATCGTTTGATCATCGGTTTTGGTGAAAGTGAGCGGTTACTATCACGAATGTTTCCGCCTGATTTCTCGCGAACCAGTTTACTACTGAGTGGGTTAGCGGAAAGCTTACAGATTGCGATTATCTCAAGTTTCTTTGGCATCGTTATTTCACTGTTTCTAGGATTACTGGCCGCGAGAAATATGATGCCTTCAATCGTATCGACGCCTATTCGAGGTTTTATTGCCTTGTGCCGTTCTTTTCATCCAGTGATTATCGCAATCTTGTTTGTGAAAGCGGTGGGCTTTGGTGCTCTGGCTGGGATCTTGACCTTAGTATTTGCATCCATTGGCTTCATCGCCAAGCTGTTCGCTGAAGCGATTGAAGAAATCTCCTTTAAACCGGTTGAAGCAATTAAAGCGACAGGCGCTAGTTTTACTAGTGTGATTTTGTATGCGGTGATGCCACAGGTTTTCACGCGTTTTATTGGGTTCGCAAGCTACCAGCTGGATTCCAATCTTCGCAACTCAACCATGGTGGGCATCGTAGGTGCAGGTGGTCTTGGTGGGACGCTTTTCTCTGCCTTCCAACGTTTTGATTACGACTTCGTCGCCGCTATTTTGATCACCATTATCGCACTGATTCTTGTCGGTGAATTTCTTTCCAACATTGTTAGGAGAATCTTCTAATGACAACTGCATCTATCGATAGAGAGTGGCAGCGCTTTACACCCAACGAACGTGTGGCTCGATTCGCTGTTTACCTCAGCCTAGTGTGTGCCATTGTTTGGTCTTGGCAGACAGTAGAAGTGATTCCTGAGTTCTTTTATGACGCGCCCGCTCAGTTTGCTGATATGTTCGAGCGAATGGTGCCAATGGACTATGGTTTCTACCCTGAGTCGATTCACGCTGCGATGATTGAAACCTTACACATCGCGACACTGGGCACACTGTTTACTTTGGTGTTTGCGATTCCTTTGGCGTTGTTGAACGCACCAAACATTACACCTAATAAAGCGCTGAACTGGATCGCTCAATTCTTTCTAGTGTCTTCACGTTCAGTGAACTCGCTGGTTTGGGCATTACTGTTTATCGCACTGTTTGGCCCCGGTGTTCTCGCAGGCATCATGTCAATTGCAATTCGCAGTATCGGCTTTGTAGGGAAGCTGTTAGCGGAAGCCATTGCCGAAGTGAACATGGGGCCTATTGAAGCTTTACGCGCAACGGGTGCTTCGTGGATGAGTATTTTGCTGAAAGGGTATTGGCCACAAGTGATGCCTGCGTTCTACTCAATCGTATTGTTCCGTTGGGACATCAACGTGCGTGAATCTGCGGTATTGGGTTTGGTGGGCGCTGGCGGTATTGGTGTGGTACTTAACGATGCGCAAAACCTTTTTGAATGGCAAAAAGTTTCGATGGTATTAGTGAGTATTTTTGCGGTGGTTATCGTTGCTGAAGCGGTGGTTATCCATATCCGTAACAAACTCATATAGACAGCGTGTTGTGTGAAAGTTGAGAGCTTATCTAGCATTTTGAAGCTCAAACGACCCTAGGTACTTCGGTCTACCTAGCGGTCGTTTTTTTATGCGGTGTCTTTCGCATCAAACGGACAACGAGCGCCTAGAAAATACAGTGTTTAGCAAAATCGCCCGCTTCATTAGCCGTCCAGTCGCCTTTAGGCTTTTCTTTCATATCGGCACACCAAGCTTCACTGCCAACTTCGGTACAAGCCATTAACTGAGTGGCTAGGAAAAGGATCAACGCGACTTTCTTCATAATAAACATTCCGTTGTGGTCTAAATTTCTGTTTATAACTGTATCAAATACCACAAGTGATTGTTATAGCTGCTAAGAACTTAAGGGCGTTAAAAATGATGTGGGGTTGAGCTGAATTCAAGAGGCGGTAAAGAAGGGGAGGGGGGATTGACTGTAAGATCGAAAAAGCCAGCAACATGTGCTGGCTTTGAAATTCTTAATAAGTGTCTATTCGTTATTTCGCTTTAACTACTTATCGATTTATACCAATTTCATCTCTTGGATGATGTCCGAAGCAATCTCTGGCTTCGTGCTTGTTGGTTTCTCGTGTAGGTCGGCTTTCAATTGTCCCTTACGGTTACTTAGGCCTGCTTCTAGTTTCTTGAGTGCTGAAGCGATAGCTGGGTACATAACATCGTCTGTAGATTTTGCTGTTACTCGTACACCTTCGTAGTTGGTGAATACTTCAACCTGATGTTGACCGTGTTCTTTAGTAATGATGATGTCGCAACTGATCAGTGATGGGAAATGGTTAGATATCTTCTCGAATTTACCTTCGATGTCTTTGCGTGACTCGTCGTTAATTGATACATGATGTGTTTGAACATTTATTTTCATAAATCATACCTTTCCAATGACTGTGTCATTTAAACGTAGCAAACATCGGATAGATTAACCAACTGAGAATTAGCACATGTGTGATTGACTTCAGTGTTATCAAATATTCTCTTGTTACTCCCTTGAAAGTCCGATGAACTGATCGCATATTATGTTTCGTGTTTTAAAGACATGTTCAAAAAAACTCCATCCCTGATAATTTGCGCTAACCTACAGCGAATTCCCAGTGAATCTCTCTTTATTGGTTTTATAATTCCGAACTTGTCACTCCATTGATTTTCTTGTCAGCTCACTCACTTGTTTCTTCTTTTATTAAAAACTCAGCTTAAGTTGCTAATTTATAGGCACTCAACTGCCCACTCCATATTGAAGTGAAACTCTCCAGCCGTGAGTTGAGACTCGGGTATGGTAATACGCGCTTGAATGTCGACTTCTTTATTGGATGCCAGTTGTTCTACAGGAAATTCGACGCCCTGACGCCAATAATTAATGTCACCTTCATAGCGAACCGGCGTTTCGACTTTGAATCGCACAAGTTCTGAAATACGAGACTCGTCAATTGAGCCTAGGTCAATATGTTGCAGTTTGAGCAATAATCGAGAATCTTTGCGATTGGACTCCAACTTGAGCGTGATGGCTCTGCCATCGTATTCTCGACCAAAACTCATCTCTCCTTGGTTATTGATCACTTCTAAACCGCAGCGTTCTCTCACATGCTTTTTAAAGCTTAATGTAGAGTGATTATTGGATGCCAATGTACAGCTGGATAAGCTGATTAAAGTGAATGCGATGATAAATCGTAGCATGTTAGTTCACCATAACGCGGACAATAAAGTCCGTGACCGCTTGTTCAGTAACAGCCACATTACTGATGGTTTGCTTATCTTTGAGAGATACCTGATAGCTTGAACTCAGTACAATATCGGCATGATGATATTTGTATTCGACAATAAGATCGCACGTGACACGGTCAGTTTGCTTAATTTCGACGTTAGTCTCGGTGTAGTTAACGCGACTTTCGGTGTCGATTAACTCGATGCTCGACCAATCGATGTATTCAGAATTCGACAACGCATCAAAGATTCGGCGCTGGTGGTTGTCTGAGCCATCGACGCACATTTGATTGAAATGTTCGACTTCTTTCCTATCAAACCCGGTGCTCACGGCATAGGGCGCGATAAACAATATCGCCAAGAATAAAACTAGAGTTTTCATAGTGCCTCTGGGTCAGCAAGCCCTCATGATTAAAGGGCTTACCGTGGGAGAGATGATGGTTAGTTACACTCAATCTTCCATTTTGTTTTTACTTCGTAATCATCACTAGCATCGAGATTGCTTTCATCAACCGCAACACGAGCGAAAAGATTCATATTGTTATCTTCACGAATTTGATCCCGAGTGATGTCTACACCCGATTCCCAACTAACTGCAGATTGGTCTAGCTCTGTTGTCCCCGTTGACTGGAAAAACACATCGCCTTTTTGAATTTGGCCGTTAAACGATTCGATTTTGATCTCTTCTGCTCGAACTTTGATTCCGTTTCTGTTGCTGACTAACTTTACAGTCGCGTGAGATTCATTGTAACTTTCGCCAAAAGCCAAATCGGCTTGGTCTTCTGTTGCTTCTATCCCACATTGAGACTCGACAGATGCTGAGAATACAACATCACCTGTTTTGTCATCTTGATGGTCAGGTGGTATGGCAAACGCCGAACCAGTGGAAAATACAGACATGGCAGCTAGGCCAAGTAGTGGTTTTCTATTAAGCATTTTTACTCCGAAAAAGTGGTATTGCTTTGTTTCATCTTCAGCAGACGATATTTCTCTGCTTCGATTTGTAATAGCTTTAGCTCATGTTCCGCTTGAGCTAGCTCTTCTAAACGTTCTCGCTCACGGAGCTCGAACTCGTAGAGTCGACGACAGTCAACTCGATCCTCACCACCAAATTGGAATGTCACAGCCGCGTATACGCCTGCCTCATCCTGATTTTGGTAGTAATAATTGTTGTAATAGCTGTCGCTATCTTCATTGCCGGTTGATCCGTAGGTTCCGAACTGAACGGTTTTACCTGTGGAAATCGCTTGCTCACATGAAGCCCCTTCAGAGGTTCGAACTCGGTCGGTACCTGAAGGGTTCGACACACTCGGTATTGGGTTTGCCAATGCCGGACTTGTCAGTGAAGCAATGGCCAATGAAGCGACAGTAAATAAAGCGCTAAGTAACGCTTTGATTGTTCTCCGCATAATTGATACCGCTTGAATGTCGTTAATATCGTTTGAATTTAAGGTTTGTGCATACTTCGTAGCTGTTCGGGGAATCCGTCACCATGCGCGTACAAATCTTCTTCTTGGTTGTTTGAGCGGCTGGCGTCTTAACATTGATATCCAGCTCTATCTCTTGGTTTGCATCCAATTGGATCTTGTTTGGAAACTCTTTGTCATCAATTCGCAGGTAGTAATCCGCTTGTTTGGTGTAACGGTTTACCAATAAAAACCTGACCTGTGTTTTGTCGGAGTAGGTCTGAAATTCGGTATTTTTCCACTTGTGCACATTTGCGTTTGCTAAGGAACTGCTCAGCAACAACGCGGCAGCAATGATGTAAATAGCCTTCATGAGAACCTCAAAATGATGATCGAGGTCTCATTTTAGGTTTGTTCAAAGATAGGACTTACCATTTTGCGCCACTGACATAAGGCTGACAGTACGGTAAAATGACTAAGTTTTTTTAGGTTGGAACTGCCGAACAGCGAAACTAGGAGGGTAGAGCTGAGGAGAAAAGGGCAAAGTAACTATTTATGATTTCGTCACTCAATATCACAATTACCAATATAAGCGGCTGCAGTTTATTGAGGTATTTGTTAGTACGGGATATTATAACAGTCATCTTCTATTTGGATCCGTTATCATGAAAATGCCTGTTAAATTCGCTGCAATTGCAGCTTCCCTTTTTTTCGCTTTCAATGCCTTTGCTGCACCAGTTGAATTTCAGAAGATCCCTGAGATCATGCAGCAATTTGAAACGGCAGAACTTTACGTTAAGAAGTCGGTTACTCTAGGTCGTTTACCAGCCGAGTCTGAAATTGGCATTGATTTTCCTACTTATGTTTCGGATGGAAAGGGCGGTTACAGCCTAGAGACAAACAACGTAATGACAGATTCTGTTGTTATCGCAAGCATGCCGAAAGCGATTGTTGATGATGTTTTCAACCAATGGCTAGTACCTAAAGATACGTGGATCAGCAGCTACGGTTCTTTGCCAACCTCGACCACTGAATTTAAGCCGTTTAAGCGTATTAAAACCATCAAAGCGATTAAGATTGATGCAGAAATGCTGGAGCTGTTAGGCAGTGAAGATGGCAACACGGCGATGATCAAAGTGAGCTGGGATGAGAAGGGAATGAAGGTCTATAAGGATGGTTACTTAGCGGATTATGAGTACGGGATTGCCCCTCATGAGATGCAAGAAAACTATGAGCTAGCGCCTAAGTAATTCAGTTCAATGTAAGAAATCGCCTAGTTTTTGCTAGGCGCTTTTTTAAAACCCACCAAAACATGACGAAACTCACACTTTTCTGACAATTTACCGCTCGTTGTGTTAGCATGCGCCGCTTGTCTTTGTAATTGATAAAAAACATATTACTCAGCGGATTTCTTTGTTTATCTGCCCGTAATGACCTCATTCAGTTTGGCCTGACTTGGCTGAACATCTGCATTTTGCTCGGACGCAAAGAGAGTAGTACTCACTACTTCACTATGTACATTTGAGAGCACCATCTATCAAAGGCCTTTTTGAAACAGCCTAAATTAGCGCGAACTTAGTTCTGCGTGAAGGGTTTCGTTTTTCCAAAAATCCCTCTCGGCGGCTAAGTACTCCTTAGTTGCTGACAAGTAAGGAGTCTATATGACGACTACGGTATCTACGTCCGTACCTACATCTCAAGCTGGTAACACAGCTCCGATAGAGAAAGAAGTAAACCACCCGTTTCTCTCTTTGGTTATCATGGTGATTGTTGCTGCAATCGCAACTTACTTCATCCCTGCTGGTGAGTTTGAACGAGTGGTCATGAATGGCCGCACGGTTATCGACCCAGACAGTTACACACTATTAGCCAGTAACCCAACAACATTAGCCTCTTTTTTCGAATCATTTTTTAAAGGCTTCAAATCCGCTTCTGGTGTGATGGGTGTGGTGGTATTCGTTGGTGGTGCCTTCGGCATTATCAAACACATGGGTTTGTTAGACGCATCCGTCGTTGCGTTAACGACTAAGCTAAAGAAGCAAGGCTTGTACGTGATTGCACCTGTGATCATGACTGCGATCTTCTTCAACGTCACCTTCACCGGTATGCGTGAACTTGATGTCATTTTTATCTCTTTGATGATCCCTATCTGTATCAAACTTGGCTATGACGCGATAACGGCACTTGGTGTTGTTTTACTGGCAAGTTGTGCTGGTTTTGCAGCTGCGCTAGCTAACCCATTCTTCACAGGTATCGCACACACTATTGCTGAACTGCCTATGTATTCAGGCATGTGGTACCGCTTTATTGTTGGCATGTTCATGTTGCTAACGGGTGCTTGGTATGTACTTAACTACGCGCGCAAAGTTAAGCAAGATCCAACCAAAGGTTTGTTGCATGGTACGGGTTACCACTACGAATCTAGCGTTGAAGCGAAAACACTGACTACTCGTGAAAAGCTTGCGGGCATCGCGTTCTTGGGCGTATTCGCATACATGATCTTCGGCACGTTGACGATGGGGTTCGGCTTTACCGAGATTGCGGGTGCATTTGTGGCAATGGCGATCATTCCGGGTTTGGTTGCGGGTTTATCTCCGAACAAGATTTGTGAGTATTGGACCAAAGGTGTTAGCGATGTATTGGTGGCAGTACTGATCATCTTCTTCGCTCGCTCAGTGTTGACCATTATGGAAGACGCGAAGATTGTTGATTCTATTATCTTCTATCTTGCACAGATCATTTCTGGTAGCTCTAAACTTGTGGCAGCAGCAGGGATCTACTTTTCGCAGGCTGCGATCAACTTATTCATTCCGTCTGGCAGTGGCCAAGCTGTGATCACTATGCCAATCATCATTCCATTGGCAGATATTGGTCAAGTGACTCGTCAAGTAGCAGCACTTGCTTCTCAACTGGGTGATGGTATTTCTAACTATATTTACCCAACTAATGGTGGCTTGTTAGCGGTATTGGCTATTGCAAAAGTGCCTTACACTAAGTGGGTTCGTTTCTTCTTGCCGTTATTTTTGTTCTGGTCGGCAGGTGCACTGATTTCCGTTGTGATTGCTCAAATGATTGAGTTAGGGCCTTTCTAAGGCTCGGATGTTTTACCTAACGCATAGATAGTTTAGATTTTTGAGACCGTCTACATAACTAAAAAGACAGCGAATTCGCTGCCTTTTTAGTTTAGAAAGAAGCTATTTCAAGTGAAGCATCACTCTTCAAACTGATAAGAAGAGGGCACCACGATGACGCCCTGTTTCGATATGTGGAAGCGTTTGGAATCGGCAAGGCTATCAATGCCGATTTGAGTTCCGTCTGGCACCTTAACGTTTTTATCGATGATGCAGTTCTGAATGTGGCAATTTTTTCCAATATCAACATCTTCAAACAGAATACTATCAATCACAATCGCGGCATTGCTGACTTTTACCTTAGGGAAGAAGATAGAGTTTTGTGCCGAACCCCCTTCAATCACCACTCCATTCGCTATCATCGAGTTGATGAATATTCCTTGGTTACCTTCTACCGATGCAATGGTTCGTGCGGGTGGCAGTTGCGGCTCATAGGTGCGAATCGCCCAATCTGGTTGGTATAAATCGATAGGTGAGGCTGGCTTCAACAGATCCATGTTGGATTGGTAATAAGAGTCGATAGTACCAACATCTCTCCAGTACGCATCTTGTGTTACGCGCCCTTCTTCGTCACCAAACTTGTATGCGTAAACACTGTTGTTGCCGACCAATTTAGGAATGATGTCTTTACCAAAATCGTGGCTTGAGTTCGGGTCTTCGGCATCCGCCAGTAGCGCTTGTGTTAACACCTCTTTATCAAAAACGTAAATACCCATTGAAGCCATGCTTCGAGTCGGCCTACCGGGTACACATGCTGGGTAACGTGGCTTTTCGGTAAAGTTATTGATCTCGAGAGATTCGTCTATCTCCATCACACCAAACTCTTTGGCTTCGTCAATCGAAACCTCCATGCACGCTACGGTTAAATCGGCCTCGTTCTTTTTGTGCTGCTTGAGCATTGGCGCGTAATCCATGCGATAGATATGGTCGCCTGATAACACCACCACATGCTTAGCTTCACTACGAGAAAGCAGATACAAGTTTTGATAAATCGCATCGGCTGTACCGCTATACCAGCTATCACCGGTTCGCATTTGTGGAGGAACATTGGTGATGTATTCGCCGAGCTCGGGGTTAAGCACCGACCAACCATCCCTTAAATGTTTTTGCAAAGAGTGAGACTTGTACTGAGTCAGCACCAAAATTTGGCGTAACCCTGAATGTAAGCAGTTCGCGAGCGTGAAATCGATGATTCGATATTTGCCACCAAAGGGCACCGCAGGTTTTGCACGGTTATCGGTGAGGGGAGAAAGCCGAGAGCCAACACCGCCGGCCAGAACGATTGTTAGAGTGTCTTGCATGGTCAGAACCTCAATGTATTTATGATTATGAACATAGACTTGCAAGCACTAAGCCAAATGTAACTCATTGAATATTATACGAGGCGAGATTGATTCTTGTTGTTATGCACCAAAATGATGCGTACGAGATATTGGCTTGCTCTATTTTGATCCGAAGAGATCTGGGCAAAGTGAGGGGGTGAATTAACAAGATGACGCACGGGAAAGTTGCATTACAAAACTGTCAATAAAATGAAGGAATAAAGTGATCGGGTCGATATAAATTTACATAAATAATCACAACTTTTCACAAATTGATTTCCATCAATAAAGTAGGGTTATTATATGCTACCTTGCACGCAAAATAAGAAATGATTACTCATTCACCAATAAAAATTAAGCCCTCAAAAGGAAATTATAATGAAAAAAACAGTATGTGGTATTGCGGTTATTGCGGCTCTTATGTCTACCAATGTTCTTGCTCATAAAGAAGGTGATTTCATCATCCGTGCAGGTGCAGCAACGGTATCTCCAAACGACAGCAGCGGCGCTGTACTTAACAACCCAGATCTAGAGTTTTCAGTAGATTCAGATACTCAACTTGGCCTTACTTTCGGCTACATGTTCACTGACAACATCAGTTTTGAAGTACTAGCGGCGAGCCCTTTCTCTCACAGTATTTCTGTTAATGGCCTAGGTAAAGTTGCTGACACCAAGCACCTTCCACCAACGTTTATGGTTCAGTACTACTTCGGTCAAGCGAACAGCGACTTCCGTCCTTACGTAGGCGCTGGTATTAACTACACCGTATTTTTCGATGAAGAACTTAATGGTACGGGCAAAGATGCTGGCTTGAGCGACTTGTCTCTTGATGATTCTTGGGGTCTTGCTGCAAACATCGGTATGGACTACATGATCAATGAAGATTGGTTCTTAAACGCTTCAGTTTGGTATGCAGACATCAGCACAACAGCGAAATACAAAGCTGGTGGCGTTCAGTACTCAACAGACGTTGATATCGACCCATGGGTATTCATGATCGGTGGTGGTTACAACTTCTAATCTCCCTATTCAGTTTACTAAAGGCGCTCAAGCATCAGCCAGCTTGGGCGCTTTTTTTTGCTTGCTTGTTAATGGATTGCTCGCCTTAGATTCCTGTTGTTATGGGTAAGAGAAACTTATTGTCGTCATTTATTGTTAATAAAAGGGAAAGATAAGTGTCATAACAGCCCTCTATGATCGCGATTCAAATTATGGAGGATATATGAATCGTAAATTTAATAAGCTGACATTATTACTGCCTATCGCGGTAAGCTCTGCTCTAGTAGGATGTTCGCAGTCAACTTCAACTTCAACGTCGACAACACCACCAACGACTGCTACGCCATCTCAAACATCACTTGATGCTTTTAGCCTTCAATGCCAATCCATCGAGCAGCCAAGCGCTTCCAATGCTGAAGTAACCGGAATCAGCCTAGTTGGTCGTTCAATTGCCGATGCCCCGTTTGATACTTCAGCAGCCGAAATCGTCAGCTACGATTCATGTACCGACAAGCTTTATGTCGTCAATGCTCAAGCACAAAAAGTCGATGTGTTATCGATGAACTCTGACAGCGCACCAGCATCTGAGGGCTCTATCGATCTTCAATCAGCGGCTGCAGCTTCTGGTATTGATATTGGTGCCGCGAACAGTGTGTCGACTCATCAAGGATTAGTTGCTGTCGCGATTGAAAATGCTGACAAGCAACAAAACGGCATCATTGCACTTTATCGTTCAGACACGTTAGAGCTGATCACTACTTATACGGCTGGTGCATTACCGGACATGGTGAGCTTCTCGAAAGATGGTCGCTATATTGCCTCTGCAAATGAAGGTGAGCCGAATGCGGATTACAGCATTGACCCTGAAGGTTCAGTGACACTGGTGGATTTAACTTATGGCCCTTTGCAAGCGACAGTCACTCAAATTGATTTCAACGCATTTAATCAAGGTCAGCCTCGCCATGCAGAACTGACTGACAAGGTTCGAATCTCTGCGCCGAATGCAACCGTTGCTCAAGATCTTGAACCGGAATACCTAACGTTTGCTGATAACGGAAAACTCTACGTAGCCCTTCAAGAGAACAACGCTTTGGCAGCGATTGATGTGACGAGTGCACAAGTCGATGCAATTCTGGGATTAGGCGGTAAGCCTTGGGATAAAGCTAAGCTAGATGCGTCAAACAAAGACAAAAACATCGGTAATCTCCAAAGCTACGCAATGTTAGAAGGCCTTTACATGCCAGACAGCATCACCAGCTACAGCGTTGATGGTAATACCTACATTGTGACTGCGAATGAAGGTGATGGTCGTGAGTATGGCATCAAAACCACGCAAGAAATGTGTGACGAGAAAGGTTTTGAGTGGGATGGTGATGACTATAAAGGCACCGAAAACTACACAACAGAAAAAGACTTTTGTATCGCTTATGTCGATGAAGTGCGTGGCAAGAAGTTAGACGTTGATGCTAACCACCCATTGGCTGGTGCATTGAAAGACAATAATCAATTGGCTCGCCTTAAGGTGATTAAGCCACAAGGGACACTTGCCGCCGACCAAAAGGTTCAAGCATTCGGTAGCCGCTCTTTCTCTATCTGGGATGAGTCGGGTGAGTTAGTGTTTGATAGTGGCGATGATTTTGCTCGAATCGTACTTGAGCAAGATCCTGCAAACTTCAACAGCACCAATGATAACAACCAAAGCGGTGACGATCGCAGTGATGATAAAGGCGTAGAACCTGAAGCTATCGAAGTGGCTGAGATCAACGGCAAGCACTATGCATTTATTGGGCTGGAGCGCCAAGGTGGCATCATGGTTTACGACGTAACACAGCCTAAAAATGCAAGTTTTATCAGCTATCTAAACAACCGCGACTTTGCTCAGCCAGTGTGCACTAAGGTTGATGAAGATGGTGATTGCGACAACGATATTTACAACTCGAAAGCAGGTGACTTAGGTCCAGAATCAATCAAGTATTTCACTCGCTCTGGTAACCACTTTATCGCGGTCGGCAATGAAGTGAGCGGCAGCACATCAGTTTACCGCGTTGAGTTTTAATCAAGCTTATTATTAGCAATTAGCTCGAATCAAAACAAAAGCGCCACTACTTATTCAGTAGTGGCGCTTTTTCAGTTCATCGCTTATTTAGTAGCGATAGCAAAGGCCTATGGCTGTTGCTTAGTTGGTGCTAGAGCGATTTCACGGATACATACGTTCTGTGGTTGTTGGTAAGCGAATGATACCGCGCGAGCAATATCGTCAGCTGCCAATACGCCGCCCATGTCTTCTTTCCAAGAATCGTAACCGTCTTTGATCTCTTGAGATGTTGTGTGAGACAGAAGCTCAGTTTCTACAGCACCCGGTGCGATAGTGGTAACACGAACGTTTGAAGCCGCCACTTCTTCACGTACGTTTTCAGAGATAGCGTGAACCGCGAACTTAGTACCACAGTAAGCAGCGTGGCTTGGGAATGTTTTCTTACCCGCGATAGAGCTGATGTTGATGATAGTACCTGTGTTACGTTCCATCATCGGAGCAAGTACAGACTGCATGCCGTTTAGAAGACCAATCACGTTCACATCGAACATTGTCTTCCACTCTTGAGCGTCTTGAGTATCGATTTGACCAAGAAGCATTGCACCAGCGTTGTTGATAAGCGCGTCCACAGGGCCAAATTTCTCTTCACCTTGTGCGATTGCTGCATCAAAAGACGCTTTGTCTGTTACGTCTACTTTCACTGATAGTGAGTTTGGTAGGTTCAACGCTTCAAGGCGGTCAACACGACGAGCTAAAAGTAGAAGAGGGTGACCTTCATCGCTTAGACGACGAGCGATTGCTTCACCAATACCAGAGCTTGCACCTGTAATTACGATTAGTTTTTTCATTTTATTTCCTCTGTACTTTTATTGCGTCGGTTGGCTACGACGTGTTGTTTAAGTGCATTCGAATCAAGTGCTTGTTGCCTTGCTTCGTTGCGATGGAGGTATATTAAGGAAAATAGCATTGTTGATATATAGCTCTTTACTTGAAACACTGTTGCTGTGGTGCAACAATAAAAGCGTCTATCTCATAACTTCATTAGTAAGCTGGCGACTATGCTCAATCAAATTAACCTGTCTGATATTCGCTCTTTCGTGCTTATCGCTCGCTTAGGTAATTTCACCAAAGCGGCTGAGGAGTTGGATGTGTCTCGTTCCCACGTATCACGCCAAGTGAGTAGCCTAGAAAAACAGATGGGAGTGACCCTGTTTATCCGCACCACTCGAACTTTAAGGCTGACGCACGCGGGGCAAGATCTGTACGCGAGATGTGAACAAGCCTTAGATAATATAGACCAAGCTTTGATTGCTGCGGTGGACGATGTCGAAGAAGTACGTGGCGACATAAAAGTAAACTGTGTTGGCGGTTATCTGGGCGAGGTGATCATCGCGGATTTGGTCAATGAGTTCATGCAGCTCTACCCAGACATCAGTATTAGCCTTGATTTCAGTAGTAACCGAGTCGACTTGATTGAAGACGCGTTTGATATTGCCTTTCGAATGGGAAGCTTAGAAGACGCGGGCTTTATCGCAAGAAAGCTTTTAGACATTGAGATGGGAACACTCGCGAGCCCTGAGTATTTTGCTCGTAAAGGAAAGCCTAATCACCCCAAAGATCTGATTCACCATGACTGCTTAACGGGATCTGTGCGTAAGTGGAGCTTTCAAGCACTAGACGACACCAAGAAAACGGTCGATGTTCATGTGACGGGCAGACTGCAATGTAAGAATGGCCGAGTGTTGGTGCAGGGCGCTAAGTCGGGCAATGGGATTATTCGTGTTCCAACCATCTATTGCTTACAAGAACTGAACGACGGGCAACTGCTGCAAGTGTTTGATGAGTGGGTGGTGCCTAAGGTCGACTTTTCAGCGATCTACCATCGAGACCGCTATCAACCAAGCCGAATTCGAACCTTCATTGATTTTGTGAAAGGCCGTTTTGAGCAAATGCCAGTCAGTTAAATGGCGCGGCCTACCTTCCTCTTTCTTTTAGCAATAGTTGGACAGGCTTGGGCTTACATCTCGTCGATTTCGTTTTGTAGGTTTTCCAGCTGGTCTAGAATCAACAAGAACTTCTCGCCGAACGGCGTCACTTGGTATTCAACTCTTGGTGGCAGTTCGTTGAACATCTGCTTATCTAAAATCCCAAACTCCACATTTCGCTTCAAGCATTCATTCAATACCTTGGTCGATAACCCTTCGACCGAGCGCACCATTTCACCAGGGCGATTAATGCCATTTGCCAGTAATTGGTAAACCGTTAGCGACCATTTACAGCCGTAGATGGTTTCTACCATGCGAGCTGAGCGCTCTGGCGCTGATTTTCTTGAAAAAAAGTTTTCCTGATTTTTCATAAAGATGTACCAATAAGTACCTACCTAACCGATTTGTACTTACTATTCATAGTGTTAGTTCAAGGCCTAAGATTACCACGTTCACATGACTTAGGAGATAACAAAATGAACTTCACTAAAAATGGTATTGCAGTAGTAATCGGTGGCACGAGCGGTATGGGCTTTGAAACAGCGAAGCAGTTAGTCGCTCAAAACATCCATGTGTTGGTTGTCGGCAATAACCCAACTAAGTTAGATAAAGCGGTGTCAGAACTTCAATCACTAGGCCACGCTTCTGGTTGGCAAGCTAACCTTTATGATGATGCGAGTGTGTCTCGCCTTATTGCGCATTTAGAGTCGCTCGAAGAAGGTATTGGTTACCTTGTTAATGCTGCAGGTTACTTCAACCCTAAAGCGTTTATTGAGCACCAAGAATCTGATTACGAGCAATACATGCAGCTTAATAAAGCAACCTTCTTCATCACTCAAGCGATAAGTAAATTGATGCTCAAGAACGGCGGTGGCAGTGTGGTTAACGTTGGCTCTATGTGGGGTAAGCAGGCAATCAAAGCGACGCCATCTTCTGCCTATTCAATGGCTAAAGCAGGCCTGCACGCATTAACACAACACATGGCAATGGAACTGGCTGAGCATAACATTCGCGTGAATGCGGTTTCCCCGGCGGTGGTTAAAACACCGATTTACGAATCTTTCATTAAACCAGAAGATGTGGATCAAGCGCTAGAAGGCTTCAACGCGTTCCATCCGATTGGTCGAGTAGGTTTGCCGAAAGACATTGCCAATAGCATCTCTTTCTTACTGTCAGACAGTGCTGATTGGGTCACGGGTGCAATCTGGGATGTTGATGGCGGTGTGATTGCTGGCCGCAATTAATTAGGCTTCTTTTCAGGAGGCTGTCGCGTAGGCAAATAGCAGCGAGATGGCCTCCTTGATGAGTATTCGCGTAGAATAGAAACGAGAAAGACAACAATAATAATTAAAACGATAACAAGAGTAAGGTCGCCATTATGTTCAACATGGACTTTTCAAAGAGACTGGTTATAGAAACCGAGACATTAGATTGGATCGCGAGCCCTGCCAAAGGGGTTTGGCGTAAGCCGCTTGAAAGAGAAGAGAAAGAATCGGGTCACACGACTAGCGTGGTGAAGTACGATCCTGAATCTTCGTTTTCTGAGCACCCACACCCACAAGGCGAAGAAATCTTCGTGTTAGACGGTGTGTTCTCTGATGAAACGGGAGATTTCCCTGCCGGCACTTATATCCGTAATCCCCCGGGCAGTGCGCATTCTCCATCAAGCAAAAATGGCTGCACGATCTTGGTGAAGCTCAACCAGTTTGATGCGAGAGACTTAACGCAAGTTCGCATTAATACGCTAGAAACGGAATGGCTACCGGGGATTGGCGGTTTGCAAGTGATGCCACTGCATGAGTTCGAACACGAGCATGTTGCGTTAGTGAAGTGGCCGGTTGGCGAACGTTTTCAGCCACATCGTCACTTTGGCGGTGAAGAGATATTTGTACTTTCTGGCACCTTTAAAGACGAACATGGTGAGTATCCAAAACACACATGGATGCGCAGCCCTCACATGAGTGAGCATTTCCCTTATGTGGAAGAAGAAACCGTCATCCTGGTGAAAACAGGGCATCTGCCATTTGATTAAATGAATGCTCAGTAAAAGATGAGAAAGCCGCATTGTTTTGAACAAGCGGCTTTTTTAGTTTTTTATATGAGCTGACTAGTAAGCGACACCAATACGTTGGCGTGGGAATTTGCCAGCTTCGAGTTCATCAATCATCGCAATAGCGTAATCGTTAACGGATATTTTGCTGTTGCCGTCTTGGTCGGTGAGCAATTGGTCGCCACCGGTACGGTAGGTTGATAGTTTCTCGCCCGGGAAGATTTCTGCTGCTGGGCTAATGAACGTCCAGTTAACCTTGCTGTTAGACTGTTTGAACACTTCAAGCGCTTCACCTTGTGCTAGCGCTTCGTTTTTATGCTCTGCTGGAAAGGCCGGAACGGTAACCAACGGTACGTTTGGCGCTACTTCCAATGAACCCGCACCACCTACCCAAAGTAGACGTTCGATACCAATGCTTGGCAGTGTATCAAGCAGTTTAGTTGCTGTACTTTTTACGATGTCGTGATTGCCTAGAGCACGTCCGCCAATCGAAGCAATAACCGCATCAACGCCTGAGAAAGCAGTCGTTAGACTGACTGCTTCATCTTGTAAATCAAATGAACGAACCTCAACATCGCTGATCTCTACACGGCTTGCATTTCTTACAACAGCAACAACTTCGTGTCCGCGAGCTTTAGCTTCTTGAGCGATGTGACTACCAATCCAACCTGATGCACCTAATACTGCAATTTTCATAATGTCTCTCCAATTATCTAATTTATTGAGTCTGTTTCTCGACAGCCATTGCAGTCTAATAGCTCACTATATTGTGATAAATATCGTAAAATGATGTAGATTGTATCTATATAGCTATCTAATAGGCTTGGTTCAGTGGATAAGGAAAAGTGTAATGGATAGATTGACGGCGATGCGTAGCTTTGTTGAAGTCGCAAATTGTGCCAGCTTCACTCAAGCTGCTGAGCATTTGGACATGAGTCGGTTGCAGGTTTCACGGCATGTTCAAGAGATCGAAGGGTGGTTAAAACAAAGGCTTCTGCACAGAACGACTCGTAAGGTAAGTTTGACGACAGCAGGGGAGATTGCGCTACAACGTTGCG
Organism: Vibrio sp. 1CM23M; assembly: GCF_023161755.1. NCBI lineage: Bacteria > Pseudomonadati > Pseudomonadota > Gammaproteobacteria > Vibrionales > Vibrionaceae > Vibrio > Vibrio sp. 1CM23M. The sequence continues at coordinate 1,247,184 of NZ_JALNTR010000001.1, forward strand.
AAAAAATACTCCATGAAACGGCGGAGCTAGAAGTCACTGCACTTAATCAAACCGATGCTCTTTCCGGAACCATTCGAATAGCAGCCCCAATTGGCTTGACTCAACATATGCTGTTGAGTGTGGTTGAGCAGTTCACAGAGCTTCACCCCAATATCACGGTAGAACTTTTTGCTTCTGACCGTTTTGCTCAGCTGGTGGATGACAGAATCGATATTGCGCTGCGTTATACCGATCAACCTGACGATAGCTTGATTGCTCGTAAGCTAATGGAAATTGATTCGGTGGTGTGTGCATCGCAAGCTTATTTGGATAAACATGGTGAACCTAAAACAGTCGAAGAGCTTCGACAACACAATTGCTTTCGCCATTTGAGTGTCTCTAAGTGGGATTTCGTGAAGGATAATCAGCATTATTCTGTTGAGGTGTCTGGCACTATCAAAGCCAATGATGTTGGAGTATTAACCCGCGCTGCACAGCATGGTAAAGGGGTTGTTCGATTGCCTTGTGATTTAGCCAATCCTTTGATTACAGATGGCAAATTGAAACGAATTTTGGATGATTTTGTTTCACCGAGTAGTGTGCTTTGGGCGGTGTATTTGTCTCGTAGTTATCAGCTGCCTGTAGTTCGTCAGTTCATAGATTTTGCTGCGGAGGTTTGGTCTAGCGATATCAAGTCCGGCGATGTTTGAAACTTCATAGGCAATGATACATAGCGATAGAATTTTAAAAGCTCATAAATACAAAAATCCGATATCAATGGTGATATCGGATTTGAACTCAATAATTCAGAGTTCCAGCACGCTCTCCTCTCACGAAGTCTTTACATGTAATGATGTACGGATAATCGGGTATTTATCACCTTTTCGTTTACGTCTGGTAAAGGCTGATACAAGTTTCTAGTAATGTCGGATAATACTTGGTCGTAAACTTGCGATACCACAGTAGATATATCACTGGTTAATTCGTACATGCTATCTGCTGGTTGGGTCGCTTCAGTGCTTGATGCGATTTCGGTGAGTGCATGCATCGCACGTGTGCAAATGGGTGACCCACTGCTGATCGGGCAGATAATCGATAATTGGTTAAGTTTACGGTGTGTCTGAGATGCGTAGAATTTGAATCTCGCATACTCCTCAGGCTTCTCCATATCAGGTATGCACATGCGTAACTTGGTCAGGATTTCCATGCAGTCTAAGATCTGTTGCCAATTCATGTGATACTCACGGCTCATGTCTTCTCGCTCAGACTGAATCAGCCAGATGATCATCACTTCATCCATCAAGAACATGCTATGGCGAATTGTTTTGCCATGAATCGATTGGTTACGCACCAAGCTGCGGTTTTGCCAGTCACTGTGCATGGCAATGAGCTTAAGGTGATAGATGCGATACATAGGGCGACTATCGAACGAGACATGAGATTGAAGCAGCTCAGATACCTCAAGTATGTTGTCGTAAATCTCGTTCACTTTACGAATCGACTCACTAGATAATCGATAAGCCAGAGCGTAATGCGTTGCCGCGCGATGTTTGCGTGATAACAACAATAATTCTCTAAGCAGAACTAAGGTTTCAAACCTGTGTGATAGCGCTGTTTGTCTCTTCCTTGAGAAATGAAACAGGGCCGCAAGTACTAATAGGGATAAACCCACTGAAATAACTACAAACATATTCAACTCCTAATATTTGTATACCTACTTAGTGGTAGTGCAGACACCGTGCCAAAATGAATAAGTGTTATATTTCAGTTGCTTATGGTTTCTCTGTAATTATGAATGATCAATGATGGTGCATGACTTCACCATTCGAGTGAATGCTTCTCATGTTTTGCAGGATTTTTTGAGAGGTTAGTCGTCGGTGGGGAGATGGATCTTAGATTTCAGTGTAGGAAATGAAGAAGGCCTCACCCTTTATATACTTTTAACTAGAAAAAGCAGTAAGAGTGAGGCCTTTCAATATTCATTTCTGAGCTTCGTTAGCTTAAGTGCTAAGTGCTAAGTGCTAAGTGCTAAGTGTTTAGCATTGCGGACTAAACTAAACGTTACGCAAGCTTAAGGTCGAACTCAGTGCGGTACATCACCATATCTTCAATGGTCAGTACTGGCATGTTGTGCATTTTACCGAAAGCAACGATCTCTGGCGCTTTTGCCATCGTGCCATCTGGGTTGGTTACTTCACACAGTACACCGGCAGATTGAAGACCAGCCATTTGCATAAGATCCACTGTACCTTCTGTGTGGCCGCGACGAGCAAGTACACCACCTTTACGAGCACGCAATGGGAATACGTGGCCAGGGCGAGCAAGGTCAGTAGGCTTAGCTGTTGGATTTGCAGCTGTCTTGATCGTTGTTACACGGTCAGCGGCAGAAACACCTGTTGTTACGCCAACTTTTGCTTCGATAGTGACGGTAAACGCAGTTTGGTTTGCGCTGTTGTTATCAACAACCATAGGTGGAAGTTCAAGTTGGTTTGCTTGCTCGTCGGTTAGACATAGGCACACAATGCCACTGCATTCGCGGATCATAAGCGCCATTTGAGCATTGGTTAGGTGTTCTACTGAGTAGATGATGTCGCCTTCGTTCTCACGATCTTCATCGTCAAGTAGAAGTACGCCACGACCTTCGCGCAGAGCTTGCAGTGCGTTTTCAACGCGAGTGATTGGTTCGCCAAATTCGGCAAGTAGTGAAGACTGATTCATGGTTAAACTCCTAAAATATCACCAGAATCAGGGCTGTATGAGGGATCTCAACCGAGCACAACAAAGCCTACTCATTACAAGTCGACTTTAGCTCATTATGGTTTTATCCAAAACGAAATGCACCCGTCTGAGTTGGAGGCATCAACCCAATAGATAGGTGCGCCTTTCCAACTTAAACGAGTGTGTTTCCATTCTCTCTCATCCGGACTATAACCGTCGGCTCTGGCATCTCACCAGATCTGCTGACCTCGACGAATCGAGCGCTCGCGGGCTTATCTTTAGATTTTGCTAAGGACATACCGCCGGTGGGGAATTTCGCCCCGCCCTGAGAATAAAAATTAATAATTTGTTTTGCTTTGAAAGCAGACCAGATGGTAATCCTTTCGATAGTGGATTTAAAGGACTGACAGCAAAGTTTTTCAGATTCTGGCCTTATAATCCGGTAAGTGTTCACTTTATCGGCAGACCTTAACGTGTGGTGTTTAGTCGGGCGCAGGCTATGTTTAGTGGGTTTTGATGTCTATATGTACACAAGTGGATGGTCTGGATTATTGGTGATGGCGTGACAGTTCATCAGCTCAATACTTAAGAGGCCCTTTAATTGATTATTGTTACACCATGACGGCTTACTGACCGTTTTGACATAAAATTGATATTGGCGATGCTAAGCTGCGATAGCATCCGACCACTTTATCTCAAAGATCTTAGCCATGACTTCTCTGTTCTCTAACAAATCCAAAGGCTTATTACTGCTCGTTTTAAGCTTGTATTCTCTAGTGCCTTTTTTGATCTTTGGATCTGACTTCGACCTTGGAAGCGCGGTTCTGCCTTTCTACGGTGCTTTTATGACGTTCGTGACTTACTCGGCGGGTAATCAAGGGTTTTTGGTCACGCTCGCTGTTTTGTCTTTAGTCTTGCTCACAATGAAGTTTTCTAAAGCTAAGTTAGTCAGCCTTTGTTTGCAACTCGGCCTGCTGTTGGTGCTCAGCTTTGCAGCGAAGACCTTCTTAAAGCATTCAACAGAGAGCCCGCGTCCTTATTCTGAGTATTTGGTAACGCAGGAAGTGATTGAAATGCCAGAGCTATTTTATGAGCTGCCTTTGGTAGAAAAAAATGCCGCGATTGAATCTGTGCAAGATAAGGTCAGCGAGTGGCGAACGCGTCATTGGCTTGGCGAAACGGACTACTCTTTCCCATCTGGACACATGATCTTTGTCGGTGTGTGTTTGGCATTCTTTGGTGGATTGTTCCTAGAGGCGAAACGCTTTTATCTAGTCGGCGGTTTGTTGGTTTGGGCTGGTGGTGTCGCCTATAGCCGTGTTTGGCTTGGCATGCATCGACCTGAAGACTTGGCGGCGTCTATCGCCTTTGCGGGTTTAATTTATTTATTGGTGCCACTGATTCCAACGCAAAAGATAGAACCTTTATTGCCTAAATTTTTAAGAGTCACCTAAGCTTTTAAGAGAGGCTTAAGGTTTTAAGAGCGGCCTAAGCTCTTAAGACGAGCATAATTCTATATTTAACAAGCAGAGATTCTGGTTACTGATTGAGCCCGAGTTCTGCTTGTTTCTTTTTGGTTAAACCTAAGGACACAATTCGGTGTGACTCCGTGAGGTAGTATTTCAGCTCCTCATCCCTTTCTGATGTGCTCTCAAAAAGCTGAATCCATTTCATGCCACGCGAAGCAAAGTAGGGGGCGGGTTTATAGCCCGGCTCTTCTTTGAGAAAGTCGAAATTCTGATCAGACGCCTTGAAGATAAAAGCAGGCTCATCTTTCGGTCCCCAACCACCAATCGCAAACACCTTGCCACCCACTTTCCAAACGTGAGAGTTATTCCACTGCATTACATAACTGGTTGCAGGCAGTGACTCGCAGAATGCATTGAATTCGTCGTAAGTCATAGAACGTCCTTTTATCTATTGGGTGTTTCATCTGTGGTTTTTAAGATGCCTTTCTTCTTCTCGTTTTATCGCTAATAACTAGCCAGCTAAACCCTGCCAGATTGCCGTAAAGCCACTGATAGAACATAGCAGTAATGAACCAATGCGTATCTTCTCTTTAGGGATGCTTTGTGTCGTCATCAATGCCACTTTGTAACCCAACCAAGCTGCAGGCAGCAAAGGGATGGTGATGATCAAATGGTGCATGGTGAAGAAGCCAATCGGGATCTGTACCAGTAACGAGATGATCGAACTAAACACGAAAAACGCAGAAAGGTTACCACGAAGCTGATTGGCATCTTGGTGTTGGAGTAGCAGTGCCATCGGCGGCCCACCAATACCCGAACTGGTGCCAAAGAACCCAGAAAAGAACCCCGCAATACCCATCTTAGTTGGGGTTGGTTCGAGTCTAAAGGGTAGCAGGCTAACAATCACGGCAAATACCACCAATAAGCCTAACCACAGTGATAATACGCTCGTAGAAACCATCACAAGTAAAGCCCCGCCAGCCAGTGAGCCCGGAATACGGCCTAACAGTGCGATTTTTAATCCTCCGATAGAGATGTTTGCTCGATGTTTAAACGCGTTGAATACAGAAATGAACAAACCAACGAGACAGATAGGCGCGGGTACATAGTCAGGTGAGACCAAGAACAACAACGGGGCAGCCACAATAGCCAAGCCAAAGCCGATTGCGGTTTGTACAAACGAGCCGACAAAAATGAGTGCCATCGCGATAAGAGCGGTCTGATCTAGGTATTCCATAAGCCTGCGGATTAGTTTTAAAGGAGCGGGTGGATACTATAAATGAAAACCAAAAGAATAGTCTTATTATTCAGTGAGCTTTATGCCAGTTTCGCTAGTTATAATTTCTATTATAACGACCAACAAAAAAGCGAGTGAGTATCTCAGGATGCTTCCTTTCAATACTCACTCGCTTTATTGGAACGACTTGTTGTTTACGCTAGTGGGGGAGTCAGCATAAAACGTTAAGCCATTGCCAATTTCAGTCGCTCAATGGGTTTGTCATTGATTGGTAAATGGATAAGTGCTGCTGCAAACGCCAGTACTACCGTTGACCACCAGATTGGCTCGTAAGAACCGTAGTAATCGTAAATACGACCACCTACCCAAGCGCCTAAAAAGCTACCTACTTGGTGAGTAAAGAACACCAAGCCGTACAACGTTGATAGGTAACGGGCACCGAAGATCTGACGAACTAAGCCAGACGTTAGCGGAACCGTACCCAACCAACAGAATCCAATGGCCGCACCGAAGATAGCCGCGGTTGATTCAGTCACAGGTAGAGTAACAAACGCACCGATAACCACAGTACGCACTAAGTACAGTGCAGACATAACGTGGCGCTTGCTGAACTTGTCGCCCATTACACCCCAGAAGTAAGACCCGAAGATGTTGAAGATGCCAACGTAAGCCAGTGCCATCGCCGCGCTGCTAGCGGGTAGGTCTTTGTCTGCTAAATAGCTCGGTAAGTGTGTTGCGATAAACATTACGTGGAAACCGCACACGAAGAAGCCCACGTGAATCAACCAGTAACCTTTGTGAGCAAACGCTTCAGACAGTGCTTCTTTGAGTGTTTGGTTCTCTTCAGCTTGCGCTTGTTTGTTTGAGGCTGCTTTAGGCGCTCGCATGAACAGCGCAAAAGAGATCATCAAACAACACAGTACGCCAAACACTTGCATCGCACTTTGCCAATCAAACTCGTTTAGCATGTATTGTGCGCCCGGAATCACAGCGAACATACCAAATGAACCTGCAGCCGTGGTTAATCCAAACGCTTTAGCCGCGTGTTCTGCTGGCACAACTTTCGCCACTGCGCCAAGCACGATCACATAACTTGTCGCACTTAAGCCAAGGCCAACGAGTGCACCCAATGAAACGTAAAGCATGCTCGATTCGGTAGAAATTGAGGTAAGAAGTAAACCCAAACCGTAAGCACATGCACCCGCGATAATGATGCGTCTTGCTCCCCATTTGTCAGCTGCCATACCAACAAAAGGTTGGAACACGCCGAACAATAGGTTTTGTAGCGCAATCGCAAAGCTGAAAAACTCGCGACCTGTACCGAAATGTTCTGAAATTGGCATCATGAAAATGCCGAATGATTGTCTGATCCCTAGACTGATAATAAGTGTGCCTATCCCTAGCCATACCAGTAAAGGAAAACGGAAAATGCTCATTCTAATACTCTTAAATTAATGGTGATGATGTGAGTGGTCTTGCGCTGACATGTGTTGGTCAGTCATCTCATGGTGATGTTCGTGCCCAGAATGCTCATGCGCTGACTGCTGGTGGCAGCCACTACTCACGGCATGCTGAGCCAAGAGATCAATCAATGGCTGACTGTGATGCACAATAACCAAACTAATGACGAGAAATAGCGTCATTCTGGCCAGTTGGGCAAAAAGAGATTGTGAAAACATACGGTGTTGACATGCGCTCAATGTTGTAAGAAGTCGCGCATCATAGTGATGAGTAGGTTATGTATCAAATGACCATTTGTGATGTAGTCTATGCGTTTTGTGCATAGATTATCGCTTGATTGGAATTGGGACAAAACGCGCTCAATAAATAAGAAAACTTGAAGCTCGTTAGTTAATAGAGATAAGTATCTAATTAAGAATGAAAGTCTAAATTCAGGCTTATAACTAGCTGTTTAATTTAAGGTTTCACAAAGCTGTAAAAACTAATATACAAACTAATCACTAAGCAACATTGCTCGTTCACTCGACTTATCTGTCAAACATCGTAATTTGGGCATAAATCGTTTCAAAACTACTGAAACGCGATGTTAAAAGATTCAGGGAGAGTCATTCACATGGATAAAGATCATAACCTTCGCGAAAACTTACTGGCACTGATCTTAGGTAGCGCACTGGTTTCACTCGGCGTTATCTTTTTCAACCAAGTCGGTTTGCTCACCGGAGGCACGGCTGGTCTAGCGATCTTCATTACCAAAGTAACAGATTTGAGCTTTGGCCAAGTATTCTTCGCACTTAACTTACCTTTCTATATTTTGTCGGTTGCTCGTATGGGCTGGCGCTTCACCATCAATACGTTTATCGCTGTTTCAATTGTTTCGTTCGCTGTGGATCACTTGTATCACGTGATTCAAATTGCCGAAATTCATGCATTGTATGCAGCTTTACTTGGTGGTGGCTTGATTGGTACCGGCATGTTGGTGATTTTCCGTCACAAGATGAGCTTAGGTGGCTTCAACATTCTGGCGTTGTTCTTACAAGAACGTTTTGGAATTCGAGCAGGTAAGGTTCAGATGGCATTAGATTGCACGATTGTTGTGCTTTCTCTGTTCATTGTTGATGTGTCATTGGTTCTTCTGTCTGTGCTTGGTGCGATAGTCACCAACTTGATTCTAGCAATGAACCATAAACCGGGGCGCTATCAACCTGTGGTAAAAGCGGAAGCAGCATAGTTCGGTTCGATCAAGCACTCGATTCGCAGATTATGAAAACAACAAAGCCAGCATCAACTGCTGGCTTTGTTCTATTGAAATAACGGATTCGATGTAACGATTAACACTTGCCGCAGCTGGCGTTCGGCTTAAGCTCGCAATCAATCACATTGCCTTGTTGATCAAGGGACAAGTTACAACACTCTTCAAACAGGTTCTTAAGATCAGCACGGCTTTTTTGCACGCGAGATTTTGCCGTTGAGTAACTGACATTCTGCGCTTCTGCGATCTCTTTCTGGCTTTGACCTTTGATGTCCACCGCAAGCAGTAGCGATGAACTTTGTTCTGGCAGTGCTTGAATAAAAGGTTCAATACACAATGAGAGCTTCTGCTTAAATTCAGAGTCGTGGTCTAAATCGGTAAACCACAGATCTTCAGCATCAATTTGGCTATCTCGTTGTTGGCGTGCATGCTTACGGTAGAAGTCGATAATGGTGTTGTTGGCTAACTGGAACAGCCAAGCCTTAACACTGCTCGCATCTTGTACCTTATCTAAGTTCTGATAGGTCTTAATCAAGATATCTTGGAGCAAGTCGTCTACATCCGCAGAATTGTTGACCTTTGAATGCAGGAATGACTTTAATGCTTGCTGATACTCGGCCCAGACTTGTTCGAGCTTCAAAGGTGCCTTATTCAAAGGTGCCTTATTCAAAGGTGCCCCGTTCAAAGGTGCCCCGTTCAAAGGTGCCCCGTTCAAAGGTGCATTAGTTGCACTGTTCATTTACGCAACACTCGTCTTGTAAGAAATCAATCACACCTTCTAGGCATTCATACTCCGCCACGCAGAATAGAGTTCTTCCTTCTCGTCTTTGGCTGATTAGGCCCGCAGACGCCAAGCTGGATATGTGGTGAGACAAGGTAGAACCGGGAATGCCTAGCTCTTCTTGTAGGCCGCCAACTGCAATGCCTTGGTAGCCAGCTTTAACGACACTCTTATAAATGGTTAGGCGAATAGGGTGCCCCAACTCTTTAAGTGCTTTCGCAACGACTTCTAAGTTCATATTAACTCCTCAAGATTTAATTTCGATGTTATTCGAAATGTATGTCGAATTCAAATTTAAAAACGGTGTCTGTATAAGTCATTGAAAAACTGTGTTTTCGAAAATCATTTCGATTTTTATCGAAATAAAGCTTGATCTGGAGCTGTTTATTTCTATAATTCGAGAATATTCGAAATTAAGGGTTGGTTACTTTTCTCATAGAGCCCGACCTTCAATCCAGTTTGGAGTTAATTATGAGCAATGAAATGTTAACAATGCTAAAAGACGCACTTGATATGTTCGCTTTCTTAGCAGTAGAGCTAATTATCCTTTTCTTAGCGATCAGCTACATTGTTGGGATTCTTCAAGAGTTCCTTACACCAGAAAAGATTCAATCTATCCTGAGCTCACGTAATGGTAAGGGCTATGTGGTTGCAGCACTATTGGGCGCAATTACACCTTTCTGTTCATGTTCGACCATTCCTTTCCTAAAAGGATTGCTGCGTGCAAGAGCGGGTTTCGGTCCAATGATGGTGTTCCTATTCGGTAGCCCACTATTGAACCCGGTGATCATTGGTTTGTTTGTGATTACATTCGGTTGGCAAGTCGCGGTGTTCTACTTCCTTGTAGCAATGACGGTGTCTGTAGTAGCTGGTTACGCACTTGAGAAGCTTGGCTTTGAGCGTTACGTAAAACCTGAAGCGTATGAATCAACAGGTTCAGCTTCAAGCTGTGGCACTAGCTGTGGTGACTCTGCTCCTAAGAAAGCAGCACCGGCTAAAGCAGAATCTTCATGTGGTACAAGTGCATGTGGCGAACCTGCACCCGTAATGGCGAAAGAGACATCTTGCTGCGATTCTAAAAAAGAAGAGCCACAAGTAACGGTTTCATGCTGTTCAGCGGATGGAAGCGCAACAGCTGAAATCGTAGAGAAGAAAGAACCTAGCCGTTGGATGAGAATTTGGTTCTCAACTTGGAAAGACTTTAAACAAGTTTTCCCTTACCTAATGATGGGTATCGCGATTGGTTCATTCATCTACGGCTTCATTCCTACAGACCTAATTGCACAGTACGCTGGTGAAGGTATGTGGTATGCAATTCCAGTAGCAGCCGTGATTGGTATTCCACTGTACATTCGTGCTGAAGCGGTAATCCCACTAAGTGCAGCTCTAGTACAGAAAGGCATGGCGTTGGGTTCAGTAATGGCATTGATTATTGGTAGTGCAGGTGCAAGTTTGACGGAAGTTATCCTGCTTAAATCAATCTTCAAGAACCAAATGATTGCGGCATTCCTATTCGTTATCCTAAGCATGGCGATGGGTGCCGGCTTCCTATACAGCTTCATCTTTGGTTAATCAGGCTTGATTCTGAGATAACACCATCGATACCAAGAGATAGATAATAAAAAGAGCTCACTTAGTTGAGCTCTTTTTTTGTTTGGGTTGTCCCGTCCTGAAATGAGTTTAACAAACCATACGTATCAGACTGGGTTTGGTATTGCCGCGGAAGTACCGTGTGCTGCGAAAGCATTAGTCGCCAACACATCGCAGTGGTGACGATTAATTGCATCGCCATAATTGTTAGTGATTCCGGGGAACTGAAAGCGATACATTGGAATACCATAGCGGCGTTCTCTCTGCTGACCGATTCGGTCTTTGCTTGTCCAAAGTAGTCTGTTTTTCGCGGTATAAGTCATGCCGTGCATTTTATTGAAGTATTCTTCGTGACTGCGCATCTGCTCGTATAACTCGATGATGCGTTGTCGGGAGAAGTTTAATGTCGTACTCGCTTTGAGTTGCGTTCCCCAACCAGTTAATACCTTTTCCATGAAATCTCGTGTGACAAGGCCGGGGCCTGTAAGTAATCCTGCACCTTTGCTTCCGCCAGACGTATTGGCATTACCGACCAAAGTGCCGTGTCGACCAGGCATGTAGGTTGTGTAGTATTTAGTTGAAGGGGACAAGCGGGGCATTCTTGCTTTAAAAGCGAGTGAGCGTTCGTCTTCTGCGAAAACGCACACAATCTGTTTAACGTTTTTACCTAGTGATTTGTAATCCTTGAATGCGTTCATCCCTCCGGGTACGGGATCACACGCAAAGATGTTTACTGGGATGTGGCTAAGTTCTGGATCTTTGAGCATACGGTTCGCCAATTCAAAGCAACTGACACCACCGCGGCTCCAGCCAACAATGTTCACTTGGCTGATCGGTTTGCTTTGGCGCTCGATCGCTATGTTTTGTTGACGAGCGGCAATACCGTGTTTTAGATCTGCGGCTAATTCTTGCGAATCTTTCAACCAATCTTGATATTTCTGGTTGGTTGCAAAAGGCCAAGCCGATTTGTCAGGGCGAGATTCACTGAGCAGTCCTTTCGCTCGCTTCATATAGTCATTCTTATCTTGTTGGTTTCCACGCAAGATATTCACAACATGGCGCATATTGCTATCAATGCCTTTGCCCTGCAGTGTTCCTCTCACTGCTGAGTAGGTGTCATCTTTGCCTTGTTTCAACCATTCGTTCTGATTGCCGCTACCAACCCCATCCACTTGAATGTAGTCAATCATGTCTCTGCCCGTTGCATTCTTTGCTAACGTCGAAATCAATTCGCCAGACACATAGTTTTTGTGATTGTTGTCTTCTGAGTTGGATCCTGTTCCGCAGAAGAATACGGTAAAAATTGACATACATTCCCTTAAATTAATTCACCGGATTTATCGGAAGTATAACTGTCGAATCAAAAGGTTGGAGAGAAATGTCTATTTATTCGCAAAGGTCAGACCAACAGGCAGTAGAAATGGAACGAAGCGCAAGTTTTATAAATTAGTTGTTTGGTCGTATCTATTGGACTCTTGAGCTCGGTTATACCCGTCAAGAAAGATCAATCGAAGTGTCACAATACTCAACGCTATTTTGTCTAGTATCAAACAGCAGGCTGATTTTGCTCTAGTACCGAAATCTGAAGCCTACACTTTGTATAGATACTTGCTGTTCAGGGGCAACGTTTGAATTGCGGGTAATTTATAACAGATCGCTTACGAGCTTAGATTGAAGTTTATAGGAGGGAGTATGTTCGCAATACATAGGGAATATGAGTTACAGAATCAGCAACATTTTCATGCCCACATTCAAGTAAAGCCAACCGGAAATTTAGAGTTTGAGATTTTAGAGTCTCATGAACATCATGATACCGACTTTAATCACTTGTCTTTTGAAGCCGAAAAAGGGAAGACTAAAGTGCTTGGACGAGATGAAAGTGGTCAACAGACAGATTGGCAACTTTTATTGGCAGAGGAAGATGCAAAAGAGCTTAATCATCTGGTGGTTTTGGTGTCTGAGCAGTATGAGACGTTAATGCGAGACCTGATGTGACGAGGCAAGTTTGCAATAAGTTGAGCAAAGCAAATATCGGTAACCCAAAAATCAAAAGCCCGGCTAATAACCGGGCTTTGCTAATTATGGCTGTGTCTCATCGGGCTAGAAACCGCGAATGTCTAGCTCATTATTGATCAACACAACACACTGAGAAGCAAACAGCATGTTCGGGCCTAAGCTGATCTTTTCTGTCCCTAAGCGCTTTAAGCTGTTGTAGCTTTTCTTCGGCATAGGGATGTGGTCAGTCAGAAGGAAACATGGGTTTTCAGCAATCTCCGCATCACGGATAAAGTCACCTTTCTTATCCATCATGTATAGCTGGTGGTCTTCAGCCAGTTCTTTCACTAATTTTTCAAAGCTCATAGTGCGAACGACGATCCCCGGTTCAACCTGACGAGTCTGCTCTTTGGTCATACCTTGAGAAGCATCAACCGCTCTCACTACCGCTGATAACAATGCCGATTCATGAAAGCCGCCAATGTTGGTGATCTCATTTGAATCGAAAGTGATCGTACGTGAGAAGTCTTTAGTACTTTCTAATACAAGGTGCACGGTGACATTCTCACGATGAGATTGAGCAACGAAGATCGTGTTCATAAGAGTATGAGCCAGAATCTCAGTATGAGCGTCTTGCCCAACACCTTCTAAGATAAGTTTGCTCTCTGTAGGGGCTGCGCGAGCGCGTAATACAAATGAACGCATGGAATGTACCTTGTCAGTATGTGATAAAGCGAAACGGACTTTATCAACATGAATTGATGAATAACCAAAATTGTGGCGGTATGTAACTCTTTTCTATTAATGAAGTCAAATGGAGTTGCACTTAGCACCAACCCGCGAACTTTGAGTATTAAATAGAGAGTGACCACATTACAAGACGGTAAGGGTTGAAGCGACCCAATGTTTACATAGATAGTATGCGCAAAGTTATAAAGTGACTTACATAAGGAAGCTGTCGGTGAAGTTACAGAAGATTAATAAAGAAGAATATAGAAAGAAGATGAACCTGTTGTTGGTCTCGTTAGTTGGGTCACTTGCATTGTTTGCCATTGTATTTGGCAGCATTCTGATCGAATTGTTTGGCTCGGCGACTTCAATTACTGGTGAATCGGCAGGGAACTTTCATTTGAACGTACTTGGGGTGATTTTATCTGTCGCTTTGAATGCGTTTATCGCAAGCCGAGTGAAAGGGCATGAGTATTTCAAAGAAGCGCTTTATGTTTGGAACCTCAAACAAATCCACAATCAAATCTATCGTAAACTCAAGCGCATTCAGCCAAAAGCGGAACAAGGCGACCGAGATGCGCTGACCATTCTTTACTTCTATTACACTACGCAAAAACAGGTATACGACCTAGACAACAATACTTTGACGATAAAAACGGTTCAGCAGTCGCTAGATAACATCGTAGAGCTGAGTGATAAATGGAGTATTGAACTAGATATAGAGGCATTTTCGAAAGATTTAATCGCGAAATTTTAAGTGATATGCCTGTAATTGTATGAGCTTTGACCTGTGAAAGAGGCTTTTGACGTAAAAGTAGACACTTAAGCAACTTTTTTGAATTTTTATCAAAAAAGGGGTTGCCATGTTTTCGATGATCTCTATAATGCCGCCTCACTGACACGGCAGACGCCACAAGGCTTCAGCGGTAATCAGTAAGACGGAAAGTTCGAAACAAATTAATTTAAAAAAGTGTTTGACACTTAAGATTAAATCGCTAGAATTCACGTCCGCTTTCAAGGGTTTCTTTGTAAAAAGAAAGTTTTGATAAGCAAAGCTCTTTAACAATTTAAACCTATCAATCTGTGTGGGCACTCGTTGATGAATATCAAAACGTTTTATCGTTAGATAAAACAGATTCTTCGGAATCAAAATTGATTTCAATGAACTGAGTGACCAATACGTTTAACTACTTGTAGTTATTCGGCACAGTCAATTCATTACCATTCTGTTGGAATGGTAATAGCTTTAAAATTACATAGTAGTTTTGAAGTCAGTATTCGTTGAGTCACAAAATCTTAAATTGAAGAGTTTGATCATGGCTCAGATTGAACGCTGGCGGCAGGCCTAACACATGCAAGTCGAGCGGAAACGACACTAACAATCCTTCGGGTGCGTTAATGGGCGTCGAGCGGCGGACGGGTGAGTAATGCCTAGGAAATTGCCTTGATGTGGGGGATAACCATTGGAAACGATGGCTAATACCGCATAATGCCTACGGGCCAAAGAGGGGGACCTTCGGGCCTCTCGCGTCAAGATATGCCTAGGTGGGATTAGCTAGTTGGTGAGGTAATGGCTCACCAAGGCGACGATCCCTAGCTGGTCTGAGAGGATGATCAGCCACACTGGAACTGAGACACGGTCCAGACTCCTACGGGAGGCAGCAGTGGGGAATATTGCACAATGGGCGAAAGCCTGATGCAGCCATGCCGCGTGTATGAAGAAGGCCTTCGGGTTGTAAAGTACTTTCAGTTGTGAGGAAGGGGGTAG
>NZ_JALNTR010000020.1:0-6140 GCF_023161755.1 Vibrio sp. 1CM23M
TTGGAGCGTGCAGCGGGAATCGAACCCGCATCATCAGCTTGGAAGGCTGAGGTAATAGCCATTATACGATGCACGCAACACGTAACTCTGTTTGAGCTATTTAACCTTTAGAATATGGTGGAGAGGGACGGATTCGAACCATCGAAGGCAGTGCCAACAGATTTACAGTCTGCTCCCTTTGGCCACTCGGGAACCTCTCCAAATTTTGAGCTTTCTCTCGCTTGCCTTAAAGGAAGGGAGAAAGTGGTGCCGACTACCGGAATCGAACTGGTGACCTACTGATTACAAGTCAGTTGCTCTACCTACTGAGCTAAGTCGGCACAAGTGGGGCGCATTTTATTGAATGATTTTCCACCTTGCAATAGGAAATTGAAAAAAAGTGCAAAATTCTCTCACCAAACTCCTACATACGGCTATTTAGCTCAAGGTTTACGTCTTTAACCCGCATCTAGTACAGGAAGATATTTTATTTATCTATCGCTTGATGTATTTTCCATGCACTTGTTTTGTTATCCACTATAGAGTTTTGTATGAGCCCATTTATGTCATTTGACCGCGAACGTTGGTCTGAGCTAAGGAATTTAGTTCCGATGACACTTTCTGAGAGCGACTTAAAGGAGCTTCAAGGCATCAATGAAAAGCTCACAATGGAAGAGGCAGTAGAGATCTATCTACCGTTATCTCGTCTATTGAACCTCTATGTGGCAGCCAGACAGAATAGAAACTCGGTACTCCACCAATTTCTAGATAAGAAAGAAAAAGCGCCACCTTTTATCATCGGTATTGCGGGTAGCGTAGCCGTTGGCAAAAGTACCACTGCCCGTCTGCTTAAAGCCCTACTCTCTCGTTGGGAAAACCATCCTAAGGTTGAGTTAGTAACAACCGATGGCTTTTTGTATCCGAATGAAGTGTTAGAAGAGAAAGGGTTGATGAGTAAGAAAGGCTTCCCTGAGTCTTACGACATCAAGCGTCTAGTGAACTTTGTCTCGGATGTGAAGGCGTGCAAACGAAATGTCACTGCACCTGTATACTCACACCTAACTTACAACATTACTGATGATGTTAAGTGCGTCGACCTACCAGATGTACTTATTATTGAAGGGCTTAATGTTTTACAAACTGGAATGAATTATCCACACGAACCACATCGTGTGTTTATTTCAGACTTCCTTGATTTTTCACTCTATGTCGATGCGGATAGCCAGCAAATTAAAGAGTGGTACGTCAATCGTTTTATGAAGTTCCGCGATGGCGCGTTTACTAAGCCTGGCTCTTACTTTAGTCATTACACGAAATTATCGAACCAAGCCGCATTGGATAAAGCTGAAGGTATCTGGAGTTCAATTAATGGCTTGAACCTAGAACAAAATATTCTTCCTACACGAGAAAGGGCTCACTTGATTCTACGTAAAGGCGCCGATCATATGGTTGAAGAAGTATTACTAAGAAAGTAGTAACGCCTTAATCGCCTTTTCTTAGCGATATCTCTCCGCCAATATAGCTCTCGACACCATTCTCAGTTTTGAGTAATACAGCACCTTGTTCATCGATGCCTTGAACAACACCTTCAATTTCTCTAGGTCCAATGATCAACCTAACATTGCGGCCTAAGAAATTATCTAAGCGGTTCCAACGCTCTACAAAATTGGACATCCCTTTCTGCTCATAATCGACAAGAGATTTATCCCAGGCATTGATCAGAGCCTGCGCTAACTGATTACGGTCAGGCACCTTCCCATCACACACTTCTTTAAGAGAAGTCCATGGCTGGCCGATACCTGATGTTGTCGGATCCATGGATAGGTTTAACCCTAAACCAATCACAATATGCGCAGCGCCACCAGACTGTCCTGACAGCTCGACCAAGATACCTGCAAGCTTCTTATCATTGTGGTAAAGGTCGTTCGGCCATTTAAGCTTTACACCTTCTACGCCCATTTCTTCCAAAGCTTCAACAACAGCGACACCAACCACAAGGCTTAAGCCCATTGCGGCAGCCATCCCTGCGTCGAGTCTCCAATACATTGAAAGATAGAGGTTTGCACCGAATGGCGATACCCACTCTCGTCCACGGCGCCCACGTCCTGCAGCTTGATATTCAGCAATACAAACAGAACCCGATTCGAGGGTGTTAGTTCGCTCTAATAGATGCTGGTTTGTAGAACCTATGATTGGAATGAGCTCAAGAGAAGCATCGCGACTAACTGCAGACAATTTTTCTTGGTCAAGCATATCTAAACAGCTTGCTAGCTTGTAGCCCTTGCCTTGTACTCGGTAGATATCTAAACCCCACTCTTGAATACCTTTAATGTGCTTACTGATAGCCGCTCGTGATACACCTATCATTTCACCTAGGTCTTCACCTGAATGAAACTCACCGTCAGCAAGACATCTCAATAGCGCTAGCTTGGTACTGTGCTCTCTCATGTCAGTGACTCCAAGGCCTTATCTAGGTTTGTCTCGCGGTCTCGCCCTATAAAACGTACTTCATGTTCCAATCGAATATCGAATTTATTCAAGACGGACTGACGCACTCGCTCTGCAAGCTTAAGGATATCCACAGCAGAAGCCTTATCATAATTGATGATAACCAATGCTTGATTGGGGTGAACCTGGGCACCACCTTCTATCACGCCCTTGAACTGGCATTGATCAATCAGCCAACCAGCAGCGACTTTGATCATGTCATTACTCTCATAACCGACAATGTTTGGGTATAGAGCCAATAGGCGATCAAAATGATCTTTGGTGATCACAGGGTTTTTGAAGAAGCTGCCCGCATTCCCTTGTACTCTAGGGTCTGGCAGCTTACTTGAACGGATAGCACACACTTCATCAAATATAGTACGAGGAGAAAGACTATCGGCTGCTAGGCTTTTCAACGGACCATAGTGATTACATGGCTCCCACTCTTTAGGCAACGTTAAACCAATCGCAACAACAATCGCTTTACCGTAGAGAGCATGTTTGAAAATAGAATCTCGGTAACCAAAGAGACACTCTTCTTTGCTTAATCGCTTAACTGTATAGGTATCCAGACACAGGATATCGACATACTCGCATACGTCTTGCAGCTCAACTCCATACGCACCAATATTTTGAATCGGAGCAGAGCCGGAACAGCCGGGTATCATTGCTAGGTTTTCTAGACCACCCAGCCCTTTATCTACACTCCACTCAACCAAGCTTGGCCAATCCTCGCCACCACTTACATGCAGTAGGTGATGACTGTCCGTCTCGGCCAGCTCAATCCCGGCTAATTTATTCACGATGACCAGGCCAGCGAAGTGCTCGGTAAAAAGCATATTACTGCCCTTACCCAGTATTAACTTAGGCAAAGCTGACCATTTAGGGTCTTTGTAAAGCGAAATCAGTTCTTCGGTAGTGGTGACTTCAACCAACGCATCACACGTCTGATCGATAGAAAAAGTATGAACATTTTTTAAACTAGCATTGAGATGGAATTGCATGGCGATATTCAATTAACTTACACTGCGGTCATTCTACAGCAGATAAACCAATGGCGCAGTGACTGAATGAACAATGTCATCATTACTCAATTAGACCCAGTAAAGGTTCCCCTAGTTAAACGTTTCTATAAAGAACACTACCCAACGGGAAAAGCGAATAAGAGTGAACTGATCTACTCGTTATTGCTGGATAACGAGCTGTGCGGTGTCGTGCGTTTTCGTACAATAGAAAATAATCGTTTACTTACTGGAATGGCGATATCAAAACAACATCGCGGTCAGCAATTAGGCTCCCAGCTTATGGATTATTGTGCGCAACATACGCTTTCTGAAGACGATTACTGCTTTGCTTACGCTCATCTCACCAATTTTTATGCGCGACACAAATTCGTACAAGTAGACCCTAAAGATCTACCAAATGGTTTAAGAGTTTTATACGAGCGCTATTCGAATAGCGGAAAAGATCTCATTCCTATGCATTATCAGCAAATTTGTTAGAGAATGCCTCGATTATCTAGTATTTGGTGCTATCCCTTTGGTAAAATTAAAGGTTCGCAATTTTGCATATTTTTAAGGTAAAACAGTCAATATGATTGCCAGTAGGAATCCATTCATACAGTTGCCAACCATAGCGCAGAATCCTGACAAGTTTGAAGTACTACTATCAGCGCAAGAGTTTCGAACTCGCCTACTTGATGAGATATCTCGCGCAACGACTCGTATTAGTTTAGTCGCTTTGTACCTTGAAGATGATGAGGCTGGCCGTGAGATCCTAACTGCCTTATATGAAGCAAAGCAAAAGAATCCAGAATTAGACGTGAGCGTTTGTGTCGATTGGCACCGAGCGCAGCGTGGATTGATTGGTGCAGAGTCTTCTGAAGGCAATGCAGCCATGTATAAAGAGTTTGCAGAAAAATATCAGCATTCTGTGCCTGTCTACGGCATTCCCGTTCGTGGCAAAGAAGTCTTTGGCGTATTGCACTTAAAAGGCTTTATCGTCGATGACAGCGTGATATACAGCGGTGCAAGCCTTAACAATATCTACCTGAATTACCATGATCGCTATCGCTTTGATCGTTACCACGTTTTAAACAACGCGGCTCTTGCTGACTCAATGTTTACCTACGTACACGAACAGATGATTGCGGACAGCGCTGTTTATGACCTGGCTGATAAGAACAAGCCTGCGACCAAAGAACTGAAACCAGCGATTCGTCAGTTTCGTGCATCATTAGCTAGATCTCAGTATCAATTCGAAGGGCAAGAGGTTTCAGCAGACCAAGTGGCTGTAACACCATTGGTTGGTATCGGTAAAAGACGTAACCGTCTGAATCAAGGTATCAATCAACTCGTCGCTCAAGCTAAAGATGAAATCTTTATCTGCACACCTTACTTCAACTTCCCACCTAGCCTAGCTAAAGAAGTGAAGAAAGCGCTTAAGCGTGGCGTAAAGGTCAGCATTGTTGTTGGCGATAAGACAGCAAATGATTTCTTTATCTCACCAGAAGAAGAATTTAAAACGATTGGTGGTTTGCCATACCTTTACGAACTGAACTTACGCCGTTTCGCTAAAGCGAATGAAGCTCATATTGCTAGCCGTAATCTATCAATTCGACTTTGGCAACACGATTCCAATAGCTTCCACCTAAAGGGCATTTGGGTAGATAAGCGCTATATGCTACTAACAGGTAATAACCTAAACCCACGCGCATGGAAGCTGGACCTAGAGAACGGTATCTTTATCCAAGATAACTACCATCACCTAACTGATAAGTTCCAAGCTGAAGTGGATAATATCCTTCAACACACTCAGCTTATCTGTACTTATAAGCAGTTAGACAAGGTAGAGAGCTACCCGATGGAAGTTCAGAAGTTGATTCGTAAGATCACTCGTGTAAAAGCCGACAGAGTACTCAAACAAATACTGTAGTGGTGTATCAAAACACTATTTATCAACGCCTAGCAAACGCTAGGCGTTTTTGTATCTACGAGATAGCGAGATAGCGAGATAGCGAGATAGCGAGATAGCGAGATAGCGAGATAGCGAGATAGCGAGATAGCGAGATAGGTTTGCTTAATGGTCATTCCAAGTCAACATCTCTATTTATTCATTGTGATTGTGATGGCTGGAAGTATTAAACATCGTACCTTTCCTTAGTCAGTCTAAGAGTTCCAGATACGTGGACCAGGTACAGAGAACGATTAAACAAATACCAAAATAATCGATAATTACCCTCTACGTATTAAAAGCAATAACGTTCGTATAGCCTACAACGAGGTATGAGCGTGTTAGTGTATCTCACATAGAAAGCACTCAGAATCTCCCAATTTGATACTCTGTCCTATTTTAACTTAACTACCTGAGTTAGAAGTAACCACCTATATTCCCAAGCAGCACCTCCCGATATATAGAGAAGTACTTCATAGCTAGCGATAAGGATCTGCTACTAAAATCCAAAACACATACGCCGCAAACGACGAAAGCCTAGTCGTCAGACTAGGCTTTCTAATATGTATCGAAGTAATGAGAGCGTTTAATACCATCATTAATTGAGGAGAAAACACTTTTCTTCAAATGTAAAAAAGCCCTGCTATTGCTAGCAGGGCTTCTCTAATAAGTGGCGGAGTGGACGGGACTCGAACCCGCGACCCCCGGCGTGACAGGCCGGT
>NZ_JALNTR010000021.1:0-3068 GCF_023161755.1 Vibrio sp. 1CM23M
TCCCCTTTAGTTCAGTTGGTAGAACGGCGGACTGTTAATCCGTATGTCGCAAGTTCAAGTCTTGCAAGGGGAGCCAATTAAAAGAAGCCGCATCATTGATGCGGCTTTTTTGCATCTAAAGATCATAACTTCTCAATACAACTACCCTCACATTTCAAATATCATATTCAATTCAAAAACCAACCGTTTTTATATCTATCCAAGGCTACAAATCTTCGCGACTTAACTCTCTTCAAAATCGCCCAACAACAAACGAGACATTCACGTAAGAGTCACTCATAGTACGTTACTACTCATTTATTATTGAGAAGATCGGTTGAAAAAAATCAATGCTAAGCCTAGAAATGAGAAAGCTAAATAACAAATCAAATAAGCGCTAGAAAAGCTCTGTAAGGCACTTCAATCTAAATGACACACAGGTTACTCTTTATCAAAACTATCCACTACAATAGCGCCCATAGAGGCTGGCATTGAAATAACAATCACTCTTTTGAACGATACAACGGGATCACTCAATAGAGGTAATTTGTCTAGGCAAGTCAGTACCAAAGCAACGACCAATGCCGTCATAACATAAGCAATCACTATTCTGAAAATAAACACCGGCAACCGAGCAACAACATCTTTTTGAAAGACACTCTCATACGTATAGAAGCCTAAGAACACCGCAGACAGTAAAAATAGCAGCAATAGATTAGCGGTAGGTAAAGTCTCCCCTAACTTCCAAGCCTCTTCAGAAAAAGAAATCGGCACGGCCAAGGCAAAAGATCCCACAAAGATCTGGCTCGCATCTTCAAAGTTAAAACTCAATTTCATAATTCGACCCATTAGGTTTAAGGCTTTATCCAGCTCTTAAAATAATCACAAAACTATCCGCCGATGGTTTCGGGGATTTTCTATTCTTACTAAGCAAACAGTAGTGACCTTCTAGCTCATCTTAGTCGCAATAACCAAAACATAGCTTGAACTAACCAACAAGAAATCAATATGTTCAGAGCTAAGTGGTCAAACAACTAATTCATATCGAGTCAACAAGCACATCAGAATCGAAGAGATACCTGTAAACATCCTAAGATACCAGTTCCTAGAACCAGAGAGTCCCAATCCGGTTAGGTGATAAACATTACTGCACGTGTAGGCATGGATACGAGGGATGCTCTATTTCTTAGCATATATATCTTTCCAGCAGCACTTTGGCACACAACCTAGCGACTCTCACTCTTCAAGCTGAACCTACTCCGCTTCCATCCTTTGAAATGCCTCGAACAAAGCGCTTGATGCTATCGAGAGTGGTTTAAGCTGAATGCATAACAAGAGCTATTAAGTCGACTCATTAGGGCTCTAGCGTTCTTAAGAGAAGCCCCCATGATAGAGCCCTAATTACACATCAGAACTATCCTGACAGGACAGAAGTCAGGTTTCGTAGACGAAAGGCTGTTAACTAATACTGATAGCCAGAAACATCTACAGCGCAGAATAAGTAGGATGGGGTGTAAGGCTTTTATAACTCAAAGTATTAATAAGGGGTCAGTTCAGTCTCATAAATCTAACTTATACCAATTCCATTAATTAACTTACCAATCGAGTCCAATCTCTAAAGCAGAGGGATTGGACTCTGCGTTTATCTTCACAAAAACTGTTCCAAGCATTGCATACTAAGTTCACTATATCGTTATAGTTTTCAAAACACCTATTCGCTAACTTGTATTGTCAAAGCCATTGCCAAACTTGTTCTATCGGGTTTAATTCTGGTGAATATGGCGGGATATGGATTATAGTGATGTTCTTAAAATGATTGGCTAAATGTGTTTGATGCCAGCTCGCTTGATCCATAATAACCACGGAATGTTTACCTCTAGGGGTCGCCGTTGAGATTAATTCAAGATGCTTCGTCATTGCTTCCATGTTGCTTAACGGTGAAACAATAGCTTCAGCTTCGCCTGTATTGATACAAACGGCTCCAAACAAATAAGCGTACTCAAATTGTTGCTGTTGAACGGCTCTAGGTCGAGTTCCTTTTTCTGCCCAAATCTTGGTTGTGGTATTGCGTTGACCAAATCTAGCTTCATCTTGAAACCAAACAAGCACTTCTTTTAAGTGGATATGCCCAGGGATCTTAAGGATCGTTTCTATTGGGAATTTTTTTAAAA
This sequence comes from Vibrio sp. 1CM23M, assembly GCF_023161755.1. Lineage (NCBI taxonomy): Bacteria > Pseudomonadati > Pseudomonadota > Gammaproteobacteria > Vibrionales > Vibrionaceae > Vibrio > Vibrio sp. 1CM23M. Next base: position 2,151 of record NZ_JALNTR010000021.1, read on the forward strand.
AATTCTTGAGCTTCTTCTGATTGTTTTGGGTGCTTTGAACGTGTCGTTATCCAACTCAAATTAAGTTCATGCAGTAAGCGGTATACACCCGATGGTTGGTAAGATATATCAAATTCATCAAGGATGAATTGTGTGATGTCACTCCCTTGTAAGCGCCCACCCTCAGGTTTTATTGCATTTGAAGTGACGTATTCTTTAAGATGTTTTTTTTGCTCAATAGTGAGTCTGGAAGGTCTTCCTGTATGAGGTTTTTCTACTAACCCTTCAACACCAAAATCAAGATAGGCCTTGATCCATTTATTCACACTGAGACGACTGACTTTAAGAAATGACGCGATTTCAGTTCGATTTTTACCATCGATAAAGTGAGAGACAGCGAGTAATCTTAGCCTCAACCTCGCGTTGGAGGTTGCGCCGATAAGTTTTGATAAATCTGAGTTCATATAGGCTCCTTTCAGAGTCTATATTAGATCATGAATTTAATGGAATTGGTATTACAGCGCGTATGGTTCGAGTATCTGAATACTAAACTTAAAGCTACATACGTTTGAAATCATAATCGAGTCACCTCACAGCTGGAATCAGAAATGATGTAGTCCATAGTCATAGGGTTGGTTTTGGGGAACACCTAGGCTACAGGCTACGGGGAGTCTTTGTGCAAATTATTCGACTGACGTGCGAAAAACTATAATTTAGATGCAAAAAAGCCCCGCTATTTCTAGCGAGGCTTCATATAAGTAGCGGAGTGGCTGGGATCTCAGGCGACCGGGACTCGTTGATCGGAGACCAAATTATCGATACCCAGAAACGACGAAAGCCTAGTCATAAGACTAGGCTTTCTAATAAGTGGCGGAGTGGACGGGACTCGAACCCGCGACCCCCGGCGTGACAGGCCGGTATTCTAACCAACTGAACTAC
>NZ_JALNTR010000022.1:0-2800 GCF_023161755.1 Vibrio sp. 1CM23M
GCCAGGGAAAACTCATCTCAAGGCTCGCTTCCCGCTTAGATGCTTTCAGCGGTTATCGATTCCGAACTTAGCTACCGGGCAATGCCATTGGCATGACAACCCGAACACCAGAGGTTCGTCCACTCCGGTCCTCTCGTACTAGGAGCAGCCCCTTTCAATTTTCCAACGCCCACGGCAGATAGGGACCGAACTGTCTCACGACGTTCTAAACCCAGCTCGCGTACCACTTTAAATGGCGAACAGCCATACCCTTGGGACCGACTTCAGCCCCAGGATGTGATGAGCCGACATCGAGGTGCCAAACACCGCCGTCGATATGAACTCTTGGGCGGTATCAGCCTGTTATCCCCGGAGTACCTTTTATCCGTTGAGCGATGGCCCTTCCATTCAGAACCACCGGATCACTATGACCTGCTTTCGCACCTGCTCGAATTGTCATTCTCGCAGTCAAGCGGGCTTATGCCATTGCACTAACCACACGATGTCCAACCGTGTTTAGCCCACCTTCGTGCTCCTCCGTTACTCTTTGGGAGGAGACCGCCCCAGTCAAACTACCCACCAGGCACTGTCCGTAATCCCGATTCAGGGACCAACGTTAGAACATCAAAACTACAAGGGTGGTATTTCAAGGACGACTCCACCACATCTAGCGACGCGGTTTCAAAGTCTCCCACCTATCCTACACATGTAGGTTCAATGTTCAGTGCCAAGCTGTAGTAAAGGTTCACGGGGTCTTTCCGTCTAGCCGCGGGTACACTGCATCTTCACAGCGATTTCAATTTCACTGAGTCTCGGGTGGAGACAGCGTGGCCATCATTACGCCATTCGTGCAGGTCGGAACTTACCCGACAAGGAATTTCGCTACCTTAGGACCGTTATAGTTACGGCCGCCGTTTACCGGGGCTTCGATCAAGAGCTTCGACCGAAGTCTAACCCCATCAATTAACCTTCCGGCACCGGGCAGGCGTCACACCGTATACGTCATCTTACGATTTTGCACAGTGCTGTGTTTTTAATAAACAGTTGCAGCCACCTGGTATCTGCGACTCTCGTCTGCTCCATCCGCAAGGGACTTCACTGATAAGAGCGTACCTTCTCCCGAAGTTACGGTACCATTTTGCCTAGTTCCTTCACCCGAGTTCTCTCAAGCGCCTTGGTATTCTCTACCCGACCACCTGTGTCGGTTTGGGGTACGATTCCTTACAATCTGAAGCTTAGAGGCTTTTCCTGGAAGCATGGCATCAATGACTTCACTACCGTAGTAGCTCGACATCGTATCTCAGCGTTAGTAGCGGTCCGGATTTACCTAAACCACCCGCCTACGTACTTGAACCTGGACAACCGTCGCCAGGCCCACCTAGCCTTCTCCGTCCCCCCATCGCAATTGTAAGAAGTACAGGAATATTAACCTGTTTCCCATCGACTACGCCTTTCGGCCTCGCCTTAGGAGTCGACTTACCCTGCCCCGATTAACGTTGGACAGGAACCCTTGGTCTTCCGGCGAGGGAGTTTTTCACTCCCTTTATCGTTACTCATGTCAGCATTCGCACTTCTGATACCTCCAGCAGCCCTTACAGACCACCTTCAACGGCTTACAGAACGCTCCCCTACCCCACATACCCTAAGGTACGTAGCCGCAGCTTCGGTGTATAGCTTAGCCCCGTTACATCTTCCGCGCAGGCCGACTCGACCAGTGAGCTATTACGCTTTCTTTAAATGATGGCTGCTTCTAAGCCAACATCCTGGCTGTCTGAGCCTTCCCACATCGTTTCCCACTTAGCTATACTTTGGGACCTTAGCTGGCGGTCTGGGTTGTTTCCCTCTCCACGACGGACGTTAGCACCCGCCGTGTGTCTCCCGGATAGTACTTACTGGTATTCGGAGTTTGCAAAGGGTTGGTAAGTCGGGATGACCCCCTAGCCTTAACAGTGCTCTACCCCCAGTAGTATTCGTCCGAGGCGCTACCTAAATAGCTTTCGGGGAGAACCAGCTATCTCCAGGTTTGATTGGCCTTTCACCCCTAGCCACAAGTCATCCGCTAATTTTTCAACATTAGTCGGTTCGGTCCTCCAGTTGATGTTACTCAACCTTCAACCTGCCCATGGCTAGATCACCTGGTTTCGGGTCTAATCCTAGCAACTGTACGCCCAGTTAAGACTCGGTTTCCCTACGGCTCCCCTAAACGGTTAACCTTGCTACTAAAATTAAGTCGCTGACCCATTATACAAAAGGTACGCAGTCACACCACGAAGGTGCTCCTACTGCTTGTACGTACACGGTTTCAGGTTCTATTTCACTCCCCTCACAGGGGTTCTTTTCGCCTTTCCCTCACGGTACTGGTTCACTATCGGTCAGTCAGTAGTATTTAGCCTTGGAGGATGGTCCCCCCATATTCAGACAGGATATCACGTGTCCCGCCCTACTCGTTTTCACTGATTATGAGATGTCGATTACGGGGCTATCACCCTTTACTGCGGCACTTTCCAGAGCCTTCATCTGTCTCATTAAAAGCTTAAGGGCTAATCCAATTTCGCTCGCCGCTACTTTCGGAATCTCGGTTGATTTCTCTTCCTCGGGGTACTTAGATGTTTCAGTTCCCCCGGTTTGCCTCCTGTTGCTATGTATTCACAACAGGATACTTACTTATGTAAGTGGGTTTCCCCATTCAGGAATCCCAGACTCAAAAGGTTATTACTACCTAATCTGGGCTTATCGCAAGTTATTACGCCTTTCATCGCCTCTGACTGCCAAGGCATCCACCGTGTACGCTTAGTCACTTAACCATACAACCCGAAAGGGT
>NZ_JALNTR010000023.1:0-2620 GCF_023161755.1 Vibrio sp. 1CM23M
TTCCCCTTTAGTTCAGTTGGTAGAACGGCGGACTGTTAATCCGTATGTCGCAAGTTCAAGTCTTGCAAGGGGAGCCACATTCAAGAAAGCCAAGTCGAAAGACTTGGCTTTTTTTCGTTTAAACAAAAGCAAGCTCTATTCAATATACTCATCTACTCTACTCTTAATCAGTCTCGATAAATTGAGTTATCTCCTTCTAGTACTCTTACTACAGCAGCAGATTCTAAGTTCTATAAAGAGTCCCCCACTTCGACAGAACAATTCACCCCAAAGTTCATGACACGCTAATCTTCACATTAAAACAAACAGAACCAAGTTCTGTTACTTTTTTTTCTTCGAAAATTTAACCTCTATCATATTTTGATGTCTTTCTAATATCTGCCTTACACCACTTAGATTAAGATTCGATGAATTATACCTAATACTAATTATTGAATCGCTGCGCGGGGAAATATGAAACTAAAAACGCAAGCTTACTTATTATCGGGCATCATCTTGATCGCCCTGCTAGCACTGACTGCTACTGGTTTATGGACATTGAGAGTCGCGAGCAACATGGACAACAAAGCTCGCGTGACCGAGCTATTTAAGAGTGCATACAGCATCCTTACTGAAGTCGAAAAAATGGCGATTGATGGCACTCTAGAAGAAGAGCAAGCTAAGCAACTAGCTACTCGTCTTCTACGTAACAACATCTATAAAGATAATGAATATGTTTACGTAGCCGATGAGAACATGACGTTTGTCGCGACACCATTAGATCCTCAACTACACGGAACCAGCTTTAACGACTTTAAAGATGGCAACGGGAATAGTGTTGGTCAGCTAATCCAAAGAGTACTTGGTAATCGTACTGGGCAAATCATTGAGTACACCTGGACACAAAAACTGCCAGATGGAACGATTGAAGAGAAACTGTCTATAGCAGAAAAAACACCACATTGGGGCTGGGTTGTCGGCACAGGTATCGGGTTCAATGAAGTTAACGCTCGTTTCTGGTCTACCGCTCAATGGCAGCTGTTCCTTTGTGTCGTGATTGCTGGTCTTATTCTATCGAGCCTAATTGTATCTATTAAACGCATGCTAGCGCTTCTTGGTGGCGAACCTAAAGATGTAAGAGAAGCTGTACAAGCCGTAGCACAAGGTCGAATTCAAACCTCTTTCGAAACTCAGGCGACAGACGGCAGTATTTACCACGCCGTACAACAAATGAGTAAGTCACTGGCTGAGTTGGTATCAAACCTGGACGCTTCAATGCTGGCATTAAGGGGAGAACTGCAGCGCGTAGAAGACCGTGCTGGGTCAATTGCTCAACTAACAGAGACCCAACAGCAATCAACAGAGATGATTGCGACAGCAATGACCGAGATGGCCTCTTCAGCCAATAACGTTGCTGATTCAGCTAGCGATACCGCCCGCAACACCGACGAGGCCGATAAACAGAGCCAGCATACCCAACAACTGATTCACAACACAGTAGACAACATCCAAGGCCTAGCAGGCCAACTAGGCACAGCAAGCGAAGCTGTCGCTAACCTAGATAACGATGTAAACAACATTGCGAAAGTATTAGATGTGATTGGTGATATAGCGGAGCAAACTAACCTGTTGGCACTTAACGCAGCCATTGAAGCAGCTCGAGCTGGCGAACAAGGCCGTGGATTTGCGGTTGTAGCAGATGAGGTTCGTAACCTTGCAGGTCGAACACAATCAAGCACCAAAGAAATTCAGTTAATGATTAATAACCTTCAAGACGGATCTCGCAACGCAATTCAAACTATGGAAGTTTGTGCCGCGACCAGTGAAAGCACCGTAACAGAGTCTCAAAACGCCTCTGAAGCACTACAACAGATTGTTGTCGCATTAGAGTCGATTTCATCAATGAGTCATCAAATCGCAACAGCGGCCGCTGAGCAGACTCAGGTGAGCGATGATATATCGAAGCGTATCAACATGATCGAAGAGAGCGGCAACCAACTGAGCAATGTCGTGACAGAAAGTCATAACAGTACCCAAACTCTCGCCTCCCTTTCTAATGAATTAGAAGCTTGGGTTAATAGGTTTGAAGTAAAACACTAAACTCTCTAGAAATTTTTTAAATAAAAAAGCACGTTTTCATACGTGCTTTTTTTATTTCGGCGCCCATTCAGTGTAGTTAACCGTAGTTTTACTATCTATTAGGGCATGCTAGACCTAGGTTTTTCACCCCAAATGAGCAAAAACAACCCACTAAGTATAGAAAAACATCAAACGATACTTTTTTTGCAATTTAATGTTGACCCAGAACGCGAAAACACGTTTAATACACCTCGTCGCCCGGATAGCTCAGTCGGTAGAGCAGAGGATTGAAAATCCTCGTGTCGGTGGTTCGATTCCGCCTCCGGGCACCACAATTTATTTGTTGGTGTCCTAGACAACAACAGTAAAGCACAAAGAAATATTATGTGCCGACTTAGCTCAGTAGGTAGAGCAACTGACTTGTAATCAGTAGGTCACCAGTTCGACTCCGGTAGTCGGCACCATTTCTTTAAAGCTTTAAGAATAATTCCCCTTTAGTTCAGTTGGTAGAACGGCGGACTGTTAATCCGTATGTCGCAAGTTCAAGTCTTGCAAGGGGAGC
>NZ_JALNTR010000024.1:0-1161 GCF_023161755.1 Vibrio sp. 1CM23M
CACAAGCGGTGGAGCATGTGGTTTAATTCGATGCAACGCGAAGAACCTTACCTACTCTTGACATCCAGAGAAGCCAGCGGAGACGCAGGTGTGCCTTCGGGAGCTCTGAGACAGGTGCTGCATGGCTGTCGTCAGCTCGTGTTGTGAAATGTTGGGTTAAGTCCCGCAACGAGCGCAACCCTTATCCTTGTTTGCCAGCGAGTAATGTCGGGAACTCCAGGGAGACTGCCGGTGATAAACCGGAGGAAGGTGGGGACGACGTCAAGTCATCATGGCCCTTACGAGTAGGGCTACACACGTGCTACAATGGCGCATACAGAGGGCAGCAAGCTAGCGATAGTGAGCGAATCCCAAAAAGTGCGTCGTAGTCCGGATTGGAGTCTGCAACTCGACTCCATGAAGTCGGAATCGCTAGTAATCGTGAATCAGAATGTCACGGTGAATACGTTCCCGGGCCTTGTACACACCGCCCGTCACACCATGGGAGTGGGCTGCAAAAGAAGTGGGTAGTTTAACCTTTCGGGGAGGACGCTCACCACTTTGTGGTTCATGACTGGGGTGAAGTCGTAACAAGGTAGCCCTAGGGGAACCTGGGGCTGGATCACCTCCTTATACGAAGATATTTACGATGAGTACCCACACAGATTGATGGTTTAATAAGTTAAGAGTAGGAAATACTTTTCCAGATGGGGCTATAGCTCAGCTGGGAGAGCGCCTCGCTGGCAGCGAGGAGGTCTGCGGTTCGATCCCGCATAGCTCCACCATCTTTAAGTGTTCTTCCTTAAGAATCTTTAAAAATGGTTATTTCTTTTGAAATATCTAGCTCTTTAACAATTTGGAAAGCTGACTGATTGATTACTTACGAGTAATTCAATCAAATTTAAAAGTTCTCAATGTTTATCTTTCATTAGATAAACACAACAAACACATTCAAGTGTCTTGTATTCGATTCAAACTTGTTTGAATCACAATTGAGTCCGGCAAACAGTTATCAAGAATTAACCCTTCTTGATGACAACCAAAAACCTTGGTTAGTTGCCATACGCTTATTTGTCTTCACTTTTTAAAGTGAAAGCAAATAGAAACCCTTTCGGGTTGTATGGTTAAGTGACTAAGCGTACACGGTGGATGCCTTGGCAGTCAGAGGCGATGAAAGGCGTA
>NZ_JALNTR010000025.1:0-980 GCF_023161755.1 Vibrio sp. 1CM23M
ATCTGATGTGACCCCATAAAAGTAGACACTTAATACAGAGCATTGAGTGTCATGAAAGTAAAATCACAAAGACAATATACAGACGAATTTAAACGAGAAGCTGTTCAGCGATCTCTCGATTCTTCTGATACCGTTAAGTCAGTAGCACTATCCTTAGGAATATCGCCGGTGCTACTTTCTAAATGGAGATGCCAAATGACATCGAAAAAGACTAACTCCCTCCCAATACCTAACCACGGCCCCGAAAAATCCGTTGCACAACTGGAGAAAGAGATCCGTCAATTGAAAAAGAAGCTTGAGATGGCAGAGGTGGAGAATGATTTCTTAAAGGAAGCGAAGGCTTTCTTCGACAGCCAAAAAGAATAAGGTTCGAGTATATCCTTAAGAAGGCCAGTGTGAAGCTTCCTGTCATACGACTATGCCAATGGTTGGGCGTTTCTAAAGCGGGTTATTACAAGTGGCTAACAAGGAAACCATCGAAGCGAGAGACAGACAATGAGTCTTTAAGTCACTACTTGAGGAGAGAAAGCAAAGCTCAGTATTGTATTCCAGGCTATCGAAAGCTTTGGGAAGCAGCAATCGCTAACGGCTTTATTTGTAATAAAAAGCGAGTACAGAGGCTTCTGCAGAATATGGGCTATCGCTCTTGCGCGAGCAAGAAGCGATATGGACGAGCGCCAAAACAAAATACGCTTATACCTGCCTATAACATTCTTGCCCGTCAATTTAAGGTGGATAAACCCGATCGAGTTTGGGTGTCAGATATAACTCAGGTGCGCTGTACTGATGGTTGGCAATACCTGTGCGTCGTCTTAGATTTGTTTTCACGCAAAGTGATTGGTTGGTCGACAAGTCGCATTAATAACGCAAAGTTAGTGCTAAGAAGCCTGAATAAGGCTTGGGAACAAAGGCAGCCCTTAGGTCACGAGCTTTTGTTTCACTCCGATCAAGGTATACAGTATCGAGCGTTGGAGACGATC
>NZ_JALNTR010000026.1:0-899 GCF_023161755.1 Vibrio sp. 1CM23M
GGTGTTGCTAAAGATTTCGCATCTATCGATAACGCTCCAGAAGAGCGTGAGCGCGGTATCACAATCGCAACTTCTCACGTTGAGTACGACACTCCAGCACGTCACTACGCACACGTAGACTGTCCAGGACACGCGGATTATGTTAAAAACATGATCACTGGTGCTGCACAAATGGACGGCGGTATCCTAGTTGTTGCTGCGACTGACGGCCCTATGCCTCAAACTCGTGAGCACATCCTACTTGGTCGTCAAGTTGGTATCCCTTACATCATCGTATTCATGAACAAATGTGACATGGTTGATGACGAAGAGCTACTTGAGCTAGTTGAGATGGAAGTTCGTGAACTTCTTTCTGAATACGACTTCCCAGGTGATGACCTACCAGTTATCCAAGGTTCTGCACTTGGCGCACTAAACGGCGAGAAGCAGTGGGAAGACAAGATCGTTGAGCTTGCAGAAGCACTAGATTCTTACATTCCTGAGCCAGAGCGTGCAGTTGACCAACCGTTCCTACTACCAATTGAAGATGTATTCTCAATCCAAGGTCGTGGTACTGTTGTAACTGGTCGTATCGAGCGCGGTATCCTACGTGTAGGTGACGAAGTAGAAATCGTTGGTATCAAAGAGACTACTCTTACTACTTGTACTGGTGTTGAAATGTTCCGTAAACTGCTTGACGAAGGTCGTGCAGGTGAGAACGTTGGTGCACTTCTACGTGGTACTAAGCGTGATGACGTTGAACGTGGTCAAGTACTTTCTGCGAAAGGTTCTATCAACCCACACACTAAGTTTGAGTCTGAAGTATACGTACTTTCTAAAGACGAAGGCGGCCGTCACACTCCTTTCTTCAAAGGTTACCGTCCACAGTTCTACTTCCGTACAACTGACGTAACAGGCGA
>NZ_JALNTR010000027.1:0-549 GCF_023161755.1 Vibrio sp. 1CM23M
CTGGCTTCTCTGGATGTCAAGAGTAGGTAAGGTTCTTCGCGTTGCATCGAATTAAACCACATGCTCCACCGCTTGTGCGGGCCCCCGTCAATTCATTTGAGTTTTAATCTTGCGACCGTACTCCCCAGGCGGTCTACTTAACGCGTTAGCTCCGAAAGCCACGGCTCAAGGCCACAACCTCCAAGTAGACATCGTTTACGGCGTGGACTACCAGGGTATCTAATCCTGTTTGCTCCCCACGCTTTCGCATCTGAGTGTCAGTATCTGTCCAGGGGGCCGCCTTCGCCACTGGTATTCCTTCAGATCTCTACGCATTTCACCGCTACACCTGAAATTCTACCCCCCTCTACAGTACTCTAGTTCACCAGTTTCAAATGCAGTTCCGAGGTTGAGCCCCGGGCTTTCACATCTGACTTAATGAACCACCTGCATGCGCTTTACGCCCAGTAATTCCGATTAACGCTCGCACCCTCCGTATTACCGCGGCTGCTGGCACGGAGTTAGCCGGTGCTTCTTCTGTTGCTAACGTCAAGAGATAGCGCTATTAAC
>NZ_JALNTR010000028.1:0-402 GCF_023161755.1 Vibrio sp. 1CM23M
TACAGAAATCACAGGGGCGGCTAACACAACGACCTATCAAGGTACGACGACAAGTGGAACGCCAATCTTCACGTTGGCATTAGGTGATGATGGCTCTTATACCTTTACGTTGTTAGGTCCTCTAAATCATCCAACAAGTCCGAATTCCAATACCTCAACGATTCCATTCGATGTCGTTGCGGTTGATGGCGATGGCGATGATTCTAATCAGTATGTATTGCCAATCGAGGTGCTCGATGATGTGCCTGTTATGACGGCGCCGACCGGTGAAACTGTTGTCGATGAAGACGATCTTACTGGAATTGGTTCAGATCAATCTGAAGATACCATTATTAATGGGTTATTCACGGTTGATGAAGGTGCCGATGGCGTTGTGAAGTATGAGTTGGTCGATGAAGATTT